>NZ_QWEZ01000001.1:0-1200000 GCF_003864255.1 Aestuariirhabdus litorea
AACTCAGAAGTGAAACCTCTTAGCGCCGATGGTAGTGTGGGGTTTCCCCATGTGAGAGTAGGTCATCGTCAAGCTTTTACACAAAACCCCGATCTGCACAGGTCGGGGTTTTTTTATGCCTTGCTGACGCTGCCGGGTATACTCTTTGGTGTTGAGACCTGTTCACGTTGCACATCGATGGAGTATGCCCCTTGGACCCCATGATCCTACTCTTTGCCTTCGTGTTCGGCTTGGCTGCCCGTCAGTTAGGGTTGCCGCCACTGGTTGGCTTTTTGCTAGCTGGATTTGGCCTTAATTTTAGTGGCGTCGAAGCAACAGAGCTGCTGCAGAATATCGCTGACCTGGGAGTCACATTGCTGCTTTTTTCCATCGGGTTAAAGCTCGATGTACGCCAGCTTCTGAAGCCCGAAATCTGGCTTAGTGCCTCGCTTCATATGGGGCTAACAGTATTGCTCTTTATTGGGGTCTTAAAGGTGGCCGCCTACAGCGGATTATCACTTTTGCAGGGTGTTGATGGACGCGCCCTTGTCCTGATCGGTTTTGCACTCAGTTTTTCCAGTACCGTCTTTGCAGTTAAGGTGCTGGAGGACAAGGGTGAGGTTCGTAGCCTCTATGGGCAGATCGCGATCGGTATTCTCATCATGCAGGATCTTTTTGCAGTGCTCTTCATTAGCGCTTCAAAGGGGGAATGGCCATCGCCCTGGGCGCTCTCCATTTTGTTATTGCCACTGATCCGCCCGCTCATGTTTCGCATACTGGATCGTGTCGGTCACGGTGAAGTACTGGTTCTGTGCGGTCTGTTCTTTGCGCTGATATTCGGTGCTGAGCTCTTTTATCTGGTTGGCCTAAAGCCGGATTTGGGCGCGTTGCTGATCGGTATGCTTCTCGCCTCCCACGATAAGGCCGGGGAGATGGCAAAGGCGCTCTTTAACCTTAAAGAGCTTTTCCTGGTCGCTTTTTTTCTAACCATTGGGCTCACCGGACTGCCCACCTGGGAAACATCGGTGGTAGCACTCTTGGTTGTGTTGGTCCTGCCCCTTAAGGTGGCACTCTATTTTGCACTTAGCAGCCTTTTTGGCCTGCGGGCAAGAACCAGCATGCTGAGTGCTTTCGCGCTGGCCAACTATAGCGAGTTTGGGCTGATTGTCGCGGCCATTGGCTGGAAGTCAGGCTTGATCTCCGAACAGTGGCTGATCGTGATGGCGTTGGCGCTCTCTTTCAGCTTTATCCTCTCATCACCGCTCAACAGTCATGCGCTGTTAATTTATCAACACCTGGGGCGGTACCTCAATCGCTTCCAGCGGGCACGCCAGCACCCCAGTGACCGGCCTCTTGAGCTAGGAAACCCAGAAGCCCTGGTGTTCGGCATGGGGCGCATTGGTGCAGGCTGTTACGATTCGCTCCGCGCTCGCTTTGGTGATGTTGTGGTTGGAATAGAGCACGACCCGTTGAAGGTTCAGCAGCACCGGGAAGAAGGACGCCGGGTTGAGTTGGGGGATGCGACCGACAGTGATTTCTGGGACAAGCTACGTACCGGGGACCGGTTAAGGCTGGTTATGCTGGCGATGCCACACCACCACAGTAATCTTTTCACAGCCAGCCAGCTCAGAAAGAGCGACTACCAGGGGCGCGTTGCTGCGGTTGTGCGCTTCAATGATGAGGCCGAAGAGCTGCAGGCGGTTGGTGTTTCATCGGTGTTTAACATGTACGAGGAGGCCGGGGCTGGCTTTGCGGACCATGTGTGCGCTGAGGATTGAACAATGGTGGCGGGCAGCGGTCGCTGCCCGCGCCAGGTACCTTAGCCTTTGTAAGCGGCTATGGAGTCCATGATCGCTTTTTTCGCAGCGTCTGCATTGTCCCAGTTGTCAACCTTGACCCATTTGCCCTCTTCCAGATCCTTATAGTTCTCGAAGAAGTGCTGGATCTGCTTGAGGAGCAGCTCAGGAAGATCGGTGTACTCCTTGATGTCCTTGTAAAGGGTGGTGAGCTTATCGTGGGGAACGGCGATCAGCTTGGCATCTTCACCGCTCTCGTCACTCATGTTCAGTACACCGACGGGACGGCAGCGGATGACTGAGCCCACGGCTACCGGGTAGGGGGTTACCACCAGTACGTCCAGGGGGTCGCCATCGTCGGCCAGGGTGTTGGGGATATATCCATAGTTGGCCGGGTAGAACATGGGGGTTGCCATGAAGCGGTCAACGAACACCTCGTTGCTGTCCTTGTCGATCTCGTATTTGATTGGAGCACTGCTGTTGGCCGGGATCTCGATCGCTACATAGATATCGTTAGGAGCGTCTTTTCCGTAGGGGACCTTGCTAAAACTCATGATGTCGCCTTTTAACTGATGCGTTGGAGAAATGGTGGGCGCAAAGTATAAAACCTGATCAGCGACGATGCCAGCATGCTGAGCGTTAAGTCGTGGTGGGATGGGGGGAAGGAGGCAGTGGATTTGGCGTCTTGAGGGGTTTAGTGTGTGGAGTTACAGACGAGTGCGGCAGGCTTCCCGAGTATGCTGCCTTTTAATTTGATTGGAACGAGGTAAGCCAGATGATGACAAAGGTCCGTGCAGGATTGGGTGCCGTACTTATGGCGGTTTTGGGGATCAGCTCAGCGGCCATGGCGGCAGGGCCCTCCCCGGATGAGTTGGTGATTGATGTTCGCACCCAGGCTGAGTTTTCCGGTGGCCATTATCCTGGGGCTACGAACATCCCCTTTGATGTCATCGAGAGCCGTATTGAGGCGCTGACCAGCGACCGTGACCAGCCGATTGCACTTTACTGCAAAAGTGGCCGGCGTGCGGGCATTGCATTGCAAACACTGGAGGCGATGGGATACACCCGGGTCACCAACTATGGTGGCCTGTCCGACATTTCGGCGCCCTGATCGACCCGGGGACGCCGGGGGAAGCCGCTAGTGGGGGCTATCCCTTCGGGTCCTTTTGCTTGCTTTCTTTCCCGGCCGCTTTGCTGCTCTGGATTTTGTGCCACTCCTCTTCCGATGCGCTGTCCAGGTCCAGGTCAAGCCCGGTAAGAGACTCCTGGGGCGGGAAGTAGTCCAGTTCTTCGCTGTTGAGCCCCAGCTCCTCATCGGTGAGAAGCACCTCGTCGAGAGTGTCGGGGACGGCTTCCTCGGGTTCGGAGAGCTCATTTGAGAGCGGCCTGTTCATAAGGCGCCTGAGCTCACGCAGCTGCTGCAGCACGGCCTCGCTTGGGCTGCCATCCAGTTCAGCGGCCAGCTGGTCAAACGCCTCAGTGTTCTCCTCTTTGCAATGCAGTTCTAGTAAGGTCAGCTTGAGGTCTTCGCGGTCCGGGTCCTGGGCAAGGGCATCCCTTATCAGGGCTTTGGCTTCACGCAGTCGCCCATATGCCAAATAGATATTGGCGGCGCGTATGGTCTCGTCGAGTTCGTCCTCCTCCTCTTCGAGGAGCTGGTCATCCTCGATTCGAAGTGGGTCTGGCTCGGGGGTGCGAAACACAGGTTTTTTTATGGGCTCATCCGGCTCCTCCCGGGAGGGCATGGCAAGCTCCGTATCGTTGGTCTCTTTTTCACGAGTAATCAGGGTGTCGGCCGTCAGGGTCTCGTTGCGTTGATTGATGCCACGCCTGATCAGCAGCCAGATCAGCGCTATAAAGAGTAGAAGCGAGGTGGCTGCTGCAGCAAGGAAGGCGGGATGGGTAATCACCTCCCGGGAGCTGAGCGCGGTTGGTGGCTGGTCGACACGGATATTGACCAGGTTGCTGTTTGGGTTTGCGTCGGCCTCGAGGCGGGTCGTTGTATTGGTAGACGATGACGGCTGGGGGCTGTCGCCAGCGGCTTGCAAAGAGGCCACTGCCGGTAGCGATGATCGCTCGTTGGCCAGGGTCTGGTCCAGCGATTGCTGTTTCACCTTGAGCGCTTCCAGCTCTTCGTACTGCTGCAAAATGGTTCTGAGCAGAACAGCTTTCTCCTCCATCAGCTCATTATAGGTCGACTTGAGCTGGGCGATATCTTGAGTGGCCAGGCTCTGCTCTTCATCAGCGGACAGCAGGCGCAAGCGATCACTGCCTGATTCGGGGGGCAGGGGGGCGGGCTCGCGTGGCGGTGTTGCTGGGGGCGGGGGCTCGTTAGCCCTGGTTTCGGAAGCGGCGACAGCGGGAGCCGCGTTGGTCCCAAGAGCGGCTATTGCCTGATTGCCCTTGCTGATCTGGGTGGCTATGTAGCGGCGTGCTTCGTTCTGGTTGAGAGCCATTACGTCGCTTTGTGTGGGAACCTTTAACCGCTGGTTGGTCTTAAGGAGGTTGATGTTGCCGTTGATGAACGCCTTTGGGTTCATCTGGTGCAATGCCTGCATGGTTTGGCGCACACTGACCTGCTCGGAGGGGCGTAGCCGGCTGGCGATGATCCAGAGAGAGTCGCCGGGGCGGGTTTGGTAGTGCTCCGTGGAGGGGGGCGCAGGTGCAATTATTGACTCAGTCTCCTGGGGGCGACTGCTGCCAGCGGCATCCGGTGCCGTGGGCGTTTCGGCGGGTGGATCGAGTAGCACGGCGTATTCGCGCAGTAACTGCCCCCTGGACCACTGCAGGTCCAGCACAAAATTGAGGAAAGGCTCCTTCACGGCATCCTTGCTGGTAACGAGCAGGTAGGGGCGTCCGCGGTTATTTGTGCGTAGCTCGAATTTCAGTTGGGTCAGGAATTGATCACGGGCAATGCCCATGCGTTGGAACGCTTCCCGTCCTGCCAGTTTGGCGATTACCTCTCGGGGTTCGACGCTTTCCTCGGTGGTCAATTCAATCTCGGCCCACAGAGCGCTACCCAGAGTCGACTTGACAGTGATCTGCCCTACCCCCATCGCCAGGACCGGGTTGGACAGAAGCAGCGTGCTGCACAGGGCAGCGATCGAACACTGACGCAACATATCCTAGATTTCCTTCATTTCCCTGATGGTTGGCGCGTAAATCTCACGGCAAGAGGCTATGGTGGTGTGTCGGCCATAATCCCGTCTCTAATTCTGTGCCCTGCTTCTATTTTTAGCACAGAGTCTTTTGTATTTCAGAATACTTTATAGCTGTTTGTTAAAAAGGAGGGGGAGGGCGCCTTTAGCATCCTAATCAGCATACTGAATATCGAAAGTCGGCATATGGCATGCTTTCGTATAATAGCGCTATGATAAGGTGAGCTTGGGGAGCCAACCCAACCAGTAGCTGTACTCCCACACGACAGGAAACGATGGGCCAGGATGAGGGACGAACGCAGAACATCGGTACGTATACCCTTTAACTGCCGTGCGCAGTTGATGGTGATGGGCCATTCGGCGCTCGGCTGCCGAGTGTCGGATCTGTGTTCAGGGGGATTCTACCTGACCCAGATTATGGGCTTGGCCAGAGTTGCCCGGGACCCGCTTAACCCGATGGTCGAAGGGGCTCAAGCCGAAGTGCTGGTCTACCCAACCGGAGTTGAAGGGGAGGTACCACTGCGTTTCAGCACCTTCGTTCGGCGCATTGAGCAAGACTCCCTGGGAGTTGAGTTGGCCGCGCCCGGGTCGGTGCATATCACCAGTCTGATCGAAATGGCTCGCAACCACACTCAGCAGGTGGCTCATGAAACCTACCGGCGACCGCCCCAACCTTCGCTGGCCGTGCGCAGTGAGTTGGTGGCGCGCTTAAGGCCCTCGGTGGATCATAGCCTCTCAGCGGTGCTGGATGACTTCTTTGAGTCTGCATCCAGCCGCCTACTGACATCAGCGGGTCAGGCGAGCAACAATACCGAGCAAAGCCAGTACTTTGACCTGATGGGCGAGCTGAAGAAAAGCCGCCAGCTGTTCTCTCGGCAGATTATGCGCCAGCTGTTGGAGGCCTGGGATGCCTTTGCCAAACCGGTTGTGGTGGTCAAGGAGGTGGCACAGCAGCACCCTGAGAACGACCTGTCGGTGGTGGACAAAGATGAGTTTGAGGACTGGCTGGCCATTAACGTCATGGTGAGCAATGCGGAAGCCAAGTATCGACAACAGGTTGAGTGGCTCCAGGCTCGACTGAGTGTGCTGGCCGGACGTGATCTGGAGGCCTCCAGCAACCCTTTCAGCCCAGATTATCTCTACGCTTGCATGCAAGGGGCCGTGGGAATGATCACCACTACCTCGCGCTTGCAAAAAGAGCTGTACAAGATTTTTGAGCTGGCGGCACTACCTCGATTGGGTGAGCTCTATGCGGTATTCAACGAGCAGTTAAAGGCCGCAGGCGTGCTACCTGACATCGAAAAGCGCCGTAAAGAGCGCCGCCAGGGAGCGGCACAAAGCCGACAGGAGGCGAGAGCCGAATCCCCTCACCCCCACCAACAGGTACCAGAGGCCGACCCTGCACCGCATCAGCAACGGAGTCGGGCCGAGGACGGGAGTGCGTCCCTCGCCGCGCTGGAAAGCATACAAAACCTGTTGGCCTGGCGGCGAGCCTCGGCGACAGTGGCGCCCCATGCCCCGAAAGGAGCCGCCAACAGTGATGAGTTCTCTGCTGTGGCGCCTGCGTCGGCTAAGAGCGCTAAGTGGTCCCAGGTGGAGTTGATGGCTGCGTTGACGGTACTACAGGGTCAGCTGCGGGATGCCGTACCGCAGGCGTCAGGGCAGGACTTAAGGGACCAGCTTGCATCGACGCTGAGTTCATCTGATCTTCAGCAGCGGGAGTTTAGCGACATACAAAAGGATTGCCTCGATATTGTCGATTCGCTGTTCGAGGTGCTGATGAACCACCATGACATACCCGAACGCATTCAGCCCTGGCTCAAAGCGCAGCAGGTCCCCCTGTTAAAAGTATTGGTCCAGGACCAAAGTTTTTTTAATAATCCCCAGCACCCGGCCAGGCAGGTATTGAACAAGATGGCCAGGCTGGCTGCGGCCCCCAGTGGGTCGGTCGAAAGTATGCAAAAAACCCTCAAAGGCTACTGCGACCGAATTATCACCGAGTATGACCGCGACCCCGGTGTGTATGACGAAGTGCGCCAGGAGCTGGACAAACTTGAAAGTCGGCAGTTGCAGGCGATCGACCGCAACACCCAGCGACTGGTTCGCAGCTACGATGGCCAGCAAAAGCTGAAGCAGGCGAAACAGGTGGTGGGCTGCGAAATTGACTTGCGCATCGGCGGTCGACGCGTTCCCCCTGTGGTAATGGAGTTGCTGGATATCGGTCTGCGGGACGCCATGGTGTTGACCTTTGTACGAGAGTCCGTCAACAGCGAAACCTGGCACGAGCTTTGGCAACTCTTTGATCAGCTGTTGGAGTGGCTGGGCGTGTGCAAGCGGCGCGAGGTGGGGGCTGAGCTGGAGCGGTCGCTGGAGACGGCGGCGCTGCTGGAGATGGTTGAGCGCTATCTCGAGATTCCGGCGGTTGACCCCTTTAGGCGAGATCAGGTGATCGAGCAACTTCAGCAGGCTCTCCTCCTGGACCCCTCGGCCCAGACACGGGAGGACTGGATCGAAGTGCCGGTCGTCAGCACCCCCAGGGATGATCGAGAGCATTCCGAGGAGACTGAGAGTGTAGTCGGTGCGCGCTGGAGACTGAGGGCCAAGCGTCTTCAGGTCGGGGATTGGTTGGGCCAGATTGATAGTGCCGATCGCTCGGGTGATATTAAACTGGCCTGGATCGGTGACGGTTTCTCGACATTTGTGTTCGTCAACCGCCAGGGGTTGAAGGCCGTAGAGTACGAACTTGATGAGCTGGCCCAGGCAATGAGCGAAGGATTGCAGCCGGTCGACCACCGTTCGGAGGACTCCCTGTTGGATCAGGGTATATTCAATATTGTCCAGAACGTCTATCGAGATATGGCCTATCAGACCAGCCATGACCAGCTGACTGGATTGTTGAGTCGAAAGGCGTTCGAAAAACAGCTGCAGGGGCTGGTGTTCGCGGGCCATCAGGCGGAGCGAAGCCATGCTCTTTGCTATATCGATGTCGACCTGTTCAAGGTGGTCAACAATAACTGTGGCACCGAAGCGGGCGACCAGCTGCTTCAGGAGGTCGCCCTGACCCTGGGTGAAGCTGAACACCCCATTCTGTTGAGTGGGCGGGTCGGGGGCAATGAGTTTGCGGTGGTGTTTGAGGGCATGGGGTTGGAACCCGCGCTGCTGGCGGCAGAGTCCCTGCGATCTGCCGTAGAGTCGATGGAATTCAGCTGGGGGGATAAACGACTCCCGCAAACCGTCAGTATCGGGGTGGTGGAGATCAACACCTTTGCCAGCTCTGCGGCGGATCTTTTGCACAACGCCAGCGCCGCCTGCATGAAGGCCAAGGAGGGGGGGCGTAACCAGGTGATTGCCTTCCAGCCCGGGGCAGAGTTTTCACGGCAGAGTGAAGAGATGGCTATGCTGGCACTGGTTCAGCGCGTGTTGGAGGAGGAGTTGTTGGAGTTGCGATGCCAGCGCATTCAAAACCTCGCCAGCCCCAATGCGCCGGGCCATTACGAAGTGCTGTTGAGTGTTCGGAATGCGGAGGGGGACGATATTCCGCTGGAGGATTTCATTCGGGCGGCGGAGAAGCACAACCGGATGGCCGCCGTGGATCGCTGGGTCATCCGCACCCTGTTCCAGTGGATTGCCGATCACCCGTTGCAAGCCGAGCTGATGGGCAGTTTTTCGGTCAACCTGTCGGGTAACTCCCTGAATGACAACCGGTTGATGGACTATATTCTCGAGCAGTTTTCCGCCAAGGGCGTTGCCCCCGAGCGAATCTGTTTTGAGGTCACGGAAACCTCCACCATCACCCACATCGCCAAGACCGCGGACCTGATTAGGGAGTTGAAGCGTTTCGGTTGCCGTTTCTCACTGGATGACTTCGGGACAGGGCTTTCCTCCTTCGCCTACCTCAAGCAGCTCCCTGTGGATTACCTGAAGATCGACGGGGTATTTATCAAAGAGATTGCCCGAAGCCCGGTGGATTTTGCCATGGTGAGGTCGATTAAAGAGGTCGGCCATTTCATGGGCATGGAAGTGATCGCTGAATATGCGGAAAGTGATGACGTATTGCGTTGCCTGCGTGAGATAGGTGTTGACTATGCACAAGGCTACGCCGTCGAAAAGCCTCAGCCCCTGAGCTACTTCCGGGAATATTTTTCCGACCCGGTATTTGCCTCCTAACAACCACTTTACCCACCCGGGTCAGGCCTGCCCTCCGTTTTGCGGAGGGCAGGCCGGGTGACAGCGATTTACAGGAAACAGTGAGCATGGAAAAACTGGGATTTATAGGTATCGGACTTATGGGGGCAGAAATGGTGCCGCGCTTTCTCGATGCCGGCTATGAGGTCTTTATCTGGAACCGGACAGTGGAAAAGATGGCACCCCTGGCGCAGCGGGGCGCGCGTCCCTGCGCGTCGATTGCCGAGTTGGTCGAGAGTGCGGATATCCTTCTGCTCTGTCTGGGGGACACGGCCGCCGTTGAGAGTGTCGTGTTCGGCTCTGGCGGTATCTCCTCCCAGGGGAGGCCGAGCCAACTACTGCTGGATTTGTCGAGTATCGATCCGGGGAAAACCCGCCAGTTTGCGGCGGACCTGAAGGCGAGTGCCGGAGTGGCATGGGTTGACTGTCCGGTGTCGGGCGGGGTTGTGGGTGCCCGTCAGGGCTCGCTGGCGATCATGGCTGGAGGCGAGGAGGCGGTTATCGAGCGTGCGCGGCCGATACTGGAGTGTGTTGGCCAGCGGCTGACCCGTATGGGGCCGGTGGGGAGCGGCCAGTTGACCAAGGTTTGCAACCAGATGATTGTGGGCTGCAATGCGATGGTCATCGCCGAGATGATCGCATTGGCCCAGCGCGGTGGCGTCGATGCCGAGAAGATTCCACAGGCACTGGCGGGCGGCTTCGCGGACTCGCGTCCTTTGCAGATATTGGGTCCGCAGATGGCGACTCACTGTTTTGAGCCTGTTGCCTGGCATGTCAGAACGCTGCTGAAGGATCTGGATACGGCGCTTCAGGTCTCCCGGGAGGCGAACAGCCCCGTGCCCATGAGTGCAGCCGCTGCCCAGCTGATGCGTGTGCATGCGTCCAGGGGAAATGGCGAACGGGACCCCTCTACCCTGATCCAGCTTTACTGTGAGGCCGAATAACGATGCCCAAATTTTGTGCCAATATCAGCCTGCTTTACACCGAGGTTCCCCTTGAGGAGCGGGTGTCGAGGGCTAAAGCCGATGGTTTTGAGTCGTTCGAGGTCCAGTTTCCATACAGCATTGAGCCCGCCGAGTGGCGCAGGCAAATGGATCTGCACGGGGTCGACTGCGTGCTGTTCAACGTGGAGGCCGGTGACCTGATGCAGGGCGGTGAGGGGCTGGCCGCGGTGCCCGAGCGGCAGGCGTCGTTCCGGCAGGCGGTCGACCAGGCGCTGGTTTATGCGCAGTGGCTGCGCCCCGCGGTGATCAACGTGCTCCCCGGGCGCTGTCGCCGTGCGCAGCAGCGGGATCTCTACCTGAGCACTCTGGGGGAGAACCTGGCCTATGCTGCCGAGCGGTTTTCAGCGTTGGGGATTACTACCTGCCTGGAGGCGATCAATACCACTGATATGCCCGACTTCCTGATCCATAACAGCGGGCAGATGGCGCAATTGCTGGAGGCCGTCGGCCGCCCCGATGTAAAAATGCAGTATGACCTCTACCACATGGCAATGATGCAGCAGCCGCTGACGGCAGACCTGGGGCACTACCTGGATCGCATTGGTCACATACAGTTTGCCGATGCGCCCGGGCGAGGTGAGCCCGGCAGCGGTGAGTTGGATCTTGCCGGATTGTTTGCCGAAATCGATCGCTTGGGGTATCAGGGCTGGGTCGGTGCCGAGTACCGCCCCACCCGGGAGACCTCCTGCACCCTTGGCTGGAGGGGACCTTCTCAGGACCTGAGCCTAGGGTGAGCCGCTGGGGCGACTGTCCGAAACAGGGGGCGGTCGAAAGGCATCCCGGTAGCGCTCGCGGATCAGGAGGACCTGGTCGAGGTTATCAAACAGCAGGTCAACCACCCTTGGGTCAAACTGTGCTCCCCGCTCCCTGCGAAACAGTTCCAGAATGGCGTCCAGCTCCCAGGCCTTTTTGTAGCAGCGGTCGCAGGCGAGGGCATCAAACACATCGGCGACGGCGGTAATACGCCCGGCGATATGGATCTGCTCTCCTTGTAAGCCGTTCGGGTAGCCGCGGCCGTTCCAGTGTTCGTGGTGCTGATGCGCAATAATCGACGCCATCTGCAGAATGGGACGGTTGGAGGTGCGCAGCATCTCGTAGCCAATACCCACGTGCCGTTGCATCACCTCCCACTCTTCGGCCGAGTGCTTTGCCGGCTTGTTGAGCACGGCATCGGGGATGCCGATCTTGCCCAGGTCATGCAGCGGGGAGGCTGATTTAATGATGGTAGCCTCCTCCTCGCTGAGGCCAGCCTTGAGAGCCAGTAGGTAGGAGATTTCGGCGACCCGCTTGACGTGATTGCCCGTCTCCTTGGAGCGGGATTCGACCGCTTCGCCAAGCATATAGACCGTTTCCTGTTGGGTTTGCTCCAGCTCATCCTTGAGGTGGGTGTTTTCGAAAGCGATAGCAACGTTGGTGCAAAAGATCTCGATCAGCTGGCGGTCCAGTTCATTGAGCTGGCCGACATTTGAAATGCACAGCAGGTGCACCTGACCGCTACGGGTTTCAAAGTAGGCGACCATATGCTCATCGAAATACTGGTTGCAGCGCTCGCGGGTGGCCTGTTCCAGTGCATCGTAGACGGGCTTCTCCAGCATGTTATGGCAGTTGTGCTGCCCCACCAGTGGCTCGTAACTGCCGGTCCCCGCCAGTACATGGTAGCCGTTGCCTTCCCGGGTTACAGCAAAGCCGCTGGCCACTTTAAAGTAAGCCGCATGTTCGCTGAGATTCAGCAGTGAGGTGAGCTGCATGAGGACCGCTGAGGTGAAACGCTGAAGCGAGGTAATCTCGAAAATATGGGAAGAGGATAGAATGACCTGCTCGAGCCCCCTGCGGCTGGACTCCAGCGCGGTGATGTCACGGAATGAGCGCAGGGTGGAGTACATCAAAGTGCGCAGCTTGGTGGCGGTAAGCTCCGTCTTATCTTTGTAATCATTGATGTCATAGGCCGAGATGACGGTCTCCTCCGGGGCCTGGCCCGGTTGCCCGGTTCGCAGCACCAGTCGGATGCGGCTGTTGCCCAACTCTTGGCGAATGGCCTTTACCAGCTCCAGGCCGGCGTGGTCGGTCTCCATCACCACATCGATCAAGCCAACCGCGATATCGGGGTGCTGCTCGAGCGTGTGACGGGCCTCCTCGGCCGAATAGGTGCTGAGGATCTCAAGGCGGCGGCCTGCAAACTGGTAATCGGAGAGCACCAACCGGGTTACGCTGTGCACCTCCTCTTCATCATCGACCACCAGGATTTTCCATGCGGGCAACGGCTGGATGGGGTGTGATGCCTCCGACCGTTGATCAGGAAACTCATCGGCAAACATAAAGCTGGAGCTGTCCTTCATTAGCGGTACTCGTTCGCAAACAAAAGGCGGTCCCCTGGGGACCCTTAGCCAAGTTTAGACGAGAAATTGTTAGGCAATTAAGGCGGAATCTTTTGGCGGGATATAAGCAAAATGGGTTTTATTGCGAGAGGTAATGCTCGCCCGGTTTCTGCGTCAGGCGCTGGTGGATCTCGCCCAGTACTCCCCACTTGCTGCGACACCACTGGGGAGCCAGCAGGTAATCGGGCGACCCTGAACCGTGCAGGCGGTGGAAGATCAGCCCGGGGGGGGCGCGGCGAATGATCTCGGCCACCGTTTCGCAATACTCATCCAGCGACAGCTCCTCTATCTCGCCCCGCTTCCACTGGCGCGCAAGTTGGGTGCCCTTGACGATATGCAGTGGATGGACCTTGATGGCGTCAACTCCGAGCTCAATCACCCTTGCGAAGCTGTCGAGGGCGTCGCTGCCCCGTTCGCCGGGGAGGCCGATGATCAGGTGAGTGCATAGCTGCAGTCCGCGCGCTCGCACGCGCTGGACAGCGTCGCGGTATTCGGCGAAACCGTGCCCGCGGTTAACGGCGGCGAGGGTGTCATCCCGTGCCGACTGAAGCCCCAGCTCGAGCCACACCTCTTTGCCTTGGCGTTGGTAGCTGGCCAGCAGGTCCAGTACCGGGTCGGGGACGCAGTCGGGGCGGGTGCCGACCGCCAGTCCGATGACCTGGTCGCAGGCCAGTGCCTCGTCATAGAGCTGTTTGAGCCGCTCCAGCTCGCCATAGGTGTTACTGTAGGCTTGAAAGTAGGCGATGAATTTACGCGCCCCGGTCATCTGACTCATCCGTCGGCGCCCCTGCTCAATCTGCTCGCGGACACTGTCGTAGCGGGTGGTTTGCGGGCTGAAGGAGTTGACGTTACAGAAGGCGCAGCCGCCTATGCCTCGGCTGCCATCACGGTTGGGGCAGTTAAAGGCGGCGTTGACCGAGAGCTTGTACACCTTCTCGCCGTACTTGCGCTGCATGGCTTGGCCGAAGGTGGTAACGTAACGCGTGAGATCCATGGTTAAAACGGGGTATCTGATTGGGCGGCTATAGTAAGGCCGCAGGATGCATCCGACCAGAGCGGTCGCCTGGGAGTTAGGTGGGAGTTGGCCAATCCTTGACCTGGGTCATCCGGAGAGGGGGGAGGGAGGTGGTGTGGAGCGGGTGTTGGTGAGCGCTTGCCTGCTGGGGCAGCGAGTTCGTTATGATGGAGAGGGGTTTGAGCCCGGCGATCTGCTCCTGCGTTGGCAGGGTGAAGGGCGCACCCTGGCGCTGTGTCCCGAACAGGCGGGAGGGTTGGCGGTACCGCGACCTCCGGCGGAGATTGAGGGGGGGCAGGGAGGGAGCGTACTGGCGGGAGACACACGCGTGATCACCCGCAGTGGTGCCGACCTGAGCGACGCCTTTATTCGAGGGGCTGAAGCGGCGTTGGCGCTGTGCCGGCGCGAGGGGGTGCGCATGGCGGTGCTCAAGGCGCGGAGCCCCTCCTGTGGTAACCGGGAAAGTTACGATGGCAGCTTTACAGGTGTGCGTGTCAGTGGGCAGGGGGTGACCGCTGCGCTGCTGATGAGGGAGGGGGTGCGGGTGTTCAATGAGCAGGAACTGGAGGATGCTGAACGCTATCTGCAGGGACTGGAGTCACTGTCCGGGTAATAATTTTTTTTGAATTGAGACCATGGGCGCACTCTGGTGTCAACTTCTGTGCGCCAGATCTTTAAATGTGCTAAGCGCGTCAGTGACCCGTGGGGGAGGGCTGGTATATCATAGCGGCCTTTTAGGGATACTCTTCGCCTGAAGGGCGTCCCCCTTGTGCGCACGATTGAGGATTTACGGATGAGATACATGGTTTTGCTGCTGTCGTTGATGGCCTCTTTGGCTCAGGCCGAGACGGTCGAGCAGTTGATGACAAAACTGAATGCGATTCAGAATGACCCTAAGCTGTACGAGAGCGCCCTCTATCGTGCGGAGCAGCGCTCGGTGCTGTGCGGTCATTGCCACGGGGTAGATGGTAATAGCAAGCGAGACCATATTCCGAATCTGGCTTCCCAGCGGGCCGAGTACCTGCTGACCCAGTTCGAACTGTTCGGCAACGGCAAACGTCACGATTATGTGATGAGCAAACTCGCCAAAACCCTCAGTGAGGATGAGCGGGTGGATATCGCCATCTTCTTCTCTCACCAGGCGGTGGTGCCCCGTGAGAGCAGTGCCCCGGGGCCGCTGTTGGCAAAGGGTAAGAAAACCTACGAAGCGACCTGCGTGGCCTGCCATGGTGCGGATGCGTACGGACAGGGGCTGCAACCTCGCCTGGCGAGCCAGCCGGTCCAGTATCTGGTCAATACGCTGCAAACCTACCGTGACGACCCCAGTGTGCGGCCGCTCTCGGCCATGCATGATATTGCCGGCAAGCTGAGTGATGGCGAGATCTCTGCATTGGCCGCTTACCTCTCCAGCCTGCCCTAGGGCCCCGACCCTTGCGAACGATGGGGTGGCGACTGTGGTGTGGTGTGGGGCTGCTGCTCTCCGCCGGCCTGCTGCATGGCGAGGAGGTCCGCTCGACGGACCCGCTGTGTGGGCTCTATAGCCAGCGGGTCGCTGAAATTCTCTACTCGCCCACCGCCCTCTGGCAGCGTACAGGCCAGCCGTTACAGGCGATCCGCCTGGTGGAAGACCTGGAAGCGCAGGGGCGTTACTGTGCGGCCCCCCCTCGGATCCAGTCTCATGGACCGGGCAGCGCTCTGTTGTGCGCCGAGCTGGATCGCCTGTTCAGGCGTCACTCGGGGTATCTGGCGCGTCAGTGGGCCGTGAGCGAAAGTGACGGGCAGAGCCTTTCCCTCTTCCAGCTCATGGGGGAGAAACGGGGGCGCTACTGCCCCGGTGCCCTCCCCCTGGCCATTGATCCGTTAAGGGGGTTGACGCGAGCATTGTCCTTCACCCTGCTGACCGACCCATCGATCCCGGCCCTGCCGGCCTCCGCGCCCCTGCCCGCCGCCTCCCTGCCGGCATCGGGCCCACGGCTCAGCATGGGCTGGTATTATCTCGGGGGCAGTGCGGGGCTCCATCCGCACTACCGGTAGTAGTCTACACTGGGGAACTGGCAGCCTATCCAGACGAGCCCTCGATGTCCCGATCCCTGTTTGACGCCCACCTGCACATCATCGACCCTGCCTACCCACTGATCGCCAACCAGGGCTATCTGCCGGAACCCTACGGGGTCGACGATTATCGGCAGGAAGTGGCCCCCTTCTCGATGGCGGGCGGGGCGGTGGTCTCCGGCTCTTTCCAAGGGTTTGACCAGACTTACCTGCTGGCGGCGCTGGAGCGGTTGGGGTCCGGCTTTGTGGGGGTGACCCAGCTGCCCCGGCACACGTCGGACGAGGAGTTGGAGCGGCTCGACCGGGCGGGGGTGCGGGGCATCCGTTTTAATCTCTATCGGGGTGGTTCAGAGGGGGTTGAGCAGCTGGTGGGTATGGCGCAGCGGGTTTTCGAGCGCTGCGGCTGGCATACAGAGCTCTACGTTGACTCCCTTGCGCTGGCACCCCTATTGCCGGCGCTGGGGGATATTCCCCGCTACTCCATCGATCACCTGGGGCTGCGTCGCGAAGGATTGCCGTTGCTGCTGCGGGCGGTAGAGCAGGGGGCGCGGGTCAAGGCCACCGGGTTCGGGCGGGTGACCCTGGATGTGGCGGACAGCCTGCGGCAGATCCACCAACTGGACCCCAGCGCCCTGATGTTCGGCACGGATCTGCCGGGTACCCGTGCACCCCGGCGCTTTCAGGCGGCCGATATCGCACTGGTGGAGGAGAGCCTCGGGAGCAAGGCGGCGGAACGGGTGTTGCGGCTCAATGCGCTGGCATTTTATCGCTGCGGGGGAGAGGGCTGACGTAAGGGGTGGGGAGCTGCGCGGCGGCGCAGCTCCTGCCAGGGTTAGTCGAACTTAAACTCGGTACGCAGCTTTTTCTCAACCAGCTGGTTTTTCAGGGTTACGTAATGGGGCAGGCCATTGACGTAGGGAGGGTAGTCTTCGCCCTGAATCAGCGGTGACAGGTACTCACGACAGGAGTCGGTGATGGCGTAGCCGTTATCCTTGATAAAGTGGATCGGCATCTTCTTCTCCTGGTTGGCTACCTGGCTCAGAGGCGCCTCCCCCACCCTCCAGCTGTAGGGCTTGTCCGACTCGCGCACGATAATGGGCATCACCGCATTGCGACCGGCCAGGGCGAACTCAATGGCCGCCTTGCCCATGGCGTAGGCTTGCTCCACATCGGTGGCGGAAGCAACGTGGCGCGCCGCCCGCTGCAGGTAGTCGGCAACCGCCCAGTGGTACTTGTAGCCCAGTGAGTGCTTGATCATGGTGGCCAGGGTCGGTGCCACACCGCCCAGCTGGGTGTGTCCAAAGGCGTCCTTGTTGCCAGAGTCGGCAAGAAAACGGCCATCTTCGTACTGGGCGCCCTCGGAAGCCACGACCACGCAGTAACCGTATTGCTTCACGCACTGCTCGACGCGGGCGAGGAACTGCTCGCGGTCGAACGCGATTTCCGGGAACAGGATAATGTGGGGCGCGTCCCCCTCCTTCTCGGCGGCCAGGCCGCCGGCGGCTGCGATCCAGCCCGCGTGGCGTCCCATGACCTCCATGATGAACACCTTGGTGGAGGAGTTGCACATGGAGGCGATATCCAGCGCCGCCTCCTTGATGGAGACCGCCACGTACTTGGCGACGGAGCCGAAGCCGGGGCAGTTATCGGTAAAGGGCAGGTCGTTATCGACGGTCTTGGGGATGCCGACGCAGGTGATCGGGTAGCCCATCTTCTCGCTGATCTGGGAGACCTTGTAGGCGGTATCCTGGGAGTCGCCACCGCCGTTGTAGAAGAAATAACCGATGTTGTGCGCCTTGAACACCTCGATCAGGCGCTCATACTCCGCCTTGTTCTCCTCCAGGTTGTGCAGCTTATAGCGGCAGGACCCAAAGGCCCCGGCGGGAGTGTGTTTAAGGGCGGCGATATCCTCGCAGCTTTCCAGGCTGGTATCGATCAACTCTTCGCTGAGGGCACCGACGATACCGTTGTGGCCCGCATACACCTTGCCGATTTTGTCGGGGTGCTGGCGAGCGGTTTCGATCAGTCCGCAGGCGGACGCGTTAATGACAGCCGTTACGCCGCCAGACTGGGCGTAGAAAGCGTTTTTGGGGGACATCAGGAGACTCCTGCAGGGTTAGCTTGGATGGGGGCGAATCATACTCGAAAATGGGATCATTTGCATAAGGGGATCTACGCATCGGTGCGCCGGTAGCCCTTGCGCCCCCTGATATGTGGCCGGTTTGCCGCGGTCGGCGGTTGGGCCGGATGGGCGTTGTGGCGCAGCCGTGGTAGGCTTGCCGTTTTTCACTCATTGTCTACAGCGATTGTCGGGGCCTCTATGCACATACACATTCTCGGGATTTGCGGTACCTTTATGGGGTCGCTGGCGGTATTGGCCAAGTCCCTGGGGCATCGTGTGACGGGCTCTGACCAGAATGTCTATCCGCCGATGAGTACCCAGCTGGAGGCCCATGGGATCGAGCTGGTGGAGGGGTACGATCCCGCCCAGCTGGAGCCGGCCCCCGATCTGGTGGTGGTGGGTAATGCCATGTCGCGGGGCAATCCCGCCGTGGAATACCTGCTCGACAAGGGGTTGCCTTACCGCTCGGGGCCCCAGTGGCTGGCGGAACAGGTGCTGCAGGGGCGCTGGGTGCTGGCGGTGGCGGGTACCCACGGTAAAACCTCGACCAGCTCGATGCTGGCCTGGATCTTGGAGTATGCCGGCATGGCGCCTGGTTTCCTGATTGGCGGGGTGCCGGGTAACTTTGGTGTCTCGGCGCGGCTGGGGGAGACCCCCTTCTTCGTGATCGAGGCGGACGAGTACGACAGCGCCTTCTTCGACAAACGCTCCAAGTTTGTCCACTATCAGCCCCGCACCGCGATCCTCAACAACCTGGAGTTTGACCACGCGGATATCTTTCCCGACCTGGCGGCGATACAGCGCCAGTTCCACCATCTGGTGCGCACTATACCGTCCTCAGGACTGGTCATCTTTCCGGCCGGCGATGAAGCCCTGCAAGGGGTACTGGCCGAGGGGTGCTGGAGCGAGCAACAGCCGCTCTCGCTGACCGATGCCGATGCCACCTGGTTTGCCCGTCCCCTGGCAGCTGATGGCAGCCGCTTTGAGGTCTGCCATCAGGGACAGCGTGTCGCCGAGGTCAGCTGGTCCCTGCTGGGGGACCATAATCGGGCCAATGCCCTGGCCGCCATCGCGGCCGCCCGCCATGTGGGGGTGACTCCGGCGGTGGCCGCTGAGGCGCTGGGCAGCTTTGCCGGCATCAAGCGGCGCCTGGAGCTGATCGCCGACTGCGGTGGGGTGCGCGTATACGACGATTTTGCCCACCACCCCACCGCCATCGAGACCACCCTGCGGGGGCTGCGGGCCCGGGTCGGGCAGGAGGGGCGGATACTGGCGGTGATCGAGCCCCGCTCCAATACCATGCGCATGGGGGTGCACCGCCCCAAACTGGCTCCTGCGACCGCCTGTGCTGACCGGGTCTACTGGTTCCAGCCGGCGGGGGTCGACTGGGCCCTTGAGGAGGTGGTGGCCCAAAGCCCCGTTGAGGCGGATGTCGAGTCATCAGTGGAGCAGTTGGTGGAGCGGTTGTTGCTGGAGAGCCGGGCAGGAGATCATATACTGGTGATGAGCAATGGCGGTTTTGGAGGGCTTCACCTCAAGCTCAAACAGGCCCTCGAGGAGCGGTATCCACAGCATGAGCACTAAACGCGTTACCCTGGCTTTAACCGGTGCCTCCGGCGCCCAGTACGGGCTCTGCCTGCTGGAACAGCTGCTGGCGCAGGGCTGCGAAGTCAGTTTTCTCATCTCCCGCGCGGCTCAGGTCGTAGTGGCCACCGAAACCGATCTCAAACTGCCGGGTGCACCCGCCGAGCTGGAGCGCTGGTTTGCCGAGCAGTACGCCGGGCTACCGGGGCGGGTAAGGGTGTATGGTCGTGAGCAATGGATGGCGCCGGTGGCTTCGGGCTCCGGGGCGCCCGCGGCGATGGTGATCTGCCCCTGCAGCACCGGTACCCTGTCGGCGATCGCCTGCGGAGCCAGCAATAACCTGATCGAGCGGGCCGCGGATGTGGCGCTCAAGGAGCGCCGCCAGCTGATCCTGGTGCCGCGGGAAGCGCCCTATTCGGAGCTGCACCTGGAAAACATGCTGCGCCTGACCCGCATGGGGGCCATGATACTGCCCGCCAGCCCGGGCTTTTACCATCGACCTGCCAGTGTCGAGGAGATGGTGCAGTTTGTGGTGGCGCGGATTCTCGACCAGCTGGGGCTGGAGCAGCGCTTTGTGCCACGCTGGGGAGAGCCCTCGCCCTAACGGGACGGAGAGGGTGGAGTGATCAGGGCCACCATTGGTAGAGCCACTCCAGCGAGGCGAGGGTATCGGGGTTGGTGGCTGCCCCCGCCAGGTAACCGGGTAGCAGGTAAACAGGCGCCCAACCGACCGCCGACAGCAGGTTGATGGCCACGAAGCGTTGTGCGGGCATCTCCAGCATGCCGGCCACCATCGGAATCACCGGCCTGAGTGGGCCGATAAAGCGGCCCAGGACCACGCTCAGCATGCCGTGGCGCTCGAAAAAGCGCTCCCCATTGTCGATCCACTGGGGGTTGTTGCGGAACAGGCGGGTGCGGCTCAGCGGGCCGTGGCAGTAGCGCCCCAGCAGGTAACTGAGGTTATCGCCGGCGATGGCGCCGATAAACCCCCAAAACAACAGGTTTTCCAGCGGCATGCCGCTGCTGGCGGCGAGCAGGGCGATGCCAAACAGCATCACCACCCCGGGCAGCACCAGCCCCACCAGGGCCAGGGACTCGGCGAACGCGGTCAGGCAGGTGACCAGCCCCAGCCACTGCTGGTGCTCCTCCAGCCAGGTGAGAAGCGGTTCAATCAATGCAAGGTCCATGAATAGGGGCGACTCCCGCCTGCGGGCAAGTTATAATCGGGCAAATTTTCGCTGCTATTGTCCCAATCTGGAACCCCTATGGATGTAAAAGAGTATATGGCGCAGGTCGGGCGCCGTGCCCGGGCCGCATCCCGTGAGATCGTCAAGGCCTCCACCGCGCAGAAAAATGCTGCCCTGCTGGCCACCGCCACCGCCCTCGACAGTGCTCGCACCGAGCTGGCCAGCGCTAACCAGAAGGACCTGGAGGCGGGGCGCAGCAAGGGGCTGGATGAGGCGATGTTGGACCGGCTGGCGCTCACTCCGGCCCGCATTGATGCCATGATCGAGGGGCTTCGGCAGGTGGCCGCCTTGCCCGACCCGGTGGGCACCATCAGCGATATGCGTTACGTACCCAGCGGGATCCAGGTGGGCAGGATGCGGGTGCCTTTGGGGGTGGTGGGAATCATCTACGAGTCCCGCCCTAATGTGACCGTTGATGCCGCCAGCCTCTGCCTCAAATCCGCCAACGCCACCATCCTCCGCGGCGGCTCCGAAGCGATCCACTCCAACCAGGCGATCGCTGCCTGCATTCGCCAGGGGCTGGCCGCGGCCGAGTTGCCACAGGATCTGGTGCAGGTGATTGAAACCACCGACCGTGCGGCAGTGGGGGAACTGATCACCATGCCCGAGTACGTCGATGTGATCGTGCCCCGCGGCGGCAAGAGCCTGATTGAGCGCATCAGCCGCGATGCGCGGGTGGCGGTGATCAAGCACCTCGATGGTATCTGCCATGTGTACATCGATGACCGTGCCGACAGCGGCAAGGCCCTGAAGATTGCATTGAACGCCAAGACCCACCGCTACGGCACCTGTAACACCATGGAGACCCTGCTGGTGGCAGAGTCGCAAGCTGAGCAGCTGCTGCCGGAGCTGGCAGCGCTCTACGCTACCCACGGGGTAGAGCTGCGGGGTTGCCCCCGTACCTGTGCACTGCTCCCCGAGGCGGTGCCAGCCACCGAGGCGGACTGGTCGACCGAATACCTGGCGCCGGTCCTGGCCATCCGCGTCGTCAGCGGTATGGAGCAGGCGATTGAACACATCAACCGCTACGGCTCCCACCACACCGATGCGATCGTCACTGAGGATTTAAGCAAGGCGCGCCGCTTCCTGACCGAAGTGGATTCCGCCTCGGTGATGGTCAACGCCTCCACCCGCTTTGCCGACGGCTTTGAATATGGGTTGGGGGCTGAGATCGGCATCTCAACTGACAAGATCCACGCCCGCGGACCGGTGGGCCTGGAGGGGCTGACCTCTGAAAAATACGTTGTGTTCGGAGATGGCCACATCCGCCAGTAATCCGAGCTGATCCTATCCCTAACGGAGAGATTTTTTTACTACATGCAATCTGAACAACTGAAAGACCTGGTGATCGAGTCCCTGGAAAACATGAAAGGCAAGGAGATCACCTGCCTCGATGTGCGGGAGCTCACCGACATTACCGACTACATGATCATCGTCAGCGGTACCTCCAATCGTCACGTAAAGTCATTGGCCGACGCCGTGGTAGAGGATGCCAAAAAGCAGGGGATTCGACCCCTGGGCAGTGAGGGAGAAGCCGGCAGCGAGTGGGTGCTGGTGGATCTCGATGAAGTGGTGGTGCACGTGATGTTGCCCGCTACCCGTCAGTTCTATGACCTGGAACGCCTGTGGGAGGGCTCCACAAGGCACGCCGCCGACTGATTCCTCCATGCGAATTCGCCTTATTGCCGTAGGTACCCGGATGCCCGACTGGGTTCAGCAGGGCTACCAGGAGTACGCCAAACGTCTGCCCGCCGACTGCGCGCTGGAGTGTGTCGAGATTCCGCTGGGCAAACGTACCAAGGGGGCCGACATCAAACGCGCCCAACGCAAGGAGGGGGAGGCGATGCTGGCGGCTATCGGCAGTGGTGATCGGGTGATCGCCCTCGAGGTGGGTGGACGCGCCTGGAGCACCGAGCAGTTGGCGCAGCAGATGCAGCAGTGGCGGCTCGAGGGTCGCCACCTGAGCCTGCTGGTGGGCGGACCCGAGGGTCTGGCGCCGGAGTGCGTGGCGCGGGCCGACCAGAAGTGGTCGCTGTCGCCGCTGACCTTGCCCCACCCGCTGGTGCGGGTACTGCTGTCGGAGCAGCTCTACCGCGCCTGGAGTATCCTCAACAACCACCCCTACCACCGATAAACAGATACGATATGGCCCGCCCAACCGCCATCAAGGATACCCGCAGCGAGGCAAGGATCTTCACCTCACGCCTGCTGCTCTCCCTGTTTGTGGTGCTGGGGTTGGTGGGGGTGCTGGTGGCGCGCATGATCAACCTGCAGGTGGTGCAGCACCAGGAGCTCAGCACCCAGTCCGATGAGAACCGGATTCACCTGCAACCCCTGCCCCCGACCCGGGGACTGATCTACGACACCCACGGCGAGTTGCTGGCAGAGAACAAGCCCAGCTATACCCTGGTGCTGGTGAAGGAGCGGGTTGCCAATCTGGATCAGACCCTGGACAGCTTGCGGGAGATGGTGTCGATCAGCGATGAACAGGTGGAAAAGTACCGCGAACTGGCACGCCAAAGCCGCCCCTTCGAGTCGGTTCCTCTCAAATATCGCCTGCAGGAGGAGGAGATTGCCCGCATCGCGGTCAATGAGCACCGGCTTCCCGGTGTCGAGGTGGAGGCGCAGCTTGTGCGTTATTACCCCAGAGGTGAGCACTTTGCCCATTCGGTGGGCTATGTGGGGAGCATCAACGAACGCGAACTCAGTGGGCTGGATCCTGACGCCTACAGTGGCACCCGCACCATCGGCAAGATTGGTATCGAACGCTTTTACGAAATCCAGCTGCTGGGTAAAGCGGGTTACCAGGAGGTGGAGACCAATGCCCGTGGCCGGGTACAACGGGTCATCAGCCGCCAGGACCCTGAGCCCGGCAGTGACCTGACCCTCTATCTGGACAGCCAGCTCCAGCAGGTGGCCATAGAAGCCCTGGGTGAGCACCGGGGTGCGGTGGTGGCGATGGATACCCGCACCGGCGGGGTGCTGGTGATGGCCAGCACTCCAGCCTACAACCCTAACCTCTTTGTCACCGGGATCGCCAGTCGCGACTACAGCCAGCTGCGGGACAACCCCGACCGGCCCCTCTACAACCGGGCCTCCCTGGGTGAATACCCGCCGGCCTCCACCATCAAGCCGATGGTGGCCCTGGCCGGCCTCGACAGCGGGGTGACCAGCCCCGGTTACACCATTTTTGATCCCGGCTGGTATCAGTTGCCCGGTGAAGAGCGACTCTACCGCAACTGGAAGCGTGAGGGGCACGGCACGGTGGATATGGAGCGTGGCATCATGTACTCCAATGACACCTATTTCTACGACCTGGCCCTCAAGCTGGGGATCGATAACATGGACCACTATCTGGCCGGCTTTGGCCTCGGGCAGCGGATCGGGCGCGATATCTCCGAAGAGCGCCCGGGGCTGATGCCTTCGCGGGACTGGAAGCGGGGGGCCCGTGGTCGTCCCTGGTACCCGGGGGAGACCCTGATTACCGGGATCGGCCAGGGGTATATGTTGGCGACTCCCTTGCAGCTGGCGGCTTCGACAGCCGTGATCGCCAACCGCGGCCACTGGATCCGCCCGCAGTTGTTGAAACAGGCTTCACCGGGCTTCGAGCAGCCGGTGAAACCCGACCTGCCAGATGTCGAGATGAAAAAAAGCGAGTACTGGGACCTGGTCATCGAAGCGATGCGCAAGGTGGTCCACCACCCCCGGGGAACCGCCCACTACCGCATCGGGCGGGATATCACTTACCAGATGGCGGGTAAAACCGGCACAGCCCAGATTGTGGGGATCAAGCAGGATGAGGAGTACGATGCCGAGAAACTGGCCGAGCGTAACCGTGATCACGCACTCTTTGTCGGCTTCGCTCCCCTGACAGCGCCGCAGATCGCGGTCGCGGTGGTGGTCGAAAACGGTGGCAGTGGCAGTGCGGCCGCGGCCCCTATCGCCCGCAAGGTACTGGACGCCTATCTGCTGCCCCGTATCGAAGCGGGGCTGGTGGCGGGAGGAGCCCCATGAGCCGGCTGGATTTTGAGCGCCAACTGCCCCTCAGCGAAGAGAATATGCAGAGCCGGGCGGTCTTCTGGTTGCGACTCGACCCCGT
Source organism: Aestuariirhabdus litorea (assembly GCF_003864255.1). Taxonomy (NCBI): domain Bacteria; kingdom Pseudomonadati; phylum Pseudomonadota; class Gammaproteobacteria; order Oceanospirillales; family Aestuariirhabdaceae; genus Aestuariirhabdus; species Aestuariirhabdus litorea. The sequence goes on from NZ_QWEZ01000001.1 coordinate 24,617, forward strand.
GCTGCTGGGGCTGTTGCTGTTGCTGATGGGGGGCGGGCTACTGGTACTCTACAGCGCCAGCGGCCAGAACCTGGCCATGGTGACCCGGCAGGCGGTTTATCTTACCGTGGGGTTGGTGGGCATGATCGTGATCGCCAATATCCCCCCCCGCATCTTTGAGCGCTGGTCCCCCTGGGTTTATGTACTGGGGATTGGGTTGCTGGTGGCGGTGCTGGTCAGCGGCACCGGGGCCAAGGGGGCCCAGCGCTGGCTGGCGCTGCCCGGCTTCCGCTTCCAGCCGTCGGAGATCATGAAACTGGTGATGCCGATGGTGGTGGCCTGGTATCTGGCCAAGCGAGTGGTTCCCCCCAGCTTCAGGCACCTGTTGACCGCGCTGGCCCTGATCCTGTTGCCGGTGCTGTTGATCGCCAAGCAACCCGACCTGGGCACCTCGTTGCTGATCGCCGCCTCTGGTGTGTTTGTTCTCTTCCTGGCGGGACTGCAGTGGCGCATTATTTTTGGCGCCGTGCTGGCCGCGTTACCCTTTGCCTGGGGGATGTGGCACTTCCTGATGCGCGAGTACCAGAAGCAGCGCGTACTCACCTTCCTGAACCCGGAAAGCGACCCCTGGGGGTCTGGCTGGAATATCATCCAGTCCAAGGTCGCCATCGGTTCGGGAGGGATTTATGGCAAGGGTTGGTTTGGTGGGACCCAGTCCCAGCTCGACTTTTTGCCCGAGAGCCATACCGACTTCATTATTGCGGTGCTGGCCGAGGAATTTGGCCTGGTCGGGGTGCTGCTCCTGTTGGTGCTCTACCTTGCGATCATTGCCCGGGGTATCGTCATCGCTCTCAATGCCCAGACCCTTTTTGGTAAGCTGCTGGCGGGCAGTATTACCCTGACGTTTTTTGTCTACGTATTCGTTAACATCGGCATGGTGAGTGGTTTGCTGCCGGTGGTGGGGGTGCCGCTACCGCTGGTGAGCCGGGGAGGAACATCGGTGGTGACCCTGTTGGCGGGATTCGGGGTGTTGATGTCGGTGCACTCGCACCGTAGCTGGCTGGGGCGAGGCTAAGCGCCGGGTTGCCCTCTCTTGAATTATCTGACACCGTGTAGCAGTGAGCGTTGTAACCCTTGCGAGGAGGAAGACCCAAGAATGAGACGGTTGCCGGTACTGGGGATATCACTTTGTTTGGCGGCGGGTGGTGCGCTGGCCGCAGATTACAGTGGCTCGCCACAGGCGCTGGCACTGATCGAGGAGATGGTCGAGGAGCACCAGTACGACCGGGAGACCCTGCAACGGGTGTTCGACTCGGCCGAGCGCAAGCAGCCGATACTGGATGCCATCGCCCGCCCCGCCGAACGAACCAAAACCTGGGGCGAATACCGCAAGATCTTCCTGACCCCGGCCCGCACCGAGGCGGGCCTTGCGTTCTGGCAGCAGCACGCCGAGGCGCTGTCGCGGGCCGAGCGCGAGTATGGGGTGCCGGCGCAGATTATCGTTGCCATTATTGGCGTCGAGACCTTTTACGGAAAGCACAAGGGACGGTTCCGGGTGGTCGATGCCCTCTCCACCCTGGGGTTTGATTACGAGCCCCGCCAGAGCTTCTTTCGCAAACAGCTCAAGGAGTTCCTGCTGCTCAGTCGCGAGCAGCGATTCGACCCCCTCGAGCTGACCGGCTCCTACGCCGGGGCAATGGGCTTTCCTCAGTTTATCCCCAGTAGCTTCCGCGCCTATGCGGTCGACTTTGACGGTGATGGCCAGATCGATATCTGGAACAACCCCGTTGATGCCATTGGCAGTGTCGCCAACTATTTTCGCCGCCATGGCTGGCAGCAGGGGGCCCCCGTGGTTACCCGCGCCCGTGTCAGCGGTAGCCGTTACGCTGACGGAGTCTCCGATAAGCTGAAGCCGGCGCAAACTCTTGAGCAGCTAGAAGCCCTGGGGTGGGAGCCCTTACAGGCACCTGCGGCGGACGCCAGTGTGCGTGGGATTCGCCTGCAGGGTGAGCGGGGCAGCGAGTTTTGGGTGGGGATGCACAACTTCTATGTCATTACCCGCTACAACCACAGTACCCTCTATGCGATGGCCGCCTACCAGTTAAGCGAGGAGTTGAAAGATGCCCAGGCCAAGGCGCTTTGATCTCTCGCGAGGGGCGCGATGGGCGCTGCTGTTAAGTAGCCTGCTGCTGGCTGCCTGCAGCAGTGACCGCAGCCTGAGACCCGGCGTTGACGGCGCGCCCGATGGCCACTTTGATGTGTCCACCGTACCCGATGCGGTCCCCCGCACCCACACGGGGCCCGTCAAGTCGACCCCCTATAGCCTGTTTGGCGTCAAGTATTACCCTCTTTCCACCGCGGTGGGGTATCGCCAGGAGGGAACCGCCTCCTGGTACGGCACCAAGTTCCACGGCCATAAAACGGCCAACGGTGAAACCTACAACATGTACGCCATGAGCGCAGCCCACAAAACCCTGCCGCTGCCCTCCTATGCGCGAGTGACCAATCTGGCCAATGGCCGCTCCGTGGTGGTGCGGGTCAACGATCGTGGCCCCTTTCACGGCGATCGCCTGATCGATATGTCCTATGCGGCAGCACATAAACTGGGGTTCTTCGGCCAGGGCACCGCGCGGGTGCGGGTGGAAGGGATCGACCCGGCCAACTTCAGGGCTCAGGCCGAGGAGAACGGAGCCGGGCCGGTATCCAGGGGACTGAGCACGGAGGCGCCCGCGACCACGTCATCACAGGGGGCTGCTCCCTTGCCGGCACCCGAGCGGGCCACCGAGCCCCGCCATCCACGCATGTTCCTGCAGGTGGCCGCCCTGCAGAATGCGCAGTCGGCCCAAAGCCTGCAGCGGCGTTTGAGTGAAGTAACCCGCTTCCCCGTGGCTGTGGTGGCCGGTATCGAGCACCCTGCCCCCCTGCATCGCGTACGTATCGGCCCCTTTGCCACGCTGCAAGAGGTTGAAGAAGCGAAGCAACAGGTCGATAATGCCGCGCTGGGCGCTCCCCATCTGGTGTATGAGTAGCGGTTGTCGGCAGCGACACCGTGCCCAGCCGCTGGTTTGTGAACTCGTTCCCGTGCGAGTGCCATTGTCGGGGAATTTCTAACCCGCCCCAGGGTCTCACTAGTGACCCCTAGCCCTTCATTCAAAACAGGATAGTTTTTCACTGCTTATGCGATTCTTTGGTTTTCGGTTCATTTACCTGCTGGCACCCCTGGTGCTGCTCCTCTCCGCCCCCCTGAAAGCGGCCTCGCCGATCCCTTCCGCTCCCTCGCTGGCCGCCAGCAGCTATCTGCTGATGGATGCTGATAGCGGTCGTATACTGGTGGAGTCCAATGCCCACCAGCCCTTGCCGCCGGCCAGCCTGACCAAGCTGATGACCGCCTATGTGGCTGAAAACGAACTGGCGGCGGGTAATATCGGGGCCCAGGATGAGGTGCTGGTGAGCGAGAAGGCCTGGAAGATGGGGGGCTCCACCATGTTTATCGAGGTAGGTGAGCGGGTGCCGGTGGAGGAGCTGCTGAAGGGGATTATTATCGTCAGCGGTAACGACGCCAGTGTCGCCATCGCCGAGCACATCGCCGGTAGCGAAGAGGCCTTTGCGGATGTCATGAACAGCACTGCCAGTGAACTGGGTATGAGCAATACCCATTTCGTTAACGCCAGCGGCTGGCCGGCGGATGATCACTACACCACCGCCGCGGACCTGGCCAAACTGGCGCGGGCAATCATCTACCGGCACCCCGACCGCTACGACATCTACGCCGAGAAGTATTACCAGTATGGCGTCGATAAGAAGACCGGCAAGCCGCTGCGTAAACAGCCCAACCGTAACCGCCTGCTGTGGAGTAACAGTGCGGTGGATGGCCTCAAGACCGGGCACACCGAGGAGGCCGGTTTTTGTCTGGTGACTTCGGCCGCGCAGGATGGTCGTCGCCTGATCTCGGTGGTGATGGGGGCCAAGAGCGAAAAGGCCCGCGCCAGCGAAACCCAAAAGTTGCTGACCTATGGGTTCCGCTTCTTTGAGAACGCGTTGGTTAAGCGCGGAGGCGAATCCCTGCAGAGCCCCAGGGTCTGGAAAGGGACTGTGGATCAGGTGGCCGTCGGTGTCAGCGAGGATATTGTGGTGACCATTCCCCGCGGCCAGAGCAAGAACCTGAGCGCGGTGATGGAGCTGAACCCCCAGCTGGAGGCGCCCCTGAAGCAGGGCCAGGTGCTGGGTGAGGTGAAGGTTAAGCTGGGTGATGAGTTGATTGAAACCGTACCGGTGGTGGCGCTGCAGGCGGTCGAGGCGGGGGGCTTCTTCAAGCGCCTGTGGGACTCGATCATGCTCTTCGTATACGGTCTCTTTGCCTGAGGCCAGGGCTGCGATCGCGGCCCGCTTTGTATTATAATTGACCAGCCGGAGCCTGGCTCCGGCCTTTCTGTTTCTATCCCAGGCGGTATTCGTGTGAGCGAAATCATTATCAACGGGCAGACGACCGAGCAGCCCGAAGCCCCCAAAATCGAGTTTCCCTGTGACTACCCGGTGAAGATCATGGGGGAGGCCGAGGTTGATTTTATTGAATTTGTGCTGGAGGTGATCACCCGCCACGACAGCAGCTTCGATGGTCAGCATGAGGTTAAAACCAGTCGTAACGGACGCTACCATTCGGTAACGGTGGTGATCACCGCCACCGGAGAGGTCCAGCTCAAGGCCCTGCACCAGGAGTTGATGGGCAGCGGTCGTGTCAAGATGGTGCTCTAACCCCTGCGACCCCCTATCCAAGGCGATCCCATGAGTAGTAACGATAATGACCAGGCCCTGCTGGTTCGCGAGCTGGGAATGGTGGAGTATGAGTCCACCTGGCAGCTGATGAAGCATTACACCGACACCCGGGGCCCCGACAGTCGCGATGAGTTGTGGTTACTGCAGCACCCCCCGGTGTATACCCAGGGGCAGGCGGGCAAGGCAGAGCACCTGCTGATGCCCGGGGATATCCCGGTCGTACAGGTGGACCGCGGTGGCCAGGTGACCTACCACGGCCCCGGCCAGCTGGTAGCCTACCTGCTGGTGGATATCAGGCGGCGCGGTAAAGGAGTGCGCGACCTGGTGACTGCGATCGAACAATCCATTATCGACACCCTGGCCGAATGGCAGGTTGAATCCCGTGCCCGGGCCGATGCCCCGGGGGTTTATGTGGGGCAAGACAAGATCGCCTCCCTGGGGTTGCGGGTGCGGCGCGGCTGCTCCTATCATGGCCTGGCGCTGAACGTGGATATGGATCTGGAGCCCTTTTTACGTATCAACCCCTGTGGTTACGCCGGCCTGGCGATGACCCAGCTCAGTACCCTGGTCGGCCCGGTACAAATGGAAGTCGTTAGCGACAGATTGAAACAGAACCTGACCCACTTGCTCGGGTATAATCGCTGCGAGACTACCACCGACCCCCTGCAACTGGACGATATCCCCCTATGAGTGCAAACAACGAGACTACCAGCAAACCCAAGCGCGTCGAGCAGGGGGTTAAGCTCCGCGGAGCGGACAAAGTTGACCGCATCCCGGTCAAGGTAATCCCCACCGCCAAGGAGGATATGCCCCGCAAGCCTGACTGGCTACGCGTCAAGATGCCGGCCTCACCGGAGATCAGTCGCATCAAAAACCTGCTGCGCCAACACAAGCTGCACACGGTGTGCGAAGAGGCGGCCTGCCCCAACCTGGGCGAGTGCTTCAGTGGGGGGACGGCCACCTTCATGATCATGGGCGACATCTGTACCCGTCGCTGCCCCTTCTGCGATGTGGCTCACGGCCGTCCCAACGCACTGGATGCCAATGAGCCCAGGCAGCTGGCCGAGGCGATTGCCGATATGAAGCTACGCTACGTGGTGATCACCTCCGTTGACCGGGATGACCTGCGGGATGGTGGGGCCGGCCATTTCGCCGACTGTATCCGCGAAGTGCGTGCCCTTAGCCCCGATATCCAGATCGAGATTCTGGTGCCCGACTTCCGCGGGCGCATGGAGATCGCGCTCGATATTCTCAGCGAAACCCCACCGGACATCTTCAACCACAACCTGGAATCGGTACCAAGCCTCTACAAGAAGATTCGCCCGGGTTCTGACTACCAGTGGTCACTCACCCTGCTCAAGGAGTACAAGCGCCGCAATCCGCAGGTGACTACCAAGTCGGGGTTGATGCTGGGGTTGGGGGAGACCATCGACGAGGTGATCGCCGAGATGAAGGATATGCGTGCCCACGACATCGAGATGATCACCCTGGGCCAGTATCTGCAGCCGAGCCGTAACCACCTGCCGGTGGACCGCTTCGTTCATCCCGACGAGTTTGCCGAGCTGGCCGCCATTGCCCAGGAGCTGGGGTTCTCCAAGGTGGCGAGCGGTGCCCTGGTGCGCTCCTCCTACCATGCAGACCAGCAAGCCAAAGGCGATCTTCTCTGCTAGTTCGTAGACTATGTAAGCCAATAAAAAAGCGGCCACGGCCGCTTTTTTATTGCTGATCGGTATCGGGTGCTAGAATCCACTGGCCCGCGACCATTGGCTATCGGCCGGGGGGGGGAGGGAGGAAAGATCCGCTGCCGGAGTGAGGTTGACCCGCTGCTCCAGCTGGTTCAGTGCGACCAGAGCGGCCTCCAGGCTGTCGGGCCAGATCACCTCCACCGCAGGGCCCATCATATCCACCAGCAGCGGCTGAACCCCCAGCGCACGGCGCAGTAGCTCGAACTGGGTAAAGCTGATCCGGCTGCGCCCGAGGCGTTGGGCGAGGAGCCACTCCAGGTGGACCTCGTGGGTGGCCTTGTCAATGGTGGCCACCTTGACCCGGCGGTAGCGCTCATCCCGGGGGGAGCAGGCCAGGGCTTCGGCGATGCGGGGGATCTCGCTGCCATAGCGTGCCATCAGGCCCGGATCCAGATGCAGGTTGCGCCCGAGATCGTAGCGGCCAATCTGGGCACTGTGGGCCAGCTGCTGGCAAAACTGCGATCGAGACAGATAACCGAAGCTCGGAAGTCGGAGGTTGGAGGGAACCAGCACAGGGTATTGCCAAAAGGGAGCCTGGGACATCGTAAGCCTTAACGCATTGGATAACAGGCTTTCTATTGTCTACACCGGGGCGAACTTCGCTATCGTCGATTACCGTGGTGATCTAGGGGAAACCCGGACAACCGAGCGGGCGGGCTGCGGGGTAGCGCACCCGCCTAGGGAAAAACCGAAGTCAACGGCTCAGTAGTCAGCCGCGGGGGTTCGTAGGCCGGCCAGTCGCAGGCAGAGAGCGCTGAGCTCGTCCCACACATTGCCCGTCTCCATCCCCTTGATGGTGCGATCAATACGCGCGGCGTGTTGCAGCATCATGCGCCATTCCCGCTCGGAGAGACGCGTCAGGGCACGGCGAACCGGCGCTTTACGCTTTTCCCACACGCGCTGGCTTTTGAGTACCTGTTCGACCGCCTGCCCCTGCTGTAACAGCCGCGCCATACTGCCCAGGCTACGCAGCTCACGGGTCAGGGCCCAGAGGATGACGGTAGGCTCGCTACCTTCGGCGCGCAATCCGCTGAGCATACGAGCGCTGTGGATGGCATCGCCGGTCAGGGCGCTGTCCACCAGGGAGAAGATATCAAAGCGGGCACTGTCGGAGACCACGGCGTTGATGGTATCGACCTCAACCCGCTCACCGGTAGCCAACAGCCTGAGCTTTTCGATCTCCTGCTGGGCGGCCAGCAGGTTGCCCTCTACCCGATCGGCCAGCAGCTGCACCGCATCGGGGCTGGCGGCCAGGCCGGCGGCTGCCAGGCGCTTCTGGATCCAGCCTGGAAGGGCGGCGGCGTCGATCGGCCATAGCTGGATCAGCACGCCAGCCTGCTCCAGCATCTTGAACCATTTGCTGCGCTGGGCCGCAGCATCCATCTTTGGCAGGACCAGTAGCAGTACGTTGTCGGGGGAGGCGTTTTCGGCGTAGTGAGTCAGCGCCTTGCTGCCCTTGTCGCCCGGCTTGCCGTTGGCAATCCGCAGTTCAATCAGCTTGCGATCCGCAAAGAGGGAGAGGCTGTTGGCGCTTTGCAGAAGGTCGTTCCAGTCGAAACCGCCATCGGCGTGCATTAACTCCCGCTCGCTGACGCCTTGCTCACGGGCTGCCAGGCGGATGCTGTCGCAACACTCCTGCAGTTGCAGGGGGTCATCGCCGCTGACGATGTAGAGCGGTGCCAGCCCCTTCTTGAGGTGGCTGGCGAGCTGCTCTGCACGGAGTTTCATTGCGCGGCCGGAGCGGCCTGTTGGGCTTGCAGCTCGCGAGCCTCGGCCGCCTGCTGTGCTTGCGCCAGCTGGGCCGAGGTGATCGCCTGCAGGCGCAGCATCAACTGTTGAACCAGCGACCGCTCCAGCTCACGATCGATCATCTTGCGTTCGGAGATCGATGCGGTGGTGTTGTTCTGGTCCGATTGGTAGGTACGCTGCGCGTCAAGGCTAAAGGGACCCATTAGCTCCGTACCATTGCTGTTCTGCAGGTTAAAGCGCAGCGTGCCGCTCACTTCGAACTGCGCACTCTGGCCGGTGCCGGTAAAGGTGATGGCTCGCTGGTCGGTGCTGTATCCCAGCACCGCCAGTGAGAGATCCGCCGTTTCGCTCAACTCAACACCGTTGCTGGTGAGGCTCTGGCGCAGTGCCTGGGAGAGCGGGCTGCCACTTTGAACGCCGCTCAGGTTGAGACGCTGGAGCTCGCTGGGCAGGCTCACTTCCCCGCGCAGCTGGAACCCGCAACCGCTGGCCAGCAGCAGAAGCGTCAACAAAGACAGCCACAATCCATAGCGCGCTGGTTTCATGGGTTAACCTACTACGATGTTGATCAGTTTGTTGGGCACTACGATGACTTTACGCACCGTCAGCCCTTCGGTAAAGCGCTGGACGTTTTCGTCAGCGATCGCCAGGGCTTCGATGCTGGCTTTGTCCAGATCGGCATCCACCTCGATCCGCGCCCGCAGTTTACCGTTGACCTGAACCACGTACTCGATGCGGCTGCGGGTCAGGGCGGACTCGTCTACCTGGGGCCAGGGTGCGTGGATTACCGCCAGCTCATGACCCAGCAGCTGCCACAGGCGGTGGCTGATGTGAGGGACGATGGGCGCCAGCAGCAGGGTAGCTGCTTCCAGCGCCTCCTGAACCACCGCACGGGACTGGGCATCGTCGTCGGCCAGGCGGGTCACCTCGTTGCTCAGTTCCATCACCGCGGCAATGGCGGTGTTGAAGGTCTGGCGGCGGGCAAAATCATCGGTCACCTTGGCGATGGTCTCGTGAGTCTTGCGGCGCAGGTCGCGCTGGGCATCGTTGAGCTGGCTAAGGTCAAGCGCTGCTGCCTCACCGCGGGCGAGGTGCTCCTGGGTCAGCTTCCACAAGCGTTTGAGGAACTTGAAGGCCCCCTCTACACCGCTGTCAGACCACTCCAGTGACTGGGTGGGGGGCGCCGCAAACATGGTGAACAGACGTACGGTGTCGGCACCGTAACGGCTGATCAGCTCCTGGGGGTCAACGGTGTTGCCCTTGGACTTGGACATCTTGCTGCCATCCTTGAGCACCATGCCCTGGCAGAGCAGGCGTTTGAAGGGCTCGTTGCTGTCCACCAGACCGGTGTCACGCAGCAGCTTGTGGAAGAAGCGCGCGTAGAGCAGGTGCAGGATTGCGTGCTCGATACCGCCAATATACTGGTCCACCGGCAGCCAGTAGTTGGCCGACTGGGGCGACAGCATCGCCTCATCGTTGTGGGGACTGGTGAAACGGGCGAAATACCAGGAGGACTCCATAAAGGTGTCGAAGGTGTCGGTTTCGCGGGTAGCCGGCTGACCATTGTGCTCGCATTTGGCCCACTCGGGGTCACTCTTGATGGGCGACTGCACGCCGTCCATCTCCACCTCTTCGGGCAGCACCACCGGCAGCTCCTCCAAGGGAACCGGGATCTCTTCGCCGTTCTGGTACTTCATGGGGATGGGGGCTCCCCAATAGCGCTGGCGGGAGACACCCCAGTCGCGCAGGCGGTAGTTGACGGTCACCTTGCCCTTGCCGAGCCCCTTGAGCTTTTTGGCGATGGCGTTGAAGGCGGCTTCAAAGTCGAGGCCGTCGAACACGCCTGAGTTGACCAGGATCCCTTTATCGACGTAAGCGCCGTGGCTGATGTCACAGGCCTCCCCGGCGTTGGCAGGGGCGACCACCTGCTCGATCGGCAGGTCATATTTGCGGGCAAACTCCCAGTCGCGCTGGTCGTGGCCGGGTACCGACATCACGGCACCGCTGCCGTAATCCATGAGGACGAAGTTGGCGACCCAGATCGGGATTTCGCGCCCGCTGAGGGGGTGGATCGCCTTAAGCCCGGTATCGACCCCGCGCTTCTCCATGGTGGCCATGTCCGCTTCGGCGACCGAGCTGTGTTTGCACTCCTGGATAAAGGCGGCCAGCTCGGGGTTGTTGGCGGCGGCGGCCTGGGCGATCGGGTGCTCGGCGGCCAGGGCGACATAGGTCACGCCCATGAGGGTGTCGGGACGGGTGGTGTAGATGCTGAAATGGCTGGCGACCTGCTCCACTGGCTGGGCCAGGTCGAAGCTCATCTCCACCCCCTGGGAACGACCAATCCAGTTGCGTTGCATCGCCTTGACCTGGTCGGGCCAGTCCTCCAGCTCATCGAGATCGTTGAGCAGTTCCTCGGCGTAGGCGGTGATGCGAACAAACCACTGGGGGATCTCCTTACGCTCTACCGGGGTATCACAGCGCCAGCAGCAACCTTCGATTACCTGCTCGTTGGCGAGCACGGTGGCGTCGTTGGGGCACCAGTTAACGGCGGAGGTCTTTTTGTAGACCAACCCCTTCTCGTAGAGCTGGGTGAAGAACCACTGCTCCCACTTGTAGTATTCGGGACGGCAGGTGGCGATCTCGCGGCTCCAGTCGTAGCCGAAGCCGAGCTGCTTGAGCTGGCCCTTCATGTACTCGATGTTTTCGTAGGTCCAGGGAGCCGGAGCGGTGTTGTTCTTGATGGCCGCATTTTCAGCCGGCAGGCCGAAGGCGTCCCATCCCATGGGCTGCAGTACATTCTTGCCTTGCATGCGCTGGAAGCGGGAGATCACATCGCCGATGGTGTAGTTGCGCACATGTCCCATGTGCAGGCGTCCGCTCGGGTAGGGGAACATGGAGAGGCAGTAATATTTCTCCTTGCCATTGTCCTCGGTTACCTCGAAGGCCTTGGTCGTGGCCCAATACTCCTGGGCGTCGGCTTCAATCTCATGGGGCTGGTACTGTTGATCCATCATTCTCGCGCTTGGAAGTGATAAAAAGAGGGGGTCGGAATAATAAGAAAATCTAAACAGCGAAGGATACAGCAGCGGGGTTTTGACGGGTAGTGTTTATCCATGGTCTACCCTTAATTTAAAGCCTGAACGCACCCGTGTCGCCGCCTGTCAGGCGGAGCTTCTTCCCGTTTAAACTGCACCCGCCCGATGGCACAGGTTTCACTGTGGTGTGAACTGGAGATGGCGGCTACCGAGCAGGCGCCAGCTAACGCCGAGGGTTCTGTATGCGGGAAGTGCCTAATGATCGAGGGGGGGGGCAGGAGGATATCTGTGCGCGACTATTGCAGCGTTTGCAGCAGGCGATCACCGATTTTGAGGCCCGCCCGCCCCCCAAGTTGTTAGCAGGGGTTGAGAGCCTCGCCGGGCCCGATGTCGAGCTGCGGGATATCAGCAGCGAAGAGCTCTGTATGCTGGCCGCCTGCATGAGTCGGGATGCGGACTGGTTACACCGGTGCCTGTGGGGGCGGGATCTGTCGATGGCGGACCTGTTGATCGCACTGGGGGCAGAAACAGGAAACGAGCCTCGCGCCAGCGTCTCCTGCCTGCGCCATTTCCGTGCCCAAACCCACGTGGAGGCAGGCAGTTATCGATGTGTTCGCTGCCGGCAGCTTCAGCAGCTGGATGCGCCGGCCCCCCTGTCGACATGCCGGGGCTGTGGTGATAGCGTCTTCTACTGCGTTAGCCGCCTGCGGGACATCTGACCCCCAGCGGCCTCCCTCTGGCCTACCGCCGCGCTGTCTGGGCCCGGTCACGACACGGATGAGCTGAACTCTTGGTTGGATGGATACTGCTGAAGAGCCTACTACTCCCCCCTGGAAACCAGGTCGCCACAGCCTTGCTGGGAGGGCTGCTACGGCTTCGTTGGCCGCGTCTGGGGGGCGCCCTGATCCTGTTTTCCCTGCTGAGCCTCTACCTGCTCAGTATCCCCTTTGTGGCCACCCAGCTGGCATTTTCTCTGGAGCAACAGTCATCCCCTGTGACGCCGGAGGGATTGTCCAAGGCCCAGTTGCTGGTGGTGCTGGGGGGAGGCCGCCAACCGGCGGCGCCGGAGTATGACGGGCGCGACCGTCCCTCGGTACTGGCGACTGAACGCCTGCTCTATGCGGCCTTCCTCGCCCGCCGGAGTGGCCTCGAGCTGCTGGTGACCGGGGGGGTAGTAGAGGGATGGGAGGAGGAGAGCGAAGCGCAGTTGATGACGCGCCTGCTGCAGCAGGAGCTGGGGGTGCGGGTACTCTGGCAGGAGGGGGCAAGCCGTACCACCCATGAAAATGCGATCAACAGCCGGGCATTGTTGCCCGACTCGATTCAACGCATTGCGCTGGTTACCCATGCCCTGCACATGCCCCGTGCACGCAGGGCCTTCGAACGCGCCGGGTTTGAGGTGATACCGGCTCCCCTCGGCTACCACCGACTGAATCCGGCACAGCCGGCACTCCTCCATTGGTTGCCCTCCGTCCGCTCGCTGTTACTGAGTCGCGATGCCCTGCACGAGTGGTTGGGGGGGAGCTGGTACGACCTCAGAGCGCGCCTCAGGAGCCCCTTCTGAACGGGGTCGATAGCAGCAGGGAGAGGAGTAGCAGGACAAGCAGCGGCCAGGAGCCGGTGGTGCTGAAGGGGGTGTTACCCGTCATCGGAAAGACACTGGCTCTCAGCGCCCCCGGTTCAAACTGGGGCAGTTCGGCCAGCAGGGCGCCTTGCGGGTCAACCACCGCAGTGACCCCGTCGTTGGTCGCCCGGATCAGGTAGCGGCCATTTTCGAGCGCCCGCATGCGCGCCATCTGCAGGTGCTGGTGCGGGCCTATAGAGGCGCCAAACCAGGTGTCGTTGCTGATGGTGAGCAGCAGGTCAGCCTTGGCCCCCATACCCGCTACCAGGTCGGGGTAGACCACCTCGTAGCAGATCAGCGGAGCGAGCTGGTAGGCGCCCGCTCGCAGCAGAGGTTGGTCTGCGGGACCGCGGGCGAAGTCGGACATAGGCAGGTCAAAAAAGGCGATTAGCCCCCGCAGGAGTGACTGCAACGGAACGTACTCACCAAAGGGGACCAGCTGCTGCTTAAGGTAGTCCCCCTCTCCTTGCCCGAGGCTGGTGATGCCGTTGTAAAAAGCCGCCTGGCCGCCCTCCAGCTGGCGATAGATCGGAATGCCAGTGACCAGGCTGGTTTGTGTGCTGCGGGCGTGGCTGGACAGTTGCTCGAGGTAGGGTTGCATACGATGTTGCAGCGCCGGAATGGCATTTTCGGGCCAGACCACGAGGTCGGCGTCCCAGTGATCGGCGGTGAGAGCTTCCAGCCGTCTCAGGGTGTTGTCCAGAAACGCCTGGTTCCACTTCATCTGCTGGGGGATGGCCGGCTGGATCAGGGCTACTTTAAGAGCCGGTGCGCTGGGCTGGCTCCAGGGGTGCAGGCCCAGCAGTACCCCGCCTCCCACTAATGCACCCCAGCCCAGACTTCCAACTATCAATACCCTGGACGGGGTGCGCTGGCGAATCCACTCACCCAGCAGGGCGCCGCCGGCGACGAGCAGGGCGCTGAGGCCGTAGACCCCGCTCACCGGTGCCCAGCCGCTAACGGGGGTATCCAGCAGGGCATAGCCCCAGAGTAACCAGGGGAAGCCGGTAAAGAGCCAGCTGCGACTCCATTCCGCCAGCACCCAGAGCACCACAAACCCCAACAGGGCGATGCGCTGGGCGGCGCAGTGTTGCCTGAGACGGGCGTAGCACCAGGCAAAGGGGGCGATGAACAGCAACGCCATACCCAGGCAAAACAGCAGGGTCAGAACGCTCGCCAGGGGGACTGAGGCGGCACCGAACTGGTGGATGCTAACGTAGACCCAGGAGGTGCCTGCACCAAACAAACCCAGCCCGTAGGCGGTACCGCGCCACAGCGCCTGGCGCGGGGAGAGGGGGTAGAGCAGGAGGTAGAGCAGGGCGCTGGAGAGCAGAGGGAGCGGCCACAGGTCGAGGGGGCTGAACCCCCCCACCGCCAGCGCTCCGCTGGCCAGAGCCAGCGTTTGGGCTCGCCACCCCCCCTGCCAACTGCCCCGGGGCATTAGTTGGTGCTTACTCTGAGCAGACGGATGCGGCGGTTGTCGGCGTTCAGGATGCGGAAGTTGAAGCCCTGCAGGCTGAGCTGCTCGTTGCGCTTCGGCAGGTGCCCGAAGCCCTGCATAACGATCCCCCCGATGGTATCAAACTCGCGGTCGCTGAATTCGCTGCCGAACTGTTCGTTGAAATCCTCGATGGGGGTCAGGGCCTTAACGATAAAGTCATTCTCGCCCACCTGCTTGATAAAGTGCTCGTCGTCAACGTCGTGTTCATCCTCGATATCGCCAACGATCTGCTCAAGCACATCCTCGATGGTGACCAGTCCAGCCACGCCACCGTACTCGTCTATCACTACCGCCATGTGGTTGCGAGTGGCACGGAACTCCTTGAGCAGGACATTCAGGCGCTTGCTTTCGGGCACGAAGGTGGCCGGTCGCAGAATTTCTCGAATATCGAACTCACTCGGTCCGTCGTTGAGCAACAGGGTAAGCAGGTCCTTGGCCAGAAGGATGCCGATCACGTCATCCATGGTGTCGCCAATCACCGGAAAGCGGGAATGGGCCGACTCGATGATGCTGGGAAGGAACTCCCGGGGCTGCTGGCAGGACTTGATGCAGACCACCTGTGAACGCGGAATCATGATCTCCCGCACCTGCATGTCGGCGACGGAGAGTGCACCCTCAATGATGCTCAGCGCCTCGGCATCCACTATGTCGTTGGTTTCCGCCTCGCGCAGCTGCTCCAGCAGCTCGCTGCGGTTTCTGGGGTCGCCGGAGAAGGCCATTGCTAGCCGCTCCAGCCAGCTTCGGTGACCGGGACTTTGGTTACTCGATCGATCTTCGCTCATTGGGGTCTCGTGGGTTGGTTAGAAATATTTGCTGTTCAGTCGTCGTCGGCCTGATAGGGATCCTGGAAGCCCAGCTGCATCATCAGCTCGGTTTCAAGGGTCTCCATCTCCTGCGCTTCCTGATCATCTATATGGTCAAATCCCAGCAGATGCAAGGTGCCGTGGATGATCATGTGGGCCCAGTGGGCCTCCAGGGCCTTGTGTTGCTCGCGGGCCTCGCGTTCAACCACCGGGGCGCAGATCACCAGGTCACCCAGCAACGGCAGCGGGATACCGGCCGGGAACTCGGCGGGGAATGATAGGACGTTGGTTGGCCCTTGCTTGCCACGGTATTGCTGGTTGAGATCTGCGCTTTCTGCTTCGTCGACCAGGCGTACGCTGAGCTCCGCTTCGGTGCGTCGCCCTGCCAGGGCGACTTCGGCCCAGTGGTGCAGGGTTTCCTGGCTGGGGGTCTCGTTATCACAGGCGACCTGCAGGTCCAGTTCAAGGCTCATTGGCCGGCACCTCCGCGGGGGGCGTGCTGGCCATCCTGTTGTTCGTGGCGGCGGTCACCCTGGCTGTCGTCGTGGAGGTCGTAGGCTTCTACAATCCGCTGCACCAGCGGGTGGCGGACCACGTCCCGCGAGCTGAAATGGGTGAAGCCGATCCCTTTGACGTCCTTCAGGACACGGGTGGCCTGTACCAACCCCGAGCGAGTGCCCCGGGGGAGGTCAACCTGGGTAATGTCGCCGGTGATGACCGCAGAGGAGCCGAACCCGATCCGGGTCAGGAACATCTTCATCTGCTCAGCCGTGGTGTTCTGGCTCTCATCCAGGATGATAAAGGCATTGTTAAGGGTGCGGCCGCGCATATAGGCCAGCGGCGCCAGCTCGATGACGTTTTTCTCGATCAGTTTTTCGACGCGCTCAAACCCCAGCATCTCGTAAAGAGCGTCGTAGAGGGGGCGCAGGTAGGGGTCGATCTTCTGGCTCAGGTCGCCGGGCAGGAAGCCGAGTTTCTCTCCCGCCTCCACCGCCGGGCGCACCAGCAGGATGCGGCGCACCTCTTCGCGCTCCAGGGCCTGTACGGCGCAGGCGACGGCGAGGTAGGTCTTGCCGGTGCCGGCCGGGCCGATACCGAAGTTGATATCGTGCTGACCGATACTGCGAACATAGCCCTGCTGGTTGGGACCGCGGGGCTTGATCAGCCCGCGCTTGGTCTGGATGGTGACCGGCGGGTGGGCAGGGTCATCGTTCGCGGTGATCTCATCGAGCCCCGACTCCTGCAGAAACAGGTGCACCAGGTCAGGGGTCAGGTCGGTACCGTTACCCGTTTCCCGGTAGAGTTGCTTGAGGACCTGCTCGGCGGCCTGTGAATTGCTGTGGTTGCCCACCAGCTCGAACTGGTTGCCGCGACTGCGGATGCGCACGTTGAGGCGTTCCTCAATCTGCTTCAGGTGTTCGTTGAACTGCCCGCAAAGGTTCGCAAAGCGCTGCGTATCGTGGGGGCTGAGGCTGAATTGATAATGGTTCTGGTGTGCGTTCAAGGTGTCTGTATCGCCGTAAATGGCGGCAATCCTGCTTGCCTTCAAGGATATACCCGTGGAGGCAGAAAGCAAGATCGCCGAGAATGGGGTCAAAGGTCACACTAGCGGGGAGCCACGCTATCATCGAGGGTGGCGCGCAGGCAGTTGGGCAGCGCTTCTTCGATCTTCACCTGGACAAATTTACCGATCAGGCGCGGATCGCTGGCGCTGAAGATGACGACCCGGTTGTTTTCGGTGCGGGCCTGAAGCTGGCCGGGATCGCGTTTGGAGTAACCGGTTACCAGCACCTCTTCGGTGTTGCCCACCATGCGTCGGCTGATCTCCATCGCCTGCTGGATAATACGGGTTTGCAGGATTTCCAGGCGCTGCTTCTTGATCTCCTCAGGGGTGTCGTCCTTGAGATCGGCCGCGGGGGTGCCGGGGCGGGCGCTGTAGACGAAGCTGAAGGAGTGGTCGAAGCCGATCTCGGTAATCAGCTTCATGGTTTGCTCGAAATCTTTTTCGGTTTCGCCGGGGAAGCCGATAATAAAGTCGGAGGAGATGCTCATGCCGGGGCGCAGTTTACGCAGGGCGCGAATCTTGGACTTATACTCCAGCGCCGTGTGGCCGCGTTTCATGGCGGCCAGGATTCGGTCGGACCCACTCTGTACCGGCAGGTGCAGATGGCTCACCAGCTCGGGGACCTCTTCGTAGACCGCTACCAGGGCATCGGAAAACTCAATCGGGTGAGAGGTGGTGAAGCGGATGCGGCCAATACCCTCGATCGCGGCGACCAGTGTGATCAGCTCGGCCAGGTCGGCGGTCGAGCCGTCCTCGCGCAGGCCGCGGTAGGCGTTGACGTTCTGCCCCAGCAGGTTAATCTCGCGAACCCCCTGCTCGGCGAGGTGTACGCACTCGGCGATGACATCGTCGAAGGGGCGGCTGACCTCCTCCCCGCGGGTGTAGGGAACCACGCAGAAGGTGCAGTATTTGCTGCACCCCTCCATCACCGAAACAAAGGCGCTGGGGCCATCGACACTGGGCTCCGGCAGGCGGTCGAACTTCTCGATCTCCGGGAAGCTGACGTCAACCACCGCCTTCCCGGTGGTGCGCATGGCGTCAATCATCTCGGGAACCCGGTGCAGGGTCTGGGGGCCAAACACCAGGTCGACGTGGGGCGCGCGCCGGCGGATGGCGTCCCCCTCCTGGGAGGCAACGCAGCCGCCCACACCGATCATCAACTCGGGATTTTTGTCCTTCAGCTTTTTCCAGCGCCCCAGTTGGTGGAACACCTTCTCCTGGGCCTTTTCACGAATCGAGCAGGTATTGAGCAGCAGCACATCCGCCTCGTCGGCGTTGTCGGTCAGCTCGAGTTCGTGGCTTTCGCCGAGCAGGTCAGCCATACGCGCCGAGTCATACTCGTTCATCTGGCAGCCGTGGGTCTTGATAAACAGCTTCTTGGCCATATCAGGTAGTCGTTTGGAATCGCAATCATATAGGGGGGATGGGGGGACCGCGCATTATATAGGCAGCGATGGATAAATCCTAGCTGTATGCTATTCTTACGCCCCCTCCGAATCAGCCCTATTTCAAGGGTAGAGAGTCCATGGCAAAACAGATTTTCAAGGTGATATTTATTAATGATGGGCAGGTGTTTGAGCTCTATGCCAAACAGGTCTATCAGAGCGATCTATACGGGTTTATCGAGGTTGAGGAGTTCCTGTTCGGGGAGCGTAGCCAGCTGCTGGTGGACCCCGCAGAAGAGAAGCTCAAGAGCGAGTTTGCCGGTGTCCGGCGCAGTTATATCCCGATGACCTCCATCATCCGCATTGATGAGGTGGATAAAGAGGGAGCGGTGAAAATGCATGCGTGCCAGGGTAACAAGGTGACCCAGCTGCCGTTGCCCCCTCTCAAACCCGGCAGCGACCAATAATGGCAAATATCCTACAAAGCCCAGGCCAGATCTCTACTGTGGTGGGGCCGGCCGCTCGCGCATACTGAACCTGCCTAGGATAGCATTCACACAAGGACGTGTATCAGGCAAACATTGCAGGAGCATTACCCGGAAGGATCCGGAGTTGCCTGACCCGAAACAACCCGTGCATTCGCCGGGTTGTTTTTTTATGTACAGGATGTACGGTACGCCGCGGGGCCAGGGATGGCCAGGAGCGGCGTGGGTGGATCCATAGCCGATCGTTGCTCCTGCAAGCGACACTCCTGACGTCCCTGTCAGTGGTACGCCGCGGGGCCAGGCGGCAAAACAGGCTCCCACAGCATTTCTGCTGTATGGGGTTTTAGTTCGACATCCATATTTCGCACGCCGCGGCTTAATCCCTATTGGTACCTGAATCCGAGCTTGTGCGACCAGGCTGCTGCTATAGTTTTCAGTGTTCAGGAGTCCGGTTAAGGTCAGGCAATGGTGATTAAGAGGGCGTTATTTATGAAATCCAAAATGTCAGTGGTGTCGTTGGTGCTAGCTGCGGTGTTCCTGGTTGGCTGTGCGACGCCGGGGACTACGACGGGAGAGATGGAGATCCGGTCGGGGGTTATTCAGTCCATTACGCCAACCCAGATTGAGTCGAGTCATCATCAAGGGATCGGGGCGATTCTTGGGGGGCTGGGCGGTGCCGCGGTGGGTAGCTTGTTCGGCAATGGCTCTGGGCGTGATGTGATGATGGTGGCTGGAGCCGTGGGCGGAGGGTTTGCCGGCAATGCGGTACAGAAAAACTACGACCAGCCGATTGCGGGGCAGCAGATTCTGGTACGGCTCAATAACGGCGTCCTGGTGACGGTGATCCAGCCGGTGAATGCGCAGTTGGCCCCCGATATGAAAGTGTACGTGCAGGGTGCCGGCACCGAGGCTCATGTGGTGCCTCAATACTAGCGCAGAGAGGGGCGGTTGATCATTACCGGCTGGGGTAGGCGTGCGAATGACCCCCATTTTTGTTTGAAGGGTTTTCGTTCGCTGGGCTTCCAGTAAAGCCTGTTAAAACAGTAGCTGGATTTTCTAAAAATACTCCATAATCAGCTGTTGCCTGATCCTTTGTCATGCCCTGCGATGGAAGCCCTGTCATGTTGAGTAGCGAGTTTATCGATCTGTTGAAGATGTTGGTGCGCCAGCCCAGCGTGGTGGGGGCGGAGCACTCCTTTTTCAGAGTCCTGCAGCGTGAGCTGGAGGAGCGTGGAGCCAAGGTTGTCTGGTACGAGGGGTTGCTGGTGGCGCAAGGCAGCGACCCTTTCAGTGTGATGCTTTCGGCCCATGTTGATCGCCATGGCCTGATCTGCACCGGACCCAACGAGTTCCAGTATGCCGCCTTTGTGGCGGGCAACCGCACGGACCTGCTAAATAACTCGGTCTCCGAGGAATTGATGAGCAAGGTAACGCAGCGTTTTATCGGTGAGCCGGTGTACGCCTACGAGCCCTGGTCCGGTGTCTACCGGGGCAATGGTGTGATTCGAAGCGCATCGGTGTGTGAGTTTCGACATAACCTGATTTTCGAGGTCGAGGGGTTGGAGAGCGTCGTGGCGGGTACCCCCATCGCGTTCCGGGATCAGTTAAGGCTCAGTAACGGCCGTCTGGTGGGGCAGCTGGATAACGTGCTCTCGGCGGCCGCACTGGTGCATCTTTTCAGTCTCGGCTTCCAGGGCACCGCGTTTTTCACCGCACAGGAGGAGGCGGGTAAGAGTTGGCGCTTTTTGCTGGAGTGGTTTCGTCGCTTCGGTGGCTCCACCAACCGCCTCTTTGTGGTGGACACCAGCCCCTTTCCCTCGGTGGAGACGGCCAACCAGCAACTGCTGGTGCTCAGGGAAAAAGATGCCAACGCGCCTTTCAACCGGGAGAGTACCCAGCTGGTTGAGCGGCTCTGCCGGGAAAAGGGGTTCAGCTACCTCTATAAGGACCGTTACATGGAAGCTGAAAACCAGCGCCGGATCGCTGAGGGAGAATCCCCCGGCTCCCTGGGCAGTACCGAGATGGGGCGTTCAATCGCCGCCTCCAATGGCTTGGTGGATGGCACGACTATCCAGATACCCACCACCGGCTACCACACCATGGAGGAGTCTGCCGGTTGGGAGTCGGTTGATGCCTTTATGGAGGTGCTGAAGTCACTCTCCAGCATCGAGTAGGGTTAACCGGGTCAGTCGTCCAGCAGCCCGCTTGGGTCCGCGGGATCGAGTGGTACCTGAGTGTCGGGGCTGGTAGCCAGGCTGGCGCGGTAGTTCTTGAAGATCCGGCTTAGGGTGTAAAAGGCTTGCAGCTTTTGCTCTTCGCTGAGCTCCTCGGCGAACAGGTCCATGGCGCTGATGGCTTCGTCAAACCCGTTGACGGCGGACATCTTCATCATGATGTAGGCCTCCACCAGGTTGGGGGCAGTACCCTCACCCCGATAGAGCATGAAAGCGATCTGGTATTGTGCCTGGGCATGGCCTTGCAGGGAGGCTCGCTGGAACCAGAGCATCGCCTGTTGGGTGTCGCGTGGAATCACCACCCCTTCGTAGTAGAGGTTGCCCAGCAGGAACTGGGCTTTGGGGTCGCCCCCGGAAGCCGCCTGTTCGCAAGCTGCCAGGGCGTAGGGGAGGTCTGGCTCCCGGGGGCTGATGCGGCAGCGCTCAGAGGCGGGCACCAGCAGGGAGTCTACATCGAATTTCAGGTAGTTGAGCGGTGGGGCGGCTTGTGCGTTGAGGGAGGGGCTACTGGCCAGCAACAGGGTGCTGAGCATCAGGCTAGCCAAGGGTCTCAATTCAGGCACAACGATTTCCGCAGGGGTTGGTTAAAAACAGATCGCTTTGTTTATACACCTGCCGACCAGCTTTGTAAATAAGTCCATACTAACCTGCTAGCGACCTTTCCTGCTGGATCTGCTTCTTCATTCGGTGTCGAAGCAGGAAGAAAAGCGAACTCGCAAGAAAGAGGTTGGACAGGGCCAGCAGGTAGTGGAACAGGTCGACCCGGAGCAGCCCGCTGAGGTTGACTTCGGTGCCGATCACCAGACCGGCAATGGCACTGGCGAGGCTGCCGGCCAGACCGAACAGTGCAATGGTACGGTGACGGCGTAGCTGGACAAGGGAACAGGCGGCGATCAGCAGCAGCGCAGAAGCGCCTAGCAGCAAACGGTACTGGGGGATCCACTCCAGCCGTCGGGCAACCTCAAAAGCCACCATCAGGGCCAGCAGCAGGCGCCCCCAGCCGGGTCGGCTCAGGGGGCGGGGCAGGGTGAGGCAGAGAAATGCGGTGGCGATCAGTGGCAAGGCCATGAAGGTGGCGGCCTGGCTGAACAGACTATGGGCTTCGCGCCACTGCTCTCCGAGGCCAAAGCGCAGGCTGCCAAACAGGGCGGCCAGGGTAAAGCCCAGAAAGCCCACCATGGCGCCCAGGGCCGCTGCGCGGTCGCCCTCGCTGGCGTTGCTGCGCTGCGCCACCATCACCATGGCAAAGCCACTGCTCAGGCAGAGGACCGCGTCGGAGATTGCCGTACTGAGCATGACGCTGTCCGTTACAGTTGGGCGAACGCCTTCTCGGCAGCGTCCAGGGTCAGCTGGATCTCCTTCTCGCCGTGAGCTTTGGAGACAAAGCCCGCCTCGAAGGCGGAGGGGGCCAGGTAAACCCCCTGCTCCAGCATCAGGTGGAAGAAGCGCTTGAAACGCTCGGCGTCACAGGCCATCACCTGCTCGAAGCTGGTGACAGCCGGCTGCTCGGTAAAGAAGAGACCGAACATGGCGCCCACCTGAACCGTGGTGAAGGGGATGCCTGCCTCCGCCGCGCGCTGCTTGAGGCCGTTCAGCAGTTGCGCGGTGGTGGCGCTGAGTTCGTCGTAAAAGCCTTCGGCGGAGATCGCCTCCAGCATGGCCAGGCCCGCCGCCATGGCAACCGGGTTACCGGAGAGGGTGCCCGCCTGGTAGACCGGGCCCGCGGGAGCCAGCTGCTGCATGATCTCGCGGCGTCCCCCGAAGGCACCGACCGGCATGCCGCCGCCGATGATCTTGCCCAGGGTGGTGAGGTCCGGGGTGATGTTGTAGATCGACTGGGCGCCGGCCAATGCCACCCGGAAGCCGGTCATCACCTCGTCGAAAATCAGTACGCTCTGGTGCTGGTCGCAGAGTTCCCGCAGGGTTTCGAGAAACCCGGGCTGGGGCGGAATGCAGTTCATGTTGCCGGCCACCGGCTCGACGATGATGCAGGCGATCTGGTCGCCCATCTCGGCAAAGAGGGCGCGCACCGCATCGCTGTTGTTGTAGGGCAGGGTCAGGGTGTGTTCGGCTACCGACGCGGGTACGCCGGGGGAGTTGGGGACTCCCAGGGTCAGGGCACCGGAGCCCGCCTTGACCAGCAGGGCGTCGGCGTGGCCGTGGTAGCAGCCCTCGAACTTGACGATCTTGTCCCGGCCGGTGAAGCCTCGGGCCAGGCGGATGGCGCTCATGGTGGCCTCGGTGCCGGAGTTAACCATGCGCACCTGCTCAATGGAGGGAATCAGTTGGCACACTTTCTCCGCCATACGGGTCTCGATCTCGGTGGGGGCACCAAAGCTGAGTCCGCGGTCGATCTGCTGGAGAACCGCATTGATCACGCTCGGGTGGTTGTGGCCCAGGATCATGGGTCCCCAGGAGCCGATGTAGTCGACATAGGCCTTGTCATCCTCATCGAAAAGGTAGGCGCCCGCCGCACGTTGGAAAAAGACGGGGGTACCACCGACACCGTTGAAGGCGCGGACGGGGGAGTTGACTCCACCGGGGATGCTGAGTTTGGCCTGGTCGAAAAGCTGCTCGGATCGGGACATGGGGATTCCTGTTAAAAACGGTCAAAGATGCGGTTGAGGTCGCGGGCGCGCTGCTCGATATCCCGGCTCGAAAAGAGATCGTGAATCACTGCGATAGCGTCCGCGCCACGGGAGATCACCTGGGCGGCATTATCCACGGTAATGCCGCCGATGGCTACCAGCGGCAGGTGCAACTGTGAGCGTGCCCGCAACAGGAGGTCCAGCGGCGCTGGTGGCGCATCCGGTTTGGTGTGGGAGTGAAAGAAACGGCCGAATGCCACGTAGGAGGCGCCCCCCTGCTGGGCTTCCCGTGCCAGCTCCAGTGAATCGTGGCAGGTGATGCCGATGAGGGCGTCCGGCCCCAGCTCGGCACGGGCTTGCTGCAGTTTCAGGTCGCCCTGGCCCAGATGTACTCCGGCCGCCTGGCAGGCTTTGGCCAGCGCCAGGTCATCATTGATCAGCAACGGAACCGAGTAACGGTCGCACAGCCGCTTCAGGTGCAAGGCTTGTTCAAGGCGGCGCGCGTCCCCCGGCTCCTTGTCGCGGTACTGCAGTAGGCGGACCCCGCCGCGCAGAGCCTGCTCCACCGCGCCAGGCAGCTGGTCGGGGGGGAGCAGGCAGGCGTCGGTGATGGCGTAGAGACCCTTGATCATTTGGAGGGCAGGTCCCCTTGCCGGTGCAGGCGCCGGGGAAACTGCTGGCCTTGCCCGAGAGGGTAAGCGCTTACCAGGCTGCGGTAGCAGTAGTCCAGTGCGCTTCTGCAGGCATCTCCTGGGGCGGCTCCCTGGGCCAGGCGTGCCGCCAGGGCGGCGGCGAGGGTGCAACCGCTGCCGTGGTATTCACCGGCGAGACGTTCGCAGTAGAAGTTTTGTCGCTCGCCGCTGGCTGAGGCCAGCTGGTGACGGATCTGCTCCCCAGGGGCGTGGGTACCGGTCAGCAGCAGCCGTCGTGCGCCCTTGCGAAAGAGGCGCTCAAGTGCCTGCTCGGGGTCAGTGTCGCCGGCCAGAGCGGCCAGCTCATGGGTGTTGGGGGTGCAGAGATCGGCGCGGGGGAGCAGGTCTCCCAGTGCCTCCAGTAAGCCTTGGCGGGCCAGGCTGCCACCGCCGCCCCCGGCCAGGACCGGATCCATGACCAGTGGTGTGTCGGGGTAGGGGGCAATGATCTTCTGCACCGCCGCAACGATCTGCGGCGAGCCCAGGGCTCCCAGTTTGAAAGCGTCCGGTCGCAGGTCGGCGAGCAGCACCCTTGCCTGCTCAAGCAGGAGTTGGGGGTCGCAGGGTAACAGCTGCAAAACGCCCCGGCTGTCCTGCACCGTCTGGCAGCTGATCAATGGGCAGCAGTGGGCGCCCATGGCGGCGATCGCCTCGATGTCGGCGGCGATGCCAGCGCCACCGGTGGGGTCAAGTCCCGAGATTGCGACCACTACCGCCGGTCGACTCATGGTTCGCAATCCTGGATGCGATCCAGCGCCTCGCTAAGGCTGGTGACGCCAAACAGCTGAATGCCCTCGATCGGCTCCCGCGGCAGGTTAGCCTTGGGAACGATGGCCTGTTTAAAACCATGCTTGGCGGCTTCCTGGATTCGTTCCTGGCCGTTGGCCACCGGTCGGATCTCGCCGGAGAGTCCCACCTCACCGAAGGCGAACAGCTGCTGGTTGATGGGGCGGTCGCGCAGGCTCGAGAGGATGGCCAGGATCACGGGAAGATCGGCGCTGGTCTCGCTGATGCGCACCCCGCCCACCACGTTGACGAACACATCCTGGTCGCTGGTGAAGATGCCCCCATGGCGGTTGAGGACCGCCAGCAGCATCGCCAGCCGGTTCTGGTCGAGGCCAACGGTGACTCGCCGCGGGTTACCCAGCTGGGACTCCACTACCAGTGCCTGCAGCTCCACCAGTAATGGGCGGGTACCCTCCCAGAGCACGTTGATGATGCTGCCGGAGACCTTCTTGTCGTGGCGGTTGAGGAAAATGGCCGAAGGGTTGCGCACCTCCTTGAGGCCTCGCTCGGTCATGGCGAAGATCCCCAGTTCGTTGACCTGGCCGAAGCGGTTCTTGGTGGCGCGCATGATTCGGTAGCGGGAGTCATCGCTGTTGCCCAGCATCAGCTGGGTGTCGATGATGTGAGAAAGGGTCATGGGGCCCGCCAGCGAGTTGTCCTTGGTGACGTGGCCGACGATCAGCAGCACGGTGTTGCTCTGTTTGGCGAAACGGGTGAGAAAGGCGGCACTCTCCCGCACCTGGGAGACGCCGCCGGGGGCGGAATCGATGCCGCTCATGTACATCACCTGGATCGAGTCGATCACAATGATGCCGGGCTTCTCGCGTTCGGCGATGGCGACTACGCTTTCGGCGCTGGTTTCGGCCAGCATCTTCAGTTGGTGGGTGGGCAACCCCAGGCGCTGGGCGCGGCTCGCGATCTGTTGCAGAGACTCCTCACCGGAAACGTAGAGGGCCGGCATGGCCTGCGCGATGTGGCAGAGCACCTGCAGTAGCACGGTGCTCTTGCCGGCGCCGGGGTTGCCCCCCAGCAGGACCGCGCTACCAGGAACAAAACCGCCCCCCAGAACCCGGTCGAACTCCTCGATGCCGCTGGAAAAACGGGGTGTCTGGCCGACGTCAACATCGGCCAGTAGCTGCACCTCGCTGAGGGCGCCGGCAAAACCGCTGCGGGAGGCCGTCGTGGCGAGGTGGGGGGCGGTGCTGCCGAGGTTGATCTCGACCAGGGTGTTCCAGGCCTTGCAGTCGGGACATTGGCCCTGCCACTTGCTGGATTCGCTGCCGCAGTCGTTGCATACGAATGCCTTGCGGGATTTTGCTTTTGCCATGGGGGTCAGGGTATCAAAAATCCCGGGGCGTTGGGGGCGCCCCGGGGTGGTAGAGGAGGGGTTAGTGGCTGAGTGCGCTCAGCTCGCGCTCCAGCAGCTGGTGGTCACCCAGGTTCAGCTCTGCCAGACGTTTGAGCAGGGTAATGCTGTCGAGATCGATCTGGCAGCAGGAGAAACCGGTGAGGCCGCCGCGCTCATGGGCAAACTCGAGCAGCATCTCGATCTGGTGCTCGCTGTCGAGGTTGACGTCGATCTTGCAGGGGCTGTCGAGGGAGAGGTCACAGTCATCGCCCAGGCGAACCAGGACCCCATTCAATGAGATGTCGACCAGGCTTACCGGCCAGCGTTTACCCTCCTGGCTGATCACACTATCCGCGTCAAAAGCAAAGCGGGTGAAGTGACGGCGGTCGGTGGGCGTATCCCCTGAAGACATAGCGATCGTTCCTGCGGTCGGTGGGCGGCGAGTTGCCGATTACCTAGAACTATAGTGATTTTTGCCCCGGGGGCAAGCATCGGTACCGGAGTGCCGATGCTGGCTGCCGCCGGTCAGGCCAGGCGTTTGTACTTGACCCGCTTGGGCTGGGCATCCTCACCCAGGCGCTGTTTGCGGTCGGCCTCGTACTCGCTGTAGTTACCCTCGAAGAAGCTGACCTGGGAATCCCCCTCGTAGGCGAGGATGTGGGTGGCGATGCGGTCCAGGAACCAGCGGTCGTGGGAAATCACCACCGCACAGCCGGGAAACTCCAGCAGCGCCTCTTCCAGGGCACGCAGGGTTTCCACGTCGAGGTCGTTACTGGGCTCATCGAGCAGCAGCAGGTTGGCACCCTGTTTAAGAGTGTTGGCCAGGTGCAGCCGGCCCCGCTCACCTCCGGAGAGATCCTTGACGAATTTCTGCTGGTCGGCGCCCTTGAAATTAAAGCGTCCCACGTAGGTGCGGGAGGGAATCTCGTAGCCGTTGATGCGGAGGATATCCTGACCGTCAGAGATCTCCTGCCAGACACTGTTGCTGCCGTCGAGGGCGTCCCGGCTCTGGTCAACGAAGGCCAGCTTAACGGTGTCGCCGACGCTGATGGTGCCGCTGTCGGGTTGCTCCTGCCCGCTGATCATCTTGAACAGGGTCGACTTACCGGCGCCGTTACCACCAATGACGCCGACAATCGCCCCCTTGGGGATGGTGAAACTGAGGTTGTCGATCAGCAGCTTGTCACCAAAGGATTTGCTGACCCCCTCAAACTCGACCACCTTGTCCCCCAGGCGCGGTCCGGGTGGAATGTAGATCTCGTTGGTTTCATTGCGGCGCTGGTAATCCTGTGAACTCATCTCCTCGAAGCGGGCCAGTCGCGCCTTGCTCTTGGACTGGCGCCCCTTGGCGTTGGAGCGAACCCACTCCAGCTCGTGTCGAATCGACTTCTCACGGGCCTGCTGCTGCTTCTCCTCGCGCAGCAGGCGCTCCTCCTTGGCGCCCAGCCAGGCGGAGTAGTTGCCCTCGAAGGGGATGCCGTAGCCACGGTCGAGCTCGAGGATCCAGCTGGCGGCGTTGTCGAGGAAGTAGCGGTCGTGGGTGATCGCCACCACGGTACCGGGGTACTCATGCAGGAAACGCTCTAGCCAGCCCACGCTCTCGGCATCCAGGTGGTTGGTGGGCTCGTCGAGCAGCAGCATGTCGGGGCTGGAGAGCAGCAGGCGGCAGAGGGCGACCCGACGCTTCTCACCGCCGGAGAGGTTTTTCACCTGGGCGTCCCAGTCGGGAAGACGCAGGGCGTCGGCGGCCACCTCCAGCTTGCGCTCCATGTTGTGGGCGTCGGCGGCCTGGATGATGTTTTCCAGGCGCGCCTGTTCGGCGGCCAGGGCATCGAAATCAGCATCCGGCTCGGCGTAGGCGGCGTAGACCTCATCCAGGCGCGCCTGCGCTTCTGCTACCTCGGAGAGCGCCTCCTCCACCACCTGGCGCACGTTCTTTTCCGGGTCCAGTTGCGGCTCCTGGGGCAGGTAGCCCACCTTGATGCCAGGCTGGGGGCGTGCCTCCCCCTCGATCTCGGTGTCTACCCCGGCCATGATCCGCAGCAGGGTCGATTTACCGGAGCCGTTCAGCCCCAGTACGCCTATTTTGGCGCCGGGGAAGAAGGAGAGGGAGATGTTTTTGAGGATTTCACGCTTCGGGGGAACGATCTTGCCCACCCGGTTCATGGTATAGACGTATTGAGCCATCGGTATTGGATTCCGCCAGTGAGATTGGTGCGAGTCAGCGAAATATACCGAACTGGCCCCTTAATGGCTATGGCGCGGGGCCAGGACAGGTGCAGGGGAGGCGCTCGCGGACCACCCGTCAGGGGGTGACCCGCGATGGCTCAGGGTGCGACCCCGCCAGCGCTGTTTTACCGCTGTGTCATGGTGGTTGGCAGGTAGGTGACAATCTCCGGGAACCAGCTGATTAGCAGGATCGCTGCCAGAATCAACAGGAAAAAAGGCAGCGCCGCGCGGGCGACGTAGAGTATGTCCTTGCCGGTCAGTGCTTGGATCACGAACAGGTTGAAGCCAACCGGCGGCGTGATCTGGGACATCTCGACCACGAGGACGATATAGATGCCGAACCAAAGCAGATCAATGTTGGCCTGCGCCACCATAGGTAACACCACCGCCACCGTTAGCACCACCACAGAAATCCCGTCCAGGAAACAACCCAGGGCCACAAATAGCACGGTTAGGTAGATCAGCAGCTCGAAGGGTGACAGTGCCAGGGTCCCGATCCATTCTGCCAGGGCTTTGGGGATGCCCAGGAAGCCCATCGACAGAGTGAGGAAGTGGGCTCCTACCAGGATCAGGCCGATCATGCAGGAGCTCTTAACGGCCCCCAGCAGGCTCTCCATAAAGCTGGACCGGCTCAGCGAACCGGATGCTGCGGCCAGAATCAACGCACCGAATACTCCCAGGGCGGCAGCTTCGGTGGGTGTGGTCAGGCCACCGTAGATGGAGCCCAGCACGAACCCGATCAGGCCGACAATCGGTATCAGCTTGCGCAGCGCCTTTATTTTGGCGCCTAGGGAGATCTGCTCCGCATCATGCTGGGGAAGCTCACTCTTGTTGAACATCGCCCAGATCATGGTGTAACCCATGAACAGGGTCACCAGCATCAGCCCGGGAAGGGCTCCTGCGATGAACAGCCGGCCGATCGATACCTCGGCGGCGACACCGTAGACGATGAGTATGATTGAAGGGGGGATCAGCAGGCCCAGGGTGCCGGATCCGGCCAGAGTCCCCACCGCCATTCGGTCGCTATAGCCCTGGGCCTTGAGCTCCGGCAGGGTCATTCGTCCTATGGTAGCCGCGGTGGCAGCCGAGGAGCCTGAGACGGCTGCAAAGATGCCGCAGCTCAGTACATTGACGTGCAGCAGCTTGCCTGGCAGCCCACCGAGCCAGGGGGCCAGCCCCTTGAACAGATCCTCCGACAGGCGAGTACGGAACAGTACCTCGCCCATCCAGATAAACATCGGCAGTGCCGTCAGCGCCCAACCCGTGCTGGCCCCCCAGCTGGAGGTGGCGAACAGGAGGCCGATCTGGTCATTGCCGGACAGGTAAAGGCCGAGGGCGCCCACGCCTACCAGCGCCAGGGATACCCAGACCCCCGCAGCCAGCATCAGCAGCATGGCTGCGGCGAGAATGATTGAAACCAGGGCGATCTCCATCAGAGCTCCTCCATAGTGATTTCGCCCTCATGGGGCATATAGGAGGGCTCTTTACCTATCAGTAACAGGATCAGGTCATCCAGCACGGCGATGGTAAGCGCCAGAGAACCCAGGCCTACGGGAATCTGGGGTATCCATAGGGGGACGGGTATATAACCGTAGGAAACCTCTTCGAAAACGTATGACTCCCATATCATGTGCCAGCTGTAGTAGGCGATAAAACTGGTCAGGGCGAGGGCAAAAACCAGTACCACCAGCTCTTGCCGGTAGCGAGCGCGTTTGGACCATTTCTGGATGACCAGGGTGACCCGGATATGCCCCCCCTCGTGGAAGGTATACGCCAGCCCGAAGAAGGTTGCCGCGGCCAGGGCATAGCCGGAAAAGTCTTCCGCTGAAGGGACGATAAAACCGAAGAAGCGGCCGACCACCTGTGCCAGGATGATCAGCATGATGAGGACAATGCACAGCCCGGATGCGTAACCGGAGGCCAGGTAGAACTTATCTCGAAGGGCGTTCATGGTCGGGTCCTTGCTAGCGTCACCCCGGCCAGGGGCCGGGGCTTGGGGATCGGTAACTATTGATAGAACTGGTTAAGGATGGCACCCACCTCTTCGGGGGCTTCCTCTTTCCACTCCTTGATCATGATCTCTCCGATCTTTTGCAGCTCAGTCATCAGCTCGGGTGAGGGCTCGGTCACAGTGATGCCGTTTTGGGCCAGGGTTGCGGTGTCCTTGGTGGCTTGGGCGCGCACACCGTTCCACCCCTTCTCCTCGGCATTGGCGGCGGCGGTCAGGATCACCTGCTGGGTCTCTTTGTCCAGGCGGCGGAAGGCTCGCTTATTGACCACGACCACGTTTTTTGGAATCCAGGCTTTGACGTCGGTGTAGTGGCTCAGGTAGTCCCAGGCCTGTCCGTTAACGCCGGTGGAGGGAGAGGTGATCATGGCGTCAATGATGCCGGTGCTGAACGCCTGAGGGATTTCGGGCACCTGCACCGTTGTGGGGGTGGTGTTCATCAGGTCGGCCAGACGTGAGGTTGAGGGGCTGTAGGCGCGCATCTTGAGCCCCTGAAGGTCGGCCAGCTTGCTAACCGGTGCCTTGGTGTAGAGGCTTTGAGCGGGCCATGGAACGGTGTAGAGGAGAACCATTCCCTCTTTGTCGAGCTGCTTTTCAATCTCCGGTTTGGCCGCTTTCCAGAGTTTCTCGGAGTCCTCGAAATTGGTGGCCAGGAAGGGGATGTTGTCGTGTTTGAAGACCGGGTGGGTGTTGCCCATGATGCCGATAAAGACTTCACCCATCTGTACCTGGCCGGTTCTTACCGCGCGGGGGATCTCAGGGTGTTTCACCAGTGAGGCGCCGGAGTGAACGGTGATGTCAAGTTCGCCACCGGTGCCTGTCTTGATCTCTTCGGCAAACTGATGGGCAATCTGGGTGGGCAGGTTGGCATCCCCGTAGGGGGTGGGCATATGCCATTTAGTGGCGGCCTGGGTTGCGGAGGCCGTGAGTCCGCCCAGGATAAGCGCGGCGGCGGCAAATTTTTTTATCATCATAGGAGCCTTCCTTTATTTTGGTGGTTATCTCTTGCAACTGGGAGCAGCAGGACTGGCGGGAGCTTGATGTAAAGCGAGCCTCTTTATATAGCACCTGCTAGTGGACAGCCTACATCAGCGAGGGGGGTGGGGATAGGCTTAGGGGACTGTCCGGGGGGATGTAAGCCGGATGCGGGGAGGCTGGTTGTTGTGCCAGCAAAGGCTTGATGTCGAGCCTGGTCGGGCAAAACCTGAAGCGCTACAGGGTTCTGCTATGCAGGCGGGAAATGCGGTGGTCAGCATCGGCAGGCACCTGTGGAGCTGTCTGCGCTTCGGCGCTCCGGCAGGGTAACGCAGCCCCCATCACCGGTAAATTATGGCTTTTTGTGGCTTTTTTGTGGTTTTTTGTGGCGGGCGAACAGCCGTGTGTGGCTTCTCTGAGGTTGGGGGGGCAACGAGGGGGCCCGATCCAGCCCTTTTACCCCTGCCCGCCAGTGGAGCTGGCGGCGCAAAATGGGATGTCATCGGCGGTGCCTTGCTGTACAATCTGCGCCCACTTTTTCGATTGTGTTCTTGCCAAGAGGGTTGCCATGTTTACACAGGATATGACCATTGCCGGTTACGACGATGAACTCTGGAATGCGATGCAGGGCGAAGCCGTGCGTCAGGAGGAGCATATCGAACTGATCGCGTCTGAAAACTACACCAGCCCCCGGGTAATGGAAGCGCAGGGCAGCAAGCTCACCAACAAGTACGCCGAAGGCTACCCCGGCAAGCGCTACTACGGCGGCTGTGAGCACGTCGATGTGGTGGAGCAGCTGGCGATTGACCGCGCCAAGGCGCTTTTCGGTGCCGCCTACGCCAATGTGCAGCCCCATTCGGGCTCCCAGGCCAACGCGGCCGTCTACATGGCGTTGTGCAAGCCCGGTGATACCGTACTGGGCATGAGCCTGGCCCACGGTGGCCACCTGACCCACGGTGCCACCGTCAGCTTCTCCGGTCGTATCTACAATGCGGTCCAGTACGGCCTCAACGCTGACACCGGCGAGATCGATTACGACGAAGTGGAACGTCTGGCCCTGGAGCACAAACCGCGCATGATCGTGGCCGGCTTTTCCGCCTACTCCCGGGTGGTGGATTGGCAGCGTTTCCGCACCATCGCCGACCAGGTAGGCGCCTACCTGATGGTGGACATGGCCCACGTGGCCGGCCTGATTGCGGCCGGGGTTTACCCCAGCCCCGTAGGTATCGCCGATGTGGTTACCTCTACCACCCACAAGACCCTGGGTGGCCCCCGTGGCGGCCTGATTCTGGCCAACGATGACGAAGAGATCCAGAAGAAGCTCAACTTCGCGGTCTTCCCCGAGAGCCAGGGTGGCCCCCTCTGCCACGTGGTAGCCGCCAAGGCGGTCTGCTTCAAGGAGGCGATGGAGCCCGAATACAAGGCCTACCAGACCCAGGTGGTGAAGAACGCCCAGGCGATGGCGACGGTGCTGCTGGAACGCGGCATCAAGGTAGTGTCAGGCGGTACCGACGACCACCTGTTCCTGGTTGACCTGATTGGTAAGGAGTTCACCGGTAAGGACGCAGAAGCGGTGCTGGGCAAGGCCAACATCACCGTCAACAAAAACGCCGTCCCCAACGATCCCCGCTCCCCCTTTGTCACCAGTGGGCTGCGCATCGGTACCCCGGCCATTACCCGTCGTGGTTTCAAGGAGCAGGACGCCGCCAACCTGGCCGGCTGGATCTGTGACCTGCTGGACGACATCAACAACGAAGCGGTGGTGGCTGAGGTCAAGGCCAAGGTGCTGGAGATCTGCGCTCGCCTGCCGGTTTATCGTTAAGGCGTCGCTTCCCATGGAACGCCCCTGTGACCACGGTTGCAGGGGCGTTGTCGTTTAGCGCCCCGAGCCGCGGCGGTTTTCGGCCGCCGGCACTTGTTTTTGGGGGGTAAGCCAGTAGACTTCACAGCCATACCCCGACGTTCCGGCCCCAGGCCCTCTTTCAGGCGATATTGCATGCACTGCCCCTTCTGTAATGCACACGATACCAAGGTGATCGACTCCCGGCTGGTGGCCGAAGGCGTTCAGGTGCGTCGACGGCGCGAGTGCCTCTCCTGCTCGGAGCGCTTCACCACCTACGAGGGCGCCGAGCTGTTGCTGCCGAGGCTGATCAAGCGCGATGGCAGCCGGGTTCCCTTCGATGAGGAGAAACTGCGGGCCGGCATGCTACGAGCGCTGGAGAAGCGCCCGGTCAGCGTGGAGCAGATAGAGGAGTCGATCAGCCGCATTAAGCATCGACTGCAGGCCACCGGAGAGCGGGAGGTCAAATCCTTCGATGTGGGCGAGATGGTGATGCGGGAGCTGCAGCGCCTCGATGAGGTGGCTTATATCCGTTTTGCCTCCGTTTACCGGCGTTTCCAGGACCTGAATGAGTTCCGGGAAGAGATCGAACGGCTCGAGAAGGAGCCGCGTCCGAAGGCTTAAGGACCTGGACCCACCCCCCATGAGCGCACCCCATCCAGCCGTGTTTGATCGCCAATGCATGGCCCGTGCCCTGCAATTGGCCAAGCGCGGGCTCTACACCACTGACCCCAATCCCCGAGTCGGCTGCGTGATTGCTCATAACGGGCAGGTGCTGGCCGAAGGGTGGCACCAGCGAGCCGGCGAGGGCCATGCCGAGGCGAATGCGCTGGCGGTGGCAGGCGACGCCGCCCGGGGGGCTACCGCCTACGTGACCCTGGAGCCCTGCAGCCACTTTGGCCGTACGGCCCCCTGCTGTGACGCCCTCATCACCGCGGGTGTGGCGCGGGTGTGGGTCGCCATGACCGACCCCAACCCCCTGGTGGCCGGCAGCGGGATAGAACGGCTGCGGGAGGCCGGCATTGAGGTGGCCTGCGGGCTACTGGAGGATCAGGCGCGGGCGCTGAACCCCGGATTCATCAAGCGCATGGAGCGGGCCCGCCCCTTCGTGCGCCTGAAGTTGGCGATGAGCCTCGACGGGCGCACCGCTATGGCCTCGGGAGAGAGCCAGTGGATCACCGGCCCTGAGGCCCGTAGGGATGTGCAGCGGTTGCGGGCTCGTAGCTCAGCCATCATCACCGGTGTCGAATCGATCCTCGCCGATGACTCGGCCCTGACTCTCCGGGCCGAGCAGCTGGGGCTGGCGGAGGCTGAGGCCATCTGCCGTCGCCAACCGCGGCGGGTGGTGCTCGATAGCGATCTACGCACACCCCCCTCAGCCCGGGTGCTGCAGGGACAGGGAGCGACGCTGGTGGCCTGTGCCGCAGGTGCCGACCCGCTGCGCCGACAGGCTCTTGAGGCTGCCGGCGCCGAGTTGATTGAGCTGCCCCGCGAAGGCGATGGGCTGGCCCTGGAGCCGCTGCTGGCAGCACTGGCCCAGCGCGAGTGCAACGAGGTATTGCTCGAGACGGGGGCCACCCTGGCGGGGGCCGCAGTGGCCGCCGGCCTGGTTGATGAACTGGTGATCTACATGGCACCACTGCTGATGGGGAGTGACGCGCGTCCGCTGCTGAGGTTGCCGATTGCAACCATGGCCGAGGGGCGGGAACTTGAGATTGTCGATATGCGGGCGCTGGGGCGTGACTGGCGCATCACCGCGCGGCCCCGTACAGACGGGAATGGGTGAGGCGAGGATGTTTACCGGAATCATCGAGGCGGTCGGCCGTATCGCCCGTATTGAACTCAAAGGGGGCGATCTGCGGCTCTGTGTCGACAGCACCACCCTGACGCTGGACGATGTTAAACTGGGCGACTCAATCGCTACCAACGGGGTCTGTTTGACGGTGACCGGGCTGCTTGAACGGGGGTACTGGGTTGATGTTTCCCAGGAGACCCTGTCCTGTTCCACCCTTGGCGAGCTATCGGTGGGAGCGGCGGTCAACCTGGAAAAGGCGATGCAGGCCGGCGGCCGCTTTGGCGGCCATATGGTCAGTGGCCATGTGGACGGTATTGGTCGAGTGTTGTCGATTCGCGATGAGGGGCGCAGCCTGCGTTACCGCATTGAGCCTCCCGCGGAGTTGGGTCGCTACATCGCCAACAAGGGATCGATCACGGTGGACGGCGTGAGCCTGACGGTGAACGGTCTGGAGGGCAATAGCTTCGAACTCAATATCGTTCCCCACACCGCGGAGCAAACTATTATTAGCCGGTACCGTGAAGGCGACCGGGTGAATCTTGAAGTGGATTTGGTTGCCCGTTACCTGGAGCGACTGCTGCAGGGGGATAGGTCAACTGCTGCAGCGCCGGGGATGACGCAGGAATTTTTGGCGCAGCATGGCTTTCGTGGCCGTGGACGTCGCTAACACAGAGTGAACAGTGAACCCAATATGAAACTCAACAGCATTGAAGAGATTATCGAGGATATCCGCCAGGGCAAGATGGTGATCCTGATGGATGACGAGGATCGCGAGAACGAGGGCGACCTGATCGTGGCGGCGGAGAAGATCACCGCCGAGCAGGTCAACTTCATGGCCGCCAAGGCGCGTGGGCTGATCTGCCTCACCCTGACCGGCGAGCGCTGCGACTTTCTCGGTTTGCCCTCCATGGTACAGGGGGGGAATGGCAGTCAGTACGGCACCCCGTTCACCGTCTCCATCGAAGCGGCCGAAGGGGTGACTACCGGCATCTCCGCAGCGGACCGTGCTCTCACCATCCAGCGCGCGGTTGATCCGCGCTCGACGCCGCAGGACATTGTGCAACCGGGGCATATCTTCCCATTGCGAGCCCGCTCCGGCGGGGTGCTGAGCCGTGCCGGCCACACCGAAGCTGGCTGTGACCTGGCGCGTATCGCCGGGCTGATACCAGCGGCGGCGATTGTCGAGGTGATGAACGAGGACGGCACCATGGCGCGCCGGCCCGACCTGGAAAAGTTTGCGGAATTGCACGGCCTCAAGATCGGCACCATCGCCGACCTGATCCACTACCGCATCCTGCATGATCGCACGGTGGATCGCATCGACGAGAAGACCCTGAGTACCGAGTTTGGTGATTTCACCATGACCCTGTTCAAGGATACGATCCACGGCCGCTCCCATGTGGCCCTGAGCAGGGGGCAATGGCGTGCCGACCAGCCCACCCTGGTGCGGGTGCATGTGGCGGACGCCCTGCGTGACCTGATCGGCCTGCACCAGCCGGGCAGTGGCACCTGGTCCCTGCGCAATGCGCTCAAGCGCATCGCCGAAGAGGGCTCTGGCGTGGCCGTGCTACTCAACAGCGACGACAGCATGGGCATGGATCCGGCCCTCGACAGCTTCTTCAACCCACAGCAGCGTGCAGCGGGTAAAGACGGTGCCTATCACAACATTGGTACCGGCTCGCAGATTCTGCGGGAGATGGGCATTGGCAAGATGCGCCTGCTCAGCTCTCCCATTCGTTTCAGTGCCATCTCCGGATTCGATCTGGAGATTACCGAATACCTTCCCTACGAAGAGCAGTAGCGACTGCCTTCAAGACGACGAGGATTTTATATGTCTACCATCAAGACGATTGAAGGAAACCTGACCCCCAACGGCGGCCGCTATGCCATCGTGGTGGGTCGCTGGAACGCCTTTGTTGTAGAGAGCCTGCTGGAGGGAGCGGTCGACTCCCTGACCCGCCATGGCGTGAGCGACGACAACATTACCATTATCCGTTGCCCCGGCGCGTTCGAGATCCCGCTGGTGGTGAAGAAAGCGGCCAAGTCCGGTAACTACGATGCGGTGATCGCGCTGGGCGCGGTGATCCGCGGCGGCACCCCCCACTTCGAATACGTGGCAGGGGAGTGTGTGAAGGGGCTGGGCGTGGTAGCCCTGGAGTCCGAGGTTCCGGTCTCCTTCGGTGTCCTGACCGTCGACTCCATTGAGCAGGCGGTTGAGCGCTCCGGCACCAAGGCGGGGAACAAGGGCGAGGAGGCGGCCATGTCCGCGTTCGAAATGGTCAACCTGCTGAACGAAATGGGTGAGTGAGTTGAGACAGCAAAGCGATAACCGAATCAACCCCTCCGCCCGCCGCAAGGCGCGCCAGCTAGCGCTGCAGGCGCTCTATCAATGGCATATGGCGCAGGCCAACGTCAGCGATATCGAGGCCCAGTTCCGCACGGACAATGACTTCGACAAGATCGATGGTGAGTATTTTAGCGAGCTGCTGTTGAACATTCCGAAGCTGCTCGACGAGGTCGATGGCGGCATTGAGCCGTTGCTGGATCGCGGGCTGGACGAGCTCGACCCTATAGAGCGGGCCATTCTCCGAATCGGTGCCTACGAGCTGCTGCATCGTCATGACGTGCCCTACCGGGTTGTCATCAACGAAGGGATCGAGCTGGCCAAGCGCTTCGGTGCCTCCGAGAGTCACCGTTACGTCAATGGCATTCTCGACAAGATGGCGGCCAAGGTGCGCTCGCCGGAAGTGAAGAGCCACCGTAAGCCCTGATGCCGGGTGAGTTTGAGCTTATCCGGCGCTACTTTGACTGCGCAGGACTGAACCAGCACTCCCCATCGGTTGTGCTGGGGATTGGCGATGATTGCGCGATTCTCGACCTGCCCGCCGAGCAGCGCCTCTGCTTCTCGATGGACAGCCTGGTGGCCGGTGTCCATTTTCCTGCTGCCGCCGATCCGGCCCTGATCGCCCGCCGTGCGCTGGCGGTCAATCTCAGTGACCTGGCGGCGATGGGAGCCTCCCCCCTCTGTTTTACCCTGGGATTGACGTTGCCGGAGGCCAGCGATGAATGGCTGCAGGCATTCTCCGCAGGGCTGGCCGCCGAGGCCGCTGCCCATGGGGTCAGCCTGGTGGGGGGGGATACCACCCTTGGCCCCCTCAGCATCACCCTGCAGGTGCAGGGGCTGCTGCCCCGCGGCGGTGCCCTGCGCCGTGACGGGGCGCGGGAGGGTGAGCTGGTTATTGTCAGTGGTACCCTGGGGGATGCGGCGGCGGCGCTGGACCTGCTGGAGCAACCGGCCGCCGCATTGACACCCAACCGGCAGCAGCTGCTCGAGCGCTACTACCGCCCGCAGCCGCGGCTTGAACTGGGGCAGGCGCTGCTAAAGATCGGTGCGGGCTGCGCCATCGATATCTCCGACGGCCTGCTGGCCGATCTGGGGCATATCCTCGAGCGCAGTTGCGTCGGTGCCCGAATCGACCTGGGTGCCCTACCCCTGTCGGCTGCCCTGCGGGCCGAGTGCCCCGAACGGGCCCTTGAGCGGGCGCTGAATGGAGGCGATGATTACGAACTCTGTTTTACCCTGGCCGAGCCCCTCTGGCAGCAGCACCGGGAGTCTCTTTGTGCCTGGGTGGCCTGCACCCCGATCGGCCGTATCGGCCGCGCCCCGGGGCTGACCGACGCCCAGGGTGCGCCGCTGGTCGCCAGCGGCTACCAACATTTCCGAGGAGAGTAGCATGGCCGATACCCCGTCCAGTGTATGGCGTAACCCGATCCACTTTGTAGCGTTCGGCTTTGGCAGTGGCGCAGCCCCGGTGGCCCCCGGCACCTTTGGTACCCTGGCGGCGATCCCCTTCTACCTGTTGTTGCAGTATCTGCCGCTGGCGAATTACCTGCTGGTGGTGCTGGTGGCCTTTGTGGTGGGCTGCTGGCTGTGCGATATCACCTCGCGGGATATCGGGGTACACGACCATGGCGGCATCGTATGGGATGAGTTTGTCGGCCTCTGGGTTACCCTGATCGCCGCCCCCCCGGGCTGGCTGTGGATCTGTGTCGGCTTTGTCCTGTTTCGCCTCTTCGATATCCTCAAACCCTGGCCGATTCGTTGGCTGGATCGGCGGGTCGGGGGCGGTTTCGGAATCATGGTGGATGACCTGATCGCCGGGCTCTTTGCCTGGGGCGTCATGCAACTGCTACAACTTTGGGTGGTCTAATGCCCAGTCGGTAGCGAGGGAGAGAGTCGGGGTGATGGTTAGAGCTCGATTATGGCTGTTCCCCCTGCTGTGGCTTCCCTTGACGCTGCAGGCCGCGCCCGAGGTCAGGGTGCAGGGGCTGTTTCCCGGGGCTGCGGTGGTGATTATCGATGGCGAACGGCACCTGCTGAAGGTGGGGCGCAAGCCCGTCAAGGGGGTCAGTGTGCTGGAGGCTGATGCCCAGAGTGCCTTGCTACTGATTGAGGGCCAGCCGCGGCGCCTGACCCTGTCACGGGAGGTCAACAGCCGCTTTACCCAGGCCCAGCGGCGCCAGGTGCGGCTCAGCCTCGATGCCGCTTCCGACAGCTATCCGGTGTTTGGTGCCATCAATGGCCGTCCCCTGCAAATGGTGGTGGATACCGGCGCCAGCCTGGTGGCGATGAGTTCGCAGCAGGCGCAAATCCTGGGTCTCGACTACCTGAAGGGCGATCCGCTTCCCCTGACCACCGCCAGCGACCAGGTGATGGGATATGCGCTGACCCTGGATCGGGTCAGCATCGGCGGCATTGAACGCCGCAATGTCCGCGCGGTGGTGGTGGAAGGCCGTTTTCCAACCCAGGTGTTGCTGGGGATGAGCTTTCTGCAGCACCTTCGCATCGAGCATCAGGGCAGCGTCCTGTTGCTGGAGGAGCGCTCCCCCTAGGGGGCGTGCGCTCCCGGCATCCCGAGGCGGCGCTGTAATGGTGTGCAGGACCGGGCTGGCCTGTTAGAATGCCGCCCTCGACCGCGCTGCTGTGGCAGGTATTTTTAGGAGTCATCAGTGTCCATACGTTACGTCGCCACCTCGAAATTACCCACTCCCTATGGGGTGTTTGCCATGCATGGCTTCGAGGACAGTGAAACCGGCAAGGAGCATGTTGCCCTCACCATGGGGGTGGTGGACGATGGCGAGCCGGTCCTGGGTCGGGTCCACTCCGAATGCCTGACCGGGGACGCCCTGTTCAGTATGCGATGCGACTGCGGTGCCCAGCTGCAGGCTGCGCTGCAAGCCATTGCGAAAGAGGGGCGCGGAGTGCTGCTCTACCTGCGCCAGGAGGGGCGGGGCATCGGCCTGATGAACAAGATTCGCGCCTACAAGCTACAGGATGCCGGGGCCGACACGGTCGAGGCTAACGAGCAGCTGGGGTTCGGTGCCGATATGCGAGAGTACGGCATGTGCGAGGTGATGCTCAAGCAGCTTGGGATTCGCTCGCTGCGACTGATGACCAACAACCCGCGCAAGGTGAAAGCGATGGAAACAGTGGGGGTGACGGTCACCGAGCGCTGTCCGCTGCAAACCGGTCGTAACCCCCATAATGAGCGTTACCTGCAGACCAAAGCGGGTAAGCTGGGGCACTGGATCACCCCTCCCGAAACCTGAGTTGAGTTGGCGCCGGGCCCTAGCGCTTGGCGCTTTTGCTGGGCTGTTCGGCCGCCAGGCGGTCCTGAACCGCGCTGATGATACCGGCGGCATCGAGGCCGCATTCGCTCAGCAGCTCCGTTGGCTTGCCGTGCTCGATAAATCGATCGGGAATACCGAGGTTCAACACCGGGGTCTGTAGCCCCTGACCCTGCAGGAACTCGTTGACCGCCGACCCGGCGCCCCCCATGATCGACCCCTCTTCCAGAGTGACCAGCAACCGGTGGTTGAGGGCCAGCTGGCGTACCAGCTCTTCGTCCAGGGGTTTCACGAAACGCATATTGGCCACGCTGGCGTTGAGCGACTCCGCCGCCTTGAGGGCGTTGTGCAACAGGGTACCGAAGGCCAGAATGGCCACCCCCCCATCCCCCTGGCGTTGCATCTCGCCCTCGCCGATGGGCAGGCTTTCCAGCGCAGGCTGAATCTCGACCCCGACACCGCTACCCCGTGGATAGCGCACCGCCGCCGGACCGCTGTGACGGTAGCCGGTGGTCAGCATCTGCCGGGTCTCGTTTTCATCGGCCGGGGTCATGATCACCATGTTGGGGATGCAGCGCATGTAGGCGAGGTCGTAACAACCGGCATGGGTGGGACCATCCTCCCCCACCAGCCCAGCGCGGTCGATGGCAAAGAGTACGTCCAGGTCCTGCACGGCGACGTCGTGGACCAGCTGGTCGTAGGCCCGCTGCAGGAAGGTGGAATAGATGGCAACCACCGGCTTGCCGCCATCGCAGGCAATACCGGCAGCGAGGGTAACCGCGTGCTGCTCGGCGATGGCAACGTCAAAGTAGCGATCGGGAAAGCGTTCGGCAAATTCGATCAGGTCGGAACCGTCCTTCATGGCCGGGGTAATGCCTACCAGCATCGGGTCCTGCTCTGCCATATCCACCAGCCAGCGGCCAAATACGTTGGAGTATTTGGGAGGGGTGGGTTTGGGGGTGGCGACCTTGATGGGGGCCTCGGGCTCCAGTTTGGTAATGGCGTGGTAGCCGATCGGGTCCTGTTCGGCGGGGGCAAAGCCGTGCCCCTTCTGGGTGACCACATGGAGGAACTGGGGCCCGTTGAGGTTGCGCATGTTATGCAGGGTGCTCACCAGGGCTTCGAGGTTGTGGCCGTCGACAGGACCGATGTAGTTGAAGCCGAGCTCCTCAAACAGGGTGCTGGGGGCCATCATCCCCTTGACGTGCTCCTCGGTGCGGCGGGCCAGCTCCCAGGCTTTGGGAATGCCGCTCAACACCTTGCGGCTGCCTTCACGCATGGTGTGGTAGGCGCGGCTCGAGAGCAAACGCGCAAAGTAGTTGGAAAGACCGCCCACATTGGCTGAAATCGACATGTCGTTGTCGTTCAGTACCACCAGCAGGTTGGCATTAACCTCGGAAGCGTGGTTCAGTGCTTCAAAGGCCATGCCGGCGGTCATGGCACCATCACCGATGACGGCAATGGCGCGGCGGTTGCGACCCTGCATACGCGAGGCAATTGCCATGCCCAGGGCGGCGCTGATGGAGGTGCTGGAGTGGCCTACACCGAAGGTGTCGTAGGGGCTTTCGCTACGGCGGGGAAAGGCCGCCAGTCCATCGCGCTGGCGCAGGCTTAACATCGCCTCGCGGCGTCCGGTGAGGATCTTGTGGGGGTAGGCCTGGTGACCAACGTCCCATACCAGCCGATCCTCCGGGGTGTTGAAGATGTAGTGCAGGGCGATGGTCAGTTCGACTACGCCGAGGCCGGCCCCGAAATGACCGCCGGTCTGGCCGACACAGTAGAGCAGGTACTCCCGCAGCTGTTCCGCCAGTTGCGGCAGCTGTCGCGGCTCGAGTTCGCGCAGCTGTGCCGGTATATCGACCCGGTCCAGCAGAGGCGTATCGGGTCGGTGGCGGGGAATCTCGTGAAGCATAGAGCGGCTGGCTGTCTGGGTCGGTGTCAGGTATGGGCACAGGACTGTGAGCCGGCCATTCTACTCTGCTAATGGCTGCGATGCACTATGTATCGAGCGAGCTCCCGCAGGGGGGAGGCCTGGTCGTTGAAGGGGACGAGGGCATCGAGCGCCTCCTCCAGCAGGGTCTGTGCCTTGTGCTTGGCCCCCTCCAGTCCGAGCAGGGCCGGGTAGGTGGGCTTGTTGAGGGCCTGATCGGCGCCCTGGGTTTTACCCAGGGTTTCGGTGTCCGCCTCCACGTCGAGTATGTCGTCCTGAACCTGGAACGCCAGGCCCACAGCGCGGGCATAGCGTTGCAATCGTTGCAGCTGGTCGGCTGAGGCACCGCCAATGCGGGCGCCCATTTCGACGCTGGCGCAGATCAGGGCGCCGGTCTTGTGGTTGTGCATCTGCTCCAGCTGGTCGAGACCAAGGGGCTTGCCGACGGCGGCGAGGTCGATCGCCTGGCCTGCCACCATGCCGTAGAGACCGGCGCCTCGGGC
Source organism: Aestuariirhabdus litorea (assembly GCF_003864255.1). Classification (NCBI taxonomy): domain Bacteria; kingdom Pseudomonadati; phylum Pseudomonadota; class Gammaproteobacteria; order Oceanospirillales; family Aestuariirhabdaceae; genus Aestuariirhabdus; species Aestuariirhabdus litorea. The sequence goes on from NZ_QWEZ01000001.1 coordinate 67,816, forward strand.
CAGTAGCTGCACCAGCTGCAGTTGCAGGCCACTGTTGTGGGTGGGCACTGGTTGGCAAAGCTGTTCGAAGGCCAGCGCCTGCAGGGCATCGCCGGCGAGGATCGCGGTCGCTTCGTCATAGGCGATGTGGCAAGTGGGTTTTCCCCGGCGCAGGTCATCGTCGTCCATGGCAGGCAGGTCGTCGTGGACCAGCGAGTAGGCGTGGATCAGCTCGACCGCGGCGGCCGCCGGCAGCGCCTGCTCAGGGTCTCCCCCAAGGGCCTCGCAGCTGGCGAACACCAGCATGGGTCGCACCCGTTTGCCGCCATTGAAGAGGCTGTAGGCCATCGCCTCGCGCAGGCGTTCGGCGCCGACTGGCGCGCTGGCCAGCAGTTGTTGCAGGTGACGATCCACCCGCTGCTGGCTGATCTCGAGGTAGCGTTGGATGCTCATTCGTTATCGGTCGGCTCGAAGGGTTCCCGGATCAACTGCTGCTCCCGTTCTACCAGTAGTTCCACTTTTTGTTGGGCCTGGGTCAATGCCTGTTGGCACTCGCGGGTCAGGGTAACGCCCTGCTCGAACGCTTGCAGCGATTGCTCCAGCGACAGCTCGCCGGACTCCATCTTCTCCACCAGCGCCTCGAGCTCGGCGAGGGATTGCTCAAAGGCAAATCCCGGCTTCTTTTTGGCCATGATCGATCACTCGTCTTAATGAAGGCGCCACAGTACCTAACTGCCTCGCGGCGGTCAAACCATCGCAGGCGCTGCCCCTGACCGCCCTCATCTCCCACAAGCCAAAGGGCGTAACCGGGTTCGCAAAAGTGGCCGTGCAGGGGAGCCTGATCGTGCTAAATGGCGGGGGGCGCTGGTGCCTCGGGGCGATTTGGGATAAATTTCCTACTCTCTGTATTTGTTAGCGCCGCCGGCCAGCACGTTCTCGCCCGTGACGCTGGTAGCGTCAGTGGACCCATCAATAGACTGTAAAGGAGTAGTGCGTGGATTTAGCGACCCTGGTGGGCCTGCTTGGCGCCTTCTGTATCGTCATCTCCGCCATCATTTTCGGAGGTTCGGCGGGGGTGTTCTTCAATATCCCCTCCATATTGATTGTGGTGATCGGTACCATCTTTACCGTCCTGATGAAGTTCACCCTCAAGCAGTTTTTTGGTGCCTTTCGCGTTGCCGGTAAAAGTTTCAAGTTCAAATCCTCCGACCTGAACAGCCTGATCGATGAGATCGTTGAGTTGGCGGATATCGCTCGCAAGGGAGGGCTGCTGGCGCTCGAAGAGAAGGAGCCAAGCCACCCCTTCCTTAAGCAGGGGATACAGTTGCTGGTCGATGGCCATGACCCCGCGGTGGTGAAGGCGATGCTGACCAAGGATATGCGCCTGGCGGTGAGCCGCCATGAGAGCGGAGCCAAAATCTTTTCCGCCATGGGCGATGTCGCTCCGGCCATGGGAATGATCGGTACCCTGGTGGGTCTGGTGCAGATGCTCGCCAATATGAGCGATCCCAAGTCAATCGGCCCGGCCATGGCGGTGGCGCTGCTGACTACCCTCTACGGCGCTATGATCGCGACCATGTTCGCGCTGCCCATGGCTGACAAGCTGGCGCTGCGGCGCGATGAGGAGGCGCTGACCCAGGCGCTCATCATTGATGCCTTGCTGGCGATTCAGGAGGGGCAGAACCCACGGGTGATCGCCTCCATGCTGCGCAATTACCTGCCCACCTCGGCCCGAGAGGTCGAGGAGGCGGGATGATGCGGTCTCCGGTGATGGACCTCGAGCGCCGGAGTCTTTATGGCTGACACAGACCTGGAAGATTGCGACTGTCCGAAGTGCCCTAGAGGACTGCCGCCCTGGTTGGCGACCTTTGCGGACCTGATGTCGCTGCTGATGTGTTTTTTTGTTCTGCTGCTCTCCTTTTCCGAGATCAATGCGCTGAAGTTCAAGCAGATCGCGGGCTCCCTGAGGGACGCCTTCGGGGTGCAGTCGGAGCTGAAGCTGAAGGAGATCCCCAAGGGCACCAGCATCATCATGCAGGAGTTCAGCCCGGGTAAACCGGAGCCGACGCCGATCAACGAGGTACGCCAGTTCACCACCACGGTCACCCAGCCGGACCTGGACTTGAGCTGTACTCCCGGGGACGAGACCCGAACCGGCCAAAGTGCCGCGGTTGATGGCGTGAAAAACGAGCAGACTGCACAAAAGGTACAGCAGCTGATCGAACAGACAGAGTCCCGCGCCCAGCAGTTGGCCACCGTGCTCAGTCAACAGGTGGAGCAGGGCAGCATTGAGGTGGAAACCAAGGGCCGCAAGATCATTATCCGGGTGCAGGAGAACGGCTCCTTTGCCTCGGGGTCGGCAGAGCTGGAGGCGGAGTTCTACCCGGTGATGGAGAACATCAAGCGGGTGCTGCGCTCGGTGGAGGGTACGATCGCCATTGAGGGGCACACCGACAGTATCCCGATTGATACCGAGCGTTTTGAGTCCAACTGGGCACTCTCTTCGGCGCGCGCCGTCTCGGTTGCACATGCCCTTATTATCGGCCGTGATGGTATCGATCCGTTGCGGCTGCAGGTGAGGGGCTATGCGGAAACCCGGCCCCTGGAGTCCAATGCGACCCCCGAGGGACGCGCCAAGAACCGGCGGGTTGAGATCGTCCTCACCGAAGGCCTGGATCCTGCTCTCAAGGCCGACCTCAAGGAGCTGCGCGAGACCGATACCCGTCTCTACGACAGCCTTGACCTGCAGGACAGCGAGCTCTTCAACCTGCGCCCGGACGAGGTGTTCTAAGCGCTGCTGCTTTATTGAGCGCGTTGCCGCAGGTGGCGCGCTTCATGGGGTGGCGACATCTATCCACAGGTCACACACAGTGACCTCCCCCTTTTCTGTGTACAAACAGCTGTGCACAACCGCGGACCTGTTCCCACCTTACTGACCGCAGCGCTCCTGCAGCTGGCGGCTCAGCTGTTGGTAGCGGTAGAGCGATTGGCGCTGCGTGTCGGCCACTCGCCGGCCCTGGCCGAGGCAGAGAAACAACTGTCGTTGCAGGCCCTGGTTGTGTTCCCGGACCTGTGCGACCTGGGCGGGGAGGCAGTAGCCGGGCGCCCGCTCGACGCTGGCTTGCAGCTGCTGGAGTTCCCCTGCAGTAGGGACCTTCAACGAACAGGGAAGGGGCGCTGACAGCCCCGCCGGACTGAATAGCAGCCCCAGCAGCAGCGCGCCGATCCTAGAAGTCATTTAACAGCCTCCCCAGCCAGCGGTCGCTGCCGGTGACCAGCCGTTGCCACAGGCTGGACTGCTGCTCGCAGGCGCGGTTGATACGGATCGTCAGGGAACCGTCGGCGTAGCGTGCCGGTTCCCGCGGCTCGCTCCGGGTAATAAGGCCGGACTGGGTGAGGTAAACCCGGTAGCGGCGCTGGGGGTCCATTGTCTGATAGGTGGAGCTGCCGTACTCGGCGTCCAGGAGTCCGTTAAATCGTCCCAGCCAGGCGCTGAGCGCCACCAGGTCGAGGGTGGGAGTGTGACCGATATCGTAGGCAAGCTGGGGGCGCTGGTTGGCCTCCCCCAGATTCTGGTAGCGTCCGCTCAGGCGCTCCAGGCGGTAGCGGGCATCCAGCCCCAGGAGGGTGGCGACGGTTTTCCACTTGATCACCTGGGCGTCAATGCGCCATTGGTCACCGAACAGTTCGAACTCTTCCCGCTGGCAACCCTTATGGCCGCTGAGTGTGGCCAGATAGTGCTGTGGCCCGAGGGAGCGAAACTCGATCTCGGCCAGCGGGCGCTCGTAGCTGAGGCGCTCCACGCTGTAAAACCATCCCAGGGTTGGAACCAGGGAGAGCAGCAGCAACAGGGCCAGGGGAAGCAGCAGGAGGCGCTTCATCGGGCTGGGGCACCGTCGGGACGGTGATGGTTGGGCGACGTTGGGCGAGGGGCGCGCATGGTAATTGGATCGGCTTTTTCCTATGCTGGTGCTAGATTCCGACGCGAGTATCCTGCGGTTGTATGACCAGTTTATCAAGAACCCTGCTGAAAAGGGTGCTCTCCATCTACTTCGCGCTCACCTTTCTGGTAACCCTGGTGCAGGTGGTAGCAGAGTTTTACAGCGCCCGTTCAGTGATCGAGATGGATATGCGGCACACCATCGATGGTTTGCAGCAGGGGCTGGCGCAGGCGATTTGGGAGATTAACCCGGAGCAGGAGAACGCGCTGGTGGATGGGCTGCTCCAGCTTCCCGCTGTGGTGGGGGTGGACATATTGCACCACGATGATGAGTCCCATATTCGCCGCGGTATTCTCCCCGAGCAGCGATTGCCCCGCCTCGACAGCAGTACGGATGCCCGCTCGGTTCGGGGGGATGGTCGCCTGTTTGGGATCGAGGCCCCGCTGACTTACGCCGATGCGGGTATCGATCGCTGGGTCGGAACCCTGACCCTTTACTCCAGTGACCAGGTGACTTTCGAGCGGATACGGGTGAGCCTGGTGTTCCTGATCCTTAATGCGATGTTCAAAACCGCCCTGCTGATCTTTATGTTTCTGTGGGTGTTTCGGATCTACCTGTCGCGTCCCCTGGCCTCCTTTGCCCAGCAGATCAGCAATATGGATCTGCACAATTTGGAAAAGAGTCATCTGCATCTGCAGCAGCCCGGTGAAAATGAACTCACCCTGCTGAGCAAGGGGTTCAACCGGCTGGTGGATAAACTGATCGATAACCGCAGCGAACTTGATCGCCACAGAGCCCTGTTGGCCGAAGAGGTGGAGCGCAAAACCCTGGCCTTGCAGCAAACCTTGAACGAGGTCGAGGCGAGGGAGCAGTCCCTGGCCAGCGAGGTCGAATTGCGACTGCAGGCCGAGCAGGAGCTTAAGGCCAGTTATGCGGCGCTGAAACAGTCTCAGGGGGAGCTTTACCGGGCGCAGGACCAGCTGGTGGCTTCGGAAAAGCTCAATAGCCTGGGGCAGATGGTGGCGGAGGTGACCCATGAGCTCAATACCCCGATTGGGGTGGCGATCACCACCAGCTCCTATCTGGAAAACAAGATGCGGGAGCTGGAGAGAGGGTTCAAGGAGCGCTCCATCACCAGCACCCAGATGGAGCAGTTTCTTGCCGGCGGGCTTGAGAGCGCCGAGCTGATTCGGGTGAACATGCAGCGCGCCGCCGAGCTGGTGGGGGATTTCAAACTGATCGCGGTGGATGAGGCCAGCAACCGCATGCGCAGGTTCAACCTGAAGGAGTACCTGCAGGGGATCGTCCACTCGCTGCACCACAAATTCAAGCGCACGACTCACCGGATCGAGCTGCGGTGCGAGCCCGATATCGAGCTCTACTGTCGGCCCGGCTCGATCGCACAGATCCTGATTAACCTGATGATGAACAGCCTGGTGCATGGGTTCGAGTCACAGGAGAAAGGGAATATCTGTATTGAGGCCAGCAAGGAGGGAGATGACTGGGTCTGTATCGACTACAGCGACGACGGTCGGGGGATGTCGGCGGAACAGCTGCAGCGGGTTTTCGAGCCCTTTTTTACCACCCGGCCCGAACAGGGAGGCAGTGGGCTGGGAGCGCATATTGTGCACAAGCTGGTGACCACAGACCTGGGCGGTGAGATCAGCGTAGACAGTGAGCCGGGGCAGGGGGTTCATTACCGCTTGCGCTTTCGAAGGCTGCAGGAGAATGAGCAATGAAAGAGCATGGCAGTTTCGAGATAACACGCCGGGGGCGCATCATCGAATGTGACTGCAGCGGAACCTGGAACCGGGAAACCGCCGACCGCTACTGTCGCCAGCACCGGGCGCTGGTGCGGCAGATAGGGAGTCAGCCCTGGGCCAAGATTCTTGATCTCAGGGGGTGGGAACTGGGCACCCCCGATGTGGTGGTGCCCCTGCGAGAACTCTACGTCTGGTGTGTACTACATGGCCAGGTTCGACAGGTGAATATTCGTCACCAGAGCCTGTTCAAACAGTTTCACCTGGAGAACATCGTACCCACCGATTCCAGTATTGAGTTCCTCGATGAGGATGACTGGGAGGCTGCTCGGGCGCGGCTGGCCGCCGAAGGGTTTCTCTCCTGATCCCGGCTTTGCTTGAGTCTGCCCGAAAAACCCTCTAGCCTGATCTTTTCGGCCACCATCGAGGATCTGCTCTGTGCTTAAGCTTTATGGTTTCAATGTCAGTAACTACTACAACATGGTCAAGCAGGCCCTGCTGGAGAAAGGAGTCCCCTTTGAAGAGATCAAGGTCTACCCCAACCAGGAGGAGTCGTATCTGGAGATCAGTCCCATGGGCAAGGTGCCCTGCCTATTGACCGAGCAGGGGCCGCTGACTGAAACCAGCGTGATTCTCGACTACCTCGAAGAGAGCCAACCCGGTGAACCCCTGTACCCTGCCCAGGCCTATGCGCGCGCCAAGGTGCGTGAGCTGATCCACGAATTGGTGCTGTATATTGAGCTACCGGCGCGTCGCTGTTTTGGCGAGGTTTTTTTCGGCGGTACCACCTCAGCGGAAACCAAGGCCGAGGTAGAGGCAACCTTGTTGAAGGGGGTGTCCGCCCTGCGCCGCCGCAGCCAGTTCAGCCCCTTTATTGCGGGGGAGAGCTTTAGCTACGCGGATATCGTTTTCCTTCACAGCTTTGACCTTGCCAACCAGGTTGCGGAGCGTCTGTTCCAGCGCAACCTGTTTGACGAGCTGCCGGGGGCCCAGGCACTGATGGCCCGGCTGGCCGAGCGGCCGATGTCCCAGCGGGTGGCTGTGGAGATGCGCGCCGGCATGGAGGAGTTTGTCCAGCTGCGCTCGGCCAAGCCCTAGAGCCGGTCAACGGGGGCTATTGTGGTTGGGTCGTCCCTTCGCCCTGCGGCAGGCGCATCAGCAGCAGGCAGGCGCCCACCGCCAGCAAAATCAGGGGGATCGCAATCTGGTTCATCTGCGTCCAGCCCAGGATCGACTCCAGCGGGCCGGAGCTGAGGGAGGAGAGGGTAACCCCGGTGAAGATAATAAACTCGTTGGCGGCCTGGGATTTCCCCTTTTCCCGCTCCTCGTAGGTGGTGGTCACCAGCTGTGTGGCGCCAATAAACATAAAGTTCCAGCCTACCCCCAGCAGCGTCAAGGCGCTGAGGAACTGCCACTGCTCCTGCCCCCCCAGGTTGATCGCGCAGCAGCCCAGCATCAGCAGGGCTCCACAGAGAATCACGCGCAGGGCGCCGATCCGCTGGATCAGGTGGCCGGTGAAAAATGAGGGTAAAAACATCCCCATCACATGCCACTCGATCACTCGCGCCGCCTGGTCGAAGGCGAAGCCGCAGCGGGCCATCGCCAGCGGGGTGGCGGTCATCAGCAGATTCATCACCGAATAGGCGAGGGTGGCGGCGAGCACAGCGACAATAAAGTGGGGTTGTTTGAGTATCTGGCCAAGGGGGCGGCCCTGACCCGATTGCCGGCTGTGGTCCTGGGTGGGGATGTCGACACCGCTGAGCAGCACCAGGGTCAGGCTGTAGAGGGCCACCAAGGCGTAAAAACTGCCAATAAAGGGGGCCGCGGTGAACCACTGATTGCTGGAGACCGCGATGTTGGGGCCCAACACCGCGGCGATCACTCCCCCCGCCATTACCAGCGAGATGGCACGTCCCTGCTGGCCCGGGTTACTGGCGTCCACTGCGGCAAAACGGTAGAGGGTACCAAAACCGATGCCGATCCCCAGCAGCAGGGTACCGAGGCAGAAGAGGGCGAACTGCTGCTCCAGCAGCGCCGAGGCGCAGGCCAGGGCGCCAGCGATGCCGAAGCAGTTACCCAGCACGAAGCCGCGCCGCCGGCCGATCCGGTCCATGATCAGGGAGGCGGGGATGGTACTCATCATCAGGCCGATAAACTGCAGGGCCAGGGGCAGCGTGATCAGCTCCGTGGAGGGCGCCAGTTGTTGGCCGATCAGGGCGCTGACCGCAATCAGCAGTACATTGCCCGTCGTGAGCAGGGCCTGGCACAGGGACAACAGAAGAACGTTTTTATTCACGGTTGCTCGCTCCGCTGGGTCGAACGGCGGTGGAGATCAAAAACACCGCCAGCAGGGTGATCGTGCCGCCGGCGATCACCTGTAGTGAGAGGGACTCGTTAAACCAGAGATAGCCCTGTAATGCGGTGGCTGGCGGCACCAGAAAAAAGAGGCTGGTGACCCGGTTGATCTCGCCCTGGCGGATCAGCAGCAGCAGCAGCAGGATGGTCACCACCGACAGGATCACTACCGACCAGGCCAGGGCGAGGGAGAAGGTGAGGGTCCACTCTACGGCTCGCTCATCCCACAACAGGGCGGCGGGACCGAACAGGATCAGGGCCCCCAGGTACTGCCAGAAAGTGCTTTGCAGCAGGTGTTGCTGCTGGCAGAAACGTTTCTGGTAGAGGGTGCCCAGGGTGATCCCCAACAGCGCCGCCAGCGCCGCAGCGACACCGGCGAGCGGCAGCTGCAGGGCGCCCTCCTTGGGCCATAACACCAGCGCGATGCCAATCACCCCCAGCAGCAGCCCCAGCAGCTGGCGCGGAGGTGGGCGGAAGCCGGAGAAGGAGACCGCGATCAGGGTGGTCAGCAGGGGTTGCAGTCCAACCAGCAGGGCGGTGACCCCGGTCGGGGTGCCGAAGTCGATGGCGATAAAGACCCCCCCCAGATAGATGCCGTGCAACAGCACACCCACCACCAGCATGTGGCCGATCTCCCGGCGCTGGGGCCAGGGGGCGCGCCAGATCAGGACCAACAGGAGCAAACAACCCAGGTTCAAGATCATCCGCAGGGCCAGAAAACTCATCGGTTCGGCGTAGGGCAAGCCGAAGCGCGCACCGATGAAGCCGGTGCTCCAGAGGAACACAAAAAGGGTAGGGATCAGCACTTTCATTGGGAAACCGTGGTGGAGGGCTTGTGCAGCAGGATCACATCGCTGCCGACAAATTCTACGGTAGCACGTTGCTGACGGCACCAAAAGATGAAGGTCTCTCTGCTAAAAAAGGCGATATGGGTCGGGTCCCGAATGTAGTGCCAGCGGGCGAAGGCCTCCTCCGAGGTTACCATCTTGGTCATCAGTCCCAGCCAGCCTCCGGGTCGCAGGCAACTCCACAGGGCTTGCAGTGTCTGGCCGGGCTGTGAAAGGTGCTCAACCACCTCGGTGGCGGTAATGAAGTCATACTGGCGGCAAAGGTGCTCTGGGTGGTCGGCAAAATAGAGATCATAGAGCGTCATCGAAAATCCCTGTTCCTCCAGCATCATGGCCAGGGCCGGCCCGGGGCCACAGCCGAAATCGAGCCCCTCGGCACCAGGTGACAGGCGCTCACTTAAAGGGACTGACAGGCGTGACAGGAAACGACGATAGCCCCTGTCCACCGGGTCGTTATTGTGCAGCGCATACTCCGCCTGCTCATGCTCCGGGCTGAGGTGGTACCGGGCCGGCACCTGCACCAGCTGACAGTGAGGGCAGCGCAGGTAGTGGCGACGGGTATCCTGGTGAAAGGGGATACAAGGGGCCATGCCGCAGAGGACACAGGCCTGGGGCTGGGAGTGGATCGGTTCCATTCAGCGGTTAAAACATTCGCGCAGGAAACGTTGCAGGTGACGGTAGTATTCCAGCTGGTTATCGAACTTACGGAAGGGACCGTACTCGTCGCCCTTGATCAGGGTTTCCACGGTCACACCACGGGTTCTCAGGTTGGTGGCCAACCGATCGAGGTCCTGCATGCGGGCACGCTGGTCGAGGCGCCCCTGGGCCAGCAAGAGGGGGATGCGGATCTGGTCGATCGCGCTCAGCGGAGAGTCCGCCTGTAGCTGGGCAAAGGACTCACGGGGATCGCCCATCTGCTGCTGGATCACCACCCGGTTCACCTCTTCGTTGGCGGGGAGTGTATCGAGCCAGTGCAGCGGGTTGAGGGGAGCGGCCATGGCGGCGGCGCAGCTGTAATCGGCCGGGTAGAAGGCGGCCGCAGCGATGGCCGCATAGCCACCATAGCGCTCTCCGATAATCGCTACCTGCGAGCGATCGGCAATGCCCTGTCGGCGCAGGTAGGCGACGGCGTCGGAAAGGTCCTGCTGCATGATCCCATGCCCCCAGCGCCCTGCCAGGGCGTACTGCTTGCCGTAACCGGTGGAGCCGCGGTAGTTCACCTGCATCACCCCGAAGCCGCTGCTGGCGAGGAACTGGACGAGGGGGTCAAACCCCCAGTGGAAACGGCCTCGATAGGGCTGCGCGTGGGGCAGGATCACGAAGGGCAGGGTGCCGCGCTGGTAGCCCTGGGGCAGGGTCACGTAGCCGTGCAGCATGAAACCATCGCGGGCCCGGAAGTTGACCGGTCGCATGGGGGACATTTGCGCACGCAGCGGGTAGGGCGGGGTGTCAAAGAGCTCACGGTAGTTGTCGTCGGAGCGTTGGTAGAGGAAAAACCGGGGCGGTTCCATATCGTTGAGGATACGGAACAGGACGCGGTTGCCATCCCGGCTGCTACTCAGCTTCTGCAGGGTGCGTTGGCCGGAGCGTTGGAAAAGGTCGGCAAACAGTTCTCCGTCCTTGTCATCGAAAAAGTGATAGTGGGGTTTGTCGGTTTCGTAGGCAACACCCACCACCCGCTGCTCTACCCCCGCGACCACCAGTTCGCTCAGGTCGGCTTCGGGGTTTTCATACAGCAGCTCCTGCAGCTGGTTGGTGGCCGGGTCGTAGAGTTGGATGGCGAGGGTGTCGCGCTCGATATTACTGCTGACGTAGAGGCGCTGGTTATCGGCGGTAAAGCGCAGTGGGTCGACCCGGTCCGGCCAGGGGCTGGTATGAGAGACCCTGAAAGCAACCTCCTCGTTGTCACGGTAAAGCAACTCCCGCTGCAGGCCGTTCTGGCTGATGGCCGCGCGGAGCTTGCCCTCATGGTCGGTGAGCCACTTGACGATGGTGCCAGTGTTGGTGGCCACCCGCTGCTGCTCCCCGGTTTCCAGATTCAGGCGGTAGACATCATCGAAGCGGCGGTCACGGCGGTTGCTGGTGATCAGGATATGCTCGGGGTCGCTGAACAGGGGATCGAGTAGGCGATGACGTACCCGGCTATCCTCCGTCAGCGGGCGCCGGCCGCGCTTTTCAGGGGTGACGAGGAACAGCTGGCTGCTCTGTTGCTGCGGGTTGGCCACTTCGTAGACCAACTGGGAGTTGGAGATCCAGCGGTAGTCGCTGACGCTGTGGCTGCGCTGGTTGCTCACCCGCATGGGCGCGACATAGAGCGCGTTGCGCTCCTTTTCGCTGAGCTCGTAAAGGGAGAGACTGGTGACGGTATCGGGAAACAGGTTGTTCTGCGCCGATCCAGAGCGGGCGTACTCCTGCTCCGTGCCGCCCCCGGCACGCGGGCGGGGCTGCTCCCCGCTCTCGGAGGCGGGCGCCATGTTGAGGTTGATATCGTCACCGGGCTCGGTGGTGGCTTGCTCGCTGTTACCGTTTCCGGCAGGGGCTTCAGCGCTGGCCTCGTCATTGGTGGCTGCAGGTGCCTCTTCCTGGTCGGTCGCGGGGCTCTCCTCCGGAAGGGTAGCCGGCAGCACGGGGCGGGGGATGGGCTTGTCCAGTAGCCGGATATAGAGGTTGAGATGTTGCTGCCAGGGCCTGAGGAAGGAGATCATGCGACCATCGGGAGAGAGTTGGGGACTCTGCTGTGCCGGTGGCGTGAACAGTTCCCGGGCAGGCAAAGGCTGCGCCGCCTGGGCAGGCGTCAGCGCCAGGCTTAAAGAGAACCCCAGCAGTGGTAGCAGGGCGCTGAAGGTCGTGAGTAGAGCTGGTCTCATCTTTGGGTCCGCAGGCTGTTCGGGAGTCGGGGCTGCGCGCCGGATTGCTGCACTCTGTACAGTCTTGTTTCGATTATAGTAACAGCAATGCCGAAGGCGTGCCCGCCCCACTTTTCCTGCATCGCAGGGCGGGGTAATCTCCCCCCGGCAGACTCTTTTCAGGCGACAGGTCTATGCATTTACCGTTGGTTTATCATCCCTCCTACAGCTACGAGTTTCCGGAGCAGCACCGCTTTGCGATGGTGAAGTTTCGCTACTTGCACGATTACCTGCGCCAGCGGGGTATCGCCACGACGGATAACCTTTACCGCTCAGGCCCCTGCTTGCACAAGTGGCTGTTACAGGCCCACTGCCCCGATTATCTTACCCGCCTGCGTGAAGGCACCCTCAGCCACAAGGAACAGCGGGAGTTGGGCCTTCCCTGGACACCGGGGCTTGCCAAGCGCACCTTTATATCCCCCGGTGGAACCCTGCTGACGGCGCTGTTGGCGATGCGCTATGGCGTTGCCTGTCACCTTGCGGGGGGTACCCATCATGCGCATTATGATAAAGCCTCGGGTTTCTGTTGCCTCAACGACCTGGCGGTCACAGCCCTGGCGATGCTGGAGCAGCCGGGTATAGAGCGGGTTCTGGTTTTTGATTGCGATGTGCATCAGGGGGATGGGACCGCGGCCATATTGGCAGCACGGGATGACGCCTTTACCTGCTCGATCCACTGCGAGAAGAACTTCCCCGCCCGCAAGCAGCTCAGTAATCTGGATGTGGGGCTGGTCGATGGCATAGAAGATGAGGCCTACCTGCAGATCGTCATGGAGACACTGCAGCAGTGCCTCGACCGGGTGCGCCCCGATCTGGTGTTGTACGACGCAGGCGTCGACGTCTTTGCCGGTGATCCCCTGGGTCGGGCCTGTATCAGCGAGGAGGGTATTGCCCGTCGTGACCGGCAGGTACTCGGAGCGATCCGCGAACGCAACATTCCGGTGGCGACCGTGATAGGGGGCGGCTACGACGATGACCGGTGGGCGCTGGCGCGACGCCACGCCATCGTGGTGGAACAGGCGCTCGCGCTACAGGGCAGCCAGGCCTGATCGCTATGCTACTATCGATGGGGTGGGCTCGTCGCTCTGAGGGCCCGGTATGACCGACGGGGGAGATCGATCGATGGATCAAGAGGTGCTGCAACAGGAGTTTGCACAATTGCAGAATATCTACAACATGGTGGCCGAGTTCCTGGTGCAATACAGCTTCCAGATCCTCGGTGCCCTGATTATTTTCCTGCTGGGACTCTGGTTAGCCGGGCGGGTGCATCGCTTCATCGCCGCCCTGTTGGCGCGTCACAACGTCGATGTCACCCTGGCCGGCTTTATCTCCAACCTGGCGCGTATCCTGGTGATCCTGATGATGGCGATCATCGCCCTTGGCAAGCTGGGGATCAGTGTTGCCCCCTTTATTGCCGCCCTTGGTGCCATGGCCCTGGGTGCGGGGTTGGCGCTGCAGGGGATGCTCTCCAACTATGCCGCCGGCGTCACCATCATCCTGACCCGCCCCTTCGTGGTGGGCAATACGGTGAAGATGCAGGGGGTGTGCGGGGTGATCAAGGAGATCAACCTGTCGATGACGATCCTCACCAATGAGGAGGGGGAAGAGATCAGTATCCCCAACAAGCACATCGTGGGGGAGATCCTCCACAACAGTTTTGAATATATGCTGGCGGAAACCCGCATCGGCATCAGCTACGCGGCCGACCCGCAGCAGGCGATCGACTGCCTGAGCGCGGTGCTGGCGCAGCGCCCGGAGGTGGCCAGCGAGCCGGCTCCCCAGATAGGCATCGACAGCTTCGGCGACAGTGCGATCGAGATCGGCATCCGCTACTGGGTGCCGACCCGTAACTATTACGGGGTCAAGTTTGCGGTTAACCTGGAGCTGTTCAGTGCCCTAAAGACCGCGGGGATCAGCATCCCCTTCCCGCAGCGGGAGGTACGCATGCTGACCGACTAGGGATCGTCGGGCATAAAAAAGGGACACCGAAGGGTGTCCCTTTTTTTGTCGGCGGTTGCGACCTAGAGGCCCTGCTCGGCAGCCTCGCGCACGGCGTTGGCCACCGCGTCATGGACGCTGCGGTCGAGCGGGTCCGGTGTCAGTGCGCCCGACGGGGTCAGCCCTGCAAGACACTCCGAGGCGGCGATCAGCATGGCGTCAGTGAACTTCACCACGCCGGCATCAATGGCGCCACGGAACAGCCCCGGGAAGCCGAGCACGTTGTTGACACTCTTGCCATCGGCGGCGAAGGCGGCGCCTGACTGCAGTGCCACTTCGGGCTCGATCTCGGGGTCAGGGTTGGTCAGGGCCAGGATCACCTGCCCTTCACGCACCATCTCGGGCTTGATCAGCCCCTTAACGCCGGTGGTGGAGATGACGATGTCCGCCTGCGCCATCAGCTCGCCGAGGCTGGCGCGCTGGCCGCCCAGGGACTCGAGTTGTGCCATGGCATCCTGGTTAAGGTCGGTACCGATCACCCCCTCGACGCCATATTCGAGCAACAGGCGGGAGATACCGATGCCCGCCGCGCCGAGTCCGATCTGGCCGACCCGACTCTTCTTGAGGTCACGGCCCACCTGGCGGGTGGCGGTAATCAGGGCCGCCAGCGCGACCACGGCGGTGCCGTGCTGGTCGTCGTGCAGCACCGGGATATTGAGTTTCTCGATCAAGGCCTTCTCGATCTCGAAGCAGGTGGGGGCGGAGATATCCTCCAGCTGGATGGCACCGAAGGAGGGGGCGATGGCGGCCACCGTATCGATGATTACCTGGGGGTCCTTGTCCTCGATCAGGATCGGCACCCCGGATAGGTCGGCGTAGGCGTCAAACAGGGCCGCCTTGCCTTCCATCACAGGCATACCGGCCACCGCGCCAATATCCCCGAGGCCGAGGATGGCGGTGCCGTTGGTCACAACCGCTACGGTGTTGGGGATGTTGGTGTATTCCTTGGCCTTGACCGGATCCTTCTGGATCGCGAGGCAGACCCGTGCCACGCCGGGGGTGTAGATATCCCGCAGCACCTGCTGGGAGGTCAGCTGAACCTTGGAGACCGTACGGATCTTGCCGCCGCGGTGGCGGTCAAACACGCGGTCGGAACGGCCCAGCATGCGGGCGCTCGGAAGCTGGTCGATACGTTCGCACAGGTCGTGCTGGGCGGTTTCGTCGATCTCGATGGTCAGCTCCCACTGGGTGTGGGTGGATGTGCGTGCGACCGCCTCAAGGTTCTCGACGGTGAGGCCGGCATTGCCTACCAGCTGCAGAACCTGGGCGAGGTTTCCGGGTGCGTGCTCAACTTCAAACAGCAGAATCTCTGGTATCTTCATACGCCCTTTAGCCCCTTGTGGATAGAGCCCGAGCGCTGCGCCCGGGCGGATTGAACGGTGGTTCTCGTGTGTTGTTATTAGCTCGGCCCCCATTGCCTGGCGGGCGGATCAGGGCCGCTATTATACGTAATTTCTCTAGGGTTTCTCGCCGACCTTAGTGGAATGTTCGCCCTCGGCTGCAGGGCGGGAGGATTCAGTCCAGGCGGGTAATGGCGGAGGCGACCCGCTGCAGGGGGGCCTCGACCCGCCGCCCCAGGTCCCGGGCCTGGCGCTGCAACAGACGCGGGTTGAGCTCAGGTGCACGGTCGTTGAACAGGTAGAGCACCAGGTTGCCCTCCGGCACCTCAACCCCCAGCAGCTGGCCGTCAAATTCGCGGCTCAACGCGCGGATGGCGTCGGGGTAGGCCCACTTCTCCTCCAGCCACAGGTTGAGTACCAGGATGCCACGACGGCTCAGGGCCTGCCGGCAGCGCCGGGTGTAGTCGAGGCTGAGCTGGGCCGGGTTCATGCAGTCGTCGTGGAAGAGGTCGCTGAAGATCAGTTCATACCCCTGCGGGAGGGCCTCGAACTCGGTGGCATCCACCTGGTGAATGCGGTGGGCGGGGGCCTGGTTGAGGAGGAAATACTCCTGCGCCACGGCGATCACCTCGGCCCGGTACTCCAGCACGTCGAGTTCGATGGTCGGGTCGATGCGTAGCAGGCAGTGCACCAGACTGCCGCCGCCGAGGCCTGCCAGCAGGGCGCGCTGAGGGGGGCGCTCGCAGAGGGCGTAGGCCATCAGCATCGCCTGGCAGTACTGATAGACCGGGCTCCAGGGGCGCTCGATGAGGATGCAGCTCTGCTCGGCGTCGCCATCGAAGCTGAGGAAGCGGCGATCCCTATCCTCGAACACCTGGATCGCCCCGAGGCCATCGTAACGGCGGTGTATTTCATGCCCGGTGATCGCCATCGGCTAGTCGCTGAGCAGTCGGTAGGCGAGGCGGGCGGCGGCGCGGGCGCCGACACCGGTAGGGTCGAACTGGGGGTTGTACTCGGCCAGCTCGGCGAGCTGCAGCTTGGGACGCCCGCTGGGGTGGCGCGCAGCGGTCACCAGCGGCAACAGCGCCTCCACCATCTCCAGGGAGACTCCGGGGCACGCGGGCGCGCTGACTCCCGGCATGGTGGCGGCGGGTAGCACATCAAGGTCGATGCTGAGATGGATCCAGTCCACCTGGCTGATAAAACGCTGCAGCTGCTTGCGGCACTCCTCCAGCTGCAGCAGGGTCATCTCCCGGTCGAGGCGCCACTCCACGTCAAATTGTTCGGCGTAGTCGAACAGAATCGGCGTGTTGGCGGTCTCGCTCACCCCCAGGCAGAGGTAGCGGAAGGGCTGCTGCTGGGCCTGGCAGTGCACCGCGATCTGGTGAAAGGGGGTTCCCGAGCTGGGGCCCGCAGCGGGGTTGCGCAGGTCGAAGTGGGCGTCGAAGTTGATGATGCCGATGCGCACTCGCGGGTCACCGCCGCCCTGCCGCAGCAGGTGATTTTGCAGTCCGAGGAAACTGCCCCAGGCGATCTCGTGGCCGCCACCCAGTAGCAGCAGGCGGTGGCCGGAGTCGAGGATGCTGGTGCAGTGGTCACTGAAGCGGGCCTGGGCCTGCTCCAGCTGCTGCCCGTCGCACAGCAGGTTGCCGGCGTCGTAGATCGGCCCCTGGAAGGTGGCCGGCAGGCCGGCGAGGGCGCGGCGCAGGGCGTCGGGACCCAGGGCCGCACCGGTGCGCCCCTGGTTACGACGCACCCCCTCGTCGCAGCAGAAACCGCTGATCACCACACCCTCGTCCACCGGCAATTCGCCGTCGAGGGGGTAGGGCAGCATGCGGTGGTGCCAGCGCTCGCCGCGGCGGCCATCGAGGGGGTCGCTGCGGCCGCGCCACAGGCTCATGTCAGCGCTCTGATACATCTTGTCCCTCCTTCATAATGCAGTGGGGGCGGTTAACGCCAAACTGCCACACCAGCTCGGCGGGGTGGTCGATCTGCCACAGCAGCAGGTCGGCCAGCAGCCCCTCGCGCAGCTGACCGCGCTCGGAGGCCATGCCCAGCGCCCGGGCGGCATGGCGGGTGACACCGGCCAGTACCTCCTCGGCGCTGAGACCGAACAGGTTAGCGGCCATCTGCATCGACAGTCGCAGCGAGGCCTGTGGGCTGCTGCCCGGGTTGAAGTCGCTGGCAACCGCCATGGCCACGCCGTGACGCCGCAGCTGCTCGATGGGGGGCAAGCGGGTTTCGCGCAGGAAATAGAAAGCGCCAGGCAGCAGGGTGGCAACGGTTCCCGCCCGTGCCAGGGCCATCACCCCGCTTTCGTCAAGGTGTTCGAGGTGGTCGACCGACAGCGCGCTGTGGCTGGCGGCCAGGTGGGAGGCGCGCAGGTTGCTCAGCTGCTCGGCGTGGATGCGTACCGGTAGCCCGTGCCGGCTGGCGCTCTGGATCACCCGCTCGCACTGGGCGAGGGAGAAGCCGATCTGCTCGCAGAACATATCCACCGAGTCCGCCAGCTCCTGGGCGCTGACCGCGTCCATCATCTCGCCGCAGACCCGGCCGATGTAATCGTCGGCGCGCCCCTGGAACTCCGGCGGCAGGGCGTGGGCAGCGAGGAAGCTGGTGTGCACCGTCACCGGGAACTCGCGCCCCAGGCGGCGGGCGACCTGCAGCATACGCAGCTCGGTATCGACCTCCAGTCCATAGCCGGATTTGATCTCGATGCTGGTCACCCCCTCGTCGAGGAAGGCCTGCAGACGGGGTTGGGCCAGCTGGAACAGCTGCTCCTCACTGCTGGCGCGGGTGGCCTCGACGGTCGCGCGGATCCCTCCTCCCTGCTCGGCGATCTGTTGGTAGCTTGCCCCCTGCTGGCGCAGTTCGAATTCGTGACAGCGGTTGCCGGCGAACACAAGGTGGGTGTGGCAGTCGATCAGGCCTGGGGTGAGCCATCCGCCGCCACCATCGCGGACCTCGGTGGCGGGGACGGAGGGCAGATCGTCGGCCGGGCCGACCCATGCGATGCATCCCCCTTTGATGGCCAGCGCCCCCCGTTCAATGGTGCCAAAGGGCAGCTTGATCTCCGGGTCCATGGTGGCCAGGCGGACATTGGTCCAGAGGGTATCCCAGTGAGGGGTCATAACGGGCTCCGTATCCATAGGGTCGGTGGTAACAGGGGTGTTATAGCGCACGCCACGGCGGCGGGCGAGAAGATTTGTCTACTCTACTTGTATATCGTTGTATATACAAGTAAGCTTGAATCCAATCCACTACAAGCTGCCGGTGATCCCGCCCATGGCCAACCCCAACAGTGAACCCCGTTACCTGACGATCAAGCGCTTTATCTGCGAGCAGATCGAGCAGGGCGTATGGCCCGAACACAGCCAGGTGCCGTCGGAGAACAGCCTTTGCGAGCAGTTTGGGGTGAGCCGCATGACGGCACGCCGCGCCCTGCAGGAGCTGACCGGCGATGGCGTATTGCTGCGCCACCAGGGGCTCGGCACTTTCGTGGCCGAGCGCAAGCCGGTGGGCTCGCTGCTGGAGGTGCGCAACATCGCGGACGATATCAGCCAGCGGGGCCATCGCTACAGTAACCGCATCCTCTGTATGGAGGCGCGCCCGGCGGGCGATGAGATGGCGCTGGCGCTGGACCTGCCGCCGGGCAGTGAGCTTTTCCGCTCGGTCATCGTCCACCTCGACAACGAGGTGCCGGTGCAGTGGGAGGAGCGTTACACCAACCCGGCACTGGCCCCCGACTACCTGCAGCAGGATTTTTCGCTCACTACCCCCAACCGCTACCTCAGCCAGGTAGCCCCCCTGGCCGGTGGTGAGCACACGGTGGAGGCGGTGTTGGCCACCGAGGAGCAGGCGCGGGCGCTGGAAGTAGCCCAGCCCGAGGCCTGCCTGTTGATCAAACGACGTACCTGGTCCAGCCAGGGCGTGGTGAGCTACGCGCGCCTGCTGCACCCCGGCAGTCGCTATCAATTGGGTGCCCGGCTGGTGCCGGGCGCGAACCTGACTTAGGAGAGAATGATGAGCCTGAATCGAAAAGACCCTGCACGGGTGATCAAGCCCAACACCGGCACTGAGCTGGAGGCCCGCAGCTGGTTGACTGAAGCGCCGCTGCGCATGCTGATGAACAACCTGCACCCCGATGTCGCCGAGCGCCCAGAGGAACTGGTGGTCTACGGCGGCATTGGCCGCGCCGCGCGCGACTGGGCGTGCTACGACAAGATCGTCGAGGTGCTCAAGCGCCTGGGGGATGAGGAAACTTTGCTGGTGCAGTCCGGCAAGCCGGTGGGCGTATTCCCGACCCACGCCGATGCCCCCCGGGTACTGATCGCTAACTCCAACCTGGTCCCCCACTGGGCGACCTGGGAGCATTTCAACGAGCTCGACCGCCAGGGTCTGATGATGTACGGCCAGATGACCGCCGGTTCCTGGGTCTATATCGGCTCCCAGGGGATCGTGCAGGGCACCTACGAAACCTTCGTGGCGGTCGCCAAACAGCACTTTGGCGGTGAGTCCAGGGGGCGCTGGGTGTTGACCGGTGGCCTCGGCGGGATGGGCGGCGCCCAGCCGTTGGCCGCCACCATGGCCGGCTTCAGCATGATCGCCGTGGAGGTGGATGAAACCCGCATCGATTTCCGCCTGCGCACCGGCTACGTGGACCGCAAGGCCACCAGCCTCGATGAGGCGCTGGCCATGGTCGAGACGGCCCGTGCCGAGGGCTCTGCCGTCTCCGTCGGACTGCTGGGTAATGCCGCCGACGTATTCGCCGAGCTGGTGGCCCGGGGCGTGACCCCCGATGTCTGTACCGACCAGACCAGTGCCCACGATCCCCTCAACGGCTACCTGCCCCAGGGCTGGACGCTGGCGGAGGCGATCGAGCGGCGTCAGCGCGAGCCCGAAGTGGTGGTGGACGCCGCCAAGGCGTCGATGGCAGTACAGGTGCGCGCCATGTTGACCCTGCAGGAGCGTGGCGCCGCCACCCTCGACTACGGCAATAACATCCGCCAGATGGCGCTGGAGAAGGGGGTGAGCAACGCCTTCGATTTCCCCGGCTTTGTGCCCGCCTACATCCGTCCGTTGTTCTGCGAGGGGATCGGTCCCTTCCGCTGGGTCGCCCTCTCCGGCGACCCCGAGGATATCTACAAGACCGACGCCAGGGTGAAGGAGTTGATCCCCGATAACCCCCACCTGCACAACTGGCTCGACATGGCCCGTGAGCGGATCCAGTTCCAGGGGCTGCCTGCCCGTATCTGCTGGGTCGGCCTCAAGGACCGTGCCCGCCTGGCGTTGGCCTTTAATGAGATGGTGGCCAGCGGTGAGCTGAAGGCACCGATCGTGATCGGCCGTGACCACCTCGACTCCGGCTCGGTGGCCAGCCCCAACCGCGAAACCGAATCGATGCTCGATGGCAGTGATGCGGTCTCGGACTGGCCGCTGTTGAACGCACTGCTCAACACCGCCGGCGGAGCCACCTGGGTGAGCCTGCACCACGGCGGTGGTGTGGGCATGGGCTTCAGCCAGCACGCCGGGGTGGTGATTGTGGCCGATGGTACCGAGGCGGCGAAGCGCCGCCTGGGCCGTGTGCTGTGGAACGATCCGGCCACCGGGGTGATGCGTCACGCCGATGCCGGTTATGAGAGTGCGCAAAACTGCGCCCGAGAGCAGGGCCTCGACCTGCCCATGCTGGAGACAAAATAATGAGCAATACACTGCTACTGAACCCCGGCTTCCTGACCCTGGCGCAGCTGCGCGCGGTCTACCACGAGGGGGTTGAAGTGACCCTGGATCCCGCCTGCGAGGCACAGATCCATCGCTCCCAGGCGGTGATCCAGCAGGTGCTGGACCGCAACGAGGTGGTGTACGGCATCAACACCGGCTTTGGCCTGTTGGCCAACACCCGTATCGAGAAGGATCAGCTGGAGACCCTGCAGCGTAGCATCGTCCTGTCTCACTCCGCCGGCATCGGCGAGCCGATGAGCGAGGCGGTGGTGCGCCTGATGATGATACTCAAGATCAACTCCCTGGCGCGGGGCTTCTCCGGCATCCGCCTGTCGGTGATCGAGGCGCTGTTGGCACTCTACAACAAAGGCTTCTACCCGGTGGTTCCCAGCAAGGGATCGGTGGGGGCCAGTGGCGACCTGGCGCCCCTGGCGCATATGAGTGCCATTCTGCTGGGCGAGGGTGAGCTGTTCTTTGAGGGTAAGCGAATGCCCGCCCGCGAGGGGCTAGCCCTGGCCGGTATGGAGCCCCTGACCCTGGCCCCCAAGGAGGGGCTGGCTCTGCTCAACGGCACCCAGGCCTCGACCGCCTTCGCCCTGCGCGGGCTGTTTGCCGCCGAAAACCTGTTTGCAGCCGGGATGGTGACCGGCGCGCTATCGGTCGAGGCTGCCCTCGGTAGCCGCAAGCCGTTTGATGACCGCATCCACGCGGTGCGCGGCCACAGGGCACAACGCGCGGTCGCTGCCTGCTACCGTGAGCTGCTCAGCCACAGCGAGATCGAAGCTTCTCACGCCTGCTGCGACCGGGTACAGGATCCCTACTCCCTGCGCTGTCAGCCCCAGGTGATGGGCGCCTGCCTGCAGCAGATCGAACACGCCGCCTCCATCCTCGAGGTGGAAGCCAACGGCGTCTCCGACAACCCACTGATCTTTGCCGAGGAGGGAGAGATCCTCTCCGGCGGTAACTTCCACGCCGAGCCGGTGGCGATGGCGGCAGATAACCTGGCGCTGGCGATCGCCGAGATCGGCTCCCTTTCCGAGCGCCGCATGGCGCTGCTGATCGACAGCCACCTGAGCCAGTTGCCCCCTTTCCTGGTGGACAATGGCGGCGTCAACTCCGGCTTTATGATCGCCCAGGTGACCGCCGCAGCCCTGGCCAGCGAGAACAAGAGCCTGGCCCATCCGGCCTCGGTGGACAGCCTGCCCACCTCCGCCAACCAGGAGGATCATGTCTCCATGGCCACCTTCGCCGCCCGCCGCCTGGCGGACATGGCGGAAAACACCGAAGGAGTGCTGGCGGTGGAGCTGCTGGCCGCCTGTCAGGGGCTGGATTTCCGCACGCCACTGAAGAGTTCCGAGCCGCTGGAGCTGGCGCGCAGCCGGGTGCGCGCACGGGTGCCCTTCTATGACAAGGACCGCTACTTCGCCGACGACATCGCGGCGGTGGTGCCCCTGATCCAGGAGGGGGTGTTCAACACCATGATGAGTGCTGAGTTGCTGCCCTCGCTGGACAACTGAGGATCCCTCCGTTGAAAAAAAGGGCCCACCATGTGGGCCCTTTTTCGTTGCCGTCTGTTTTCGTTAAACCGTGGGCAGGGTGAAGCGGAAGATGGTGCCCCCCTCGGGGTGGCGCTCGAAATAGAGCCGCCCTTCGTGGGAGTTGATGATGGTCTCGCAGATCGAGAGGCCGATCCCCATACCGCTCTCCTTGGTGGTGTAGAAGGGGGTGAAGAGTTTCTCCTCGGCGTCGGCCGGCAGGCCGGTGCCGCGGTCGATCACCGACACCTGCACCTGGTGGGTGTCGGGCAGGAACTCGGTCTCCACCAGGATACCCAGGTCGCGCCGTTCGCAATCGCGCATCGCCTCCATGCCGTTACGGATCAGGTTGAGGGCGACCTGCTGGATCTGTACCGGATCGACCCGCAGCAGGGGCAGGTTGTCGGCCAGGCGGGTATGGATCTCCATGCAGTTGTTGCGGGCGTCGACCTCGGCCAGCCGCACCACGTCCTGGATCAGCTTGTTGCAGCTGACCTCCTCCAGCACGTGACGGGGCTTTTTCACAAAACTGCGGATGCGGGCAATGATCTCCCCGGCCCGCCGCGCCTGGGTGCCGATCTTCTCCAGCGCCTCGGTGAGGCTTTCGCGGTCGAGGGGGTCACGCTGCAGGAAGCGGGTGCAGACCTGCGAGTAGTTGGAGATCGCGGTCAGCGGCTGGTTGACCTCGTGGGCAAAGCCCGCCGCCATCTCGCCCATGGTGCTGAGCCGGGAAACATGGGTGAGGTTCTCCTTCTGGCTCTGGATCTCATCCAGCGCCTGCTGCAGCGCCTGCTGCTGCTGTTTCTGTTCCGTGATGTCCCGAAACAGTACCACGGCACCGCGGCACTGGCCGGACTCCATGATCGGGTTGCAAGAGAGGTTGGCGGCGAAGGGGGTGCCGTCTTGATGCAGGCAGGTGACATCCTCCAGCCGCTGGCTGCTCCCTTCACGCAGGGTGATCTGCAGGGGAGAGGGACTGGCCAACGCCTCGGCCGGCTGACCCAGCAGGCGGCGGTGGAACTCGCTGCCGATCAATTGTGACTCGCTCCAGCCGCTGATGTCGCAGGCGGCGCGGTTGGCAAAGGTGATCTTGCCCTCAATGTCTATACCCAGGATGCCCTCGCTCATCGCCTCAAGGATGCGCTCGTTTTCCGCCTCCAGCTGCCGGTTGCGGGCCGACAAGGCCGCTTCAAGCTGGTGGATCTTGAGCTGGGTCTCGACCCGTGCGATCACCTCGTCGGACTGGAAGGGTTTGGTGATAAAGTCCACCGCCCCCAGCTCCAGACCCTTCACCTTGTCCTTGGTGTCGTCGAGGGCGGAGAGAAAGATGATGGTGATCCGTTCGGTAAGGGGATCGGCTTTGAGCTGGCGACACACCTCGTAGCCATCGATACCCGGCATCATGATATCCAGCAGGACCACCGCCGGCATCGCCTTGCGCGCAATACGCAGGGCGCTTTCCCCGGTTTTGGCCACTAGCAGGCGGTAACCGCGGCCGTTGAGGGTTTGCAGCAGTACCTGCAGGTTGGTCGGGTTATCGTCGACCAGCAGGATGCAACTATCGGCAACGTCGCCGACAGGGGTCTCCGAATCCATGGGGATTACCTATTGGGCTATGGGGTCAGTCTCCTATTGTGGAGGCTGGGGGAGGGGGTCGCAAGGGGCAATCAGGCGTGACCGGACGCCAGCCGGGCGCAGAGCTGCTCCAGTTGTTCAAAGTCGACATTGCGGGCCAGCTGGTCGATCAGCCGCGCCAGCTCCTGCGCCTGGGGTTGCTCGTTCCCCAGGGTGCTTGCCAGCCGCTGCACCGCTTCGATATCCCCCAGCTCGAGGGCCCCCTGCAGCTGGGCGGCGATCTCCAGGCTCAGATCCGGGGAGAGACTGGGAGGGCAACGCTCGCGATCGCCGGGCGGATCGTTACGGGCATCCTGCTGGTAATGGATCCCCAGCAGATGGGCGATCTTGGTGAACAGCTCCGCGCTGTTGAACGGCTTGCAGACGAACTCGTCGCACTCGTAATCCGCCAGCCGTTGCTGGCTGTCGGTGTAGACGCTGGCGGTAACGGCAATCACCGGCAGGTGGTTGAAGGCGCTGTCCTGGCGCAGGGTATGGATCGCTTCCAGGCCGCTCATTACCGGCATACGCAGGTCCATCAGCACCAGGTCGGGGGCCTGTTCGCGTATTATCTCCAGCGCCTGCTGCCCGTTCTTGGCCTCCAGAGTATGGAAACCAGCCCTCTCCAGCAGGCGGGTCAGTACTTCGCGATTGATGCGCTGGTCGTCCGCCACCAGTATCCGATACTGCTCGCCGGCGGGCAGGCGTGGATCGGTCAGCTCCTGCCAGCGGGGAGAGTGCTCCTCGACGGTATCCTCCTCGCGGGCTTCGATCAGGGGGACGCTGAAGTAGAACTCGCTGCCCTGGCCGGGGACGCTACGGACCTCCAGCTCGCCCCCCAGCACCTTCACCAGGCGGCGACTGATGGTCAGCCCCAGTCCGGTACCGCCAATCTCGAGCCCTTCGGCGGTCTGGCCGAAGGGGGCGAAGATCATCCTCTGTTGGTCGGACGCGATGCCGACCCCGGTATCGCGGACGCAGAAGCGAATACGCTGGCCGCCGTAGGGTTTGACCTCCACAAAGATTCCCCCCTGGCGGGTGAATTTGACCGCATTGGCCAGCAGGTTGAGCAGTACCTGCTTGAGTTTGACCCCGTCGGTGTGGATGGCTGAGGGCAGGCGCGGATCGATCTCAAGCTCCAGGCGGAGCCCCTTGGAGTCGGCCCGCTGGCTGACCATCTGGTGCACGCTGTCGAGTACCCGCCGCAGGTGGATGGCCTCCTGGTTCACCTCCAGGTTGCCGCCCTCGATTTTGGAGAGGTCGAGGATATCGTTGATCAGCGACAACAGGTGTTGGCCGCACTCCTCGATGGCGCGCAGGCTATCGCCCTGCTCGGGGCTCAGGCCTCGCTCCCGTTGCAGGATCTGGGCGTAGCCGAGCACCCCGTTGAGGGGGGTGCGCAGCTCGTGGCTCATGTTGGCGAGAAACTGGCTTTTGGCGTGGTTGGCCGCCTCCGCCTCGTCGCGGGCACGGATCACTGCCTGTTCGGTCTGCTTGGCACGGGTGATATCCCGGGCGATCGCCTCCAGGCCGGTGATCGTCCCGTCGGCATCGGAGACCGCCACGGCGTACACCTCGATAAAGCGGGGCTGGCCATCGGGATGCTGAACCCGCAGTTCGACCGGGTCCAGGTTCTCGCCCGTCAGCACCTGGTGGGCGTAGCGGCTGGCGTGGGGGTTGTGGAGCGGATCATTGAACAGCTGCTGGTGGGTGTCGATAAAGGCCTGTACCTCGATCCCCAGGGTGTCGGTCACTGATGGGGAGACGTAGGTCACCTCGGCGTTGCGGTTCATGACGAAATAGAAGTAGTTGCCCTGCATCCCCTCCACCAGGCGCCCGAGGTTATTCTCGCGGGCCTGGCGCAGCGCCTCCTCACGGGCCACCAGTTGGCGGGACATTCGGGTAAAGCTGCTGGCCAGTACGCCGATCTCATCGCGGCTGTTGATCGCCAGCTCGGTATCCAGCTTGCCCTCGGCAACTTTGTGCACCGCCCGTTGCAGCTGGATGATCGGCTGCGAAATCAGCCCGGATACCACCCACACCGAGGCGATGATCAGCAGCAGGGAGAGCACCAGCAGAGTCGCCTCGATCCCCGCTTCGCGGCGAACCGCAGCCAGTGCGACCGATTCCGGCAGGAAGGCTGCCAGTGCCCAATCGGAGGACTGGATAGGCGCGTAGCTGACCCACAGCTGCTCATCGCCGAGGCGGATGCGCCGGGTCTGGGTGGTGCCGGTTTCGCCGGAGAGAATATTGCCGGCCAGGGCCAGCAGCTCGCGGTTGTGGCCTTCGGCGGCGATGCGGATCAGGTTGTCACCGACTACCGCCGAACGGGCACTGTAGACCAGGTCTCCGGTGCGGTTGATGATAACAAAGCGCAATCCCGGCTCGGTGTCCTGGGGCAGGATGGAGGCGATAGTCTCCAGTTTGAGGTCGATGCTGGTGACCCCGCGGAAGCGACCATTGCGGTAGAAGGGGGTGGCGAAGGTGGTAACCTCGGGCTCGGCCGGGGTGGCGTCGCGGTAGGGGGCGGTCCAGGTCCCCTGCCAACTGCGTTGGGGGGTCTCCCACCACTCCCAGTCGCCCTGGGTGTAGTCGTAGCCGATGGCGGCCAGGTCCAGCGCCTCGACCCGGTTGTCGTCGCGGTAGGCGTAGGGGGCAAACAACGGCTTATCATCATAGCCTCCGGGGACGAAGGCCACTGCGGCGCCGTAGACGGTCGAGCTCTGGCGCACGTTGGTGCGCAACAGTTCGTAAAGCTGTTGCGCTGACTGGTCGGGGTTACTCTCCAGGAAAATGGCGGTACTGCGGGCGATCTGCGCCAGCTCGCGCATATGGCCATCCACTTTGCTGGCGTAGTGCCAGGCCATCTGGGTGAGACGCTTCTCGGTCTCCGCTGTGGCCCGCTGCTGCCCCTGGATCAGGCCGGTGCCAAAAATCACCACGTAGATCAACGTGATCGGGACCACGGTAAAAAGAATAATCTTCTGGCGAATGGATGCGTGCACGCTGTACCTGTCCCGGGTTTTGGCCCGACAACCCATCCTCTACGGGGTAATCGGGCGGATCAACAATTATCCGGCGACCTGCGGGGCGAACCAATAGGTAATTGTGCCTACGAAGGGCTGCATAACCTGGTTGTCGGTGGTTCTGCGCAGCGCAACACTGGGGTACTATGGCAGGTACTCACCCCCCTGTGATCGGGGCGGGAACGGGGGTAACCCGTCAATCCGGGAAGGACAGACAGCAACAGCCGATGAAAATTCTGATTATTGGTGGTAGCGGACAAACCGGCAGCCGACTGCAACAGCGACTCGATGACAGCTCGTTGGAGTATTTCGCTCCCTCACGGGAGTTGCTCGACCTGACCGACAGTCGCCAGCTGCAGGAGGTGTTTGACAGCTATCGGCCGGATATTCTGGTCAATGCCGCCGGTTACCGGAATGCCGACCAGGCCGAAACCGAGCCTTCGCGCTGCTTCGCCCTCAATCGGGACGCGGTGGCAGAGCTGGCCACGCTTTGTAGCCAGTATGGATCCATCCTTTTCCAGATCTCCTCCTACATGGTGTTCGATGGCAAGAAGAACGACGCCTACACCGAAAAGGATGCGGTCAACCCGTTGGGGGTGTTGGGGGGGAGCTATTGGCAGGGAGAGCAGCAGATACGCGAACGTTGCCCGCGGCACATTATCCTGCGGGTGGGTTGGATGATCAGCGAGCGCAAGTTTGAGTTGCTGCGTAATATTATCGACCAGCTCAAGAATCCCAGCCCCTTCAACGTGCTGGGAAATCGTTATGGTAATCCGACCCCGGCTGATGATGCCGCACGGGTGATCACGGCGGTCATTCAGCAGCTTGACTGTGGTGCCGAACCCTGGGGTACCTACCACTACGGCGGGGTGAATGCCGTCAGCGAAAGCGAACTGGCGCGCACCATTTTGCGCGAGGTGGCCGAGTACGATGAGGTGGCCACCGACCAGTTGAACGTACTGACGGCCGCGGTCGATGATGAGTCCCGCAAATTCCCCCTCAACAGTCGCCTCGACAGTACCCGCCTGCTCCATACGTTCGGGATTCATGCCAACGACTGGACCGTTGGCCTCTCGCGCCTGATCAAAAGTTTTTACGTCTAGTGGCTGGGGTCAGCAATAGACGGTTGCCGGGAGCCCGGGAGCAAGCAGTATTGATGCGACTATAATGACTCGGACTGCAGTGTTAGGGTGTAATAACTTCCTCAAAAGGCTGGATTAAACGCATGAGTGACACGAGGGTGTACTCTGGCCGCCCTGCCGCGGTCGACCTTCAGGCAAAGATGGTGCTTGAGCACCTCCCCGTATTGGTATGGGTAGTCGATGCCGAGGGTTGCCTGTTGCATGTCGAAGGCAAGGCGTTAGCTCTCTTTGGTGGCAGCGAGGCTACCTGGGTAGGGCAGTCAGCCGCTTCACTGTTCAGTGGGGATGAGGCCAAACAGCAGGGAATCAACCGGGCGCTTGAGGGAGTATCGGGCAGCGAGATCAGTCAAATACAGGGGCGCTGGATTGAGACTCACTACAGCCCGCTGTATGACGCCAACGGGGATATTGAGGGAGTCAGCGGACTTACCATTGATGTGAGCGATCGGCATGATTTTGCTCGCCAGTTGGAAAACGTTGCTAAAGGGGTGTCGGCCCAGACTGGGGACTCCTTCTTCAGGTCCCTGACCTTTCATCTTGCCCAGGCGTTGGATGTCGACATCGCTTTTGTCGGACGCCTGTCGGAAGACGGGACTCGGGTGACTACCTGTGCGGTCTGCTCCCAGGGCGAACTGGCAGATAACTTTACCTACGAACTGGCCAATACCCCTTGTGAAAATCTTCTCGATCAAGGGGTGTGCAGCTACGCGGATGACGTTCACCTGCAGTTCTCCAGGGACCGGGAACTGGCTGAGCAGGGAATCCGGGGTTACGTTGGGGCCCCTCTGCTGGATGCTTCGGGTAAGGTGCTCGGTATTCTTGTGGTGCTCTCTCGACAGCCGTTGACCGATGTCGCTCGGGTTGAAAACCTGCTCACCATATTCTCCTCGCGAGCCGCCGCCGAGCTACAGCGCGAGCGGGATGATAGCCAACTGATGGTGCTGTCGCAGGTGGTTGAGCAGGGACCGATGAGCATTGTTATTACCAATGCCGAAGGGTGTATTGAATACGTTAACCCTGAGTTCTGCAGACGGATGGGATACTCGCTGACAGAGGTCCTCGGTTTGACCCCCAGGGTGATAAAAAGTGAGCATACGCCCGCTGAACACTTCAGGCAGCTTTGGAGTACCATCAAGTCCGGTCGGGTCTGGCGAGGGTTAATGATTAACCGCGCCCGCGATGGGCGGGAGGTGGTTGAAAACCAGGTCATTGCCCCGATTAGGGGGGAAGACGGTGAAATATCCCATTTTGTGGCGATCAAGGAGGACCTGTCACAGCTGCACCACTCCGAAGCCAACCTGCGCCGCATCAACGGTATGATGGCGCTCCTTTCCTCCTGCAACAAGGCGCTGGTGCGGTCGCAGTCCGAGGGGGAGCTGCTGGAGCGGGTGATGGGGTTGATCGCCCGTCAAGGGGAGTACGAGATGGTCTGGCTGGGCCGACTGGAACCTGCTGCGCTCAAGCCGATGGCGCTGGCGGGTGATGCCGGCCAGCGGCTGGCGCCAGTATTCCTCCAGCCTGAAATCTTTGACCTTTCCTGCCGGGCTCGTGACGCCTCCTCGACACTGGTGTTACAGGCGGATGAGTCATTGGACGTCCCCTTGGCTCTCAGCCAGCAGCAGATTCTGAGTGCTATTGTGCTTCCGGTATCAGGCTCGTCGCTTCAGGTTGATGCCTGCCTGTGGATCTGCAGCCGCAATGAAAATGCCTTTGATCCGCAGCTGCGTACCCTCATGGAGGAGCTGGCCGAAGATCTCGCCTTCGGGATGGTCATGCAGCGTACACGACTAGCGCTAAAGGAGAGTGAAGCCCAGTTTCGCTCCCTGGCTGAGGACTCTATGGTTGGCATCTATATGATTCAGGATGGCCAGTTTGTGTATGCCAACCCTGAGATGCATCGGGTGTTCGGCTACCAGCCAGGGGAGATCGTGGGTCAGCGCTCGGTACGTGATTTAGTCTCACCAGAAGACCGTGAGCGAGTTGAGTTCAATTTATCTCAGCGCGTCAAGGGTGAGGTGCACAGCATCCATTATGACTTTATTGGTGAGCGCAAGGATGGGGCCCGGGTCTGGGTCGATGTCTATGGCGCACGCACTGAGCATGAGGGGAAGGCTTCAGTGGTCGGTACCTTGCTGGACGTCACCGAGCGACGAAGCACCGAAGACCGGTTGCAGCTGATGGATCGGGCCATTTCCGCAGCCGGCGATGGTATAGCCATAATGGACGTGACCGACCCCGGTTTCCCCCTGGTCTATGCCAACCCCGCTTTTGAGACCATCACGGGATACAGCTTTGCTGAACTACAAGGGAAAAACGCCTTCCGCCTGCTATTTAACGATGCCAATAGTACCAGCCTCGATAGAATCCAGGCGGCGGTAGCGGAAGGGGAGGGCACCACCCTTGAAGTGGGGGGCTACCACCAAAACGGAAGCCTGTTCTGGGCCGAGCTGTCGGTGGCCCCCGTCACCAACTCTGCAGGGATCATCAACCATTATATTGCCGTGGTGAGTGATATCTCGGAGCGGAAAAGCTATGAACAGCAACTGGAAAACCTGAGTAATTATGACCAGTTAACCGGTCTGGCGAACAAGGCACTGATGCGCGATCGCCTGAGCCAGGCGTTGATTCAGGCGCAGCGTCGTGGCCAGGTGGTTGCGCTGATGATGGTGGATCTGGATCGCTTCCGGCTATTGACCCAAAGTGTGGGGATGGTGGTGTCCGATCAGGTGCTTAAACGGATCGGTCAGCGACTGGAGGGGGTTACCCGTAAGGGGGATACCGTTGCCCGCCTGGAGTCGGATAACTATGCGGTTGTGTTAAGCGACCTGACCAGTCTTGATGATGTTGCTCCCAAGGCGTACGAACTGATGGAGGCGGTCTCCCGGATCATGGATCTGGACACCCTGAGTGTCAACCTTACCTGCAGTATCGGTATTGCCGTCTACCCGCAGGATGGTCAGGATGCCCAGTCGTTGTTGCGCAATGCCGAGGCGGCCCTGTTCAAGGCGATGGAGGAGAAAAACAGCTTTCGGTTTTATACCAGCACCCTCAATGCCACGGCACACCAGCGGTTATCTTTGGAAGCGGAGCTGAGCAGGGCCTGCACTCGCAACGAATTTGAGCTCTTCTACCAACCCAAGGTGCTGCTGGCGGATTCCCGTGTTTTCGGGGTGGAGGCCCTGATTCGCTGGCGTCATCCCGAGCGGGGACTGGTCTCCCCGGCGGAGTTTATCCCGGTTGCCGAAGACAGCGGCATGATCTCCCAGATTGGCGCCTGGGCGCTGGAAGAGGCTTGCAATGCGATGGTGCGGATCAACCGTAACTGCGGCACTTCGTTGTCGGTGGCGGTCAATCTCTCGGCCCGTCAGTTCAATGATAACCAACTGTGCCAGCGTATCGAGCGGGTATTGCAGACATCGGGTCTGGAACCGTCACTGCTGGAGCTGGAGCTGACCGAGAGTATGCTGATGCACGAGCCGGAGCAGGCTTTGCAGGTGTTGGCCCAGATCAAGGCCCTGGGGGGCACGGTGGCGCTGGATGATTTTGGCACCGGCTACTCCTCCCTGGCTTACCTCAAGCGCTTCCCGATCGATACCCTGAAGATTGACCGCTCCTTTATCCGTGATATTGCCGAGGATAGCCAGGATCGGGCAATTACCCGGGCGGTCATTGCGCTGGCCGAAACGCTGGAACTGAAGGTGGTCGCCGAGGGAATCGAGACGGAGTTCCAGCGGGAGTTTTTGTTGCGCGAGGGGTGTTACTCCATGCAGGGCTTCCTGTTCAGTCGCCCCCTGCCGGAACCGGAGCTGTTGGCGTTGCTGGCAGCCCACTCCCCGGACGAGGCGCCCTAAGGCCCAATAAAAAACCCGATCATCGATCGGGTTTTTTATTGGGTGATCCCGCAGGGATTGCCTATTCGGAGAGCTTCTTCTCCAGGTAGTGGATGTTCACCCCGCCGGTGATAAAGGCCGCGTCACGCACCAGCTCCTGCTGCAGCGGGATGTTGGTGCTGATGCCCTCAATCACGATCTCTTCCAGTGCCTGGCGCATGCGGCGCAGGGCCACATCGCGGGTGTCACCGTGGGTGATCACCTTGGCGACCAGGGAGTCGTAGTAGGGGGGAACCGTGTAATCGCTGTAGAGGTGCGTGTCGGTCCGTACGCCGAAGCCTCCGGGCGAGTGATAACGAGTCACGGTGCCGGGGCAGGGCATAAAGGTCTTGGGATCTTCGGCATTGATACGGCACTCGAAGGCGTGACCGTTGATCTTGATCTCCTCCTGCTTGAGGGAGAGCGGCTGGCCGCTGGCGATCAGTAGCTGCTCCTTGACGATATCCACACCGGTAATCATTTCGGTGACCGGGTGCTCCACCTGAACCCGGGTATTCATCTCGATAAAGTAGAAACCGCCATCCTCATAGAGGAACTCGAAGGTGCCGGCGCCGCTGTAGCCGATGTCGATGCAGGCCTGCACGCAGCTCTGCGCTACCTGCTGTCGAATATCATCGGGAATGCCGGGGGCTGGAGCCTCCTCCAGAACCTTCTGGTGACGGCGCTGCAGCGAGCAGTCGCGGTCAAACAGGTGCACGGCGTTGCCCTTGCCGTCGGCCAGTACCTGGATCTCGACGTGGCGGGGGTTCTGCAGGAACTTCTCCATGTAGACGGTGCCATCGCCGAAGGCGGCCGAGGCCTCGCTCTGGGTGATGCTGATGGAGCTGAGGAGGGCTGCTTCGCCATGCACCACACGCATACCCCGTCCGCCGCCACCAGCGGCAGCCTTGATGATCACCGGGTAGCCGATCTCGCGGGCCAGCTTGATGGTGCGCTCGGGGTCGTTGTTGAGAGCACCGTTGGAACCGGGAACCGTGGGTACGCCGGCCTTGCGCATCGCTTTGATGGCGGAGACCTTGTCACCCATCATGCGGATCACCTTGGCGCTGGGGCCGATAAAGGTGAACCCGCTGCGCTCCACCTGCTCGGCGAAGTCGGCATTTTCGGCGAGGAAGCCGTAGCCGGGGTGGATCGCGGTTGAGTCGGTTACCTCGGCCGCCGCTATGATCGCCGGAATATTGAGGTAGCTGTTGGTGGGGCTGTTGGGGCCAATGCAGACGGATTCGTCGGCCAGGCGCACGTGTTTGAGGTTACGGTCCGCTTCGGAGTGGACGGCAACGGTTTTGATGCCCAGCACCTTGCAGGCTCGCAAGATGCGGAGGGCAATTTCGCCTCGGTTGGCGATGAGCACTTTTTCCAGCATGGTAGGATCCTGTCCGGGTCGGTAAACGATTTAGACGATGGCGAACAGGGGCTGGCCAAACTCGACCGGCTGACCGCTTTCCACCAGGATTGCCTCGATCACGCCGGCTTTGTCGGCTTCGATCTGGTTCATCATCTTCATCGCTTCGACGATGCAGAGCGTGTCACCCACCTTCACCTGCTGGCCCACCTCAACAAAGTTGGCGGAACCGGGAGAGGGCGCACTGTAGAAGGTGCCGACCATCGGGCTGGTGACCAGGTGTCCTTTGTGGGCGGGTGCGGCTTCCTTCTCGGCGGGTGCGGCTGGCGCGGGGGCAGCCGGAGCCGGAGCCGCGGCGGCCACAGGGGCGGCCACGGGGGCGGCGCTCAGGGCGCGGCCAGAGTTGCGGCTGATGCGTACGGATTCCTCACCCTCTTTGATCTCGAGTTCGTCGATACCGGATTCTTCGAGCAGCTCAATCAGTTTTTTAACTTTTCGGATGTCCATGATGTGTCTCTTTTATTCAGTAGTGGAGGCAGGCGTGCCTGCGGGTAATCGTTAAACGCCCTGATCGATCTGGGCCAGGGCGGCCTGAAGTGCCAGTTCGTACCCCTGGGGGCCCAGGCCACAAATCACGCCGACCGCCAGGTCGGAGAAGTAGGAGTGGTGGCGAAAGGGCTCCCGTTGGTGCACGTTGGACAGGTGCACTTCGATAAAGGGGATCTCCACCGCCGCCAGGGCGTCGCGCAGCGCAACGCTGGTGTGGGTAAAAGCAGCGGGGTTGATCACAATAAACTGGATCCCTTCGCGGCGGGCGTCGTGGACGCGTTCGATCAGCTCGTACTCGGCGTTGCTTTGCAGGCATTGCAGGTGATGCCCGGCCTCCTGGGCCTGGCGAATCAGCCGGCTGTTGATCTCATCCAGGGTGGTGGCGCCGTAAATCTTCGGCTCGCGGGTACCCAACAGATTGAGATTGGGGCCATTGAGTACGAGGATGCTTGCCATGGACCGGGATCTCTAGCGAAAGGGGTGTATGTCGTGGTGAATGGTAAGGATTTTGACCGATCTTGCCGGCAAAAGTCCATAACAGGCTTGTAACAGGAGGTTACTGCAGGGTTACATAGAGCGTAATTGTGACCGGGTTGTGTTTTGGGACGGGTGCGTGACCCTGAGGTCACGCACCTTAAGGGATGCCCTAGCGCCTAGCTCTCGGCCAGCGCCTGTTGCAGGGTGGTGCGCAGTGACTCCGCGGAGGGCTCCCCCTGCACACGCAGGTGG
Organism: Aestuariirhabdus litorea; assembly: GCF_003864255.1. NCBI lineage: Bacteria > Pseudomonadati > Pseudomonadota > Gammaproteobacteria > Oceanospirillales > Aestuariirhabdaceae > Aestuariirhabdus > Aestuariirhabdus litorea. The sequence goes on from NZ_QWEZ01000001.1 coordinate 102,491, forward strand.
ACCAGCTCGCTACCCTGGCGGTCATAGAAAAGGAAAGCAGGGGGGCCAAACAATTTGAAGGCTTTCAGCAGCTCCTGTTGAGCCTGCTGGTTGTCGGTTACATCGGCGCGAATCAGGGTGAAACGCGTGAGCTGGTTGTAGATCGCCGGCTGCGGGAAGATCTCCCGCTCGGTGATCTTGCAGGAGATGCACCAGTCGGCATAGAAGTCGACAAAGACCGGCATCTGTTGTGCTCGTGCCTCATCGACGGCGCGCTGGAGTTCCGGCAGGCTGCTGACGGATCGGAACTCCAGGGCCGGTGCGCCGGGGTTAGAGGTATTGGCGCTGGCGGTGCTCCAGTTGAGCTGCAGGGGGCGTAGCGGGTCGACGTTACCCTGCGCGGCACCGATCACCAGGCAGCCGCCGTAGATCAGCATGATCAAACCCAACCCCTGCCAGAGGGCGGGCCAGCCGCGTTGTCCGTCAAGCCGCAGGGCTCCCATGAAGATGGCCGATACCACCAGCAGGGTTGCCCACAGCAGCAGGGTGACGGGGCCCGGCAATAGCCGTTCCAGCATCCAGATCGCGACCCCCAACAGCATCACCCCAAACACCGCCTTGACGCTCTCCATCCAGGCCCCCGCCTTGGGTAGCAGGCTGCTGCCTCCTACGGCCAGGATCAGCAGCGGGATGCCCATGCCGAGCCCCAGGGCAAAGAGGGCAAAGCCCCCCAGCAGGGCGTCACCGGTGGTACTGATATAGACCAGGGCACCGGCCAGGGGGGCGGTAACACAGGGTGAAACCACCAGCGATGAGAGTACCCCCATTAGCAGGGCGCCGCCCAGGCTGCCACCCCGGGAGCGCTCGTTAAGGCTCTGGACCCGGTTTCGCAGGGCGCTGGGCAGCTGCAGTTCATAGAAGCCGAACATCGACAGCGACAGCAGCACGAAGAGTCCGGCAAAGGGGATCAGTACCCAGGGTGATTGCAGTTTGGCCTGCAGGTTGAGACCGGCGCCAAAATAGCCCATCAGGGTGCCGGCAATGGCGAAGGTCAGGGCCATGCCCAGCACATAGGCGCTGCTGTAGGCGATGGTGTGTCCCCGGCTCGGGGGGTGTTGGCCATTACCGACGATAAGGCTGGAGAGAATGGGCACCATCGGCAATACACAGGGGGTAAAGGTCAGCCCCAGTCCTGCGATCAGGAACAGACCGATGATCACCAGCCAGCTGCTGTCACTGAGGAGACGGGTAAACTGCTGGTCTTCGGTGGCTGCGTTGCGGGGTGCCGCACTGCTGTCCGCCAGCTGTGCACTGCCGGGCTGGTTGAGCAGGGCGATGCGCTGGGTGTGGGGGGGATAGCAGAGCCCTGCGTCGGCACAGCCCTGGAAGGTGACGTCCAGTTCCAGGAAGTCACTTGCCCCGGGGATAACCAGCGGGATAGTGACATCGCTGGTGTAGACTTCCAGCTCCTGCTGCTGGAACTGGTCGTACTTGGGTTTACCCGGCGGGAGCTGGGCAGGTTGCAGGCTGCTGTCCCCCTCAACGGTGACAAACTTGAATCGGTTGTTGTAGAGGTAGTGACCTTCGGTGACGCGGAAACGGATGTTAGCCAGTTCGCCGTCGAGGCTACCATCTACCTGAAACGCCTCCTCGACCGGAAGAAATTCGCTGGCATTGGAGTTGGCGTCACTGAACAGGTTGCTGAACACGGCGCTGTAGGCCGGTGTGGCCAGCAGGGCGGTCATCAGAATTAGCAGGGAGGTTAGGGTTCTCATCGGGGCTCATCAATGGGACCAGGGGCGTCACGTGGGTTGGCCCGCGGTTGGGCGAGCCTGCCAGTTAAGACACCATAATGGGCGACAAGGTTTCAATCTTACCACAGACCCCGGGGGGAACCGATGATCCGGGTCTAGATTTCGGTCCCCGTTGGGGACTCTGTGTTGACGGGCTCCCGTTAGCGGTGAGTTAATGGGCGTTTTAGTCGTCGGGTAAAGGGGTGTTTGGGGTGATCAGGGTAAGAGTGCTGTTGTTGCTGGCGTTATCGCTGTTGTCGGGGTGTGCCCTTGAGGGTATTCGCACCCAGAGTGCCACTGCGCCTGCCCCCTTGAGCGAGGAGCAGCGCCTGCAGTCACGTATCGCCTGGTTACTACTGGAAGCTGACGAGGCTATGGCGCGCCAGCAGCTGACCACCCCTGAAGGAGATAATGCCCTCAACCGCTACCAGGATGTCCTGCGGTTGCAGCCCGGTAACCTGGAGGCCCAACAGGGGCTACAGCGAATCGTGGACAGTTATCTGGGATGGGCCCGTTCCGCCATGGGTCGTGGTGACCTGGCCAAGGCGCAGGTCTACCTTGACCGCGCGCGCCTGGTGTCTCCCAACTCCCCCAAAGTGATTGAGGCTCAGGCTCGGCTGGCGGGTGCCGGTGCGGTGGATTCGGCCGATAATGAGTTCCCCATTGACCCCGCGCAGTTGCGCCAGCGCAGTGCTAAGCTGGCCGCCCATCTCGCCGAAGTGGGGCGAAAAGTGGAGCTGAAGCAGGCGGTGTTCCTGATCATCGCTCCGCGGGATGTTGATGGGCGCTGGATATTCCAGCAGATGCAACAGGGGGCCACCGGACGCCTGCGCGGGAATTTCGAGATCGGTTCCCAACCCCGGGTCCGCTTGCAGCAAAAGCCGGGTTCCAACGGCTAGCCTGCAGCGAGGCTGTGCTACTATCGGCAGCGCAGCGACTACACTTATGGCGGCCTCAAAACGGCCCGTTTGACCCACAGAGGAAACCACCACAATGGCACTGTCAGCTCTCAAGGACCGATGGATGGATTATATAGCCGACCGGCGTGCAAGCGTCGGTGGCTCATGGCTGGGCAGGACGCTGTTTGCCCTGGTATTGATCTATGGGGTGCTGGTGATTGCGCTGGGCATCTACTGGAGTGTCGAGCCGGACGCCTTCTCGGTACGCGAAAACGCCAGCCAGATGGCCGCCGAGCAGCAGCGCCAGCTGGTGCCCGGTTATACCACCACGGCAACCCTGGTGCGGGTGTCAGAGACGCTGCTGAACAAGCCTGGGGGGTACCTGCGTAACGACCTTTTCCCCCCGGGGCTATTGCTCGACAACATGCCGAGCTGGGAGTACGGGGTACTGATCCAGATTCGGGATCTGTCACGGGGAATGCGCAAGGACCTGAGTCGCTCCCAGAGCCAGTCCAAGGAGGATCCGGATCTGGCGATTGCCGAGCCGCAGTTCAACTTCGATGCCAACAGCTGGATGCTCCCCTCGTCGGAGAAGGAGTACCGCCGGGGTATTCGCTTGCTGCGTCGCTATCTGGACCGCCTCTCCGACCCCCAGCAGCCCAACGCACAGTTCTATACCCGAGCCGACAATCTCAATAACTGGCTTGCGGATGTAAGCGCTCGCCTCGGTAGCCTGTCCCAGCGTCTCAGCGCCAGCGTTGGTCAGGTGCGGGTTAATACCGACCTGGCCGGAGATCGGAGCGCCACCCAGTCCACCGCCACCGGCGCTGAGCTGGTGGTGAAAACTCCCTGGCTGCAGATCGACGACGTTTTTTATGAGAGCCGCGGTAGCGCATGGGCCCTGATCCATATACTGCAGGCCATCGAGGTAGACTTCGCTGATGTGCTGCAGGACAAGAACGCATTGGTGTCGCTGCGCCAAATTGTACGCGAGCTGGAAGCGACCCAGGAGACCATGTGGAGTCCCATGGTGCTGAACGGTAGCGGTTTCGGGGTGTTGGCCAACCACTCTTTGGTGATGGCGTCTTATATCTCCCGCGCTAACGCCGCCATTATCGATCTCCGTGCATTGCTGGCTCAGGGTTAAGGGGTAACAGGAAAAGATGAGTAACAGTCGATTGGTCTACTCAACCGATGGTGGACGCATCAAGCCAGGAGAGGATGACAGTAACAAGAGCCCGGTCGGTGATGGTCATGTCAGGGTGCGCCGTGAAACCAAGGGGCGTGGTGGTAAAACCGTCACCACCATCAGCGGCCTGCCGCTGGAGGAGAAAGCCCTCAAGGAGCTGGGTAAGCAGCTCAAACAGCGCTGTGGGACCGGCGGAGCCGTCAAGGATGGGGTCATTGAGATCCAGGGAGAACACGCTGAACTGCTGCTGGCAGAGCTGAAAAAGCGCGGTTACGATGCCAAGCGCAGCGGCGGTTGATAGCGAAAGGTCTAATTAGAGGGAAGCGAAGGCGCTGCTAGCATCGGCTCTGGTTGGGGCCCTCCCACGACACAATAACAACAACAGGCAATTTATGAATTACAACAATCAGCTGACCTACGTACTTCTCACCTCTCCCAGCTTCCTGGTCATGAGCTATCTGCTGATGGGCTCAGGTTACGTGATCTGGGGAATAGGCGGGTTGATCGTCTACTTCTCCAGCTGGATCTTTTACCGGGTGACGGTGATTCGTGCCGTCAACGAAGGCAAGTCCGCGGGCTTGTGGGCCCTGATCTATATGGGGGTGCAGATCTCAATGATCTCGATGCTGGTGGTTGGCATCTACCTGAGCGCCACCAAGCCGGTCTAGCGCGGATCCGTCCCGGCCTGTAAGGCGTTTTTTCGGCGCGAGATCAGTCGGCTGAGGGCCACCGGGGTGATCCCCAGATAGGAGGCGATCATATACTGGGGAGTCTGCTCGACCAGCTCGGAGAAACGCTCCAGGTAGCGACCATAGCGCTGTTCGGCATTGAGTTGCAGCAGTTCAAATTCGCGCACCTCCTTTTGCAAAAAAATATGTTCGGCTAACCGGCGCCCCAGCTCCAGCCAGCAGCGGTCGCCCTGGTATCGCCGGGTAAGACTGAGGTAGGGCAGAGTCAGCACACGGGCCGGAGTCACCGCCTGTATGTACCCTCGGGAGGGTTCGCCGGTGATCAGCTCCGCCAATGGCGCCAGTAACTCGCCCGGGCCGTGGAAGTGTTTGGTGAACTCCTTGCCCTCATGGGATAGGTAATAGCTGCGACACAGGCCGTCGCATACCTGGTACGCCATGGTGGGTCGCTCACCCGGTTGCAGCAGCCACTCGCCTTTGTGCAGCTGTCGCTCCCCCACCTCCGACTCCAGCTCCAGCCACTGGTTGAGCGGCAGGGGGAAGAAGTCGCACAGGGTTTTATAAGCGGTTGGGTAGCGCATGGCGGGTTAACCTGAGTTAATGACAGGACGCTCAGGGAGCACCTACACTGCGCAAAAAGAATAACAGGCCGGTCGGTTGCGCTCCAGCACAGACCGGCGTCGCGGAGAGTGATCAGATGTACCCATTAGCAGATCGAGTGGTATTGGTGACCGGGGCCAGCGGTGGCCTGGGCAAAGCGTTGTGTGCCGAACTGTTGGGCAAGGGGGCGCGAGTCGTCGCCGCCGACGTGGACGAGCAGTCGCTGGCCCAGTTGGTAGAAGAGCTGGGAGGCGATCGCCTGAAAACCCATCGACTTGATGTTACCGACCCCCAGGCCTGCGCGCGGGTGGTGGAGCAGGTGATCGCCGAGTGGTCGGCGATCGATGTGCTGATCAATAACGCCGGGGTGACCCATTTCAGCCGCTTCGACGTCAGCGAGCTGGAGGGTCTCCGGCGAGTTATCGACATCAACCTTCTGGGCAGCATCAATGTGACCCAGGCGGCTCTCCCCTCTATCATCCAGCGCCGGGGGATGGTGGTCGGGCTCTCCAGTGTGGCCGGCTTTTCACCTCTCTATGGTCGCAGTGCCTACAGCGCCAGTAAGCACGGCCTTGAGGGGTTTCTCTCCACCCTGCGCGTGGAGCTGGCGGAGACGGGGGTGCGGGTGCTGACGGTGTGTCCGGCCTTTATCCAGACCCAGCCCGTGCAGCGCCCGGCATCCGCGCCCCAGGGGGTGGCTCGCCCGGGACAGGCATCAGCGACCGCCGGTCGGGTGATGATGCCCGGGGAGGCCGCGGCGGCCATCGTGACCGCCATGGAGCGGCAACAGCGACGCCTTCTGCTGGGCAAGGTCGCCTATTTCGCCTGGTTCCTCAGCCGTCTCTCTCCCCGCCTTTATGAGTGGGTCATGGTGCGCCAGACCCGTGGCGAAGTGGAATCCTGACGGAGTCGAAGGATGGAGCCAATCATAGGTTACGACCAGAGCCAACAGTGGCTTCTCAACAGTATTCTTGCCCTGATCACACTTGGTATCGCCCTCGAGTTAAGGGTGGCCGACTTTATTGCGGTGCTGCGCCAGCCCCGCGCAATTTTTGTGGGAGCGCTGGCCCAGCTGCTGGTGTTGCCGGCGGCGACCTGGGTACTGATTAGCCTGGTGCCGATGCACCCGGGCATCGCCCTGGGCCTGCTGATGGCGGCCTGTTGCCCGGGGGGCGGCATGTCCAACTTCTTTACCAGCCTGGCCAAGGGCAACGTGGCACTGTCGGTTTCGATGACGGCGATCTCCTCCTCGATCGCCATGCTAATGCTGCCGATCAACTTCCTTTTTTGGGCCAGCATCAACAGCGATACCAGCGAGTTATTGCGGGCCTTCGATATCGACCGCGGGGAGTTTATTCTCAACCTGCTGATGATCCTTTTGATCCCGCTGCTGGTGGGGTTGATGGTTCGTCACTTTTGGGCGGGATTTGCCCACGGGCTGATGAAGCCGCTGCGGGTGTTTTCGCTGATGGCCCTGCTCACCTTTGTATTGGCGGGCATCGGTGGCAACCTGCAACTCTTCAGCGTCGTTATGGCGCCGGTGTTGCTGCTGGTCACGCTCCACAATGCCATGGCGTTGGGCATCGGCTATCTGGTTTCACGAGCAGGGGGACTGTCGGTGGTTGACCGCAGGGCTATCACCCTCGAAGTGGGTATCCAGAACAATGGACTGGGGCTGGCGATTATCTTTGCCTTTTTTGATGGCAATGGTCATATGGCGCTGGTGGCGGCCTGGTGGGGCGTATGGCATCTGGTGTCGGGGGCGATCCTGGCCTGGCTATTTTCCCGTCGACCCCTGCAGTGAACCTAACCCGGTGCAGGCTTCCTCGCGGTGCCTGGGCTACTGGTTTACACTCGGGTGGGCGTTGGGCACCCTGCGGGGATTAGGCCCGCCTTTTTCATCACTCCAGCGCAGGAAGCGATATGACAGAAGCGCAGGCACAGGGCAACCCCCTCCGCATTGGAAGGCGATACCGCCGGGGGCGGGTCGAGGGGCACTTCGATGCCATTATCATTGGTTCCGGCCCGGCCGGCCTGGCCGCCGGGGTCTGCCTGTCCAAGAGCGGGCAGCGGGTTTTGGTGCTCGAACAGCACTACACCGCCGGCGGCTTCAGCCACAGTTACAGCCGGAAGGGATATGAGTGGGATGTGGGCGTGCACTACATCGGTGATGTCGGTCACCGGGGTACGGTGGCCAGCCGGCTCTGCGACTATCTCTCCGATCGCCAGCTGCGCTGGGCCTATATGGGCGACAATTACGATCGCTTTTTGATGGGTAGCGAACGCTTCGATCTGCGGGCGGGCGAGAAGGCCTTTCGGGAGGGGTTGGTGGAGCGTTTTCCTGAAGAGGCCATGGCGATCGACCGTTACCTTGAGCTGATTCGCCGGGTCTCCAAGGCGATGCCCGGCTTCAGCCTCGACAAGCTGCTGCCCCGCTGGGCCGTTTCCCTGCGGCGGCTTATCTGGCCGTTACCCGACTGTTTTAATCGCCCCACCTATCAGGTGCTGCGGGACCTGACCGCCAACGAAAAGCTGATAGCGGTACTCTGTGGCCAGTACGGCGATAATGGCCTACCCCCCAAAAAGTCCAGTTTCCTGATCCATGCCCTGATAGCCCGTCACTACCTGAATGGCGGCTACTATCCGGTGGGCGGAGCCTCACAGATTGCTGCCAGCCTGCTGAAACCTATCCGGGCCGCCGGTGGTGAACTCTTTACCTACGCCCGGGTCGAGCAGATTTTGGTGGAGGGGGGGCGTGCCGTTGGTGTGCGCATGGTCGATGGGCTGGAGATCCGCTCCCCAAGGGTGATCAGTACGGTGGGGGTGTTTAACACCTTCAATCGACTGCTGCCGGATTCCGCCGCTCGAGCTGGAGGTTATCGGGAGAAATTACACGGGGTGCGGCCGGCGATGGCCCACGTAGGGGTTTATATTGGCATTCGTGAGAGTTCTTCATCCCTTGGCTTAGAGCGCACCAACCTCTGGATCTATCCCGACGAATTCCATGACGCCAATCTGGACAACTTCTGCCAGGATATGCGACGCCCCTTTCCGGCGGTCTATATCTCCTTCCCTTCCGCCAAGGACCCCAGCTGGGAGCAGCGCTATCCGGGGCGTGCCACCATTGAGATGGTGGCGCCGGCCCCCTGGAAGTGGTTCGCCCCCTGGCAGGACAAACCCTGGGGTAAGCGGGGTGAGGACTACGAGGCACTGAAGGCGCAGTTGGGTCGTCGGCTGCTGGAGGTGCTCTACGAACAGTTGCCACAGCTGAGGGGCAAAATCGATTACTACGAGGTATCGACGCCGCTGTCGACGGCGCATTTTGCTGGCTATAGCCAGGGTGAGATCTACGGTATCGATCATGACCCCGCGCGCTTCGAGCAGCAATGGCTACGCCCCAAAACCCGCATCAAGGGGCTTTACCTGAGTGGCCAGGATACGCTTACCTGCGGCTTTATGGGGGCCCTTGCCAGTGGGGTGATCAGTGCCATTGCGGTGCTTGGCTGGCGCGCTCATGGTGTGCTGCGGGGGCTTGCGCGGCGCCAGCCCCGGCGTGTCCCTGAACAGGCGACGGCGTCGCCCTCCGCAACGATGCGTGAAACCGGCTAGCGCCCTTGCGGGTCAGGGGCTGTTCTTTTTATCGTAGACGGCTATCAGTTGACTGCTGAGGGCCAGCAGGTGGCCATCGGGGTGATAAATCATCGCCTCTGTGTGGGCGTAACCGTGATGGGCCATGCGGATGCTGGCGTCGTAGTAGAGCCATTCGCTGCCATCCAGTGGCTGCTCCAATAATGACAGAGGGTAAGCCAGCTCCAGGCTCCAGGTAACGGTTGCGCAGGGACAGGGCCGTTTCAGCTTCTGGATCACCGTGGGGGGCCAGGCATCAATCAAGGCCACCAGGTGGGCATTGCCGAACGTGGCGGGTGGCTCGGAAAACCGCATCCAACCGCTTATGTGGTTATGGGGACTGTTGGAGAAGGGCAGGCCGCCGCTGCTGTAGATGAAATCGATATGCTGTACAAACGCCGGTGTGATGCCGGCAAGGTAGCCAAAGCGCTGCCCCTGTTCCGGGTCTGGTAGTTGCGGCGGTTCGGGACGCAGCTCCAGCCCGGAGTCGCGCTCGATGCCATAGCAGGCGCTCAATTGACAGACGGTTTTGTCGTTTTGCAGGGCACGACCACTGTATTGGGAAATAGACCCTCCCACGGAGAGTGCTTCGGTACTCAGGTGGCACTCCTGCTCGGTCCGTAGTGCGCCGCTGAAGTTCACCAGCACCGAGCGCAGGATGCGTTCGTCGGGCACCTGGGTATCAATAGCGCGCAACACCAGGGCCGCGCTAAGGCCGCCAAAGGTGGTGTGCCCCTGTCCCCAGTCGGGGGTAATGCTGATGGGCTTTTGCTGCGCGGCCAGGGCCAGGTAGTCGTCGATTAACACAAGAGGGCTCCTCGGGGGCTAGTGATGGGTGCGTAGGAATAATGGCTAACGCAGATGGGTATAGACGTAGGCGTGCAGGATCAGCTGTTCCTGCTCGGGCAACTCCCCAAACAGCACCCCGTAGGCCGCGACGCAGTCGGGAAGCCGGCAGCTATCAAGTACCGTGCGCACCTCGCCTTTCAGGTTCAGTACCCGGCTGATGTTAGCGACCTCCAGCTTCACTGTGATGATCAGTTGATCCCCTGAGCGCAGGTGATCGTGACGACTTTCAAGGCGGCAGCCGCCGGTACTGAGATCGACGATGGTGGCCGGTATCTTTTCCCCGTTGACCTGCAGCGAAGCGATCTGCTTGACCTCGATACGCACTGCCCGGCGGATTTCGTCGGTTGCAATCGCGTTGGGGTAGCGCAGGTGCAGGCAGGGAAAGGGCACCATGGAGACGTGAATGACCTCGGTGCTGAAGGCGACCGCCGAGTTGGTCTCGTTGGAGAAAAAACGAACGTTGATCTTGTCTTGCGGGCGTGCCGGTCGAGGGCCGCCGTTGGTCACCGGGGTGGTCACCAGAAGGCTGGTGCCTGCCAGATAGCCGACCAGGCGGGAGCGTTCACGGATATCTTCGGTATGGTGAAACTGCAGCTGGAGCGGCAGTCCAGGCATCAGTTTAAGGTCGTCCAGTGTCATTGTGATTCTTATCAAGACATAACCCATGCACCCTATCAGCGACGACAGGTGCAGACAAGCCTTGTGTTGGCTTGACCAGGCTGTGGTATGTTGGAGGCCGTTAAAGGGCTGCAGGTGGTGGTCCGTGAGTAGGTCAGAGGAGTCCTGTTGGCGATCATGGCGAAGCACAATGCTGGAGAAAAAAAGCGATCCGAACGCAGTGGAGAGGAGGCGCTGGCGATTGCCCGCGCTACCCAGAAACCGGGTCAGAGCAAGGAGCAGACGCGCTTGATTGCGCAGGGGATCCAGAAGGGGATCGAGCAGTACAAGCGGCAGCAGAAGGCCAAGGCAAGGGAGTTGGATAAGCGACTCAAGCAGGTGCGCCGCCGTGCTGATGTCGAACCGGTGGTGCCCGAGGCCAGGGTGCTGGCTGAGACACCGGTCCCCCGTAGCGCTCGCCTGCCCTGGGTGCTGCTGCTCCTGAGCTGGTGCGCCATGGGCGCGGCCCTCGGGTTGGGGCTGGTTTGAGACGATAATGGCGGGAGAGGGTATGGGTAAACGTCTTTTGATCACCGGCGCCGGACGTGGTATCGGCGCCGCCACCGCCCGCCTGGCCGCCACCCGGGGGTACAGGGTGATGGTCAATTACCACCGCGATCCGCGCTCCGCCGAGCAGTTGGTGCAGGCGATCCGGGCGGGCGGCGGCGAGGCGGTGGCCTGGCAGGCCGATGTCGCCGATGAGCGGTCGGTGGGTGCGATGTTCGCCGAGTTGGATCGTCATTGGGGTGGGCTGGACGCGCTGGTCAATAATGCCGGTATGCTGGAACAGCAATGCCGGCTTGGGCAGATCGACGGTGCCCGCCTGCAGCGGGTGTTTGCGACCAATGTGTTCGGTAGTTTCTTTTGTGCTCGCCAGGCGGTGCAGCGCATGTCCACCGCCCTGGGCGGTGATGGCGGAGCCATTGTTAACCTCTCCTCCATCGCCGCCAGCCTGGGAGCACCGGGGGAGTACCTGGATTACGCCGCCGCCAAGGGTGCGATCGACAGTTTCACCCGAGGCCTGGCCAAAGAGGTGGCGGCGGAGGGGATCCGGGTCAACGCCGTCCGTCCCGGGGTGATCGATACCGGGATTCATGCCAGTGGGGGTGAGCCGGGGCGGGTGGCACGGGTCGCCCCTTCGGTGCCCCTGCAGCGTGGCGGCACGGCCGAGGAGGTGGCGCAGGCCGTGCTCTGGCTGCTCAGTGATGAGGCCTCTTACTGCACCGGCGCGCTGCTGGATGTATCGGGTGGACGCTAAGCATTAAAGGAGAGTTATTGTATGTCCAGACTGTTTTCGATCTTCTATGACCGCATCATGCGCGAAACGGAGAAGGCTTGCCTGCGGGAGTGGCGGCAGGCGTTACTGGCGGATTGCCGCGGGCGCGTGCTGGAGATCGGCGCAGGAACCGGTGCCAGCCTGGAGTTTTATCCGCCACACCTCGATGAACTGCTGGTGTGTGAGCCGGATCCCGGTATGCGCGCTTTGCTGACGCAGCGGGTGGATAACGCGACCCTTCCTTTCACGGCATCGGTAGCGGATTTTGCCGGCGAGCGCCTGGAGGTGGGGGACGAGTCGATGGACGCAGTCGTCTCCAGCCTGGTGCTCTGTTCGGTGCAGCACCAGCGCGGTACCTTGCACGAGATCTACCGGGTGCTCAAACCGGGGGGGCAACTGTTTTTCCTGGAGCACGTTGCCGCAGAGGCGGGTAGCTCCCGGCACCGCTGGCAGCGCTGGATCGAGCCGGTCTGGAAACGGCTGGCGGGCAACTGTCACCTCACCCGTTGCACGGAGCAGGCGATGATCGAGGCCGGTTTTGAGATCGCCCAGGTGGAGCGTCAAAGCCTGCGCAAGGTGCCGGCGGTGGTACGTCCCTCCATCCGTGGAGTTGCCCGCAAACCCGCCTAGGGTGTCAGTCCGTAGGTGCGGATCAGTTGCTCTCGCCGCGCAGGATCAAAGTTGATGCGGCTGGCCTGTCCGCCGGCCCAGCGAACAAGGCGAGGATTCATCACCCGGAACCAGAGCGGGGGAAAATAGGCCAGTAGGAACATGCCGAAGTAGCCATTGGGCAGCTCGGGCAGGTTGCTGAAATGGCGCAGGGACTGGAAACGGCGGGCCGGGTAGGCGTGGTGGTCCGAATGGCGTTGCAGGTGGAACAGGGCCCAGTTGGAGAACAGGTGGTTGCTGTTCCAGGAGTGGTGCGGCTGGCAGCGCTCGTAACGACCGTTTTCCTGCTTCTGGCGCAGCAGCCCATAGTGCTCTACATAGTTGGCGGAGGTGAGCTGGAAGGCGCCCCACAGGGCGGTAATCGCCAGGAAGGGGATCATGATGGGGCCAAACAGCAGGATCAGGGTGGCGTACAGTGCCAGGGTGATCGCCAGCGGCTGCAGTATTTCGTTGCGGTAAGACCAGCGCGAGTAACCGCGTTTGGCCAGCCGTTCGCTCTCCAGTGCCCAGGCGCGGAACCAGCCCCCCGGCAGTTCGCGCAGGGCAAAGCGCCAGATGCTCTCACCCATGCGGGAGGATGCGGAGTCTTCGGGGGTGGCTACATTGCGATGGTGACCGAGGTTGTGCTCCAGGGTGAAGTGGCCGTAGCCCCCCAGAGAGAGCACCACTTTGGCCAGGTTTTTCTCGAGCCGGCTCGGCTTGTGGCCGATCTCATGGCCCAGATTGAGGCCGTAGCCGCACACGCCGCCGGTAGTGAGCGCCACGGCGATCAGCCCGTGCAGGGGGAGCTCATGGGTGCCCACGAACCAGGCCGCGGCGATAAAAAAGATCCACAGCAGCGGTACCAGGGCGTAGGTGATATAGCGGTAGTAGGGGTCCTTCTCCAGCAGCGGAACTACCTGCTCGGGTGGGTTGCTGGTGTCCTCTCCCAGCAGGGCGTCGAGCAGGGGGATGACCATGTAGTTGAAGGCAACCGGTATCCAGAGCACCCAGCTTTGACCACTGGCGAGGTAGAGTGCCGGGCCCAGCAGGGTAAGGCTGGGGACCAGCAGGGAGACAAACCAGCTGTATCGCTTGTGGTCCTGGTAGCGGGTGCCGTCTGCGGCGGTGAAGGTGGTGGCGAACATCAGGGGGTTACCTCCTCGTGGTCTGTCACCCAGTGTAGCAAGCCCGGTGGAGTTGCGTAGCGCAGCCGATTCGGCCGCGCAGGTAGACGCCGAACGGGCTACGCTGTAGGGCAGATCGTCAGAGGGTAACGCAGGAGTGGGTCTATGGGGGGGTGGCAGAAGGTGCACCTGTGGGTCGGTGCCATGGGGGTGCTGTTGTTTCTCGTTAGTGGTGCCTATATGAACAGCAATTTCCCCGACCTCTATGGGGGCAACATGATGGTGCGCATGATGTACCGGGCCAACCATGTCTACCTGCTGTTGGGCAGCCTGGTGAACCTGGGGCTGGCGATGGTAACCCTGGCTCCCCTTCTGGGTGCCTGGCGGTGGGTGCGCGGCGGGGCGTCGCTGCTGCTGGTGGTGGGAAACCTGTTGCTGTTGTTTGCCTTCTGGTGGGAGCCTGCGGCCCAGCGCATTGATCGACCGCTCACCTTCTGGGGGCTGATCCTGCTGATGGCCGGCACCGGCGCTTTGCTGCTGGCCTGGTTTAAGCGGGACGCCGAAACAGGCTGAGGCTACTGACCGGGCAGCAGGTGAGGAGGGATCAGCAGCCCCTGTTCGCGGTAGAAGCGGGCAGCCCCCGGATGCAGCGGCATGGGCAGTCCCTCGACCGCCTTGTCCAGTGCCATGTCGCGGGTGGCCGGATGGATACCGTGCAGGAAGCTCAGGTTCTCGTAGAGGGTGCGGGTAATCTCATAGACCGCCTGTTCGTCCACATCCGCCCGCACTGCCAGGAAGTTGGGCTGGGCGATGGTCTGCACCGGGCGCACCTGCCCGGGGTAGGTGTTAATCGGGATAACGTATCGGCTCCAGAGCTGGTACTGCTGGTTAACCCGCGCCAACTGCTGGTCGGTAAAATCCAGCAACCGTACCCGGTTACCGAGCCGGGTAAACACCTCATTCACGGCCGCTACGGGCACCCCCGCCGGCACGTTCATACCGTCGATCTCGCCGTTGATCAGCGCCTTGGCACTGGTACCGTAGCCCATCGAGAGCAGCTGTAGCCGGTCACTGTCGATGCCGTTGCTGCGCAGAATATGGTGGCCAGACCCTTCGGTTCCGGACTGCGCCTTGCCGAGGGAGAAGGGGCGCTGGTAGAGGTTATGGATATCCTCGATGCTGCCGCTGTGGGCCGCATCGGCGCGGATGATAAAGTGCTCGACGTTTTGCCACAGCATGCTCACCGAGCGCAGGTGGCTCTGGCGTTGCCCCAGGCCGCCATCGCCGTTCCAGGCCCAGGCGCCGTAGAGGCCCTGCAAGATAGCAAACTGGGCCTGGTTGCTGGCCAGTTGTTCGATATTTTCCGCCGACCCGGCGCTGCTCACCGCCCAGAGGCTGATCCCCTTTTGCGGTTGCAGGCGAATCTTGGTCAGGGTGGCAATAGCGACCCCCACCGGGTAGTAGGTACCGCCGGTGGAGGCCGTGGCCAGCTGGTAGGTGCGTTCCGGCTCGCCAGCGAGGCTGGCGAGGCTTCCCAGCAGTAGCGGTGCCAGCAGGGAGAGTCGGAGGAACCGCCGGCACGGGTGGATAAAGCGGCTGGCCGGACTCACGCTGACTCCTCGTTGCTGGGGAGGTAATCGGTGCGGTTAAGGGCGTATTTCTGCATCTTTTGGTTAAGGGTGCGGCGCGGCAGGTCCAGCTCACGCATCACCTCGGTAATATTGCCCTGGTGTTTGCGCAGGCTCTGTTGGATCAGGCTGCACTCGTACTGGTTCACCTTCTGCGCCAGGGATTGCTGGTAAGAGGCGGGCTGGGGCGGGTCGAAGGTGGAGGGCTTTTGCGCCAGCAGCTCATGGAGGCTGCGTTTTCCGAGCGCAAAGCGGGTGGCAATATTACGAAGTTCCCTCACGTTGCCAGGCCAGTGATGGCTCATCAGCAGCACCTGGTCATTCTCATCGAGTGTACGCTGCGGCAGGTTGTTGTCGCTGGCGGCGAGTTCACAAAAGTGGTTGAACAGCAGCGGAATATCCTCGCCCCGCTCCCGCAGCGGTGGGATATGGATCTCCGAGATATTCAGCCGGTAGTAGAGGTCCTGGCGGAAATCCTCCTGCTCCTGCAGGTTGACCTTACTCGCCGAGAGAATACGGTTATTGAGTTCTATGGTCTGGTTGGAGCCCAGCCGCTCAATGCGCTGCTCCTGAATGGCGCGCAGCACTTTGGTCTGCAGGTTGGACGGCATGCTCTCGATCTCATCGAAAAAGAGGGTGCCGCCGTTGGCGAACTCGAACTTGCCGATGCGTCGCCTGGCCGCGCCGCTGAAAGCCCCCGCCTCGTGGCCAAAGAGCTCCGACTCGAACAGGGGCTCAGGGATGGCGGCGCAGTTGAGGGCGACGAAGGGTGCGTTGGGGTGCTGGCCGTACTCGTGGATGCTCTGGGCCACCAGCTCCTTGCCGCTGCCGGTTTCGCCGTAGATCACGACGTGGGTGTTGAGGGCGGACACCTCGAGGATCTCCTGGTGCAGTTGGCGCATGGCCGGGCTCACCCCGAGCAGCTTGGCGCCAATACCACTTTGTTCGCGCAGGCGCTCACGCAGCTGCCGGTTCTGGGAGCGCAGGCGCAGCTGATCGAGGGCGCGCTCCAGGGTTTTCACCAGCCGCTGGGGATCAAAGGGTTTTTCGATAAAGTCGTAGGCCCCCGCCTGCACCGAGCGTACCGCCATATCCACATCGCCGTGGGCGGTAATCAGCACAATCGGTAGCTCCGGGCAGAGCGCAAGGGCGCGCTCCATCAGCTCCAGCCCGTCCATGTGGGGCATCTTGATGTCGCTCACCAGCACCCCCTCGAAGGGGGATTGCAGTCGTTGCAGGGCGAGCCGTGGGTCGGTGAAACACTCGGTCTCGAAGCCGGCCAGCTGCAGCCATTGTTCATTGGCGCGCAGCACCAGCTCTTCGTCATCAACCAGTATGATGGGTTTCGATGGATGCATCTTGTGTCCTGGCGTCATAAAGGGGCAGTTGGATACTGAAGGTAGCGCCGCCGTTGTCGTTGTTGCGGGCGTCGATCGAGCCGTCGAGGTCGCGGATGAAACCCGCCACGATCGAGAGCCCGAGCCCCAGCCCTTCACCGATTGACTTGGTGGTGAAAAAGGGCTCGAACAGGCGGTTGAGATGGCGGGCTTCAATGCCGCCTCCGTTGTCGTTAATGTGGATGGTCGCCTGCTGCCGCTGGCGGACAAATTCGCACAGTAGCTCAGGTTGGTCGCAGTGGGCCATCGACTCGAGGGCGTTCTTGATCAGGTTGGTCAGCACCAGTTGGATACGCCCCGAGTCAGCAGCGACCAGCAGGGGTTCCTCGGGGGCGCGTATGCTGAGTTTAACTCCACGCTGCTCGAAGCTCTGGCGAAACATCGGCAGTACCTGTTGCAGGGCGTTGACCAGGTTGACCGGGTTGCGCTCGGTTGGACGATTGTAGGCGTAGGTTTTGAGCTGCGTGGCGATGGTGCTGGTGCGCTCAGTCAGCTCCCGCAGCAGGCGCAGGTTGTCCTCCAGTCGGGCGCTGTCTCCCTGTTTGAGCAGCAGCTCGCTGGAGGCAAGGTAGGTACGCATTGCCGTCAGGGGCTGGTTGAACTCGTGGGCAATGGAGGTGGACATCTCCCCCAGGGCCGCCAGCTTGCTGGCCTGGATCAGCTCCTGCTGGGCCTCCTGCAGTTCGCGGGTGCGCTCCTCAACCCGCTGCTCGAGCAGCGCCTTGGCCCCCTGCAGCTGCTCCTCGGCCGCCTTACGGCGGCTGATGTCCACCAGGGTCACCAGGTAACTGGCGTCGGGCTGCAGGTCGATGGCGCTGATGGAGATGGCCAGGGGAACGCGGCTGCCATCCTCGCGGCTCACCCAGGTTTCGGTGGAGTGCAATGGCTGCTCGCGGACGGTAGCTGTGGGTGCCGTTTCTGGCCCTACCGCTACTGCCTGTTCCCAGCGTGGCTCAGGGATCAGCTGGTTAAAGTGGAGGGTTTGGCGAGAGCTCTCCCCCAGCCCGAGGATACGATGGCTCTGGGGGTTGAGGAAGCGGATCTCTCCCTCTGCGCTCAGCAGCATCAGGCCAACGTTGGTGTTGTTGATGATCGCCTGCTGGCGTTTACCGCTCTGCTCCAGCAGGTTACGGGCCTGGGCTCGGGAAGCGCGCTTGAGGCGGCGCTCGCGCACCAACGCGGCCACCAGCGCCAACAGCAGGATGCCGATGAGAGCGCTGGAGGCCACCCGGTTGGCAAAGCCGTAGACGGGCGTCAGGCTGGCCAGGTAGTGGATGGTCCAGTTGAGCTGGGGCAGGTGGAAGCTCTGGCGCAGGAACTCGGCCGAGCTGTCAGCGAGCTCCAGCTGGAAGCGGTCACTGCCGCCATCGAGCCGGCTTACCTTGGCGTGGAAGGGGCGCAGTTGTCGATCCCCATAGATGCGCTGGTTACGCAGCAACTGCAGGGTGGAGTCAAACAGGGGGTAGAGATAGCGGTAACGCCACTGGGGGCGCGAGGCCAGCACCACCACGCCATAGCCGTCACTGATCATCAGCTCGCTGTCGTTCTCCCCCCACTGCTCCTGCAGGGGGGTGAGATCAATACGCACCACGGCGGCACCGATCAGCTGCTCCCCGCTGCGAATTGGGTAGGCGAAGTAGTAGTCTGCCTGCTCCCCCTCGGTCGCAGCGGCATAGAAACTGCTGGCCTGGCCCTCCAGGGACTGCTGGAAATAGGGGCGATCACGATAGCTTTGCCCCACCAGACTGTCGCTGCTGCTCCAGTTGGAGCTGGCGACCACCTGCCCCTGGGCATCGAGCACGAAGATGGTGCTGGAGCCGGCCTGGCGGCTGTAGAGTTCGAGGGAGCGGTTGGCGCGGTTGCTGCGGGCGGAGGAGGGGGCGTGCAGCAGCTGCTGGACCTGTTCATTGTTGGCGGCCTCGAGCGCGATATAGCGGAACTGGCCGAGGGCGTTGTCGATGCTCTGGGCGTGCAGGGAAAGCTGCTTGGCGGTGCGCACTACCTCCCCCTGTAGCGCCCACTGCCAGCTCAGCTGCCAGGCGCTGGCAATCGCTGCGATGGCGAGTAGCAGCGGCAGCAGGAACAGTATCCAGCGGGTTCGGGGAAGGGGCAACGGGGGCTCCACGCAGAAGTGGTCAATGATTCTTGTGCCACTATAGAGGAGCCGGCGGGCGGGTAAAACCCGCAGAGGCCCAATTGCGTATTGAGGGCGGTCGGGGGAGCTGATAGGGTGCACGATAGTGCTAAATAAAATACGGAATGCACCCGGAATAACAGACGCAGGCGAGCCTATGACCTCTCTTTTCCGCCCTGTGGCAGCGACGGCGGCGCTGCTGGGCGCCGCACTCCTTCTCCCCGTCACGGGCATGGGCGCCGAATCCCCCATCATCCTCAGTACTCAGTGCCCGCCGGGATTCGAGCTTGACGGCGATAACCGTTGTCTGTTGAGAACCCTCTACCAGCAGTATGACTCCCCCCGTGGGGCCGGGGTGGGGGGCCTCAAGGTGGCGCTACCCGCCGTGCGCGATGGTTTCACACCCCAGCAGATCGACCTCGGGCGCTACCTCTTTTTTGATCCCATCCTCTCCGCCGATGCCAGCCTCTCCTGCGCCAGCTGCCACCACCCCGACAAGGGCTTTGCCGACGGCCGGGCCCGCTCCATCGGGGTCACGGGTGAGGCAGTGGGGCGCTCGGCGCCGGGGCTGTGGAATGTCGGCTTTATGAAACGACTGTTCTGGGATGCGCGTGCGTCGAGCCTGGAGGAGCAGGCCGAGGGGCCTCTCTACAGCCCCCAGGAGATGGGCAGCACCCCCGACGGGGTGTTGCGGAGACTGACTCAGGAGGGCGACTACCCGCGCCTGTTCAGCGAGGCCTTTGGTGGTGATGAGGGGGTCACGCTGGATCGTCTCTACCGGGCACTGGCGGCGTTTCAGTCTTCGCTGGTGTCGCTGAACAGCCGCTATGACCGCTACGCCCATGGCTACAAGGAGGCGCTGAACGCCCGCGAAATCGAGGGCATGAACGTGTTTCGCTCCTTCGTGGCCCGTTGCGCCGAGTGCCACACTCCGCCGCTATTCAGCAATCAGGAGATCGCCGTGATCGGCACCCCCGAACCCGAGGGGTTGTCCTTCGATGAGGGGGCGGCGGTGCCCACCGGTGACCCGAGCCTGGCCGGTGGCTTTAAGGTGCCCAGCCTGCGCAACATTGAGCTGACCGCCCCCTACATGCATTCGGGTCGCTTCGAGACCCTGTTTGAGGCCGCCGAGTTCTACACCAAGGGGCGAGGCCACGCGGTGCCCGAGGGGCGCGAACTCTACCTGCACTGGCACATCTGGGAGCCAGAGCTGAGCGACCGTGAGCTGGAGCGGCTGGTGGATTTTATGAAAGCCCTCACCGACGAGCGCTTTAAACCTGACGCACCGGATCGTCTGCCCTCGGGGTTGGCGCCGGTGCACAATAAAAATGAGCTTGCCCTGCAAGCGGGAGAGACCCCATGAAACGATCGACACGCTGGACCATCGCCGGTGTAGCGCTG
This sequence comes from Aestuariirhabdus litorea, assembly GCF_003864255.1. Taxonomy (NCBI): domain Bacteria; kingdom Pseudomonadati; phylum Pseudomonadota; class Gammaproteobacteria; order Oceanospirillales; family Aestuariirhabdaceae; genus Aestuariirhabdus; species Aestuariirhabdus litorea. Next base: position 122,384 of record NZ_QWEZ01000001.1, read on the forward strand.
GCTATTTTTGCCGCCGGCCACTTGGCCGGAAGAATGGCGCAGACGGCACCACCGATGGTGGTTCAGGTGGAGCGCTCTGCGGCTGCCACTACCGAGCTTAAGACGGTCGGTCAGCAGGTTGAGCGGCTACTGGCAGCTCGTCCCCAGGGCCAGGTGGTCGAGGTCCGCGAGGGGGCATCGATTCAGGAGGCGATCAACGCTGCCCAGCCCGGAGACCGGCTGATCATCTACCCCGGCACCTACCATGAGACGGTCTATATCGATAAGGACAGCATCACCCTCAGCGGGGTGATCGAGTCGGGACAGTGGCCCACCCTGGACGGTGAGGGGACCCGTAATGACGCCATTCTCTATTCCGGCAACGGCATCCTCATCGAAAACCTGAAGATAACCCGCTACAAGGGCAACGGCATCATGGGGCAGGCCGGCAACAACTTCGTGATCCGCAACAACTGGGTGATCGATACCGGCGTCTACGGCATCTTCCCCCAGTACGGGCGCAACGGTTTTATTGACCAGAACATCCTCACGGGTATCAAGGATGCGGCTATCTACGTGGGCATGTGTGACAACATCCATGTCTCCAGCAACGAGGTGTACGGCAACGTTGCCGGCATCGAGATCGAAAATAGCCGCCATGCGGTGGTGGAGGGCAACTACGCCCACGACAACACCGGCGGCATTCTTGCCTTTATCACCCCGGGGTTGCCGATCAAAACCACCAATGATGTGATCATTCGCGACAATTTCATCGTTAACAACAACATCCCTAACTTCGCCGAGCCGGGTTCCATCGTCGCCAATGTGCCCGCTGGCACCGGTATTATCATCATGGCGGCGGACGACGTTATGATTGAGGGGAACCTGATCACCGGCAACAAAAACGCCGGCATCATCATCAGCGATATGACCTTCGCCGAGAATCTGCCGAGCGATCCCGAGTCCGACCCCAATCCGGAGCGCATCCGTATCTACGACAACCTGATGCTGGATAACGGTGCCGAACCGATCGCCGAGGTGGTGGCCTTTGCGGCGACCCAGCTGGTGTTCGACAGCCGCGGCCCGGATATCCTCGATACCAAAGCCGATCCTGAGAGCTGCATTCACGATCGCCAGCGCTATCGCACGGCGGGGCTGTCGGATTACGGGGTGTGTGCGCCGGGGGGGACGGCGGAGGTGGTCTCCTACCTGCTGGATGAGCCGGTCGAGCCGCGCTCCATCACCATGGAGGACAAGGGCAAGCTGGCCTACTATGCCATCTGCGCTGGGTGCCACGCCTACGATATCCGCCTGATCGGCCCCAAGGTGACGGAGATACAGCGTTCCTACCAGAACAACCCTCAGGGTATAGTGGATTTCATCACCAGGCCGGTTAAACGTCGCCCCGATTATCCGGAGATGCCGCCCCAGGATTATCTCGATATGGAGGTGCGCCAGGCCGTAGCGCGTTACATGTTGCAGGTGAGCAAGTAAGTGTTGAGTCGGTAGTGGGCGGGTGGTGAGGCGGTAACCAGAGATCGCCCTCAGGGTGCTCCCCTGCCCCGGCGGACGGGGCAGGGGGGCACGTCAGAACACGCAGTGCTTGGTGTAGTCGGCTGCCTCGTTGGCGCTCCAGTCCCCCTTGGGCTTCTCCTTGAGCTCTTTACACCAGGCTTCGGACCCCACTTCCGGCGAGCAGGCGCTGATGAAAAAGACGCTGGAGAGCGTCAGTAGCAGTATCCCGATGGTTCGGTTCATAATGTACCTCTGTTTTTTTAGGAAGAGACCGGAGGTGTCGGCTCCGCACGGGCGTCAGCACACCTCCCCTTGTCGTCGGTGCTATCATAGCCGATCGGGTTTCGAGAACGCCATAACAGCAGGAAACGGACATGGTCAGCGGCAAACACAGAGGCGTCGAATCGCCAGCCCCGCTGGAGACGGTGGGCAGCAAGGAGAGGCTGTGCCCGGTGCTGGGGGGCGTCACCAGTGCGGCGACCGAGGATGCCTGGCTGGAGGTGATCGAGAAGATGGAGCAGGTCTACTCCCAGCTGATCAGCCATCAAGTGGAGCTGGAGCAGAAGAACGCCGAGCTCGAAAGCGCCTACCAGTTTATCAGCAGTGTGCAAACCGCGATGACCGACCTGCTGATTGTCTGCGACGAGCAGCTGCGTGTTTGCCAGGTTAACCGTGCGTTGATCTCTCTCACAGGGCTCAGCGAGGAGTCTCTGCTGGGGCGTGAGGTGGTCGAGTTGTTCTGCGATGAGTCCCGTAACGCCTTGCGCGATCTGCTGTCCAGGGCGCCGGTGGCACCGGTCTACGACTGCGAGCTCAATATCAAGGGGCGTTATGGTCGGGTGCCGTTGTCGATCAACTGCGCCCGTCGCACCGACAACCGGGAGCGGCTCGATGGTATGGTGCTGATCGGCCGCCACGTGGGCGAGCTCAGGCGCGCCTACGACGAGCTGAACCGCAGTCACGCCGAGCTCATGCTGGCCCAGCAGCAGCTGGTGAATTCCGAGAAGATGGCCTCCCTGGGGCGGCTGGTCGCCGGCGTAGCCCACGAGCTCAACAATCCCATCAGTTTTGTCTACGGCAACACCCACGCTCTGGCGGGTTACGGCAAGCGACTGCAGCAGTTTTTTGCCGCCCTCAGGGAGAATCCCCAGCCCGAGGAGATGGCACGTCTACGGGAGAGCCTCAGGATCGACCGCCTGGTGGCGGACCTGCCTAACCTGCTCGACGGCTCCATGGAGGGGGTGGAGCGGGTGCGAGATATTGTATCGGACCTGCGCCAGTTCTCTGCGGGCCAGGGGCAGGAGACAGCCCCCTTTGACCTGGTGCACGTGGTCGAGACCGCGATTCGCTGGGTGACCAGTGAGCGTGAGGGGGTGGCCAGGGTTAGCCTGGAGGCGCCACCCAGCCTGACCCTGGAGGGGCATGCGGGTCATATCCAGCAGTTGTTGATGAACCTGCTGCAAAACGCCCTGGATGCGGTGGAGTCCGTCGAGCAACCGAGTATTGAGGTGCTGCTGGAGCTGGAAGGGGAGCAGGCACTGTGCCGGGTGCGGGATAACGGCTCCGGCATCGCGGAGACGGACCTGCCCCACCTGTTTGAGCCGTTCTTTACCACCAAGGAGATCGGCAAGGGGACCGGACTGGGGCTGGCCCTGAGTTATAACTTTGCAGTGGAGCACGGCGGTGATCTGCAGGCGGAGAACCACCCCCAGGGGGGAGCAATCTTCACCCTGAAGCTGCCCCTGCCGGAGGCGAAGCGATGAAAACCTTTACCCTCTTGTGGTTGCAGGCCTGCGGTTGCGGTGGCTGCACCATGTCCCTGTTGTGTGCGGAGTCACCGCCCCTGTTTGATCAGCTGCGCTGGCAGGGGATTGAGCTGCTGTGGCACCCGGCCCTGAGCGAGGCCAGTGGTGCCTCGGTGCGCGACCTGCTGCAGCGCCTCGAAACGGGCGAGCAGCCACTGGATCTGCTCTGTGTGGAGGGGGCCATTGCCCGGGGGCCCCATGGTAGCGGCAACTTTAGCCGCTTGGCCGGCACCGACCGTTCGATGTTGAGCTGGGTCAAAGCCCTTGCGGGCCGTGCCCGTTATACCCTGGCGGTGGGCAGCTGCGCCGCCTACGGCGGGGTCAGTGCCAGCGGGGGGAACCCCTCCGATGTCAGTGGCCTGCAGTACGAGGGTGAACGCCTCGGTGGCGTGCTGGGGGCCGATTACCGCTCCGCAGGGGGGCTGCCGGTGATTAATATATCCGGCTGCCCGATCCATCCCCAGTGGGTGCTGGAGACGATGATGAGCCTGGTGCGGGGGGAGATGGTGCCGGAGGAGCTCGATGCCCTGGGGCGCCCCCGGCTCTTCAGCGACCACCTGGTGCACCACGGCTGCCCTCGCAACGAATACTACGAATACAAGGCCAGCGCCCAGCAACACTCCCAGCTGGGTTGCCTGATGGAGCATCTGGGGTGCATGGCGACCCAGGCCCATGGGGACTGCAATATTCGCCTGTGGAACGGCGAGGGCTCCTGCACCCGCGGTGGCTATGCCTGCATCAACTGTACGGCCCCTGAGTTCGAAGAGCCGGGCTACAGCTTTCTCAGTACCCCCAAGGTGGCGGGCATCCCGATCGGCCTGCCCACCGATATGCCCAAGGCCTGGTTCGTGGCGCTCTCCTCGCTGTCGAAGGCGGCCACCCCGGCGCGCCTCAGGGAAAACGCGGTGGCTGACCACAAGCTGGTGGCCCCCAAGATCTACACCAAAAAGAAGCGGTAGCAACTGTGAGTCAACGAATTATTGGTCCCTTTAGTCGGGTCGAGGGCAACCTGGAGCTGCGCTTACAGATAGAGGACAACCGGGTGCGGGAGGCGCGGGTGTCGTCGCAGATGTACCGCGGTTTCGAGCGGATGCTGGTGGGACGTAAACCCCAGGATGCGCTGGTGATCACCCCGCGGATCTGCGGCATCTGTTCGGTTTCGCAGTCGGTGGCGGCGGCGTCGGCACTGGCCATCCTCAGCGGGGCCACGCCGCCCCCCAACGGCGAACTGGCCACCAACCTGATCCACGGCTGCGAGAACCTGGCCGATCTGCTCACCCATTTCTACCTGTTTTTTATGCCCGACTTCGCCAACCCTGCCTACCGGGACGAGCCCTGGTACGGGGAGGCGGCCGGTCGTTTCCGCGCGCTCGAGGGGGAGGCCGCGGCGGAAGCCCTGCGCGCCCGTGCCGAGTTGCTGCACCTGATCGGCCTGCTGGCGGGCAAATGGCCCCATAGCCTGGCGATCCAGCCGGGCGGGACCACCCGCTCTGTCGATGCAGGGGAGCGCCTGCGCCTGCTCTCCATCCTGCGACGTTTCCGCGCCTTTCTGGAGAAGGTGACCTTCGGTGCCCCCCTCGAAGCGCTGGTTGAACTGGACAGTGCCGGGCAGCTGCAGCGCTGGTCCCAATCCCCGGCCGTGGCCGCCAGCGATATGGGGCGCTTTCTCGACCTATCCGAACGGCTCGGTCTGTCGGCACTGGGCAAAGGGGGTGGGCGCTTTATGAGCTACGGCGCCTATCCGCAGGCGGGGGCGCACCTGTTTTCCAGCGGCCTCTTCAGCGACGCGCTTAAGGTGCTGGATACCGAGGCCATCGCCGAGGATGTCAGTCACAGCTGGATGCGCCCCGCGCCGCCGTTGCACCCCCGCAACGGGGAGACCCAGCCCCTGGCTGACCGCGCCTCCGCCTACAGCTGGTGCAAGGCACCGCGGCTGGACGGACAGGTGGTGGAGGTGGGGGCGCTGGCGCGGCAGCTGGTGGATGGTAACCCGCTGGCGCTGGACCTGAATGCCACGGAGGGGGCCAATGTTCACAGCCGGGTGGTGATGCGTCTGTGGGAGATGGCGCGCCTGCTGCTGGCGATGGAAGACTGGGCCGACGCCCTGGTGCCCAACGAGCCCTTTTTCCGGGCCGGCCTCTCGGCGCCCCAGGAGGGTGAAGCGGTGGGTATGGTGGAGGCGGCGCGGGGCAGCCTGGGACACTGGATGCGTGTGCGCAACGGCCTCATCGACCACTACCAGATCATCGCCCCCACCAGCTGGAACTTCTCGCCACGGGATGCCAACGGGCAGCCCGGCGCCCTCGAGCAGGCCCTGCGCGATGCCCCGGTGCGGGCGCTGGATGGAGAAAATCCGGTGGCGGTGCAGCACATTGTGCGCTCCTTCGACCCCTGTATGGCCTGCACCGTCCATTGACCGGATCGCAGGGCATGTCAGCCGTCCTTCTGTATAGCGGGTTCCATTGGGGCGCCGACCGTTAGGGGTTCTTCCCCTCCCCCCATTCCTGTGCGCCTTCATGAATGAGCCACTCGCCCCGCCCGTCACTGGCGTTTAATTCCCCCTGTGCCTTTACTTGGGTGGTAGCGAAGTATCCATGCTTTGGTCTAAAAGTGGAAACTGACTTACTTGATCTCTTCGGCTGTCATTACAGGGTATGTTTATTAAATTATTGTTAATAAAAGGTATTTTGTTTTTATTTTCGCGTTCTTATAGGTGGCGTGCTTTTTGCTTTAGCTATTGATCCGGGTTGGATTTGATAACCAAGTTTTCATTTTTTTCCCAGGGGTTAAAACAATGACCGTAGGGTGCACCCGGCCTGGGGGTGGGTGAGTTCGCCGCACAGCGAGCCGGGGCACTGAAACGCGATGGGCTAGAGGAAGCGCACGATGACACACGACCGTGAAATAGAGGATTTGGCGAGCCGCTTGGGGGTGACTCGCCGGACATTCATGAAATTCTGTACCGGCATGGCGGCCACCCTGGGGCTTTCCGGTGGCGCAGCGATCCAGCTGGCCCACGCCGTTGCCCAGCAACGCCGGCCCTCGGTGATCTGGCTCTCTGGACAGGAGTGCACCGGCTGTACCGAGTCCTTGCTGCGCAGCACCCATCCGACCCTCGAAACCCTGATCCTGGACCAGATCTCGTTGGATTACAGCGAGGCGCTGAGCGCCGCCGCCGGCCACCAGGCCGAAGAGGCCAAGCACACGGCGATGAAGGAGAACTGGGGCAAGTATCTGCTGGTGGTGGAGGGTTCCATCCCCACTAAAGATGGCGGTATCTACTGCAAGATCGCCGGCAAGACCATGCTGGAGCACGTCAAGGAGGCGGCCGAGGGGGCTGCCGCCATCGTCGCGATCGGCTCCTGCGCCTCCTGGGGTGGCGTGCCCTCGGCCGGCCCCAATCCCACCGGTGCCACACCGGTGCATGAGATCCTGCCCGACAAGACCATCATCAATATTCCGGGCTGTCCCCCCAACCCCTACAACTTCCTCTCCACGGTGATGCAGTTCCTCACCTATGGCACCCTGCCGGAGCTGGACCAGCTCAACCGTCCCAAGTTTGCCTATGGTCGCCTGATCCACGAGAACTGCGAGCGCCGCGCCCACTTCGATGCGGGACGTTTTGCAACCGAGTTTGGGGATGATGGCCACCGCGCCGGCTGGTGCCTCTACAAGCTCGGGTGCAAGGGCCCCGAAACCTTCGCCAACTGTCCCTCCATCGAGTTCGGCGATGTGGGCGGTGGTGCCTGGCCCGTGGGCGTGGGAGCGCCCTGCTTCGGCTGTACCGAGAAGGGCGTCGGTTTTGAGAAGGCGCTGTACGACCTCGCCACCGTCACCACCCATACCCCGCCCGATATGCTGCCGCCGGTCGCTCCGGTGCAGGGTGAGGGTGCCAGTGCCGGTGCCGCTGCGCTGCTGGGCGCGGTAGCCGGTGCCGTAGTCGGTGCGACCGCCATGACGGTGCGTCAACTGGGGCGCAGCGAAGGGGCTGAATCCTCCTCTCACACTGACGACAACTAAGGCCGGGGGGATCTATGAAACGACGTGATTTTCTCAAGGCGGCGGGTACCGGGGCGCTGATCGCCACCAGTGCCGGAACCGCTTCGGCGCGGGACAACCTGCCGGTATCGGAGGAGGCCGTGGGCATGCTCTACGACGCCACCCTCTGTATCGGCTGTCGTGCCTGTGTGGTCAAGTGCAAAGAGATCAACGAGATGCCTCCCGAGCTGGTAGAGGGGGCCGAGCAGTGGGATATGGCAGAGGAGCTGTCGGCCGACACCCTCACCATCATCCAGGCCTACAATGGCGCCACCGGCGGTAACGCCGCCCGACTGGAGGATGGCACTTTCTCCTTCAGCAAGCGCCAGTGCATGCACTGTGTGGATGCCGGCTGTGTTTCCGTGTGTCCGGTCAAGGCGATGAAGAAGGACCCCAAAACCGGTATCGTCAGCCACGACCCCGACGCCTGCATTGGTTGTCGTTACTGTGTGATGGCCTGTCCCTACAACGTGCCCAAATACGAGTACGATGAGGCCTTCGGCCAGATCCAGAAGTGCCAGCTCTGCAACCAGAAGGGGGTGGAGCGGATCGATCAGGGCCAGATCACCGGCTGTACCGAGGTCTGCCCCACCGGCGCCAATATCTTTGGCACCCGCAAGGAGTTGCTGGCCGAGGCCAAGCGCCGACTGCAGCTGAAAAAGGGCGATACCTACCGCTACCAACTCAGCAGTATCGACTCCCCCCACACCTACGAGACTCAGGTCAAGGCGGACTACCAGCAGCACATCTTCGGTGAAAAGGAGGGAGGGGGTACCCAGGTGCTGGTGCTGGCGGGGACGCCGATCACCAACCTGGGCTTGCCGGAACTGCCGGAACGATCCTACGCGGCCAACTCCGAGACAGTACAGCACACCCTCTACGGCGGCATGATCGCACCGGCGGGCATCCTGGCGGGGCTGATCTACCTGGCTCGCCGCAACACCAAGGGAGGTGACCACGATGAGTAATCAGTATCAACGGCTGGATCACAAGATTGTTACCCTTCCGTTTGTGTTCCTGTGTCTGCTGATCGGCATCACGGCGCTGATTCTGGTCGAGCGCTTTGTGTTTGGCCTGGGAGCGGTGACCAATCTTAATGATGGTTACCCCTGGGGGGTCTGGGTCGTTTATGACGTCATCATCGGCACTGGCTTCGCCACCGGTGGCTGGGCGTTGGCGATGGTGGTCTATATCGCCAACAAGGGCAAATACCACCCGCTGGTCCGCCCTGCACTGCTGGCCAGCCTGTTCGGCTACAGCCTGGGTGCTTTCTCTGCCTTCGTCGATATGGGGCGTTACTGGCAGGCCTACAACATGTTCCTGCCCTGGCAAATGAACTTCAACTCGGTGATGCTGGAGGTGGGGCTCTGTGTGACCGCCTACACCATCATCCTGGTGTTGGAGTTTGCGCCGGCCTTCCTGGATCGCTTCAAGGCACCGCGCCTTAAGGAGCTGCTGGACCGCTGGCTATTCGTGATCCTGGGGCTGGGGGTCTTGCTGCCGGCCATGCACCAGTCCTCCCTCGGCTCCATGCTGATCGCCGCCGGCCACAAGGTGGATCCGCTCTGGCAGTCGGTCTCGCTGCAGCCTCTGTTTGCGCTGATCACCGCCATCGCCATGGGTTTCTCCATCGTCATCTTCGAGGCGTCGCTGGTGACCGCCGGTTATCGTCGCCCTTCGGAGACCCATCTGCTGAAGGGGCTGGGCAAGATCATCGTTTACCTGCTGGTGGGCTATTTCGTGCTGCGTTTTGGCGACCTGCTGCTGCGCGGAGAGCTGGGACGCGCCTTCGCCGGCGATTTGCGGGGCAATATGTTCCTTATTGAAACCCTGCTGTTCCTGACGCCGCTGGTGATCCTGCTGTCGCCCAAACGCCGCAGCAGTGGTGCGCAGCTGATGATCGCCGCGGTCAGCCTGCTGCTGGCCGGTGCCCTGTTCCGCGCCAACGCCTTCATGATCGCCTGGCACCCGGGGGGAGGCTACGTCTACTTCCCCTCCACCAAGGAGTTATTGCTGAGCATCGGCTTTATCGCCATCGAGCTGGCCGGCTACCTGGCCATCGTCAAATGGCTGCCGGTACTGCCCAAAGTAGAGCACGCCTGAGCCCGGCTCGGCACCAGAAAACATTGAATTGATCGCGGCGCCCCGGGGCGTCGCATCCCAAGAGACACAGGAGAGTAACCGTGGCTAAACGAGTTGTTGTAGATCCGGTAACACGTATTGAGGGTCACCTGCGCATCGACGTTGAGGTGGAAGGGGGCAAAGTCAGCAAGGCCTGGTCTTCCGGCCAGATGTGGCGCGGCATCGAGACCATTCTCAAGGGCCGCGACCCCCGCGATGCCTGGGCCTATACCCAGCGCATCTGTGGTGTCTGCACCACGGTTCACGCCCTCACCTCGGTGCGTGCGGTCGAGAACGCCCTGGGGCTGGAAGTGCCCAAGAACGCACAGTACATCCGTAACATCCTGCTGGCGGCCCACGCCATCCACGACCACATTGTGCACTTTTACCACCTCTCCGCCCTGGATTGGGTGGATATCGTCTCTGCCCTCAAGGCGGATCCGGTGCAGGCGGCCAAGCTGGCCGAAAGCCTCTCCTCCTGGAAGGGCAACAGCGTCCATGAGCTCAGGGCGGTGCAGGAAAAACTGAAGAGTTTTGTGGCCAGCGGCCAGCTGGGTATCTTTGCCAATGGTTATTGGGGTCACCCCTCCATGACCCTGCCCCCCGAGGTCAACCTGATCGCTGCAGCTCATTACCTGCAGGCGCTGGAGATCCAGCGCGAGGCCAACCGCATCGTCACCATCGTCGGCAGTAAAACCCCCCATGTGCAGAATCTCTGCGTGGGCGGGGTGACCAACTCCATCAACCTCGACAGCCAGGGTGTGTTCAATATGGAGCGCCTGATGTACATCCGTTCGCTGATCGACAAGATGGACGACTTCGTGCAGAACGCCTACCTGGTGGATGTCTCCATCGTGGGCGGTTTCTACGCCGACTGGACCGGCTACGGCGCCGGCGTCACCGATTACCTCTGTGTGCCGGAGATGGCGCTGGACAGCAAGGGCACCTCCTTCGCCCTGCCCGGTGGTTACATCACCGGCGGTGACCTTAGCACCTTCAAGCCGATCACCTCCTTCCAGGATGAGTTCTTTATCAAGGGGGTCAAGGAGAGCTCCAAGCACTCCTGGTACCACGGCGACGACGCCCTCCACCCCTGGGAAGGGGAGACCGAGCCCAACTACGACGACTTCAACGACGAGGGTCAGTACTCCTGGATCAAGTCCCCCACCTTCTACGACAAGCCGGCCCAGGTGGGTCCTCTGGCCAACGTGCTGTGCCTGGCCGCCTCCGGTCACGAGTCTACCCTCAAGCACCTCAACTTCGTGCTCGACACCGCCAGCAGTGTGGCCGGTGCCAAGGTGGGTGTGGGTGCGCTGCACTCCACCATCGGCCGTCACGCCGCCCGCGCGGTTCGCTGTGCGGTGTTGCAGGATGAGATCAAGCAGCAGTGGCAGAACCTGGTGGATAACATCGGCAGCGGTGACACCGATACCTTCAACCAGCCGGTCTTCCCCAAGGGAGAGATCCGTGGCGTTGGTTTCCACGAAGCCCCCCGCGGCGTGCTCTCCCACTGGGTGGTGATCAAGGATGGCAAGATCGATAACTACCAGGCGGTGGTGCCCAGCACCTGGAACGCCGGTCCGCGCAACCAAAACGATGTGCCCGGACCCTACGAGGCCTCCCTGCTGGGCAATCCGGTTGCCGATCCCGACAAGCCGCTGGAGGTGCTGCGCACCGTGCACAGCTTTGACCCCTGCATCGCCTGTGCGATCCACCTGGTCGATACCGAGAACGATTCCACTGTGACGGTTAAAGCGCTGTAAACAAGTGAGGTAACAAGATGACGATTTTGGTACTTGGGGTAGGTAATATCCTGCTCACCGACGAGGGAGTAGGCGTTCGTGTCGTCGAAGCACTGGAGAGTCGATATCAATTTTCGCCTGATGTCGATCTGGTGGATGGCGGCACGGCCGGTATGGAGTTGTTGGACACCATAGCCAGCCGCGATCACGTCATACTGATCGATGCGGTCCACACCGGCGATGCCCCCGGTACCCTTGTTACCCTGCGGGATGATGAGGTGCCGGCGCTGTTTCGGCAGAAGATATCGCCCCACCAGCTGGGGATCTCCGACCTGCTGGCGATCATGTCGCTGACCGGCGAGATGCCCAACCACTTTACCCTGTTCGGGGTGACCCCCATCTCCATGGAGACCGGCGTTACCCTGACCCCCGAGGTCAACGCCCTGCTGGAGCAGATGGTGCAGTTGTGCCTCGACGAGCTTGAGCGGCTCGGGGTCACGGCGACCCCGCTTCCCCAGTGCGCGGTGGGCTAAGCCGATGTGCCTCGGTGTGCCCTCAAAAATAGTCGCCATCAATGACCTGATGGCCACCGTCGAAGCCTATGGCCAGCGGCGGGATGTGAGCCTGATCCTGATGAACGAGCCGGTGTCCCTGGGCGACTACGTACTGATTCAGGTGGGTAATTTTGCGGTTGAAAAAATTGAGCCGGCGCGTGCCCGCGAGGCCCTTGAGTTTATGGCGGGCATCAATCTCGACCCCGAGCCGGTGGTCGCCAACGAACCAACCGGTTCTTCAGAGCGAGGCTGTATCTGATGAGTGATCAACATCCGGGGTTTTCCCTCAACCCCTCACCGGTGCTGGAAAAGGTTTTCAACGAGGTGCTGGAGCAGCGCATGCAGGATATGCCGCTGATCAACCGTCGGGTAGCGGTGGAGGCGGTGGGGTTCGAAGAGTGGGAGGGGCACTGGCTCGGCGTCCTGATTACCCCCTGGTTTATCAATCTGCTACTGCTGCGCAAGGACGGCTCCCCCTGGCCGCAGCTGGAGCTGGGCAAGGGTAACGAGATCAATATCGCCTTCCCCCAGGGGGTCTACCGCTTTAGCCCGCGGGAGGAGACGGGGGTTGGTCGCTACCTCTGCTGCTCGCTGATGTCACCCCTGCAGGAGATCAAGAGCCACGAGGAGGCGCGCGGCCTGGCACTGGATGTGATGCGGGTGATTCGTCAGCTGCCAGTGGTTCAACTCGACAGCCAGGACGCTGCACAGACCACCGCCTGCCGGGCCTGATCCGGAGGCCGCTGTGATCGAGGGTAAATTACGCATCCTGCTTCGCTGTCGCGAGGAGCGGGTGGGCTCGGTCGAAATCATCTCTACCCGTCCGCAGATATCGGGGCGCTTGCTGGAGGGGGATCGGGTTTCCCAGGCACTTTCCAAGGTGCCGGTGATCTACAGCCTGTGCCGGCAGGCGCAGTCGCTGGCGGCGACGCTGGCGCAGGGCGCCATCGAGGGGGGTGAACCGCCTCCGGGCCTCATCCAGCAAGCCCGGCTGGAGGCGCTGCAGGAGCACCTGTGGCGTTTCTTTATCGATCTGCCCGTTACCCTGGGCAAAGTACCTCTGCTTTCCCCTTTTGCCCCGATTCGACAGCAGATCTTGCAACAGATCAAGGCGCTGGATGCCGCTCCCCTTTACAATGCACCGCTTCCCTGGTGGCAGGCGCTTCGGGAGGCCGTCGAAGGCGGACTGCTGGAGTACCGGTTGGCCGACTGCTGTGGCCAGGGGCTGACCCATTGGCAGCAGTGGCTGGCCAGCAGCCGTGCTCCCCTTGGGGATATGCTACGGTGTCTAGGCGAGTGCTTGCCAACCGCGGAAGCCCCAATTCTTATGCAGCCGAGCCTTATGGGCCTGGACGCGGACGCTCTGCCCGAGCTGGTGACCCTGCTGGAGAGCCACGAGGGGTATGGCGCCCAGCCCTGGCTGGCGGGGGGACACCCCGAAGCCGGGGCGATCGTGCGTCACCGGGATCATCCTCTGGTGTCGGCCCTGCGAGGGCAGGGGGCCCTGGTGTTGGCGCGGTTGGTGGCGCGCCTGCTGGAGATCGACCGCCTGCTGGATCCTGCCCAGGCCCTGGCGATGGGCAGCTTTGCCCGTGGCGAGGATGGGGCGGCCGGTTGGGTGGAAACCGCCCGTGGAATCCTGCTCCATCGGCTTGAAATTCGTCAGGGACGGGTGCACCGTTATCAGGTGGTGGCCCCCACCGAATGGAACTTTCATCCCGAGGGGCCGCTGGTACAGGCGGTGCTGGCGTTGCCGGCGGCTAATCTCGAGCGTCTGCGCCAGCAGGTGCAGTTGATCGGCCTGTCGCTCGACCCCTGTGTCGGTTTTGAGGTAGAGGTGTGTAATGCATGAGATGTCGCTGGCCGAAGGGGTTGTTCAAATCCTGGAGGAGTACGCCGATAAGCAGGGCTTTGCGCGGGTCAAGACCGTGTGGCTGGAGATTGGCCGGCTCTCCAATGTGGAGGTGGACTCCATGCGCTTTTGCTTCGAGGCGGTCTGCCGGGGCACCCTCGCCGAGGGGGCGCAGCTGGAGGTGATTGAAACTCCCGGGCGAGGTTACTGCCTGGACTGTTTTCAGAGTGTTGAACATAACGCCCGTTTCGACCCCTGTCCGCTGTGCAGCGGCTACAAGGTGCAGGCCACCGAGGGAACTGAGATGCGGGTCAAAGAGCTGGAAGTGGAGTAGAGACGATGTGTACTACCTGTGGCTGCGCGAGCGGCGAAACCCGAGTGGAGGGTGCCGATCTGCACCCCCATCAAGAGTCCCATTCCCACGCGCACCATTCCCACGCGGGTCATCACCACCATGGGCCGGATGGTCACAGCCACTCCCATAGTCACTCCCACGCACGGATTGCCCCCAAGGCGCACCCGGTGGGTGGTGAGACCCCCTTTACTCCGGCCGATAATGGTCGCGATCTGCACTATGGCAAGGGTGCTGCCCACGCGCACGCCCCGGGCTTGAGCCAGTCGCGGATGGTGCAGATTGAGCAGGATATCCTCGGCAAGAATGATCGCTATGCGGCGATTAACCGCGCCCGCCTGCAGGGCCAGAGCCTGTTGTCGATCAACCTGGTTTCCAGCCCCGGCTCGGGCAAGACGACCCTGCTGACCCGCACCATTGAGGACCTGCGTGAGCGCTGTGCCATCGCGGTGATCGAGGGCGATCAGCAGACCGCCAACGACGCTGAGCGCATCCGGGCGACCGGAGCCAGTGCGGTGCAGATCAACACCGGCAAGGGCTGCCACCTCGATGCGCACATGGTGGGCCATGCCCTGGACAAGCTGGAGCTGGAGGCCCTCGACTTGCTGATGATTGAAAACGTCGGCAACCTGGTGTGTCCTGCCGCCTTCGACCTGGGAGAGGCCCACCGGGTGGCGATTCTCTCGGTCACCGAGGGTGAAGACAAACCGGTCAAATACCCCGATATGTTCAGTGGCGCGGAGCTGATGCTGCTCAACAAGGTGGACCTGCTGCCCCACCTCAACTTTGATGTGGAGGCTTGCATCGCCAGCGCTCGCAAGGTGAACCCGGCCATAGAGGTAATCCAGTGCTCCGCCACCAGCGGCGAGGGGATGAGCGCCTGGTACCAGTGGATCGCCGAGCGCCAGCAGGCGATGATCCAGCGCGAAATCGATGCCCTTGAGGCGCGGCTTGGCGGCCTCAAGCAGAAGCAGCAGAAGCTGTCACTCTGATGCCGGTACCCTTAGATCGGCCCCGGGTGCTGGTCGTCGATGACGAGCAGCGCTCCATCGAAACCATCGCCCGCATCCTCGATGACGAGTTCGAAGTGGTGACCGCCAGCAGCGCCGATGAGGGGGAGCGCCTGCTGGCGCAGGACCCCTGCCAGGTAATCCTCTGCGACCAGCGCATGCCGGGTCGGAGCGGGGTCGACTTTCTCGCCGGTGTGCGACAGCAGCACCCGCAAACCCTGCGCATCATCATCTCCGGCTACACCGACGCCGACAAGATCATCCAGGCGATCAATGAGAGCGGTATCTACCACTACATCACCAAGCCCTGGCACCCTGATGCCCTGATCCTGACCGTGCGCAATGCCGCGCGCCTCTACCAGCTGCAGCAGGAGAACCGCTTGTTGGCCCAGGAGATGCGCTTCTCCTCGGAGCAGTTCGACGATTACTTGCAGCGCCAGCGCAGCGAGCTGAAGCAGCAGTTTCATTTTGACCGCATCCTGCGGGGCGAACACAGCAGCATGAACGCCCTCTGCGACCAGGTGGCGCAACTGGCCCCCTTCGACATCTCTGTGCTGGTGCAGGGGGAATCGGGTACCGGCAAGGAGCTGCTGGCGCGGGCGATCCATTACAACAGCGCCCGCGCAGAGCAGCCCTTTGTGGTGGAAAACTGCGGTGCCATGCACGATGAGCTGCTTTCCAGCGAGCTGTTCGGGCACCGCAAGGGGGCCTTCACCGGCGCCGTCAACGACCACGTTGGCCTGTTTGAGCAAGCCAACGGTGGCACTATCTTTCTCGACGAGATCGGCGACATATCCCCCGCTTTCCAGGTCAAGCTGCTGAGGGTATTGCAGGAGAGGGAGATTCGTCCCCTGGGTGCAGCCCAGAGCCGCAAGGTGGATGTACGGGTGGTCGCCGCCACCAATCTCGACCTGCAGGAGGAGGTGAGGGTGGGTCGCTTCAGGGCCGATCTCTACTATCGCCTCGCCTCGGTGTCCCTGCAGGTGCCGCCGCTGCGCGACCGTGACGGGGATATCGTTCTGATTGCCAACAACCTGCTGCGGGAAGCTTCCCAGCGGTTTAACCGACCGGTACGGGGCTTCAGCGCCGAGGTGCTGCACTGCTTCAGCCGCTACCACTGGCCCGGTAACGTGCGTGAGCTGCAAAACGAGGTACAGCGCATGCTGGTGATGTCACAACAGGAGGTGATCGGAGCTGAGCTGCTGGCTCCCCATATCGTGCGCGAAGCGGAGCAGGCGAGTGAGGAGCAGGGAGAGAGCCTGCCAGAGACCGAGTCCCATGGGTTGCGCTCGCAGGTGGAGGCGCTGGAGGCGAAGCTGATTCGCCAGGCGCTCCGGCGTCATCAGGGCAACAAGAGCCAGGTGGCGGACGAGTTGGGGCTGTCGCGAGTTGGTCTGCGCAACAAGATGGACCGTTACGGTCTGGGTGAGGGCTGATCGTGTCCGGGGTGGCTCTGTCTCGCCAGCGGCTGCACCTGTCGGTGCTCGGGCTGGTGCAGGGGGTCGGTTTTCGCCCCTTTGTCTATGGCCTGGCTCAGCGCCTGGGGCTGGATGGCTGGGTGGCCAATGATGGTGAGGGTGTGCAGATTGAGCTGGAGGGTGAGCTCCCCAACCTGCAGCGTTTCCAGCAGCTATTGCATCAGGAGCTTCCCCCGCTGGCGCTGATCGATCGCTGCGAGGTGGTCGAGCGACCCCTGCAGCCGGAGCGCGGGTTTCGGATTGTCCAGAGCCGTGCCACCGAAGCCAATACCTCGGTGGCTGCCGATGCCGCGGTTTGCCCGGACTGCCTGAACGAGCTGTTTGATCCCGCCAACCGGCGTTACCGCTACCCCTTTATCAACTGCACCAACTGCGGGCCACGCTACACCATTACCCGGCGCCTGCCCTACGATCGCCCCTATACCTCTATGGCGGAGTTTCAACTCTGCGGTGGCTGCCAGCAGGAGTACGACAACCCGAGTGATCGTCGCTTTCACGCCCAACCCAATGCCTGCGCCCGGTGCGGCCCCGAACTGACGCTGGTGGACAGCGCAGGGGAAACGGTCGAGGGGGACCCCATTGAGAGCACGCTGCGGGCGTTGAGGCGGGGGGATATCCTGGCCATTAAGGGGATCGGCGGCTTTCACCTGGTCTGCGATGCCGACAATAGCGCGGCGGTCGAGCGGCTGCGAAAGCGTAAGGCGCGGGATGCCAAACCCTTTGCGGTGATGGTCGCCAACCGCGCATCGCTGGAGTCGCTGGTGGAGCTGGACGAGGCCAGTGCCCGGCGCCTTGAGTCCAGTGCCGCTCCCATCATGTTGTTGCCGCGGCGGCAGCGGGACAGTACCCGCCTGCTGGCGGAGGGGCTGGCGCCCGGGCTCGACAGCCTTGGGGTGATGCTGCCCTACTCACCGTTGCACCAGCTGATCTTCTTTGAGGCTGCAGGGCGCCCGACCGATGCCGGCTGGCGCTCCGAGCCCCAGTCCCTGCGACTGGTGATGACCAGTGCCAACCCGGCGGGTGAACCGCTGGTGATCGACAACGCGGAGGCGCTGGCGCAGCTGGCGGGGTTCGTGGATGGGCTGCTTCTGCACAACCGTGCGATCGACTGTCGCTGCGACGATTCAGTGGTGCAGGCCGGTACGCCACCGATGGTGGTGCGGCGGGGGCGCGGCCTGGCGCCGCAAATCCTTCCCCTTATCCCGGAGGGGCCCCCGTTGCTGGCGCTGGGGGGCTGGTTCAAAAACAGTATCTGCCTGGCCAAGCAGCAGCGCGCCTACGTGTCACCTCATATCGGCGACCTTAATAACGCCAACACCTGCCGTTTCCTGGAGCAGAGCGTCGAGCACATGCGCCGCCTGTTCGCGGTTACCCCCGAGGCGGTGGCCTGCGACCTGCACCCCGATTTTTTCAGCACTCGCCTGGCCCAGCAGCTGGCGGAACAGTGGCGGGTGCCGCTGGTGGCGGTGCAGCACCACCATGCCCATATCGCGGCGGTGATGTCCGAGCACCGCTTGTCCGGGCCTGTACTGGGGCTGGCACTGGACGGGATCGGGCTGGGGGAGGATGGCAGCGCCTGGGGGGGCGAGTTGCTGTTGCTGGAGGGGGCCGGTTACCAACGCCTGGGGCAGCTGCGATCCCTGCCTCTGCCCGGCGGGGATCGGGCTGCCCGAGAACCCTGGCGCATCGCTGCCGCCCTGCTCCATCTGCTGGGGCGCAACCAGGAGATCGAATCGCGGCTGCCCTACCCCGGCAGCCCGGTGGTGGCGCAGATGTTACGGCAGGGGCTCAACTGTCCCCCCACCAGCAGCGCCGGGCGCTGGTTTGACGGGGTGGCGGCCCTGCTGGGCGTCTGCGCCTACAACCAGTTTGAGGCCCGGGCGGCCATGAGCCTGGAGAGTCTGGCCGCTGGCCGCTGCGACTTCCAGGGGGCTCACCTGCCTGCGCTGGAGAACGGCCAGCTGGACCTGTTGCCGCTGGTATCGGCGCTGGTGGATGAAGCCGATCCGGTCCGGGGGGCGCAGCGCTTCCATGGCGCGCTGGTGATCGCCCTGGAGCAGTGGGTGATGGAGGCTGTGCAGGCAACAGGGCTAGAGCGGGTAGCACTGGGGGGCGGATGCTTTCTCAACCGGCTGCTGCGCGAAACCCTCTGCCAGCGCCTTCGGCAGAACGGGGTGAAGGTCTATCTGGGCGAGCAGTTGCCCTGTAACGACGCGGGGCTGAGCCTGGGGCAGGCCTGGGTGGCGCGTCAGCGGTTAGCACGTTAAACGGTAGTTAGAGAGGGTAGTGTTATGTGTCTGGCGATCCCGGTAAGGGTGGAAGCCCTTCAGGAAGACGAGATGGCGCTGGTGGATATCGGTGGCATCCGTAAGTCGGTGTCGATCGCGCTGGTGGAGGATGTGGCGGTGGGGGACTATGTGATCCTCCACGTCGGCTATGCCCTCAACAAGATCGATCCCGAGGAGGCCGAGCGCACCCTGGCGCTGTTTGCCGAGATGGGTGAGCTGGAGCAGATCGCCTCCGAGGCAGCGGCACAGCTATGAAGTACGTCGACGAGTTTCGCGATGGCCAGCTGGCGCAGGAGCTGGCGCAGAAGATTAAACGTGAGGTGCAGCCTGGTCGCCAGTACCACCTGATGGAGTTCTGCGGCGGCCATACCCACGCCATCTTTCGTTACGGCATCCCCGACCTGTTGCCTCCCGAGGTAAAGATGATCCATGGGCCCGGCTGCCCGGTCTGTGTTCTGCCCATCGTGCGCATCGACTCCGCTATCGAGCTGGCGATGGACCATGGGGTGATCCTCTGCACCTACGGCGACATGATGCGGGTGCCGGGGTCCCGCAAGATGAGCCTGCTCAAGGCCAAGGCCGAAGGGGCGGATGTACGCATGGTCTACTCCACCCTCGACGCCCTGGCGCTGGCACGCCAGAACCCGGAGCGGGAGGTAGTGTTCTTTGCGATCGGCTTTGAAACCACCACGCCGCCGACCGCGATGGCGATCCAGCAGGCCGAGAGGTTGGGGATCAAAAACTTCTCCGTATTTTGCAATCATGTACTGACCCCCTCGGCGATCAGCACCATCCTGGAGTCTCCCGAGGTGCGCGAGCTGGGCACCCTGCCCCTGGACGGATTTGTTGGCCCGGCCCACGTCAGCACCGTGATCGGCAGCCAGCCCTACGAGTACTTTGCCGAGGAATACCAGAGCCCGGTGGTGATCGCCGGTTTCGAGCCCCTCGATGTACTGCAGGCGATCCTGATGCTGGTGCGCCAGATCAACGAGGGGCGGGCCGAGGTGGAGAATGAGTTTACCCGCGCGGTGAGCCGCGATGGCAACCTCAAGGCCAAGCGAATTGTCGCCGACACCTTCGAGATGCGCCGTGAATTCGAGTGGCGGGGGCTGGGAATGGTGCCCTACAGCGGGTTGAAGATAAAGGCTCGCTTTGCCGCCTTTGATGCGGAGAAGCGCTTTACCCTGAAGCGTCGCAGTGCCCGCGAGAACAAGGCCTGCGAGTGCCCCGCCATTTTGCGTGGGGTGAAGACCCCGCGCGACTGCAAACTGTTTGGCACAGTCTGCACCCCGGAAAACCCGATCGGCAGCTGCATGGTCTCCTCCGAGGGGGCCTGCGCCGCCCATTACAGCTATGGCCGTTACCGCGATCACCTGGCGGCGGACACCCCATCGAACCTGATTCAAAAGAGCGAAGCATGACCGTTAACCTACGTGGCAACAGCCAACTCAATTTCGACACGGGCTGCGTGGAGATGATCCATGGCAGCGGGGGCAAGGCGATGGCGCAGCTGATCGAGGGGCTTTTCCTCAAGGCTTTCGATAACCCCTACCTGCGCCAGCAGAACGACCAGGCCGCCTTTAGCCTGCCGCCGGGGCGGGTGGTGATGGCGACCGACTCCCACGTGATCTCGCCGCTCTTCTTTCCGGGTGGCGATATCGGCTCATTGTCGGTGCACGGAACGATCAACGATGTGGCGATGGCGGGTGCCCGGCCGACCCACCTCTCCGCCGGATTTATTCTCGAGGAGGGATTTCCCCTGCGGGAGCTGAAGCGCATTGTGGAGTCGATGGCAGCGGCGGCTAAGGAGGCGGGAGTTCCCATCGTCACCGGCGATACCAAGGTGGTGGAGCGGGGTAAAGGGGACGGGGTCTTTATCAACACCACCGGCATCGGTGTGGTGCCCGAGGGGGTTGAACTGGGGGGCGACCGGGTGCGGGTGGGAGACCACATTATCCTCAGTGGACCCATCGGCGACCACGGCGTGGCCATTATGTCGTTGCGAGAAAACCTAACCTTTGAGACGGCCATCGAATCCGACAGCCAGCCCCTGCACGATCTGGTGGCGGACATGGTGAAGGTGGTGCCGGGCCTGCACTGCCTGCGGGACCCGACCCGGGGAGGCCTGGCCACCACCCTCAACGAGATCGCCCAGCAGGCCGGCGTCGGTATGCAGATCCAGGAGGCGAACCTGCCAGTGCGCCCGCAGGTGGCGGCCGCCTGCGAGTTCCTGGGGCTGGACCCACTCTACGTAGCCAATGAGGGCAAGCTGGTGGCCTTCTGCCCGGCGGATTGCAGCGAAGCACTGCTGGCGGCCATGCGCGCCCACCCCAGGGGGGGAGAGGCCTGTCGTATCGGCGAGGTGGTGGCGGACCCGCACCGGTTCGTGCAGATGCAGACCCGCTTCGGCGGCAACCGCATTGTTGACTGGCTCAACGGCGAGCAGCTGCCCCGTATCTGCTGAGGAGTTCCAATGCGTATCCTGATCCTGACCCACGCGTTCAACAGCCTGACCCAGCGCCTCTTTGTGGAGCTGCAAGAGGATGGCCATGAGCTGTCGGTCGAGTTTGATATCAATGACGCGGTGACCGCCGAGGCGATAGAGCGTTTTGCCCCCGAGCTGGTGCTGGCCCCCTTCCTGAAGCGGGCGATCCCGGAGTCGATCTGGCGACAACACCGCTGCCTGATTATCCATCCGGGCATTCGCGGTGACCGCGGCGCCACCTCCCTCGACTGGGCGATCACCCGCAACGAGGCGAACTGGGGGGTGACCTGCCTGCAGGCGGCAGCCGAGATGGATGCCGGCGATATCTGGGGCTGGGAAGAGTTTCCCATGCGCGAGGCGCGCAAGAGCAGCCTCTATCGCAACGAGGTGACCGAGGCCGCCGTGCGGGCGGTTCGCACCGCGCTCGAGAAGATTGACAACGGCGAGTCCCCGCAACCGTTGGACTACAGTGACCCGGCGATTCGAGGCCAGTGGCACGACCCGATTCGCCAAAGCGACCGCGCCATCGACTGGCAGCGCGACAGCAGCGAGCAGATTCTGCGCCGGATTCGCGCCGCCGACAGCCAGCCCGGTGTGCGCGATCAGATCGGTGGCCGCGACTGCTTTCTCTATAACGCCTGGCCTGAGGCGGAGCTGCGGGGTCAGCCCGGCGAGCTGATAGCCCAACGCGATGGCGCCCTTTGTCGAGCCACGGTGGACGGGGCGGTGTGGATCACCCACCTGGCCCTGGCGCAACCGGAGGCCGAGGAACCGGGATTCAAGCTACCCGCTGCGCGGGTGCTGGCTGAGGCCGTGGCCTCCGTGCCGGAGCAGCAGCTTGCCATCGAGACAGTGCCTGCTCATCCGACCTGGCAGGAGATCCAGTATCGGGAGGAGAGCGGGGTCGGCTACCTGCACTTTCACTTTTACAACGGCGCCGCCTCCAGCGAGCAGTGTCGCAGGCTGCTGGCCGCGTGGCGTTACGTCGAACAGCGCCCGGTGCGGGTGATCGTGTTGATGGGGGGCGAAGATTTCTGGTGCAACGGCATTCACCTCAACAGTATCGAGGCAGCTGCGAGTCCAGCGGATGAGTCCTGGGAAAACATCAACGCCATGGATGACCTCTGTGAGGCGATTATCCGCTGCCAGCACAAGCTCACCATCGCTGCGATGCGGGGCAATGCCGGTGCGGGTGGCGTGTTCCTGGCGCTGGCGGCAGACCAGATTTATCTGCGCCGCTCTGTGGTGATGAACCCTCACTATAAATCGATGGGCAACCTCTACGGCTCCGAATACTGGACCTACCTGCTACCGGCGCGGGTTGGCGAGGAGCAGTCCCTTCGCATCATGTCCAACCGCTTACCCCTGGGGGCGGCCCTGGCGCAGCGATTGGGACTGGTGGATGAGGTGTTTGGCGACTCGCAGGCCGAGTTTGAGCGCGAGTTGCGCCAGCGCGCTGAGGCGCTGGCCGGGGCCGCCGACTATGAGGTGAAGCTGGCGGCCAAGCAGCGCCGGCGCGCCGAGGATGAAGCGACCAAGCCCCTGGCCCAGTACCGGGCCGAGGAGCTGGAGCGGATGCAGCTTAACTTTTACGGTTTCGACCCCAGCTACCACGTGGCGCGCTATCACTTCGTGGAGAAACTGGCCAAATCCCGCACCCCGCCGTTCCTCGCACGTCACCGGCGCAAGAGCGCCTAGGCTAGTCCCGCGCGGAGGCCTCCGCGGTGGTAAAGCGGGGCTGAGGTTGGCTTTCAGGAACGGGGCCGGGTTCGGCATCGGTGGGGACCCAGACATCCTTGTCGATGCTGCGATCCAGGAACTCGAACTGGCGGCGGTCGAAATGGGGCACCTGGCCGCGCTCGATCTGCTGTTCGAAATCCTGGATTACCCTGAACACCACACCGGAGAGCAGCAGCAGCGCCACCAGGTTGATGATCGCCATCATCCCCATGCTCAGGTCGGCAAAGCTCCACACCGTTGGCAGGCTGGCAAGGGTGCCGTAAACCACCATCCCCAGCACCGCCAACCGGTAGAGCAGCAGCGTCCAGCCGCGATCAATGATAAACCGCAGGTTGCTCTCGCCGTAGTAGTAGTTGGCAATGATGGAGGTGAAGGCGAACAGCAGTATGGCAATGGCAATAAAGTCACCGCCCCAGCTTCCCACCAGCCCGTTGAGGGCGCTCTGGGTGAGGGCGATGCCCTGCAGGTTGTGACCGCTCTCCAGCTCGCCCGAGATCAGCACAATGGCCGCCGTGGCGGTACAGATTACCATGGTATCGACAAAGACACCGGCCATGCCGATGATGCCCTGGGTGACCGGGTGGGGCGGGTTGGGAGTTGCCGTCGCGGCGGCGTTGGGAGCGCTACCCATACCCGCCTCGTTGGAGAAGAGGCCCCGCTTTATCCCCTGCATGATCGCTTGGGAGACCAGGTATCCGGTTCCCCCGGCCGCAGCGCTGCCGATACCGAAGGCGCTCTCAAAGATCAGCTTCAACACGGCGGGCATCTGATCCAGGTGGGTGACCACAACAAACAGCGCCAGCGCCAGGTAGGCCAGCGCCATGAAGGGAACCACAATCTCCGCGAAGCGGGCGATGGTGCGGATGCCGCCGAATACGATCAGGGCCGTGGCGATGCACAGCAATGCACCCGTGACCCAGGGGGTGAGGCCGAAGGCATGATCCATGGCGGTGGCGATGGAGTTGGATTGTACCGAGTTGAAGGCGAGTCCGAAGGCGACGATCAGGCAGAGGGAGAAGAGTACCCCCAGCCAGCGTTGCCCCAGGGCTTTCTCAATGTAGTAGGAGGGACCTCCGCGGAAGGTGCCGTCGCCGTTATTGGTCTTGTAGAGCTGGGCCAGGGTGTTTTCCATCAGGCTCGAGGACATCCCCAGCAGGGCAATCATCCACATCCAGAAGATCGCGCCGGGCCCACCCAGGTAGAGGGCCATGGCCACCCCGGCCAGGTTGCCGGTCCCGACCCGAGCCGCCAGGCTGGTGCAAAAGGCCTGGAAGGAGCTGATACCTTCGCCGCCGGTGCCTCGGCTGTTGATCAGGGTACGGAAGGCAAACCCCAGGCGGCGAAACTGGATGGCCCGGGTGCGCAGGGTGAAATAGAGGCCGGCACCCAGTAACAGGTAGATCAGTATGCTGCCCCAGATAAGGTCATTGGCGGAGTCTATCATCAGTGCTCCTTGCGGTCGGTGAGGTTCAGGAGAGAGTTAAAGGGGTTATGCTAGCCTCCGTGAAGCAGTCGCATAATTCGTAAATTTACCTAATAGGGCGCGGCTAATAACCGGAGCCCTGTCTCACTCCGTCACCCAGGCGTGCTATATGTAGAGCGCAGGACTGTATTCACTTTATGCTTTGCCGCTATAATTGGGCCTACCTGCGTCAAAGCGGGGAATGATTCCGGTTTTCAATTCGAGAGTGCGTGCACGCGTGACTACCAAGCGCTACCAGGTCTTTATCAGTGGCTCCCACAGCGATCTGCAGGAGGAGCGCAAGGCGTTGCTCTATACCCTGCTGAGCATGGGGTGCATACCGGTAGGACCCGAGTATCTGCCGGGCTTTGGCGATGACACTCAGGATATCTGGCCCCTCGTGCGCCAGCAGATCGACGACAGCGACTACGTCATCATTCTCAACGCCGGGCGCTATGGCCCCCTGACCCGCAGTGGCGTCAGCTACATGCACCGCGAATACACCTACGCCAAGACCCTGCGTAAGCCGATCCTCTGCCTGCTGCACGACGGCAAGCATGAGCTGCCTCCCGAACGCAGTGAAACCTCCGCCGAGGGGAAAGCCCGCCTGCGGGTCTTTCGTGAGGAGCTCAGGGCCCACCCGGAAATAAAGTGGGGCACTGCCGAGGGGATGCAGCAGGCGGTCCGCCGCCACCTGCCTGTGTTTATCGAGGATAACCCCTCCCCGGGCTGGGTACGTCCCGAAAACGCCAGCTTCTCTCTGCGCCAGGAGAACCTGCAACTGCGCCAGCAGGTGGCTGAGTTAAACGACCTGCGCGACACCCTGGCGCCCATGAGCAGTACCAACCTGGAGCAGTCCCTTACCGAGCGGGCGGAGTTCTCCTTTGTCTGCAACCTCTACATCGAGGGCAACTGCAAACTGGCCACCCTCAAGGCCTCCATGAGTTGGAAGGATATCTTTACCGCCTTCGCCAACCCGCTCAAGCCCAGTGCCAGCGAAGACAAGATCAAGCAAAGCCTGTCGGCGTTTCTCTCCAACGCCTATCGGACTCTGGTCGCCCACCGCCATCCGGAGTCCCATGCGGTGAATGATTTCCAGTTCACCGAGCACTCCATGCGCATGATTCGCCTGCAGCTTCGGCGCCTGGGGTTGATCAAGAAAGATACCCATCAATCCGACAAGAACCGCGTGATCTGGGAGCTGACGGCTGCCGGTGAACGCGCCCGCGGCCGTTTTGCCGCGGCCTGACAGCAAGGCCCCTGTGCGCCTAAGGACGGGTTAACTCGACGATGTTTTGGATCGGAATTCTCACCGGTTTTGTGCTTACCTGGCTCTATATGTCCGGGGTGGTCAAGCACCTTGCGAATGCCCTCAGCGGTCGCCTCTGGCGCCCCAATCTTGACGCCAAGTCGATGAGCCAGGAGCAGTGGCTGCTCAACATCTCCGAGCACCCGCCCAGCAGCTGGAATCATCTGGGGTACTGGAAGGAGGCCATCCGTTACGAGCGGGCCTGTGTTGAGCTGGCGGGGTTGCTGGCCGATCGCGCCTGCCTGCGGGCCAGTGATCGGGTGGTGGATGTAAGTTTCGGTTGCTCCGACCAGCTGTTGATCTGGGTCGATTACTATCAGGTGCAATCGCTGCATGCCTTCAGCAAGGTGTACTGGCAGCAACAGCAGGCTCGCCGACGTTGTGAGCCCTTCAGCCAGGTGCAGATCCACAAAGGCGATCATATGGCGCTGGCGCAGCTGCCCGAGTCCTCCGTTGACAAGGTGCTGGCTCTCGATAACGCCTACTACTTCTCCGACAAACCGGGTTTTTTCCGTGAGTGCCGTCGTGTACTGGCGGACGAAGGGGTGCTGGCCCTCACCGATATGGTGGTGGTACGGCCCCATGGCAGTCGCTGGGAGCAGTTTGTGTGGGAAAGCCTGGCGCGCATGGCCGGTGTCCCGCTGGCCAATCTGATTACCCAGGAACAGTACCAGGCGCTGCTGGAGGCGCAGGGGTTCGAGCAGATCGCGATCAGCGACATCACCGATGATGTGTTCAGCGGTTTCCTTTACTGGCAACAGCAGCACTACATGAACCTGCGCACCTTCACCGGTCGCCAGCGCTGGTTCAAGATCCGCCTCACGGCGACCTTTATCCGCTGGTTCCTGGTGCGGGATCTGGTGCGTTACCTGCTGGTGACAGCCCGCTAACCCCTAGCTATCCTTGATGTCAGGGTTTCGGCCCCACTTCTTTATACCCGGCTGTCTCAAGCTTTGGGCTGTGCAGCAGATACAGTAAAAAAACGATCGCGTTGCAGCCGCCAGGGTGCACAAGCGATGAGCCCTGGAGGTTGCTGTTCCCATGATGCTATCGACGCTGTTAAACAGTTTGCGCAGCCGACTGCTGCTCCCCTTGATCATCGCAGTGGTTGCGGTGATCAGCTTGCAGGTAGTGATCACCCTGGTGCTGACCTCGGGCAGTGTCGATAGCCTGGTGGAGGAGGTGTCCGGTCGTATGGCGGCCGAGAATGGCAGCATTGCCGGGGAGCTCGATGCCAGCGGCCGGCAAGTGCAGCAATCGATTGCGGCCCTTTCGCAACGCTCCCGTGAGGCCCTGGCCTCTACACTGAAACAGCAGCTCGGTGCCGAGCAGGTCAAGGTGGCCAGCCAGTTGAGCGATAGCCTGGTCGCCGCCACCGACTCGATGGCGCAGCTGTTGGCGGCGGTGGCTCCGGCCGCCATCTGGGACCGGGATACCCCGCTTTTGACTGAATACGTTCGCGTAGCTCACCGCAACCCCAATGTAATCTTCGCCTTTTACCTCGATGCCGATGGCAACCCCCTGACCCGCCATCTGGAGCGCAGCGACCCCCGCGTCAAGGCGCTGCTCGAGCGGGGTGAAGGTCGTCGCTCCGGCGACAAGGTGCTTAATGCGGCGCGTGGTGACAGCTCAATCTATCTCAGCGAGGCAGAGATCAATCCGCGCGGTGCGGTCATCGGGCGCTTTATCATGGGGGTCTCCCGGGAAACAGAACTGCAGGCGGTAGCGGGTATGGAGGCCAGCTTTGCCGAGGTGATCAGCGAAAGCCAGAAGCAGGTGGATGAAGCCATCCAGAGTCAGTCGCGTACCACGCTGGATGCCCTGCGTACCTCACTGGGCGGGGTTAAAGCCCGCAATGAGGAGGCGCTTGCGGTGGTGCAGCGCAGTATCGATGCCTCCTCCTCACGGCTGATGGCCAGCCTGACCCTCACCATGTTGGTGATGGGGGGATTGATTGTACTGGTGCTGCTGGTGGCAATGGCGATACGGGTGCTCAGCAAGATCCAGATGCTGACTCGCGAGATTCACGAGCTGGCTTCGGGTGAGGGGGACCTGACCCGACGCATCGCGATCAGTAGCAACGAGGAGATCGGCGATATGGCCGCCGAGATCAACCGCTTTATCGAAAAGACCCAGGGTATTGTTCAGCAGGTCAATGCCGCTTCCGACCAGACCGCCACCCGCATCGATGACCTCTACCAGCAAAGCAACCGTATGCAGGACGCTATGGACCGCCAGAAGCAGGCGGTGGACCAGGTCAGTCATGCGCTCGATGAGATTGTCACCAGTATCCAGTACGAAACCGAAAGCGTGCAAAACGCACTGCACAGCGTTGACCAGGTGCGGGAGAACACCAACCATACGGTGGAGATCTCCACCCAGGTACGCGAGCTCTTTACCCTGCTGGTAAACAAGGTGCGCGAAGCTTCTGAGGTCGTCAATGCACTGGAGGGGCGTTCCAACCAGATCGGTGCGGTGCTGGATGTGATCAAGGGTATAGCCGAGCAGACCAACCTGCTGGCCCTTAATGCGGCCATCGAGGCGGCTCGGGCCGGAGAGAGTGGGCGCGGGTTTGCGGTGGTGGCCGACGAGGTACGCTCACTGGCCAGCAAAACCCAGCAGTCGACAGCCGATATCCAGAGTAATATAGAGTCCCTGCAGTCCGGTGCCAAGGGGGCGGTGAGCGTGATCGATGCCGCCTGCAGCCATGCCGAGGAGGGGATCGAGGCAATAACACGCGCCGACCAACTGCAACAGAATGTGCAGGAGTCGGTGCAGGTGCTCTACGACATGATCAATAACATCGCCTCCATGGCCGAGGAGCAGTCCCATGTATCCATCGACCTCAAGGGCAGCGTCGAGACCATCAACGGCGAGTCCGAGCGCTCCCTGCAGTCGGTCAACGAGGTGGCTGAAACCGGGCGCGAGCTGGCGCAGTTGTCGGCCACCCTCAAGGGAGCGGTTTCCCAGTTTCGTGTATAGTGGATCGCCCGCTTTTTTGAGGAATGACCCATGACGGCGATGATTGACCTGCGAAGTGACACCGTGACCCAACCCACCGCTGCCATGCGGGCCGATATGGCCAGGGCTGAGGTGGGGGACGATGTGTTTGCCGAGGACCCCAGCGTCAACCGTTTGCAGGAGCTGGCCGCCGAACTCAGTGGCCAGCCCTCGGCCCTCTTTCTGCCGACCGGTACCCAGAGCAACCTGGTAGGGCTGCTGGCCCACTGCGAGCGCGGGGATGAGTACATCTGCGGGCAGCAGGCCCATACCTACAAATACGAAGGGGGCGGTGCCGCGGTGTTGGGCAGTATCCAGCCGCAACCGCTCGAGTTTGAAGCCGACGGTAGCCTCGACCTTAGGCGGGTGGCCGCCGCCATCAAGGCCGACGACTTCCACTTTGCCCGCACCCGCCTGTTGGCGCTGGAGAATACCCACGCCGGCAAGGTGCTCCCCCTGGAGTACCTCGGCCGTGCACGGGCCTTTTGCGACCAGCACCAGCTGGGGTTCCACCTCGATGGCGCCCGGGTCTGTAACGCCGCCGTCAAGCTGGGGGTGGAGTTGAGCGCCATTACCGCGCCCTTTGATACGGTCTCGATCTGCCTCTCGAAGGGGCTGGGAGCGCCGGTGGGGTCGGTGCTGTGCGGCAACCGCGAGCTGATCGATAAAGCGCGCCGCTGGCGCAAGGTGGTGGGGGGCGGCATGCGCCAGGCCGGTATCCTCGCCGCCGCCGGTATTCACGCCCTCCAACATCATGTCGAGCGCCTGGCCCAGGACCACGACAACGCCCTGCAGCTGGCCAACGGCCTGGCGGAAATCGACGAACTTCGGGTCGATGTGGAGGCGGTGCAGACCAACATGCTCTATGTCGATATGGACCCCGCGCTGTTCCCGCCGCTGCGTCAGGCGATGGCCGAGCAGGGGATTCGCCTCGATTCACGCCTGCCGATGCGCATGGTTACCCACCTCGATATCTCCCGCGAGGGGGTGGAGCGGGTGGTGGCCGCCTTCAAGCAGTATTTCGCTGATCGCCGCTGAGTTAAATTTGAGCAGTCCTCGTTGCTCCCCCGCCCATCGGGGGGCGGGAAAGTTATCCACAGGTGTTGCACAGGCGGGTTCAGGTTTTCTGTGGGTGAACCCGCAAGGGACCACTCCGCCTCGGCGCAGGGGATTGGCCACTGCGGGGCGTGCAGCTGATCATCCCAAAGCCAGCGCTGCCGGACACTGGCTCCCAACAGCGCACAGTCCTCCGCTGTCCAGCCAGTCGCTGTCGCGCTCGCTTGAGTACCCGCCTCCTTGCGGGGCTCGTTTGGGGGGTATCCCCGCCATTGCCAGCAGCAGGACTCCGAAAGTAAGGCGATCGTTTATGTTTGCTATTAATGCTAATGGGAATGATTTTCGCCATAATTCCTCCATGATCACGATCAAAAGTAAATGCGGCTGAAATGACCGGCACGCGGATGACAACCCCGGCACGGCTGGTTAGGCTTTAGCTGTTTGTGAGGCGGCCGGTTGCGCCCTGTATCTGCAGTAAGACGGCTCGCCGGAACAGGCCGGGCAGTGGCAATAGGGAGATCGAAGATGGTGCGCACAGTCGCAAGGCTCGGGTGGCTGGTATCGGTGCTGGTACTGCTGGCGGCCTGCACCCTGAAGCCGGTCTACAACAATCTCTACTGGCTGGTACCCTGGTATGTTGAGGACTACGTGACCCTCCGGGAGGGGCAGGGCGATCAGCTGCGGGACCGCGTGAAAGCCCTGATCCAGGTCCATCGTGAAGAGCAGGTGCCGCACTACATTGATTTTCTGCGCTCACTGGAGCCCTACGCTGAAGGGGTAGAAGAGGCCCGGTTATGGGAAGGCTACCAAAGGCTGGAGGCGCTCTGGTTAGCGCTTAAATGGCTTCTGCTACCGGACATCGAAGCCTTTCTTCTGTCTCTGGATTCGGCGCAGCAGCAGGAGTTGTTCGAGAAGCTGGCCGAGGCCAATGAGGAGCAGCGCCAGCAGCTGATCGAGCAGAAGCGGGACAGAAGCCAGCGCTATCGTGAGCGCGCCGAATCCTTGATGGAGGACTGGCTGGGCTCGATCAACGATGGCCAGTGGGTGCTTCTGGAGTCCTACCTTAAAGAGGTGGGATCCGGTGACGAGGGGTGGCTGGAAAATCGCGAGCGCTGGCAGCAAGCCCTGGCGGAAGCGCTCCGTTCACCCCAGCCCAGGGCGCGGGTGCGAGAGCTTGTCATTCACAACCGACGGCTGTGGAGTCCCGACTACCGGGCGGCGGTGGAGCGGCGGCGACAGCTGACGGTGGAGTTGATCAGCCGTATCAGCTATACCCTGGATGCGCGCCAGAAGGCCCACTTCAAAAAGAGCCTTCAGGAGATGATCAATAACTTCCAGTCTCTCTAGTGGATAAGCGTTCTCTCTGGAATACCCTTGTTGGCTGGAGTACTCTTGCGCCATTCAACAGAGGAGCGATCTATGCCGACTTACGACTACCAGTGTGAGGTTAACCAGCGAGTGGTGGAGGTGCGCCACGGTATGGGAGAGCAGCTTTCCACCTGGCAGGAGCTCTGTGAGTGCGCGGGTATTGAGGTGGGGGATACTCCGGCCGACGCCCCGGTCCATAAGCTTGCCAACGGAGGCCAGGTGGTTCAGAGCGCAAGTCTGGGGAGCGGACCGGCCTGTGGCGCCGGTGGTGGGGGATGCGGCGGTTGTCCCATGGCCTCCTGAATTTCCCCGCTTTACCTCCCCCATCTCAGGGATCAGTGGGTCATGGTGGCGGCCGGTAGTTGTCCCGGAGACTGGGATAGTACCGGCAGCAGCAATTCGCGTAAGGCACCATCGCTGAACTCAAGAACCAGCATGACCTGATCGCCTTCGTTCAGCGGCGAAGTCACCCCCATCAGCATCACATGATAGCCGCCCGGCTTCAGCTCGAGGGTGCTCTGTGCGGCCAGCTTTATTCCCTCGGCCTGCTGCTCCATCTTCATCATGCCCATCTCCATTTTGCTCTGGTGAAGCTGGGTCATGCTGGCGGTTGAGGTGCGAGCGGCCACCAGGGTGAGGGGGGTATCGGAGCGATTGGTAATGGTCATATAGGCGGCGCTGTTGGTGGCACCTGGAGGGGTGACACGCACCCAGCCTTCACTGATGATCAGCTCTTCGCTGGCCGATACCGTTGCGCTAAGGCTGAGCCCGCACAGCAGGGTGAGTATAAAACGATGGAGTCTCATGGGTTTTCCTTGTTTGTAATGGTTATCGGGTTAACAAGCGAATCTGCTGGCTGAGCTCTCCTGCAGGAGTCTCACGGGGTAGCACCTTTACCAGCAGGCCCTGCGGATTGATAAGAAAGAAGTTGGCGCTGTGAGAGACCCAGTAGAGGCTGGGATCGTTGCTGTAACGGGTCTTTTCAAAGATAACGCCGTAGCTCCTCGCGACCGCGGAGATCTGCTCCAAACTGCCGTGCAGTGGCAGCAGGCTGGGATGGAAGAAGGCGGCGTAGTCCGCCATACGCTGCAAACTGTCGCGCTCGGGGTCGAGGGTGATGAACAGGGGCTGCACCTGCTCCTGTTCGGCAGGGCTGAGCTGCTTGAGGGCACTGCCCAGTACACCCAGGTCGACCGGACAGACATCCGGGCAGGAGGTGTAACCGAAATAGAGAACAACCCCCTGGCCGCTCAGTTGCGCAAGGCTGAGGGGGCCCTGTGCACTATTGAGGGTAAAAGCCGGCGCTGTGGGCTGCTCGGTCGCAGTGCTGAGCTGCTGGTAGCGGTGGTACTGGAAACCGGCGGCGGAGGCCACCAGCGCGACCATGAGGGGGATCAATATCCGGTAGAAGCGGGTCAAGGGGTGGTCTCCAGTGTAAAGGTCACCTGATAGACTCCCTCCCGGGTGTGGAGGCGAATCTCGGCGAGCCAGTTCATCGAGGTGTCGATGGTGCAGTAGCTGATACGAGTGGTCGTCTGGTAATGGCGGCTGTCAATGGCCTCCAGGAGGACCGGTTGCAGCCCCATGTACATCTCCTTGCCAATGAATTGCACGCTGGCCGACTGTACCTCCGGCGGAACCCGCAGGTTGATCTTAAGCGGCGTTGAGTGGGGCAATGTAGTGGGGGAGAGACTGAACGCTACCTCCCCCAATCCCTCCAGTGTTGTGAGGCAGGGGGCCTTGAGGGGACAGTCGAGGGTCGTGGCCGCCAACAGTTCTGTGGGTGGCTGGCGCTGCAGCCAGGTCGGGAGCAGGACAATACCCAACAGAAGCAGGCCGAGACACACTACCTGGATACCGGGATTGCGCACGCGGCTGGACTCCTTGTCAAATTGGCTGGCTGGATTATAAAGTGGAGATCGCGCGCAGCATAGGAGCAGGGGTGTGTCAGAATGTCACATCCGCCCAGCATGTTTTTCGATACTCACTGCCATCTCGATTTTCCCCAGTTTGACGCCCGGCGTGACGCCGTGCTGGAGTCTTGTGCGCGTGCGGGTATTGGGCGAATCCTGATCCCCGGTGTCACGGCCAAGGGGTGGGCGCGCTTGATACAGCTGTGTCGGCAAAGGGGGAAGGCTGTTGATTTGAAAGCTGCCCTTGGGCTTCATCCAATGTTTATGGAACAGCATAGGGAAACCGATTTGGAGCAGCTGCGGCAGCTTTTGGAGAAAAGGACTCCCGAGGTGGTGGCGGTGGGTGAGATCGGCCTCGACTACCTGCTGCCACCTGCGAGCTGGCCAGAGCAGCAACAGTTGCTACGAAGGCAACTGAAGCTGGCGGCGACGGCATCACTACCGGTTGTGTTGCATGTGCGTAAGGCTCACGACCAGGTGCTGAAGATCCTGCGCGAACTTAACTTCACCCGTGGAGGGGTGGTCCATGCCTTTTCTGGCAGCGAACAGCAGGCGTTACGCTATAGGGAGCGGGGCTTTTTGTTGGGGGTGGGAGGGGCGATCAGCTGGCCCCGAGCCACTCGGCTGCGTGGACTGATGTCTCAACTACCTCTGGAAGCGTTGGTTCTGGAAACCGATGCGCCGGATATGAAACCCTCCTTTGCAGAAGGGCAGTGGAATTCTCCTGTCCATCTCCCGGGGATAGCCGGATGCCTGGCCGAGTTGAAAAATGTGAGTGTTGAACAAATCGCTGAGCAAACCCTACGCAATATGCTCAGCCTGCTCTATGCTGATGAGTGAAGAGCGTGGATGTGTCGTGGAGTTGATTGTAATCAGCTTTGGGTGTTCGGAAATGGTACAAATGGCACCCATTGTTAGTATCTTAAATGTGAGTCTTGAGGATGTTTGTAGCGCCCGTACCGACTCGCGCCAAACACGATAAATCCTCGAAAGAAAATGTATTTGCCCATAGGGTTTCGTTTCCAGTAAGCGTTGGGCGGGTGCAATAGCTGATAGGAATAAGCGAGGGCTACAACGATGTCACTAGAGGCGATCACCAGAAAGATCCCACAGCAGCAGCGTGGTTTTGAGAAGCAGCGGCTGATTCTCACGGTGTGTGAGGAGATTATCCTTGAGGAGGATGTTAATTCGCTCAAGATGAATAATGTTGCTCAGCGCGCGGGCATCTCAATCGGCTCTCTGTACCAGTATTTTCCCACCAAGAGCGCCATCGTCGCGGCGCTGGCTGAGGAGGTGCTGGGGGCCTATCGGGAGGTGGTGCAGAAGCTGCTGGATGCGGTAACCACCAAAAAGGAGTTTGCCCAGGCGATACAGGCCATTATTGCCAAGAGCGTCACCTACCAAAAAAAGAACCCCCTGCTGGTGGAGGTAGCGCTGGGCGCCAGTGCAGACCGTTTGACACGCCATCTGGTGGCCGAGGATAGCAAGCGGGGCGCCGCCGCCCTGGCTGAGGTGGCGAAGCGCGTGAAGATCAAGGGCGATGACAAGACACTGGCGCGCCAGAGCCGGCTGTTTGAGCGGCTCATAGCTGATGCGGTGAGGATCTCCGCCTCTGAGCGAGGAAAGGCCGCCAAGGATACGCTAGAGGAGTGTGCGACCCTGATCCTGAAAGAGTGGGGTTTGAACCGTTACGCCTGACGCCTGGGCCGCTCACTGCCGACAGGGTTGTCGATGGCGGGGAGCGGCGGGTCTGGTTCAATCGAAGGAAGATGGCTGGGGTGGCAGGATTCGAACCTACGCATGCTGGGATCAAAACCCAGTGCCTTACCGCTTGGCGACACCCCAGTGAAAACTCGTTACGGGAGACAAAGTCTCCCGTAACTTTGTATGGTAGCTACGACTAGATTCGAACTAGTGACCCCAACATTATGAGTGTTGTGCTCTAACCAACTGAGCTACGTAGCCGTCGAAGTGGCGCGTATTTTGTTGATTTAGGCCCTCTTTGTCAACCCTGATACGCGCTTATTTGACCCTCTTTTTCACAAAGGATTTCGTCAGCACGAAATCCTTTGTGGGCCAGGCCGAGCGGAGTCCCGCCGTTAGACATTGAAACGGAAGTGAATCACGTCGCCGTCCGCTACCACGTACTCCTTGCCCTCCAGACGCCACTTACCGGCTTCCTTGGCGCCCTGCTCGCCCTTGCAGGCGACGAAGTCGTCGTAAGCGGTCACCTCGGCGCGGATAAAGCCTTTTTCAAAGTCGGTATGGATGACCCCGGCGGCCTGGGGGGCGGTGGCCCCCACCTTGATGGTCCAGGCCCGCACCTCTTTAACCCCGGCGGTGAAGTAGGTTTGCAGCCCCAGCAGCGCGTAGCCAGCGCGGATAACGCGATCCAGCCCGGCCTCCTCCATACCCATCTCCTGCAGGAACTCGGCCTTCTCCTCCTCCTCCAGCTCGGAGATCTCCGCCTCCAGCTTGTTGCAGATGGGGACCACGACGGCGCCCTCCTGCTCGGCGATGGCGCGAACGGCGTCGAGGTGGGGGTTATTCTCAAAGCCCTCTTCGTCAACGTTGGCGATGTACATGGTGGGTTTGGTGGTCAGCAGGTGAAAGCCCTTGATCTCCTTACGCTCATCATCGGTCAGTGCCAGGGAGCGGACAGGAAGGCCCTGGTCGAGGTGAGGCTGCAGCTTTTCCAGCAGTGCTTTCTGGCGTACGGCTTCCTTGTCACCGCTCTTGGCGACGCGGCTGACGCGCTGCAGCTGCTTATCGACCGATTCCAGGTCTGCCAGTGCCAGTTCGGTATTGATCACCTCGATATCGGAAACGGGGTTGATCTGATTGGCCACATGGATCACGTTCTCATCTTCGAAGCAGCGCACCACGTGGGCGATGGCATCGGTTTCACGGATGTTAGCCAGGAACTGGTTACCCAGCCCCTCACCCTTGGAGGCACCGGCGACCAGCCCGGCGATATCCACAAACTCCATGGTGGTGGGGACAACGCGCTGCGGTTTGACAATCTCGGCGAGCTTATCCTGGCGCGGGTCAGGCATGGCCACCACGCCCGCGTTGGGCTCAATGGTGCAGAAGGGGAAGTTTTCGGCGCCAATGCCCGCCTTGGTGAGCGCATTGAACAGGGTGGACTTGCCCACGTTTGGCAGGCCGACGATACCGCATTTAAAACCCATAGTGTTGATCCTGTCCTGACTAGCCTTGATAGCTGTGCAATGTTTGGACGCCCTTGTTCCAGGCGCCATTAAGTAGGTCGGGTAAAACCCGAATGGCCTCATCGATTGCGTTATCGAGCTTTTGCTGCTCGCTCTGGGAGGCCTTGCTGAGCACATGGCCGGTCACCAGACTGCTGTGTCCGGGGTGGCCGATACCCAGGCGCAGACGCATAAACTGGTTGCCGCCCATGCGGCTGATAATATCACGCAGACCGTTATGGCCGCCGTGTCCCCCGCCCACTTTGAGGCGTGCCAGGCCGGCCTCGATATCGAGCTCGTCGTGGGCTACCAAAATGGCTTCAAGGGGGATTTTATAGAAATTGGCAATCGCCACCACGGCCTGGCCGCTGCGGTTCATAAAGGTGGTGGGATTGATCAGGCGCAGTTCGTGGCCCTGGAGCTGGATCCGGGCGCAGTCGCCAAAAAACTTGCGTTCGGGTTGCAGGCTGGCACCGCAGGCGCGGGCCAGCTGCTCGACAAAGAGAGCACCGGCGTTATGACGGGTTCGTTCATATTCCGGGCCTGGATTCCCCAGGCCCACAATAAGCTGAATACTGTCAGGAGCGTTTGCTGCCACGCCGGTGCATAGGGCTCCGGGGACTTACTCCTCGGAGGCACCCTCTTCATCGCTTTCGCTGGCAGCTTCTTCTTTACCGCCACGGGTGGCCTGTACAGAAGCGACGGCGAGGTCGTGGTCCAGACCC
The DNA here is from genome assembly GCF_003864255.1 of Aestuariirhabdus litorea. Classification (NCBI taxonomy): domain Bacteria; kingdom Pseudomonadati; phylum Pseudomonadota; class Gammaproteobacteria; order Oceanospirillales; family Aestuariirhabdaceae; genus Aestuariirhabdus; species Aestuariirhabdus litorea. The sequence continues at coordinate 159,385 of NZ_QWEZ01000001.1, forward strand.
AGCTGAACCAGGGCAACACCCTTGGGCAGCTTGATATCGCTCAGGTGGACGATGTCGCCCAGATCCAGCGCGCCCATGTCCACTTCGATGAACTCAGGCAGGTCAGCTGGCAGGCAGCGGATCTCAACCTCGATGAGGTTGTGGGTGACGGCACCACCGCCCAGCTTAACGCCCTTGCAGCTCTCTTCGTTGAGGAAGTGCAGGGGAACGTGGGTGGTCAGCTCGTGGTCAGCGGATACGCGCAGGAAGTCAGCGTGGAGTACCACCGCCTTGGCGGGGTGACGCTGAAGATCCTTGAGGATCACCTTCTCCTTGGCGCCATCGACGTTCAGGGTCAGGATGTGAGAGTAGAACGCCTCGTTCTCCAGGGCCTTGACCATATCCTTGTGGGGAATGCTGATCTGGGTAGGGGCCTTGTCAGCACCGTAGATGATGGCGGGCATCAGGTTGGCGTTACGACGCAGGCGGCGGCTCGCACCTTTCCCCAGGTCAGCACGCGCTTGGGCGTTCAGTTCGAATTGGTTAGACATAAGTGTCTCCTAAAAGTTATGACGTCGGGCTTTGCGACCAAGCTCCGGCGTGGGTCTTCTCGACTGCAGGGTGCAAAATCGAGGGCGCGCATCATAGCCTATTTTTCGCCACATGGCCCGAAAAAAATGCAATGAGCACAAAAAACAAACGGCCCGCCACCTCGGTAGCGGGCCGGTTGGGTATGGTCAGCAAGCGCTTAGCGGAAGATCGCGCTCAGCGACTCCTCGTTGCTGATGCGGCGAACGGATTCACCGATCAGGGGCGACATATCGAGCTGGCGGATGCGCTCACAGGCTTCCCCGGCGGCGGTCAGCGGGATAGTGTTGGTCACCACCAGCTTATCGAGCACCGAGTTATTGAGGTTTTCGATGGCTCGGCCGGAGAGCACCGGGTGGGTGCAGTAGGCATAGACGGCGGAAGCACCGCGATCCTTGAGGGCGGTAGCGGCCTGGCACAGGGTGCCGGCGGTATCCACCATATCGTCGACCAGGATACAGGTCCGGTCGGAAACGTCGCCGATCAGGTGCATCACCTCCGCCTTGTTGGCTTCGGGGCGACGCTTGTCGATGATCGCGAGATCGGTGTCGAGTTTCTTGGCCAGGGCTCGGGCACGTACCACGCCGCCGATGTCCGGAGAGACGATCATCATGTTGTCGTAACCCTGGCGGGCGATGTCGTCGAGCAGGATCGGGGAGCCGTAGATGTTATCCACCGGAATGTTAAAGAAGCCCTGGATCTGGTCGGCGTGCAGGTCGACGGTCAAAACCCGGTCGATGCCCACGCTCTTGATCATATCGGCCACCACCTTGGCGCTGATGGCGACCCGGGTGGAGCGTGGACGACGGTCCTGGCGGGCGTAGCCAAAGTAGGGAATCACGGCGGTAACGCGCTGGGCTGAAGAGCGGCGCAGCGCGTCGGCCATCACAATCAGTTCCATCAGGTTGTCGTTGGTGGGCGCGCAGGTGGACTGGACGATAAATACATCCTTGCCGCGAACGTTGTCCCGGATCTCTACCGCTACTTCGCCATCGCTGAAGCGTCCTACTTTGGCGTCTCCCAAGGGGATATGCAGATGTTCAGTGACGCGTTTAACCAGCTCCGGGTTGGAGTTCCCGGCGAAGACCATCATTTTGGACACGGTGATTACCTTTGGGGTGCGGTGGGAAGTAATAGTTTGCTACCAGGTGAGGAGTCTCTATCGGATGTATCTAACATAGTAGCAGGCCGGTGGAGATCTGAAATGGCTGGGGTGGCAGGATTCGAACCTACGCATGCTGGGATCAAAACCCAGTGCCTTACCGCTTGGCGACACCCCAGTAGTCGTTGAAATGCGACGGCGCGAATTTTAAAGGGTTTCGGTTTGTATTTGCAAGTGCTGGTGGAGTGGTGAGCGGTTGTGACCCCGGCAGACGAACCCCTCCATCCCCTCTGGCCGTTGCTCAAGCGCCCGTTGAGCCTCCTCCTCGCTCTCAAAGGGGCAGAAGAGGCTGGCACCGGTGCCGGACATGGCGCCACGCCCAAGGCCCTTAAGCCAGCTGAGGCCCCGTTCAATCTCGGGGTAGAGGCGGCGGACCAGGGCTTCACAGTCGTTACCGCAACGCCCCTCGGCGTAGTCCTGCCACTGCACAGGGGGGCTGTTGCGGGTCAGGTCCGGGTGGCCAAACACGGCGGCGGTTGCGACCTCGCAGCCCGGCAGCAGTAGCAGGTACCAGGGGGTGGGTGGGCTGGCGGGCTGGAGCTTTTCGCCGACCCCCTCGGCCCAGGCGGCGAAGCCGCGCACAAACACCGGTACGTCGGCTCCCAGCTGCAGTGCCAGGGCGGCCAGCTCGGGGAGGGGCAGCTCGGTATCCCACAGCCGGTTGAGGGCGATCAGTGTGGTGGCGGCGTCGGAGCTACCGCCCCCCAGTCCGCCCCCCATGGGCAGACGTTTCTGTAGCTGGATCACGGCGCCCTGGCGGGTTCCGGTGGCCTGTTGAAGAAGCCGGGCGGCGCGCACGATCAGGTTCTGCTCGGCTGGAACGCCGGGTAGCTCCGGGCTCAGCAGGATGCGGGAGTCTTTGGGGGTGGTCCTGAAACTCAGGCGGTCCCCCAGGTCAAGAAACTGGAACAGGGTCTGCAGCTCGTGGTAGCCGTCCGCGCGGCGACCGGTGATGTGCAGGAAAAGGTTGATCTTGGCCGGTGCGGGCAGGTGGTTCAGTTCTCGGGACATGGTTAACTGCCGGGATTCCAGTCGTTAATGATAAAGGTGAGTCGGGCTGCGGGTCCCTCGGCCACCAGTCGCCCGGGCAGCTGCCAGTTGCCAACCTGTTGGTAACGGCTGAAGTGCAGGGACCAGTCACCCTGTTGAAGGCTTTCCAGCAATCCCTGGCCGTTGAGTGTGTGCGCGCTGCTGCCGGGGGCGGGAATCCCCCGGATCCAGTAGTAGAGGTTGGATACCGGCAGTTCCCATCCCAGCTCCTCCAGCAACAGCTCCTCGGCGGAGCCGGAGTATCGGGTTTCGTCGTCGGCGGTGCTGAGGGCAAGGCCCTCGGGAGAGCCCTGCAGCAGGGCCAGGGTCTGGCCGATCACCGAAGCGATGCGGATACGGTAGTGGACGCTGTGCTGCTCCCAGTTAAGGTGAACCGACGCGCTTTTGGGTTGGGTGCGGATCCCCAATTTCCCGGACAACTGCCACTGGGTCAGGGCGTGCATACGCAACTGGTGCGATCGCCAATGTTGCTCCCGCAGGGCGTCGGGCACGACCTGGGGAGGCGGCGGCAGGGTGCTGCAGGCGCTGAGCAGGAGCAGTAATAGAAGGGGGAGCAGGCGCATGGGGTCAGCTGGGGTTCAGGCGTTCCATGACCGCTTTGAGCAGCTCGCTGTCGGGGTATTGCTGCAGCGCTTTTTGCCACAACTCAAGGGCTTGCTGGCGGCGCTCCATCACCCATAACACCTCCACCAGGTGGGCGGCGATCTCATGATCGGGCATCAGGGCGTAGGCCTGCTCGAGCAGTTTGAGCGCGCTTTCGTAGTGGCCAAGGCGAAACTCCACCCAACCCATGCTGTCGATTACGGCGGGGTCGTTGGGGTTGAGGGCCATGGCTTTGCGCACCAGCTCGGCCGCCTCCTGGTAGCGATCGGTGCGATCGGCCAGGGTGTAGCCCAGGGCGTTGAGGGCGATGGCGTGCTCGGGGTCGATCTCGAGAATGGTTCGCAGGTCGCGCTCCAGCTTCTCGAGGTCGGAATTTTTATCGGCCAGCATGGCGCGGGCATAGAGCAGTCGGGTGTTACGTGGGTAGAGCTCCAATGCTTCGCTGAGGGTGGTGTCGGCGGCATCGTACTCGCGCTGCTCAATCAGGACCTCCGACTCGAGCATAAACAGCGGGATACGAAACTGCGGGTACTGGTCCCGCGCCTGGCGCAGGTACAGCTGTGCCTCGGACCAGCGTTCGCGGTCGGCCAAAAGCTTGCTGAGCTGGCTGTAGGCGGGCAGAAACTCTTCACCGCCGCCAACCTGGAGGTAGTGGTCGCGCGCCTCCTGCCACTGGTCGCGATTTTCCGCCAGCCGACCCAGGTAATAGTGTGCGCTGTCCTCCTGCTCGCCTTGCTGCAGAAGCAGGTTCAGGTAGCGCTCCGCCTCCTCCAGCTGGTTGCCCTCCAGTGCGGTGAGGGCGATCGAGAGGGTCAGGTCGCTGTCGTTGGGAGAGCGCTCATGCAAGCGCTTGAACTGGGACAGGGCGTCTTCGGGTTGACCCAGCTCCAGTAGTACCCGCCCGTAGAGCAGTCGCAGGCGTTGATCCTGGGGGCTGTCGGCGAGCGCCTTTTTCAGGTTGTCCGCCGCCTCCTGGTTGCGGCCGATGCGATGCAGCAGGCGGTTTTTGTGCAGCCGTCCCTGACGGTTGTGGGGGTCGGCACGGAGCAGTTGTTGCAGCTGTTCAAGGGCCTCATCGTACTGCTGGTCATGCTCAAGCAGCAGCGCCCGAGCCAGCATCAGTTGGACGTGGTCGGGATGGTCGCGCAGCGTCTCCTCGATCATCGCCTGCATAGCCTGGCGTTGGGGTGGAGGAAGAGTTTCGGCGCGGGCGGCCAGCAGGTCGAAGTGGGTGTCGCCCCCGAGGTCGAGAACGCGCTGCATCAGGTTGGCCGATTCGGTCAGGTCGCCGGCGTTGGCCAGTTCAAGGGCATAGGTCTCCAGTGCCTGACGGTTATCGGGGTCGGTTTCGGCCCAGATCCGGGCGGCTTCGAGGGCGGCCTGGCGCGCACCTATATAGTGGGCAATACGCAGGGCGCGCTCGGCGATTCCGGGGTCGCGGGTATGGTTAGCCTGCTCCAGGTAGTTGCCAAGGCTGATGTCGAGCCGCTCCCGGTGGCCGGCGAACTCGGCGACCAGCAAGGCGTAGAGCGTCTCCTTCTCGAAGGGAATAGTCGGCGCCTGCTGGCGGGTGATGGGGTGAATGTCATGATACCCTCGCGGCGCCGCCTCAGGGGAAGGGGGGGTGGTTGTACAGCCTGTCAGCAGCAGGGTTGCTAGGATGCCGGGAATCGCCTTTCGTGGGCCTGGTGTCATGTTGGAGAGGGGTGCCTGAGTCATTCACGGAAGTTGTGCCCACATGATGACACAAGCGATAGCCTAAACCCATAGCCGACAGGTCGCGGGCTGTGACGCAGCCAGTGAATTATCGGGTGGTTGTTGAAGTTAGCGGCTATCCGTAGGAAAATTCCCCCCTTTTCTCCCATGGCCTTTTGTAATGAAGCGTCGCTTCAGCCGGGGCAGGTAATAAGCGGGAAGGTATGGGTTTTCTAGCGATAGGCATTAATCACAAGACGGCATCCATCGAGGTCAGGGAGCGGGTCTCCTTTGCGCCCGAGCAGATGGTTGAGGCTCTGGGGCAAGCACGGCAGCTGGCACCGGTGTCGGAGGTTGCGATCCTCTCAACCTGCAATCGCACTGAACTCTATTGCAGCACTCGCGAAAATGACCATCAGGCGGTCATCCAGTGGTTGGCCAACTATCACAGCCTGAATGCTGAAGAGCTGGAGCGCTGCAGCTACGTTCATCGCGATTCTGAGGCCGTGCGGCACATGATGCGGGTGGCCAGCGGGCTCGACTCCATGGTGCTGGGGGAGCCGCAGATCCTCGGGCAGCTGAAATCCAGTTTTGCCGTTGCCCGCGAAGCCAACAGCATTGGTGCCGAACTGGGGCGTCTGTTCCAGACTACCTTTTCCATGGCCAAGCGGGTGCGTACCCACACTACCATCGGTGAGAACCCGGTGTCGGTCGCTTATGCTGCGGTAAGCCTGGGCAAGCAGATCTTTGCCGATATGTCCCGCAGCAACGCCTTGCTGGTGGGGGCGGGGGAAACCATCGAGCTGGTTGCCCGCCACCTGCGCGAAGCGGGGGTGCAACGTATCGTAGTCGCCAACCGGACCCTGGAGCGGGCCAAACGCCTGGCCCAGGAGTTTGATGCCCACGCCATCCTGTTGTCGGATATTCCCGAGCACCTGGTGGACTCCGATATCGTCATCGCCTCCACCGCCAGCCAGCTGCCGATCCTCGGAAAGGGGGCGGTTGAACGGGCCCTGAAACGGCGTAAACACCGGCCGATCTTCATGGTCGATATCGCGGTACCCCGGGATATCGAACCCGAAGTGGGTGAGCTGTCGGATGTCTACCTCTATACGGTGGACGATCTGCGCGAGGTGGTGGAGGAGAACCAGAAAACCCGCCAGAAGGCTGCCGAGTCCGCCGAGCAGATGGTGCAGGAGGGAGTGCAGGAGTTTGAAATCCGCCAGCGTGAGCTCGATGGTGTCGAGGTGCTCAAGGCCTATCGCCAGCAGGCCGAACAGATCAAACAGAGCGAGTTGGAAAAGGCGCTCAAACAGCTTGAGAGGGGCGAGTCGGCCGAAGCGGTGTTGACACAGTTGGCGCGTTCGCTGACCAACAAGATGGTCCACGCACCCAGCATCCAGATCAAGAAAGCCAGCGCCGAAGGGCGCAAGGAGCTGGTGGAATGGACCCAACAGCTGTTCCAGTTAGACCCCCAGGACTAATCCCCGATGAAAGCATCCATAGCCAGCAAGCTTGAAGGCTTGCGTGACCGTTACGAAGAGTTGGCCGCTCTCATGTCTGACCCTGAGGTGATTACCAATCAGGAGAAATTCCGCAACTTCTCGAAGGAGTACGCCGAGCTTGAGCCGGTAGTGGAGTGTTTCGCCCGCTTTACCCAGGCCGCCGAAGACCTTGAGGAGGCCCAGCTACTGCTGGATGATGGCGACGATGAGATGCGGGAGATGGCCCAGGAGGAGATCGCCAGCAGCAAGGCGCGTTGTGCCGAGCTGGAGGTCGAATTGCAAAAGCTGCTGTTGCCCAGGGACCCCAACGACACCCACAATACCTTCCTCGAAATCCGTGCCGGTACCGGTGGCGATGAGGCGGCGATCTTTGCTGGCGACCTGTTCCGCATGTACTCCCGCTATGCCGAGCGCCGCCGCTGGAAGGTGGAGGTGATCAGCGCCAACGAGGGTGAGCACGGAGGCTACCGTGAAATCATCAGTCGCATCGTTGGCAGTGATGTCTACGGTCGCCTCAAATTTGAGTCCGGTGCCCACCGGGTACAGCGGGTTCCGGAAACCGAGTCCCAGGGGCGCATCCACACCTCGGCCTGTACGGTTGCGGTGATGCCTGAGCCGGAAGAGGCCGATGCCATCGAGATCAACAAGAACGACCTGCGTATTGACACCTTCCGCGCCTCCGGTGCCGGTGGACAGCACGTCAACAAAACCGATTCGGCGATCCGCCTGACCCACTTGCCCACTGGCATCGTGGTGGAGTGCCAGGATGAACGCTCGCAGCACAAGAACCGCGCCAAGGCGATGGCGCTGCTGGCGGCCCGCATCAACAGCGCCGCCGATGAGGTAGCGCGCAAGGAGGTGGCGGACCAGCGCCGCAGCCTGGTGGGCAGTGGCGATCGCTCCGAGCGGATTCGCACCTACAACTACCCCCAGGGGCGGGTCACTGACCACCGCATTAACCTGACCCTGTATAAACTTCCGGAGATCATGGAGGGGGATGTTGACCCGGTGATCGAAGCCCTGCTGCAGGAGCACCAGATGGACCTGCTGGCGACCCTCTCCGAGTGATGCAATGAAGCGCACGATTGCCCAGTGGCTAGAGACGGATCACGGCCTGGGGGCGGTCAGCGATACCCCCCGCCTCGATCTTGAGCTGCTGCTGTGCCGGGTGCTCGGAAAAGAACGCAGTTACCTCTTTACCTGGCCCGATGCGGCCCTGGATGCGGCCCAGCAGGCCGCCCTGGAAGGTCTGCTGCAGCGGCGCCTGGCGGGCGAGCCGATCGCCTATATTACCGGCCAACAGGGGTTCTGGTCGCTGGATCTTGAGGTTAACTCCAGCACCCTGATCCCCCGTCCTGAAACCGAACTGCTGGTGGAGGTGGCGCTCTCCCTGCTGGCGGATCGAGCCGGGTCCCCCTGCCGGGTGGCCGACCTGGGTTCGGGGAGTGGCGCCATCGCCCTGGCCCTGGCCTGCGAGCGCCCGGCCTGGAGTCTGGTCGGGGTCGACCGGGTGGCCGAGGCGGTGGCACTGGCCAACAACAATGCCGAGCGCCTGCGGCTGCCCAATGCCTGCTTTGTGCAGGGGAACTGGTGTTCCGGCCTGGCGCTGCCCGCCTTCGACCTGGTCGTCAGTAATCCACCCTATATCGATGCCGCTGACCCCCATCTGGGGCAAGGGGATGTCCGCTTTGAGCCCCGCTCAGCGCTGGTGGCCGGGCAGCAGGGGTTGGCGGATATCCGCACCATCAGTGAGCAGGCCAGGGATTATCTCAGCCCCGGCGGCTGGCTGCTGTTTGAACACGGCTTCGAGCAGGGAGCCGCGGTGAGGGAGCTGATGCAGTCCCTCGGCTATGCTGAGGTGGCCACCCGCCAGGACCTGGCGGGCCTGGATCGGGTGACACTGGGGCGCTGGATGGAGAGGGGAGAAGCGGGAAAATGATGAACGACGAGCAGTTGCTGCGTTACAGCCGGCAGATCATGATGCCGGAGGTCGAGATCGCCGGCCAGGAGCGCCTGCTCGCGAGCCGCGTCCTGGTGATCGGGCTGGGGGGCTTGGGTTGCCCGGTGGCGATCTACCTGGCCGCCGCGGGGGTGGGGGAGCTGGTGCTGGTCGATGATGATCGGGTAGAGCTGACCAACCTGCAGCGCCAGATTGCCCATTTTGAAACCGATATCGGCCGTTCCAAAGTGGAGTCGGCCGCGGCCACCCTGGCCCAGGTCAACTCCGGGGTGCGGGTGACCACCCGCCATGAGCGCCTCGATGAGGGCGCTTTGGCTGAGGCGGTGGCCGGGGTCGACCTGGTGGTGGACGCCACCGATAATTTTGCAACCCGCTTTGCCATCAACCGGGCCTGTGTCGCCCATCAAAAGCCGCTGGTATCCGGGGCGGCCATCGGCCTGTCGGGGCAGATCTCGGTATTTGATGTTCGCCATCAGGACTCCCCCTGCTACCGTTGCCTCTATCGCGAGGAGGGGACGGAAGAGCAGAGTTGCGCCCGTAACGGCGTGCTCGCTCCGGTGGTTGGGATGATCGGCACCATGCAGGCGCTGGAGGCAATCAAGGTGCTGGCGGGTATAGGTACCCCCCTGCAGGGGCGTTTGCTGATGCTGGATGCCGCAGCGGGGAGCTGGCGCGAACTCAAGCTGCGTCGTGACCCCGCCTGCCCCTGCTGTGGTTCTCGCTGAGGGCGTCTCCAGCGCCGGCGGAATAATCGATTAGATTTGACACTTATCCTATATTGACAGGATGATGTGTTAATTCTGTCAGAATCATAACGGTTGGCGAGGAATGCCGACCCGTGTTGGGCTGGGGCGACTCTAGGTTTGATCACATTAAGACTCTCGGCAATCCGAACCTTGCTGCTCGGCGGCATTTTGTTGCTGGCTGGCTGTGCGCAGTTGGCGGCGCTGGAGGGTAAGAATGCTGCTCCGCCGGAGGTGATTGACCGCAGTAAGGTGACCCCGCCCCCGGCAAGCCGCCCGGTTACTTCCGGTCGCACCGCCACCCGAGCGACCCGGCCCGCCCCCCAAAAGCCTCAGCCGGCCACACCGGTACACCGCCCACCGCCCGCAGTGGCGATTCTGGTGAGCGCCGATATCGACGCCATGAACGAAGTCGCTACCCGCGTGCAAAAACGGCTCGGAAGTCGTGCCAGCATCCACCCGCTGAAGGGCAATGCCCTGTTGGCGGCGGAGCTGGTTGACCGTCTTAGGGAGGGCCCCCCGATACAGGTTGTGGCCCTCGGACTGCTGGCGGCCCAGGCGAGCAAGTCGCTTCCCTATCCACAGGTGTTTGCTCAGGTGTTCAACTTTGCCGAGTATGGACTGCTGCGAGAGGGACGCCAGGGGGTAAGTATGTTGCCTCCCGCTGACCAGGTATTCCGTTTCTGGCGGGAGCTGAGCCCCGGTCTGCGCCAGGTCGCAGTGGCCACGGGGCCTAATCAGCAGCAGCTGGTAAAGGGGCTGGAGCAGGGGGCCAAAAAGGCCGGTGTCAGCCTGCAGCACATTGAGGTGCATTCCGATAAAGAGCTGATCTACGCGCTCAAGCAGGCCGAGGTGGTACAGGGGATCTGGCTGTTGCCCGACAACCGCGTACTGAGCCGGCGGGTGATTCGCGAGCTGATGGTGTTTGCGGTCAAAAACGGCAAGCAGCTGGCGGTTTTTTCCGAGCCCTTGCTTGAGGGTGGGGCGCTGCTCAGCTTTTCCGCTACGTCTGAGGATATCACCGAACGCATCCTGGATCGGCTCGAACTGCTGCGTCACGAAACCGGTCTGCCCAGCGAGTTGATTCCTCTCAAAGGCGCCGAGATCCGAATCAACCCCGTAGTGGCGTCGCGCCTGGGTGTTCGCATACCGGCATCGCTCAAGTCCCATACCCTGGTCCAGCCAGCCCATGAACCCTAAACACAAAAGCCGCAGGCCGGGGGGCTGGCGACGGGCGCTGCTCAGGCCCAGCCTGGTGGGGCGCATTCTGACGGTGCTGTTGGTGTGGGGCGGCCTGTTGTTCCTGCTCTCCATTGGTGTGGGGTGGTACACCGCACAGGAGGCGCTGCAGCACAATGCGCGCCAGCAAGCGCTGGGGGTGGTGAGCAAACTCGATGAGCTGGGCACTCCGCTATACGCGACGGCCGGGGCCTCGGGGCTGCTTTCGACGGAGTTCAGCGCCATGCCCAACCTGGTTTATGTTCGCTACTACAGCGCCTCGGGTAAGGAGCTGATGGCACAGTATCTGCGCCAGGGGACCGATGAACACCGTCTGCCCCCGCTGACCTATCAGCAGCAACTGCAGTTGGGGGATACCTCAGGCGATAAGCCCTACCTGTTTGCCCCCTACGAGGCCTCTTCGGCGGTGGTGCGCATGGTGGTACCGATCTGGATTCGCTCGCTCAGTGGGGATGGCCTGCTCGCCTTTGACATGGAGGAGGCCCGGGAGCGGGTGCAGTTGATCGGCTATATGGATTTTGCACTGGATTTTTCGCCCTACCAGCAGCAACTCTGGGAAAAGATCGGCAAGGGAGGGTTGCTACTGGGGTTGGGGTTCCTGTTGACGGTGCTGGCCGGGCGCTGGGTGATACAGTACACCCTGAGACCCTTGGCGCAGCTCAAGGAGCCTTTGCAGCGACTGGCTGATGGTGAGATCAACCAGCCCCTGCGCAGTGAGGAGTTGTTGGAGCTGCAACCGATTACCCGCGCCATGAACCATGCGATCGAAAGTTTGCAGGAGCGTGATATCGAGCTGAAACGTATCGCCTCCATCGACCCCCTGACCGGCCTCCTGAGTCGCAGTACCTTTGCGACGGAGATGGAGTCGCAGGTGGAACGGGTGGGGAACTGCGTACTGCTGTTTGTGGATCTCGACAAGTTCAAGGCGGTCAACGACCGCCTCGGCCATTCGGCCGGTGACCGCCTGTTGGTGGAGGTCGCCGCCCTGCTGACCCGCTGCGTACCGGTTGAGGCTCTGGTAGGTCGTTTTGGTGGTGATGAGTTCTGCGTTTTGTTGCCCAACACCGACCAGCCGGAGGGGGTGGATGTGGCGGAAGCCATTATCCGTGGGTTCAGGGAGTATGAGTTTTACTACGGCACCCAGAGCTTCAGTATTTATTGCAGTATCGGGGTCGCCGCCTGCCGTGGGCGGGGCGCCGAGCAGTTGTGGAACCTGGCGGATAAGGCCTGCTTCAAGGCCAAGTCCCTGGGGCGCAACCGCTACCATGTCAGCGATACCCTGGACGCCACCTCCCAGGAGCAGCTGCGTTGGGCGGAGATGTTGCGGACGGCGCTGGCCAACGACCAGTTCGAGATGTTGTTCCAGCCGGTGATGGATATCCGTAGCCAGGAGCTGGTGCAGTATGAACTGTTGCTACGCATGCGCCATGGCGACCAGCTCTACCCCCCCAACCTGTTCTTTCCGGTGGCCGAGCGCCTCGGAATGATGCTGGATATTGACCGTTGGGTGCTTGAGCGGGGGTTGCCCGGTGCAGCGGCCATGGCGAAGGAGCGCCCCGGGGTCAGCCTGAGGGTGAATCTTTCAGCCCACATCATTGAGGATGAGCTGATGGTGCCTCGCCTGCGGGAGACCCTGGAACACGTAGGCCTGGCGCCGGAACAGCTGGTGTTTGAGGTGGCCGAAACGGTGCTGATGCATAACCTCAGTGAAGTGGTCCCTGTTCTGGAAAAGCTGCGGGCGCTCGGGTGCCGGTTGTCGGTAGACAACTTCGCCATGGGGTTGCGCTCATTCCAGACCCTCAAGCAGCTGCCGGTCAGCTATCTCAAGCTGGCGGGGGATTTTGTCGATGGCTGGGCCCGGCTCGATGAAGTGGGCCGCACCATGGTGGGGGCTATCCTGCAGCTTGCCAACACCAGCGGGCAGCAGCTGATCGCCGACAACCTGACGAGCGAAGGGGACCTCAAACTGCTAAAGGAGCTGGGAGTGCCCTTCGCCCAAGGGCGCTTCGTGGGGGCGCCCGTCGGCTTGAGTACGGCCTGCCAGGCGCTAGGAGCCGGCCAGGAAGTCAAGCAGTGAGCGGTCACTGAACAGGCGATTGAGGGCAGTATTCACCACCTCGTTGATCAAGGCGCTGTTCTTCTCTTCATCGGGGGCAGAGACCACCCGGTTCTGGGATTGCGCCTCGTAGCGCCCCTGAAAGCGTTGGTTACCGCGCAGCAGCTCTGCCCGCACGGCGGCACTGAGATCGACCTGGGAGACATAGGTGCCCTCTGGGACCTGGTAGCTGAGGCGATCCAGGTAGAGGTTGAAGCGGATGAGGGGATTCTGGTCGTCGACCTCAAACCCCATCGACTGCAGGGTGCGCTCCACCTCCCGAGCCAGGGTGCGGGGAAAATCGTCTTTCAGGGTCAGGGTGCTTGATTTGGCGTAGGCGCCGCCCCGGGTACCGATCACCTTGTTGCTGCGCTCGTCAAACAGGGTCACTGAAACCGAACCGCGGGCGTAGGGGGCGCCGCTGGGGAGGTCAATTTTGGGGCTCAGGGCCACCTGCTGTGGGCTCAGGGCGCAGCCGGCCATCAACAGGCTCATCAGTAACAGTAGTAGGGGCATTCGCATGGGGGTTCTCCGGAAGCGTTACTGGGTTTTCTGCAGGGATTTCAGTTTTTGGGTAAAGCGTTCAGCGCGTTGAATATCCGCTTGCAGGGTGAGGTTGTCGGGGCTGAGGGGTTGCAGGGGTTTCCAGATCTTCAGGGACTGCTCAATCTGGCCGGCAGTGTAGGCGTTTGCCCCCAGCTGCATCTGCTGCGCGACGTACTGCTCGATCTCGGCCTCCAGCTCCAGGCGGGTGCTGAGCAGGTGGCTGCTATCGGGGTTGAGCTGTTCCTGCTGGTCGAGCAGTTCGCGTGCCTTAAGGTAGTCCTGTTGTGCCAGCGCCGCCTTGTAACGTTGCTCGAGGGCCGATAGCTGCTGCAGGTTACGCCGTTCACGGGCGCTTGCCGAGCGCTTGTCCAGCTGCTGGTAGCGTTGGCTGAGCTGGATCAGGGGTTTCTTGGGTAGCTGCTCTGGACGGATGCCCTGGGCCAGGTTGAGGCAGTGCTGGCCGTGGGTGAAGTTGGTGAACTCGAGGCCATCTTCGGCGCAGCGCACAAGGAATTGATAGAGCGACTGCTGTTGCTCGCGCAGGGTCTCGAGGGTTCTTTGATAGTCCCTGCGGTCCGGGTCGCTGCGTGCCAGCTCGCTGTAGAGCTGAAGCCTGCGCCGCAAGGTGGAGGCCTCCTCCAGGTTCAGTTGGTGCTGCAGTTTAGTGTTATAGATCTGGCGCTGGGCGACCAGGTTATCCAGCCCCTTCTGCAGCCTTGGCTGGCCGGGATTACCGTCGAGCGCCTGCTGATAAAGTTCAATGGCCGCTTGCCACTGGCGCTTGCGTGCCAGCGCGTTGGCCTGCTCATCGGTGTTGTTGATAAAGCGGCTCTGCTGGCGTTCCAATGCCTGGCGACGGCTTGTGTAGGCACCCAGGTTGGGATGGGAAGGGGGTAGCTGGTCAAGGGCGTCGATCGCTTTCTGGTACTGGTGGGCTTGCTCCCAGTTGTCGAGCTGGTTGTCCAGCTGACCAGTCTTGATGTAGTACTGGGCGCAGCCCGACAGCAGCAGCAGCAGGCTTCCAATCAGCAGGGGACGGTTAGTCATCGCGGCGGCCTCCGCCGGTCATCAGGTCGTCGATCAGGGCGCTGATCGCCTGGCGTTGTGAGCCGAGGATGCCGGTGACCAGGTAGGTGTCCACAGGGTCGGTTTTGCCGCGAATGCGGATCGATTTGTGGATTTGCGCCTGCACCCGATCGCGGGTGCTTTGGTGTTGGTAGATATCGGCGGGGATGACGATCTGGTCGGCACCGGCTTCACCGCAGAGGCGGGACGCCAGGTTAACCGAGTCCCCCACCACGGTGTATTCCATGCGCTCGCTGGTGCCCAGAAGCCCGGCCTGCATGGTTCCACAGTTGATGCCGATGCGGATATGGATGCTGGGTTTGTTACGGGCCTTGCGTTCGATATTGAGCTCCTCAATCAGCCGTTGCAGGCCGACGGCATAGGCGATGGCGTGAACACGGTGGTCGGGATCCTCATCGGGCACGCCGAAGATCACCATCGCGGCGTCGCCGATGAACTTATCGACGGTACCGTAATAGTACTTGCCGAGCTTATAGAAGTAGCCGTAGTACTCGTTGAGGAGTTCGGCCACCTGGGCAGGGTCCATCTGCTCCGACATACTGGTAAAACCGACGATGTCGGCGAACAGTACCGTGGCCTCCACCCGTTTGTTGGTCAGGGCTACAGCGTCCAGGCTTTCGATCATCTGAGCTGCAATGGTCGGGGAAACAAAGCGCGAGAATACCTGCTCTATCTGGGATTTTTCGACCATGGCCTGCCCCATCTCGTTCACATCCTCGATCAGGTAGGCGATCTCGTCCCCTTTCGGGCGCTCTTTGGAGCGTCGCCCCATGGCCTGGGCGGTGGCATCGATCAGGGTGTTGATGGGGCTGGTCAGGCGTTTTCCCATCACTACCGCCAGCAGGGTAGAGAGGGCTGACAGGATCAGGGCTACGACCAGGGTACTGGTCAGGGAGTTACGGATGATGCCGAACAGCTCGATGCGGTTAAAGGCGACCTCAACGTAGCCCCCGGTCACCCCCTTGAAGCGAATGGGAGCGATAAAGGCGGAGAGTTCGCTGTTCTGTTCGTTGAGCCAGTGAAAGCGGTAGAGTTGATCTTCCGGACCGGGTTGCGCCAGCGCCTGGCGCAGTTGTTCGGTCAGGCGGCCTCCGCTGGTTTGCCCCTCCTGCATCAGCAGGGAGCCTTTCTCGTCGTAGAGGGCAACTCCTTTAATGTCGTTCTGTTCGGTGAGGTTGGTGACGGTCAGGCGCAGGCTAAGGTGGTCGTCGGTAAACAGGGGCTCCTGGGCGGCGGCGGCCAGCTGGCGAACAATGGTACCGGCAAAGCTTTCGACCTGGCGGTTCAGGAGCTGGTACTGCTGGTTGGCGTTGATCGATACCAGCAGCGCCAGGGAGAGGAAGGTACACAGGGTGATGGCCGCTGCCATCCGGTAGGCAATCGGTAGTTGTATGCTGGAAGCAGTTGTCTGCGGCGTATCCAAAGCGGCGGTTCCGTCTGGGCTGGCCCCGTCACGGGTCAAAAATAGACTCCTAGAGTAGCGCCGAAGCGCTCATCAATAAAGGGGGGACCCCCTGCGGCCAGTCGTATTTGTGGCTAAATGAGAGGTGTTGAGTCTTTCCGGCAGCCTGTCAGGGCGCGCTGGCTGTGCGCACAGGTTGCCGGGAGTGACTCAGGCGTCGGCTCTGGCACCGGCATTAAGCAGGATTTCACGGTAGGGGACGGCCTGGTCGTGGCTGTCGAGCACGCTAAGGAAGCTCTGGCCGCGAGCGTCACGGGCGTTGATGTCGTGCCCTTCGGCACAATAAAACTGGATGAAACGCTCGAAATCCCCGGCCCGCAATGCACGGTAGGCACGGGTCAACAGATGAAAGTCATCGACAGCACCCTGTTCGTTGCGCAGTTCCAGCAGCCCCTTGATGCGCTCATCGGTCAGCTCCTCGCCGATCACTTTCTGTTTGTCTTTGTGCTGCATAGGCAGGCTCCTCTGGTGTAGGGGTCAGTGGCCCTTGAGGGCGAAGATACCGGGGGCGTTACGCCAGTAGCCCTTGTAATCGAGCCCGTAGCCGAAAATGAAACGGTCCTCGATCTCCAGGGCGGCGAAGTCGGGTTTCATGCCGGGGATCGCCTTGCGCTCGTGCAGCTTGTCGATCAACACCGCGGTCAAGACTTCGCTAGCGCCCAGGCTGCGGCAATGCTCAACCACTTCAACCAGGGTGTGCCCCTCGTCGAGGATGTCGTCCACCACCAGTACCGTCCGCCCCTCCATCGAATGGGTGGGACGAACCAGCCAGTCGAGTTTGCCGCCGGAGGTTTCATTACGGTAACGGGTGGCGTGCATATAACCGGCCTGGAGGGGGAATTCGAGGTGGGTCAGGAGCTTTCCGCCGGTCACCAGGCCGCCATTCATGATGGTGTAGATCAGCGGGTTGGCATCCCTGAGGCGATCGCTGATTTCCGTGGCCATCCGCTCGAGGGCGGTCTCCACCTGCGCATTGGTAAAGATGCAGTCCGCTTCGGCGTATACCTGCTTGATTTCGTCCAGATCAATCGACATAGGGACCCCGGCTGGTGACATAAAAAGGGTGGGGGAAATAAACGCGCAACCTTACCCCTCTTGCGGTTGAAGGGCAAGCTTGGCGGGATTTTTGATTGCCCCCGTCATGGCCGCCCCGATAGAATAGTGACCCGGGACGATCCCTCGGATACCCCTACCCGGTACCCCTTCCCATTTCGCGCTCCTGAATTGGCCAGATTGTTTGGCGGCCGCCCCCCTGGGGTGGGCCTGATCAGGGAGCCTTTGTTACCGATAGCTGCAGGAGTTAAACAGGTCAGATGAGCGTTCATGAGATCAATCACCCGCTGGTTAAGCACAAACTGGGCATCATGCGTAAAGAGGGGATCAGCACCAAGGCGTTCCGTAGCCTGGCAGGTGAGGTTGGGGCGCTGCTGACCTATGAGGCGACCAAGGACCTGCAGCTGGAAGAGGTGGAGATCGATGGCTGGTGTGGTCGCATGACCGTGCAGCAGGTGAAGGGCAAGAAGATCACCATTGTACCGATACTGCGCGCCGGGCTGGGGATGCTCGATGGGGTTTTTGAGCTGGTACCCAGCGCCAAGGTCAGTGTGGTAGGGCTCTATCGCGACGAAGAGACCCTGGAGCCGGTCGCCTATTTCGAAAAGCTGGTGGGCAAGATCGACCAGCGGATCGCCCTGGTGGTGGATCCGATGCTGGCCACCGGCGGCTCAATGATTGCCGCCATCGATATGCTGAAGAAGGCTGGCTGTCGTGACATTCGCTCACTGGTGCTGGTGGCGGCCCCGGAGGGGATCGCCAAGCTGCAGGCGGCGCACCCCGATGTTGAGCTGTTTACCGCTTCGGTTGACCAGGGGCTCAACGAGCACGGCTATATCATCCCGGGTCTGGGGGATGCGGGTGACAAGATCTTTGGTACCAAATAAGCAAGCAGGCACCCGCGAGGGAGTCGCGAACAGCAAATACAACAACAGGAGATATGGGGTATGACAAGCTCGACAGGGGGAGAACAGGGGGGAGCGCAGCTGGTGCTGTCCGGGGCACAGATGCTATTTGTGGCCTTCGGTGCCCTGGTACTGATGCCGCTGCTGACCGGTATGGATCCCAACGTGGCGCTCTTCACCGCCGGGGTGGGGACACTGATTTTTCAACTGGTCACCGGGCGTCAGGTGCCGGTTTTCCTGGCCTCCTCCTTTGCCTTTATCGCGCCGATTATCGTCTCCACCCAGAACTGGGGGCTACCCGCCACCCTGGGCGGCCTGGCGGCGGCGGGGGTGCTGTACATTGCCCTCAGCGCGGTGGTGAAGCTGCGCGGCAGCGGTTTCCTGCATCGTATCCTGCCGCCGGTGGTGGTGGGGCCGGTAATTATGGTGATCGGTCTCGGCCTGGCACCGGTGGCGGTCAATATGGCGCTGGGTAAAACCGGCGACGGGGCGATCCAGCTGGTGGCCAAGGATGTGGCTCTCACCATCTCCCTGGCCTCGCTGCTGGTAACCCTGCTGGTGGCTACCCTGGGACGCGGCATCTTCAGGCTGATCCCCATTATGGTCGGGGTTATATTCGGTTACCTGCTGTCGGTCTTCTTCGGCATCGTCGACTTTACCAAGGTGGGGGAAGCGGCCTGGTTTGCGCTGCCCAACTTTGTGGCGCCGGAGTGGAACTGGAGTGCGGTGCTGTTCATGATCCCGGTGGCCATCGCTCCGGCCATTGAGCATGTGGGGGACGTGCTGGCCATCAGCAATGTCACCGGCAAGGATTACCTTAAAAAACCGGGCCTGCACCGCACCCTGTTGGGGGATGGCCTGGCGACCACGGCCGCCTCCATGGTCGGCGGTCCGCCCAACACCACCTACTCCGAAGTGACCGGTGCGGTCATGCTGACCAAGGCATTTAACCCCAAGATCATGACCTGGGCGGCGGTGTTTGCGGTGGGGCTGGCCTTTATCGGCAAGGTGGGCGTGCTGCTGCAGACCATCCCGGTACCGGTGATGGGCGGTATCCTGATGCTGCTGTTCGGTTCCATAGCGGTGGTGGGGCTGAATACCCTCATCAAGGCGCAGGTGGACCTCTCCAAGGCGCGTAACCTGGCGATCGTCTCACTGGTGCTGGTCACCGGTATCGGGGGCATGAGCCTGGGAACCGAGGATTTCAGTATGCAGGGGGTGGGCCTCTGCGCACTGGTCGCCGTGGTGCTTAACCTGCTGCTTCCCCATGAGAAGGGGGAGGATCGCTACGAAGGGGTTGAGGTCACCCGGGGGGAGAAGTAATCCACTCCTCTCGCCCATAAAAAAACCCGCCTTGGCGGGTTTTTTTATGGGCAGTGTTAGCCGTTCAGCTTGCTGAGCAGCAGTTTGTTCACCTGTCCCGGGTTGGCGCTGCCCCGCGAGGCCTTCATGATCTGCCCCACAAAGAAACCGATCATCTTGCCGCGCTTGGCCTCGTCGCTGGCACGGTACTGCTCTACCTGCGCCGGGTTGGCCGCCATTACTTCGTCGATCATCGCCTCCAGGGCACCGCTGTCGGAGACCTGGCGCAGCCCCTTGCTTTCGATGATGGCATCGGCATGGCCCTCGCCGTTCCACATCGCCTCGAACACTGTTTTGGCGCCTTTGCCAGAGATGGTGTCATCCTTGATCCGCAGCAGCATCTCACCCAGGTGTTGGGCGTCGACCGGGCTATGGCTGATCTCCAGCCCTTCGCGGTTGAGGCGACTGGCCAGCTCCCCCATCACCCAGTTGGCGGCCAGCTTGGCATCGCTGCAGGTGTTGGCCACGGTCTCGAAGTAGGTGGCGGTGGCACGCTCGGGGGCCAGTACCGAGGCGTCGTATTCGGAGAGCTGGTAGCGGTTGATAAAACGCTCTACGCGGGCATCGGGAAGCTCGGGCAGCGCGTCGCGCGCCGACTCGATAAAGGCGTCGTCGATCTCCACCGGCAGCAGGTCCGGGCAGGGGAAGTAGCGGTAGTCGTTGGCCTCCTCCTTGGAACGCATGGAGCGGGCGGTGCGGGTGTCGCCGTTGTAGAGACGGGTCTCCTGTACCACCTTGCCGCCATCCTCGATCAGGTCGATCTGGCGCTCCACCTCGAGCTTGATCGCCTCCTCCATAAAGCGAAAGGAGTTGAGGTTCTTGGTTTCGGTGCGGGTGCCCAGGGTATCGCTGCCACGGGGGCGAACGGAGACGTTGACGTCAAAGCGCATGGAACCCTGGGACATCTCGCCGTCGCAGATCTCCAGCGAAGTGACGATGGAGTGCAGCTTTTTGGCGAAGGCCACCGCCTCGGCCGCTGAGCGCATATCGGGCTCGGTGACCACCTCGATCAAAGGGGTACCGGCACGGTTGAGGTCGATACCGCTCATGCCGTGGAAGTCCTCATGCAGGGACTTGCCCGCATCCTCCTCCAGGTGAGCGTGGTGGATGCGGACTCGCTTGTGGCTGCCATCCTCGAGCCGAATGTCCACAAAGCCAGCGCCCACAATAGGCTGCTCCAGCTGGGTGGTCTGGTAGCCCTTGGGCAGGTCGGGGTAGAAATAGTTCTTGCGCTCGAAGTAGGAGCGCTTGTTGATCTCGGCATTGATCGCCAGCCCAAACATCACCGCGTAACGGTAAGCCTGCTCGTTGACCACCGGCAGGATGCCGGGCATACCCAGGTCCACCAGGCAGGCCTGGGTGTTGGGCTCGGCGCCGTAGGCGGTGCTGGCGCCGGAGAAAATCTTGCTTTGGGTCGCCAGCTGGACATGAATCTCCAGCCCGATAACAACTTCCCAATCCATCGTATCAACCTCTCGTCGGGTTCGCCCGGGGCGAACGTCTCTGTTATGCGTCGGCGCTGGCCGGTGCCTGCTGGTGCCAGTCGGTCGCCTGCTGGAAGCGGTGGGCGATATTGAGCAGGCGTGCTTCGCTGAAATAGTTGCCGATCAGTTGCAGGCCGACGGGGCGTCCTGCGGATTGGCCGGCGGGGATGCTCATTCCGGGCAGTCCGGCCAGGTTGGTCGACAGGGTATAGATGTCGGACAGATACATGGCGACCGGATCGTCCGACTTCTCGCCCAGGTTAAAGGCGGGGGTAGGGGCGGTGGGGCCGACGATGACGTCCACCTGCCCAAAAGCAGAGACAAAATCATTTTTGATCAGGCGCCGGATCTTTTGCGCCTGGATGTAGTAGGCGTCGTAGTAACCGGCGGAGAGCGCGTAGCTACCCACCAGGATTCGACGCTTTACCTCGGCCCCGAAGCCTTCGCCGCGGGAGCGGGTGTAAAGGTCCTCGAGATCGGTGGGGTTGTCGCAGCGGTAGCCGTAGCGGACCCCGTCGAAGCGCGACAGGTTGGAGGAGGCTTCGGCCGGGGCGATCACGTAGTAGGCGGGCACCGACAGCTGCGAGTTGGGCAGGCTAATCTCGGTCACCCTGGCCCCCAGTTTTTCCAACTCGGCGATGGCGTCGCGGATGCACTGCTCTACGCCACTGTCGAGGCCGTCGGCGAAGAACTCGCGGGGAATACCGATGCGCAGCCCATCGAGAGAGTCGTTGAGGCGGGCGCTGTAATCCTCAACCGGCTGGTCGACGCTGGTGGAGTCCTTGGGGTCGAGGCCCGCCATCGCCTGCAGCAGCAGAGCAGCGTCCTCGGAGGTGCGGGCCATGGGGCCGGCCTGGTCGAGGCTGGAGGCGTAGGCGATCATGCCCCAGCGGGAGACCCTTCCGTAGGTGGGTTTGATACCGGTGATACCGCAGTGGGAGGCGGGCTGGCGGATGGAACCGCCGGTGTCGGTGCCGGTGGCCGCGGGCGTCAGGCGCGCCGCCACGGCAGCAGCGGAGCCACCGGAGGAGCCGCCGGCAATGGCCGCGGTATCCCAGGGGTTTTTCACCGCACCGTAGTAGCTGTTTTCATTGGAGGAGCCCATGGCGAACTCATCCATATTGGTCTTGCCCAGCAGCACGGTGCCGGCCGCTGCCAGGTTGGCAGTCACCGTTGACTCGTAGGGGGCGATGAAGTTGTCGAGCATGCGTGAGCCGGCACTGGTGCGGATCCCCTGGGTGCAGAAGATATCCTTGTGGGCGATCGGGATCCCGGTTAGGGGCGCCGCGTTTCCGCTCTGGATACGCTGGTCGGCAGCGGCCGCATCCGCCATGGCGCGCTCTTCGGTGACGCTGATGAAACTGTTGAACTGGTTGTCCAGCCGCTGGATACGATCCAGGTAGTGGCGGGTCAGCTCCTGGCTGCTGAACTCGCCGGCGGCCAGGGCGCGGGAGAGCTCTGCGATGGTCTTGTTGTGCATTGCGTTAAGGGTCCTGAAATCGGAGGGCTTCAAAGGGGTCAGTCGATCACCTTGGGAACCAGGTAGAGGCCGGCTTCGGTAGCCGGGGCGATCTGCTGGTAGGCGTCGCGTTGATCGGTTTCGGTGACCTGGTCGACACGCAGTCGTTGTACGGCGTCCAGCGGGTGCGCCAGGGGGGCTACCTGGGCGGTGTCGACCGCCTGCATCTGGTCGACCAGTTGCAGGATATCGCTCAGGGTGGTGGAGGTCTTTTCGATATCGCTCTCGTCGATCGAGAGTCGTGCAAGGTGTGCGATGCGCTTTACATCTTCACGGTCGAGGGCCATGGCGGTTCTCCGTCGTCGCAGCAACAGGCTGGGATCTGATAGGGGAAGGTAAAGGGCAGCATTGTACCCCGATTTTTCGTTGCTTGTCCCCTGTGTAGGGTGTTGGCGTATAAAAGCCGGGATCTACCATCGGCTTGCGTATAAGGCGGGAGAAAACAGGCGCTAATACACAAGATTATCGAGCAGTTGTTGCTCTATTACGCAGGCGTTGATAGAGTTTGCTGCACTCCGGAAATCTTTGTTCTTATTAGGATTATCAGCTGATGTTTAAAAAATTGCGGGGCCTGTTCTCCAGCGATCTTTCCATTGATCTGGGAACTGCCAATACCCTGATCTACGTTCGCGATAAAGGGATCGTGTTGAATGAGCCCTCGGTCGTCGCCATCCGACACCATGGTAACCAGAAAAGTGTGGCGGCGGTGGGTGCAGACGCCAAGCGCATGCTGGGTCGTACCCCTGGAAATATCTCTGCGATCCGTCCGATGAAGGACGGTGTCATCGCCGATTTCAATGTTACCGAGAAGATGTTGCAGCACTTTATTAACCGGGTTCACGAAGGCAGCTTTATGCAGCCCAGTCCGCGGGTGCTGGTGTGCGTGCCCTGCAAGTCGACCCAGGTAGAGCGTCGAGCGATTCGAGAGTCCGCCCTGGGGGCGGGTGCCCGTGAGGTCTATTTGATTGAGGAGCCCATGGCGGCGGCCATCGGTGCCGGACTGCCGGTTGAGGAGGCGCAAGGCTCCATGGTGGTGGATATCGGTGGTGGCACCACCGAGATCGCCATTATCTCCCTCAACGGGGTGGTTTACTCCGAGTCGGTTCGAGTGGGCGGAGACCGCTTCGATGAGGCGATTGTTACCTATGTGCGTCGTAACTACGGTAGCCTGATCGGTGACTCCACCGCGGAGCGGATCAAGCAGGAAGTGGGCTGTGCCTATCCGGGTGAAGAGGTTCGCGAGATCGATGTTCGGGGTCGTAACCTGGCCGAGGGAGTTCCGCGCAGCTTCACCCTCAACAGCAACGAAATTCTCGACGCCCTGCAGGAGTCCCTGGCGGCCATCGTTCAGGCGGTCAAGAGTGCCCTCGAGCAGTCCCCCCCTGAGCTGGCATCGGATATCGCCACCCGCGGTCTGGTACTGACCGGCGGCGGTGCCCTGCTGCGTGACCTCGATCGCCTGCTCAGCGAAGAGACCGGCCTGCCGGTGATCGTCGCGGAAGATCCGCTGACCTGTGTGGCCCGAGGAGGAGGTCGCGCCCTCGAGATCATGGATCAGCACGCTGCAGATCTGCTCTCCACGGAGTGATTCGGCCTGGGTGCTGTCCGGCGTCCAGCCCTTGGTTGGGCGCCGTTTCTGTTTTTCGAGGTAATATCATCTTCGCGTAATTTGTCGGGAGCTGGACATTAAACCCATCTTTACCAAGGGCCCCTCGGTCGCAACTCGTGTTGTGCTTCTGGCGATATTGTCGCTGGGGTTGATGGTAGTGGATCACCGTTACTCTTACCTGGAAACGACCCGTGCCTGGCTCAGCCTGCTGGTGACGCCGGTGCAGTGGATGGCCAATGTGCCTGCCAGCCTGTGGCAGGGCGTTAGCGATGCCATCAAAACCCGCGGCGACCTGGAGCAGGAGAACAGCAGCCTGCGCACCGAGAACATGGTGCTGGAGCGCCGCCTGCAGAAGCTGGCAGCGCTGACCGCCGAGAACGTTCGTTTGCGAGAGCTGCTCAACTCTTCAGCGCTGCTCGATGATCGTGTACTGGTTGCGGAGCTGATCGGGGTCGATCCGGATCCCTACCGCCATCAGGTGGTGGTCAACAAAGGCTCCCGTGACGGGGTCTTTGTGGGACAGCCGGTGCTTGATGCGGAGGGGTTGTTTGGCCAGGTGATTGAAGTGAGCCCCCTGATGAGCCGTGTGCTGCTGATCTCCGACAATAGCCACAGCCTGCCGGTCAAGGTGAACCGTAATGGCGTTCGCGCGATTGCCAGCGGCACCGGACAGCTGGATGAGTTGATCCTGCGCCATGTCCCCAACACCGCCGAGATTGTGGAAGGTGACCTCCTGATCAGCTCGGGACTGGGGCAGCGCTTTCCCAGCGGATACCCGGTGGGAACCGTGGTGTCGGTGGTCCATGATCCCGGTCGGCCTTTCGCCTTTGTCAAGGTTCGCCCCAGTGCCCGACTCAACCGCAGCAGTCACCTGCTGTTGGTGTTTACCGAGCGCCCTCATCCGGTAGTCAGTGGCACGCCACCCAAGGAGCCGGTTGATGAGTGAGCAGAGGCCCCGCGGCGGGATGGTTATCCTGTTGAGCTTTGTGGCCGCCCTGTTGCTGGCGGTCATCCCCCTCCCGGGATGGGGGGTGCTGGTGCGCCCGGAGTGGGTGGCGCTGGTGGCGATCTACTGGGTGCTGGCGCTCCCCGAGCGGATTGGCGTGGGCTGGGCCTGGAGTGCCGGCCTCATGCTGGATGTCATTCAGGGTACCCTGCTGGGCCAGAATGCGTTGGGCATGGTGGTGGTGGCCTACATCATGATGCGCCTGCACCGGCGCATGCGGATGTTCCCGTTGCCACAGCAGTCGCTGATCGTGTTTGTTGCCATAGGGCTCTACCAGATGGTGGCCCTATGGGTTCGCAGTGTCACGGGGGCGGTGGCCCCGGACCTCAGCTTCCTGTTGCCAGCGATCTCCAGTGCGGTTATCTGGCCCTGGTTATTCCTGATCCTGCGTGACCTGCGGCGTCGCTTTCGAATTAACTGAACCGCCTGTTCCTAACGGAGGGAAGCCATGACCTCAGCCTCGCTTTACCTGGCCTCCAATTCGCCACGTCGCCGCGAGCTGCTGCGCCAGATCGGCGTCAGCTTCGAGTCCCTGTCGGTTGAGATCGATGAGACCCCGCTGGCCGGCGAGGTGCCCGAAGATTACGTTGTGCGCATGGCGCAGGAGAAGGTAAGGGCAGCGCTATCTGAGCGTCCCCACGCCTCCCCGCTACCGGTCCTGTGCGCCGATACCACGGTCGTACTGGGCGACAGGATCCTGGGCAAGCCCGCTTGCCGGGAGGAGGCGGTCAGCATGCTGCTGGCCCTGTCGGGTCGGGAACACCGGGTGCTGACGGCGGTCGCGATCAGCGATGGGGGATCTGTGCAGACTCGCCTCATTGCCACCCGGGTCTGGTTCGGAGCGGTAACCGAATCCCTGGCGCAGCGCTATTGGGACAGTGGTGAGGCGGCCGATAAAGCCGGCAGCTACGGCATCCAGGGCAAAGGTGCCCTCTTTGTTCAGCGCATCGAGGGTAGCTACAGCGCTGTGGTGGGGTTGCCGTTGGCGGAAACCGCAGAGCTATTGGCGCAGTTTGGAGTGCCCTATTGGGTATACTAAAGGGATTAACAGTAATCGGGTGCTTCCATGAGTGAAGAGATACTGATGAACATCACGCCGATGGAATCGCGCGTGGCGGTGGTGGAAAATGGGGTGCTGCAGGAGGTCTACATAGAGCGACCCCAGAAGCGTGGCCTGGTGGGTAATATCTATAAGGGCAAGGTGGTCCGGGTGCTGCCGGGCATGCAGGCCGCCTTTGTGGATATTGGCCTGGAGCGGGCGGCCTTTATCCACGCCAGTGAGATTGGTCGCAAGGGCGAGGCAACGGAAGAACTCCCCATCAACCAGCTGGTCCACGATGGCCAATCCCTGGTTGTGCAGGTCACCAAGGACCCGCTGGGCACCAAGGGGGCCAGGCTCACCACCCATATTTCCATTCCGGCTCGCTATCTGGTGTTGATGCCCGATTCGAACCATGTCGGCATCTCCCTGCGCATTGAGCAGCCCGAGGAGCGGGACCGGCTTAAGGCCCTGGTGGAAAATGCCCTGGCAGGCCTCGGGGAGGGAACCGAGGCGGGTTTTATCCTGCGCACGGCGGCTGAGGGTGTGGGGGAGCCGGAGGTGGTGGCCGATATCCGCTACCTGCAGCGGTTGTGGAAGACGATCTCCGAGACCATCAAGTCGGGCAAGGCCCCCGCCAATGTCTATGAGGACCTGCCGCTGCATCTGCGTACCCTGCGGGACCTGGCGGAGCCCGATATCGAGAAGATCCGTATCGACTCCCGCGAAACCTTCCAGAAGGTGGAAAAGTTTGTCGACAAGCTGCTCCCCGAGGTGAAGGGGCGGGTGGAGTATTACCCGGGTGAGCGCCCCATTTTTGACCTCTACAGTGTGGAAGATGAGATCCAGAAGGCGTTGGGTCGTAAAGTACAGCTCAAGTCAGGGGGTTACCTGATCATCGACCAGACCGAGGCGATGACCACCATCGACGTCAACACGGGTGGCTTCGTGGGGCACCGTAACCTGGAGGAGACGATCTTCAAGACCAACCTCGAGGCCGCCACGGCCATTGCCCGCCAGCTGCGCTTGAGGAACCTCGGGGGCATTATCATCCTCGACTTTATCGATATGGATGACCCCGAGCACCAGCGCCAGGTGCTGCGCACCCTGGAAAAGGCGATGGAGAGGGATCACGCCAAAACCAACATCACCGGCGTTTCCGAGCTGGGGCTGGTGGAGATGACCCGCAAGCGGACCCGCGAAAGCCTGGAGAACGTGCTCTGCGAAAGCTGCCCCACCTGTGAAGGGCGGGGCACCCTGAAGACCGCCGATACCGTCTGCTACGAGGTGTTTCGCGAGATTCTGCGGGAGGCTCGGGCCTACGACAGTGAGTCCTACCTGGTGCGGGCGTCGCAGTCGGTAGTGGACCGGCTGCTGGATGAGGAGTCGGGCAATGTGGCGGACCTGGAGGAGTTCATCAACCGCCCCATCAAATTTCAGGTTGAGCCCATGTACTCCCAGGAGCAGTTTGATGTGGTGTTGCTATAGAATAATCGGCGGTGCCCCTGCCGCGCCGGGCATGCAATGATGAAACGATTTGCCCTCCATCTCTCACGCAGTACCTGGTTTGTCGCCCTGGCGCTGGCCCTGTTACTGGGTGCCTACCTTGTGGCTGGACGCCTGCTGTTACCCTTTCTGGAAAACTATCGGGGGGAGCTCGAAGCGGAGCTTTCCCGACAGCTGGGTGCCCAGGTGTCCATCGAGTCTCTGGAGGGGCAGTTCAGGGGGTTTAACCCGGCCCTGGTGGCCGGTCAGGTCACGATCGCTCCCAGAGCCTCAAAGGAGGGGGTGAGCGCGAACATTTTGCTGGCATCCTTGTCGGTGGAGCTGGACTTTTTTGGCTCGCTGCGGGCCCGCAGCCCTTCGGTGCGGGAGTTACTGATTGAGGGACTTGAGCTCTACCTGGCAGAGAACGA
This sequence comes from Aestuariirhabdus litorea, assembly GCF_003864255.1. Lineage (NCBI taxonomy): Bacteria > Pseudomonadati > Pseudomonadota > Gammaproteobacteria > Oceanospirillales > Aestuariirhabdaceae > Aestuariirhabdus > Aestuariirhabdus litorea. The sequence continues at coordinate 186,991 of NZ_QWEZ01000001.1, forward strand.
GGAGGGGCAGTGGTCCCTCGCGGGCTGGGAGCCGAGCGCGGAATCCGGTTCCGAACAGCCCCCCCTGACCGAATGGCTATCGGTCTTTGTCCAACAGGTGGAGCGGCAGGATCATATCCAGCTCATCGACAGTCGGGTTCAGTTGCAACCCTGGCAGGCAGCGGCTCGCACCATCGACCGGCTGCAACTGGACCTGGTGGACCTGCCGCAGGGGAAAATCCAGCTCGAGCTGCGTGGCCGGGTCGGTTTCCAGCAGCGGCTGCACCTGACGGCCACCCTTGAGGGCGATTACAGTGACCTCTCCCAGCTGCGGCTCAATGCCTATCTGGGGGGGGACATGCTGGCGCTGGGGCCCTTGGCCCGGGAGGTGCTGGATCCGCGGGTGCGCGCCCTCAGCCTCAAACCCTCATTGTGGTTGAGCTGGGATGGCCAGCGCTGGGTGGCTCGGGGGAATATGGATGTCGGGCGGCTGCAGTTTGAACTCGATGGTCGTGAACAGGTGCTGACTGACCTGGGGGTTGAGTTAGCCGCTGATTACCGACCCGGTGATCAGTGGCGCCTGTGGCTGCAAGAGATCCACTTTGCCATGGGAGGCTACCAGTGGCCGCGCACCGACCTGTACCTGGAGGGGGATACGGACGGAGCAGTCACCCTGGGTGTTCCCGAGCTCGATCTGGATCAAATAAAAGCGCTGCTGCTGGGTAATGCCCTGCTCAGCAAGCTCCCCCTCGATCTGCTCTCGACCCTCAACCCCTCGGGGACGCTCGAGCGGGTGCGCTTGCACTACCTGCCGCAGCAGGAGGATTTTGAGGTCAGCGCTCATCTGGTGGATGTGGCGGTGGATGCCTGGCGCAGCGCACCCTCTGGCAAGGGTATCAATGCCTTTGTTCGCGCCTCCCGCGAGTCAGGCTACATCAAACTGGATTCCAGCCAGTTTACCCTGGGCCTGACCAAGCTGTTTCGGGAGCCCTGGCACTACCGCAAAGCCCAAGGGTTCCTGTACTGGGAGATCGCCGATAACCAGTACTCACTGATGACCGAAAATATCCACCTTGAGGGTGATGAGGGGGAGGTGCACGGTCAGTTCCGTCTCGATATTCCTTTCGACGAGCGTCCGATCGCCATGGGCTTGCAGGCGGGGATTCGCAATGGCGACGCACGCTTTGCGGGCAAGTATCTACCGGTGGGGGACAGTGGGCTCAGCGAAGCTCTGGTGGCCTGGCTCGACCGCGGGCTGGTGGCGGGTTCGATTCGTGAGGGTGCTTTCATGATGAATGGCGTCCTCGAGGATGTGGATAACGATAATGACTTCAGTGTTGGCCTGTTTTTCGATGTGGAACAGGCGACCGTTGATTACGCCCCCGACTGGCCCGCCGCCGAGGAAGTTGATGCGCTGGTGGTGATTAACGACAGTGCCGTTCGAGTAGACAGCACCAGCGCCCGGATTTGGGGAGCACCGGTTGAGTCGTTGCAGGTGCGGGTTCCCCGCACCGTCCGGGGAGGCGTGCCTCTGCTGAGTGTTGAGGGCAAGGCCTCGAGCAGCAGTGCCACCGCATTGCGGTTGCTGCGTGAGACGCCGATCGCGACCCTGCTGGGCGGCGCTGCCGACGACTGGCGGCTTGAGGGGGATCTGGCGGTGGATCTCGACCTGAAGATCCCCCTGGGTGAGGGCGAGGACCGCTATCGGGTGGAGGTAGGGTTCGATAACAACCGCTTCGAGCTGGTGCCGCTGAAACTGGCGCTGGAGTCGCTGAAGGGCCGCTTGCGTTACGACACGGCTAGCGGCTTAACCAGTGACAACTTGAAACTGAAACTGCTGGGAGAGCCGGCAACCCTTAAGGCGGTGCCGACACAGCAGGACAACCAGTTCGCCCGCTTCAGCTTCTCGGGCACCCTGGTGCTCGAGCGACTGTACCAGTGGCTGGAGCAACTTCAGGGTCAGTCCTCGCTGATCCAGCTGGCCCGCGAGCAGATCACCGGGGTGACCCCTTATCGGGGGGGAGTGGTGATTGAGCGCAAGGGGGAGCGTGTCGTTTCGCGGACCGATATCCTGACCCAGCTGCAGGGGGTGGAGGTCCACCTTCCGGCACCACTGGGCAAACCCCCCTCGACCTCACAGCGACTGCAGGTGAGCGTCGAGGAGGCTGGCGAGATGCGAATCGGTTGGCGCTATGGATCCCTGTTGGCGGGCCGGGTGCTCAGTCGCGATGGGCGCGTGCCGGGTGGGGCCATCACTTTCGGAGAGGGTAACCCGGTACTGCCCCCCAACCCTGAAGCCTGGGTAGTGGGTGGTCGCATTGAGCAACTGGCACTGGAGGAGTGGCTGGAGTGGTCGGCCCCCCTGCAGCAGAGCGCTCCCGCCTCACCGGAGGTAGGGGTACCCCTGCGCATCGAAAAACTGCAGTTGGGTGTGTTGCAGGCCTTTGACCAGCAGTTTGAAGCGCTCGAGGTGGAGGGAGAGTTGTCGGCGGCTACCAAGTCGCTGAGCATTGAGTCGCCCAAACTCAGCGGGGAGCTGTCGATGACGACCCCGCAAGCCCCCCTCAGTGTCAGCCTGCAGCGTCTCTATCTTGGGGCGCAGGAGGTTGCGCCGGAGCCCCTCCCGGGTGAGGCTACGCCTGCGGCCGAGCCGGAAGTGGCGCCGGACCCCCTGCAAACACTCAACCCGGCTGAGTTACCGTCGCTCAACCTCTCCATTGCTGACCTGCGTTTCGGTGATGTGCCCTGGGGCAATATCGCCACCCAGGTTCGCCCCTTCGAACAGGGCGTTCGCTTCAACCAGGTCGCCGGCACCGTGCGGGGGATCAACCTGAAGGGGAGTCTGGAGTGGCAGTATGCGGATGGGGTCCACCGCACGCTGACAGAGGGCTCCCTGTTCTCCACCGATGTGGGTGGCGTGCTGGAAAGCTGGGGCGTGACCCGTTACGCAGAGGCGAGTAAGGGCGCTTATGACTTTGATATGCAGTGGCCCGGTAGTCCGGCGGCCTTCAAGGTGGCGCGCCTTGATGGCTGGGTTAAGGGGGGCATGGAGAAGGGCCGTTACCTGGGGGGTGGCCAGGCCGGTGCCCTGCGGGTATTTGGAGTGTTGAACGTCAACACCATTACCCGGCGCCTGCAGCTGGACTTTTCTGACCTGTTTTCATCAGGGGTTGCCTTTGACAAAACCCGTATCGACCTGGGCTTCGATGGGGGTCTGATTAGCACTCGCTCCCCTGCGCGGGTGGAGGGACCTGGCTCCAACTTCCGCTTAAACGGCAGCGTCGATTTGAACCAGGATCTGGTGGATGCCGAGCTGGTGGTCACCTTGCCCTTGACGGCCAACCTGCCCCTGCTGGGGCTACTGTTGGCCAATCCCGTGGTGGGAGGGGGGCTGTTTGTGTTCGATAAGCTGCTGGGGGACCAGGTACAACAATTTGCCAGCGTGAAGTACAGTATTGAAGGTAATGCCAATAACCCGAGCGTTAAAGTGGAACGACTTTTCGGTCGCCAGTAGAGACCGTTGAACCACTGGCCGAGAGGAGCCGTAGATGAAAGCGTGCCGAGTAGCCCTGCTGCAGATGAGCTCCGGGGTGGACCTGGAAACCAATATGGGGACGGTGGAGCAGGCCCTTAAGGAGGCGGCCGCCCAGGGCGCTGAGCTGGTGGTGTTGCCGGAGTGCGTGGCCAGCTTCGGTGGGGGCAAGGTGAGCCGGGCCGTAGAGCAGGTTCGCCAGGGGGCGGTTCGGCAACGCCTGGGGGCGCTTTGTGCGACCCACGCACTCTGGCTGGTGGCCGGCACCTTGCCCGTGGTTGATGCCGCCAGCGGGGATCCGCGCGCCTTCTCTCGCTGTTTCGTATTTGACAGCCGGGGGCAGGAGGTGAGTTACTATGACAAGATCCATCTGTTTGATGTGGATGTGGCCGATACCACAGGCCGCTACCGGGAGTCTTCGGACTACCAGCCCGGCCGGCACCTGACGCTGATCGATACCCCCTGGGGGCGTTTGGCGCCCCTGGTTTGTTACGATCTCCGCTTCCCCGAACTCTTCAGGGCGCTGGCGCTTCAGGGTGCCGAGATATTCAGCTTGCCCTCGGCCTTTACCGCAGTGACCGGGCAGGCGCACTGGGAACCCCTGATCCGTGCCAGGGCGATCGAAAATGGTGCCTATCTACTGGCGGCCAACCAGTGTGGCCAGCAGGGGGCAAGGGCTACCTGGGGCCACTCGATGGTGGTGGACCCCTGGGGCAAACTGTGTGGCAGTGCAGGGAGCACTCCCCAGCTGCTGGTGGTTGACCTGGAACCCGCCATCCTGCAGCAGGCTCGCCAGTCGATACCCAGCCTGCAACACCATCAACTGCCACCGGGGTGGTACCCATTGCCGACCCGACTCTGGACCCCCAACGGGTCCATCAACGACTAAGAGCTGTACTATGACCGATATTCTGGATACCGCTAAGGAGCGTTTGCTACTGCCGACCGGGCTGTCGGAGCACCACCTTCAAGGGGTGCTCGATAGCATGCTGGGCCGTAATCTGGATGCCGCCGATCTCTATTTCCAAAACTCGCGCCACGAGTCCTGGGTGCTGGATGACGGTATCGTACGCGAGGGTAGTTTTAACGTGGACGGCGGTGTCGGGGTGCGGGCGATTAGCGGGGAGAAGACCGGTTTCGCCTACTCCAACGAGATTGTGCTGCCTGCCCTGCAGCAGGCCGCCGGGGCGGCGCGCAGCATCGCGGCCCAGGGTCAGCAGCGGCAGGTATCGGTATGGCGTCGAAGCCAACCCCTGGACCTGTACGCGCCCGCCAACCCCCTTGATTCCATTGCCCAGCAGGACAAGGTGGATCTGCTGAAGCGTCTGGATGCGGAGGCCCGGGCGCTGGATCCGCGCATTAAAAAGGTGACCGTGGGGCTCTCCGGTTTGTTTGAAACCATCCTGGTGATGGCCAGTGACGGTACCCTGGCCGCCGATGTCCGCCCCCTGGTACGCCTCAACGTCAGTGTCATCGCCGAGCAGGAGGGGCGTCGGGAGCGAGGTTCGAGTGGTGGCGGTGGACGCTGCAGCTATGAGTATTTCCTGCAGGAAGGCAGAGCTTCGCAGTATGCCAGGGAGGCGGTACGCCAGGCGCTGGTGAACCTGGAAGCGGTCCCAGCACCGGCCGGTGCCATGCCGGTGGTGCTGGGGCCTGGTTGGTCCGGGGTGTTGCTTCATGAAGCGGTAGGACACGGCCTGGAGGGAGACTTCAATCGCAAGGGCAGCTCGGCCTACGCCGGGCGCATCGGCGAGCAGGTGGCCTCGTCGCTCTGTACCATCGTCGATGACGGTACCCTGGCCGGTCGCCGGGGCTCCCTGAATATGGACGATGAGGGGACCCCGACCGAGTGCACCATGCTGATCGAGAAGGGGATCCTCAAGGGCTATATGCAGGACAAGCTCAATGCCCGCCTCAGCGGTGGTGCCTCCACCGGCAATGGTCGGCGCGAGTCCTATTCACACCTGCCGATGCCGCGCATGACCAATACCTATATGCTGGCCGGGCAGAGCGATCCCGCAGAGATCATCGCCTCGGTCGAGCGCGGGATCTATACCGCCCACCTCGGGGGCGGCCAGGTCGACATCACCTCGGGCAAGTTTGTCTTCTCCACCAGTGAGGCCTACCTGATCGAAAAGGGACGCATCACGACGCCCATCAAGGGGGCCACCCTGATTGGCAATGGCCCTGAAGCGATGAATCGGGTCAGTATGGTCGGCAATGACCTGGAGCTGGATACCGGTATCGGCGTGTGCGGTAAGGAGGGTCAGTCGGTACCGGTGGGGGTCGGCCAGCCCACCCTGAAGATCGACGAGCTGACCGTCGGCGGGACCGGCTGATACGGGTTGCGGGGTTTTCTGGCCCGGGGGCTTCCCGGGCCGGTGCGCTCTACTCTGCCAACTCCGACTGCTCCCGCAGGTAGCGGAACAGCTTACGGCTGCTGGCGGGAGGCTTTTGTAACTCCAGCTCTTTACGGCTGTTACGGATCAGCTGTCGCAGATACTGAATATCGGCACTGGGGTAGGCCTGCAGATAGGCCTGCAACGCCTCATCACCCTCGCCGATCAGGCGTTCACGCCAGCGCTCGAGCTGGTGAAAAATACGGTTGTATTCGGCGCTGCTGCTGTCCTGGCGATCGACCGCCTTTTGCAGGGGCTCAATATCCTCATCCCGCATCAGTTTGCCAATGAACTGGCGGTGGCGCTTGAGGGCGTTGTTGCTCTTGATGCGGCGCGTCTCCTCCAGCGCCTTACGCAGGCGCTCGCTGATCGGGAGCGCGGCCATCACGTCCGCTTTCAGGTCGAGCAGGCGCATCCCCAGATCCTGCAGTGCATGCATCTCATTCTTGACCTGGGTTTTGCTTTTGTACTCTTCGTCGTCAAACTCAACGGCGTCGTTGTCGTGATCTGGGCGCATGGGAGAGGCTATCGGGGTTCCTGGTGGGTGGGTATCCATTGTAAACCGATCCTCGGAGAATGTCTGTTTTGGTCTAAGCACTTGTTCATGGATACCCGGCAGGTAGAATGGTTCGTTAACCCTTCCCATTTTCAATAGCGTAGCCATTATGACCTCAACCGCCGATACCGCCTCACTCGATCTCTGTCAGGAGCAGCAGCGCCTGCAGCAGCTGGTGGAGGATATTCTCCGTGAAGCGAGAAAAAAAGGGGCGTCCGGAGCCGAGGTGGGTGTCAGCCTGGACAGTGGGCTGACCGCCAGCGTGCGTCGGGGGGAGGTGGATACGGTCGAATTTAATCGCGACCAGGGGTTCGGCATTACCCTCTACTACGGGCAGCGCAAAGGGTCCGCCAGTACCTCGGACAGTAGCCCCCAGGCGATCATCGACACGGTCGAGGCGGCGAGCAATATTGCGCGCTACACCTCTGAAGACCCCTTTGCGGGGCTGGCGGATGCCGAGCTGATGGCCGCCGACCTGCCCGACCTTGACCTCTATCACCCCTGGGAGCTGGAGGTGGAGCAGGCGCTGGAGATCGCTACCCGCTGCGAACAGGCCGGCTTTGAGCGCTCCGACCGGATTACCAATTCGGAGGGTGCCAGCCTCTCTAATCACCAGAGTTGCCGCGTATACGGTAACAGTCATGGCTTTATCGGCAGCTATCTGGCCTCCCGCCAGAGCCTCAGCTGTGTGTTGATCGCCGGAGCCCAGGAGCGGATGCAGCGGGATTACTGGTACTCGGTAGCTCGCCGGGGAGCCGACCTGGAGTCCGCCGAACAGGTTGGTGTTCGTGCCGCCAACCGTACCCTGCAGCGCCTCGATCCCCGCAAGCTAAAAACCTGTCAGGTACCGGTACTTTTTTCATCGGATGTGGCCGGGGGGCTGCTTTCGCACCTGCTGGGCGCGATCAGCGGCTCCAGCCTCTACCGGGAAGCCAGCTTTCTGCTGGGGCAGCTGGATAAGCCCCTGTTTCCGGACTTCGTCACCATCTACGAACAGCCACGCCTGAAGGGAGGGTTGGCCAGTGCCTCTTTTGACAACGATGGCCTGGCCACCTACGACAAGGCGTTTGTGCGTGACGGGGTGCTCTGCAGCTACCTGCTGGGGGTCTACTCAGCGCGTAAACTGGGGATGACCAGCACGGCGAATGCCGGTGGAGTACATAACCTGCGTATCAGCGACAGTGGCCTCGACGAGTCGGCGTTGCTGGCTGAGATGGGTAGCGGTTTGCTGGTGACTGAGCTGCTGGGGCAGGGGGTTAACCTGGTGACCGGGGACTACTCTCGCGGCGCCAGCGGGTTCTGGGTTGAGCAGGGGGTGATCCAGTATCCGGTGTCGGAGATCACCATTGCCGGTAATCTGCGGGACATGTTTGCGAATCTGGTGGCCGTGGGTAACGATGTGGACCGCCGCGGCAATGTGCAAACCGGATCGATCCTGATTGACGGGATGATGGTGGGGGGTAATTAACGGGGCGCTACTCGCCCTCTCCAAAAAAGTCGTTGACCAGGTCGCTGATGGCCTGCAGGGCGCGCTCCTCATCGTCGCCACTGATGCGCAGGGTCAGTTCGGTGCCCTGACTGGCCGCCAGTAGCATGACCGACATGATGCTTTTGCCATCGACCAGACTGTCCCCCTTGCCAACCTCTACTTTGCTGCCAAAGGCGGCCGCAGTGGTGACAAACTTGGAGGCGGCGCGGGCGTGAAGCCCCAGTTTGTTGATGATGGTGATCTTGGTTTCAATCATGGTCGCTGTGTTTATTGTTCTTGTGCCGGGTGCAGTTCACGATGGCGAACCTGGACATTGCTAATTCGCTTGCTGAAACGCTGGGTTAGCTGCTCGCTGATGTACACCGAGCGGTGGTGTCCACCGGTGCAGCCAATCGCAACGGTCATATAGCTGCGGTTTCCCGCCTCGAAGGCCGGTAGCCAGCGCTCCACAAAATCCCCGATATCCACCATCATCTGCTGCACTTCGGGCTGTTCCGCGAGGAACTCCTGCACGGGACTGTCGAGTCCGCTGAAGCCCCTGAGATGAGGGACCCAATAGGGGTTAGGCAAACAGCGTACATCAAATACGTAATCGGCATCAATCGGGATACCGCGCTTGAAACCAAAGGACTGGAACAGCAGGGCCAGGCTGCCATCCTTGCGCCCGGCGACTCGGGTGCGGACCAGATCCCGTAGCTCATGCAACGACAGCGAGCTGGTGTCCAGCGTGAGCTTGGCCCGGTTTTTAAGCGGTGACAGCAACTCGCTTTCGGCGCGGATCGCCTCTTCAAGTGAGCATTTTTCGTTGGACAGGGGGTGACGTCGGCGCGTTTCGCTGAAGCGCTTGAGGAGGGTTGCGGGGTCCGCATCCAGGTAGATCACTTCGCACTGTACGCCGCTCTCTGTGAGCTGGGTAAGGATTTGGGGGAAGCGCTTGAGGTCGGCGTGCATATTGCGCGCGTCGATACTGACGGCGGCGTTCCTGAGCGCCTGCTCCCGGGAGATCTCTTCGGCCAGCGAGCCCAGCAGCCCGGCGGGCATGTTGTCGACACAATAAAAGCCCTGATCCTCCAGCACATGGAGGGCACTACTCTTACCGGATCCGGATCGTCCACTGATAATGACTAGTCGCATGTTGGCTACTTCGCTCGCTGCTCCCTGCATGATACCCCTGGAGTGGGGTAGGAATGTCAGGGGAGATTCTTCCTTAAGGGCTCTGCGCAGTCAGTATATCAGTTGTGTTGGGTACGGTCTGTGGTTTGAGGGTCAGTCGAGGGGGGCAATGGCCATCTGGTAGAGTTCGCTGCTGGTTTTCGCCGTGCGCAGGCGGTTCCGGTAGCTGGCGTTGTCGAGACGGCCAGCCAGTTCCTGCAAAATCGCCAGGTGCTCACTGGTGGCCTCATTGGGTACGACCAGCGCAAAGATGATATCCACCGGTTGGTCGTCCATGGCATCGAAGTCGACCCCGTCGGAAAGCTTGAGCAGTGCGGCAATCGCTTCGGTGCAGGACTCGAGACGACAATGGGGGATAGCGATCCCCTTACCGAACCCGGTACTGCCGAGGCGTTCCCGCTCAATCAGCCCGTTAAACAGCTCTCCCGCTGAAATCTCCTGTCCCGAGTGGGAAAGGGCTTCGGCGAGGGTTTCTAATACGCGTTTTTTGCTGCCGCCTTCCGCAGCACAGAGGCTGCGGTCGGGGCTAAGGAGGGATATGAGGTTCATGGCCAAGGGTTAGCGGGCTAGACTCTTTTCCTTATGTTTCATTAGCTGGCGGTCGAGCTTGTCGGCCAGCATATCAATGGCGGCATACATGTCTTGATGAACGGAAGTGGCATGAATGTCAGCGCCACGTACATGGAGGTTGGCTTCCGCCTTTTGGCCCTCTTTCTCGATGCTGAGGGTAACGTTGACGCTGGTGATGGTGTCAAAATGGCGCTCCAGGCGGTCAACTTTGGTTGCTACATATTCACGCAATGCCTCGGTTACATCAACATGATGTCCACTGATATTGATTTGCATGCGTCTTTCTCCTGATCTGTTTTACGTGATACTGAACCCATCGTGCGATGGACTCATGCGTTTGCCTCTGTTACCGATCATATCCGAGGCTCGATATCTCTATGTTGCCGTCAATCAATATAACCTATACCAGACGTTTTCTTTCGTTAGAAGGTGCGATTGAAAGGGATTCACGGTACTTGGCGATGGTGCGCCGTGCGACCTTGATCCCCTGCTCGGCGAGCAGGCCGGCTATTTTACTGTCACTCAATGGTTTTTTCGGGTTCTCTGCCGCCACCAGCTTTTTGATGATGGCCCGAATGGCGGTCGATGAGCACTCCCCACCACTGGCGGTGCTGACGTGGCTGGAGAAGAAATACTTAAGCTCAAAAATACCCCGCGGGGTGTGCATGTATTTTTGCGTCGTCACCCGTGAAATGGTCGATTCGTGCATGCTGACCGCTTCGGCGATGTCATGCAAGACCAGGGGCTTCATCGCCTCGTCGCCATATTCCAGGAACCCCCGTTGGTGCTCCACGATCTGGGTGGCCACCTTCATCAGGGTTTCGTTCCGGCTCTGCAGGCTTTTGAGAAACCAGCGCGCCTCCTGCAGGTGGTTTTTGAGGTAGGTGTTGTCTGCGCTGTTGTCGGCACGTTTCACCAGTGAGGCGTACCCGGAGTTGATTCGCACCCGAGGTACGGCGTCAGGGTTGAGCTCAACGGTCCAGCGGCCATTGACCTTCTTGACCGTGACATCGGGAATAACGTACTCCGGTTCACTACTCTGGATGCTGTCCCCGGGCTTGGGGTTCAGGGTCTGGATCAACTCAATGGCGGCCTTAAGGTCGGCCTCCTTGAGTCGGGATTTGCGCATCAGCTGGGCATAATCGTGGGTGCCCAGAAGATTGATGTACTTTTCCACCACCAGTCGCGCCGAACCCAGGTGGGGTGTGCTCTCGGGGAGTTGCGCAAGCTGGATCAGCAAACATTCGGTAAGGGAGCGTGCGGCCACCCCCACCGGGTCAAATTGCTGGATGCGGCGCAGTACGGCTTCCACCTCATCGAGCTCAATCTCCAGCTCCTCCTCGATCCCCTCCAGCAGCTCTTCGCAGCTGCAGCTGAGGTAACCATCTTCGGTGAGCGCGTCAATAATGGTGACGGCGATCGCCCGGTCCGTATCGGACATCGGGGTGAGGTTGAGTTGCCACTCCAGGTGCGATTGCAGTGACTCGGTGGTACTGGCACGTGCGGCCGGGTTGTAGTCGTCATTGTCCCCTCCACCGGAGCCGGAAGAGGGGGGCAGGCTGGACTGGTAAACGTCATCCCAGGCGGTGTCCACCGGGAGGTCCTCTGGGATGTTGTCCTGCCAGTCGTCGGACATCACCTCATTTTCGTTGTTGGCGCTGTCGACGCTCTGCTGCTCCTGCTTGCGCTGTTCACCCTCGCTCAGGGTGTTGTAATCGGTAGCGCTGTCAAACTCGTTATTGTCGCCACTTTGGTCGTGATCGGATGAGGATTCGCTGTCTGAGCCCTCTTCGGCTTCCAGCATGGGGTTGGACTCAAGGGCTTGCTGAACCTCCTGTTGCAGGTCCAGGGTAGACAGTTGAAGGAGCTTGATGGCTTGCTGCAGCTGAGGGGTCATGGTCAGCTGCTGGCCCATTTTCAGGACTAAGGATGGTTTCATAGATAAAAGAGTGTCCGGTCCATAATCTGCCTGTCTTCTTGAGGAGGGCCGCTCTGTTGGTCACGGCAAAATTCTTGCATGGCCCATTATAGGGCTGAACGGGGCCCAATGCCTATATGCGGAACTGATGTCCTAGGTAGACATCCTTGACCTTCTGGTTGTTCATCACGGTTTCGGGATCGCCCTCGGCAATGATCTTGCCCTCGCTGACGATATAAGCCAACTCACAGATGTCCAGGGTTTCGCGTACGTTGTGGTCAGTAATCAGGACCCCTATACCTATGTTGCGCAGGTGGCGAACCACCTCCTTGATGTCGTTGACCGAGATAGGGTCAACGCCGGCGAAGGGCTCATCCAGCAGGATAAAGGCGGGTTCCATGGCCAGTGCGCGGGCGATCTCGACCCGGCGCCGCTCACCACCGGAGAGGCTGATACCTGTGCTGTTGCGAATATGGGTGATATGGAACTCCTGCAGCAGCTCCTCCAGTTTCTCCAGTCGCTGTTTACGGTTGAGATCCTTGCGGGTCTCCAGGATGGCGAGGATGTTCTGGGTGACGCTGAGCTTGCGAAAGATGGAGGCTTCCTGGGTGAGATAGCCGATCCCCTTGCGGGCGCGCCCGTGCATGGGCAGGCGGGTGATGTCCTCGCCGTCGATCAGGATCTGGCCGTCATCCGCGTTAACCAGGCCGACGATCATGTAGAAGCTGGTGGTTTTGCCAGCCCCGTTGGGGCCCAGCAGCCCGACAATCTGGTTGCTGCTGATGCTGACCGAGATGTCCTCGACCACCTTTCTTCCGCGGTAGCTTTTCGCCAGATGGAGTGCTTTTAGGGTCGCCATGGGTCGCGTTACTGCTTGCTCTTGGGCTGGATAATCATCTCGACACGACCGCCGGTGTCAGCGCGGTCGCTGCTCTGGGCGCTCACCGTCTGGGTGACCGTATTGTAATGGATGGTGTCTCCGCTGAAGGAGTTGCCCTCCTGCAGCAGCTGTGCATTGTGTTGCAGGGTCACCTGCTCTCGAGCGATGGCGTAGTCGATGGTGTGGCCATAGGCCTTGATGATCTCTTTGTCGGCAGCGGGCTTTTCCCGGTAGTGGGCCGGACTCCCCTCGGCAACCATACGGGTAACGGTTCCATCCGTGGTGAATACGGTGATTTTGTCGCCGCTGATGTGAATGGAGCCCTGGTCCATGGTCACATTACCGCTGTATACCGCACGTCCCATGCCCTCGTTGATATCCGCAGAGTCGGCCTTGATGCGGATCGGCTGCCCGCGATCCTCTGGCAATGCCCAGGCGGATGCACTGAACAGCACGCTGGTGGCCAGGGTAAGGAGCAGGGAGCTATTGAACTTCATAGGTGCCTCTGACATTGGATAACAGCTGAACGCGATTCTGGTCAAGGTGGGCGTTTAACCCGACCGCTCGGGTGACGCTCTGGGGGGTGGTGATTATAACCGGACGGCTGGTTGATGCCAGTTCCTGACCAGAGTATAGAGTGATGAAATCAGTATCAAGGCGTCCCTGTTCACTGCCGTCCCTGGCTCGCGCCACTATCAGCACCTCGTCCCACAGCTCCAGGTCCTTACTGCCGGGCAGGAGCTTTCCATTACTGGCGCTGATGTGGCGCTCGCCCTGTTCCCGGTAGAGCACCATGCGGGGTTGCCGGATGATAGTGGTGTCATCAAGCGGGTAGTGGTTGACCTCTTGCGCGTGCATCCGGTGATCCAGCTCACCCTGCTGGTTGAAGCGAACCAGGCGGGCGTTGGTCAGGTAGAAGTCCGCCTCCTGGCGTTCGCTGGGGTCAGTATCCGGTGGGGTAAGTGCCTGTCGGAGAGGCGTGTTCTGGTAGAGGTAAAAGCCGCCGTAGGCCAGCAGGGCGCTAACCAGCAGGGAGATCAGGGCGGCTCTCACAAGGGGGTACTCACAGGTAGCTGTCCAGCGCTTCCTGCAGCTTCCCCTGGGCGTCCAGCAGGGCATCGCAGAACTCGCGGGCGGCGCCCTGGCCGCCGGGCTTCAGGGTAACAGCGCAGGCGTGCTGTTTGACGAAATCGTGGGCGTTGGCCACCGCCGCCCCTAACCCCACGCGGCGTATTGCAGCGAGGTCGGGGAGGTCGTCACCGAGGTAGGCAACCTCCTCAAGGGCCAGCCCCAGCTGGGGCAGCAGCTCCTGCAGGGCGACGAGTTTGTCCTCACGGCCCTGATAGAGGTGGGCGATCCCCAGGTTTTGAGCCCGCCGGGCCACCAGTTGCGATTCGCGCCCGGTGATGATGGCGGTCTCGATGCCGGCACGCTGCAGCATCTTGATGCCCTGGCCGTCGAGGGTGGAGAAGGCCTTCAGCTCCTCGCCGTTTTCGCTGAACAGTAGCTGGCCGTTGGTGAGCACGCCATCCACATCGAACACTGCCAGGCGAATGCGTTGTGCGCGCTCTTTCAGGTGGCTGAACATCAGACGACCCCCGCGCGCAGCAGGTCGTGCATATTGAGTGCGCCAACCGGTTTCTGCTCGGCATTGATGACGATCAGGCCATTGATTTTGGTCTCCTCCATGATATGCACCGCCTCGGCGGCCAGAACCCCCTGGGTGACGGTTTTGCAGCGGCGGGTCATCACCTCGTCGATGGCGGTGGTGGCCATGTTGAGCTCATGGTCCAGGGAGCGGCGCAGGTCGCCATCGGTGAAGACGCCGCTGAGGGTGCCGTCACTGGCAACGATGGCGGTCATCCCCAGCCCCTTGTGGGTCATCTCCAGCAGCGCATCGCGCAGCAGGGTGCCTTCGCTGACTATGGGGAGCCGTTCGCCGCTGTGCATCACATCATCCACCTTCAGTAGAAGGCGTCGGCCAAGGGCGCCGCCGGGGTGGGAGAAAGCAAAGTCTTCTGCACTGAAACCGCGTCGCTCCAGCAGGGCGATCGCCAGTGCATCGCCCATCACCAGGGAGACGGTGGTACTGGAGGTGGGGGCCAGGTTGAGGGGGCAGGCCTCCTGCTTGACGCCGGTATTGAGGTTGACATTGGCGGCTTGCGCGAGCGCGGAATCGGGGTTCCCTGTCATACTGATCATCGGCACGCCCAGGCGCTTGAGGAGGGGGATCAGGGTGATCATCTCGCCGGTGTTACCCGAGTTGGAGAGGGTGATGACCACATCGTCCACGGTGATCATGCCTAAGTCGCCGTGGCAGGCCTCACCCGGGTGGACAAAGAAGGCGGGGCTGCCGGTGCTGGCCAGGGTGGCGGCCATCTTGGTGCCAATGTGTCCGGACTTGCCCATGCCGACAACCACAATCCGGCCGCGGCAGTTCATCAGCAGCTCGCAGGCACGCTCGAAATCCTCGTCGATCCGCTGCAGAAGCTCACCGATCGCCTCCTGTTCCATGCGTACGGTACGCAGGCCCGATTCCTTGAAACTGATGGGGTGGCTCATATCGCTGTTACCAAAGCCCTATATAGTGAAGTACAAGGCGACATAATACGCGCTATAGCACGCAAATAGAATGCTGCCACTCAGGCGCCCGATTCCGCCTCGGCGCAGCGCCAGCCAAGCCATCGCGGCCAGCAGCAGGGTGAAACCGAGCATGCTGAGGTAGTCGCGCATCAAGATCTCGGGCCCGAAACTGGAGGGGGAGATCAATCCGGGCACCGCCAGTACCGTCAACAGGTTGAACAGGTTGGATCCGACCACGTTGCCCAGCGCAATCTCGTGATGCTTCTTGAGGGCGCTGGCAATGGAGGCCGCCAGTTCAGGCAGGCTGGTACCGACCGCGACAACGGTCAATCCGATGACCAGGTCGCTGACCCCAAACATCAGAGCCATCTCCGTAGCGCCCCACACCAGCGCACGGGAGCTGATTATCAGTACGACCAGGCCGATCAGCAGGATGCCCAGTGCGCGGGGCAGTGGCATTTCCGGAATCTCATCGGCCTCCGCCTGCGCCAGCTGCTGGTCGGCATTGGCCAGGGGGGGCTTTTGCCAGCGAAACAGCAGGTAGAGGGTGACCAGCATGGCCGACAGCAACAGCAGGCCGTCGCTGACGCCGAGGTGGAGGTCGAACAGGCAGGCACCGGCCAGCAGGGTGACAACCACCAGTAAGGGGATCTCCCGCAGGATCAGCGAGTTTTTGACCGGCAAGGGGGCGATCAGGGCGGTGATGGCCAGCACCAGGCCGATGTTGGCAATGTTGGAACCAATGGCGTTGCCAGCGGCCAGCCCTGTGTGATCATCGAGTGCTGCCATGACCGATACCAGGATTTCAGGGGCCGATGTACCGAGGGCAACCACCGTCAAGCCGATCAGCAACGGAGACATGCCGAGCTGCCGTGCGGTGGCGGCGGCCCCTTCGACAAAGCGGTCGGCGCTCCAGATCAGGGCGGCGAATCCCGCTGCGATGGAAAGCAGTGCCAGTAACATAAGGGTGTCCGTCAAAAAAGGGGGGGTAATTAAAGAGATTATGCCATGGGAATGCAAGCGTGGCCGGGGCAATGCACAGACAGCTATACATACAGCTATAAGGTATGGTGGCGACAGCGTCCATAAGTGATTAGAATGCGCTGAAGTCCCTGTATTGAGTCTGCTGTCCATCCCGGTCTGGATATAGCTTGAGTGTGTTGGATGCCAAGGAGTCGGCTGGCGCTATGAAGGTTTTTGATAACCCCTATGTGGAGATGTGCGGACTCAGCTTCCGGCGGGGAGAGCGTGTCATTTTTGACTCGATCGATATCAAGATCCCCCGGGGTAAAATCACCGGTATCATGGGGCCGAGCGGGACCGGCAAAACCACCCTGCTGAAACTGATCGGTGCCCAGCTCAGGCCCGACAAGGGCATTGTCAAGGTGGACGGACAGGACGTGACCACCATGGCCCGCGGTGACCTGTTCCGGGTGCGCAAAAAGATGGGAATGCTGTTCCAGAGCGGAGCGCTGTTCACAGACCTGAGCGTATTCGAAAACGTGGCCTTTCCCCTGCGGGTGCACACCCAGCTGAGCGAGTCCCTGATTCGGGACCTGGTGTTGATGAAACTGCAGGCCGTGGGTTTGCGCGGTGCAAGGGATCTGATGCCAAGTGAGTTGTCCGGGGGGATGGCGCGGCGGGTTGCCCTGGCCCGCGCGATTGTGCTGGATCCGCAGATGATGATGTACGATGAGCCCTTTGTGGGGCAGGACCCCATGGCAATGGGGGTGCTGGTGCAACTGATTCGAATGCTCAATGATGCCCTGCAGCTGACCAGCGTGATTGTCTCCCACGATGTACATGAAACCGCCAGCATCGCGGACTATATCTATGTGGTGGGGGATACCCATGTGCTGGGGTTCGGTACCCCCAAGGAGATGCTCAACTCCACCGACCCGCGCATTCGCCAGTTTATGCAGGGGCTGCCCGATGGCCCGGTGCCGTTCCACTACCCTGCCCAGGAGTACCTGAGGGATCTGATCGGTGAGCCCAATGCATAGCCTTCTTGCCAAGCTTCGCCTGTTGGGGCGCGCCGGTCTCGAGCGCCTGGAGGCGCTGGGACGCGCCTTTATCATGCTGCTTCGCGCGATCTTCGGTCGCTCGCTGTTTGGCTCCCGCTTTCAGCTGCTACTGGCGCAGATCTACTCTGTGGGGGTGCTGTCGCTGATTATTATCACGGTGTCGGGGCTCTTTATCGGCATGGTACTGGGGCTGCAGGGGTACAATATCCTGGTCAAGTATGGCTCTGAGCAGGCGGTTGGGCAGATGGTGGCCTTGACACTGGTTCGCGAGCTGGGTCCGGTGGTAACGGCTCTGCTGTTTGCCGGCCGGGCGGGCTCTGCCCTCACCGCCGAGATCGGTTTGATGAAAGCCACCGAACAGCTCTCCAGTATGGAGATGATCGGTGTGGACCCCCTTAAGCGGATCGTGGCCCCCCGCTTCTGGGCCGGCTTTATCTCCATGCCCCTGCTGGCGTTGATCTTCAGCTGCGTGGGGGTGATTGGCGGTGCCATGGTGGGGGTGAACTGGCTGGGCATCTACGAAGGCTCTTTCTGGGGAGTGATGCAAAACTCGGTGACCTTTGAGGGGGATGTGCTCAACGGTATTATCAAGAGCATTGTGTTTGGTTTTGTGGTGACCTGGATTGCGGTGTTTCAGGGATACGATTGTGTGCCCACCTCCGAGGGAATCAGCCGGGCGACAACCCGGACCGTGGTTTACTCCTCTCTGGCGGTGCTGGGGCTGGACTTTATTTTGACCGCAGTGATGTTTGGAGAACTGTAAGCATGCGCATGAGAACGGTGGAGATCAGTGTTGGCGCCTTTATTGTGGCAGGGATATTGGCACTGGTGATGGTGGCTCTGCGGGTGAGCGGTCTGACCATCTCGGCCGCCGATAACGACTATCGCCTGATCGCCCATTTCAGCAATGTGGGAGGGTTGGGCCTGAGGGCCAAGGTCTCCATGAGTGGCGTGGCCATTGGTAAGGTAGTGGCCATCGAGTACGACCGTGATGCCTACGATGCCAAGGTGACCATGGAGATCAGTGGCTACTACGACAACATTCCCTACGACAGTACGGCCTCCATTCTGACCTCTGGCCTGCTGGGCGAGCAGTATGTAGGGATCAGTGTGGGTGGTGATAGCGAATACCTGGCCGATGGCGACGAGTTTGAGGATACCCAGTCGGCAATGGTGCTGGAGGAGTTGATTGGAAAGTTCCTCTTGAATTCGGTTGAGTAGGATTAAGGGGTTGCGAGATAATGGGGGCTCTGCATAGGCGCAAAGAGGGTCGAAGTATGAAATGGCTATTATCAACCAGCCTGGTGTTGTGGCTGCTCTCCCCCCTTGCCATGGCGACCGAGTCGGGTCCCGAGCAGGTGGTGCGCGATATCACCGATCGTATGCTGGTGTTGCTCAAGGAGCAGCGCGCCCTTTATCACAGTGACCCGGAGACCCTCTACCGGGCGCTGGATGAGCTGCTTACGCCGGTGGTGGCCTTTGATGCCATCGCCAGCAGTGTGGTCAGCGCCAAATACAATCGTGATGCTACGCCGGAGCAGATGCAGCGCTTCGAAGGCGTTTTCAAGCGCAGCCTGGTGGAGTTCTACGGCAAAGCGATCAGCCAGTTTGACGACAGCCAGTTCAATATCACGATCGTGGTCAAGCCGGTGGATCCCGGTAAGTTGGACAAGCGCCGGGTGCCCGTCGATATGGATGTGACCACCGCTAATGGCACCCTGATCCCACTGACCTACACCATGTTTCAGGACGACAACGGAAACTGGAAGATGCGCAATGTGATCGTTAACGGAATCAATATCGGTAAGTTGTTCCGCACCCAGTTTGACCAGGCGATGCAGGATAACAACAAGAACCTGCAATACGTCATTGATAACTGGGGTGCCATCCTGTCCCAGAGCAACGAGCTCCAGTCCAGCTGATGCGTGCCCAGGCCTGGCTGTCGGGGCGGCAGGAGATCTCCCTTTCGGGTGAGATTGACTTCGACAGTGCCCCGGCTCTCGATGGGCTGGTCAAATCCCTTCTGGCGCAAGCGCCCGGCATCACCTGGACCCTCAATATGGACGGGGTGTTGCGGGTAAACAGCGTGGGGCTGGCTCTGCTGGTGGAGTGGAAGCGTTTTCTGGAGGGGCAGCAGGGCTCCATCCAGGTGCTGGAGATACCGGCCGAGCTGGTGGACCTGGCACGGGTCTGTGGCCTCGATGAGATCCTGCGCGTCCTGTGACCCCGGCCACTGTCCGCCCTTTCGCACTAGTGCGTATTCTTATATCATGAGCGCCCTTTTTTATACCGCACAGGATGAGGTGATCAATGGCGCCCGATGAGATCAAGCAGCTACTGGAATCCCGGCTCGATGGCGTAGAAGTCCAGGTGGAGGGCGAGGGGTGCGATTTTCGCCTCAACCTGATCGGTGATGAACTGGCCAGCCTGAGCCCCGTTAAGCGTCAGCAGCTGGTCTATCAGCACCTCAATGAACTGATCGCCAGTGGCGTGATCCACGCCGTCAATATGAAATTCTACAAGCGCGAGCAGTGGCAAGCTGGCCAGTAGTCGCTCTATCCGCCCTTAACAGGGGGGACCAGCTCCAGGAGTAATAATGGACAAATTGATTATCAGTGGCGGATTCCGTCTTGATGGCGAAATCCGTATTTCGGGCGCCAAGAACGCAGCGCTACCCATTCTCGCGGCTACCCTGCTGGCGGATGAGCCGGTTACCGTCTGCAACCTGCCACACCTGCACGATATCACCACCATGATCGAGCTCTTCGGTCGTATGGGGGTGGAGCTGGTGATTGATGAGCGCCTCAATGTGGAGGTTCATGCCAACAGCATCAAGAGCCTGAGTGCCCCCTACGAGCTGGTGAAAACCATGCGCGCCTCGATTCTGGTGCTGGGCCCCATGCTGGCTCACTTTGGCGAGGCGGAAGTGGCGCTACCGGGTGGTTGCGCCATCGGTAGCCGCCCGGTTGACTTGCACATTCGCGGCCTGCAGCAGATGGGGGCTGACATTGTAGTGGAGGATGGCTACATTCGCGCCAAGGTCAAGGATCGCCTCAAGGGCGCGCGTATTTTCTTCGACACCGTCACCGTTACCGGCACCGAGAACCTGCTGATGGCGGCCTGCCTGGCCGATGGGGTATCGGTTCTGGAAAACGCGGCCCGCGAGCCCGAAGTGGTGGATCTGGCCAACTGCCTGATTGCCATGGGGGCCAAAATCGAGGGGCACGGTACCGACATGATCACGGTTACCGGAGTTGAGCGCCTGCACGGCTGTACCTACCCGGTGCTGCCCGATCGCATTGAAACCGGTACCTACCTGGTGGCAGCGGCGGCAACCGGTGGTCGGGTCAAGCTCAAGGATACCCGGGCCGATATTCTCGACGCCGTTCTGGTCAAGCTTGAGGAAGCGGGGGCCAAGATCACCATCGGTGAGGACTGGATCGAACTGGACATGGAGGGGCGTCGCCCCAAGGCGATCAACCTCAGGACAGCGCCTTACCCCGCGTTTCCGACCGATATGCAGGCCCAGTTCACGGCTATGAACACCATTGCCGAAGGGGCCGGGCAGATCGTTGAAACCGTGTTTGAAAACCGCTTTATGCACGTCAATGAGATGATGCGTATGGGGGCCGATATCACCGTTGAGGGTAACTCCGCGGTAGTAAGAGGGGTCGAGCGCCTGAAGTCGGCACCGGTTATGGCGACCGACCTGCGGGCTTCCGCCAGCCTGGTGATTGCCGGCCTGGTCGCCTCCGGCGACACCGTTGTGGACCGCATCTACCACATTGATCGTGGTTATGAGTGCATCGAAGAGAAATTGCAGTTACTGGGCGCCAAAATACGCCGAGTGCCGGGCTAGGGGGAAGGGAGCCGGATGAGTCAATCACAGCACCTTACTATCGCGCTCTCCAAGGGGCGGATACTCGACGATACCCTGCCGCTTCTGAAAGAGGCGGGTATCGAGCCGCTGGAGGACCTGAACCGCAGTCGAAAACTGATCTTCGACACCACCCGTGAAGACGTCAAACTGGTGATTATCCGGGCCACCGATGTGCCGACCTATGTCCAGCACGGCGCGGCCGACCTCGGGGTGGCGGGCAAGGATGTGCTGATGGAACATGGCGGTAAGGGGCTCTATGAGCCGCTGGACCTGAACATTGCCCGCTGCAAGCTGATGACCGCAGGCCCCGTGAGCGGTGAGCCGGTCAATGGGCGGCTGCGGGTCGCCACCAAGTTCGTCAACGTGGCCCGGCGTTACTACGCCGAGCAGGGGCAGCAAGTGGATATCATCAAGCTGTACGGGTCCATGGAGCTGGCTCCCCTGGTAGGGCTGGCCGATCGCATCATCGATGTGGTGGATACCGGCAATACCCTGCGTGCCAACGGTCTCGAGCCGCAGGAGCTGATCGCCATGATCAGCTCACGACTGGTGGTCAACAAGGCGTCGATGAAGCTGAAGCATGCCAAGGTGCAGGCGTTGATTGAGCGTCTCGGTGAAGCGGTCAGCAGGGCCCGGGAGTCCTTGTCATAGTGGCTCCAAGGGGGCATCAATCGTCGTTTATGCGGATATGGGTCAATCGTTTTTGAATCGCGCCAAAGGGCCAAAGGAGAATATCCATGTCGAATACCCCCGTTGATATCACCCGCCTGGATGCCAGTGCGGAAGGGTTTCGTGAGCGGCTGGACAGCATGCTGGCCTGGGAAGGGGTGTCGGATGACGCCGTTGTCAGCATCGTCACCGAAGTGATCCGGGAGGTTCGTCGTCGTGGCGACGAGGCGTTGGTTGAGTACAGCAACCGGTTTGACCGTCTGGACGTGACCGACATGGAGCAGCTGAGTATCGGAGCCGACCGATTCAAGCAGGCCTATGAGGGCTTGCCGGAGGGGCAGCGGGAGGCGTTACGGGTCGCTGCACAGCGTATTCGGGATTATCACCAGCGCCAGCTGCAGGAGTCCTGGCAGTATCGGGAGAGCGATGGCACCCTGCTGGGCCAGCAGGTGACGGCGATGGACCGGGTCGGCATCTATGTGCCCGGCGGTAAGGCGGCTTATCCCTCCTCGGTACTGATGAACGCCTTGCCCGCCAAGGTGGCCGGTGTCGCCGAGATTATCATGGTGGTGCCGACCCCGGCCGGCGAGGTCAACGAACTGGTGCTGGCAGCGGCTTACCAGTCCGGGGTGGACCGGGTGTTTACCATCGGTGGGGCGCAGGCGGTTGCGGCCCTGGCCTACGGCACCCAGAGTGTTCCCCGCGTCGACAAGATCGTTGGCCCAGGCAATATCTATGTGGCCACCGCCAAGCGGATGGTGTTTGGCCAGGTGGGCATCGACATGATCGCCGGCCCCTCGGAGATCCTGGTGGTGTGCGATGGTCAGACCAACCCCGATTGGATTGCCATGGACCTCTTCTCCCAGGCCGAGCACGATGAGGACGCCCAGTCGATCCTGGTATCGACCGATGAGGAGTTTCTGGACCGGGTGCAGGCCAGTATCGAAAAGTTGTTGCCCACCATGGAGCGGGCGGAGATTATCCGCACCTCGCTGGAGTCAAGGGGCATGCTGATCAAGGTCTGCGATCGTGAACAGGCCCTGGAGGTGACCAACCGCATCGC
This sequence comes from Aestuariirhabdus litorea, assembly GCF_003864255.1. Classification (NCBI taxonomy): domain Bacteria; kingdom Pseudomonadati; phylum Pseudomonadota; class Gammaproteobacteria; order Oceanospirillales; family Aestuariirhabdaceae; genus Aestuariirhabdus; species Aestuariirhabdus litorea. The sequence goes on from NZ_QWEZ01000001.1 coordinate 209,706, forward strand.
TCCCGAGCACCTGGAGTTGTCGGTTGAGAATCCGGAGTCCTGGGCTCGGGAGGTTCGCCATGCCGGTGCCATCTTTATGGGGCGCTACACCGCTGAGGCGCTCGGCGATTATTGTGCCGGGCCTAATCACGTGCTGCCCACCTCATCCACCGCTCGCTTCTCCTCACCGCTGGGTGTCTATGACTTCCAGAAACGCTCCTCGCTGATCCAGTTCTCGGCTGAGGGCGCCTCGGAGATGGGCAAGGTGGCGTCGGTGCTCGCACGGGGGGAGGGGCTGACGGCCCATGCCCGCTCTGCGGAATACCGTATTCGCAAGTAGTTGACCGCGCTCGCGGCGGGTTCCCGTCCAGGGGCCGCCATCCGAGAGTTTCAGGGGGTGAGGATTCGGGGGCGTTCACCCACCACCGTGGTCAGGGTGTGCTCTTCGCTTTGGCGCAGCACCTTGATCACTACCTGCTCCCCGGGGCGCTGGCGAGCCACCTGATCCATGACGGTACGGCCATCACCGGCCTCAACGCCGTTGATGGCGATAATCACATCCCCCCGTTGCAGTCCGGCCTTCGAGGCTGGGCTGTTTTTATAGACCCCCGAGATCAGGATGCCATCGCGCAGGGAGATGCCGAACGATTCGGCCAGCTCCGGGGTCAGCGGCTGCGCTTCGATCCCCAGCCAGCCACGGATCACCCGCCCCTGCTTGATAATCGACAGCATCACGCTGCGCGCGAGATCGGTAGGGATCGCAAAGCCGATCCCCTGGGAGCCGCCGCTGCGGGAAAAAATGGCGGCATTGATGCCCAGCAGGTGGCCCTCGGCGTTGACCAGGGCACCACCGGAATTGCCGGGGTTGATCGCCGCATCGGTCTGGATGAAGTCTTCGTAGGTATTGATGTTGAGTTCGTTGCGCCCGGTGGCGCTGACGATCCCCATGGTGACCGTCTGGCCCACCCCGAAGGGGTTGCCGATCGCCAGCACTACATCGCCCACCCGGGCGCTACTGGAGTTGGCCAGGGTGATGGTCGGCAGGTTGTCGAGCTCAATCTTAAGCACGGCCAGGTCGGTCTCGGGGTCATCACCGATCACCCGCGCACGGGTATCACGACCGTCGCGTAGAGCCACTATGATCGTGGAAGCCTCCTTGATCACATGGCTGTTGGTGAGGATATAGCCCTCCGGGCTCATGATCACCCCCGAGCCCAGGCTCGACTGCATACGCCGGTTGCGGGGGATACCATCATAGCCCCGCAGCCCTTCCATTTCGTTCTGTGGTAAGAGTGGGTTGGTTTCGTCGGCGATCTTGGTGGTGTAAATGTTCACTACCGCTGGAGCTGCCGTCAAAACAGCACTGCTATAGGAGGACCTAAAGCCTTGCTCGGTGGTTTGGGGGGGGACGGTTTGCAGGGTAATGGCCGGCTGTGCAGGGCGTTGGCCTCCCACCAGCTGGGGAAACTGTTGAACCAGCAGCAGTGCGAGCAGAACGCCGCACACCACGGGCCAGCTGATATAGGAGAGCAGACGATTCAAGCGCAGATCCCTGTGCAATGATGGTGGCTGTGCAAAAGTAGGCAGGATTATACGCAGCCTTTGAGGGGCATTCCACGCTTTGCTATGCTGCGGCCACTCACCCGAACGCTCTGGAGTATTTCATGACCCCCTCTCTCACCCACCTGATTGACCGGCTCGATAGCGAACTGCAGGTTGCCCTGTTCTCGGACTACTGCCCCAACGGATTGCAGGTTGAGGGGAGGGATAGGGTAGCGACCCTGGTCACCGGGGTCAGCGCCAGCCAGGCCTTGATTGATGAAGCGATCGCCCTTAAGGCCGACCTGTTGTTGGTCCACCATGGCTTTTTCTGGAAAGGGGAGGCGCAGCCGATCACCGGCATCAAGCGCAAGCGTATCAAGGCCCTGATGGATCATGATATCAGCCTGGCGGCTTACCACCTGCCCCTCGATGCCCACCCCCAGCTGGGTAATAACGCCCAGCTGGCTCGCCTGCTGGGCGTTCAGGGAGCAACCCCCCTGGATCCCAACGACACCCGCTGCCTGGTCTGGCGTGGTGCGCTGAAGGAACCCTGCAGCGCCCAGGAACTGGTCCGCCTGCTGGCCGCCAAACTGGGGCGCTCACCCCAGCTGATTGAGGGAGGAGATCATCCCGTCAGACAGCTGGCCTGGTGTACCGGCGCCGCCCAGAGCTACATTGACCAGGCCGCCGCCGCCGGTGTTGACGCGTTCATCAGCGGAGAGATCTCCGAACCTACGGTACACAATGCCAGGGAGATGGGGATCCATTACTTTGGTGCCGGTCACCACGCCACCGAGCGTTACGGGGTCAAGGCGTTAGGGGAGTGGTTGGCAGAGGAGGAGGGGCTGGTCCACCATTTCGTAGATATCAATAACCCGGTATAGGCGAGGGAACCTCGCTGCAGGGTTAGCCCGCTTCGTCATATTAATAGTCTTTTTTATTCTTAATTTTGGTCTACTTATAATCAGCCCCGATTTGATATAGTAGCCTGCCATTTTAAGTATCGGCGCCCTCTCCCCGAGCGACTCATACCCGAGTACTCGATTGGCCCAGGTGCACAGTACGGAACACTCCATGTCGGACAGAAAACTAACCCATCTTAAGCAGCTCGAAGCGGAAAGTATCCACATCATCCGTGAGGTGGCTGCAGAATTCGATAACCCCGTGATGCTCTACTCCATCGGTAAGGATTCGGCGGTCATGCTGCACCTGACGATGAAGGCCTTCTATCCGGGCAAGCCCCCCTTCCCGCTGATGCACGTCGACACCACCTGGAAGTTCAAGGAGATGATCCAGTTCAGGGACCGGCTCGTTAAGGAGCTGGGGCTGGAGCTGATTGTCCACACCAATCAGGAGGGGGTGAAGCAGGGTATCGGGCCCTTCACCCACGGCAGTGCCAAGCATACTGACGTGATGAAGACCGAAGCCTTGAAGCAGGCCCTGGACAAGTACGGCTTCGATGCCGCCTTTGGCGGTGCCCGTCGGGACGAGGAGAAGTCGCGGGCCAAGGAGCGGGTCTACTCCTTCCGCGATAAAAATCACCGCTGGGACCCCAAGAACCAGCGCCCCGAGCTATGGAACATCTACAACGGCAAGGTCAACAAGGGGGAGAGTATTCGCGTCTTCCCGCTCTCCAACTGGACCGAGCTGGATATCTGGCAGTACATCCACCTGGAGGGGATCCCCATCGTACCGCTCTACTTTGCCAAGCCGCGACCGGTGGTGATGCGTGATGGCGTCAAGATCATGGTGGATGACGAGCGTATGCCCCTGGAGCCGGGTGAAGAGCCGGTGATGGAGATGGTGCGCTTCCGTACCCTGGGCTGTTACCCGCTCACCGGTGCGGTGGATTCCAACGCCACGACCCTGCCCGAGATCATCCAGGAGATGCTGCTGACCACCAGCTCCGAGCGCCAGGGTCGTGTAATCGACCATGACAGCGCCGGCTCCATGGAGAAGAAAAAGCAGGAAGGCTATTTCTAGCCCCTTTTGTTCGTGGGTCGCCGCGGCGGCCCGACTGTAACCACTAGCAGAAACCGCCATGTCTCACCAATCAGATCTGATCGCTACCGATATTAACGAATACCTGGCCCAGCATGAGCGCAAGGAGCTGTTGCACCTGCTCACCTGCGGCAGTGTGGATGATGGCAAGAGCACCCTTATAGGTCGCCTGCTGCACGACTCAAAAATGATCTATGAGGATCAGCTGGAGGCCGTCCGCGCTGATACGGTCAAGCACGGGACCACCGGAGGCAAGCTCGACCTGGCGCTGTTGGTTGACGGCCTGCAGGCCGAGCGGGAGCAGGGCATCACCATTGATGTGGCCTACCGCTACTTCTCCACCGCACGCCGCAAGTTCATCATCGCCGATACCCCCGGGCATGAGCAGTACACCCGCAATATGGCCACCGGGGCATCCACCTGCGAACTGGCCATCATCCTGATCGACGCCCGTCACGGTGTAATGACCCAGACCCGTCGCCACAGCTTTATCGCCTCCCTGCTGGGTATTCGGCACGTGGTGGTGGCGATCAACAAGATGGACCTGATGGATTTCAGCGAGCAGGTCTACAACGATATCCGTGAACAGTACCTGACGTTTGCCGACCAGCTCGGCATTGAGGATCTGCGCTTTATCCCCATCTCGGCCCTCGAGGGGGACAACGTGGTGAATCGCAGCGAGAAGAGCCCCTGGTACACCGGGCCCTCCCTGATGGAGATTCTTGAGACCGTAGAGCTGTCCGGTGATCGCAATATGGAAAATTTCCGCTTCCCGGTGCAGTACGTCAATCGACCCAACCTCAATTACCGTGGCTTCTGCGGTACCGTTGCGTCAGGGGTGGTAGCGCCTGGCGATGAGGTAGTCGCCCTGCCCTCGGGTAAGCGCAGCCGGGTAAAAACCATCGATACCTACGATGGGACACTACAGGAGGCGTTTGCGTCCCAGGCCGTGACCATCACCCTGGAGGATGAGATCGACGTCAGCCGTGGCGATATGCTGGTCAAGAGCGACGACCTGCCACTATCGGCCAACCATTTCGAGGCAACCCTGGTGTGGATGAGCGAGGGGGCCCTTAAGTGCGGGCGCCAGTACGACTTCAAGTTCTCCTCCAACCTGACCACAGGGGCGGTCACTGACATTCTCTACAACATCGACGTCAACACCCTGGAGCACAAGGGGGCAGAGCAGCTGCAGCTCAATGAAATTGCGCGCTGTCGTGTGAGTGTCAACAAGCACGTCGCCTTTGATCCCTACCACAAGAGTCGCACAACCGGCGCCTTTATCGTCATTGATCGCCTGACCAACGTCACGGTCGGTGCGGGGATGATCAATGGCATCGGCAGCGAGGAGCGTAACCATCAGCCGGTCAGCGCCAGCGAGCGCAGCTTGCGACTGGACCAGAAGCCGGCCCTGATCGAGTTGGTGGGTGAGCAGATTGAGGAGCGCCTGGTGACCCTTGAGCGCGGCCTCTTCGAGCGCGGCAAGACGGTTCTGCTGCTGCCCCAGGATGCCGAGCTTAACGCCGCCATGGTGAATGCCCTGGGCAACGCCGGGCTGGTGGTGTTGGCACCGGTCAGCACCCCGCGGACCGCCGATGCGCTGCTCAGCCGGGCGATCGACTCCGAGCGATCCGTAGATGAGGCGCTGGAAGAGATTCTTGCGCTGACTTCGCGCTAATCCGGCGTAGCGTGCCTGAATGAACGGCAGCCATCGGCTGCCGTTTTTTTTTTGCCAGTGAAAGGACCTGTCTGGCGCATTATTAAAATGGTGCGCATTGTTGGTGCGGGACGACCAGGGCGAGTCACCATTTTAAGCCGTTGAGTGCCCCGAAACTGGTCTATTGTTGGTGCAAGTGGTTTTTTTGGGTGCAAATTTTTTCCTGTGGCCCGCAAAAGGCCAGCAAAGCAACTCGGCAGCTCCCTTTCGATTGCACTGCTCTGGAAAACTTGTTTTAGTTGAGCCATAAGTACGAGGGGCCATGCGCTATCGTACTGAGTCTTGAGAGTGACCGGATCGACCGTTGCATGAAAAAGGGGCGGTCCTTGTTGCTTGCAATATCACGGAGTTTCGAAAGGGCCCCATCGGGTTGAGAAGCTTCGTTTGAAGATAAAAAAACGATCAGTAACCAATTAAGGATAGGATATGAAAAAGCTAGGAATCTTTGCAGCAGCGGCTGCCATGGGTCTTACTTTCGCCCAGAGTGCTCTTGCTGAGGACGTGACCCTCAAGGCCGTCAAAGAGCGTGGTTTTTTGCAGTGTGGTGTGAGTACGGGTCTGCCCGGTTTCTCCAACCCCGATGAGAAGGGTAACTGGACCGGTATGGACGTCGATGTCTGTCGTGCCGTTGCCGCAGCTACTCTGGGAGATGCCAGCAAGGTTAAGTACACCCCGCTGACCGCCAAGGAGCGCTTTACCGCCCTTCAGTCCGGCGAGATTGACGTGCTGTCCCGCAATACCACCTGGACCCAGACTCGGGATACTTCCCTCGGCCTCAACTTTGCCGGCGTCAACTACTACGATGGTCAGGGCTTCATGGTTTCCAAGTCTCTGGGCGTGAAGAGCGCGCTGGAGCTGGACGGTGCGGCTGTCTGTATCCAGGCGGGTACCACCACCGAACTGAACCTGGCTGACTACTTCCGCGAAAACAACATGAAGTACCAGCCGGTGGTATTTGATACCTCCGACCAGACTGTAAAGGGCTTTGAAGCGGGCCGTTGCGATATTCTCACCTCCGATGCCTCCCAGCTGTATGCCTTGCGCATCAAGCTGGCCAACCCCGACAGCGCCGTGGTACTGCCAGAGATCATCTCCAAGGAGCCCCTTGGCCCCGTGGTACGCCAGGGTGACGACCAGTGGTTCAATATCGTCAAGTGGAGCATGAACGCGCTGATCAACGCGGAAGAGCTGGGACTGACCTCCGCCAATATTGACGAGAAGAAGATGGGCGACAACCCTGGGGTGATGCGCTTTGTTGGTATCGATGGACCCAAGGGTAAGGGTATGGACCTGGCCGACGACTGGGCTTACCAGATCGTCAAGCAGGTGGGTAACTACGGTGAGGTCTTCGACCGCAACGTTGGTGCCGGCTCTGCGCTCAACATCGAACGTGGCGTGAACGCATTGTGGAGCAAAGGTGGGTTTATGTACGCACCGCCCATGCGCTAAGCCGCTTGTTTGGAACGGCTACAGCCACAAGCTGTGGCCGTTTCTTGTTGTTAACTCCTGACTATCCTGGGGAGTATATTGATGCCGGAAGAGACAAAATATTCGGCGAATTCCAAGCCAAAGTTCTGGAATGATCCCGAAAAGCGGGCCCTCCTGTTCCAGGTGCTGATGGTTGGAACCGTTATCCTGTTTATCCTTTATATCGTCAGCAACACCCTTTCAAACCTTGAGACCCGAGGCATTTCAACCGGTTTCGACTTCCTGAGTCAGACGGCGGGTTTTGATATTTTGCTGACGCTGATTCCCTACGACGCGACCTACAGCTTTGGGCGTACCTTCGTGGTGGGATTGATGAACACCATGCTGGTGTCATTTTTGGGTGTTGTTTTGGCGACCCTGCTGGGATTCATTGTAGGTATTGCCCGCTTGTCCCATAACTGGCTGATTGCCAAGATGGCCGCCATTTATGTAGAAGTGTTCCGCAATATCCCGCTCCTGCTGCAGATCTTTTTTTGGTACTTCGCTGTGCTGCAGGTGCTTCCATCTCCGCGCCAGAGTATTGAGCTGTTTGGTGGTGTTCAGCTCAACGTGAGGGGGTTGTACCTTCCCGAACCTGTTGCCGGCAATGGCTTTGGCTGGGTGGTGCTGGCTTTTGTAGCCGCCCTTATCCTCTCTTTTTTCCTGGTTCGCTGGGCCAAGAAACGGCAGGATCAAACCGGTCAATACTTTCCCGCCTACTGGGCTTCCATCGGTCTTGTTCTGGGTATGTCGGGCCTTACCTTCCTGTTGGCAGGCTCTCCCATCACCTGGGTCGACCCTGAACTGGTAGGATTTAACTTCAAAGGGGGGATTACCATTATCCCCGAACTCAGCGCCCTGCTGCTGGCACTGAGTATCTACACCGCTGCCTTTATCGCCGAGATCGTACGTTCGGGCATCGAGGCTGTTGACCATGGCCAGACCGAAGCCGCATCGGCCCTGGGGCTGCCCCGTTCGCGTGTTCTGCGGCTGGTGGTAATTCCGCAGGCGATGCGTGTTGTGATTCCACCCCTCACCAGTCAATACCTTAACCTGATCAAGAACTCGTCGCTGGCCACCGCCATCGGCTACCCCGATCTGGTCAGCGTATTTGCCGGTACCACACTCAACCAGACCGGCCAGGCAATAGAAGTGATTGCCATGACCATGGGGGTTTACCTCCTGTTGAGCCTTTTGGTATCGCTGTTCATGAACTGGTACAACAAGCGCGTGGCGCTGGTGGAGCGATAGTCGATGCTACATAACGATCATAAACTGCCTGACCTGCCAGCCCCGATCAGTAACCGCGGTCCTGTTGGCTGGTTACGGGAAAATCTGTTCAACAACTGGTTCAACTCCATTCTCACCGTCGTGGCGATTTATTTTATCGCCACCACCATCGGGCCCCTGTTGAACTGGGCTTTCCTGAGTGCCGACTTTACCGGCGACTCCAAGGACGCCTGTACCAGCGAAGGGGCGTGCTGGGTGTTTGTTACGGTGCGTATTAACCAGTTTATTTACGGTTTCTACCCGGAAGCCGAAATCTGGCGGATCAATTTACTGTTTGCGCTCTTTGCCCTGCTGATCGCCGCCCTGGTGATTGAGCGTACCCCTCGTCGGGGCTGGATTGCCCTCTTCACCTTAACGGTGTTTCCTGTCATTGCCTTCTTCCTCCTTTACGGTGATGCCTTTGGTCTAGAGAAGGTGGAAACCCACAAGTGGGGTGGGCTGATGCTGACCCTGGTTCTGGCGGTGGTAGGGATAGTGGCGGCGCTTCCCTTCGGCATCCTGCTGGCACTCGGCCGGCGCTCCCATATGCCGGTCGCGCGCAGCTTTTGTACGGTCTTTATCGAGGTATGGCGGGGGGTTCCGCTGATCTCGGTGCTCTTCATGGCCTCGGTGATGTTCCCGCTGTTTGTGCCGGAAGAGATCTCCTTCGACAAGCTGCTCAGGGCACTGATCGGGATTGTGATGTTCCAGTCGGCTTATATGGCTGAGGTGATCCGGGGGGGGCTGCAAGCGATTCCCAAGGGACAGTATGAAGCCGGTGAAGCGATGGGCCTCAGCTACTGGAAGCTGATGGGGCTGATCATTCTCCCCCAGGCCTTGAAGATTGTAATTCCCGGTATAGTGAACACCTTTATCGCCCTGTTTAAGGACACCTCGCTGGTGCTGATCATCGGCCTGTTCGATGTGCTGGCAACGGTGCAGGCGGCGATCACCGATCCGGCCTGGCCCAGGGTATCGACCGAAGGCTACGTGTTCGTTGCCTTTGTGTTCTGGGTTTTCTGTTTCAGCATGTCCCGCTACAGCCAGGCGCTGGAGCGCAAACTGAATACCGGACACCGCTAGGTGCGGTCCGAAAAAGAGTTGAGAGGAAATATCGATGTCAGACCAAACTAACGGGACCGCCCCGAAAGACCCAGGGGTTTCCAATGAGTTGATGATTGAGCTCAAAGGGGTCAACAAGTGGTACGGTGATTTTCATGTGCTCAAGGATATAAACCTGAAGGTTTACAAAGGGGAGCGTATCGTCGTGTGCGGCCCCTCCGGATCGGGTAAGTCCACCATGATTCGTTGCATTAACCATCTGGAGGAGCACCAGAAAGGGGATATCATCGTATCGGGTACCCCCCTTACCAATGATCTGAAAAACATTGAGGCGATCCGCAAAGAGGTGGGCATGTGCTTTCAGCACTTCAACCTCTTCCCCCACCTTACGGTGTTGGAAAATTGCTGCCTGGCGCCCATCTGGGTGCGGAAAATGTCACGCTCCGAGGCAGAAGCGGTAGCCATGAAGTACCTGGAACGGGTACAGATTGCCGAGCAGGCGCTCAAGTATCCGGGGCAGCTGTCCGGAGGGCAGCAGCAGCGGGTGGCGATTGCACGCAGCCTCTGCATGAGTCCGCAGATCATGCTGTTTGACGAGCCCACCTCAGCACTGGACCCCGAGATGGTTAAGGAGGTGCTGGATACCATGGTGGAACTGGCCGAGGATGGCATGACCATGATCTGCGTGACCCACGAGATGGGTTTTGCCAAGACCGTAGCCAACCGGGTGATCTTTATGGATGCCGGGCAGGTGATTGAGGAGAATGAACCCCATGAGTTCTTCGAAAATCCGCAGTCCGAGCGCACCAAGCTGTTCCTGAGCCAGATTCTGCAGCACTAGGCTTGCGGTCCGGTCTTATAAAAACGCCTCTTTTGAGGCGTTTTTTTTTGCAACCGGGGAAGAATTGCGCCCTTTCATATAGATATCACGGCGGTTGGCGATAGCTTTTCTATACTGAGAAAACTGTGGTTTCACCAATGAGGGTAAGAAGATGAGAGCGCTGTTGATACAGATGATGGGCGTTGTGCTGGTGTTGGTGAGCAGTTGGAGCCTGGCTGAAGAGGTTCCTCCAGCCGTGCTGGAGATTGCCCCAGAACTCCAGAAGATAGGTCTGGACCCGGTACTGGTGGCGGCGGTTAAAGCCCAAAATTCCAAAGGGAGAAGCCTGGATGCAATCAAGCAGGCCGATGCCAAGTGGCGGGGAACGGAAGGCATCGACAGCTTTATGCAATCGCTGATGGACAATGAGGCCGCGCAGGCCCTGCGCAAGATCGAAAAAAGCCAGAGCTACTATCTGGAACTGTTCCTGATGGATAACCAGGGGGCCAATGTCGCCATGACCGGCAAAACGTCCGACTACTGGCAGGGTGACGAGGCCAAGTGGACCGAGTCCTTCAAAGGGGGCGCCGGAGCGGTCCACGTCGGCGAGGTCGAATTCGATGAGAGCGCCCAGGCCTATCTGGTGCAGGTGTCAGTGCCGGTTATGGATGCGGGTGTTGCCATTGGCGCAGTCACCATTGGCATCAACCTGGATGAGTTGGAGTAGTCTCAAGCCCCTGAGTTGAGCGGGCGGGTGGCGTCCAAACCCTCAGGTGAGTGGCAAGGTATAGGAGTAAGGCGATGCAATGGATAAACAATTTAAGCTTCCGAATGAAGCTGGCAATTCCGGTTGCGCTGCTGGCGCTGCTCCTGATGGTCATTGCGATCATGGGAATCAACAATATCGGCCGCGTAACCGGCTCCACCGAAGGCCTTGCTCAGCGGCTGCTGCCCAAGATCAACCTGTTGTTGCAGGCGGACCGTGATCTTTACCAGGCTCAGGTCGCCGAGCGAAGTTTGATCTTCGTCAACGTAGGAACCGATGAATACAAGGCGCTGCAGAAAATGCACAGTGAAAATATTCAGCAGGTTGCTGAGCGGATGGCGAAGTTCGATGCCCTGGAAGATCATCCTGAAGATAAAAAAATGGTGCAGCAGTTTGGCGAACTCTTTGCCCAGTGGCGAATGACCACGGAGGAGATCAATAAGCAGCGGACCGAGGGTGAGCGGACGGGGCGTCGCATAGCGATCGATCTCAGCTTTGGTAAGGGGGCGGAGCAGTTTGACGCGGCGCGTGAGCTGATTGACAAGCTTACCGAGTCCGTCGAAGAGGAGATCGCCACCGAGGTGGCGGTGGCCGAAGAGGTGAGTGCAACCAGTCAAAGTGCGCAGATGATTTCCATGTTGGTGGGTTTGGTGGTGTGTGGGGCGGTGGGATTGTTTTTTCCCCTGTTGATCACCGGACCTCTTAACCAGCTGCTGACCCGGGTGCAGGATATCTCACACGGTGAGGGGGACCTGACCCAAAGGGTACCGGTCGCAGGGCGTGATGAGTTGGGGCGTCTTGCGAGTGCCTTCAATCTTTTTCTGGAAAAACTGCAAACCATCATGGGCCAGGTTTCCGGGTCGACCACCCAGTCGGCTACCGCGGCGGAAGAGCTTTCCAGTATCACGACCGATGCCCGAAAAAATGTGGATGAGCAGCACCGGGTGATTCAGGAGGTCGCGGCGGCGGTCAGTGAGATGGCCGCTACTGTACAGGAGGTTGCACGTAACGCCGCCGATGCCGCAAGTGCGGCCCGCGATGCTGACGAAAATGCTCGGGAGGGGCAGCAGGTGGTCCAACAGGCGATCAGCTCCATCGAACGACTGGCCAGCGATGTGAACAGCGCCGCCGAAGTCATACGAAAGGTCGAGCAGGATAGCAACACCATCGGAGGTGTACTTGATGTAATTCGAGGGATCGCCGAACAGACCAACTTGCTGGCCCTGAACGCTGCGATCGAGGCCGCCCGCGCCGGCGAGCAGGGGCGTGGGTTCGCGGTGGTTGCCGATGAGGTTCGTACACTGGCGAGCCGTACCCAGCAGTCTACCGAAGAGATACAGCAGATGATTGAAAAGCTGCAACAGGGTGCCGCCGAAGCGGTACGGGTCATGGAGGTGGGGCAGAATCGCGCCAACGAAAGCGTCGAGCGCGCCACGGGGGCAGGCGCCGCGCTGGGAGCTATTACCGATGCGGTGGCGGCGATCAGTGATATGAATACACAGATCGCCAGTGCGGCCGAAGAGCAAACCGCTGTGACGGAGGAGATCAACCGCAACATTACCAACCTCAGCGATTTCTCCGATCGCTCCAACGAGAGTGCCGGTCATGTTAATGAGGCCAGTTCTGAGTTGGCTCGCTTGGCTGCCGACCTGCAGGTAGAGGTCAGTAAGTTTAAGGTTTAATGGGGTTCCGCTATCGGTCCCAAACGGCCTGGTGTAGAGTGAGGAGTGCCAACCGCTAGCGGAATTTTATGAGTACCATTCATTTGGCTGAAGCCCACGACCAGTCTTCCGAGTCCCCCAGGATCCTGGTGTTGGGGGCCAGTGGCTACGTGGGGTCACATCTGGTCCCACGGCTGGTGGAGAGCGGTTATCAGGTGCGGGCCGCAGGGCGTAACAGTGCGGAGCTTAAAGCCCGCTTTGGGTCCACAGTGGAGCTGTGCACCCTGGATCTGCTTCAACCCGATACACTGGCAGGGCCGTTGGAGGGGGTAGAGGTTGTCTACTACCTGGTCCACTCGATGCTGAGCGGCGATGATTTTGCGGCCCGGGATCTGCGTGCGGCCCGTATCCTTGCTGCGGCCGCAGAGCAGGCGGAAGTCGGTCTGATTGTTTACCTGGGTGCTGCCTGCCCCGACAACACCCGCTCTGAGCACCTGATTTCACGGCGTGAGACCGGTGCGGCCCTGGCATCAGGTGCGGTACCGGTGGTCGAACTGAGGGCTCCGGTGGTGGTGGGTGCCGGCTCGGTGCCCTTCGAAGCCATTCGCGATATGGTCAACCATCTGCCGGCCATGGTGCTGCCGATGGCGGTGCGCCATACCAGCGCTCCTCTGGCGCTGGGCAACCTGCTCTACTACCTGGTGGCCCTGGCGGGCAAGCGCTCGATTAAGCCCGGCGTCTACCTGCTGGCGGGCCCCGAAAGGCTGAGCTACGAGGAGCAGATCCATCGTTATGCCAGGGTGGTTGGCAAACGCTTTTATACCCTGCGGATTCCCGGGTTATGGTTAGGCCTGGTGCGCCTGGCAATGCCGCTATTCAGCTCCGCCCCCTCGTCCATCGTGCGGGCTCTGTTGGGAGGGCTGAGTGACCACATGCCCTCCAACGCTGAGGCGATCCGCGAGTGCTTGCCCCAGCGGTTGCTGAGTTACGAGGAGGCGGTCAGTGAAGCGATAGAGGAGGAGAGCCGGCAGCCGGGTTCGCTCTATTGGTATCAGGGTAATCCCCGTTTTCGCGAGGGGTGGCCCAATGCGGCCTATTACGGAGACTGTTTAGTGATAGCGCGGGAAACGGCGTTGCCTGCCAGCGCCCTGTGGCGGGTATTGAGTCGTATCGGTGGCCGCCAGCGCTTTTTTACTATGAACGGAATCTGGGCCATACGGGAGTGGATCGACTTCTGTGTCGGCGGGCCGGGCCGACAACTCGGGCGGGATACCCCCGATCGCCTGGTGGTGGGAGAGCGGGTAGACTCCTGGCAGATTCTGGATGTGGTCGATGAACAGCGGGTTCTCCTTGGGTTTCGGATGAGGGGACCGGGTGCCGGTACCCTCGAGTTTCGCCTGCAGCCCCTGGCGGGGGGAGGCACCGAGATTCAGATGCTCGCCTATTGGCATCCAGCCGGACTCTGGGGGCAGCTTTACTGGTACACCATGATGCGCCCCCACAGTTTCCTGTTCCGGCGCATGTTGAAGGCGATCGAACGCATCGCTCGGGCGGAATTGAAGGGGACGCCAGCCCGCCCTTAATGGGTGCCCGGTGGATTGGTCTATAGTTCATTGACCAACCTCCACGGACTGGCCAACCAGGCTCATTCGGGCTGTTGATCCTATGTTGTATCGCTTTTCCAATATTCAGATCGATAGTGAGCGCTTTGAGTTGCTTCGCGATGGGGTGCCCGTTGCGGTAGAGCCGCGGGTGTTTGACCTGCTGCTTCACCTGGTGGCTCACCCGATGGTCCTCTTTAGCCACGATGAGCTGGTCGCTGCCGTCTGGGAGGGGCGCTGTGTTTCCGATGCCACGGTGGCCTCTGCGCTCAAAAACGCGCGCAAGGCCCTGGGGGACGATGGTCGCACCCAGCGCTACATTAAAACGGTTCACGGGCGAGGCGTGCGCTTCCAGCTGGCCCCCGATGAGGTGGCCTCTACCGATGGCTCCCCGCCATCGAAGACATCGGCGGAGGTCTCCGGTACCGCTACCCCCTCCCTGCTGGTCATGCCCTTCGCCCACGACACCCAGGTGTTGCCAATGACCCACTGCGCTCAGGGGCTACAGGCTGACCTGCAAGCGTTGTTGACCCGCATTCCCCTGCTCAGGATCCACACCCTGGGGCGAAGCGAGGTACCTGAAGCGAGCGCTCGGCAGTGGTGCCAGCGGCAGGGGGTGGACTTTTTGTTGGAGGGCAGTGCCCGCCAGACCCATGAAGGGGTCAGGGTCAACCTCTCGCTGACCGATGTAGCATCGGGTTGCCTGCTGTGGGCCGAGCCCTTCGAGGTGCGGCTCAGCGAGAGGGGGGTTCCGGAGAGGGAGTTGTCGAACTCGGTGCTGGCCAAGCTGGAACCTCAATTGGTGAAGGCGATGTTGTCCGCCACCTCTAGCGCGGGTGAGCTGAGCCCTACCGGGCTTTATATCAGGGCCAGCGGCGAGCTGGCCACCCGGGGCTGGCATCGCGACACCTTCGAGGAGGCAGCTGGTCTGCTGCGTCGCTGCCTGCAACAGCAGCCTGGGTTTACCCTCGCCAGAAGCTACCTGGCGCTGGTGTTGGCGCTGGGGGGGCGGTTTGGTCTCCTTGAGGACTCGGAGGCGCTCCGCCAGGAGGCGCTGGCCGCCGCAGAGCGCTCGATGGACGAGGAGAATAGCGACTCTACCGTGCTGGGGTTTGCCGGCTGTGCATTGGCGGACCTGGGGCATGTCGATCGGGCCAAGCGGATCTTGCACAATGCACTGGATATCTCCGCGGCCAATGCCCAGGCTTGGGCGGCTCTCGGCTCTGTGTTTTTAATGCAGCGTAACCCCTCCGAAGCGGTACGCTGCCTGCGCAAGAGTATCGAACTCAGCCCATTGGATAGCCGGCTGTCCCTGTGGGGCTCGGTGCTGGCCCTGGCCCTGTTTTTAAACAATGAGCCCCAGGCGGCAATGGAGCAGGCGGAGTGGGCCTGTCGGCGCGATGACCGCATCTACTTTCCCCATGTGGTGCTGGCGGCGGTGGCATCGTTCAGCGATGAGCTGCCGCGTATGCAGCGGGCGTTGAAGGAGGCTCGGCGCATCAAGCCGGACCTGAGTGCCCACGAGGTGAGCTGCTTGCTGGGGCGGCAGCTGGGGCAGGCGCTGCTGGCCGCCGAAGCTGCCTACTCGCGCTCGTCACCCGAGCTTCATTGAATCGCCATAAAACCTCCATGGAAAGCCCCGATAATGGCCAAGGTCGGGCGGCGGGAGTGAAGTAGCCTGTCTCCATGTTCTGGAGATAAGCATTTCAGCTTAATCCTTAGCAATATTTCTACAGAGCATTATCGCCAAACAGTATTAGTTTGATAGTTTTATAGTTTGACACTAATCGAAATGAGGTATAGTTTTATAGTTGTCGAAACATAAAATAGCAATCCACGGAGGATTCTATGAAAACCAAGCTCGCAATCAATATCTTCTACCTGGCCCTCTATGCCGGCTTTAACGGTCTGGTCTGGCTGCTGTTTCAACAGATTCCCTTCAGCGTGGCCGCACAGTTCCTGGCAGCACCGCTGGTCATCATGGTTGGGGCAGTGCTGATCTACCTGCCCTATGAGAGCGCGCTAAAAAAGCTGGAAGCGTCTTCGCAGCCGCTAGATGAAACGGCCACCGTCGTCACCCTAGCCGCTGCGCGCACCAGCAAAGTCCAGCGTCCTGCCGCAACCGTAGCCGGTGCAGCCCCTGCGTCGCTGGCCGCTCATTGAGCGAGGGTGGGAGATGACACTTAATCAAGGGGCGTTTACTATGCAAGTTGATCGGTCCGAGGAGATTGTTTTGAATACCCATCAGCTTGCCAAGGCATTTAAAGCCCTGTCCAATGAAAACCGCCTGGCTATCTATCTGGAGATCCTGCGCCACCGTGAGGGGCTGTTGAAGCCCGATGCCCCTCAGTGCGGTGGCGGTTGTATGTTGGCCGATATCATCAGCTCCCTCAATATTGGTGCCCCAACGGTGTCGCACCACATGAAGGAGTTGATTAATGCCGACCTGATAGAGGTTGAGAAACAGGGCAAGTTTCTACTCTGTCGTATCAATGCCGACACCCAGCTCGAGCTGGAGCAGTTTTTCTCCCTCTCCGGGCAGATTCAGCTGGAGTCGGAACTAACCCCGGCGCGCTAGTTTTCCTCTCCTGAAGTGCAGTGTTTTCCGCATCGGCAGCAGCACCCATGGGGCTTTTGATGAGTTGCTGAAGCGGGCGTGCGCTGGCCTTTCGGTGGCGATATCGTGAGAGCGACTTTCCACTTGCAGCTAATCCCAAAACGGTCTTGGCTGTTTATTGATCTGGATCAATGATCGGCGTAGTGTGATAACTCATCCAAGCCATTCGACCGCAGGGAGTTAAGCATGAAAAAGGATCTGTTAGTCGACATTATATTTTTGAGTTTGTTTACCGGCTTTGGTGCCCTGCTCTGGCTCCTGTATAAGCAGGTGCCGATGAGTTTTCCCCACCAGTTTATGACCGCGCCCCTGCTCCTGTTACTCGGGGCCAGCCTGCTCTATTACAGCAGTGTGCAGCTGGCAAACTCGCTGGGAGTCGTAGCCCAGGGGCTATCGGATGCGATCTATCGAGTGGGAGGTACCCTGCCCGGTGCCATGCTGCTCGATCGTCGCCATGAGAACCGGGGATTACCCACCGGGTCAGCCGGGCATCCCATCCAGGAGCGTCGTCACTCGATGATGACCTGAGCCTTTCCCGCAGCCTGAGGTCACCCTGGCTGCGGGACCACCCTACTCCGCGCTATCGCGGGTAAATACCCACTCATCGCCCCGACTGAGGTCGGGGTTGTACTCGTAGCCGGCGTAGTCGAATCCCTTGAGGGCGTTGGCGTTATCGATGCGCTGGTCGATGATAAAGCGGGCCATCAGTCCCCGAGCCTTCTTGGCATAGAAACTGATTATCTTGTATTGGCCGTTTTTCAGGTCTTTGAAGACCGGTGTAACGATACGGGCATTGATCTGGCGGGGTTGGACCGACTTGTAATACTCATTGGAGGCGAGGTTGATCAGTTCGCTCATCTCCTGTTCCCTGAATTCAAGGTTTAACTGCTCGGTCAGGGTGCTCCCCCAGAAGGCGTAAAGATCCTTACCGCCCGAGTTGGCGAAGCGGGTGCCCATCTCCAGCCGGTAAGGTTGCATCAGGTCCAGAGGCTTCAATAAGCCGTAGAGGCCTGAAAGAATCCTGATGTGCTTCTGTGCAAATCCCAGCCCCTCCTCGGACAGGGTCTCGGCGTCGAGGCCCGTGTAGACATCCCCCTGAAAGGCCAGCACCGCCTGCTTGGCGTTGTCGGGGGTAAAGGGCTGGTGCCAGCTGGCGAAGCGAGCGACGTTGAGGGCTGCCAGTTTGTCGCTGATCTTCATCAGCTGGCTCACCGCATCCGGAGTCAGGGATCGCAACTCATCAATCAACTGTTGCGATCGCTCCAGAAACAGGGGGGTGCTGTAGTGATCGGTAATGGACGGCGTATCGAAGTCCAGGGTTTTGGCGGGGGAGAGCAGAATCAGCACGGCGACAAACCTCGGCTTGGTGTGGCCCATCATGGTAATACGAACGGGCACCGGGAACAAAACCGAACAGTAGGGGGTGCACCCAAAGCGCTGGAGAGGGTCAAGAGCACCCCGACCGAGGGGCCGGTCGGGGCGGTAGAAGCCTGAGGGCTAGCTAGAGGTGGGACTCGGCAAACTCAGCCAGCAGTGAACGGGGTACCCCCTGCAGCTTGACGTTGCCTCCGTGGCTGAAGTCCTTGAAACGCTCGGTCATGTAGGTCAGCCCGGAGCTGGTTGCTCCCAGATAGGGGGTGTCGATCTGCGCCAGGTTGCCAAGGCAGATCACCTTACTGCCGTTCCCGGCCCGGGTAATGATGGTCTTGATCTGGTGCGGGGTCAGGTTCTGGGACTCGTCAATAAGGATCAGGCTGTGCTGGAAGCTGCGCCCACGGATGTAGTTGAGTGATTTGAAGTGCAAAGGCACCTTGTTGAGGATGTAATCCACACTGCCGTGGGTGTTTTCATCGTCGCAGTGGAGGGCTTCGAGGTTGTCGGTGATGGCCCCCAGCCAGGGCTCCATCTTCTCCGCCTCGGTGCCGGGCAGAAAGCCGATGTCCTCATCCAGCCCCTGGGTGCTGCGGGTCGCGATGATGCGTCGGTAGAGTTTGTTGGCTACGGTCATCTCTATGGCAGCCGCGAGCGCGAGGATGGTTTTACCGGAGCCTGCCGAACCGGTCAGGTTCACCAGGTGAACATCGGGGTCAAGTAAAAGGTGCAGCGCGATGGCCTGGTAAATATCCTGCGGGTGTAATCCCCAGGCCTCCTGGTGCATGAGTCCGTCATAACTCAGGTGGAGCAGAGTAACCTGGGATTCGCTTACCTCTATCGCGCGTCCGACAAAACCCTGTTCGTCGATAATAAAGGTGTTGGGATAGACATCCTTGAGAATGCCACAGCGCTGCAGGCGATGGTGGGTTTCGCCATCGAGCTGCGAGGTTTCAACGTTGTCGATCAGGTCCCAGAAGCTGCCTTCGACCTCAATGTAGCCCTTGTTCAGCAGTTCTACATCACTCACCAGTTTGTCGTTTTCGTAATCTTCGGCCTGCAGGCCACAGCCCCGGGCCTTGAGGCGCATATTGATGTCTTTGGTGACCAGCACCGCCTTCTCGTTGGGGTGTGAGGCCTGCCATTGACAGATGTCGTTGATGATCTTGTTGTCGTTAATATGGCTGGGCAGATAACTGAGGTTGCTGGCGGGGGTAGAGGTGAGGATCGACATACAGCCCATAAAGGCCTCTTTGTCCGCGCGGGGGATGGGAACCCCCTGGTCGATCTCTTCCGGCGTCGAGTTACCGACAATACTGTCGATCTGGCGAATCGCCTGCCGGCAGTCGGCTGCGATGGTGTGTTTTCCCGTCTTCAGCTTATCCAGCTCCTCCAGCACGATCATGGGGATCATGACGCGGTGCTCTTCAAAGTTGAAAATGGCGTTGGGGTCGTGGATCAGTACGTTGGTATCGAGGATATAGCAGATGTTTTCAGAGGGGATAAGGTCAAGCTTGATCGCATCGTCCATAGCAAAGAGCACCTCTTGTCGGTCCGGGCGGAGGGGCTGCCAGAGGTTGAAGGGCGGAGAGTTTCGCGTCCCTCAACAATCGCAGCCTTAACTCGATACTAGCGCTGCAGGGGGGGGAGACAAGCAGAAAATAGGGGTGATGGGCTTTTTTTGCACAATCGGAGTTGAGGGCTTTGACGCGGCCAAAAACTGTCTTATAGTGGAGGGCCACCCCTGCAGAAAATCTCCGTTTTTTATCCTCTTTTGGGCGTTAACTCGCGCTCCCTTAGCAACTGAACCGATAGCCCGGGCGTCTCTCGCTGGTAAGAATTTGGCGTAATTTTCAGTTTCTGGCGTATTTATCCGCCTGTGAAGGGGGACCGGGATGGCTGGATATAACCGCCACCCATCCCGGAACAGGGGCGGTGCGTCTAGCGGGCCAGCAGCTCCGCAGGAGGCGGGGTGCAGTTGAGCTTTTTGCCCAGCAGCGACTCCAGCTCCGGCAGCAGGAAGGAGTCCTCCTCGCCCGCCAGGGTGATGGCGATACCGCTGGCTCCAGCGCGACCGGTGCGGCCGATGCGGTGCACGTAGTCATCGCTCTCCTCAGGAAGGGTGTAGTTCACTACGTGGGAGACCCCGTCGATATGGATACCCCGACCCGCAACGTCGGTGGCGACCAGTACCTTGATCTTGCCCGAACGGAAATCCTCAAGGGTGCGCACCCGCTTTTTCTGGGGCACTTCGCCCGATAGCATGTCGACGCTGACACGATCCTTTTGCAAGCGCTCGGTCAGGCGACGCACCTGGTCCCGGCGGTTGGTAAATACCATCACCCGCTCCAGCGCATCGTCTCGCAGGAGGTTTCGCAGTACCCGGTATTTATCCCGGTCCGACACCAGGTACACCCGCTGCTCAACGGTTTCAGTGGCGACATTTTCCGGCTCGATCTCGACAGTGATGCAACGGTAGGTCCACTGCCGGGTCAGGTCGATCACCTCGGGGGTGAAGGTGGCGCTGAACAGGAGGGTCTGGCGATCACCGCGCCGGGGGGTGGCCCGGATGATGCGACGCACCTGGGGGATAAAGCCCATGTCGAGCATACGGTCGGCTTCGTCGATCACCATCACCTCAACCAGGTCGAGGAAGAGGTCGCGTTTTTCGTAAAAGTCGAGCAGCCGGCCCGGGGTTGCCACCAGGATATCCACGTAATCGGTGTGCAGGTGCTGCTGCTGCTTGGTGTAATCCATGCCGCCGACCACTTCGGTGACGTTGATGTTGCAGTACTTTGTGAGGGCGCGGGCATCCTTGGCGATCTGCAGCGCCAGCTCACGGGTCGGAGCTATCACCAGCGCGCGGGGTTCGCCCACATAGCGCTCGTCAGGAGCCGGGGTCTCCATCAACTGCTTGATGGTGGAGATCAAAAAGGCGGCGGTTTTACCGGTGCCGGTCTGGGCGCGGCCCAGGGCATCACGTCCGTTAAGAGTGGCTCCCAGCACCTCGGCCTGAATGGGAGTGCAGTACTCAAACCCCGATTCCTGAATGCCTCGCATCAGCGCATCGGGCAGTTCGAAGTCGTGAAAACGGACCTTCCCCGGCTGCTCCGGCACGCTGAACTGGCTGATATCCCAGGGTGGCGGTGCGGCCTGCCTGCGGCGCTTGTTTCCCTTCTGCTGGTGGTTTCGCGGAGTGGTGCTTTTGCTGTGCGGGGGCAGTTCCGGCTTGGGGGTTTCCTGCTTTTTCTTGAAGAATTTGCCTAGCAACTTATACCTTCTCGGTTACGGGTTGTTCAATCAGCGCTAATAGTAATCGCTTTGCCCCTGTAGTGGAACGGTTGCGGCGCAGTGGAACGGGTTGCGGAGCCTGGCGGGAGGGCAGACAACCCGCCCGAATCGCCGGCGATGCTGCCGCTGATGGGATTGTGATCAATTGTGGCAACCGCTTGTAGGATCGGGGGAGCCCCTCGATAATGGATGACTCAGAGTGAAGGCGATGGCGCCGGCGCGGAGCCGGCATCCAGTGTGAGTGTGAGGGTGAATTATGGGTCGCAGGGTGGCGCTGGTGGAGGATGATGCAGCGATTCGGGAAAACTACCGAGCGGTCCTGAGCCGGCAGGGCTATCGGGTTGAGATCTACGCCACCCGCTTTGATGCCCTGGCGGCGTTTCGCCAGCGGCTGCCGGAGCTGGCCGTGATCGATGTGGGGCTTGGCGATGAGGTGGAGGGGGGCTTCGACCTGTGTCGCGAGCTGCGCACCCTGGCACCGCAGTTGCCGATTATCTTTTTGACCGCTCGCGACGATGAGATTGATGCCATTACCGGGCTGCGCCTGGGCGCCGATGACTACCTCACCAAAGATATAAGTAGTGCTCATATAGTGGCTCGTATCGTGGCGCTGTTCCGGCGTGTGGATGCCTTGCGTCAGTTGCCAGAGCAGACAAGCCGTATTGAATGTGGTTCGCTGGAGCTGGATGGCGATTGCATGGAAGCGCGCTGGCAGGGTGTGGCGGTGAAACTGACCCTGACGGAGTTTTGGCTGGTCGACTGCCTAGCTCGCCATCCGGGCCACGTGAAGAACCGCCAGCAGTTGATGGACGCTGCCAATGTGGTGCTGGACGACAACACCATCACCTCCAACATCAAGCGCATCCGGCGTAAGTTCCAGCAGGTGGACGCCGGTTTTAACGCCATTGAAACGGTCTACGGTTTTGGTTACCGCTGGATCCCGGGCCTTTAACCAGCAACATAATCCGCAGCACGGGAGAGGGCCGGGATGAGGTTACGCTCACAATTGGCAGTATTGGCGCTGGTGACCCTGGCCCTGCCCTGGGCGGGTTGCCAGTACGTGCAGCAGATGGAGCAGGTGCTGCGCAAGGGGCAGGAGGCGACGGTACTGGCCAGTGCCCGGATGCTGGGGGAGAGCCTGGCCGAAACCCGCGCCTTCTATGCCGATGAGGCCTACCTTGAGCAGGGGGGGGCAGCTGACAGTTACGCCGCTTTGCTGAGAACCCCCATACTGATCGATGGTTACCAGGACGACTGGAGTGAGCGGATCGGTACCCGCCATTTTAGCGCGGCGGAGGGGGTGCCCTTCGCGGCGCAGGTCAAAATCGGCATCAAGCGGGATGCCGCTAGCGGCGACAACGGTCTCTATCTCTACCTCTCGGTGGAGGCGCCCGGCAGGCGGTACGCGGTGCCCAAGGTCATCTACAGCGACCCGGTGGCGGGGTTTTCCAATCTGCAGCGGGCCGCCCTGTTCGAGGCCGACACTCTCTGGTTACAGCTGGTCCAGGCCGATGGGACGCCGCTTCACCTGGTGGTGCAGACCGCCGCCCCCGGAGAGGTGAGCGCCCAGCGGCTCAGCTTCGCCAGAAATGACCCACCCCTTAGCCCCTATCCGGCTCTGCGCGGACACTGGCAGGATACCCCGCAGGGGTACAACCTGGAGCTGTTTATTCCCATTGACCGACTGGGGAAGCGCTTCGCCTACAGCCTGCTGCACCCTACCGCCGAGGGGGTGCAGGCGATCGGTACGGCGCTGGAGGGTCGATACTCTCCGCGCCAGCTGGTGGCGGAGATTGCCCGCCAGCAACAGCCGCCGGGTTACCTGGTTGAGCCCTCATTGCTGCTGCAGCAGCGCATCGCGGGGCTGGGGATGGCCGACAGTCGACTGCTATTAACGGACCCCTACCACTGGGTGTTGGCGCGTCAGGGTCGGCTTTCCGACCTGGTACTGCCCGGCTACGACAGTGCCGAGGGGATCATGGCGATCATCTACCGCTGGATTCTGGATGATACCAACCGCCTGCAGCTGATCGAACAGGATCCCGGTCGTCTCAAGGTACCGGAGGTGAGCCAAGCCCTGGCGGGGGAGGCGGCGGTGGGTTGGTACCGCTTTGCCGATAACCGCGCCGTAGTGTTGGCGGCCTATCCGGTGAGGGAGCAGGGGCGGGTTGTGGGGGCGGTGGTGGTGCAAAAAGGCACCGGGGATATTCTATTGCTGGCCAATGAGGCCTGGGGTGGGTTGGTGCGAATCAGCCTGCTGGTGGCGGCCCTGGTGCTGGTGGTGCTGGTGGGCTTTGCGGCACTGCTGGGTTGGCGGATTCGGCGCCTGAGCCGCCAGGCGGAGCAGGTGATCAGCGAGGGTGGTCGCCTGGCAGAGGCGTTTCGGGCATCGCGTTCAGCCGATGAGATCGGTGAGCTGTCCCGCAGTTTCGCTCGCCTGCACCGCCGGGCCAGCCAGTATACCCAGTACCTGCAGGGACTCTCGAGCAAGCTTGCCCACGAGCTGCGTACCCCCCTGGCGGTGATACGTACCTCGCTGGAAAACCTGCCCGCCGAAGGGGAAGGGGCGGAGCGGGAGGCTTACCGCCAGCGCGCGCTGTCGGGCGTCGACCGGCTGCGCTCGATCATCGATGCCATGAGCGAAGCGCGGCGGGTGGAGCAAAGCATCGCCAATGCAGAGCAGCTCTCCTTTACCCTGGATGAGCTGGTGGCGGGGATGGTGAGCGCTTACGCCGATGTCTATGGGAAGCACCGTTTCCAGTACCATCCCCCCGTCGCTCCCCTGCCGATGCGAGGGGATCCTGACCTGCTGGTACAGCTGCTCGACAAGCTGGTGGACAACGCTACCGGGTTTGCCCCGGCCGGTGCCACCATCCAGATCGGACTGCGCTCAGCGGGGGGCGAGTACGAGCTCTCGGTTACCAATCCGGGCCCCCTCTTGCCCGACACCATGCAACAGCAGCTGTTTGATTCCATGGTCTCCCTGCGACCCTCCAGCCCCGAGCGCCACCATCTGGGATTCGGTCTCTACATTGTGCGCCTTATTGCCGAGTCCTTTCGGGGGCGGGTTGAGGCACAGAACCTTGGCAGTGGCGACGGGGTGGTTTTCCGTGTATTTTTTGCGGCACCCTGATGTGTCCCCTGTATGAACCCTGGAGAAAACCATGTTGAAACCCCTGAGTGAATTGGTCGCTGACGCCCGTCGTCAATGTCGCACTGTCGACCCGGAGGAGGCCCGTGCGCTTCTGGCCGCTGACCCCGTGCCGCTGCTGATCGATGTGCGCGAGCCCGAAGAGGCCGTGCAACATGCGGTCGAGGGGGCGATCAACATTCCCCGCGGTGTGCTGGAGATGAAGTTGATGGCGATGTGTCACAACCCCATGCAGCCAATTCTGATCTACTGTGCCACCGGTGGCCGGGCTGCCCTGTCGGCGGTTGCGCTGCAGGCGGTGGGCTATCGCGATGTCAGGGTCATCCTGGGGGATTGTGAGTCGATCGCTTGCACCCTGAACCAGGGGGCGTGATATGAGTCAGCCGTTACCTATCTCATATTTCTCCGACACCCTCTGTGTCTGGGCTTACGTCTCCCAGATTCGGTTGGATGAGCTGCGTGCCAACCTGGGTGATCAAATTGAGCTCAGTTACCACTTTATTTCGCTTTTTGGCTGCACCCCCAAGCGGCTGGCCGAAGGGTGGAAGGATCGGGGCGGATATGCGGGGTTCAACGAGCATGTACTGGGGGTGGGGGCCCAGTTCGACCATGTCCGGATTCATCCCCAGGTTTGGAAAGAGTGCCGCCCCTACAGTTCCGCCATGAGTCACCTGTTCCTTAAAGCGGTCCAGCTGCTGGAGAGGGGAGGGGAGATCTCCGATGCCCCTCAGGAGGAGTTTAACGGTCGTACCCTGTTTGAGGAGACCGCCTGGCAGGTGCGGGTGGCTTTTTTCGAGCAGGCCAGGGACATCGGTCGCCGTGAGGTACTGCTGGGGGTGGCCGAACAGATGCAGCTTCCCCTCGCCTCCATCGAGCACTCCCTGAACAGTGGAGAGGCGATGGCGGAACTGTTCCGTGACCAGGAGATGAAGGAGAGCTTTCGTCTCGAAGGAAGCCCCACCTACCTGCTGGATAACGGTCGCCAGAAACTCTACGGCAACGTCGGCTATCGCATTATCGAAGCCAATGTGCAGGAGCTTTTGAAAAAGCCCCAGGGGCAGGCCAGCTGGTGCTGATGGCCAAGGCTAAAAGCGACATCTAGTCGCTTTTAGCGAGCAGTGCACGCCCGGCGCGGGAGCCATTTGGACGCCCCAGGGCCTGGGTAATGAAGTGGCCGGCCTCGGCCACTGCCTGCAGGTTGATGCCGTGCTCAATGCCCAGCCCGTCGAGCAGGTAGAGCACATCCTCGGTGGCTACATTGCCTGAAGCGCCGCGAGCGTAGGGGCAGCCGCCCAGGCCTGCCACCGAACTGTCAATCACCCGGACCCCCCTCAACAACGAGGCGTAGATGTTGGCGATCGCCTGCCCGTAGGTGTCGTGCAGGTGGACCGCCAGCAGGTCGATGGCCACCTCCTCGGCCACCGCATCGAGCATGCGGGTGATGGACGCGGGGGTGCCCACGCCGATGGTGTCGCCAAGAGAGATCTCGTAGCAGCCCAGGTCGAGCAGCTGGCGCGATACCTGCGCCACCACCTGCGGTTCAACCTCGCCTTGGTAGGGGCAGCCCACCACACAGGAGACATAGCCACGTACCGGAATGCCAGCCGTGTGCGCCAGCTCCATTACCGGCTTGAAGCGCACGAGACTCTGTTCGATGGAGCAGTTGATGTTCTTCTGGCTGAAGGCCTCTGAGGCGGCGGCAAAGATGGCCAGCTCCGAGGCGCCCGCTTCCAGAGCCCGCTGGGCACCCTGCAGGTTGGGGGTCAGCGCGGCGTACTGAACGCCGGGAGTGCGCCCCATCTGGCGAAACACCTCATCGCTGCCGGCCATCTGTGGCACCCATTTTGGATTCACAAAACTACCGGCTTCGATGGTGGCGATGCCGGCGTTGGCCAGTCGCTCGATCAGCTCCACCTTGAGGTCGGTACTGATCGGTTGCTGTTCGTTCTGCAGGCCGTCGCGAGGGCCGACCTCGACGATACGTACCCTGGTGGGCAATCGGTGGCTCATGGTGTCTCTCCCCGGGTCAGGCTTCATGGTCTTGCTCGAACTCTAGCAGCTCGCGGCCACCGTCCACCAGATCGCCGGCCTGGTAATAGAAGGAGACCACCCGTCCGTCGGCGGGGGCGCGTAGGCTGTGTTCCATCTTCATCGCCTCCATCACCAGCAGGGCATCGCCCTTGGCGACCTTGCTGCCGGGCTCCACCAGCAGGGCGACGACGGTGCCGTTCATGGGGGCGTTGAGGGCGCCGGCACTACCGGCATCCTGCTGCTCCCCCAGGTCGGGGCGCTGCAGGCGGAAGCTGAGGGCGCTGTCGGCAGTGTAGAGGCTGATGATGCCATCGTGCTCACTGACGGTGGCGTTGAGCTGGTAGCCATCGAGGTTGGCGCGCAGCTGGCTACCCTCCAGCCGCCCGCGGGCATCCTGGCAATAGACGGTACCCGCTCCCTCGATGCGGTAGCCGCAGGCGGCACCCGAGCGGCGCTCCTCGACCACCAGCGGATAGGCCTGCTCGTGCAGCAGCAGGCTGAAGTGGCGCTGGCTGGGGGCGTTGAGTCGCCAGCCCTGTGTCTGGTGCCAGGGGGAGAAGGGGTCCCGTGAGTGGCGGGCCGCCTGCTCGGCCTGCTGTTGTTGGCGCAGTACCAGGTAGAGCGCGGCCAGGGGCAGGTCGCGGGCTAGCCGCTCCTCCCCCTCGAGGAAGATCTCAGCGTGGTGTTTGTCGATAAAGCCGGTATCGAGCTCGGCCGCACGGAAGGCCGGGCAGTTGGCGAGGTTGTAGAGAAACTCGAGGTTAGTGGTCATGCCGCTGATGCGGTACTCGGCCAATGCCCGTGTCAGGCGCGTTAAAGCCCGCTCACGATCCTCATCCCAAACCACCAGCTTGGCGATCATGGGGTCGTAAAAAACGCTCACTTCGTCCCCCTGACGAACGCCGGTATCGACCCGCACATGGTGGCCGGTGGCGGGGGGCTGCAAGAAACGCAGGGTGCCGGTTACCGGCAGGAAGTCGTTGTCCGGGTCCTCGGCGTAGATGCGTGCTTCGAAGGCGTGCCCGCGGATCTCAAGCTGCTCCTGCGGGCAGGGCAGGTGCTCACCGCTGGCGACCCGCAGCTGCCATTCCACCAAGTCCTGGCCGGTGATCATTTCGGTCACCGGATGTTCCACCTGCAGGCGGGTGTTCATCTCCATAAAGTAGAAGGAACCATCGCTATCGAGCAGGAACTCGACGGTACCGGCTCCCTCGTAGTCGATCGCCTGGGCGGCGCGAATGGCAGCCTCACCCATCTGCTGGCGCAGGGCCTGGCTCATTCCCGGCGCCGGTGCCTCCTCGATTACCTTCTGGTGGCGGCGCTGCACCGAGCAGTCCCGCTCGAACAGGTAAACGGCTCTGCCCTGCTGGTCGCAGAACACCTGGATCTCTACGTGGCGGGGCTGGGTGAGGTATTTTTCCACCAGCATGCGCTCATCGCCAAAGGCGTTGAGGGCTTCGCGTTTGGCGGCGGCCAGGGCCTCGTCGAACTCCTCGGCGCGCCACACCTGGCGCATCCCCTTGCCGCCCCCTCCGGCAGTGGCTTTGAGCAGCACCGGGTAACCCATGGAATCGCTGGCCTGCCTGAGGACGGCAGGGTCCTGGTCATCGCCGTGGTAGCCGGGAACCAGCGGTACACCGGCCGC
Source organism: Aestuariirhabdus litorea (assembly GCF_003864255.1). Taxonomy (NCBI): domain Bacteria; kingdom Pseudomonadati; phylum Pseudomonadota; class Gammaproteobacteria; order Oceanospirillales; family Aestuariirhabdaceae; genus Aestuariirhabdus; species Aestuariirhabdus litorea. The sequence goes on from NZ_QWEZ01000001.1 coordinate 237,697, forward strand.
CTCCATAATCTGTTTAGCCGCTGACTTCGAACCCATCGCCTTGATCGCTTTAACCGGTGGTCCGATAAAGACGATATTTTCTCGCTTACAGGCGTTACAGAATTCTGCATTCTCCGACAGGAAGCCGTAGCCCGGATGGATCGCCTGGGCACCGGTGCGGCGGGCGGCCTCAATCACACGTTCGCCGAGCAGGTAAGACTCCCGTGAAGGGGAACCGCCAATGTGGATCGCTTCATCCGCCATGGTCACGTGCAGGGCGTTACGGTCGGCGTCGCTGTAGACTGCCACCGTGGCGATCCCCATCCGCCGCGCTGTACGGATCACCCGGCAGGCGATCTCTCCCCGGTTGGCAATCAGTATCTTATTGAACATGGTGATTTACTCCTTGATCCAGGGCGGCGATTGCTTGTCGAGAAACGCACCCAGTCCAGCCTGTCCCTCCTCGGATACACGAATGCTGGCAATGCGTTCGCAGGTGTCGGCGATCACCTCGTCGTCAATGGGGCGACCCGATACATCGAACAGCAGCTCCTTGGCGAGGGCAACAGCGCGGGGTCCATTGCCCAGTAGCTGCGTCAGCAGCCGCTCCAGCTCGGTGTCCAGCTCCTCCTCGTCCACCACCTCGCTGACCAGCCCCAGCGTCTGGGCGCGCTGTGCGCTGAAGCGTTCGGCGGTGGTGAAGTAGCGGCGTGCGGCGCGTTGGCCGATGGCGTTGATGACGTAGGGGGAGATGGTGGCCGGGACCAGCCCGATGCGCACCTCGCTGAGGCAGAAGCTGGCACGACTGGAGGCGACCGCCATGTCGCAGCAGCTGACCAGGCCGACAGCACCGCCAAAGGCGGCACCCTGTACCCGTGCGATGGTGGGCTTGGGCAGGGTGTTGAGCGTTTGCAGCATATTGGCCAGCGCATTGGCATCGCGCAGGTTCTCCTCAAAACTGTAGCTGGCCATGCGCTTCATCCAGTTGAGGTCGGCTCCGGCAGAGAAACTGCGGCCGCAGGAGGCCAGTACCACCACACGAACTCCGTTATCCTGTGCCAGTGTGTGGAAGTGGTCACTGAGGGCGGCGATCATGGCGTCGTCAAAGGCGTTGTGTTTGTCCGGGTTATTAAGGGTAACGGTGGCCACTCCCCGCTCATCGATGGAGCAGGTGACGGCGGTGCAGGAAGTCGGGTTGCTAGACATAATGGTTACTCATATTGTTCGCAGATAACTCCATGCAGGGTCACATGCGGAAAATGCCGAAGCGGGTCTCTTCGATGGTCTGGTTCATTGCCGCCGAGATCGACAAGCCCAGCACCATGCGGGTGTCTGCCGGATCGATTACGCCGTCGTCCCACAGTCGGGCCGAGGCAAAATAGGGGTGGCCCTGCTTCTCGTAGGTGTCGATGATCGGTTGCTTGAAGGCAGTCTCGGCCTCCTGGCTCCAGGATTCACCGGCCCCCTCCTTCTGGTCCCGTTTAACCTGCGCCAGCACCCCGGCAGCCTGCTCTCCGCCCATCACCGAGATTCGCGCGTTGGGCCACATGAACAGAAAGCGGGGATCGTAGGCGCGGCCACACATTCCGTAGTTGCCGGCGCCGAAGGAACCGCCGATCAGCACCGTAAACTTGGGTACCCGGGCGCTGGCCACTGCGGTCACCATCTTGGCGCCGTGCTTGGCGATACCGCCCTGTTCGTACTGGGAACCCACCATGAAGCCGGTGATGTTCTGCAAAAACAGCAGGGGAATCTTGCGCTGGGCACAGAGCTCAATAAAGTGAGCCCCCTTCTGGGCCGATTCGCTGAACAGGATGCCGTTGTTGGCAACGATGCCCACCGGGTAGCCAAAGATGCGGGCGAAGCCGCACACCAGTGTGGTGCCGAACAGCGCCTTGAACTCATCCAGCTCGGAGCCGTCCACCAGGCGGGCAATCACCTCGCGCACATCGTAGGGTTGGCGGGTATCCCTGGGGATGATGCCGTAGAGCTCGCTACTGTCGTAAAGGGGGTCGACCACCTCGGCGATATCCGCCTGCAGGGGTTTGACCCGGTTGAGGCGCGACACCGCCTGGCGCGCGAGGTGCAGGGCGTGGTGATCGTTCTGTGCGTAGTGGTCAGCCACCCCCGAGGTACGGCAGTGGACATCCGCCCCCCCGAGATCCTCGGCGCTCACCACCTCTCCGGTGGCCGCTTTCACCAGCGGTGGCCCGCCGAGGAAGATGGTGCCCTGCTCGCGCACGATGATCGACTCATCGGCCATCGCCGGCACGTAGGCACCACCGGCGGTACAGGAGCCCATGACCACCGCGATCTGGGGAATCGCCTGGGCGGACATATTGGCCTGGTTGAAGAAGATGCGCCCGAAATGTTCGCGGTCGGGGAATACCTCATCCTGCTGGGGCAGGTTGGCACCACCGGAGTCCACCAGGTAGATGCAGGGGAGGTTGTTCTCGCGGGCGATGGCCTGGGCACGCAGGTGCTTTTTCACGGTCAGGGGGTAGTAGGTGCCGCCTTTGACCGTGGCATCGTTGGCCACGATCATGCACTCCTGGCCGCTGACCCGGCCGATGCCGGTGATGATACCGGCCCCCGGCACCGGCTCGGGGTAGACCTCAAAGGCGGCCAGTTGCGACAGTTCAAGAAACGGGGTGCCTGGGTCGAGCAGGGCATTGACCCGCTCCCTAGGTAGCAGCTTGCCTCTTGCGAGGTGACGCTGCCTGGCTTTTTCCCCACCGCCGAGGGCGATCGCGTCGAGTTTCGCCTTGAGGTCATCCACCTGCGACTGCATATGCTCGCGGTTGTTGGCAAACGCTTCGCTGCGCGTGTTGATGCCGGATGTCAGTATCGTCATGGTAACGGCTCCCCGACTGGCTGTGTTACTTGGTTTCGTTAAAGAGTTCGCGGCCGATCAGCATGCGACGAATCTCGCTGGTGCCGGCGCCGATCTCGTAGAGTTTGGCATCGCGCAGCAGCCGGCCGGTAGGGAATTCATTGATGTAGCCGTTGCCCCCCAGGGCCTGGATCGCCTGCAGCGCCATCTGGGTGGCCCGCTCGGCGGTGTAGAGGATAACGGCGGCGGCGTCCTTGCGGGACTCCTGGCCGCGGTCGCAGGCCTTGGCCACCGCATAGAGGTAGGCCCGGGAGGCGCTCAGCTCGGTGTACATATCAGCCACCTTGCCCTGCATCAGCTGGAACTCCCCGATCGACTGGCCAAACTGCTTGCGGTCGTGGACGTAGGGAACCACCACATCGAGGCAGGCCTGCATGATCCCCACGGGACCACCGGAAAGCACGGTGCGCTCGTAGTCGAGGCCACTCATCAGCACCTTGACCCCCTCACCCTCCTTGCCGAGGATGTTCTCCACCGGCACCTTGCAATCCTGGAACACCAGCTCGCAGGTATTGGAGCCACGCATGCCGAGCTTGTCGAGCTTCTGGTGTCGACTGAAGCCGGGGAAGTCGCGCTCGACGATAAAGGCGGTCATCCCCCAGGCCCCCTTGCTGGTGTCGGTCTTGGCGTAGATGACGTAGGTGTTGGCGTCGGGCCCGTTGGTGATCCACATCTTGTTGCCATTAAGCAGGTAATGATCCCCCTGGCGTTCGGCGCGCAGCTTCATGCTCACCACGTCGCTACCGGCGTTGGGCTCGGACATCGCCAGCGCACCGATGTGTTCGCCGGAGCAGAGCTTGGGCAGGTACTTGCGCTTCTGCTCCTCGCTGCCGTTCTTGAAGATCTGGTTGACGCAGAGGTTGGAGTGGGCGCCGTAGGAGAGACCGACCGAGGCGGACGCGCGGGAGATCTCCTCCATTGCCACGGTGTGGGCCAGGTAACCCATGTTGCTGCCGCCGTACTCCTCCGAAACGGTGATCCCCAACAGCCCCATGTCGCCGAACTTGCGCCACATATCCATCGGAAACTCGTTGTCACGGTCGATCGCGTCAGCGCGGGGGGCCAGTTCGGCCTGGCTGAACTGGTAAACCGCATCGCGCAGCATGTCGATCTCTTCGCCCAGGTCGAAGTTGAGGGTGGGGTAGCCAACGTTCATGGTGGTGTCTCCTTGCGGGAGTCCGGAGACTCCGGTCTCCACAGTCGAGTGGTGTGTTTGGTTATTGTTTGTTTGGTTATGGTTTGTTGTGCCGGGTGGTTGCTTGGCGATGTTTCCGCCGGGGGCGCCTTGGCTGGCCCCCCCTTAGACCGTCTCAACCCCCAGCTCGCGCAGGGCATCCAGGCAGCGCTGCTCCGACTCCTGCAGGTCCAGCATCATCACCTCGATATCGTGCAGCTGCTGCTCAAGGGTCTCCTTGCGCCCGCGAATGCGCTCAACCAGGGTTTTGAGCTGCTGTTCGTTGCTCTGCCCGGGGCTGTACATTCCGATAATATCCCGGCTCTCCTCCAGGCTCAGGCCGAGCCGTTTACCCCGCAGGATCAGCTTCAGCTTGGTGCGGTCGGCGGGGGAGTAGATTCGGGTCTGCCCGCGTCGCTCGGGGCTCATCAGCCCCTTGTCCTCGTAGAAACGGATGGTACGGGTGGTAATATCGAACTCTTTGGCCAGCTCGGAGATGCTGTAGGTAGTGGGGCGCTTGGCTGTGGTCATTGGGGTCGCCTGCTAGGGAGATCAACCCATTCTAGGGCTGCTTTACGTTAACGTAAAGGTAAAAAAGGCGGGGCGGGTCACTGCTCGCCAAACCGGCGGCCTGTGGCACTCTCGAGTGTTGTTTTGATATTTATCAAATGGAGGCGTCGGTGAGCCGTTTGCGGTGTACACTAACAGCGAAGCCTTGAGGGAGCGAAGGCGTGCGGCGGATACTTTATGCATGGTGGTTACGGGGGAGCCTGATTGGCGCCCGCGGCCTCGCATCGCCCGCTCGGGAACGGGTGGTGGTGATCAACCAGTTTATGTTGCTGGTGCTGTTGGTGACCCTGGCGTATCAGATGCTCTACCTGTTGACCGATGCCGAGCGCATGCGCCCGGTGATGATGGTGCACGGCCTCAGTATTCTTGGTTTTCTGCTGGCCCTGCTGGCCAACTACCGCCGTCACTACCTCAGCGCGGCCCTGCTCTCCCTTGGGGTGCCGATGATGATCCAGGTGCCGGGGGTCACTTACATGATCAGTGCCGACTCGGGGATGCACCTGTTTCTGCTCAGTAGCGGTGTGCTCACCTTCCTGGTCTTTTCCAACCAGCTGCGCTGGCTGCGCTACCTGTTCCTGGTGGTGTCGACCCTTCTGTTCGTGCTGCTCGATAGTTTCTGTACCCCCGAGATCGCAGCGGTCACACTGCCCGCTGAGCAGCTGCGGGTGATGTTTCTGTTGAACCTGGTCAGTTTTGTGTTGCTGCTCTATGCCCTCTCCACCCTGTTCCATGGGCAGCTGATATTGCAAGGCGGTCGCATCGAGCGCCAGGCTCGGGACCTGGCCCATCTGGCCAATACCGACCTGTTAACCCAGCTGCCCAACCGGCGCCGCATTATTACCGAGGCGCAGCGCAGCGGGCTCTTTCAGGGGGTGGTGGCGATTGCCGACATCGACCACTTCAAGGCGGTCAACGACCGCTACGGTCATGCCTGCGGCGACGCCATCCTGCAGAAGGTAGCGCAGGTGCTGCAACACTCGATACGGGAGGTGGACCGGGTCGGGCGCTGGGGGGGAGAGGAGTTTATTTTCCTGCTCAGCTACAGCTCCGCGGAGGAGGCGTTGCGGGTGCTGGAGCGGGTGCGCGAGCAGGTGGAGGCGACCGAGGTCCAGTTTGAAGGGCATGCGTTTCGCGTCACCATCTCCATCGGCATGGCGGTGATGGATGCCGAACGCAGCTTCGATGAGGCGTTGCGCGAAGCCGACAACGCGCTTTATCGGGGTAAGCGCCAGGGACGTAACTGCGTGGTGACCGAAGCGATCGCTTACTGACCCTGAACGCCGGTCAAGCGACAGGCTTCTTGCTCTCCAGGGGTGACCTGACCGCCCGGGTACGTGGGGGTGTGGCGCGCCAGAGGCGGGCAATCAGGGCCATCACCAGTACGGCAAAGGCAAAGCGGGCCCAGAGGATGGCGTAGAGATCAGCCCCCAGCAGCAGCACCAGCAGGGTGTCTTCGATCAGGCTGTGGGCCAGCCCCAGAAAACAGATCGTTAGCACCATATCGCGTTTGCTGATCTGCCCGCTGCGGGCTTCCGCAACCAGCAGCCCCGCACCAAAGCTGAGCCCCAGGGTGATGCCAATAATGGTGACGTTGGTTGCCTCACGCCCCACCTGCAGCACCCTCAGTAACGGCGCCAGCAGCCAGTGCATCAGGCGTTCGATGCCCAGCCAGCGCAGCAGGCGCAGGAGACTCATGAGCGCGCTGATGACCAGCAGGATGGTGGCGAACAGCAGCAGCTGGTCGAGTATCCAGGCCGCTAACCCGGGATCGCTTGAGGCCGGGCGCCACAACATCTGGGCTGGCTGCTGCTGCCAGTCGCCGAGGCGGTAGAGCTGATGGACCAGTACCGCGAGCAGGAAGGCGCCCCCCAGGCGTAACACCAGTGTGATGCGCCAACGTACCCCCACCAGTTTAGCCACCGCTCCTTCGGTAGGCAGCGAGTGGGCCACCAGTATCAGGAGGCCCAGTACGCTCACCTGAGCCACGCTCAGGCTGTGGCCGGCGGACAGCTCATAGAACACCACCATGGCGGTATAGAGGTTGGTCAGAATGGCCGCCGCCCACACCAGACCCATCTCGGCGGGCAGGCCCACCAGTGACATCAAGGGGGAGAGCAGCTTGCCCAGCCACTGGGTAGCCCCCAGGCTGTCGAGCAGTTTAACCAGCACAACGGCGGGCAGCATCACCTTTACCAGCACCCAGTAAACCCGAAGAATCTCGAGGCAGTGGTCCCCTAGCTGTCGGGGCAGGCGTTTGAGGTCGATGCGGTTCACTGGGGGCCCTGCTGGCGAAAAAGGCGCCAGTATAGCGAGTATGCGGTTAATAGCGAGTCACGTGGGGGCGAAACAGGGTGCTATAGCTCAGTCTCGAGGCCGTCAGGGCTTGCGGTTGGGCGCGCGGTTGAGGGCCGCAAAGAGCCCGCCGGCCACCGCCCCCGCCAGGCACTGGCCAATAAATCCGCCTGCGCTGCGGGCGCCGGCGATCAGGGTGATCTCCAGGATCGGATGCATCAGCAGCAGCATGGCCGCAAAGGCGACCGCCCCCGCCAGCGGGTAGAGCAGGGCAGGGGTGCCCAGCCCGCGGCGCAGCAGCCAGGCGGTGAGGGCGAAGGCCAGCCCCAGCCCCAGGGTGATCACCACCCCGTAGCTGGGCAGCAGCCCCAGCAGGTCATCAAGGGAGACGAGTGCCCTCACATCGGCCGGGATCACCACCCCCAGGTTCGCCAGCCGGTTGAGCACAAACTGGCTGTGGCTGACGCTGGCCAGCACAATGGCGCACAGGGCAGCGGCTACAAAGGCAAGCAGGGATCGGCGGCGAGGTGTCACGGGTTGGCTCCATCGGGTGAGTTACTTCATTCAGCCACAGCGCCGGCGCGATGCCAAGTACTGCCCCTCGCGTCCGGCCCGGCCTGTGGGGGTAAAACGGTAGTCGAAGCGGGTGCGCTCTGGCATTATTGGCCTGTTAAGCGCCCCCCTATGCCCACCTTTAGCTTTCAGGAGACCTTTCATGTCCGCCACAGCAACCGCTTTGCGACACCTTGCCCTGTTAACAGGACTGGTCAGTAGCCTGCTGTGGGCTGCAGATGAGGTCAAGTATGAATTGCAGGTGGTGGCCGATGGGCTCGACCACCCCTGGTCCCTCTCCTTCCTTCCCGATGGGCGGATGCTGGTGACCGAACGGGCTGGCCGCCTTCGGATGATCAGTGCCAGCGGCATCATGGATTCGGCGCCCGTGCGGGGGGTGCCGCGGGTGTTTGACCGCAGCCAGGGCGGTCTCTTCGAAGCCGTTCCCCATCCCGATTTTGCCAACAACGGTCTCATCTACCTGAGCTACGCCTGGGGCGACGGTGACGCCAACGGCACCCGCCTGGCGCGGGCTCGCCTTGAAGGCAACGCCCTGCGTGACCTGGAGGTGCTCTTCACCGTGGAGCCGCTGAAAGACACACCGGTACACTACGGTGGCCGGCTCGCCTTTATGCCCGATGGTACCCTGCTGCTGACCACTGGCGATGGTTTCGACTACCGCGAGCAGGCGCAGAAGCTGGATAGCCTGCTGGGCAAGGTGGTGCGCCTCAACGATGACGGCTCCATTCCCGCCGATAACCCCTTTGTGGGGCAGGCGGATGCCCGTGGGGAGATCTATAGCTACGGTCACCGCAACCCCCAGGGGCTGCTCTACGATGAGGAGTCGGGCACCCTCTACCTGCACGAACACGGCCCCAAGGGGGGAGACGAGATCAATATCCTGGAGCCGGGCAACAACTACGGCTGGCCCGTGATCACCTACGGGCGAGATTACTCCGGCGCCACCATCAGCCCCTACACCGAGTACGAGGGGATGGAGCAGCCGCTGATCTACTGGACCCCCTCCATTGCCCCCTCCGGGGTGACCATCTACCGTGGCAACGAGTTCCCCCAGTGGCAGGGTGACCTGCTGGTGGGGGCCCTGGCCGGTCGGCAGGTGCGCCTGGTGGAGCTGGACCAGGGGCGCGTAGTGGGTCAGCAGCCGTTGTTTACCGAGCTGGGGGAGCGCATTCGCGATGTGCGCAGCGGGCCCGATGGCCGTCTTTACCTGATCAGTGACAGCAGCAACGGCACCCTCTATCGTGTGGTGCCCAAGCCCTGAACGGGCGGATCACCATGCCCCGCCCTCCGCATAAACCCAAGCCCGCCCGCTCGGCGGGTGGCGCAGGTCTGCATCCCCGCAATCTGCACCAGGGGCGCTACGACCTGGCGGTGCTGGTTAACCACAGTGGGGAACTGGCCGCCCATCTCACCCGCAACCCCCGTGGTGAGACCACCATCGATTTCTCCGATGCCGATGCGGTGCGCTGCCTCAACCAGGCGCTACTGGCCCACTATTACGGGATTCAGCATTGGCAACTGCCACCGGGCTATCTCTGTCCGCCGATCCCCGGGCGGGCGGACCTGGTGCATCATGCCGCCGACCTGCTGGCGCGCAGTTGCGATGGCACACCCCCCACAGGCCGGCGGATACGGGTGCTGGATATAGGTACCGGCGCCAACTGTATCTACCCCCTGCTCGCCAACCGCAGCTATGGCTGGCGGGTGACCGGCAGCGACATCGATCCGGTATCGATCGCGGCGGCGCAGGCGATTGTGGAGGCCAACCCCTTGGTGCGGGGTAATATCGAGCTGGTATTGCAGCGGGAGGGGGCGATTTTCGAGGGGCTGCTGGCGTCGGGTCAGCGCTTTCACCTGAGCCTGTGCAACCCTCCTTTTTATGCATCCGAGGCGCAGGCCCGCGCCGCCAACCAGCGCAAGCGCGACAACCTGGCCCGCCATCGGGGTGAGCGCGGGAGCCCGGCCCGGCGTAACTTCGGCGGGCAGCGAGCCGAACTCTGGTGCCCCGGTGGGGAGCGCCGATTCCTGCAGCAGATGATCACCGAAAGCCGGGCGTTCGGCGAACGGCTCTGCTGGTTTTCCAGCCTGGTCTCCAACGGCGACAACTTGCACCCCCTCAAGCGCCAGCTGCGGGCCGAGGGTGTCCGCCAGCTGGAGGTGATTCCCATGGGGCAGGGGCAGAAACAGAGTCGCCTGTTAGCCTGGAGTTTCCTGACCCCCGAGCAGCAGCGCGACTGGGTTCGGGAGTCGCTGCAGGCAAGCGGATAGCCCCTCCTGCAGGTGAATCGAGGCGCGTTGACTGCCCCTTTTGTCGAGTGGGACGAAGCCCGATAAACCTGCTACATTGCAGCCTTTCTTTCCTCGCTCTGAGCCACGCACCCGGCTGGCCAGGAGGGGGCGCTTAACCTCAACCCGGAGAGTGTTATCCCGTTATGGACAGTTTTTTTTCCGACCGCATCAGTGATGTGCCGCGCTCCTTTATCCGCGAAATTCTCAAGGTCGCGATCGACCCGACCATCATCTCCTTTGCCGGGGGGCTGCCGAATCGCCAGTTCTTCCCCGCAGAGGAGCTGCAGCGGGCGACCCAGCAAGTGTTCGAGCGCTACGGTCGGGATCTGTTTCAGTACAGCAACTCCGAGGGCTTCCTTCCCCTGCGCCAATGGATCGCTGAGCGCTACCGGAAGACCCAGGGGCTGGAGATCTCCCCCGAATCGATCCTGATCACCAGCGGCTCCCAGCAGGGGCTCGACCTGCTTGGTAAAGTGCTGCTCAACGAGGGTGAGGGGGTGCTGATGGAGGCGCCAGGCTATCTTGGAGCGATCCAGGCGTTCTCCATCTACCGGCCCGAGTTTATGAACGTGGCGGTGGATGAGCAGGGAATGGTGCTGGAGGAGCTGGACCACCAGCTGGCCCGAGGTAACCCCAAGCTGGCCTACAGCGTGCCCAACTTCCAGAATCCGGCGGGCATCAGTTACAGCGATGCCAATCGCGAGGCGGTGGCGCAGCGGTTGCGGGGCAAGAGATGTGTGCTGGTCGAGGATAACCCCTACGGCGACCTGCGCTTCTCGGGGACTCCGGCGCGCTCCTTCTATGAGCTGCTGCCCGGGCAGACGGTGCTGCTGGGCTCCTTCTCCAAATGCGTGATTCCCGGCTTCCGCCTGGGCTGGCTGGTGGCGCCGGAGGCGTTGATGCAGAAGCTGTTGGTGGCCAAGCAGGCGACGGACCTTCATACCAGCCACTTTACCCAGTGCATCGTCCATCAGTACCTGATGGATAATGATATCGACGCGCATATTGCCACCATCGTGGATGCCTACGGCGACCAGTGTCGCGCCATGATGGAGGCGATGGATCGTCATTTTCCCTCCTCGGTGCGTTATACCCGTCCCGATGGTGGGATGTTCCTGTGGGTGACCCTGCCGGGCAAACTGTCAGCGATGGCGCTATTTGAGGAGGCGGTAAAACAGCAGGTGGTGTTTGTGCCCGGAGATCCCTTTTACACCGACCAGCAAAGCCACTCGACCCTGCGCCTGAGCTTCTCCTGTGTGGATGCCGCCACCATAGAGGTGGGCATAGAACGGCTGGGGCTGGCCATCAAAAAAATGCTGGGAGAGGCCTCCTGAGAGCCTGCCGGGAGGGCGTTGGCTAAAAAAAGGCAAGGAGGCTGGGTTCACGCCTCCGTTGGGGGAGGGTTGCTGCGCGCGGCCCCCTGCATCGATTCGGAACGGATTACCACCGTTCCTTGAAAGGCCTGCTGTGACTGGCGGTGCATGGCTGCCGCCAGGTCCTCCACCGGCAGGGGGCGAAAGCGGCGCAACCCCGGCAGCCGGCACAACAGACGGACCAGAGGAAAGCTGAGGGTCTCGTTCAGTCGGGGTGGGTCGCGATGGGCGTGCAGCATGGAGGGGTGATAGATCGCCAGTGCCGGTAACGCAAGTGCCCGTAATGCCTGCTCCATCTCGCCTTTGGTGCGGCTGTAGTAGTTGGGGGAGCGGGCACGGCTGCCCAGCGAGCTGATGACGTGGAACTGCTCGACCTGCTGCTGTTGCGCCCAGCGACCCAGCGCAACGACGTAGTCCCTGTCCACCCGCACGAAGGCTGCGACCGACCCGGCCCGCTTGAGGGTGCTCCCCAGGCAGCAGAAGACTCGCTCGATGGTGCCTTCGATCTCCAGGTTTTCCAAGTCCTCCATGGCGAGCAGGTGCTCACTGACCTTGGGGTGGTCGGTGAAGCCGGTGGGGCGGTAGTGGATAAGGTGAAGCCGCTGGCAGTGGGGGTCCTCCAGCAGGCGCTGGACCAGCAATCGGCCGGTGGCGCCGGTGGCGCCCGCCACCAGGGCGCTATAGGGGGCGGTGTCCGTCATGGCGGGCTCCTAGCGAATATGGTCCAGCGGCAGTTCGGTCTTGTCGATCACCCGGCGCATCACGAAGCTTGAATGGACGCCACTGACCCCCTTGATGCGGGTCAGGGTGTTGAGCAGGAACTCCTGATAGTGGTCCATGTCAGCGACGATCGCCTTGACCAGGTAGTCGGCCGACTGGCCGGTGATCAGGCAGCATTCGAGGACTTCGGGGCATTTGGCGAGGGTGCTTTCAAACTGCTCAAAGCGGTCCGGCGTGTGCCGGTCCATGCTCACCTGTATGTAGGCGGTGAGCTTGAGCCCGAGGGCGGAGCGGTCGAGCAGGGTGACGTGCTTCTCGATGATGCCCGAGTCTTCCAGCTGCTTGACCCGGCGTGAGCAGGGGGAGGGGGAGAGGCCGATCTTCTCCGCCAGCTCGAGGTTGCTGATACGGCCGTTGCGCTGCATCTCCTGCAGGATGCGCCTGTCCATTCGGTCCAGTTTCATGGGGTCTCCGGGTTGGGGATAGTTTAGAATTATTATAGATTGCTTTTTATTGTTTTTGTTTAGATTTTTATTGCGCTATCAGAGGTTTTTAAGGGTGTTTTTGCAATCATTGATCGCTTTTAAATGGTTATACTAACCCCGTGGTAACGCACAAGGCCTGTGACACCGAAAGCGACCGGCCCCTTTACAAGAGGAACCGGGGCGCACAAGGGAGTTGTCCTTACCCGGACAGTCACAGGGAGCCCGTACCAGGGGTGGACCGGCAGGCCTGAAATTCAACACAGAGAACGTCCCCCGAGGGGCGTTTTTTTTTGCCCCCTGGCCGGTATCCGGCTTGAGTGCCGCGGGGCCTGTTCCCTCTCAACGGGGTCGGTTAGTATGACGACCTGAAGTCAGCGGCAGGGAGAGAACCGATGAGCCCACTCCGGCGGCCAGTCAATCGCCATGCGAGCTACCACGCCCACCTCTATTTCGATGCCCGCACCGAGGCCCTGGCCCGTGGGCTGGTCGAGCAGGCCCGCGAGCGGCCGGGCCTCAGTGTCGGTCGCCTGCACCGCCGCCTGGTGGGGCCCCACAGCGCCTGGAGTTGCCAGCTCAGCTTCGACCAGCAGCAGTTCGATGGGGTAATCTTCTGGCTGGAGGCTGAGCGAGACGGGCTCTCGGTGCTGGTGCATGGCGTGACCGGGGACGACCTCAGGGATCACACCGAGTTTGCCTACTGGCTGGGGGAGCCGTTGCCGTTGAAGTTGTCGATCTTCGGCGCCGAAGCGGACCCAGGATTGGATCAGCATAAAGAGTGAAGGAGTCGTTATGAAATGGTGGTTGGGTGTTATTTTTTCCCTGATGGCCGGTCTGGCCCAGGCGCTGGATGCCGGAGAGCCCCTGCAGCGTGCTTCCAAGGCCTATCTGGCCCAGGGCGCCGATGCCTTTATCCCGGCCCTGCTGGAGGGTTCTCCCATGGAGGGGGAAGCGGGGGTGCTGGCCCAGTCGCAGTCGCTGCACCAGGTGGAATCCTTTTATGGGGCCTACCAGGGGTTTGATGTCATCTACGAAAAGCCGCTGACGGCGCGGGTAAGGCTGGTCTACTACATCATGAACTACGAGAACTCGCCGCTGTTTGCCGTGGCCACCTACTACCGCCGCGCCAGCGGGGAGATCGTCACACATTTCAACTTCAATACCAAGATGTGGGATGTGTTGCCGAGCGATGTGGTGTTTCGCTAGGGACTTATCGAGAGCCCGCTAGCGGGGCGCAGCCCGGGATGACCGGCGCTCGGCGACTTCCATTGCGTGAAAACTAATTCCGAAATGCTTTGACTCGCCATGGGGGCTGCTGTATGGTGCACGCAGCTCGAAAGAAAGACTAATTTTTATCTACTCCCGTTCGTGATTCATCCCGTCCTGTAGTTTCTAAGTTTCAGCCTATTTTTCTGCTACACCCGCCTCTTGCAGGCACACCTCATTGATAAATTACAGGATATGACTATGTCTACTACTACCGGTACCGTTAAGTGGTTCAACGAATCTAAAGGCTTCGGCTTCATCGAGCAGGAGTCTGGTCCAGACGTGTTTGCTCACTTCAGCGCCATCTCCGGCTCTGGCTTCAAGACCCTGGTCGAAGGCCAGCGTGTTGAGTTCACCGTGACCCAGGGCCAGAAAGGTCCCCAGGCCGAGAACATCGTAGCGCTGTAAGCCACTGTGGGGCGGTAGCGATACGGCCCCCACTGCTTGATGCTATAGAGAAAGGCGACCCTAACCGGGTCGCCTTTTTTTATGTACAGGATGTACGGTATGCCGCGAGGCCAAGGATGGCCAGGAGCGGCGTTGCTCAGCGCACGGAGTGCCCGCATTGATCGAGCCGTTAGCGATCCCGGGGATGTAACGGGTCGTTTTTTGCTCCTGCAAAAACGACCCTCCTGACATCCCTGTCAGTCGTATGCCGCGGCCGTTTTTTGCTCCTGCGGCTATCTATCGTCAATACAGGCACTTCCCATCACCTTCCCCATAAACGCTACTGCAGTACCAGGTAGAAGCGCTGCCCCTTACGTTCGATATGAAACAGGATCGCTTTGGGGTTGAGGGCCAGCGCACGTTGCAGGCTCTCAAGGTCCTTCACCGCCTGGCGGTTGGCACCCACGATGCGATCGCCCGGGCGTAAGCCGCTGAAGGCGGCGGGTGTATCGGGGGCCACCTGGGTGACCACCAGGCCACGCCCATCGGGTGCATTCTCGAAGCCCACACCCTCCAGCAAGCGGTGCAGGGTTGGGCTGAGGCGGGAGAGGCTATCGGGTTTGCTCACCTTGACCCGGATTTCACGTTCACGGCGGTCGCGGATGATACCCAGCGTAAGGGTGTCGCCAATGCGGTGCATGCCCACCTGGCTGCGCAACTGGCCAGTGGAGAGGGTGGCTTCGCCATTGACCGAGACCACCACGTCACCCGGTTCAATACCCGCTTCATCAGCAGCTGACCCTTTGCTGACGCCACTGATCAGCACCCCCTGCTGGCCGTTGTCCAGGTTGAAGGCCTCGCGCAGGTCGGGGGTGATCTCCTGGATGCCGACCCCCAGTTGGCCACGCTCCACCTTGCCGCTGTCGAGGATCTGCTCGAGGCTGGCGCGGGCCATATTGATGGGGATGGCAAAGCCGATCCCCACGTTGCCTCCGGAGGGGGCGATGATGGCGGTGTTGATCCCCACCAGCTCGCCGCGCAGGTTGACGAGGGCGCCGCCGGAGTTGCCGGGGTTGATGGAGGCATCGGTCTGGATAAAGTTCTCATAGCCCTCGATTCCCAGCCCGGTTCGCCCCAGGGCGCTGACGATGCCGGTGGTCACGGTCTGGCCGAGGCCGAAGGGATTACCGATCGCTACCACAAAATCCCCCACCCGCAGGGAGCTGGAGTCGGCGAGAGGGATCTGGCTGAGCTGGTCCGCATCGACCTTGAGGATCGCCACATCCAGCTCGGGGTCGGATCCCAGTACTTTCGCCTTGAAGGCGCGGCCGTCGATCAGGGCGACCTCCACCTCGTCGGCACCCTTGATGACGTGGAAGTTGGTCATCACGATCCCCTCATCGGCATCCACGATGACACCGGAGCCGGCACTGTTCTGCTGCTTGCGGGGGGCACCGTACTCCTGCGGGGGCAGGTTGAAGAAACGGCGGAAAAAGGGGTCACTGAGCAGAGGGTTGGACTCGCGCCGCTGCGAATAGGTGGCGATGTTCACCACCGCGGGGTTGACCGATTCCAGCATGGGGGCCAGTGAGGGCAGCTCCACCCCCTGGGAATCCTTGAGAGGCCAGGCCCCCAGTGCGTGGTTCGAGGGCAGAGTGATAAACAGCGCCAGCAATAGAGGCAGTGCTCGCATCATCAGGATCTCTCCTTCAATCAAGGAAGGGGCGCACCCAGGATCCCCTCCGGTTAGAGTGCGTTAGAGTGCAGCCAGGTGATCGGTCGTCGCCGGACGCCGCTCGACGGGTGCAGGGGCTGCTCTTTAATGTGGGATTGAAGGCGCGGCTTTCAAGGGGGTATGTTCGCGCTTGCCGGCCCAGGTCGCGATAGCGGGCAGCAGGGGGGGGAGCTAGCTGAGCAGCGCCGTGGCGTAAGGCATCAAGCGCTCAAGCAGTTGTTCCAGCATGCTGATTCCCCGAGCCAGCTGTTGGGCTCCGTTGGGTGTGAGCAGCCAGCCCAGCGCTCCCAGGTTTGCGGCCACGGTCAGCCAGAAGGCGGCCTGGAAGGGGCGTTTGCGGGTTTTGTGGCGCAGCCGGTGTTGAGCGAGCACGGCGCCGGGCCAGCCGCCGAGCATCCCGGCCAGCCAGAGGGTGGTTTCCGGAGTGCGCCAGAGTCCATGGCGTGCGGCCTGCTTGTCCCGCCAGTAGAGCCCAAAGGTGAGCAGGCTGGCGGTGAGGTAGAGGGCAACCAGATGGGGAGGGATCAGTTGACGCTGAAACAGCAGCGTCAGCAGGAGGCCAAAGGTGGCGACAATCAGGAGGTCGACCAGGGTGCCCAACAGAGCTCCGAACCGGGTGCCGCCAGAGCGGGGTGGATGCCTGAGGGGCGCCACCTCTCCCTCGTAGAGCACCGCCTTCGCGCGAGACTGCCCGGCAAGGGGTCGACTGATCTCGAAGTGCAGGCGGTCGCCGGTAACCGGACGCCGGCGGATACCGGTGAACGCCTTGATATGCAGGAATAGCTGATCACCCGTCTGGTCGACTGCGATAAAGCCAAAGCCTCGCTCGTCGTCCCAGCGGGTCAGTGTGCCGGTGTATCTCATAGCAGCGATTGGCAGCAGTACCCTGGCCGGTTGTTATACCCTAGCGTCATGCCGCCTACTCCTCTTCCGGTTCATCGGGGAGGTTGAACAGGGTGGCAGAAGTGAGGGGTTGCTGGTACATCAGGCCACCGTGGGGACGGTTAATGTCAGCCGCGAAAAAGATAAATTCGAACAGCTCATCCGCCTCCTCTACAGAGACAATCACGTTGACGATCTCCTTTTCGGTGCTTTCGCCGACGCCGCGATGACGCAGCGGGGTAAGGCGGCCCACACCGCGGGCATAGGTGACGTTCACGCGGTTGATGCCGCGCTCGTGAACCAGCGTGTTGATAAGCGGGGCCGCACGGCCTTTGGGTAGGATCGCGGTGATCAGCTTGTGGGACTGGAACTCGGAGCGCAACATCTCAACTTCTCCGTCGTCTTTCGGGGCTACGGCGGTCCTGTTGGGCAAACTTCTCCAGGATATCGGGGGGCACGAAGGTGGCGGCCTTTTCGACCGGAGTGACCCACATAAAGCCCATGCCGGGGGTATCGAAATCACCGGCGAGGTAGATTTTTTCAAAGATACGGTCGGTCTGGTCGCGGGAGACAATGATGTTGATGACCTCCTTTTCAGCCTCCACCGCCAGGCCCAGAATCCCCAGGCGCTCCCGTACGCCGCGACCGTGGGAGTAATGAATGCTGGCGCCCTGGGCGCCGGCTTCCTGTGCGGCTTTGACAATGGCATCCGCCTTGCCCCGCTGAACGATGGCGGTAATCAGGGCGACATCGGTCAGGACTACAATCTCTTTTTTGGCCATGGTGCAGTGCTCCGGAGTCAGACAGCTTTACGGTTCAGGGTGGCTTTTCCCACCAGGGCTGTGGTGTTAAGGGAGGCATCGTAGCGCTGATGCTTGCGGGCAACCTTCCAGTTGATCCACAGGCCGACGATCATCACCGAAATGATCGGGCCGATGGACGCCATTGAAAGAATGCCGAATCCTTCGATCGCCTGCACGGCATCACCAAAGCCAAGCCCCATGGCCAGCACCAGGGGGACGGTGACCGGACCGGTGGTGACACCGGCGCTGTCCCAGGCGACATTGACGTACTCTTCACTGGAGAACCAGGTAAGTATCAGTGCCGCAAGATAGCCGGGTAGCAACAGGTAGACGATGGGGATGTTGAAGACAATCTTCAGCACCCCCAGTGCGATGCCGCAGCCAACCCCGAATGAAACGGCATACATCAACAGGGATTTGCGGAAGGCACCGTTGGTCAGGTTCTCGACCGTCAGGCCAAGGGCGTTGAGGGCAGGCTCGGCGAGGGTGGCGCCAAAGCCAAGCACCCAGGCAAAGGTGAGGGCGATGATAATGCCCACCCGGTAGTGGTAGAGCGGCGAGGACTCAACGTGTTCCAGGGTGGTGAAGGCGGCAGGAACCAGGCTGCCGGTCTGGTTGCCCAGCATGGACAGTCCGTAGCTGAGTCCGAGGTTAAATACGATCATGCCGATGACGCAGAGCAGGATACCGTAAGCAATATTGCGCGGCTGGGAGAGTTTTTCACGCAGCACAAAGTGCATCACCAGCATCAGAAACAGCACCAGGGGAACAATGGCGCGCAGCCCTCCAATCACCTCCGCCCAGGGGGTGCTCTCGTACCAGGCCAGCCCAGAGGTTGCGGCACTGAGGCTGTTGGCAGAGGCGATGATCTCGGCCGGAGTGACCGCTTGCTCAACGTAAACCGCCAGCCCCATGACACCGAGAATCGGAAACAGCGAAGCGAGGGTGACAATACCAAAACCGGACATGCTGCTCCCACCCTTACCGGCGGAAGCGGCGATACCGATGCCGAGACTGAGCACCAGCGGGACCGTTACCGGGCCGGTGGTGACGGCACCGCAGTCCCAGGCGAGCCCCAGCATCTTGCTTAGCTCCGGATGCTGGGCGATGTAGAAAGTCAGCGCCAGGGTAGGGATAACGGTCAAATAGATCAGGGGCTTGAGGCTCCAGGAGTATAGAAAACGCAGGGTTCCCAAAACCGCAGCGGCGCCGACGCCGATGCCCACGATCAGCACCATCACCTCCGCCCAGTCATTGAGGAGGCTGTAGAGGTAGGGGGCGTTTTCCACTTCAACAATCTGCCCGGCCGCCTTCAGGGCGCCGATAGCGGGCTCGGCGAAGGTGACTCCGATGCCCAGCAGGAAGGCGATGCAGAGCACCACCGGCAGCTTCGCCTTGGTCGGCAGGGAGGTACCCATCGCTTCGCCAAAGGGCATCAGGCCGACCCGCAGCCCCTCCATAAACAGCATCAAACCGAGAATCACGGCGATCAACCCGGCGGCGATCACCTCCGCGTCCACCACATCGGTGCGCAGTATCACGATCTCAAACAGCATCAGGTAGAGGGCGAGGGGAACCACTGCGCGCACTTGATCCTGCAGGCGGGTACCGATGTAGGGTTTGATAAGCCGGAACGCATCAATCGCACGAAGCTGGATGGGCGGCGCCTTGAGGGGGATCGGTTGACCCTCCGCATCCAGTTTCGGGGTCGAGGTGACGTGGTTGTAGCTCAGGTGCTCGTGCTGAGTGGTGATTTCACGAACAAAATCCCCGAAGCGGATCTCTTGTGGCATTCCTTCTCCCAAAAAGATAAGGGCAGCGGGGTCGGGCCCCGAACATTCAGATACTGCTATTACACCAAAGCTGAAGGGAAATGTCTGTTGTCAGGGATCAGAATTCATCGGCAGAGCTGATGTTGAGGCGGTTTCGAGGGTGCGGTGAAAAAAATCGCCCCGGGTTAACCCTTTTTGCAAACGGCTGCGTTTATAGGGGTATCCATCCATCGAAGGAGATTCCCATGAACACCCATCGTCTTGATATCAACGCCCCGAAACGCTCTCTGGGAGTGCCCACCCTGGCCCTGAGTGCGGTCGCGACCCTGCTGTTGTTGCAGGGGTGTGGCAGTGGCCAGCAGCCCCCCTCTCCAGCACAGAGCTCTCCCACTAGCGAAAAGCAGGTCAACGCCGTACCCGCTAAACCGGTGCAGCTGCCGACGCCGAGACCGGCCCAGCCGATCAACCTTGAGGGCGGTAGTGGGGGGGTAGATGCCATGGATCAGCCGGCCAGGGCGGATAAATCCCTCGAGCGTATGCCGGCACAGGCACCCTTGGCCGCCACCTCGGGGATAGCTGTGCAGACGCTGGCGGCTCCCCGGGGAGATCTGGCCGAACGGATCGCCATCGCACCGGCTTATGCGGGATCGCCGGTGGATCGTGAACAGTACGCGGCGCTGGAGACCAATGGCGTCAAACGGGTCGCGGACGAGCCGGTTTCCACGTTCAGCGTGGATGTGGACAGCGGCAGCTACAGTAATGTGCGGCGCATGCTGCGGGCCGGGCAGCTGCCGCCGGCCAATGCGGTGCGTATCGAGGAGATGCTCAACTACTTCGATTACGCCTATCCGCGACCGGCCTCCGGCGAGCAGCCCTTCAGCCTGACCACCGAGCTGGCCCCCGCTCCCTGGGACACCCGTCGGGTACTGTTGCGGGTCGGCCTGCAGGGCTACGAGGTGGAGGCCAGCCAGCGCCCCGCCAGCAACCTGGTGTTCCTGGTGGATGTGTCGGGCTCCATGCACAGTGCCGACAAACTGCCCCTGCTCAAGCGCTCCCTGCAGCTGTTGACCCGCCAGATGCGAGCCGAGGATCGCATCTCACTGGTGGTCTACGCCGGAGCCTCGGGGGTGGTGCTGCCCCCTACCGCCGGCAACCGCCAGGGGGAGATCACCCATGCCCTTCAGCAGTTGGAGGCGGGGGGCTCCACCAACGGCGCGGCGGGCATTGAACTGGCCTACCAGATGGCGCAGCAGGGCTTTATCGAGGGGGGGATCAATCGGGTGGTACTGGCCACCGACGGTGATTTTAACGTGGGAACGGTCAACCTGGAGAGCCTCAAAAACCTGATCGAGCGGCGCCGCGATTCGGGCATCAGCCTTACCACCCTGGGGTTTGGCCAGGGCAACTACAACGATGCACTGATGGAGCAGCTGGCGGATGTGGGCAACGGCAATCATGCCTATATCGACACCCTCAACGAGGCGCGCAAGGTGCTGGTGGACGAGCTGGGGTCGACTCTGCAGACCATCGCCAGCGACGTCAAGATCCAGATCGAGTTCAACCCCCATAAGGTCTCCGAGTATCGCCTGATCGGCTACGAGAATCGGCTGCTGGCTCGGGAGGACTTTGCCAACGACCGGGTTGATGCCGGTGAGATTGGTGCCGGTCATAACGTCACGGCCCTCTATGAACTCACCCTCGCGGGCAGTGGGGCCGAGCGGATAGAGCCCCTGCGTTACGTACGGGCGCCGGATCTTGCGCAGCCGTCCACCTCCAGCGAACTGGCCTACCTGCGCCTGCGTTACAAGTTGCCTGGCGAGGAGAGGAGCCGCCTGCTGGAGCAGCCCCTCAACGCCGCCCAGCTGCAAGGCTCGCTGGAAAGCAGCAGCGAGGGGATGCGCTTCGCCGCGGCGGTGGCCGGCTTTGGCCAGCTGCTGCGCGGGGATGACTACAGTGGCGAGTTTGGCTATAAGGAGGTGGCCGGGCTGGTGGCGGGGGCAAGGGGGCAGGACCCCTACGGCTACCGGGGCGAGTTCCTGCAGCTGGTGCACACCGCCAGGGCGCTGGCCCAGCCGCTCTCCACGGCCCCGAACACCGGCACCCGGCAGTAAACCCTGGGAGGGGGCTGCGCCTCGCCCCCCCTCAACCACTGGTGCTACCCTATGGCTATGCGAACCCTCGACCAACTGGATGACCACGAGCTGATGCAGCGCTACGGCGAAGGCGAGGTAGCGGCCTTCGAACAGCTCTACCAGCGCCACCGTCAGGGGCTCTATCGCTATTTTCTGCGCCAATGTGGCCAGCCGGCCCTGGCAGAGGATCTCTATCAGGAGGTGTGGAGTCGGGTGATCGGTGCGGCCCGCCGTTACCGTCCCGATGCCCGTTTCGACACCTGGCTTTACCGCATCGCCCACAACCGTCTGGTGGACCACTACCGGCGGCCTAGCCTGGTAGGATCTGAGCCTACTGAAACGGTGGAGGCGGTTGAGCCGGGGCCCGTGGAAGCGGCGGAGCAGCAGCAACAGGCCCAGCGCCTGCACCACTGCCTCGGCCAGCTGCCCGCCCTGCAGCTGGAGGCCTTTATGTTGAAGGAGGAGGTGGGGTTCAGTGCCGCAGCGGTGGCGGAGGTGGTGGGCGCCTCGCTGGAGGCCACCAAAAGTCGCCTGCGCTACGCCTACCAAAAATTGCGGGAGTGCGTGACCCAAACGGGAGAGGAGGTGAGAGATGAACGAGCCTGACGCCTCGCGCGACAAAGCCTTTGTGAGGGGACTGTACCGCCAGCTCAGGGAGCAGGAGCCCAGCCCTGAGCTCGATGCCCGCATACTGCAGGCGGCCCGCGAACAGGCTCGTTCGGCCCGGCCCGCCACCTCCCTGGCCCGCTGGCGACGATGGCAGTGGCCCACCTCGGTGGCTGCCACGGTGGCCCTCGGCAGCCTGATCTATCTCTACCAGACGCCTAACCCGATTCCTGGTCCAATGATGGATGACGCACCCTCGACCGAAGCCTTTAGCCCGGCAAAGCGGGTGTTTCAGCCTGAGCCCGCTGAGTCGGCGGTGCCGCGAGCCCTGAAGGCACCCGCCGTCGTTAGTGAGACTGTCGGCGAACAGGAGGGCCATGGAGGGACCGCCGATATGAGCGAGATAGCTCCGGCCTCAGCCTTGTCGCTGCCGATGAATCGGGAGGCTGCACCGGCCGCACCTGCGCCATCGCTTTCCCGGGAGGGCAAGGTAGGGGAGGCCCGCGTTGAGGCGCTTCCGGCCACGGGCACCAGCCTCGATGCCCAGGCCCAGGCAGAGAGTCCCGAGCAATGGCTGGCGCGTATCCAGCGGTTGCTGGAAGCGGGGGAGCAAGAGCAGGCCCGCCAGGCCTTTGCCCGCTTCCGCGACCACTATCCCGAGTATCCGGTTGAGACGGAGCTGTTGAAGGCGCTGATCGGGAACTGAGGGTTTCGCTATTGGCTATCGCCTCCTCGTCGCCCCGGGGCAGCCAGCCACTAGCGCTTCTGGGCCAGCAGGCGATCGAGGGTATTGGCAAATCGTTGACGGTCCTGCTGGTTGAATTTGGCGGGGCCACCCAGCTGCTCGCCGCTGCTGCGCAGCTCCTCCATCAGGTTGCGCATCGCCAGCCGCTGGCGGATGGTTTCGGGGGTGTAGAGTTCACCGCGGGGGTTGATGGCTACAGCCCCCCGCTCCACCACCTCGGCCGCCAACGGAATATCGGCGGTGACCACCAGGTCACCTCCGTTGAGCTGCTGGACAATGTAGCTGTCGGCCACATCGAAGCCAGCGGCGACCTGCACCGAGCGGATCAGGCTCCCGGCCGGGGTCGCCAGCGACTGGTTGGCGACCAGCACCAGGGGGGTCTGGGTACGCTGTGCGGCCCGGAACAGAATATCCTTGATCACCTTGGGGCAGGCGTCGGCGTCAACCCAGATCTGCATGCGCTCTCCTCGTCATAAATGCCAATTTTCACACAAAGATCGTCACCACCGAAAGTCTGCGGCTATAGTGGTACTGAGATTAGGGACGAACTCTGTGTAACTCCATAACAGCGAGCCCGCTACTTGCGAGCGATGGAGTCGCTAGTGGGAGAGCAGGCTTATGCTTCGAGAGATGCTGTTTGGGGTGGCGCTGTGCTGGCTGGTGCTGGTGCCGTCGGCCAGGGGAGATGCCTCGTCGCGCTGCCTGCTGGTGAACTCCTACAACAGCGACTATGCCTGGCAGCGTGCAGTGACCAAGTCGATCTGGCTGCAGCTCATGGACCAGTGCGAGATCCGCGAACTCAATATGAACGCCAAGCACTACCCACACCCGGAGCAGCTGCAGAGGGTAGGGCGCGAGGCGTGGCAGCTGATCCAGCAGTGGCACCCGAATGTGGTGATCGCCTGCGATGACGCTGCCTCCCGGTTCCTGGTGGAGCCCTACCTCAAAAACGGCGACACCCCGGTGGTCTTCTGCGGAGTCAACCTCAGCGGAGAGGCCTACGGCTACCCGTACAGCAACGCCACCGGCATGCTTGAAGTGGACTCGACCGAGCAGCTGTTCTCCACCGTCAAACAGATGCGACCGCAGGCCCAAAGGGGGGTTCTGGTCATGGTGGAGCGGATGACCGACAACATCATGGCACCCCACTACCGTCAGCTGGCCCGGCAGCAGGGGCTGGAGCTGGAGATACGGGTTGTGAAGAGCATGGATGGCCTGGAGCAGGCCTACGAGCGGGCGCAGGCTACCGATTTTCTCTACTTCTATAACAATGCCGGGATGGAGGACTGGGACGAGCGCCGGGCCCTGCAGATCGCGCAGACCCATGCCGGTGTGCTGACCCTGTCGGCCTACCGCTGGTTGGCCCCCTTTGTGATGCTGACCATCGCCCATGTGCCGGAAGAGATGGGCAGTTACGTCGGTCGCACCGCGCTGCGTATCCTGCAGGGAACCTCCCCAGCCGAGATCCCGATTACCCAGAATACGCAGGTGGATGTGATCGTTAACCAGCCGCTGCTCAACCGGCTCGGCCTCAAACTGCCCCCCGAGCTGGTGGAGCAGGCGATGGTGATTGAGTACTAGGGGCGTTTATTGCCGGGCAGCCGAGCTGCGTCAGGCCCGTTGCATTACCTTTCATCTTGGCCACTGGACCGCCCGGGGACGATGAAAAGCAGCGTTTCTATACCCCGTAGGCGCGCATAAAGGCGTCGATGCAGTTATCGATATAGCGCTGGTTCTCCTCCTCTGGAAGGGGGGGCACGTTGAGCTCGAGGCGCAGGCGTGATTCGCCGTGGACCATCATCAAAAACTGCACCGCAGCGAAACGCGGCTCCTCCACCCGCAGCAGACCGCGGGCGGAAAAGGACTCCAGCAGTCGGGCCACCTGCTCGAACATGCTATTGGGCCCCTCTTTGAAAAACAGGCTCGACAACTGCGGGTGGGTCTCCGACTGGGCGACACAGGTACGGTGAACATGGATCGCCTCCGGGCTGTGGAGCAGTTCGTGAAAGCGCAGGGCGATGGTGGCCAGTGCGCTGCGCGGGTCATTGAACTCACGAAAATCCGCCTCTGCCAGCTGGTGGCTGATGCATTTGCAGCGGATGGAGGCGCTGAACAGCTCCTCCTTATTGCCGAAGTGGCTATAGACCGTCTGCTTGGAGACCGAGGCCAGCTGGGCGATCTGGTCCATGCTGGTGGCGTCAAACCCCTGCTCGATAAACAGGGTAACGGCGGCCTCAAGGATCTGGTCGCGCTTCTCTTCGCTCTTGCTTCGGGTTCTAACCATAAACACCTGTCACCTGTCGGGTCGATTCCGGCCAGGGGGAATCGCAAAGGGAATAAAAGGGGGTGCGCTTCGATTTAAATCGAACTAGACAGTCTAGTTTAGTGTAATTAAACTGGACGCGTCAGTCTAGAATAATCCAGGACCTGCCGCCGGCCTCGCCGGGCGCACCTCACGATCGAAAGGACCTTGCTATGTTTCCCCTCCAGGCACCACTCAGCGGGCTGATGGCCCTCCTCCTCCCCTTGCTGCTGGCCGGATGTCTCGACCGGGCCAGCGAGGGAGCGGCTAAAGCGTCCGAGGAGTACAGCCATCGGGCGGTGGGAGAGACGCTGGTGGAGCTGCCTGGCTACGAGGCGCAGCGCCGCTTTATGGGGAGTGTCCAGGTGAAGGAGCAGGCCCAGCTGGGGTTCGAGCTGGCGGGTAAGGTGGCCAGCCTGTTCGTAGACGAAGGGGATCGGGTGGCGGCGGGGGACCCGCTGGCTCAGCTGGATACCCGACTTCTGGAAACCGATCAGCAGCGCCTTGAAGCACAACAGCAGGAGCTGGTCGCCGAACTGCAGCTGGTGGACTCCAACCTGAGCCGGATTCGTTCACTCAGCAGCAGCGGATTTGCCTCGCAGCAGAGCCTGGATGAGCTGGAGAGCCGGCGCCAGGCGCTGCAGGCCAAACAGTCCAGTACCCGCGCAGGGCTGGAGGCCAATCGGCTGCGCCGGGAAAAATCTTTGTTAAGGGCGCCCTTCGATGGAGTAGTGGACCAGCGCCTGATCGCGCCCGGTGAGGTGGTGGGCGCCGGCACTCCCGCCCTGTCGCTGCTGCTGCGGGGCGGCGCCGAGGTGAAAGTGGGGGTGCCGGTGCGTCTGCTGGCTCAGCTCCGTCCCCGTATGCCGGTGGAGATCGCCGGCCAGACGTTTGAAGCCAGCCTGATCGCCCGTGGTTACAACGTGGACCCGGTGACCCGCACCGTTCAGCTGCGGTTACAACTGCCCCCTGAGGCGGCGGTGGTGAACGGCGAGCTGGCTCAACTGCTGATCGATGAACATGTTGAAGCGAGCGGATTCTGGGTACCCCTGACCGCGCTCACCGACGGGGTGCGCGGCCTGTGGAATGTGTTTGTGCTGCAGCCCGAAGCCGACAGCGGACTCTACCGGCTGGAGGCGCGGGATGTGCGTATTCTTTACGCCAACCAGGAGCGGGCCTTTGTCAGCGGTAGTCTGGCCGACGGAGAACAGCTGCTCAGCGCGGGATTGCATCGACTGGTGCCCGGCCAGAGGGTCCGCCTGACCCCTGTCACCGCCGCCCTGGAGCCCTGATATGATCCGTAGCTTCGTTGCCAATGGTCGCCTGGTCTCCCTGGTGATCGCCATCCTGGTGGTGGCCGGACTGGGCGCCCTCAAGACCCTGCCCAGATCAGAAGACCCGCGCATCACCAGCCGGGTGGCCACCGTCATTACCGCGTTTCCCGGAACCAGTGCCGAGCGGGTAGAGGCGCTGGTGACCGAGCCCATCGAGAACCGCCTGCGCAAGCTGTCGGAGATCAAGCTGATTACCTCCACCAGTCGTCCCGGTATCTCATTGGTGCGGCTGGAGTTGAAAGATGAAGTAGTGGAGCCGGACCCGATCTGGTCCAAAGCCCGGGACCTGTTGGGGGAGGTGGAGCGGACCCTGCCCGCGGGGGCGGGCAAGCCCTCGCTGGATGATGATCGGGGCTACGCCTTTACCCGCATTATCGCCCTCAAGTGGCGCGGCCCCGGCGACCTCGACCTGGCTACTCTGGGCCGTTACGGCAAGGAGTTGCAGAGCCGGATGAGGGCCTTGTCGGGCACCGACTACGTCGAGGTCTACGGTGAACCCGTCGAGGAGGTGCTGGTCGAGATCGACCAGCACCTGGCCAGCACCATGGGGCTGACCCCCGAGACCGTCTCGGCCCGCATCGCCGCGGCCGATGCCAAGGTGACCGCGGGGCGGTTGGTGAACGACAATAACCAGTTGCAGGTGGAGTTGGAGGGGGCGCTGGACTCCCTCGAACGCATCCGCTCGATCCCGCTGCGCACCGATGCCCAGGGGTTTGTCTACCGGGTGGGCGACCTGGCGCGGGTGGAACGCTCGATCCAGTGGCCGCAGGAGGAGCTGGCCCTGGTGGAGGGCGACACCGCAGTCGTGGTGGCCGTGCGCATGGGGGGCGGGCAACGAATCGACCTCTGGGGGGCGCGAGTGGATCGTGAGCAGGAGCGTTTTGAGAGCCTGCTGCCGGGTAACGTCGAGCTGGAGGTACTGTTCGACCAGAGCGGCTACACCAACGCCCGCCTCGGCGGCCTGGTGGAAAATGTGCTGATCGGTTTTGCCATCATCTCGCTGGTGCTGCTGCTGACCCTGGGCTGGCGCTCAGCGATCATCGTCGCCAGCTCGTTGCCACTGACGGTGCTCTTTACCCTCGCCTGCATGAACTACTACGGGCTGCCGATTCACCAGATGTCGGTGACCGGACTGGTGGTGGCGCTGGGTATCATGGTGGATAACGCCATCGTGATGGTGGACAGCATCCAGTTCCTGCGCCAGAAGGGGCGCTCGGCCATCGATGCGGTGATGGAGTCGGTGCATCACCTTTGGCTGCCCCTGTTGGGCTCTACCCTCACCACCATCCTTGCCTTTATGCCGATCGTGCTGATGCCGGGTGGGGCGGGGGAGTTTGTCGGTGGCATCGCCCTCAGCGTGATCTTCTCGCTGGTGGGCTCCTATCTCATCTCCCACAGTCTGGTGGCGGGTCTGGCGGGGCGCTTTCTGAAAGCGGGCCATGCCGGCGAGCACTGGTACCATCGTGGCCTCACCCTGCCCTGGTTGTCCCGCGGGTTCCAGCGTTCGCTGGAGCTGGCGCTGCGCCGCCCCTGGCTGACCCTGCTGCTGGTCAGCCTGGTGCCCCTGGCGGGATTTCGGGCGGCGGGTGAACTGACCGAGCAGTTTTTCCCCGCCTCCGACCGGGATATGTTTCAGATCGAGCTCTTTCTGCCGTCCCAGACCAGCCTCAGCGCAACCCGGCGCATGACCGACGCCATCGGTGTCCACCTCAACCAGCAGGAGGAGATCGAGTCGGTGCAGTGGTTTGTGGGCAACAATGCTCCCAGCTTTTATTACAACCTGATACCGGCCCAGCAGGGGGCCCAGAACTACGCCCAGGCGATGGTGAAGGCAACCGATTTCAAGGCCGCCAACCGGGTGATACCGGCGCTGCAGCGGATGCTGGACGAGCGCTTCCCCGAGGCCCAGATCCTGGTGCGCAAGCTGGAGCAGGGGCCGCCCTTTGACGCGCCGGTGGAGGTGCGGATCTACGGCCCCAGCCTCGATACCCTCAAGCAGCTGGGGGATAAGGCGCGGGCCATCCTGGCGCAGACCGAATCGGTAGTGCATACGCGCGCCACCCTGCAACCGGGTACCCCCAAGGTGTGGCTCAGCGTCAACGAGGAGTCCAGCCTGCAGGGGGGAATGACCCTGACCGCCATTGCGGGGCAGTTGCGCAACGCCCTCGAGGGGAGCGTTCAGGGCTCGGTACTGGAGTCCACCGAATCGATCCCGGTACGGGTGCGGGTAGCCAACGAGCTGCGGCGCCAACCGGGACAGTTGGGGGACATCAGCATTACCCCGACCAGCGGTGCCAGTGTTCCTCTTTCGGCCCTGACCCAGGTGGAGATCGAGCCCAGCCGGGGGGCTATCCCCCGTCGTGACGGTGAGCGGGTCAACACCATCGCCGGTTATCTTCGCGCCGGTGTGCTGCCCGCCACGGCTCTAGCGGCCTACCAGCGGGAGCTGGAAGCCGCCGAGTTTACCCTGCCCACCGGCTATCGCCTGGAGATCGGTGGGGAATCCGCCAAGCGGGACGAGGCGGTGGGTAACCTGCTGGTGGATATCGGCGTGATCATCACCCTGCTGGTCACCGTGCTGGTGCTCTCGTTCAACAGCTTCCGCCTCAGCGCGCTCATTCTGGTGACCGCGATCCAGGCCGCCGGACTGGGGCTGCTGAGTCTCTACCTGTTTGATTTTGCGTTTGGATTCAACGTCATCATTGGCCTGCTGGGGTTGATGGGGCTGGCGATCAACGCCGCCATCGTGATTTTGGCGGAGCTGAAATCCAGCCCCGAGGCGGCGCGGGGAGAGCCCGCGGCCATTGTCCATGGGGTGGGGGTCTGTACCCGCCACATCACCTCAACCACCATCACCACCCTGGGGGGCTTTATGCCGTTGATTCTGGAGGGGGGCGGTTTCTGGCCTCCCTTTGCGGTGGCAGTGGCCGGCGGTACCCTGCTGACCACCCTGCTCTCCTTTTACTTCGTGCCGGCCGCATTTGTGTTGATGAGCCGCTACCGGCCCTTCGTGGCCACCGAGCCGGGTACGACCGCCGAAGTGGGTGCCTGAGGAGGGGGCCGTGCCCCCTTTTCACACTGCTGCAAAAGTAGTCAGCGCGCTGTGAAGCGGGCCACTTCAGCGCTTCGCCGGGTTATCCACAGCCTGGCCACAACTCTTTCCTGTGAAACTGTTGAAAACCGGTGGGACGTTGGCATTCCAGCCTCCGGCTATCCATAATGGGGTACACAGGGATCAGCAGCGAGTGGAGAGGGGCCATGAACCTGGGTGACTCAGCACAGATGACCAGCATTCTGCACCGGGGGGATACCCTGGAGAAGCTGTTACGGGACTGCTCCGACTATCGGGTTTCTACACTACCGGTGATGGACGCCGAGGGGCAGATCAGCGGCGCGGTCAGCCTCTACGACCTGCTGGCCAAGATGATGCTGCCCGACTACCTGGTCAAGGCGGCCCATGTGCTGGGCGACGAGGCGGTGGCGCTGCACGATATCGAACCCGACATGGCGCACTGGTGTCGCCTGCCTATCGATGAGCACATCACCCAGAAATACTATGTGGTTACCCCCGAATCGTCCCTCACCAAGGGGTTGGCGCTGATGGCCGATAAAGACAGCACCTGCCTGTTTGTGGTGGACAAAAGCGGCCAGTACCGAGGGATTGTAACCCGCATAACCATCGCCCAGCGGCTGCTGGATAAGCTCTAGAAACAACGCGGCCGGTCGCCGCGGCGGATAACGAAAAAGGAGCAGGGGGATATGGAGAGTCAAGCGGGTTTTACGGTTGCCATGGGCGCCGCGCTGATCACCATGGTGTTGGCCTATATCGTCATATTTACCGAAGTTATTCACCGTTCGAGTGCAGCGGTGGCGGGCGCCGTGGTGATGATCGGGGTGGGCAGCCTTATGGGGTTCTATTCCCAGTCTGAGGCGGTGATGGCGATCGATGCCAACACCATGTTCCTGCTGATCAGCATGATGATGATGGTGGTTATGCTGCGCCCGACCGGCGGCTTTGAGTACCTGGCGATCAAGATCGCCAAGGCCTCGGGGCGGGACCCAAAGCGCTTGCTGGTGTTCCTCTGCATGGCGGTGAGTGTCATCAGTATGTTCCTCGACAACGTCACCACGGTGTTGATCTTCGCCCCCCTGACGGTACTGATTACCCGCCTGCTCAACATCAACCCGCTCCCTTACCTGATGGCGGAAGCGATGCTCTCCAACATCGGTGGTGCCTCCACCCTCGTAGGGGATCCCCCCAACATCATGATCGGTAGTGCCGGAGGGATCGATTTTCTCAGCTTTATGCTGCACATGTTCCCGGTGATCAGCCTGGTCTGGTTCAGCACCGTGGGTCTGGTGCTCTACCAGTTTCGCGACTACCTCAGCCAGCCCATCACGGTGGACCTGGACCTCGACGAGAGCAAGGCGATCAAGCAACCGGCGGCGCTGAAAAAGACCCTTTTTGCTCTCAGCGTCACCATTGTGCTGTTTTTTATCCACCACCATTTCCACCTGTTTCCTTCCTACGTGGCCTTTATCGGCGCGGCCCTCGCGCTGGTGCTGGTGCGCCCTGACCCGGAGCCCCTCTATGGTGAAATGGAGTGGTCTGTGTTGGTGTTTTTTGCCGGTCTTTTTGTCATCGTCGGAGGTGTGGAGGCTTCGGGCTTACTGGGACTGGTGGGCGCCGAGCTGGCCGACTTTGCCCAGCAGGAGGGTCAGCTGCTGTTGGCCTGCCTGCTGCTGATGTGGGTGGCGGCGATCCTTAGCGCCATCGTCGATAACATCCCCTTTACGGTCACCATGATCCCCATTGTGCAGGGGTTGGAGGCCCAGGGGGTGCCGGTATTGCCCCTTTGGTGGGCCCTGGCGATTGGTGTCGGGGTGGGCGGAAACGGCTCCCATATTGGCGCCACCGCCAACGTTATCTGTGTGTCGGAGTCGGAGCGCTGCGGCCTGCCCGAGGCGCGCATTACGCCGCTATTGTGGCTGCGCAAAGGCTTGCCTATGATGGTGTTCAGTCTGGTGGTTGCCTCCCTTGCCTTTAGTGGAGGCTTTGAGTACCTGAAGTAACCCTTGCGGGTCACCGGGCTGCCGCCGTCTCAAGCTAATGGCCATAACCTGACAAAAGCAACCTGATGAACACCACCATGAGCAAGCGTTACCACTGCGATATCTGTGATTATGTTTACGACCCCGCCGAGGGCGGTCCGGAGGAGGGCACCCCGCCGGGAACCCCCTGGGAAGAGATCGCCGATGACTGGGTCTGCCCCGAATGTGGCGCTCCCAAAAACCTGTTCAGCGAAGTGATCGGTAGCGAGTAGCGGGCAGGTATGAGCGAAGAACAGCACAGCATCGTTTGCACCCCGGACCAGCTTTGCCTTGGCATGTATGTCAAACTCCCCAACAGCTGGCTGGACCACCCCTTTTTACGCAATGAGTTTTTGATCAAGAGCGAGTCGCAGCTCCACAAGCTGCGCCGCTGCAAGATCACGCGCTTCAATATTGACCTGGAAAAAAGCTCGCTGCCAGTGGGCTGGGCGGCTAGCGACAGCGAGGCCCTCGATGGGGCCCACCCCGGATCCTCCCCCCCCGAGGAGATGGAACCGCCGACGATCTGGACCCCCGACAACCTGGTTCCGGAGGCCCTCAAGGAGGCGCTGCACGACAAGAAGATGGGGCCTGAAAAGCGCTCCCAGGCGGTCTACCTGCACTCGCGGGAGCTGATGAGCCGGTTGCTGGAAAGCCCCACGGCGGACAACCTCAGGGCATCAAAGAAAGCGATCTTCCAGGTCACTGAGCTGATCCTGCACGACCCGGAAACCGCCTCCAATATGCTGCGTATCACCAGCCACGACTTCTACACCTACACCCATTCGGTGAACGTGGGGGTCACCAGCATCATGCTGGCCAAGGCACTGTTTGGGCAGTCGGACCGCCACGACATGCAGGAGCTGGGGGCCGGATTTTTCCTGCACGACCTGGGCAAGGTCAACATCCGTCCCGAGGTGATCAACAAGCCTGGCCGGCTGACCGACGAGGAGATGCGGCACATGCGCACCCACCCCTTCAAGGGCTTCAAGCTGATGGAGCAGAGTGGGGAGCTGACGGAGGAGAGCCGCATCATCGTGTTGCAGCACCACGAGCGCGCCGATGGCACCGGTTATCCCAAGCAGTTGCACAATGACCGCATCCATATCTACGGCAAGATCTGCTGCATCGCCGATGTGTTCGACGCTCTCACTGCCGAGCGCTCCTACAAGCAGGCGATGACCCCCTTCCAGGCGCTGGTGCTGATGCGCGACCAGATGTCGGACCACTTCGACAAAAAGCTCTTCACCGAGTTCGTCAACCTGATGCGCTGAGCTATCGCCAAAAAAAACGGCCCCAAGGGGCCGCTTTTTTTTTGGGGTAGTTTTTTTTCGGAGTAGTCTAGGCGGTCATGCCCCCATCGACCACCAGGCAGTGGCCGGTGGTGTAGCTGGAGGCGTCGGACACCAGGTAGAGTACCGCCCCGGCCATCTCCTTCGGCTCGGCGTGGCGGCCCATGGGGATGCTGCGAATCGCCTCCTTGTGGATCGCCTCGTTGGTGAACAGGGCGCCGGCGAACTTGGTTTTGGTCAGCCCCGGCAGCAGCGCGTTGACGCGGATGTTGAGGGGCGCGCACTCCTTGGCAAAGGCCTGGGTCATGTTGACCACCGCCGCCTTGGTGATGGAGTAGATCGCCTGCATGGGGCCTGGGTGCAGCGCGTTGATGGAGGCGGTATTGACGATAGCGCCACCACCGTTCTCCCGCATCAGCTTGCCCCCCTCGACGGACATGAAGAAGTAGCCGCGCACGTTCACATCCACGGTCTTCTGGTAGGCCGCGAGGTCGGTATCGAGCACGTGGCCGAAGTAGGGGTTAGCGGCGGCGTTGTTGATCAGGATATCCAGGCGGCCATGCTCGCGACGGATGTAGTCGAAAGTGTTGCCGATATCCTCCATGCT
Organism: Aestuariirhabdus litorea; assembly: GCF_003864255.1. Taxonomy (NCBI): domain Bacteria; kingdom Pseudomonadati; phylum Pseudomonadota; class Gammaproteobacteria; order Oceanospirillales; family Aestuariirhabdaceae; genus Aestuariirhabdus; species Aestuariirhabdus litorea. The sequence continues at coordinate 270,996 of NZ_QWEZ01000001.1, forward strand.
GCCGACGTGACAGGCCAGCGCCTCGGCGCTGTGGCCGTTGGCCTTGATGGAATCGGCTACCGTCTGGCAGTCGTCCACCTTGCGGCTGGACACAATTACATGGGCGCCCTGCTCGGCGAGCAGCCTGGCGATCTCCTCACCGATGCCGCGGCTGGCGCCGGTGACGAGGGCGATCTTTCCGGTTAAATCAAACAGCTGTGTTGCCACGGTACTCTCCTTCTATCGTTGTTCGTTTTGGGGTGGGGCGGTTAGGGGGTGAGAATCACCTTGCCCATCACCTGACGGTTCATCACTTTGTTGATCGCATCGACGGCGTTTTCCAGCGGGAAGCACTGGTCCACCACCACCTTGACCTTGCCCTGCAGGTACCACTGAATCAGCTCCATCATGTTGGCGATAAAATCCTTGGGTTGCTTCTGGGTGAAGGTACCCCAGAAAACGCCGAGCACGGCGTAGCCCTTCACCAGGGTGAGGTTGACCGGCAGCTCGGGGATGCGCCCGGAAGCAAAGCCGATCACCAGCAGGCGGCCGTTCCAGGCCATGCAGCGGCTGAGGGTGTCGAAGGTATCGCCCCCCACCACCTCGTAGGCCACATCCACTCCCTGGCCACCGGTGGCTTTCTTGATCTCCTCCTTGAGGTCCTGCTCGCTGGCGTTGATCAGTACATCGGCGCCGTTGGCCTGGGCCACAGCCAGCTTCTCGGCGCTGGAGCAGACTGCGATCACCCGCGCCCCCATCGCCTTGCCGATCTGTACGGCGGCCAGCCCGGTACCGCCGGCGGCGCCGGTCACCAGCAGGGTTTCACCGGCTTGCAGGTTGGCGCGCTGCTTGAGGGCGTGGTGGGCGGTGGCGTGGGCGGTGATCAGCCCCGCCGCCTCCTCGAAGGGGATGGCATCGGGCAGTGGCATTACGGTGCTGGCCGGCAGGGCCGCCTTCTCGGCATAGCCGCCGAGCATGGTCACCCCGACCACGCGATCCCCCGCCTTGAGGTGGTTAACCCCCTCACCGACGGCACTGATGGTGCCGGCGATCTCGGTGCCCGGTACAAAGGGGCAGGGGGGCTTCATCTGGTACAGCCCCTGCACCAGCAGGCCGTCGGGAAAGTTGACACCGGCGGCGGCGACATCGATCACCACTTCCCCTTTACGGGCGACGGGATCGGGGAGCTCTTTGTAGGTGAGCTGGTCGAGTGGCGCAAAGGCTTCGCACAGGATTGCTTTCATGATCACTCCAGGTTCCGGTTATTCGAAAGATTCGGTGGTTGTTATTGGGAGAGGAGACGGGGTGGGCCCTAGCGCCCCCCCTCCTGCTGGATCACGCCGAGGGCCAGCTCCGCCAGCGGTCCGACAAAGGCCCCCACCTTGGCGGCCTCGCGGTTGGAGGCGTTGCCATCGGCGGCGCGTTTGGCGACCCCCTGTACAATCGCCGCCAGGCGGAAGAAGCTGAAGGCCAGGTAGAAGGCCCAGTTATCGATCTTCTCGATCCCCATCCGCTGGCAGTAGCGGGCGATGTACTCCTGCTCGCTGGGGATACCCAGGGCCTTGAGGTCGACCCCCATCAGCCCCGACATGTTGCCGATCTTGCCGGGCATGCGCAGCTGCATGCACTGGTAGGCGAGGTCGGCGAAGGGGTGGCCGAGGGTGGAGAGTTCCCAGTCCAGCACCGCGATCACCCGCGGCTCGGTGGGGTGGAACATCAGGTTGTCGAGGCGGAAGTCGCCGTGGGAGAGGGCCACACGGCCATCGTCGGCCGGCATATTCTGCTCCAGCCAACCCATCAGCTGCTCCATGGCCTCGATCCGCTCCAGCTCCGAGGCACGGTACTGGGCGCTCCAGCGTCCCAGCTGGCGCTCGAAGTAGTTGCCCGGCTTGCCGTAGTCGCTGAGGCCGACGGCGTCGATATCGACGCTGTGCAGCGCCGCCAGTACCCGGTTCATCTCGTCGTACATGGCGCTGCGGGTGGCGGTGTCCACCTCCGGCAGGGCGGCGTCCCAGAAGATGCGGCCGTCGCAGAACTCCATCAGGTAGAACATGGAGCCGATCACCGAGGGATCCTCACACAGGTGATAGACCTGGGCCACCGGCACTTCGCTGTCGGCCAGCGCCTTGATCACACGGTATTCGCGATCCACCGCATGGGCCGATTTCAGCAGCTTGCCCGGCGGCTGGCGACGCAGCACGTAGGTGCCGGAGGCCGCCTCGATCTTGAAGGTGGGGTTGGACTGGCCGCCGGAAAACTTGGTGGCGGTCAGCGGTCCCTTGAAACCGGGCACCTGCTGCTCCAGATAGTCCGCCAGCAGGGTTTCGTTAAGGGTTTCGATCTGTTCACTCATCCTGTTCGCATCCTCGATGTTGAACTATTGCCCGTTCCAGCGGCGTGCCAGGTCGCGACCCAGCTGCATCATATGCACCTGGTCCGGGCCATCGGCCAGGCGCACGGTACGGGCGTACATGTAGAGCTCGGCGAGACGGAAGTCCTGGCTGAGGCCGGCGGCGCCGTGCAGCTGCATGGCGCGGTCGATCACCTGGCAGGCCATGCGCGGCGCCACCACCTTGATCATGGCGATCATCTCCCTGGCGGCCTTGTTGCCCTGGCGGTCCATCATGTCGGCGGCCTTGAGGGTCAGCAGGCGCGCCTGCTCGATCTCGCACACGGAGTTGGCGATATCCTCGCGCACCGATCCCTGTTTGATCAGTGGGCGGCCAAAGGCGATACGGTTCTCGGCGCGCACGCACATCATCTCCAGGGCGCGCTGGGCGGCACCAATCAGGCGCATGCAGTGGTGAATACGGCCCGGGCCCAGGCGGCCCTGGGCGATCTCGAAGCCGCGCCCCTCGCCCAGCAGGATGTTGCTGGCCGGCACACGCACGTTGTCGAAGCGGATCTCGGCGTGGCCCTCGGGGGCATCGTCGTTACCGAACACCTTCATCGGGCGCACGATGGTGACGCCGTCGGTGTCGATGGGCACCAGGATCTGCGACTGCTGGATATAACGGTTGGCGTTGTCCGGGTCGGTTTTGCCCATCACGATAAGAATCTTGCAGCGGGGATCGCAGGCGCCGGAGATGTACCATTTGCGACCATTGATCACGTACTCATCGCCGTCACGGGTGATGCGGGTCTCGATGTTGGTGGCGTCGCAAGACGCAACCTCCGGCTCGGTCATGGCGAAGGCCGAGCGGATCTCGCCGTTGAGCAGGGGCTTGAGCCAGCGCTCCTTCTGCTCCTCGTTACCGTAGCGGGCCAGCACCTCCATGTTACCGGTGTCGGGGGCGCTGCAGTTGAACACCTCACTGCCGAAGCGAGTGCGGCCCATTACCTCCGCCAGCGGTGCGTACTCGAGGTTGGTGAGACCGTAGCCGTAATCCTCGAACTCCGGCAGGAACAGGTTCCACAGTCCCGCCGCCTTGGCCTTGGCCTTGAGCGCCTCGATCTCGGGAGGAATGGCCCAGCGGTCGGGTTGGGTGTCGATGGTCTCAAGCAGCTGGGCCTCGATGGGATAGAGGTGCTGGTCGAGGAAGCCGTTTACCCGCGCCAGTAGGTCGTTCACTTTGTCGCTGTACTCAAAATTCATGGGGTGCTCCCTGGTCTCGTTCTTATTGTGTAGGTGTCGATGGTTAGCTGTAGGTGATCGCGTGGTGCCGTTCGCTGTCGTCGAGGTGGTACATTTCGTTAAAGCTGAACAGGTGGGCGCGATTGCGGCTGTTGCTGAGGCGGGTCACCCCGGTATTGCGCAGCTGCAGGTTGAGGCTGATCATGGCGCTGGGGGGGGCCTCCAGCACCAGGCTGGTGGCCAGTGAGATGGCGCCGCCGCTGCTCACCACCAGCACCTTGCTGCCGCGCGAGGTATCACGAACCGCCTCCAGGGCGTCCCGTACCCGGCTTTCAAACTGCTGCCAGCTCTCCGGTAGTTCACCCCTCAGGGTATCGTCCGCCCAGGCGTGCAGGGCGCGGATCAGCAGCCGGTAGAAAACGGTGCGGTCACGCTCACCCTCGGTCGGGCGCTGGTCCGGGAACTGTTGTAGGTAGAGCTGGAAAATGGCCTCGAAATCGTATTCGCTGAACCCCTCGATGCACTCCAGCGGTTGCGATGCGTTCATCCCCTCGCAGATCGACTCAGCGGTCTGGCGGTGGCGGGCCTGGCCGCCGATGACGATGCGGTCGAATTCGACCCCTCGGCGGGCAAAGTATTCGCCCAGCCAGCGGGACTGCTGGTAGCCCAACTCGGAGAGCTGGTCGTAGTTGGCGGTGCCGAAGGAAGCCTGGCCGTGTCGAACCAGATAGATGTCGCTCATGGGACTCGTCGCTGCGCTGATGGGGACAGGGACTCAGCATAGAGAGAATCCCCGGGGATGAGAAGGCAGGGGCGATTATGGCGGGGTATCAGCCATACGAATGGTAACGGTTTTCCCGCGCAATGGGCTTGGTTACACTAGGGTGATTTAACTTACGTGAGCCCTCTCCATGACCCCACAACGCAGCGTAATACTGGTTGGCATGCCCGGCGCCGGCAAGAGCACCATCGGTGTGCAGCTGGCCAAGGAGCTGGCGCTGGATTTTGTCGATACAGATCTGTTGATCCAGTTGCGTGAAGGCAAACCCCTGCAGGATATCCTGGACGAGAGCGGCTACCTGCAGCTGCGCTACATCGAGGAGCAGACCCTGCTCGAGTCCTTCCTGCCCAATCACGTCATCGCCACCGGCGGCAGCGCGGTCTATGGCCAGGAGGGGATGCGCCACCTGCGCGGCTTTGGCCCCATTGTCTTCCTCGACGCCTCCCTGGCCGAGCTCAAGCGCCGTATTCGCAACTACGAAACCCGCGGCATCGCCCGCCGCCCGGACCAGAGCTTCGAGGAGCTGTTTGCCGAGCGCCGCACCCTCTACCAGCAGGTGGCCGACATCACCATCGAGTGCGATGGCAAGGACCAGCAACAGATTCTGGATGAGGTCTGCGTCGCCCTGGCGGCTGTGTAGGGGGGCGTTCTTGAGCGCCGGTGGCTCCACCAGGCCGGCCTTCGGCTACGCGCTTCACTGCTTCTGCTATCGGGCGTCCATGGCCTCCGCGGCATTCGAACACCCTGTTCATCATCCCTTCCTTCGGGCCTCTTGCGATAGCGAAAGAAGCGCCTTACCGGCCTTGAGGGTGATGGGGGGTCACCTTATAAGGAGTGAACTGGGTGAGGTCAATTAATGAGCGAATAACAGGGTCTGCGCTAGAAATTAAACAACTGATCAAGCAATATCAATGGATTACGGGCGCTGGGGGGCTGGGTACTGCGCAGGGGGTTTACGGCTATGAATTGGTTTTTTTCAGTTAAAAAATAACAGCCGAAACCAATTAGCCCAGTACACTCCAGATTTTGATTTCATTGGGCGGTTCTTGACCATTTCCCGGTAAATCGGAGCCAGCTCATTTGTCAGGTTTGCTCTTGCGGTTATGCAGGCGCTATCCATAAAAACGAAGAACTATAAAAATGGAAACAACCACTACTGAATTAAACCTTCAACCCTCTTCTCAGGTGTTGGCATTGCTCTCAGCTTGCGGAGCCGGGGTTATTTGGGGGACAGGAGCGCTGGTGGTTAATATTCTGGTCGCGCAGTATGGTTTTTCTCCTGGGAATGTATCTTTCTGGCGTTTTGTCATTGGTGCTGTTGTTTTAGTTGGATTTTTTTGGAACAGGATTTTATGGAGCAGGATCGCACCATTGCTGCCACTTATAATTCTTGCTGGTGCCGCAATGGCAGGCTACGTGTTGTTATGGTTTCTTGGTATTGAGCAAATGGGGGCTGCAGTGCCAACGCTGATAGCCCTCTGTATGCCACCCGTCATAGTGACAGTTATTTCAATCATCCGTGGACAAGAAAGAGCAGATCTACAACTCTTTCTGGTGCTGCTGGGGGCGCTGTCGGGTACCGTACTAATCACCACTCGTAATGCCGATAGCGCTGAACACTTTGGTTCGGGGAGTATGGTGTTGGGTGTCACCTTTTCACTAGGGTCAGCATTTTTATACGCTGGATTTTCCATGGTTAATGGGCGTATCTCAAAAGCGCTTGGGGCCGGCCCGACAGCCGCCTGTTTGACCCTAGTGGCGGCCGTCATCATGAGCTTGAATTTTCTGTTCAGTCCATTCATATGGCCAACAGAAATTCCACCCCAAGCATGGTTTTTATATCTCGGCATTGTAACTGCGGCTCTGGCGCTACTGGCTTTCAGTTGGGGCGCTGTACGTTTAAGCCCTACGGCGCTTACTGTAGCGACTCTGTTAGAGCCGCTTACGGCGGTAATACTTTCAGCGCTTTTGCTTGGGCAGCACTTTGGCGGATTGCAGTGGGTAGGGAGTATTCTCCTTCTGTTTAGTATCTGGCTGCTCGGGCGTAGAGTCTCAGCAAACAATGAGCAAGGGGCCTTGGCTAAAGGTTGTAATGGCTAATGGCTTTTTGCCTGGAATGGGGGGGTGAAGTTCCGGCGTAGGGGAGCATCGTAGGAGCGCCTTTGGCGCGGGGGTTCTGCCTTGCGGCAGGGGGGGGTGTCGGGAAGCACCCCGACAGGTGCCTTAAGGGGGCGACCACCGCCCCCTTAAGAATCCCCGGCGGACCCCACCAATCCGGCCTTCGGCTGCGCGCGTCACTGCTTCCGCTATCGGCCGTTCCGAGCGGGCCTCCTGCCCGCACGGAACGGCTCGACATCCCTGTCTCGCCCCTTCGGGTCTGTTTCGATAGCGCAAGCAGCTCCTTGCCGGCTTGGAGGGTGATGGGGGAAGCCACCTTCCGGTATAGCCTCTGGGTTACTGCCTGACGGGAATGGCTGGGAGGCGATAACACACAACGCGCATGCACCCTTTATAAACTGTCTGCACAATAAGGCGTTGACTATCAGTGGGCTATAAATTATTCGGCAGAGATGTAGCGCTCAAGCAGCGGGGATACACTCACGGGTCGCTTTTCGCATAGCCAGTTCTGTGAAAAAGAACACTTTTCTCATATAAGTCAAAGAGGTACGCTGGTTCCAATCAATCCACTCCCCGGGGAAAAGTGCTCGGGTCGTTATACAAATGTTAGCATATTCAAACAATAGAAACTGATGTAGAGGTGATTTATGTCTGAAAATGAGAAAAAACAAGAAGTCGGCACCTATATTACCGGCGTGGCTATATTTGGTGGTATTGGCATATGGCTTGGGGGGTGGATTGGTTTTGCTATTGGTGCTGGAATAGCTATATGGGCTATTAGCTCCAATGCCGATAAAGAAGCTAAAAAGAAATCACTACCTTCAAAAACAACTAATAGTGATAATGCACACGAAAGTAGCTTAGCCCTTGATAAGGATCCTGTTACATCTATTGGGTTTAATTATTCCTTTTATTCTAAATTAGTACCAGAGCTATTGGCTGTGTGCATTGCCGCAGATGGAAGCGTCGAGGAAAATGAAGTAGAAACTGCCACATTGTTGATTGAAAATGATGAATATATAAAAGATAAACAAGGTGCTCTTGAATCGCTCAGTGTAAATATAGAAATGCTTTCAGCTGCCATTGAGAAATCGAAGGCTGTTTTCAAATTAAAGGTTTCACCCATAATCCATCAAGCAATAAACATCAGCGACTCATTAGAAAAAGACAGGATAAAAATTCTTCTTGATAGCTTAATTGAAGCTGTTCAAAGTGGCGACAAAGCACAAACATTGGAAATGGCAGAAAAAATAAAGGAAAAACTAAATGCTCAACCTGAAATCACAAAGCAAGATGCTGCAGAAGAGTATATTCGCAAAAGTGGCGACCAAGAAGCCATTAGCATGCTAAACAAGATAAAGAGCAATCCGAGACAGTACGGGGAAAATCTTAAGCAAGCAGCCAAGGGTAATTCTGTAATGAAAACTGCACTTGGTGTTTTTACTGGAATGATAGCTTCGAATTTGGTCATGGGAGCTATAAACCAATACCAAATTGAACAAGCTTTGGCTAACTTTAACGCAGAATTAGAAAATATTGGAGGAATCGATAATTTAGGCTTAGGCGAATATGATTCAACTCTTACTGACGCATCAGCGATTAATTTTTCAGAAGCAAGTCTTTCGGAAAATTACGAAGAAGAATATGCATCTACTGATGACGTAGATGAAGATGTTGATACTGATGAAGATATGGATATTGCTATGGACACAGATGATAGTGGCGACTTTTTTTCTGATTTGTTTTCATGAATATGTATAAGTTCGTTTCTGTGCCATATGGTCATGAGCATAATGCTAACAAGGCGCTTCACCTGACCGCTTTTCCGCTGCGCTTCAAAGCGGCCGGTGAGCTTGGTCGTTAGGTGTGCAATGGTTAGCATACAAAAACACAACCTAGAGTTATCAAAGCAAGCGTATGCGGCTGTCGCTCACAAGCTTAAAGAAGGTGCTCGCATAGAAATATACGGGTACATTTACAAATTCAATGAATGGGGACTTGGAGTCGAAGCGCTAGTCGATTTTTTGGTTGAGGAAGACGTTGAGCTATCCTCAACAGAAATGGAAGCTCTATCGAAAGCTGCTGAATCGATGCAAATAGATAGGGGTATTAAATCAATCAAGGTTTCCGGATGATGAAATAAAGTTACTTGCCTGATAAATCAGTTAAATCTATGTATGAGGAGTCTTTACTTTAGTTGAGGTTTTATAGATCACAAGTTTTCATGAAAAATATTTTTTTAATTACCTATATAATAGTTCTATCTGCTTCACTACCAGGTTGTGCAGCAACTAACCCTTACAATGTCGTGGATGACAACTATTCGCTTCTTCATAATTGGATGAAAGAAAAAGATGAAGGGTTGATATCACTTTTCTTTAATCATTCAGATGATAATTTTCTCAATTGGGGTTTGTTTAAAGCGAGAAAAGATGTTGTTTTCAAGGTTCCATCTGGTCATAGAGTTGTCATAGTTAATGTTATCTATGCCCCCAATGGGGTTTGGAGGATGGGTGGTCCATTTAACCTCCATGAAACTTTTGTTCGCATTAATTTTAATGCTGAAAAAGGCAAGAGTTATCAGCCTAATGCAACCATCCAAAATGGCATCGCAGAAGTTTGGGTCGAAGAGGTTGGCGGTAAAATAGTCAGTGATGTGGTCTCCGCTAAGATTATTCCTTATGTTGAAAAATACAAATGAAGGTTGCATAAATTATATTTATAATTAGTGCTTGCGCTGGTTGGTGAGGGATGAGTATTAAAAATCATCTATGATAAGCGCTGATCCCAGCGGGCAGGTCCAACCCATCTCTAAAATTTGATCTAAGCATCGGGCGCTGCCGGGAAAAAACCCCTGAGCGGGGTTTTGGTTGCAGGCCCTGGCGGCTCAGAACTGGGTGGGGGCAGGTGCACCCCGACGCCATCGAGTTCGGCGGTGATCTTGATCTGGCAGCTTTGGCGGCTATTGTTCTGAGCACACCATCTGATATCTACCCTACCCTAAGCTATCCAGACACAATGTGCGCTGGTAATGTTAATAAATATCATAGGGTTAACTGCGGAGGCTAACAGGATACTGCGCCAGATCCTCCCGCTATATGCCACGGCTCTTTTTTACCGGACAAATAAAGCCGATGATCGATAAAAACCAAATTAATTCAACCGGTTATCCGTCCATTGATTGTTGTCTGAAGAGGTCAAGACAAGCCGGGCCAGAATTAAGCTGCTATGGTTAAGAGGAGTCCATCCCATGCAGATACGCGAAGCTACTGAAGCAGATTACGAAAAGATCTGGCCCATCTTTCATGAGGTCGCTTCGGCCGGTGAAACATACGCCTATCCTCGCGAAGTAACAAAAAACGAAGGGAAAAAGCTATGGATGGAGTTGCCGCGCAAAACCTATGTGGTAGAAAACAATGAAGGAATACTAGGGACCTACTACATCAAAACAAATCAAGCTGGGCCGGGTAGTCATGTATGCAACTGTGGCTACATGGTTGCGTCCTCTTCTAGAGGGCAAGGTATCGCTACCGTCATGTGCGAGCATTCTCAAAAAATGGCAGTTGAGCTTGGCTATGAAGCAATGCAATTCAACTTCGTGGCCTCAACCAATGAAGGGGCTGTGCGCCTATGGCAAAAGCTCGGCTTTGGAATCGTAGGGCGGTTGCCACAGGCGTTTAAGCATCCGTCGAGAGGCTATGTTGATGCGCTGATCATGTATAAATGGCTCAAAACATAACAGGGTGCTCGCGTCGTTCGTCATTTTTCTCCTCACTGAGACCCACAGCTTAGCTGGCAGCCCCATAGCATGGCGTAAGCGTTTAAAAAAACTCAGGTATAGGGAAACCATTATGAAAAAAATTAGAATTTTAGTTTTAGGTCTACTTGCTGCTTCAGGTTGGGGAGCAGTTGCTTCAGAAAAAACACCGGAAGCGTCTCATGGGATTGAATATCCTAGTGGTTGGCAGAACTGGTCAACAATCGCCGTATCTCATAGAACAGATAACAACACGTTAAGGGTTATACTCGGAAATGAAATTGCAGTAAAAGCCGCTCGCTCTGGAAAAGTTAATCCATGGCCGGAGGGTTCAATCCTGGGTAAAGTGGTTTGGAAAGATACCGAATTAGAAAACTGGAAAACAGCAATTGCACCTGGAGATTTTGTTCATGCTGAATTCATGTTCAAAGACTCAAACAAGTATTCCAAAACTTATGGTTGGGGATGGGCGCGTTGGGTTGGTCTTGAGCAGGAGCCGTTTAAAAACGGGGCTCAAGTATGCACCTCGTGCCACACGCCTGTAAAAGAGCGTGATTGGGTGTTCACTGATCCAGCACCCTTTCCAGCATTAAATTAAGCTAACCAGTGGCCGCAGAACCATGCGATTTTGCCAGGAAGATAAGCCATGAACTCACCAACCGTCATTGCATTGTTAGGGTTTATTGGGTGGAGCCTCTTCTTACTCGTACTTATGGAGTCCATACGATCAAAGATGGTGCTTGCCAAAGAGATAGCTCCAAACGGCTTTAATCCAGAAAACTCCAATCTGTCGCCGTTTATGCAAAGGTTGGCTCGCGCGCATGCCAACTGCATCGAAGGGCTACCTGTCTTTGGGGGGCTGCTGCTTGTAGCGGTGGTTACCTCCAATACTTCCATTACAGATCCACTTGCTTATGTCTTCCTGGGCGCAAGAATAGCCCAGTCTTTAATTCATCTTGCCTCACTCAGCCCCTTGGCGGTCACGCTGAGGTTCAGTACTTTTGCCGTTCAAATGGGTATCGGTGTGTATTGGTGCTACACACTGTTTGAGGCATTGGTCTGAGGGTAATCCAGCTTAACTAGCGGGGTGTGTGTCCCGACCAACAAAAAACCCCGCCTGGGCGGGGTTTTGGTTACAGGCCCTGGCGGCTCAGAACTGGGCGGCGGGCAGGTGCACCACGACGCCGTCGAGTTCGGCGGTGACCTCGATCTGGCAGCTCAGGCGGCTGCGCTCGTCAGCGCCGGGAATCGCCTCCAGCATCTCCTGCTCGCTGTCGCCGGCCTCACCGGTCTTGTCACTCCAGTCGGTATCGACAAAGCAGTGGCAGGTGGCGCAGGCACCGGCACCGCCGCACTCCCCGAGGATGCCGTCGATCATGTTGTCGACGGCGCCCTGCATAATGGTATTGCCCACCGGCACTTCGGCCTCGTATTCGTTACCCTCGGCGGTAATGTATCGTACTAACGGCATTTCTCTCCCCTGTCAGGTCTTATTGGGTTGGATCGGCGAGCAGTGCTTTGGGGGCGACCTGTTCGTCGGCCAGCTGCTCTGCATCCACTTCGCCCCCCCGGCCGATCAGCTGTTTGGCTACCATAAACTCTTTGGGGCGGTTGATACAATCGGCCGCCAGCAGTTTACCCTGTTTCAGGTACCAGGCAACAAAGCTGGCGCTGTCCGGGTCGCCTCGCAGCACCACCTGGTCGTAGTGGCTGTTGAGGCCGGCGATCTGCAGCTTGAGGTCGTACTGATCGGACCAGAACCAGGGCAGGCTGGTGTTGGGAGTGGGGTGGCCGCAGAGGGTGGCGGCGGCGCAGCGGGCCTGTTCCATGGCGCTGGGCACCGACTCCAGGCGGATCGGCGCGGCGGCGTAGGGGTTGGGTTGCTGGCAGCAGTCCCCCAGGGCGACGATATCGGGGTCGCTGGTCTGGCCGCAGGCATCGACCACCACGCCGTTGGCAACCTCCAGTCCTGTCTCACTGGCCAGCTCCTGGTTGGGGATGACGCCGATCCCCACCACCACCAGGTCGGCGTCGAAGCAGCGTCCGTCGAGGCACTGCACCCGCTCCACTCGCGCGCCCCCCTCGAAGGCCTGCACCTGGCAGTTGAGCTCGAGGTTGACCCCCTGCTGCTCGTGATAGCGACGGTAGAAGTCGGAGACCGGGGGGGCGGTCACCCGCGCCAGTACCCGCCCCATCATCTCCAGTACCCACACCTGCATCCCCAGCTGGCGCAAGGAGGCCGCGGTTTCGAGGCCGATATAACCGCCGCCCACGATCACCGCCTTGCCGCCGGGGGTAACCCGCTGGCGGATACGCTCCACATCGGCACGGGTGCGCAGGTAGCAGACCCCCTCCAGACCGGCACCGGGCACCTCAATGGGGCGTACCCGCGCACCGGTGCAGAGGCCCAGCTTGCTGTAACCCAGGCGTTCGCCACTGCCGAGCTCAACCTCACGGGCGGCGCGGTCGATGGCGATGACCCGGCAGCCGGTGCGGAGCTGGATATCGTGTTTGGCGTAGAGCTCGGCCGGGCGGATCAGCAGGTGCTCGGCATCGCGCTTGCCCGCCAGGTACTCCTTGGAGAGCGGCGGGCGCTGGTAGGGGGGGGAGGGCTCATCGCCGATCAGAGTGATGGCGCCGCCCCACCCCTGCTGGCGCAGGGCGGTGGCCAGCTGGGCGCCGGCGTGGCTGGCGCCGATGATAATGGCGTGGTCGCTGTGCATGGATCGGTCCCGCATCGGTTAGCGGGGGCTCTGCCCCCTTTTTCGAATAACTCTAACGGGTATTCGATAGCGAGGCCAGATGGGTGCGGGCTAGTACGGAGCATGCGCCAATCATCACACTCACTGATGCCCGCTATGACGACAAATCGTTTTATGGGCTGCTCTCCTGCGCGTTACCCTGTGGCAAACCCATGCGCCGGTGATTGCTCCGGCCCCAACGCCCCAAGGAGACCCGATGAAACTGTACCTCAATACCACCTCCCCCTACGCCCGCATGGTGCGCATTGTGCTGCTGGAGACGGGGCTTGAGGAGCGCGTCGAGCTGTGCTGGTGTGATCCCTGGAGCGATGATGCTGCCCTGCTCGAGGCCAATGCATTGGGTCGCATCCCAACCCTGGTGACCGATCAGGGGGTGGCGCTGGCGGAGTCGCTGCTGATCGCCCTCTACCTCAACGACCTGGCCCCGGCTCCGCTGCCGATGCCCGCCGGGCGGGAGGCGACCCTGCAGCTGGCGGGGCAGGGGCAGGGGTTGATGGATGCGGCCTTTAACAGCGTCATTGCGCGTAAATACCAGGGGGAGGCGGCGGATGAATCGGAGCTGGGGCAGCGAAGGGCGCGGGCGATCGAGCGCACCCTGTCGCGGCTGGAGTCGCAGATCGACCGTCACTCCGGCGCGAATGGCCTCAGCCTCGGCGACATTGTGCTGGCAGTGGCGCTCGACTACCTGGCCTTCCGACTGCCGGAGCAACTGGACGCTGAGCGCTATCCCCGGCTGCAGGCCTGGCGCCAGGGGATCACCCATCGCCCGAGCTTCGACAGCACCGCCTTCGGTTAGGGGGGGATAGGGGCGCACCTGGCACCCACAAAAAAGGGGGCCGTAGCCCCCTGCTGTTTGGCACCGCCAGCGGCTAGAACCAGGCGTCCTGCATCTCGAAGGGTTCCGGGGCAAAGCGCTGCAGCAGCTCGGCCTGGGGCTTGATCTCCGGCAGCTCCCAGTTGATGAAGTAGCGGGCGGCCTGCAGCTTGCCCTGGTAGAAGTGGGCATCGTCACTGTCCGCCGGGCTGTTGGCCAGCCCCCCGGTCGCCACCAGGGCCTGCTTGATCCAGATCCAGGCCACCAGCACGCGTCCAAACATATCCAGGTAGACGGTGGCGTTGGCCAACGTGCGGTCCGGGTCGGCGGCCAGGCGGCTAAGGAGGGTGGCGGTGGTTTCGTTGAGCAGTGTCAGCCCTTCGGCCACGGCATCGGCCAGGGGGGCAAGCTCGGGGTGGGCGCGGGCGCTCTCCAGGTCGCGGTGGGCGGTTTCTGTGAACAGGCGGTAGGCCGCCATCTGCGCCATCGGTACCTTGCGGCCCAGCAGGTCGAGGCCGTGGATCGCCTCGGTGCCTTCATGGATCGGGTTGAGGCGGTTGTCGCGGTAGTACTGCTCCAGCGGGTATTCGCGGGTGTAGCCGGAGCCCCCCAGCACCTGGATGGCCAACTCGTTGGCCTTGAGGCCGTAGCGGGAGGGGAAGGATTTCACCATCGGGGTCAGCAGGTCGAGCAGGGCGAAGGCCTGCTCGCGCTCCTCGGCAGTGGGGGCCGTGTGGCTGTCCTCATAGAGGGCGCTGGCGTAGAAGCAGAGCGCCAGGGAGCCCTCGCAGTAAGCCTTCTGGGCCAGCAGCATGCGGCGCACGTCGGCGTGCTGGATGATCGGTACCTGTTTGGAGGACGGGTCCCGGTTGGAGGGCAGGCGCCCCTGGGGCCGGTTACGGGCGTAGTCGAGGGAGTGGTTGTAGCCCTGGTAACCGAGAATGGCGGCCCCCATCCCCACCCCGATACGGGCCTCGTTCATCATCTGGAACATGTAGCCCAGCCCCTTGTGAGGTTCACCCACCAGCCAGGCCTGGGCCCCCTCCTGCTCGCCAAAGCTGAGGACGGTGGAGGTGGTGTTGCGGTAGCCCATCTTGTGCAGCAGGCCGGCCAGGGCCACGTCGTTGCGCGCGCCGAGGCTGCCGTCGGCGTTGACCAGCACCTTGGGGCAGATAAACAGCGAAATCCCCTTGGCGCCGGCAGGCGCGCCTTCGATCTTGGCCAGCACCATGTGCACGATGTTCTCGGTCAGCGACTGGTCACCGCCGGAGATAAACATCTTCTGGCCATAGAGACGGTAGCTGCCATCGGCCTGGGGGCGGGCGGTGGTGGTGATGTCCGCCAGCGCTGACCCCTGTCCCGGCTCGGTGAGGGCCATGGTGCCGGCAAAGCGCCCATCCTGCATCGGCGGCAGGTAGAGCGCCTTCTGCTCCTCGCTGCCGAAGGTACGGATCAGGTTGGCGGCGCCGATGGTGAGGAAGGGGTAGCCGGAGCTGGAGACGTTGGCGGCGCTGATGTAGGCCATGGCGCTGCGCAGGATGATCTCCGGCATCTGCAGCCCCCCCTCGTCAAAATCGGCGTGGGCGGCCAGGAAACCGGCCTCTGCGAAGGCGTCCCAAGCGGCCTGGGTCTCCTCGATCATGTGCACCCGCTCGCCATCGAAGCGGGGCTCATTGGCGTCCCCCTTGGCGTTGTGGTTGGCAAAGTATTTGGTGGCGATGGTGCGGGCGGTGTCGAGGGTGGCGTTGAACACCTCCCGCGAATGCTCCTGGTAGCGCTCGCGGCTCAACAGCTGCTCGGTGTCGAGCAGTTCATAGAGCAGGAAATCGATATCGCGGTCGTTGATTAGCTGGTCGGTCATGGCGCTCTCCGGGTGGCCGTCAGGAGCCCTGGGGCTCGGCAAATAGGGTTGCGCCGACTATAGCATGGTGGCTCAGGGCTGGGTCGCCGCAGGGGTTATGGTGCTTTATCACACTGGTGAATGGGCTCGGGCCGGGCGGCCGTGTCTCAGGGGGCGCGGGTGGGCGAAATAAATGGGGGCCAGACTTAACCGAGGTTAAGCGGGGCGGACTATTATCGTGCTATAGTGCGCGCCTTTTCCGGGCCAGCCCTGCGCTACCCCCACCCACCCGGTTCTGAGGGCCAGGATCATGAGATTTACCGTATACGACACCCCCGTGGTGAGACCCCTGTGTGTGGGTCTGTCCTGGTGCCTGTTCAAACTGACCGGATGGACGCTGAAGGGGGCACCGCCGAAGGAGCGCAAGTTTGTGCTGATTGCGGTGCCCCACACCAGCAACTGGGATTTCCCCCTCACCATCGGCCTCGCCTTCCTGTTTGGCTTCAAGATCTTCTGGATGGGCAAGGCGTCGCTGTTTCGCGGCCCGGCCGGGCCGATCATGAAGTGGCTGGGGGGGATCCCCATCGACCGCTCCAAGGCCAACAATGTGGTCGAGCAGGTGGTCGAGGCGTTCAACCAAACTGATGAGCTGGTGGTCACCATCCCCCCCGAGGGGACCCGCTCGCGGGTGGATCAGTGGAAAACCGGCTTCTACCATATCGCCAGCGGTGCCGGGGTGCCGATCGCCCTGGGCTTTCTCGATTACGCCACCAAGACCGGCGGTTTTGGACCCACCTTCTACCCCAGTGGTGATATCGACAAGGATATCGCCGAGATTCGCCAGTTCTACGCCGACAAGATCGGCAAGCACAGCGACCGCTACGCCTGAGTCGGAGCGCGGGGTTGAGGGGGCTTAGCGGGGGGCGAAGGGCAGCGGCCTGAGCTGGTCGGCGAGCCGTCCCCCCTCCAGCGCCTCGTGCAGCTCATCCGCCAGCTGGCGGGTCATCTCCAGTACCTGTTGCCAGCGCGCGATGCGGGTGTCGTTATCCAGCTTCACGAAATCGTTGCGGTCGGGGATCTTGCCCCCCGGCAGGCGGGCAATGAACGCCGGGCTCGGGGTGACCAGGAGTACGTCCCGGTAGTGGTCGCGGCTCGGCTGGCGCCAGCGCAGGGCCTTGTCGAACCAGCCCGGTGCCACCCGCGGGGAGAAGTGGGGGTAAAGCACAATGCCTGGCCCTTCGCCGAAGGGGATATCGAAGTGGTAATCGGTTACGCCGCCGTCGCGGTAGGTACCGGCGGGCGCCTCGGCAAAGCCCCTGACCCCGGCCATCACCAGCGGAATCGAAGCCGAGGCCATCAGGGCCGGCTCGAGATCGTCCCGGGTCAGGGGGTAGATGCGGTGGGGCAGGTCCTGCAGTTGCCCGAAGGGGGTGGTGGTGGGATTGACGCTGAACAGGGCGCGTTCGAAGCTGAGCCCCAGGCTGCGGCGGCTGGCCAGGTTGCCCAGCGCCGCCAGGGTGACCCCGGCCGCCAGCAGCGGTTTGCGCTCGGAGGCGCACAGCCCCCGGCCCCGAACCGCCATGATGTTAAGGCGAAAGCGCGACTGCTCGATGGCGTACTCCGCCCCCCCGGGACCCAGCAGGGCCCGCAGGATGTCACGGCTCACCTGGCTTACCTCGGCGGGGGTGGGTTTGCGCTCATAGCGCTGGCCGAGGTAGGCCTGCTCGAAGCGTTCGAAGGCCGCCAGCGGGTCGGCACTGGCGTAGCAGGCGAAGCGCCAGCTGCCGATGGAGGAGCCCAGCAGCTGCACCGGTTGTTCGCTGTGGGGAAAGAACTGTGACAGCAGGTAGCGGTCAATTGCCCGCAACACCAGCCACTTGGGGCCGCCGGAGGCACCGATCATGGCGCGGATATCGGCCGGGTTGAGGCCGCGCTCTCGAATCCAGTGGCGGGCACCGTCGCCGGCATACAGGTGTAGGGAGGACATCGATCGACTCTCGGGTGGCTTCCTTGTGGCGGGCAGTGTAACAGTGAGCGGGGCGGGCGGGCCGATTATCGAGGCCTGCGATGGCGTGCCATAGCTCCCGCTTATGGCACGCCGCCCGTGAGGGGCGATCCTAGCCCAGCAACAGGCTGTCGTCCGCCAGCTCCTCCCCCTTGTTGTGGGCGAACAGCTCCAGCAGGTCCGCTACCTGTAGCCCCTCGCGCTCGCTTCCTGCAATATCGAAGGCGATCTGCCCCTCGTGCAGCATCACCGTGCGCTGGCCCACATCCAGGGCCTGGCGCATGCTGTGGGTCACCATGAGGGCGGTCAGCTGCTGCTGCTCGATGATGTCGCGGGTCAGGCGCAGGACAAAGTCGGCGGTTTTTGGGTCGAGGGCGGCGGTGTGCTCGTCGAGCAGCAGGATCTTCATCGGCTGCAGGGTGGCCATCAGCAGGCTGACCGCCTGGCGCTGGCCGCCGGAGAGCAGCCCCATACGGTCCTGCAGGCGGTTTTCCAGACCCAGACCGAGGGTGGACAGGCGCGCACGGAACTGCTCCAGGTATTCGCGACGGTTGGCCAGGTGCAGCCCCCGACGGTGGCCGCGGCGCATCGCCAGGGAGAGATTCTCCTCAATGGTGAGGTTTTCGCAGGTGCCCGCCATGGGGTCCTGGAACACGCGGGCGACATCGCCGGCACGCTGGTGGGTGGCCAGGCGGGTGACCTCCCGGTTGTCGATACGAACCGCACCGCTGTCGATCATCACCTCGCCGGAGAGGGCGTTGAGGAGGGTAGATTTGCCGGCCCCGTTACTGCCGATGACGGTGACAAACTGGCCCTCGGGAATGGTCAGGCTGAGACCGCGCAGGGCGGGGTTTTCCAGCGGGGTGCCGGGGTTGAAGGTGACGCGGATGTCGTCCAGCTGGATCATGGGTTGGCCCCCTGTCGCTTGCCGAACCAGCTTTTCCTGAGCCCCGGGAGCACGATGGCAACGGTCACCAGCAGGGCGGTGATCAGGTTCAGGTCCTGGGCCTTGAGGCCGATAAAGTCGGCGTTGAGGGCGAAGGCGATCGCCAGCCGGTAGAGGATCGCCCCCAGCACGCAGGCGATCACCGCCAGCACCACGGTGCGGGTCGACATGATCGCCTCCCCGCCAATGACCGCGGCCAGGCCGATTACAATCACCCCCACCCCCATGGTGACGTCGGCGCTGCCCTGGCTCTGGGCAAAGAGGGCGCCGGCCAGGGCCACCAGGGCATTGGCCAGGGCCATACCGAGAATGGTCATCCAGCCGGTGGCGATCCCCTGGGCGCGGGCCATGCGGCTGTTAGAGCCGGTGGCCCGCATCGACAGGCCGATCTCCGATTTCAGGAACAGGCACAGCAGCCCCATGATGACCACCAGCAGGAGGGCGAAGGCCAGCGGGATGCTGAAGTAGTAGGGCATGGCCCAGTTCTCTACCGGTGTCAGCAGGGTGGTCTCCCCCAGCAGGGCCACGTTGGGTTTGCCCATGATGCGCAGGTTGACCGAGTAGGGGGCGATCATCACCAGGATGGAGGCCAGCAGGTGGAGGATCTTCAGGCGTACGTTGAGCCAGGCGGTGAGGGCACCGGCCAGCGCACCGCCACCAATCGCCAGGGCGGTGGCCAGCCAGGGGTTGATCCCGGCGACGATGGCGCTGGCGCTGAGTGCGGCCCCGAGGGGGAAGCTGCCATCGACGGTGAGGTCGGGAAAGTCGAGGATGCGGAAGGAGATGTAGACGCCCAAAGCAACGAGACCGAACAGCAGTCCGGTCTCGATGGCGCCCATAAAGGCAATTAAGCTCACGGCGGGTCCTTTAATCTGGCGGGGTAGCGTTAGGGATGCCGGTTACTCGACAACGGATTTGGCGCTGTCGACCAGGGCGCTGTCGAGGGTGATCCCCATGCGCTGGGCGGCACCGGGGTTCACAAACAGCTCCACCCGCTCCACCCCCTCAACCGGCATATCGGCGGGGCTTTCGCCCTTGAGAATGCGCGCCACCATGATGCCGGTCTGGCGTCCCACTTCGTAGTAATTGAAGCCCTGAGCCGCCACCGCACCGCGGGCGACCGAGTCGGTATCGCCGGTGATGACCGGGATCCGGTTCTGCTCCGCCACCTTGATGATCGCCTCAAGGGCGGAGATCACGGTGTTGTCGGTGGGCAGGTAGATGGCGTCTACCTTGCCGACCAGGGAGCGGGCAGCGGTCTGTACGTCAGAGGATTTGGTGGCGGCAGCCTCGACCACACTCATCCCCTGCTTGGGGGCCTCCTCGTTCACCAGGGTCACCAGGGAGACGGAGTTGGCCTCTCCGGGGTTGTAGATCACCCCGAGCCGCTGGGCACCGGGTACCACCGCCTTGACCAGGGCCATGTGCTTGTTGATGGGGGACATATCGGTCATGCCGGTGATAAAGCGTCCGGGCTGGTCCAGCCCCTTCACCAGCTTGGCGCCTACCGGGTCGGTGACGGCGGTGAACACCAGTGGGATGCCGCGGGCCGAGGCCGCCGCGGCCTGGGCGGAGGGGGTGGCGATGGCGACGATTACATCGGGTGACTCGCCGGCAAACTTCTTGGCGATCTGAGCGGCGGTGGCGGGGCTGCCCTGGGCGCTTTCGTAGCTCCACTTGAGATTGGTACCCACGCTGTAGCCACGCTCGGCCAGCTCGTCCTGAACCCCCTGGCGAACGGCGTCGAGGGCGGGGTGCTCAACAATCTGGGTGATCGCCAGGTGTTTGTCGGCGGCCTGCAGGCCGGTGGCGGCCAGGGTCAGCAGGGCGCTGGAGGCGAGGGTCAGCAGGGATCTCTTGATCGGGGTCATCATGGGTACATTCCGGTGTGTGGTTGTCGTTATGCGGCTACCCTAGCACAGTTGCTCGGCCGGGAAAAAGTGAGCCCCTGTGGCCCGGGCGAGCGGCGCTGTAGGGAGGGATGTCGGGGGCAGCTGGAAGGGGTGATACATTGCTTTTTTAGGTTTATGGTTGGTTTATTGTTGCTGATTGATCTGTGTGGTTGGCTAATAAGCAATTAAAATGCGCGCCGTGTTGGTTATAATGTTTTTCATTGTCCGGTGCCTCGGGTTGTCCTGAACCGCTCAGCCCGTTGCCGCACCCCCCTATTCACATGACTGACCCCCGCCCCGCTGGCGGGGTTTTCGATAGACAGAGCGAGACCTGCCATGACGGCCTTCGATCACCGTAAGTACCAACCCTTTCCCCCCGTCAAGTTGACGGACCGCCAATGGCCCGATCGGGTTATCGATCGTGCCCCCCGCTGGTGCAGCGTGGACCTGCGGGACGGTAACCAGGCGCTGATGGAGCCCATGAGCGTGGAGCAGAAGAAACGCCTGTTCCTGCTGCTGGTGGATATCGGGTTCAAAGAGATCGAGGTGGGTTTTCCTGCCGCTTCGCAGCCCGACTTTGACTTCCTGCGCCTGCTGGTGGATGAGCGGCTGATCCCCGATGATGTCACCGTGCAGGTGCTGACCCAGGCCCGCGAGCCGCTGATCAAGCGCACTTTCGAATCGCTGGTGGGGGTCAAGAGCGCCATCGTGCACCTCTATAACTCCACCTCAAGGGTGCAGCGTGAGCAGGTGTTCGGGCTGGATACCGATGGCATCAAGCAGATCGCCGTCAAGGGAGCGAAGCTGCTGTCCGAGTACGCTGCCCGTTATCCCGACACCCACTGGACCTTCCAGTATTCGCCGGAAAGCTTTACCGGCACCGAGCTGGAGTATGCAGTTGAGGTGGTGGATGCGGTCACCGAGGTGTGGCAACCGACGGCCCAGCGTCCGGCGATCATCAACCTGCCGGCGACGGTGGAGATGTCGACCCCCAACGTCTACGCCGACCAGATCGAATGGTTCTGCCGCCGGGTGGCGCGTCGTGAGGCCCTGCTGATCAGTGTCCATACCCATAACGACCGCGGCTGTGGGGTGGCGGCGGCGGAGCTGGCGGTGATGGCCGGCGCCGACCGGGTTGAAGGCACCTTGATGGGTAATGGTGAGCGCACCGGCAACATGGACATCGTTACCATGGCGATGAACCTCTACAGCCAGGGGGTTGACCCCTGCCTGCAGCTGGGGGATATGGACCGTATCACCCGCACCTATAAGGAGTGTACCCAGCTGCCGATCCATCCCCGCCACCCCTATGTGGGGGAGCTGGTATTTACCGCTTTTTCCGGTAGCCACCAGGATGCGATCAACAAGTGCCTTTCCAGCTATAACCCTGGCGATTACTGGCAGGTGGCCTATCTGCCGATCGACCCCGCCGACCTCGGGCGCTCCTACCAGGAGGTGATCCGCATCAACAGCCAGTCCGGCAAGGGCGGGGTAGCCTATGTACTGGATCGCGAATATGGCTTGCAGCTTCCGCGCTGGATGCAGATCGACTTCAGCCAGGCGGTGCAGCGGCAGGCGGAGCAGGAGGCGACCGAGCTGTCGCCCACCGCCATCTGGAAACTGTTCAAACAGACCTACGTCTCCTGCAAATTGCCCTACCATCTGGAGGGCTATCAGGTGACCCGGCGCGATAAGCAGGACAGCCTGGTGGCCGAGGTCAGTATTGGTGGTGAACCGGTGAGCATTTCCGCCGCAGGCGGTGGTGTGGTCGATGCCTTTGTGCAGGCCTTGCAGGCCCAGAGTGATCACCGTATCGGTGTGGTGGAATACAGCGAGCACGCCATCGGTCAGGGGGAGGACGCCAAGGCCATTGCCTACGTGCTGCTCTCGGTCAATGGCGAGCGGGTGTGCGGTGTGGGCATCAGCGAAGATATCGTGAATGCCTCACTGAGTGCGATACTCAGTGCCCTTAATCGCTCTCCTGCCGCGGCCCAACCCCGCGCAGCCTAGCGACCGGGTGGTGAAAAGGTGCCTTGAGAGGCGCCTTTTTTATTGCCTGGCCGGGGCTCCGCAAAAGGCTAACGGCGCTGGGTAAGTTGTCATATACTTTATTGATTCAGCTCAATAGAGCGCAACAGGATAGTTAAATGAAAATTGCCATTCTTTCCCGCAACCCCAAACTCTACTCTACCCGACGCTTGAAGGAAGCGGGTGAGGCGCTCGGACATGAGGTCGATATCATCGATACCATGCACTGTTATATGGACATCACCAGCAGCAAGCCTTCTGTTCGCTACTATGGCCAGGCGCTTCCCAAGTACGATGCCGTGATTCCAAGAATAGGAGCATCTGTCACCTTTTATGGGGCGGCGGTTGTGCGCCAGTTTGAGATGATGGGCACTTTCAGCATCAACGAGTCGGTAGCCATCAGCCGCTCCCGCGACAAGCTGCGTTCACTTCAGCTATTGTCGCGCAAGGGGATTGGGCTGCCGCGCACCGGCTTTGCCCACCACCCCGACAAAATTGATGACCTGCTGAAAAATGTGGGCGGTGCGCCGGTGGTCATCAAGTTGCTGGAAGGAACCCAGGGGATCGGTGTGGTGCTGGCGGAAACCAAGAAAGCCGCTGAAAGCATCATTGAGGCCTTTATGGGGCTTAAAGCCAACATACTTGTGCAGGAGTACATCAAGGAGGCCGGCGGTGCTGACATCCGTTGCCTGGTGATCGGCGACAAGGTGGTGGCGGCCATGAAACGCCAGGCGGCTGAAGGTGAGTTTCGCTCAAATCTTCACCGGGGTGGCAAGGCGGAGATCGTGCGCCTCAGTCCGGCAGAGCGAAAAACCGCCGTGGATGCGGCACGCACCATGGGTCTTAATATGTGCGGGGTGGATATCTTACGCTCCAATAACGGCCCGGTGGTAATGGAGGTGAACTCCTCGCCCGGGCTGGAGGGGATTGAAAACGCGACCGGCAAGAACATCGCCGGGATGGTATACGATTTCATTTCCAAGAACGCCAAGCCGCACCGTACGCGAACCCGGGGTAAGGGGTAATCTCCGTGGCAGAGAGGCTGGAGATTGCCGGGTTTGAGATAAAACCGGGAGAGAGTAAACAGCTGGAGCTGCCAACCGTCCGTTTGTACACCGATACCAGTATGGGGATTCCGGTGTACGTGAAGCGGGGAAAGCGTGCCGGCCCTACCCTCTTTGTCAGCGCCGCCATCCATGGTGATGAGCTCAACGGGGTAGAGGTGATCGGTCGATTGCTAAAAAGTAAATCGATCAACAACCTGCGCGGCACCCTGATTGCCGTGCCGATTGTGAACGTGTACGGGGTGCTGGGGCAGAGCCGTTACTTTCCCGACCGCCGCGACCTTAACCGCTCCTTCCCTGGTTCCATGCGGGGCTCCTTTGCCGGCCGGGTGGCCAACCTGTTTCTCAAGGAGATCGTCACCAAGTGTGACTACGGCATCGACCTCCATACCGGGGCTATCCATCGCAGCAACCTGCCGCAGATTCGAGCTAACCTGGATGACGAGGAAACCCGTGCGATGGCCCGCGCCTTTGGCGTACCGGTGATGATCAACTCCAACCTTCGCGACGGCTCGCTGCGTGAAAGTGCCTCGGAGTTGGGGGTTCGGGTATTGCTCTACGAAGCGGGTGAGGCGTTGCGCTTTGATGAACTCTCGATCCGGGCGGGTTACCGGGGGGTGATCAATGTGATGCGCCATCTGGGGATGCTGGCCAGGGGGCGCAAAAGCGGACAACCCGAGCCCTTCGAGGCGCGCCAGAGTGCCTGGGTTCGCGCCTCGGAGAGTGGATTTATTACCCATCTGAAGCAGCTGGGGGATTACGTCAGCAAGGGAGATGAGCTGGCGGTGATCAAGGACCCCTATGGTGAGGTGCTGAACAAGGTGGTGACCAAATACGACGGCATTATCATCGGCAAACAGAATATCCCCCTGGTGCAGGAGGGGGAAGCGATGTACCACATCGCCTACTTCAAGAAGCCGGACGAGGTGATCGAGAGTCTGGAGATGATGCAGGACGAGCTGATTCCCGAGGATGAGTCCTATCCGCTGGGTGAACTCCCTGCTTAATGCCGGGTCAGGTGGATTGAGATAGAGGTTAGGTCATGGAAAGGGTGAACGGGAAAATGTTGGTGGGCGCCATCGAACAGTGCGACCTGCCGGAGTTTGAGATCAATGGCCTGCACGTGCGCATCGACACGGGAGCGCAGACCTCCTCGCTGCATGTCGATAACATCGAGGAGTTTGAGCAGGCGGGGGAGAGCTGGGTGCGCTTCGACATCCACCCCGATATTCACAAGGTGGAGTCGATTGTAAGGCGTGAAGCTCGGGTGGTGGCCCTGCGCAAGGTGATCAGCTCCAACGGTACCTTCCAGAAGCGTTACCTGATCGATACCCGGCTCTGCATGGGGGGCGAGGAGTGGCTTATTGAGCTGACCCTGACCGACCGCTCCGGTATGTCCTACCTGATGCTGCTGGGGCGCCAGGCGATGGGGGATCACATGATTGTCGATCCCTCGCGTGAGTACCTGCTGCGCAGCTAGACGTCGCGCTTTCTCCCCCTGGGGCGGGTTTTAAAACCAGCCCTTTTTCTTGAACAGCCACACCTGTAAACCGACGATGATGGTCAGGAACAGGCAGAAGGCGATAAAGGAGTAGGGGTTGTCCGCCCCGGGAATGCCCCCCACATTGATGCCCAACAGGCCGGTCAGGAAGCCCAGCGGCAGGAAGATCGCCGCCACAATGGAGAGCACGTACATGCGGTTGTTCATGTGCTCGGTGATGCGGTTGTTGAGTTCCTCATGGGCAACGGCGGCGCGGTCGCGTACGGAATCCAGGTCCTCGATATAACGAATCAGAACGTCGGTGGTTTCCCTCAGGCGGAGGCGGCAGTCGGGTGAGATCCAGGTGATCTTGTCCGATTGCAGTTGTGTCATGGCTTCACGCTGCGGCGACAGGTAGCGACGTATGCTAATCGCCTGCTGGCGCAGGGAGGCCACCTCACCCCGCTGGGGTGGCGTGTCGCCAATGGCCAGGGCCATCTCCAGTTCATCCAGCTTGTCGTTGATGCTGTCGATGGAGTGTTGCATGCGGATGATCAGGCGTGAGGCGAATTCGGTTACCAGTTCACCGGCGTTGTAGGGCCCCTCGCCGGAAGCGATGCTGTGTGAAAGATCCGCCGCCGACAGCAGGCGTCGCTTGCGGGTGCTGATGACGTGATGGCCGTCGCTCCAGAGCCGCAGGGAGACCATGTCCTCCGGATTGGAGTCGGGGTTGAGGTTGACACCGCGCAGGGCCAGCAGTAACCCGCCGTGAATGGAGCTGGCGCGGGGCCGGGTCTCCTCCGACAGCAGGGAGTCGGCAGCGATGGGGTCGAGCCCTGAGAGCTCGCGAATCCAGTGCTGGGTGTCGCTGTCGGTGTAATCGAAGTGCAGCCAGACGGCCTCGGCGGGAAGCCCGTTGGCCAGGCTCTCCCAACTGCAGGCGGTTCCCTTCAGGGCCGGGTCAAGGAAGTGGCCATAGACGAGGCCTGCCGGGTTACTCATGGTCTGGGGTGCCTTTCAGGTGCTGGGGTGGCTGGTAACGCGCCAGCAGTTTGTCGTCAACGCTTCTCAGGTGCAGGTCGCGTTGCGGGAAGGGGATCTCAATGTTATGGGCGCCCAGGGAGGTTTCAATGGCCCACAGGTAGGCGGCAATTGGATTCGTGTGCTTGGGGAGGCGATTGCCGCGAATCCACACCACCAGTTCAAAGTCGAGGCTGCTTTCGCCCATGTTGACCAGCCATACATCGGGTCCCCGGTCGCGGGTGTTGAGGGTGTAGTCGATGGTCAGGGCGGCTTCGATGGCGGCGGCCTTAACCTGCTCCTTGTCGGTCCCGTAGGCCACGCCGAAGGGGACGTGCAGTCGCCTGAGGTCGTCGGTATAGGTGTAGTTGGTGACTCGGCCACTGATGAACTCGGAGTTGGGCACCAGTATATCGATATTGTCCCAGGTCGCGATCTGCGTGCTGCGTACGTTGATCGACTTGATGCGCCCGCGGACTCCCGATTCCAGCTCAACCAGATCGCCGACCTTGAGGGGGCGTTCGAAAAGCAGAATCAGGCCGGAGATAAAGTTGTTGAAGATCGACTGCAGGCCAAAACCGATACCGACGCCCAGGGCACCGGCGATGATGGCCAGGTTGGAGAAATCAAGGCCGAGGGCAGAGAAGCCGATCAGCAGACCGGCGGTAATGATGATGTAGTGAAGAATGCGGCCGATGGTGAACAGGGCCGATTCGGAAACGGTCGTGCGGGACTGGCCAACGCGGGAGATCCCCTTGCGAATCAGGGAGGAAGCGACAAAGGCCAATAGCAGGATAAGCATAAAGCCGGACAGGCTGGCGATGGTGACGGGGGCTTCGTTCACCAAGAAGATGGGGTAATCCCACAGCTCATAGGCTCCGGTAAAGGCTTGTTTGAGTAGACGCCCTAAGGCAAATTTTTCGGGCTCCCACCAGCTGCGCTGTGCGAGGGCAACGGTTTCGTAACCGCTGAACAGATAATTGGTCTGGCGGCTACGGTAGGCCACGCTCTGCATCATCTGCCGCGCCTCGCTGAGGGAGTTCCAGGCCTCTTTCATGCGGGATGGTTTGTCGGAGCTGGCGGTGATGTCGAGGGTAGTCAGCAGGTCGGTAAAGTTGCTGTCGGCCTTTTGCAGGAGCGACTCCAGCTCGCTCCAGATCGCCTTTTGGGGTGGAGGCAGGGGGAGGTGGGTACCGGACAGCCCGCGTTCCAGCATCAGTTCAAGATCCAGGCTGCCCTGCTGCGCCCTCAGGTTGAGCCATTGTGCGTAGGTTTGGAACTCGCTCAGTCGCTCATCAATATTCTGTGCAGAGGGTTGCGCTGTGGTGGAGCCCGTTAGCTCGCGGAGCTTGGCTTTATAGGCTTCGACACTGTTGCTCTCGATGCGCTTTTGCAGTTTGTCCAGCTGCTCCTGCAACCCTTTCTGCCGCTCCGGAGTGGGGGTCAGGTTGCGGACGGCAAACTCCTGCAGGGCGAGCAGCTCCTTCTGCCGGGCCTCCAGCTGGGCGATCGCATTGGTAAGGCGCGAATTCTGGTGGCGGGAGATCACCAGCTCCAGTTGGTTGCGCACCACCAGCGCGGCCAGTTGCAAGCGTTCAATGGAGGCCTCGGGGGTGGCCCGGTAGCTGACCAGGTCGTTGGCGATGCTGCGGCGCAGCTCATCGATAAAGGTGGCCAGCCGCTCCTGGCGATGGCGATAGGTGAGCAGCTGGTTTTCATATTGAACCTGCAGCTGAAACAGTTCGAGCCATTGGGGGATGCTGTAGCTGTCGTTTTTGAGGGGAAGGTTGGCAATCACCAGCGGGGTGTCGTCGCCTTTGATCACCCGATCCATCAGCGAGTAGATCAGCTTCAGGGTTTGTTGGGTGTTGAGGTCACTGCTGCTGTCGAGTTGCGTCCTGAACTGGGACTCGATCCCTTTAAGGTAGGACGCTCGCTCCTCGCTGTTCATCCCCTCCAGCACACTCCACCAGCCGGGTTCGATCTTCTGGATTTTGATCACCGGGAGGTTGGCGAGGGGACCTTCGGCGCCAAGGGCAACGGCGGGAAACAGGAGGATAAACAGGCTTAAGAGGAGGGCTCGCATCGTGGTCCGGTGTTGGGGTAGGCAAAAGACTGGTGAGGAACAGTATAGTAAGAGGGGGGACACTTTATAGGAAGCTTTTTGACAGTTGCATCACAGTCGCTCCAAAGGCTTGCGCCCACGGTGCCATATACGGTTAAGTACAGGGTAGCGGGGCCCCCCGGACCTTATGATGGGTAAACCGATGAAAAATGTAATACTCGAGTTGGCCCGGATCGCGCAGGCGGTGTCGGGCAGCGAAGACCCCAAACAGCAGGCGGTCACCATTGTGGAGCTGATCAGCGACTCGATGGCGGTCGATGTGTGCAGCCTCTATATGGCCGATGAGGGGGGGGATATGCTGCTGCTGGCGTCCCACGGTCTGTCGGCGTCGGCGGTGGGTCGCGCCCGCCTGCCCAAGGGTAAGGGTCTGGTCGGGCTGGTGGCCAGCAGCCGCCACTCCATCAACACCGATAACGCGCAGCAACACCCGGCCTACCTCTATCTGGCTGAAACCCACGAGGAGCGTTTCGAAAGCTTCTGTGGTGTGCCGCTGGTGCGCAAGGGGCGAGTGGTGGGGGTGCTGGTGGTACAGGGGCGGCAGTCGCGCAAGATCAGCCAGGAGGAGGAGGCGTTCCTGGTGACCCTCGCATCGCAGCTCAGCCTGCTGCTCGACGGGGTCTCCCTGTCGATTGAACAGCCTGGTGATCGGGTGGACGCTCCGGGTATCAATCTGCGCCAGTCGGGTATCAAGGGGGCCAGCGGTATCGGCATCGGTGGCGTCTGGCTGTGCCGTGGTGCCGAACTCTATGGGGTCTCCGATTGCGGCTGCGATGATATCGACCAGACCGTTGCCCAGTGGCACCAACTGTTGCTGCAGGTGCGAACCGAAATCAGTGAACAGCAGCGTGACCTGACGCCGCAGCTGTCGGGTTCCATTTCGGCAATCTTTGACGCTTACCAGCTGCTGTTGGCCGACAAGGCCCTGATCGACAGTGTGGAGCAGCTGATTCGCCAGGGACACGACCTGCCCAGCTCCCTCAAGCGCAGTATCCAGAAGCTCTCCGAGCTCTTCCTCTCCATGGACGACCCCTATTTGAGGGCGCGCCACGAGGATATTCACCATTTGGGAAACAAACTCTACGGCGCCTGGCTGGGCGAAAGCCAACAGCGTGCCCCGATAGAGGGCCCCGTGGTGCTGGTCGGGGCACAGGTAGGGATTGCCGAGATCGCCCTGGTTCCCCCTGAACAGCTGATGGGCGTGATCTGTTACGAGGGATCATCGCTTTCCCACACCGCGGTAGTGGCCAAGGCGATGGGGGTTCCTGCCGTGCTCGGGGTCGGATCCCTCAGGGGGATCAGCGGAGGGGAGACCATCATCGTCGATGGTAACCAGGGTCAGGTGATTCTGCACCCCAGCCCTTCGCTGATCGCCGAGTATCGCAAACTGGTGGATGAGGACAAGGGGTTGCTGGCACAGCTGGCAGACCTCAGTGACCAGCCGGCGATTACCCTCGATGGGGTAGTGGTACGACTGCTGACCAACGCTGGGTTGCAGGCGGATATCGAGCCGGGCTTGCGGCATGGCGCTGAGGGGGTGGGTCTCTATCGAACCGAGATCCCCTTTATGGTACACAGCAGCTTCCCCTCTGAGGAGGAGCAGGTGTCGATCTATCAAAAGGTGATCCGCGCTTACCAGGGCAAACCGGTGACCATGCGCACGCTGGACATCGGGGGCGACAAGCAGCTGCCCTACTTTCCTATCAGCAACGAGGAGAATCCCGCGCTGGGGTGGCGGGGAATCCGTTTCTGTCTCGACAACGTGCAGCTGTTGATGACCCAGGTGCGGGCGATGCTGCGCGCGGCCGAGGGCCACGGCAACCTGCGTATACTGCTGCCGATGATCAGTTGCACGGAGGAGCTGGAGAGTTTTATCGAACTGCTGGATGACGCCTGCCGTCAGCTCAAGGCGGAGGGCTATGAGGTGGTACGCCCCAGGCTGGGGGTGATGGTTGAGATTCCTGCCACCATTTCGCAGTTGGAGCGCTGGGCCTCACGGATCGACTTTGTCTCCATTGGCTCCAACGACCTGAGCCAGTACCTGCTGGCGCTGGATCGTAACAACGCGCGGGTTTCGCAGCGTTACGACTCGTTGCACCCCTCGGTATTGGCGGAGATCAGCCGGGTGGTGGAGATCGCCGGTCGCTGCAAGCTCTCCCTCAGCCTGTGTGGGGAGATGGCCTCGGACCCTTCGGCGGTGTTACTGCTGCTTGGGATGGGGGTCAGGACACTGAGCCTGAGTGCCCCGCGCCTGCCCCGCATCAAATGGCTGTTGCGCTCCCTCAAGGAGGCCGAAGCTCGTGCCTTGTGGCAGGAGGTGGCAAAACTGGACAGTGCGACTGCGATTCGCGGGCGCGTGGAGCGCTTCCTGGACGAAAGAGGGCCGCAGGCGCTCGTCCGTTAGTCCTGGGGGGTGGAGGGCTCCGGCGGCTCCTGGGCGCGGGCGCGTTCCAGCAGTGCCTGGTTCTGGGTGCGGCGCACTGGATTCAACTGGTGGTGCAGGGCTGACTTGCTCAGCATGTGGGCGGTGACCGGGGCGGTGATCAGCAAGAACAGGGCGATCACCGGCTCCTTGAAGGTCAGGGTATCCAGATTGAGACCGAAGTCGAGCATGGAGGCCAGCGCGATACTACCGATTCCCAGCGTGGTGGCTTTGGTCGGCGCGTGCAGGCGGGTATAGAAGTCCGGCAGGCGGGCCAGGCCAATGGAGCCGATCAGCAGCATGGTGCCGCCGAGCAGCAAAATCGAAGTGATCAGTATCTCTGTCGTCGTATTCATGGGGCTGTCCTATTCGATGATATCGCCGCGCAGCAGGTATTTGGTGACGGCCACGGTGCTGATAAATCCCAGCATGGCGATCAGCAGCGCTCCCTCGAAGTAGAGCGGCGACTCCATGTGCATCCCCAGCAGCAAAAGCAGGGCGATGGCGTTGATGTACATGGTATCCAGGGCAAGTACGCGATCCTGCAGAGTGGGCCCCTTGAGCAGGCGCCACAGGTTGAGTAGCAGGGCGAGACCGATAAAGGCTCCGCAGAGCAGCATGGCACTCTCTAGCATCCAAAGATCTCCTTCAACGGGGTTTCGTATCGCTGCTTGATGGTGCGGATAAGCTCTTCCTCATCCTCCAGGTTGAGCACGTGTACATAGAGCCAACGGTGGTCTTTGGAGAGGTCCGTACTAACGGTCCCCGGGGTCAGGGAGATGGTGTTGGCGAGGATGGTGATGGCTACTTCGGCCTCGATATCGAGGGGAATGGCGATAAAGGCGGGACGGAGGCGACCGATCGGCCCCAGCACCTGGCGCGCCACCTGGAAGTTGGAGACGATGATGTCCCATACCACGCGCAGTACGTAAAGAAACGCTATCCAGGGTTTGTGGAAGGTCGGCTGGGGGTACTGCAGTGGAGCGGTCAATAGGGGAATTGCCACCGCCAGCAGGCTGCCGAGCACCACTTGCCCCGCCGACAGGCTGTTGTTCAGGAGCAACCAGACCAGCAGCAGCAGCAGGCTGGTACCCGGATGAGGGAAGAGTTTGAAGCCCTTGTTCTCGTTCATGGTTGATTCACCGCATTCATCATCTCTTTCACCGTTGGGTAGGCGAGCTGCATCTGGGCGGCGGCCGCTTCGGTGAACTCCGCGGCGGGGCCACCAAAGATCACCAGCAGGGGGGAGGCCAGCAACAGCCAAACCACCGCCGCCAGCTGCAGGCGAGTCGCGAGCGGGCTATCTCCCGGGTCGCCGGAGACCTTCCAGAACAGGGTGGTACCCGCGCGCGAGACCGCCACCAGGGCGGCGAGGCCGCTGAGCAGAATCAGCGACCAGACCCACAGCATCCCCGCACTGCCGTTGGAGGCCTGCAGGATCAACACCTTGCCCACGAAGCCGGAGAGGGGAGGAAGACCGACCACCGCCATGGCGGCGATAAAAAACAGGGCGCCCAGTACCCCTCCCTGAGTGATGGGGCGGGAGGGGACGAAACGGTCCTCCGCCTTGCCCCGCTGTTTGCCGATCAGGTCGGCCAGCAAGAACAGGGCACCGGTCACCAGCGTGGTATGGAGCATGTAATAGAGGCCGGCACCGAGTCCTGCGCCGCCCACCACCAGAGTTAACAGCAGGGTGCCTACCGAGACCAGCACCAGGTTGGCGGTCAGGGTGCGCAGGGTGGGGCTTGCGAGGACGCCGATGGTACCAATGATCAGGGTGAGGATCGCCAGCGGCCAGAGCCAGGGAAGGGCGACGTCGGCCAGCAGTCCGGCACCCTCACCAAAGATGACGCCGTGGACGCGGTAGATACTGTAGACCCCCACCTTGGTCATGATGGCAAACAGAGCGGCGACCGGTGCACTGGCACTGGCGTAGGTGCGTGGCAGCCAGAAGTGGAGCGGCAGCATCGCGGACTTGAGTCCAAACACCAGCAGCAGTAACAGGGCTCCGGTTTGGGCCAGTACGGCCTCCTGGGGGTGAAGGAGGGTCACCCGCTGCGCCATATCCGCCATATTGAGGGTGCCCAGGGTGCCGTAGAGGATACCGAGGGCGAACAGGAACATCGCCGACCCCACCAGGTTCAGGGTCACGTAGTGGACGCTGGCCTGGGTCTTCTGCTTGCCTCCACCGTGGATCAGCAGCGCATAGGAGGCGATCAGCAGGATCTCGAAAAAGACGAACAGGTTGAAGATGTCGCCGGTAAGGAAGGCGCCATTGATGCCGGTGAGCTGGAACAGGAACAGGGGGTGAAAGTACATCCCCGTGTTGTCCTCGCCTGCACAGGCGTAGAGCAGCGCGCCAAAGCCCAGCACGGTGGTCAACAGCACCATCATCGAGGAGAGGCGGTCGGCGACCAGGACAATGCCGAAGGGTGGGGTCCAACCCCCCAGGCTGTAGACCTGGGTGGCGCTGGTACTGGTGACCAGCAGCAGGGTCGCCACCGCTAATAGCGCCAGTACCGCCAGCAGGGAGCTGACCCGCTGGCGAAAGATATTGCTCTGCAACGGCGGTAGCAGTTGCAGGATCCCAACCAGCATGGGAACCAGGATCGGCAGTATCGCCAGATGCTGCATCATGAACGGCCCCCGTTCTTTTCGGGGGGGGCGCTGCCATCGACGTGATCGTCGCCCAGGTCGGCACGCGCACGCATGGCCAGGATCACTACGAAAGCGGTCATGGCGAAGCCGATGACAATGGCGGTGAGCACCAGCGCCTGGGGAAGCGGGTCGGCGTAGTGGGTGGAGATCCCCAGGATGGCGGCACCGTTAAGGCTCAGCCGTCCACTGGAAAAGAGGAACAGGTTGACGGCGTAGGAGAGCAGGGTGATCCCCATGACCACCGGAAAGGTTCGCCCCCGCAGGGTGAGAAAAATACCGCAGGTGGTGAGAACGCCCACACACAGGGCATAGAGCGCTTCCATCTATTCGTGCTCCGTTTGGGTGGGCCGCTCACCGGTGGTGAGTTTGCCCAGGTTGGCGAGAATCAGCAGTACCGCCCCGATCACGGTCAGGTAGACACCGAGGTCAAACAACATGGCACTGGCCAGCTCGAACTTGCCCACCACTGGCCAGTTGACGTAGTCGAACCAGCTGGTGAGGAAGGGGCGGTCAAAGAACCAGCTGCCCGCGCCGGTGGCGAAGGCGATCAGCAGGCCGCTGCCGATCAGCCATTGGTAGTCGATTTTCAGGCGCTCCTTCATCCAGTCGACACCGTGGGCTACGTACTGCTGGATCAGCGCGATGGCGGTGATCAGGCCGGCGATGAAGCCGCCCCCCGGCAGATTATGGCCGCGCAGGAAGATGAAAACCGATACCAGCAGGGCCAGGGGCAGCAGACCCTGGGAGATGACACCCAGAATCAACGGGTGTTTGTCCTGCGCCCAGGGGCGTCCGTCCATATCACTGGTGGGCATGAAAAGGCGCATCTGGGCGATCAGTTTGTAGATACCCAGGGCTGCGATCCCCAGCACGGTGATCTCACCGAAGGTGTCGAAGCCGCGGAAGTCGACCAGGATGACGTTGACCACGTTGGTGCCGCCCCCGCCCGTTTTGGCATTGGCGATAAAGAAATCGGAGAGTGTCTCGAAGGGGCGCGTCATGAGGGCGTAGTTGATGGTGCCGATGACACCACCGATCAGGGCCGCGATTCCCAGGTCACGAACGATCCGCGATGGGCTCGACTCCTTGGGGGTACGCTGGGGCAGGAAAAAGAGCGCCAGCATCAGCAGAATGACCGTGGCCACCTCCACCAGCAGCTGGGTGAGGGCGAGGTCGGGTGCCGAAAAGACCGCGAAGCTGATGGAGACGATCAGCCCTACCACCGAGAGCATCAGCAGGGCGATCAGGCGCTTACGGTGCCAGATCACGGTCGCCAGGGAACAGAGACAGAGCAGTATCGCGGCCGCGGCCATGATGTTGCTGACCGGAATCTGGGGACGCAGGCCGGCGGTGGTGTTGAGCTCCATCATGGGGATGCCGATCAACGCCAGTGCCAGCAGCATCAGGCAGAGCATGTAGCGCTGCAGGGAGCCGTTTTCCAGCCAGCCCATAAAGCTGGCGCAGCGGGCCAACACCCACTGGACCACGTCATCAAACACCACTTTGGCGTCGGGCTCCGGAAACTGGGCCTGGAAGCGGAACAGGTTGCGGCGGTTGTGGTAGATCAGCAGTCCGCCCCCCATCGCCACCAGGCTCATGACCAGGGGCAGGTTGAATCCGTGCCAGACCGACAGGCTGTAGCTGGGAGGCAAGCCCCCCAGTACCGCACTGGAAGCGGAGGCGAGCAGGTCACCCACCACAAACTCGGGGAAGACCCCCACCAGCAGGCAGAGTGCTACCAGAATCTCCACCGGTACCTTCATGTAGCGGGGGGGCTCATGGGGGGTACGGGGCAGGTCGACCGGCTCACCATTGAAGAACACATCGTGAATGAAACGGATGGAGTAGGCGACCGAGAAGGTGGCACCCACGGTGGCCAGTACCGGGATCATCCAGGAGAGGGAGCCAAAGGCGCCCTGGTCGAGGGTCTCGGCGAAGAACATCTCCTTGGAGAGGAACCCGTTAAAGAGCGGCACCCCGGCCATTGAGGCGGCGGCCACCATCGCCAGGGTGGCGGTGTAAGGCATGTAGTTCCAGAGTCCGTTGAGTTTGCGCATATCCCGCGAACCGGACTCATGGTCGATGATCCCCGCGGCCATAAAGAGGGAGGCTTTGAAGATCGCGTGGTTGATGATGTGGAATACCGCCGCTACCGGGCCGAGGTGGCTGTCGAGCCCGAGCAGCAGGGTAATCAGCCCCAGGTGGCTGATGGTGGAATAGGCCAGCAGTCCCTTGAGATCATGCTTGAAGAGGGCGATGTAGGCGCCCAACAACAGGGTCGCCAAGCCGGTCAAACTGACAATCAGGAACCAGAGTTCGGTGCCCGCCAGCACCGGGTAGAAACGGGCCAGCAGAAAGAGCCCCGCCTTGACCATGGTGGCCGAGTGCAGGTACGCACTCACTGGAGTGGGAGCCGCCATCGCATGAGGAAGCCAGAAGTGGAAGGGGAACTGGGCCGACTTGGTAAACGCCCCCAGCAGCACCAGCACCAGCACCACCGGGTAAAGGGGGTTGTTGCGGATCAGTTCACCGCTGGCCAGCACGGTCTGCAGGTCGTAACTGCCGACCATATCGCCAATCATCAGCAGGCCCGCCAACAGCGCCAGGCCACCTGCGCCGGTGATGCTCAGGGCCATCCGTGCCCCTTTACGGGCATCGCTGCGCTCCGACCAGAAACTGATCAGCAAAAAGGAGCTGATGCTGGTGAGCTCCCAATAGAGCCATAACTGGATCAGGTTGTTGGAGAGCACGATGCCCAGCATGGCCGTCATGAAAAGGATCAGGTAGGCGTAGAACCGACCCATGGAGTCCTTCTCGGAGAGGTAATAGCGAGCGTAGAGGATAATCAGCAGTCCGATTCCCAGGATCAGCAGGGCAAACAGCAGCGCCAGTCCATCCAGGCGAAAGGAGAGTTCCAGCCCGATGGCGGGTATCCAGCTCAGGGTCTGCTGTAAGGGTTGCCCGGCGAATACCTGTGGCAGGTAGCTCAGCACAATGGCCAGCGCCAGTGCGGGTGCCAGCGCTGTCACCAGCGCACAGGTGCTGCGGCCCCAACGCGCGCTGAGCAGAGGCATCAGGGTACCGAACATCGGCAGTAACGGTATCCAGAGAAGGCTCATAAGTTGAAGGAGTTCCTGTCTGACGGTTGATGTGTCCCGTGGCTGACGCTGAAGTGCACCGGACGTCCGAGGGACCGTTAAGGATATCCAGATTAAAAACGGTAGTCTATAAAGCTTCCGTTTATGAAAAAAACCGGGGAGCAGGCCTATGGCGGTTGGAAAGACGAACCTCTGTCACACGCATACTGCTGCTGGCCGAGATATAGGGTTTGCGCCAGAGGGTGAGGGAGAACAGGGGGCCTGATTGGCTTCAAGCCCCCTGGGCATCACCGGCTGGTGATTCGGTTGTGGGTAAGCCCCTGGTGACAGTCGATACAGGTCTCGCCGCGCTCATCCATCTGCTGGTGGTTGAGTCGGGCTCGCTGGGGTTGCGCTGCGAGATTAAAGTTGTCGCCCTGGTGACAGTGACGGCAGTTGGCTGAATTGTCAGCCTCCATCTGTTTCCAGACCGACTCGGCCATCGCCGGACGCAGGCTTTCAAAATTCTCCTTGGTCACGGTGCCTGCCAGCATATGGTAGATGTCGGCGGTAGCGACAATCTTGACCTTCATCTTGTCGATAAAGGGGTGGGGGACGTGGCAGTCGGCGCAGGTGGCCGGGATATCGACGCCATCGCCATAATGGCTCGATGCCTGGTACTCCTGCACGATGGTATCCATCTTCAGGTGGCAGCTGAAACAGAAGGCGTTCTGGTTAGAGAGAACCATGACTCCCTGAAACGAGGCCGCTCCTGCCACTAGCAGCACCACGCCAATGGGGATGCCCAGTAGCAAGGGGGTTTTGAGCCAGCTCCAGAGCCGTTGCCACCGGGTCGGTTTGTGTTCATCCGCGTTCACAATGACCTCCTCGGTTGAGGGGGGAGGGGCAAGCCCCTCCCGCCGGTTGCTATTTGGCGTCGTTCAGGTAACGGGCCTTAAACGCGTCCTGCGCTTCCTTGCGGGCCTTTTTCACCTCTTCGGGCTCATTGCCGCTGAACCAGGCGTGCTCGGGTCGGTTAAGGATCTCTTCCAACACTTTGCGGGCCCGGGCGGCACCCTCGGTGTTGCCGGCATGCTCCGCCTTTTCAACGGTCTCCAGGTATTGCGGTACCATCTCCACGTAGAAGCGTTCGGCCACCTCGAACATGCCGTGCCACTGCACGTAGTCGGGAGCCTGCATGGCGGCACCGTGGCGAGCTCGACGGCCTTCGTGGTGCCAGAGGTAGAACCAGGTCCACTCGATCTCCTCGTCAAAGCCGATGTCGGTGAGCATCTTCTCCTTCTTGAGGGTATCCATCAGGGTCTTGCCGGGGCTGGCGAACTTGTCGTTGTAGAGGTTCACCAGTGAGTCGAACTGCTGGTAGAAGTTATCCACCATGGACTTGGTATGGCAGGACTGGCACACCTCGGCCATATCCTTGCGACGTTCCTGCCAGCTCTTGATCTGCTTGCCCTGGGCCTTGGCCTTGGCGTCGATCTTTTCGGAGATGGCCGGGCGCAGGGTCCAGCTGATGCGATCACCAACGTCGTGGGTGACTGCCTGTTCGCGGGTAGCAGACATGTGGCAGGTAGCACAGGTAGGGGCCGCATCGTAATCCTCACCCACGATCCACTTGGCTGAGTCGAGGTTCATGCGGTCGACGTTGGCGTAGAAGTTGATACCGTGCTTGGACTCTTCGTAGATCTCCTTTTGCGGATGATCGGGGCCCAGGTGGCATTTGCCGCAGGCTTCGGGACGGCGCGCCTGCACCATGGAGAATTCATGGCGCTGGTGGCACGCGGTACAGGCACCAACGGAACCATCGGGGTTGAGACGGCCGATACCGGTGTTGGGCCAGGTAGCCGGGTCCAGGTCACCGTTATCCATCACCTTGACCACCGAACCGTGACACTGCCAGCAGCCATTGACCGCTGCCGGTGACTCTCCATTGAGGGTGAGCGCACCTTCTACCACCTCGGCGAGGAAGTTATCCAGCGAGCCGATAATCTGGCCTGCCTTGGCGTGGTGGCTCTTGGCAAACTGGTCGACTTCGGACTCGTGGCAGGTGGCGCAATCTTTCGGGGAGACAATCACCGCAATCGACTGGCCCTCATGTTTGATGGCGTCCGGGTCGGAGGGGTCGGCCTGGTGGCACTCATAGCAGCCCACATTGGCGCCGTAGTGCTTGGAGCGTCCCCATTGGGCGTAGATCGAGGGGTTCTTGTCCCTGTGGCAGGCGGCGCACTCGGCGCTCTCCTTGCTCAGTTCCTTGAAGGGTTTGAGCACCATCGGCTTGGGGGCGGCCATGCCGGGGGATGCGATAAAAAACAGGAGTGCTGCCAGCACGGTGCAGAGCACGGCGGGCAGGGGGAGTCGTTGGGTGTTCATGGGAGGGTCCTCTCAAGCGTCCTGCTGGGCTTTGATTCAAGCCAGGTACTGCCATCTCCGGGCAACTCATGACTGATACTAGGACAGGCTCAGGGAACCACCTTGATTGATGTCAAGAAACTGGTTTTTTGCTAATCCGGGTCGCCAGACTCGTCCGGCACGCGGTCAGGGGCGGATCCATGACAGCAGGGAGGGAACCCAGGGCAGCCAGCAGAGGAACACCAGGTTGCTCAACAGCCAGCAGGCGTTGGCAAGCCCCTGGTTCAGCCCGTAGAGAGAGGCCGGTACGATGGTGAGAACGGCCGCAGGCATACTGGCCAGGATCAATACGCTAGCGGCCAGCAACCCGTCGCCAAAGGTCTGCAGCCCCAGCAGCCACACCAGTCCCAGCCCCAGCGCGGGCAGCAGGATGACCCTTAAAAGTGCCAGCGGCAGGGCGCGCCCCAGCTCCGGCAACAGGGCGCGGAAACGAAACACCAGCCCCACGGAGATCATCAGCAGAAAGGAGCTGAGTGGCACCAGCAGCGAGGTGATCGACCCCATCCAGGCGGGGCGTGAAATACCTCCCAGGTTAAGTAGCATGCCACACAGCCAGCAGCCCACCACCGCCAGCAGCACCGGGTCGCGCCAGACGCGGGAGGGGGTGTCGACAGGGAACTGGCCATGGCGACGGGCGTAGGGGAACAGCAGGCCGAAGTAGATCAGCTCCTCGAACAGCTTGTAGAGGGGCAGGAGGGCGAGCCCCGGCTCGCCGAGATAGACAAACAGGGTGAGGGAGCCCAGGGCTCCCAGGTTGACGAATCCGCCGCCGGGTCCGTAAACCGCCAGTTCCGCGCCGCTCATACGCAGCTGCCGACCGACCACTAACCCCAGCTGAAAACCGGCCAGCATGATGGCGCCGCCGATGAGGGGGAGCCAGACGAGGGCCCAGTGCAGTTGCTTCAGGTTCCAGATCGCCAACAGAATGGAGAGCGGGACGGTGATACGCAGCGCCAGGGCGACGGCCAGGTTGCGCAGGCGGCCGCTGGTCTCGGGGCGCCAGGCAAAGAGCAGCTGTCCCAGCGTAAAACCGGCAACCATTACAACAAAGATCAGGACAAAGTCATTCACTGCGCCGGCTCGACGAGAAGGGCGGGCGGCCAGTGTGGGGCAAAGCGGCGCGCGTTGCCATTAGTCGCTGGTCGCAGGAACGCTGGCCCCCTTACCCCGCCGAGGCGGTGATCAGGGGGCGCGCGGCTCAGGTCAGCTCTTCGTAGAGGGCGCGAGTGGCCTCTACCGTCAGCGGGATCGGGTTACCGCCGGCGCTGGGGTCATCCACTGCCATCTGCGCCAGGAGATCGAGCTGCTCGCGGTCTACCCCGAGGGCACTGAGTTTCTCCGGGACCTCGAGGCGGCGCGAGAAGTCGATCACCCAGTCGTAAAAACCGTCAAAGCCGCCGGGGATGCCGAGGTAGGCCGCCAGCGGCGCAACCCGCTCCTCAATGGCGGGGCGATTGAAACGGATCACGGCGGGCAGGGCAATGGCGTTGGTCATGCCGTGGGGGGTGTTGTAGACCGCTCCCACCGGATGGGAAAGCGCGTGTACGGCTCCGAGCCCCTTCTGGAAGGCGGTCGCCCCCATGGCCGCGGCGCTCATCATATGGCCGCGGGCCTCGATATCGCTGCCATCGGCGAAGGCGCGGGGCAGGTACTCCTTCACCAGTCGCATCCCCTCGAGGGCGATACCCTGGGACATGGGGTGGTAGAAGGGAGAGCAGTAGGCCTCGAAGCTGTGAATAAACGCATCCAGCCCGGTTCCTGCGGTAATCACCGGCGGCATTCCCACCGTCAGCTCGGGATCGCAGATCACAATGGAGGGCAGGATTTTGGGGTGGAAGATGATCTTCTTTACATGGGTGCTGGAGTTGGTGAGGATGGAAGCGCGCCCCACCTCCGAGCCGGTGCCGGCGGTGGTGGGGACGGCGATAATGGGGGCGATGGCGCTGGCATCGGCCCGGGTCCACCAGTCATCGATATCCTCGAAATCCCACACCGGGCGGGTTTGGCCCGCCATAAAGGCGATCAGCTTGGCCAGGTCGAGCCCGGAGCCGCCGCCAAAGGCGATGACGCCGTCGTGCTGGCCAGAGCGATAAATCTCAAGGCCAGCTTCCAGGGCGTGATCGTCGGGGTTGGGGTGAACCTCACAAAAGAGGGCTCGACCCAGTCCCGCCTGTTCCATCAGGCCCAGGGTTGAGGTGGTAATGGGCAGCGAGGCTAACCCCTTGTCGGTCACCAGCAGAGGGCGTTTGATGCCCAGCTGCTGGCAGGCATCGGCCAGCTCGGCGATGCGCCCGGCGCCAAAACGGATAGCGGTTGGATAACTCCAGTTGGCGGTCAGTGACATCAGA
This sequence comes from Aestuariirhabdus litorea, assembly GCF_003864255.1. Classification (NCBI taxonomy): domain Bacteria; kingdom Pseudomonadati; phylum Pseudomonadota; class Gammaproteobacteria; order Oceanospirillales; family Aestuariirhabdaceae; genus Aestuariirhabdus; species Aestuariirhabdus litorea. The sequence continues at coordinate 312,110 of NZ_QWEZ01000001.1, forward strand.
TGATCCTCTTGAAGTGGTACGACTTGGGGCGGGTCAGGTTGTGAAAACCGATCACCGAGAGGGCGCCGCCCCGGCCGGTGTTTTTGCAGCCGGTCCAGCACAGGGCCGGATCCAGGTAGTCGGCCCGGTTCATAAAAACGGTGCCGGTTTGCAACTGGGCCCCGATGGCCGCCGCGCGCTCAGCGTCAGCGGTCCAGAGGGAGGCGGTGAGCCCGAACTCGCAGTCATTCATCAGCTCGATCGCCTCGGCATCGTTCTCCACCTTCATGATCCCCACCACAGGGCCAAAGCTCTCGTCGCGCATGACCCGCATACGGTGGTCGACATTGGTGAGGATTTGTGGCGCCAGGTAGGCACCGCCATCGTCCTCAGGGAAGAGGGCAGGGTCGATGAGGGCGGTGGCGCCATCGGCAATCGCCTCCTGGATCTGCGCCCTGACCTCGGTGGCAAAGCGTTTGTTGGCCATGGGGCCGAGGGTGGTGGCCTCGTTGAGGGGGTTACCCAGTTTGTAGGTGGAGACCAGTTGCACCGCCTTCTCCACGAAAGCGTCGTAGAGGCTGGCGTGCACGTAGATACGTTCGATGCCGCAGCAGCACTGGCCGGAGTTGAACATGGCGCCGTCGATCAGGGTGTCGACGGCGGCGTCCAGATTGGCGTCCTCCATCACATAGCCAGGATCCTTCCCCCCCAGCTCGAGCCCGAGCCCGGTGAAGGTACCTGCAGCGGCGCGCTCGATCGCCTGTCCTCCGCCGACCGAGCCGGTAAAATTGATGAAATCGAACTGGCGCTGGGCGATCAGCTGCTCCATGGTGTCGTGGTCACAGAAGATGTTGATAAAGAGGTCCGCCGGCAGCCCCGCCTCAAGGAAGGCCTGTACCATCCGCTCGCCCACCAGCAGGGTTTGGGTCGAGTGCTTGAGCACCACGGCGTTGCCCGCGATCAGGGCCGGCGCCACCGTGTTGATGGCGGTCATGTAGGGGTAGTTCCAGGGAGCGATCACCAGCACCAGGCCATGGGGCTCACGCAGGATGCGACGCTCGAAAGCCTCCGACGCCTCGACCACCATTGGGGCCAGGGCTTCGGTGGCGATGTCAGCCATATAGTTGGCGCGCTCACTGACGCCCCCGAACTCGCCGCCATAGCGGATGGGACGCCCCATCATGCGAGCCAGTTCGGGGACGATCTCGTCGTTCATCTGCCCGAGTCGCTCGACACCGGCGCGTACCAGTGCGATCCGTTCGCGCAGCGGTTTCGTGGACCAAAGGGTTTGCGCCTTGCGAACCGCCTGGATTCGTTGCTGCGCGTCGGAAATCGACAGCACCTCGCGTTCGGCATAGACCGAGCCATCGATGGGGCTGATGCACTTCAGGGTGGTGGCAGTATTCATGGGTAGGATCTCAATGGCCAACGTCGTGTCGGCGGGTTTTACGCAGTCGGCCCCCGTCACAGGGGCCGAGTTATCGGCTAACCGGGTGGCTGTCGGCCACGGGGTCGTTGTACACACCGGTACCCGAAGGGACCGGCGCTCAATCAGGCGCGCTCGAAGCCGCGCTGTACCTCCCAGTCGGTGACTCGGCGGTCGTACTCGAGCTGTTCCCAGCGGGCGGCGTGGACGTAGTGATCGACCACTGCATCACCGAATGCGCTGCGTAGCAGGGTCGACTGTTCCAGGGCATCGGCGGCATGGCGCAGGGTGGTGGGGATCTCCCTCACCTCGGCGCCACCCTTGTAGGCATCCCCCTTGAATTCCGGCTCCAGCTCGCGCTGGTTTTCGATGCCGTCGATGCCGGCGGCGATCAGTGCCGCCATCGCCAGGTAGGGGTTGAGGTCGGCGCCCCCGACCCGGCATTCAACGCGTACCGACTTGCTGTTCTCTCCGCACACCCGGTAGCCTGCGGTGCGGTTATCGAGACTCCAGATCGCCTTGGTGGGGGCGAAGGTACCTTCGACAAAGCGCTTGTAGGAGTTGATGCAGGGTGCCAGGAAATAGGTGATGTCACTGGCGTTGTGGAGCAGGCCCGCCATGTACTGGCGCATCAGGGGCGACATGCCATGTTCCGCCTCGCGGTCGTAAAAGAGGGGGGTGCCCTCCAGCGACCAGAGCGACTGGTGCACGTGGGAGGAGCTGCCGGCGGTGTCGAAGTGCCACTTGGCCATAAAACTGACGGCGTGGCCCTGCTGCCAGGCGATCTCCTTACAGGCGTTTTTGATGATGGCGTGGTTGTCCGCCATGGTCAGGGCCTCGGCGTAGCGGACGTTGATCTCCTCCTGTCCGGCGGCCGCTTCCCCCTTGGAGTTCTCCACCGGGATATTGGCCCCCTGCAGGCCGTTGCGGATCGCCCGCATCACATTCTCCTCCTTGGTGGTCTGGAAAATGTGGTAATCCTCGTTGTAGGGGCTGATCAGCTCGAGGTTGCGATAGCCCTTGGCGTGGGCCTGTTCAAAACTGTCCCGAAACAGGAAAAACTCCAGCTCGGTGGCCATATAGGGTTTCATTCCCATGGCGTGCAGGCGCGCTATCTGCTTTTTCAGGATGGCGCGCGGCGAATGGGCAACCTCCTGGTGAGTGTGGTGATCCAGCAGGTCGCACAGCACCAGGGCGGTCCCTTCGAGCCAGGGGATGCGCCTGAGGGTGCCGAGGTCGGGCTTCATGACGTAGTCACCGTATCCCGCCTCCCAGCTGGTGGACTGGTAACCGGGGACGGTTTCCATCTCCATGTCGGTGGCCTGCAGGTAGTTACAGCTGTGCGTTTCCTGCCAGGCGCTGTCGACAAAGAATTCGGCCTGGAAGCGCTTGCCCATGAGGCGTCCCTGCATATCGACCTGACACGCGAGCACGGTATCGATCTGTCCATTGTTGACCTCGGATTTGAGCTCTTCGAGGGTCAGTTTTCCCGCCATGTTGTTACCCTTTGCTGTTTGCTGATGAGTGTGTAAGGGCTAGGTTGCCCTTGTGGCTGGACTGGAAAACCCGGCGTACAGCTTCCGGGTGCTCCAGGTCCAGGGGTGGATGAGCTAGCTGCAGCGATAGGGCTTGCCGGCTTTTTCCATCACCGCGGAGTACTCCTTGAGGATCTTAACCACCCGGGCGTTACGCTCACTCTTGGCAGCGATCTCATCCCAGAACTTGTGCGCCTCGGCTTCCACGGTCGCCCATTCGGCATCGGGGATCGAGGTCAGCTTCATCTTGGTGCCGCTGGTACGCAGATGAGCTTCCCCTCCCCAGTACCAATGCTGGCGGTAGTAGTGGGAGCTGTCCATACAGAGTTTGAACAGGGTCTGGAGGTGCTCCGGCAGCTCATTCCAGCGGTCGCTGTTGGCGAAGTAGGAGCCCACCCAGGCGCCGGAGATGTTGTTGGTGAGGAAGTAGTTGGTGACGTCGGCCCAGCCTACCGTATAGTCCTCGGTGATTCCGGACCAGGCGATTCCATCGAGCTCACCGGTTTGCACCGCGACCTCGATATCTTCCCAGGGCAGGGTGACCGGCACCACGCCGAAACGGGAGAGGAACTTGCCCGCGGTAGGGAAGGTGAAGACCCGCTTGCCCTTGAGGTCAGCCAGGCTGTTGATCGGTTCCACCGTGGCAAAGTTGCAGGGATCCCAGGAGCCGGCACCCAGCCAGGTTACCCCCTCCACTTCGCTGTAGGCCTCTTCCCAGATCTCGTTGAGGCCGTACTGGTTGAACAGCACGGGGACGTCAAGGCTGTAACGGCTGGCGAAGGGGAAGTAGCCGCCGAACACCGAGATATCCACCGGCGCCGCGATCGAGTCATCGTCACTCTGTACCGCATCGATGGTACCGCGCTGCATGGCCCGGAACAGCTCACCGGTGGGAACCAGCTGGTCGGCGTAGTAGAGCTCAATCTCCATCTCACCGTTGGCGACCTTATTAAAGGCATCAATGGAGGGCTTGATGACGTGCTCAGCCAGGGCCGGGCCGGCGTAGGTTTGCAGCCGCCATTTGATCTTCTTGTTGCTGGCCGCGTGAACGGCGGGCGCGCCCAGCACTGATGTTCCGACTACGGCGGCGGATGCCGCTCCGGCTTTCTTGAGAAAATCGCGACGAGTATTGGACTCGTTTATATCCTTATCTTTCTTGTCAGTCATGTTTTTCTCCTGCTTAGGGATCTTGGGTACATGGATCATCAGATTCAAATGACGGTCTTGGTTACAGCGGACTCCTCCTTGGTGATGTGTGGCTAATCAGTCAAAATATCAGTTTCCATAGTAGGCTTCCGGAAGCCAGAGCGCGATCTGCGGGAAGGCCATGATGAGCACCAGTGCACAGGTCATGATCAGAACAAAGGGGATGACGGAGCGGTAGATATCCCCCAGGGAAACCTCCGGTGGTGCCATGGCCCGCATCAGGAACAGGTTGTAGCCGAAGGGCGGCGTCATGTAGGCGATCTGGCAGGTGATGGTGTAGAGAATGCCGTACCACACCAGGTCGAAGCCGAGGGCCCCCACCAGGGGAATAAAGAGCGGTGCAACGATCACCAGCATGGCGGTGTCATCGAGGAACATCCCCATGATGATGTAGGAGAGCTGCATCATGATCAGTATCTGCCAGGGACCCAGACCGAGCTGGTCCACAAAGAAGCCTTCGATGGCCCGCACGGCCCCCAGGCCGTCGAACACGGCGCCGAAGCAGAGGGCGGCCAGGATGATCCACATGAACATGCAGCTGATGACTAGCGTCTTCTTCAGGGTCTGGTCCATCACCTGGCGGGTCAGGCGGCGCTTAAAGAGGGCGGCCAGGGTGGCGGCAGTGGCGCCGTAGGCGGCGCTTTCCACCAGGCTGGCATAGCCCATCAGGAAAAGGCCAGTCATGGAAAAGAAGATCAGCAGCGGCAGTATGCCGGCCCGGAGCAGCGCCAGTTTTTGTGGCCAGGGTACCTTGCGCTCCTCCTGGCTGAGGGCGGGCCCCATCTCCGGCTGCAGGCGGCAGCGTACTACGATGTAGATGACAAACAGGGCGGCCATCATCAACCCCGGTAGCACTCCCGCCATCCAGAGTTTGCTGACCGGCTGGCGGGCGATCATGCTGTAGAGCACCATCACCACGCTGGGGGGAACCAGAATGCCGAGGGAGCTGCCCGCCTGAATCACCCCGGTCACCATAATCTTGTCATAGCCGCGCCTGAGCAGTTCAGGCATGGCGATGCTGGCCCCGATCGCCATGCCGGCAACGCTGAGGCCGTTCATGGCGGACACCACCACCATCAGGCCGATGGTGCCGATGGCCAGTCCGCCGTTGAGGGGCCCCATCCAGACATGGAACATCTTGTAGAGATCTTCGGCGATGCCGGACTCCGACAGCATGTAGCCCATGTAGATGAACAATGGCAGGGTCAGTAGGGGATACCATTTCATCAGTTTCATGGCCGCACTGAAGGCCATTTCCGATCCCCCGTCACCCCACATCAACAGGGCAGAGATCACGGCCACAAAGCCGATGGCGGCGAATACCCGTTGACCGGTCATCAGCATCACCATCATGGAGGCGAACATCAGCAGTGCGATCATCTCGTAACTCATGAGAGCTGCTCTCCTTTCAGCTTGGCGACATCCTTGAACAGGCAGGAGATCGCTTGCAACAGCATCAGGAAGATACCGATGACCATAATGATCTTGATGGGCGCCATGGAGGGCGCCCAGGCGGAGTAGCTCTCCTCACTATATTTGATGGCGTACTGGGTGCTGAAGAGTCCGCCGTAGAGCAAAAAGCCCAGGTAGGTGATCAGGAAAAGGACGGTGACCGCGTCAACCAGGGTGCGGGTGCGGTCGCTCCACTGGCTGTAGAAGAGATCCATGCGCACATGGCCATCCTCTTGCATCGAGTAGGCTCCCCCCACGAGGTAATAGGCGACCATCACAAACTGCGCCATCTCCAGGCTCCAGAGGGCAGGAATGAAAAAGGTTTTCATAAACGAGGAGTAGAGCAGTATTCCCATCATGGCGAAGATCAGGTACATCGCGCAGCGGCCGACCACCCGGTTCACCTTATCAACGTAATGGACATAGAGGCGGATCGCTTTTGGCATATCGGGGTTACTCGGTAGGGGGTGGGGTGGGGTGGTCGCTGAGCAGGGAGCGGGCGGCGCGCTGCAGCTGCTGCTGCAACAGGTCGGCAATCTGCTGTTGCCCGGCGCTCTGCTGCAGTAGGTCGTTGCGTATCTCGATCATGACGTTGGGCAGGCCCAGGGGCAGCGCGTGCTCCTTCAAGGTGTGGGTTACGCCGTCTGCAGGGCCGTAGGGCTCATTGCGACGAACGACCCGTGGCGGGCTGTTGAGGGGAGCCTCGAGCATCAGGTCCGCGAGACGTGAGTCACTGTCATGCAGGATGCCGATCTCCACCTCGCGGGGCACCCCTTTATAGACCGGGACAAAGGAGTGGAGGGTCACCAGCAGGGTGGGTTGCTGTCTGGTGACCCGGTTGGCGAGCAGGTTGGCGAGGGTTTGGCGAAAGGGCTCGTAAACCTGCTCGACCCGTGCCTGGTGCTGGGCTGGTGTCAGGTTGAGGTTGCCCGGTATGGGGTCGTTTTCGCTGAGGGTGCAGACCGCGTCGGGCGACTCAGGTGGGCGGTTGCAGTCGTAGACCAGGCGTGACACGCAGGCGGCGACCAGGGGTGCATCCAGGGAGCTCGACAATCGCCTGGCTACCTCCAGGGCGCCCGGGTCCCAGGCGATATGGCTTTCGATCTGCTCGGGAGAGAGCCCCAGCCGATCAAGGGCAGGAGGAATCCGGTTGCTGGCGTGCTCACACACCAGCAGGAAGTGACTGGAGCCCTCCGGGTTGATGGTTTCAACGGCTTTATGAACCCACTGCGGCATATCCTTTGGCGCGTTGTGTTTCACGTGATCGTCTCGTTGTGAAAGTGTTGGTCGAGTATTTCAGAAATAAAAAAAACAGGCAAATTTATTTCTGAAACAAATGCTACAATATAGGGCACACTGGATTCAGGCCTTTGACATGCTATGGTGCAGGCCGCCAAAACGAGGACACCAATAGTGAGCAAAGCCCCCTTTACCGTTGCCGAGCGCATCCGCAATCAGTTCGAGCGCCTGACCCGTACCGAGCGACGGCTGGCTAACGCCCTGCTGGAGAACTATCCGGTCTCCTGTCTTGGTAGTATTACCGCGATCGCTGCAACGGCGTCGGTTTCAACCCCTACCGTGGTAAGGATGGTGAAAAAGCTGGGCTTCAGTGGGGTGGCGGATTTCCAGGCATCGCTGCATGCTGAGCTGGAAGAGAGCATCAGCAACCCGATCACCAAGTTTAACCGCTGGAGCGACAGCGCCCCGGACGAGCATATCCTCAACCGGTTTGCGGACGCGACCATGAACAACCTGCGCCAGTCCCTCAAACAGATCGACCCGGCCACCTTTGATGCGGTGGCTGAGTTGCTATCGGATACGGAGCACGCGATGCATGTGGTGGGCGGGCGCATTACCCACTCCCTGGCAGACTATCTCTTCACCCACTTGCAGGTGATGCGCAAGGGGGTCACCCGGGTGGCCTCCAACTCCAATACCTGGCCCCACTACCTGCTGAACATGGAGGAGGGGGACCTGCTGGTGGCCTTTGACATCCGCCGCTATGAACACAACATCCACCACTTTGCCAAGATGGCCCGCGCCCGGGGGGTACGGCTGGTGCTCTTTACCGACCAGTGGGGATCACCGGCGGGGCAATACGCCGAACAGGTGTTCAACCTGCGCATTGAGGCACCCTCAGCCTGGGATTCTTCGGTGGTGATTCTGTTTGTGATCGAAGCCCTGATCGCGGCGGTTCAAAGTCGCATCTGGGATCAGAGCAAGGAGCGCATGGGCGAGCTGGAGTCCCTGTTCGATGAGACCCGCCTGTTCAAGAAGTTTTTCTGATCCCTACCTCGGCATCGGCGCGGGTGGGCACGGGGGTCGGGGGGGCACCGTTGCTGGCGCTGAGGTCGAAGAAGGATTCGATCGCTGCCCGCTCCCACATGGTGTCCTTGTAGCCGAGGTCGATCAGGGTGCCACAGAAATCCGCGGTAAAGAGCAGGTAACTGGCTGCGGTAGCGCCGCCGCCGCGTTTGGTGGCCCCCACGGCGTTGAGGGCAAAACGCAGTGCGCGGGACAATGAGCGCACCTTACGTCCGGCGATCAGGTCAATCTCCTCGGATGGGGAGACAATCAGGCTCTCGACTCGCCTGAGGGGGAGCCCCTCCTGGCGTCGGGTCTCTTCGGGTATGAGTCCGAGCAGGCGATTGATTCGCTCCAGGTGCTCAATATCGCTTTCCATTGCATCAATAAAAGCGCTATTGAACATCTGCCCCATGATCTGGGCCATGGAGGGGGTGTGGCGGACCGAACGTCGCCTTCCCCAGTGCACCGGATTGCGGTTGCCACTGACTCCGACCACCAGTATGTGATTGGCCCCCAGGTGGAGGGCGGGGCTGATGGGGGCCATCTGCCGCAGGGCGCCGTCGCCAAAGTACTCCCGGTGGATCTTAACGGCGGGAAAGATGGTGGGGATGGCGGAGGAGGCGAGCAGGTGGTCGTGGGTCAGCTCGCAGGGGGAGCCCACCCGCTGTGCCCGTCGCCAGGGGAGCAGCTGTGGATGTCCCTGGAAAAAGCTGACCGACTGGCCGGTACTGTAACCCATGGCGGTGACACAGAGGGCCTCAAGGGCGCCGCTACCGATGGCGTCATCGAGACGGTCGAAATCAACTTCCTCCCTGAGCAGGGTCATGAGGGGGGCATTGTCGAGCAGCGAGAGGGGTTTTGTTTCGGTGGCGCCCTGGTTAAACAGGGAGAGGCCGATCCGCAGCAGGCTACGCAGTAACGAGCGGGTACTGGTGTGGTAGATACGCTCGGGACTAAGGTTGCGCCAGACCCTCTCCAGGTTATCCACCGACTCCTGGAATGTGCCCGGGTGGCTGGCCAGGGTCGCGGCGTTGATGGCCCCGGCCGAGGTGCCGCAGATGATGGGGAACGGATTAGGGGCTTGCTCGGGAAGAATTTCGGCAATCGCCTTGAGAACGCCCACCTGGTAAGCCGCCCGGGCGCCGCCGCCGGAGAGCACCAGTGCGCGCTTGTCGATAATAGGGTCGGGGAGCTGCTTTTTTTTCCTGAGCATCATTGTCGGGCTTACATCCTTGGCCAATCCATAGGGAAATTCTAACCGCTTTTGAGCGCCAGCGTAGCCCTCTGTCGATTCGTGCCCAGTTTTTTCCGGGGCTTTGGGGGGAAGATGGCTAGGGGAGGTGCCAGCTCCTATACTGGACCAGCAATGGCCCTGCATGAGGGCGGCTGACGACGACAAGAGGGAACTGGGACCACTATGAACCACTTATTGCTGATTATCCTCGTGATAGCGGTGCTACTGCAGCTGCTTAAACGCGAATCCGGTGCGCTGATCATAACCCTGACGCTGGTTGTGCTGGCCGTGGTGGGGCGCCTGATGGGCTCGTCCCTGCTTGCAGTGTTGCTACTACTGGGCGCTGTAGGTGTCGCGGTTTGTGGCCTGCCCGCCATTCGCCAGCAGTGGTTGAGCCCGAAATTGTTAGCCCTGTTCAAATCGGTTGCTCCCAAGGTCTCCGAAACCGAACGGGTGGCGCTGGAGGCGGGCACCGTGGGCTGGGACGGTGAACTCTTTTCCGGTCAGCCGGACTGGAACCGCTTGCTGTCGAACCCCGATAAGGGGTTGAGCAAGGAGGAGCGTGCCTTCTTGAAGAAGCAGTGCAGTGTCGCGGCCGGCATGTGCGACGGCTGGGAGATCTCGGTTGAGCGGGCGGACCTGCCCGGTGATCTATGGAAATACCTCAAGAAAGAGAAGTTCTTCGGCATGATTATCCCGCAACAGTACGGTGGTCTCGGCTTTTCCGCCAAGGCACAATCGGCGGTGCTGCAGAAGCTGGCGTTCAATGACACCCTGATGGTGGTGGTAGGGGTGCCCAACTCACTGGGCCCGGGAGAGCTGTTGCTCAAGTACGGTACTGAAGAGCAGAAAAACTACTACCTGCCCCGCCTGGCCGACGGGCGCGAGATCCCCTGCTTCGGCCTGACTGCCCCCCGCGCCGGTTCCGATGCCACCTCCATCCCCGATGTGGGGGTGGTCTGCAGGCAGGAGGTGGACGGAGAGGAGGTGCTGGGGATTCGGCTCAGTTTTGAAAAGCGCTGGATCACCCTGGCACCGATCGCCACCGTGGTGGGGTTGGCGTTTCGCATGTTCGACCCCGAGGGGCTGCTCGGTGATACCGACGATATCGGCATCACCTGTGCACTGATCCCAAGGGACACCGAGGGGCTCGAGATTGGGCGACGCCACTACCCGATTGGAGCTCCTTTCATGAATGGTCCCCTGCGGGCGAAGGATCTCTTCATCCCACTGGACTGGATCATCGGTGGCCCCAGGATGGCCGGACAGGGCTGGCGCATGCTGGTGGAGTGCCTGTCGGTCGGGCGCTGCATCACTTTGCCCTCAGGTGCCAGCGGTTGTGGGCGCTATGTGACGGGCTATGCCGGCGGCTTCACCCGCATTCGGCGCCAGTTCAATATGCCAGTGGCCGAGATGGAGGGGGTGCAGGCGCCCCTGGCGAGGATCGCTGCTCAGGCCTACATCGCCCGGGCCACCGTTCGTCATACGGCCAATATGATTGATGCCGGTGAAAAGCCGGCGGTCCCCTCCGCTATACTCAAGAGCCAGTTGACCGAGTTCCAGCGCCAGATGCTGATCGATGCCATGGATGTGCATGGCGGCAAGGCGGTGACCCTGGGTCCCCGCAACTACCTTGGGCTGAGCTATGCCGCTACCGCCACCTCCATCACCGTGGAGGGGGCCAACATCATGACCCGCAGCCTGATGATCTTTGGCCAGGGCGCGGTGCGTTGTCACCCCTGGGTGCTGCCGGAGCTGGAAGCGGCCAACAGTGACAACCTGAGCGCTTTTGATAAAGCGATTTTCTCTCATATTGGTATGGTGGCCGGCAATGCGGCCCGCGCTTTCAGTGCCGGACTGGGGCTGCCGATGGAGCAGACGCCACTGCCGGGCGAAGCACAGGTCTATGGCTGGGCCGTTAACCGTTACAGCGCCGCCTTTGCCCTGCTGGCCGATGCCGCCATGGCCAGCCTGGGGGCTTCTCTCAAACAGCGCGAGATGCTCTCGGCCCGGTTGGCTGACATGTTGTCCAACCTCTATATGACGACCATGGTACTCAAGCACTGGCACGAGACGCGGGGGGTTCAGGCCGAAGAGGCCCTGTTCCGCTACAGCTGTGAATGGCTGCTCTACCGGACCGAGCAGGCAATGGTGGAGCTGTTGGAGAACCTGCCCGGACGTGGATTGGCTCGAGGGTTGAAGATGCTGGTGATGCCCTTCGGCCGTAGCCGCAAACTGCCGTCGGATGACCTGACCCGCACCATCGCCGAGGCGGTCTCCACCGACTCCGCGTTGCGACGCTTCCTGCTGGAGGACACCTGGCAGGAGCAGGCCAAGGGGCAGAAAAATAACCCACTGGCACGCTACAACCATCTGCTGGAGGAAAACCCGCGGGCCACCGAGCTTTACCGGCGGGTGGACAAGGCCTACGCCAAAGGAGAGCTTCCCAACCAGGCGCTACACCCTGAGGAGCGCTTCGCCTGCGCCCTGGACAAGGGGATTTTGAGCCAGGAGGAGTACGACTTTATGCAGGGCTATGAGGCAGAGGTACTGGAGATGCTGACAGTGGATGACTTTGCCCTCAACGAGCTGGCCCGCAACAAGAGCAAGGTGATCTGGCATAACGGTAAACCCAAAACCATGCCCAAGCCGATCCATTAGCAGGCTTTTACCATCCAATCTGGCCCGGGATCGCAAACTGTGATCCCGGGCGAGCTTCCCGCTGTTGATTTGCCGTAGAATCCGCGACTGAGTTCCCGACCACAGGCGGGACGTATTCATTTTACAGGCAGGGGAGTAACACGAATGCAGAAGATCAGCAAAGCGCTGGCATGGACTACACTGGCGCTGGCTGCCCAGGCGTCGGCAGATACGGTGTTGGGGGTGTACGCCGGAGCCGGCTACTGGGATGTCGACTACAGCGGGGATATCGGTAAAAGCAATGCCAGGCTCAACCCGCTGGATATCAAGGACGACAACCATAATTTCTACTATATCGCCCTGGAACATCCGGTCCCCCTGCTGCCCAATATCCAGTTGCAGCACAATGACATCTCCACTCAGGGGACCAGCGTCCTGGCGGCTAACCAGGTGGTGCTGGGGGGGAACTATGGTGCCGGGAGTACCCTGCGTACTGAGCTCGACCTGACCCATACCGATGCACTTTTCTACTACGAGCTGCTGGACAACTGGGTGAATCTCGACCTCGGGGCCGGGGTGCGCAAGTTTGACGGCTTCGCCAAAACCACCGATGGCACCAGCACTAGCCGCCGGGATCTTGATGGTTACCTGCCGATGGCTTACCTTAAAGCTCAGGGGGACCTTCCTCTCACCGGTTTCTCTGTAGCGGCGGATCTGCGCATTCTGCGGGGCCTCGACGACGAGGTTACCGATTACAGCGTCAAACTGGCCTATACCACCGATCTGATACCGCTGTTTGATCTTGGCATTGAGCTGGGTTATCGCTCCATGGAGTTGAAGCTGGAGGACCTCGACCAGCTGGAAACTGACCTCAAGCTCGATGGCCCCTACGCCGGTGTCAACTTCCACTTCTAAGGGTTGTTCCTGACCCGGGAGCACCCCGCTTCCGTTTCCCGCTGCCCCGCTTGATAAGGGGGGGTGGCGGGGGCAAACTCCCGTATCCTAACTATACTTGCAGGCGGAGCTGTGCCAGTGCCGGGTTGGCGAAAAGTAACCCGTTGTGCGGCGCCTGGTCAGCTGTGCCCGCCCCCCATCGATCGAGGAGAAACCCATGAACACCTTTGTAAGACGCTCACTACTTTGGCTCTCCCTGTTGCTGGCGCTGCCCGCCTTTGCAGCCCAGAAAGTTGAGGACTACTCGGAAACCATCAACAATTTCAAAAAGATTGACCAGGTTAGGCCCTTCTTTTCCTCGGCCCACGGCTACGCCGTATTTCCTACCATTGGCAAGGGGGGGATGTTTATCGGGGGCGCCTACGGAAAGGGGCAGGTGTACCGGGGGGGGAAGGTGGTCGGCGTGACCTCGGTGACGGATCTTTCGATCGGTTTCCAGCTCGGCGGGCAGGCCTACAGCCAGGTTATCTTTTTCAAGGATCAGCGCGCCTTTGATGCCTTCACCCAGGGCAATTTCGAGTTTGGAGCCAAGGCAGGCGCCATCGCGGTGACCAGCAGTGCTAACGCGCAGACCAGCACTGGGGGTGGAACCTCTGCGGGAGCCGCGACTTCGGCCGAGGCCGGCGGCAAGCAGGCCAGGGCGGATTACTACAAAGGAATGCTGGTGTTTGTCCTGGGCAAGGGGGGGTTGATGTTTGAGGCCACAGTTGCCGGCCAGAAGTACAGCTTTGAGGCCCTGAAATAGCTGTGTACCCACTGCCTAGATGGCTACTGGTGGTATTGCTCCTGCCCGTTCCTGGGCAGGCCGATGAGCCGCTTCGCTGCGGGGTGGCGACGGGTTTCCCTCCCTTTCAGTATGTGCTCGATGGCCAGCCTGCGGGGCTGGATGTAGCGGTGATCCACGCCCTAGCGCGTGAATTGAATCATCCGGTCGAGATTGTGCAACGGCCCTGGGAAGAGGTGCTCAGGTTGCTGCGCAAGGGTGAGATCGAGTGCGTTGCCGGCATGGAGGTGACCGAGGAGCGATCCCGCTACAGCCGCTTTACGGTGCCCTACTACTCACGCCAGGCGGTTATTTTTGTGCGCGCGGACAATGCCAAGGTGATCGATGAGCGCTCACTGGAGTGGTCGATGGTGAGCGGCGATCACGATTCCGAGATCGAGAGGCGCATCCAGAGCTCGACCGGGGATGGTTCGCACCCTCGTTTCTTCCCGGTGGCCAGCAAACGGGACGCCATGGAGCTGCTGCAACGGGGGCTGGTGGAAGCCAGCATTATGCCGCGTGAGGTGGGGTTTTACCTGGCCGCCGAACTGGGGCTGAAGGTAAGGGTGGTGGGCAGGCCGGGCAAAGCATCACCGGTGGTGATCGGTGTTGCCCGGGACCTGCCCCAGCTCCATCTTTCGATAGAGCGGGGACTGGTCAGCCTCATCGAACGGGGCGAGATCAAGCGCCTGTCGAAGGAGGCTTTCCTCCGTTAACCGGCGTTAGCCCCGGCGGCTGGCCACCAGGTAGAGCATCTCCAGTCCCAGGGTGGCCCCGGCCAGGGAGGTGACTTCGGCGTGGTCGTAGCAGGGGGCCACTTCCACCACATCCATTCCTACGATGTCGAGATCCTTGAGCCCGCGCACAATGGCCAGAGCACGATCGCTGCTGAGCCCGCCGATCACCGGGGTGCCGGTACCGGGCGCGAAGGCGGGATCGATGCAGTCGATGTCAAAGGTCAGGTAGGCCGGTCCCTCCCCCACCACCTGCTTGATGCGTTCCACCACCTGTTCGACCGACTGCTCATTGGCCCAGCGGGCGTCAAGTACGGTGAAGGGGTGGTCGTCGTAGCCGTATTCGGTACGAATGCCCACCTGCACCGAGCGACTGGGATCGATCAGCCCTTCGTTGGGGGCGTGGTGGAACATGGAGCCGTGGTAGTAGCGACTGGGGGTGCTCTTTTCAGTGTCGGTGTGGGCGTCGAAATGGATCAGCGCCATCTTGCCGTGGTGCTTGGCGTGGGCCCGCAGCAGCGGCAGGGTCACGAAGTGGTCACCGCCAAAGCTGAGCAGGGTCTTGCCGGCCGCGATGATCTCGCTGGCAGTCTCCACCACGGCGTCGACCATGGTCTGGCTCTCGCCCGGGGTGAACTCGATATCGCCGTAGTCGATCACATTCAGGCGATCGAAAGCATTGAAGCGCCAGGGCCAGCGCATCTCCTCCCAGCGCAGGTTGCTGGAGGCGGAGCGGATTCCCTGGGGGCCAAAGCGGCTGCCGCTGCGACCGGAGGTGCCCAGGTCGTAGGGGATTCCCAGGACAACGGCATCGGCGCTGCGGTAATCGCGGCTCAGGGGGCGGCCCAGGTAACCGAAGTTATTGCCGAAGAGAGAGTAGGTAGGAAAACTGTTATCGGACATTGATCAATTCCCGTGAAGTATCGAATGACAGGGAACGGCGTGTAGCGCTCTCTCAGAGTGCCCCATGGTGAACTCTGACGGACATCTGGTTTGGGTCGTGATGTTTGCGACGCTGATATGCTAATCAAACACCGCAGCGGGTTCAATGTCACCTCGAGAGGATACCCGGCCAGGGGAGGCGTCGCAGGGACAGTAGCGGTAGTCCAGATTCACGCGCATGGGCTGCCCCCCTTCGGTCAAGAGGTTACCGACCCCACGATAACGCACCAGTTGCTGTTGGTGGTTGTATTGCAACTGGATGGGGTCGAGCAGCCAGCGCAGCCATAGGCTGTCGGCTTCCACCCACAGGCAGTAGGCAGCCTGTGGGTGGGGCGGGGCGCCACAGTCGGCCATGGGCTGCAGGCGAACGCGCAGTGGCAGCGAGCGCTGGTGGACCGGCGAGGCAAAGCGGGCCGGAATCGCCGAGCCGGAGAGCAGGGCCTGCCAGTGGCGCTGGACAAAGTGTTCAAAACCGGCGTCCACAATATCCACCTGGCCGGCGGGCAGGGCGGTCTGCTCGATCTCTCCATGTTGGCGCGGGCGGTAGCTCAGCAACAGCGTCCCGTCGATCCACTCCGTCTGCCGCAGCTCTCCCCCTCGCAGGTCAATCTGGTGCAACCAGGGGCGGGCGGGATCGCGGTGCTCCTCATTGAGCTGCTTGAGGGCGATGAGTCCCTTCTCCGGTGCGTGGTACTCAACCCGGGTGGTCGCTGCCGAAGTAGCAGGAGCGCTTTGGGGATTCGGGTGAGCGGCTGCAGGGTAATGGTATTCACAGTAGTGCAGTCGACCGCTGTCGGGATCGGTGGCGGTACCAATAATGGCGGCGTCACCCGGCGCGGGACACGCGGAGAGAAGGGCCATGCCGAGCGCCAGCGACAGGCTCATGGGGCCACCCCCTGGCCCTCTATCCAGTGGCGCCACTGTAGACGGGTCAACTGGTAAAGCAGCAGCGACCAGACCACGGCCAGCACCATAAGGCTTTGCCAGAGAGGCGCGCCCAACTCGATCTGGGGGTTAAGCTGGGTGCCGCTGTAATAACTGGCGGGTCCCGCCAGGGCGCCACAGGCCAGGCTGGCCCAGCCTCGGCCGTGAAGCCAGCTGAGGCAATGGTTGAGGGTGGTCGCAAAGATACCCCACAGGGCCATCAGCCACAGGGGGGGGAGCAGGGTGCCATCGGTTCGATCCAGAATCCCCAGGCCAAGCAAGAGGGTGTCAATGGCCACCCCCAGAGCGGCGATCGCCAGCACCATGCACCACTCCCGTAAATTTTGGCTGACGAACCTGAAGTGCAGGGCCCATACCAGCACAAGGGCCAACAGGGCCGCGTTGTTGCCGCCCATCACACAGGCAAACCAGCCCAGCTGGAAGAGGAGGGCGTTGAGCAGAATCGGCCGGCTTATCATGGGTTCACCCATCGGATTAACGAACCTGGGGCAGCTGTCGGCAAGCGGGCTTGGCCATCAGCAACTGGGCGGTTGAGATGACCCGCTCCCGGAAGCCCCCTTCGCAGTAACAAAGATAAAACTCCCACATACGCACGAAGCGATCGTCAAAGCCGGCGTTGTGCACCTCGCTGAGCTGGGCAAAGAAGCGCTCGCGCCAGTGACGCAGGGTTTCGGCGTAGTCGAAGGTAATATCCTCGAGGCCGACCAGCTGCATATCGGTATGACGGCAAAGGTGATCGGTGATCACGCTGACCGAGGGGAGCGAGCCGCCGGGGAAGATGTACTTCTGGATAAAGTCCACCGACCCCAGGGCTTGTCGATAGCGCTGGTCGGCGATGGTGATGGCCTGGATCAGCCCGATCCCTTCAGGCTTCAGCAGCTGGCTGCAGCGGCTGAAGTAGTCGGGGTAGTAGTCGTGGCCGACCGCCTCGATCATCTCCACCGAGACCAGTTTGTCGTACTGACCCTCCAGCTTGCGATAGTCCTTCAGAAGCAGGGTGATGCGCTCCTCCAGCCCCTCGCGTTCTACCCAGTCACGGGCATAATGGTACTGCTCTTGTGACAGGGTGGTGGTGGTCACCCGGCAGCCAAAGTGTTTGGCCGCGTAGATGGCGAGCCCTCCCCATCCGGTACCGATCTCCAGCAGGTGATCCTGCTCCGACAGCTGCAGGCGTTCGCAGATGTGGCGTAACTTGTACTCGGCGGCGCTATCGAGATCCATCTCCGGGCTGGCAAAGATGGCGGAGGAGTAGATCATGTTGCGGTCGAGGAACAATGAAAAAAGCTCATTACTGAGATCGTAATGTGCGGCTATATTCTGTCGGGATCCCTTTAATGTGTTGGCCGTGATCCGGTGGTAGATCGATGAGAGGAGACGACGCAGCGGATTCCTTTGCTGGTCCATCGCTTGCAACATCTCCATATTAGCCACCATCAGGCGTACCACCTTGACCAGGTCGGGACTGCTCCAGGCCGCCTCCATATAAGCCTCGCCGGAGCCGACACTGCCATTGAGCAGTACCCGTCGGTAGAGCGAGGGGTGATGGACATGGATTACCGCATGAAGCGGCTCGGGGGATTCTGGGTCGCCATATTCATGGGTCCCTTCGCTATCGTGGACACTGAGACGACCGCGGCCGATGCGGGCCAGCAGGCGATGCACTGCTCGTCTGGCCAGGTTATCGCTCCAGTGGGCCTTGGACGGAAGGCTATAGGTTGCCTCCTCAATGCTGCAGCTTTTGGCTGATTCCATGGTGGGTGTCCTCTATTGTTCTTTGGTGTGTGGAGAGGGGGGATCGAAGGCGGGGGAGTCGCCGGGATGGGTGTACAGGGGTACTCCCTTGACCCACAGTTTGAGGGCCTGCCAGTAGATCCGCCAGGCAACCTGCAGGGTCATGAGTGGGAATCGCCACAGTACTCGGCGCATACTGGCCGCGGTTAGGGGCTGCCGTTCTAGGTGCATGCCGGCGCTGAATCGATGCTCATCCCCCAGCCAGTTCTGGATACTCAGGTAGAGTGAGTCGGCGGGCAGGCTGCTGTGCAGCCGGTAGCTCATCGCCATCGGCATAAACGGGGAGACGTGCATCGCCTTGTCGAAACTCGCCTGAAACGACTCGCCGCTGGCATCTGGCTGAAGGCAATAGTGAATGCGCTCTCCCCAGGGGGTGTTGGTGACCTCCGCCACCAGTGCCTTGAGGGTCCCTTGCGCGTCAAAGCAGTAGTAACAGCTGATGGGGTTGATCATGTAACCGAAATAACGCAGGTTGGTGAGCAGGCAGATCTCTCCGTCGGGACGTTCGCCCGTGTGCCGCTCAACGTAGTCCCTTACCGAGTCGGCCAGGGGGCCGGCTTCACCATCCCAGTAATCCTGGCGTCGGAAGCGGGCCGGCGCCCAGCGGCTACTCGACCACCAGCGGCTGCGGGAGAGGTCCTGCTCAAGCCGGTCTAGGTTAAGGTAGACCATAAAAATGCGGTAGTGGAAATCGTGGAGTTTGGGGGCAAAACGCCGATGGAAGAGTCGCCCCTCGTAAAGGGCGCTCTGTTGCGGCAGCTGAGGGCTCTGCTGCAGGCTCATAAGCTCTCCCCGCCAAGGGCTTGGGCGACCCTGAGCCCGCTGCTGACACCGTCTTCATGGAAGCCATTACCCCAGTAGGCGCCACAGAACCAGGTGCGCTGGACGCCATTGATGGAGCGCCACTGCTGCTGGGCATCGATGCCGGCAATGGAAAACTGGGGGTGGGCGTAGGTGTAGCGCCCCAGAATCTGCGTGGGATCAATGGTGCCGGTATCGTTGAGGGTGACGCAGAAGGTGGTCTCGGAGTCGATGCCCTGCAGGATGTTCATGTTGTAGGTGAGCACCGGCAGGTTATCCTGGTCCTGCGGACCCGCCTTCAGGCGGTAGTTCCAGCTGCTCCAGGTGGCCTGGTTGTGTGGCAACTGACGGGTGTCGGTGTGAAGAATTACCTCGTTATCCAGATAGGGGATCGCTCCCAGAATCTGCTTTTCCAGTGGGGATGGATCGGCCAGCAGCGCCAATGCCTGGTCACTGTGACTGGCGATGATCACCTGGTCGAAATGCGCTTCACCTTCCGCGTGGCGCAGGAGAACACCGTCGCTGCTTCGTGTAATGGAGGTCACGGGGCAGCTGAGGTGGATGCGGTCGCGGAAGCTGGCAATCAGTGGTGACAGGTAGGCACTGGACCCCCCCTTGATCACCCGCCACTGGGGGCGGTCGTTGATGTTGAGCAGGCCATGATTATTGAAAAAGCGCAGGAAGAAGAGCGCAGGGAAGTCGAGCATGTGCTGGCGGCCTGATGACCATATGGCTGCCCCCATGGGGATCAGGTAAAAATCCCGGAAGGCGCGGGAGTAGTCATGACTGTGCAGGTAGTCTCCCAGGCTGAGCTGTGAGGAGATTCGCCCCTCCAGCAGGTGGACTTTGGCCTCACGGTTGAAGCGCACAATGTCCCGCAGCATCCGCCAATGGTCGAGCCTCAGCAGGTTGCGGCGCTGGGCAAAGAGGGTGTTGAAGCTGTTGCCGCTGTACTCGAGACCGGTCTGCTCACAGCTGACGCTGAAGCCCATTTCAGTGGCTTGGGAGTGGACACCAATGCGCTCCATGAGTCGGATAAAATGGGGGTAGGTCCAGTCGTTGTAGACAATAAAGCCGGTGTCGATGGCATAGTCACGATTGCCGACCGAAACGTTCATGGTGGCGGTATGGCCACCGATGCGGGAGGCGCCTTCAAAGAGGGTGATCTCATGCTCCTGGTGAAGCAGGTAGGCGGCGGTCAGTCCGGAAATACCGGTTCCTACAATGGCAATGCGCATCAGATGGAGTTCTCTCGTGTCAGCTTGGGACCGATCCAGCGGTACCAAAGGGTGGGCAATTTGTTCGCTAGCCACAGGGGTAGCCAGAGCCGTTTGGGGAAAATAACCGTACGCTGCCGGCGGCTGACAGCCTGGATGATGCGCTGAGCGGCCTCATCGGCACCCATCATGAAGGGCATCGGGAAGTCATTATTGGCGGTCAGTGGGGTGCGGATAAAACCGGGCCTCACCACCGTGACATCGATGCCCCGGTGGCTCAGGTCCAGTCGCAGGGCGTCAAGCAGGTAATGCAAAGCCGCCTTGGAGGCGCCGTAGGCTTCGGCTCGGGGAAGCCCTACCTCGGTGGAGAGGCTGGAAAGGCCAACAATTTGCGGGCGACCGGAGGCCGCACTGAGTAGAGGCAGGCAGGCGCTAATACTATTGACGGCAGTGAAAAAGTTGCCCCGCATCACCCGCTCGAAGAGGGCTGGCTCCCAGTCGATACCGTCTACGTATTCACAGCAACCGGCGCTCATCAGCAACAGGTCGAGATGATCGGTGACCCCCTTCAGGGCCTGCTGGAGCTGCCGGGAAGCGTTCTCATCGCCGAGGTCAAGGGGCAGCGGGTGAATGCGAGCCGGGTCCGCTTGCTGGAGATGTGACAGACGGTGGCTGTCACGCCCCACGGCGATGACAAAGTTGCCCGCCCGTGCCAGCTGCAGTGCCAATTCACGTCCAATGCCGGAGCTGGCACCGGTTACCAGTACGGTTTTATCAGTGATGGACTCTTTCATGGACGTGTGCTCCCGCGCAGCAGGCGCTGGTTGAGGGATCGAACGGCCCAACCCAACAGGGGCAGGTGTTGATAGAGCATGGCCCCCATATCATAGAAATCCTCGTGAAAGAGTACCCGGTCATCAAAACGGATGTGGGTAACCCCGTTAAGGCTGAGGGCTTGCCCCCCCTTTATACGGGGGTGAGCGTAGTGCATGGTCCAGTGGAAGTAGGCGCAGCTGGCGTTGACCATTTCGTGCAGGAATTCGAAGCGACAGTGGGTGAGGTCGCGACTTAATTCCTCGAAATAGAGTTGCACCGCTTCAAGCCCATCGAGCTGGTGGAGTGGGTCACGAAAGTGCATGTCGACGGCATAAAGCTCGCCGAGTGACTCGACTGACTGCTGGTCAAAGTCGCTGTAATAGTCTTTGAAGCGCTGGATAATCGGTGGGTTCAACCGTTCTCTCCTTCAGAAAAGTGGCGCTGGGTACAGCCGCCCGTTGCACAGGTATACGTTCACTTTTCGGGAACGGATCAACCCGGGCCGGGGCAATGGATCTGTTCTTTTTTTAGATGGTGTGATCCACGCGCTGTTATTGGTCGTACAGTCAGTCAAAGGTTCCAGCTTCAACCCACAGCTTAGTTAACCATAGCTTAGTAAGAGTACCCCAAGTATCCAGCTGCCAACGGAGAGATGAACAGGTTATCATGACAGTTGTTTCCATACACAAGGGTCGGGCCAAGCGCGTGAGCACCCAAGAGTTCGCAGAGGATATCGAGCACTGGAGCCAGCTGTTGCAGCGGGTAGGTGAGTCGAGGGATAGAGATGCTTTTGTACAGCTGTTCAACCACTTTGCACCCTCCATCAAAGGGTACTTTCTCTCCCTGGGCAAAGGCGTTGCTCCGGAGCTGGTGGATGACATGGTGCAGGAGGCGATGATTAAAGTGTGGAACAAGGCCCCCCAGTTTGACTCCAGGCGCGCCGCTGCCTCCACCTGGATTTACACCATCGCTCGTAACACCCGTATCGATCTACTGCGTCGTAAAGGTCGTCATAGCGTAGAGGAACCGCTGCTCGCGGATGATGTCTGGCCCGATTGCGAAACCTCCGAGCCTTTATCACAACTGCAGCAAGCGCGCTCCGTTGAGCGGGTTAACCAGGCCCTGCAATCCCTGCCCCGTGAGCAAGCCAACATTCTTGCTATGGTCTATCGCGAGGGTAAGTGCCACAGCGAAATTGCCGCTGAGTTGGAACTGCCATTGGGAACCGTGAAATCGCGGATTCGCCTGGCACTCGTAAAATTAAACACTCTTTTTAGCCGGTCACCCTTATGATTAAGCAACACCCTTCAACTGACCTGTTAGCCGAATACGCCGCCGGATGCCTGCCCTGGGCTCACGCTATCTGTGTGACGACCCATATCCATTATTGTGGCCGCTGTAGAGAGCAGGTTGACCAGCTCAACCAACTGGGCGCCGACCTGATGGAGGCGTCTGCGGGGGCCTCCTCGGTCGACCTCCCGGTTGATCACGGACTACTCGATCGGGTGTTGGGGGCGATTGATACCCCCCCTGCCAGTGAGCCCTCTCCAACGGTCTACCATCGTCCGGTCACGGGTGCCCGGTCACGGGCTGACCTTCCCCCCATCGTTGATCGCCTGATCAGCAATCAGGGGGTTAACTGGAAACGGGTTTCCAGTGGCCTAAAGGTAGCGCGCTTGCAGGCGGGTGATGACAACCATGAAGTGGCGCTGCACAAAATCTGCGCCGGTGCCAAGGTGGCTCACCATGACCATCGGGCCACCGAGGTAACCGTGGTGCTGCGCGGCAGTTTCTCCGACGAAGACGGTGTCTATGCGGTGGGGGATTTCCTGCTGAGAGAACCCGGAGAGCCTCACCGTCCGATGGCGGCGCAGAACCAGGATTGCCTCTGCCTATCGGCCCAGCAGGCACCTATTCGGCTAACGGGCCCCTGGCGCTGGATTAACCCTTTCCTGCGCATCCAGCCGGGCTGATGGCCCCTGTCCCGGCTCGCGACCCTTACCTCAGAGAGAGCTTTGCGCCGTCATGATCGCCTCGCGGTGCTCCTGATAGGCTGGGCTCATTATTGCGTTGTCGAGCCTGTCGAGCAGAGTTGGGAGGTTTGGGTAGTCCTTCTTGACGCCAATATGGAAGGGTATTTTGCTGTTGGGAATAAACTCGACCGGCCTGATGGCCATGCTCTCCTGATAACCATGTTTGCGTGCATAATGGCTAGCCTGGATCGCATTCATTACACAAAAGTCAGCCGTCTTGCGCAGCAGAATCAGGTGCAGAGCGGTTTCCTGGCTGGTGGCATACACGCGGTTAATAAAGGCTGGGATGTTATCCGTCTCCCAGGAGGATCCACGCTCTGCTGCCATCCTCAGTGACGCGAGATCCTCAAAGGAGGTGGCTGCTTCTAAGCGTTCGGCTTCAGGCCCCTGACGGCGATAGACCAGGTAGCCATAACTCCATATAAACAGGGGGTGGCGACAAAAAACGGCGAACTCTTTTCGCTCATCGGATGGGTAGGTGCAAAGGGCGTCAGCAGCCCCCTGTTTGACCAGCGCCTGTGCTCGGGCCCAGGGATGAAGGGAGAGCTGGTAATTCACTTCAGGCACCTGCTCGATGAGGGTGTAGAGCAGCTCCGGCAGGAGACCACGTACCTGCTGTTGATCATCCAGGTAACTGATGGGATGACCCTTGGAAGCTCCCACAAAGCGCAGGGTTTGCACAAGGCGGTCGGCTTCGCTATGAAAGCTGGCTCCTGCCGCCCCCAGCAGTGTGTACTGTAGAAAGTGTCGGCGCGAAATCATGGTCACCAGGTTTCCAGCCCTAAACGTGGATTATAGCAAATAACATTAGCACTCTCTGGCCCTGACGCGGCAACCGCAACGGGCCAGATCGCAGAAATGTGACCTCAGGCTGACATTGCCCGCCTGCTGCCGGCGATAAACAGCAAGGCGATCGTCACCTCCAGCAGCAAGAGCATCAGCAGCTCGCTGGAGAGGCCGCCCAGGCTGAACAGGCTGAACAGGCGAAACAGGGCAAGCAGGGAGGAGAATAGGGCGCTCATCAGAAGGGCCCCGGGCAGGCAGCGGGCAATCGCGCTACAACCGATCATGGCCACCCCGAGCCCGCACTGCAGACCGCCATAGACGGTGAAAAACTCCGCACGGCCACTGGCGGAGAGTGAGCCGTAACCTAGAAACGCGGCTGCCTGCTCCGGGGCGAACGCACACCAGAGTCCAGACAGGAGGTAGAGCAGTCCGATACTGCGCAGCAGCCTCATTTCAGATGACGCCCTCCATCCAGGTGCAGGGTACGGCCGGTGACGTAGCGGCTCTCC
The DNA here is from genome assembly GCF_003864255.1 of Aestuariirhabdus litorea. Lineage (NCBI taxonomy): Bacteria > Pseudomonadati > Pseudomonadota > Gammaproteobacteria > Oceanospirillales > Aestuariirhabdaceae > Aestuariirhabdus > Aestuariirhabdus litorea. Next base: position 336,180 of record NZ_QWEZ01000001.1, read on the forward strand.
ATCAGGTAGGTGACGGCGTGAAGCACCTCCGCCTCGCCTGGCTCACGGGGTAACAGCGCCTTGGCCAGGGTGTGCTCCCGATAGTCGTCGCTGTCTCCCTCATTGAACAAAATCAGGGAGGGGGCGATGCTGTTGACCTTCACTTGCGGCGCCAGCAAACGGGCAAAGGAGCGGCTGAGGTTTTCGGAGGCCGCCTTGCTGGCTGAGTAGGCGATGTGGTGTTTGCTGCCCTTGTCGACGGCAAAATCGGTAATGTGAATGATGTCGGCCACCGAATCGGGGCAGTTACGCAGTAGCGGAGCCAGGGCCAGGTTGAGCTGGTAGGGGGCGTAGGCATGCACCCGCATCATGCGCTCCATCACCTGTTCGGGCGACAGCTCCGACTGCCCCTCGGCGATCCAGTCGGAGGCGTTGTGGATGATGCCCCGCAGAGCCGGGTGGTAGCGCTGCAGGGAGTCGATCAGCCGATGTACATGGTCGCTCTCGCAGAAGTCGCAGTGGTAGAGCTGTACCCCCATCGCTTCCAGCTCACCCAGTGCCGGCTGCTGGCGTCGATAGGTGCCGATCACTTCAACACCCTGCTCACGCAGGGATCGGGCGATGAAGAGGCCGATGCGCTTGGCGGCGCCGGTGATTAGGACTGGTGCACTCATGCCGTTCCCCCTAGCGTAGAAATTCGGCGCGTGTTTGTGGGTTGCTTTTAAAGCTGCCACCGAGGGCTGTGGTCTCGGTAAAGGAGTTGGCATCCATGATGCCGCGCGCCTTCACGCAGTAATGGGTGGCGTTGATGGAGACAGCTACGTCATCGGTTTCCAGCAGGGTTTGTAGCGCCACCAGTATCTGCTGGGTCAACCGCTCCTGCACCTGCGGGCGCTGGGCAAAAAAGCGAACGATGCGGTTGAGTTTGGACAGGCCGATAATCTTCTGGTCTGGCAGGTAGGCAACCTTGGCAGCCCCGTCGATGGTGATGAAGTGGTGTTCACAGGTGCTGGTCATGCGAATTTCGCTCACCTTTACCATTTCGTCCACCCCCATTTTATTGTCGATCACGGAGATGCTGGGGAAGTGTTGGTAATCCAGCCCGACAAAGAGATCGTCCAGGTACATGCGCGCGATTCGGTGCGGTGTCTCCTGCAGGCTGTCATCGCTCAGGTCAAGACCCAGGGTAGAGACCACCTCGGTCATTAAGCCTTTGATGCGTTCGTATTTCTGTTCACGGCTGAGACCGGTTTCCAGTAACGGAGTTTCCAGCCCTTTTTCAATCAACATCTCCCGGACCCGGGTGGCTTCTGCAGAGATCATTGGCGTTTCCTGATGTTAGTTAGGACGAGTGTTCACAGCACTGAATACGCGCTCGAGCCAGCAATGGATCATTTAATTGTTGGGCTGGTGCCGGGCTGCAATGGCGGGAAGGGGATCGTCACTGATCCAAATGGAGCGTCTGTTCGTAAACTGGTCAGTGGTATCGGCCCTTGGGCCTAACGTGGGAGACTCTGCGATGGAGACAAACAAGCGACTGATGTACGGGCTGGGTGGGCTGGGATTGATCCCTTTTCTGGTTTGCCTGCTGGCTGCCAGTAGTGGCGCGGAGTGGCTGGGGGTTGATCCGGTGGCCTGGTTTATCGCCTATGGCGCTGTGATACTGAGCTTCCTCGGCGGCATCCTGTGGGGGAGGGCTCTCGCCTGTGACGAGCCGAGGCTGGTCGCTCCACTGTTGTTGCTCAGCAACCTGTTCGCCTTGCTGGCCTGGCTGGGCTTGCTGTTGCGCTGGTACGAGGCCTCATTGCTGGTATTGAGTGCGGGCTTTGTGATGGTGTTGTGGACTGAGCTGCGTTTTGCCCCCCCATCATCCACCCAGCGCCTCAGGAGCTATTTGACCCTGCGCTACTGGTTAACCGGGTCGGTGCTGGGGCTGCATCTGCTGCTGTTATGGCAATACCGCTAGCGGAGGGCCAATATGCATAACCCGATTGAGTTGAGCATCTATTTCGATAGCCGCTGCCCGCTCTGCGTAATCGAGATGCGGGCCCTCAAAGCCCGTGACACTGCGGGGCGCATCCTGCTGGTGGATATCCATGCGGAGGGGTTCAGTGAGCACCACCCGCAGGTAGACGCCACACGAGCCAGTGAAATCCTCCATGGTATCAAGGCCGACGGCACCCTGTTACTGGGGCTGGATGTCAGCGCTTATGCCTGGTCCCTGGTAGGACGCAAGCCCTGGTTACGCTGGCTGCGCCGCTGGCCCCTGCGAGGGCCCAGCAACCTGGCCTATAAGCTGTTCGCCCGTTATCGCTACGGCATTTCGCGCTGGCTGACGGGCCGTGCCTACTGCGGGGTGTGTGAGCAGTCCGTTTGCCCGAGCGCTTCCAGGCGCTCCGCCAGCAGGGAAAGGTAGGGCCTCATCCAGCCGAGGGGCGCCGACCGCCGTGAAGGCCTCCCGCCACGGCATTATGGACGGATACCCTTGCGGTGGCCCCAGCGGTCAGATCAGCAGGAGCGCACCCAGGCCGAGAAACACAAAGAAGCCGACCACATCGGTGACGGTGGTGAGAATCACCGACCCCGAGAGGGCCGGGTCGATCTTCAGGTGGTCCAGCACCATGGGCACCATGACCCCGGAAAAGGCGGCTGCCACAATATTGACCGCAATGGCGATGGCAATCACCAGCCCGATCAAGGGGCTGGAGAACCAGACCGATGCGATCACAGCGATCACAAGGGCCCAGATGAGGCCATTGACGCCGGCAATGCCCAGCTCCTTCTTCAGAAGAGAAACCAGATTGCCCCGGGAAACCTGTTTTAGTGCTAGGCCTCGAATCATCAGGGTCAGGGTTTGGCTTCCGGCGATGCCGCCCATGGAGGCGACGACCGGCATCAGCACCGCGAGCGCAACTACCTGTTGCAAGGTGGCTTCGAATAGACCGATGGTCCAGGAGGCGAGAAAGGCGGTCAGCAGGTTGATGCCCAGCCAGGTGGCGCGGCGACGAGAGCTGCGCAACACCGGAGCGAACAGGTCTTCCTCCTCATTCATACCCGCCCGCGCCATCAGCAGGTTTTCAAAGTGGCTCTGTTGCAGCACCATCGCGTCGTGGAGCGTGACTCGACCCAGTAGGCGATTTTGCTCGTCGACCACCGGCAGCGCCATGGCACCGGACTCTTGCACCGCAGTGGCGGCGGCATAGAGTTCGGCCTCTCCCGAGAGGGGCTCTGCGTCCTCGTCAATCTGGGTGCTGAGGTGGATATGGCCGGGAAGCGTGAACAGCTGGCTGGTGCTGACGGTACCCTGAAAACGCCCCGAGCGGTCAAACAGGTAGATGCTGTCGGTGTAGGGGGGGAGGGGGCGTCGCAGCAGGCGGTCGGCATCCTGCACCCGGGCGGCGGCCGGCAGCATCAGCAGGTTATGATCCACGTAGCGGCCGATCTGCTCTTCGTTGTACTGCAGCGAGCGTTCAAAATACTCCCGCTGCTCGGCATCCATGTGCTCGAGAGCGTCTTCCACCACGGACTGGGGAAGTGAGTCCCCGATCTCAATCAGGTCCTGGGCATCCAGCTGCCCGATCAGTCGCTCCAGCTGCTCGGGGCTCAGCGCGCGGATGATGCTGTTGCGGGCATCACCCCGCATCTCGATCAGGATGGCGGCCTGCTCCTCGCTCGGAATCGAGTGCCAGCGCAGCATCCGCTCATCGATCGGCATCGCCTCCAGCAGCAGGGCCAGGCGGGTTTCACCAAACTCTTCGAGTACCTCGTCCATGACCGCCGGTTTGTCGGTTTCGGGGGTGTGGCTAAAGCGGTCGATGGTCTCGTTCAATTCTTCGCTCAACGTGGACTTCCTTGGGGTCAGAAACGGCCGCTGGGCTCCCCTTCGCGCAAAGGACGGCTAAGGGGGCTGCAGGCGCGGATGTGAAAGGCAAGCGGCGGGGCCGCTCGCCTGGGCAGTGCCCACAACGGCCCCACGGACGATGGAGGAGTGTGGGCCCGGTTTCTAATGACTCAGGCGGCGGGCAACCTCTTTCAGCGCATTGGATAGCTGAACCAGGTGCTCGCTGGTTTCAGCAGTGTGTTGCGCGTTTTTACTGTTTTTCGATGCAATTGAGGTTATCTCCGTGATGTTGCGGGTGATCTCCTCCGATACGGAGCTTTGCTCCTCGGCGGCAGTGGCGATCTGGGTGTTCATGTCGCTGATCGCATCGGCCAGCTGCTGCCCACCCCAGAGGGAGGTTAGTACCAGCAGTAACATACCGCTGACGATGCCGGCACAGGCCTTGGCCAGAAGGGAGCGCTTAATCCAGTTCATGTGGGGTAACTCCGTTACACAGGGAACTGTATGAGTGTAGATCAGGGGTGTATCGGCTGGGGAGGCTTATTTCTTGAAGTCACAGCCCCGTATACGGGGGCTGTCGCCCTTTAGGCGGCCTGATTGGATTTGCGCAGGTATTCGATAAAGAGAGGGTCGGGAACGGGTTTGCAGTAGTAGTATCCCTGCCCCTCCTGGCAGCCGTGCTGGATCAGGTAGGTTTCGTGGGCGGCGGTTTCCACCCCTTCGGCAATCACCTGTAGCTCAAGGCTTTCGCCAAGCTGGATGATCGCTCGAACGATAGAGGAGTCATCGTGGCTATCGGTAATCTCCTGCACAAAGCTCTTGTCGATCTTGATCTTGTCGAAGGGCAGCTGTTTGAGGTAGCTGAGGGAGGAGTAGCCGGTACCAAAGTCATCCAACGCCAGCAGGACACCCGATTTCTTGATCGCTTTGAGCGCCGTCGCCGCCGCCTGCAGGTCCTCCATGATGCCGGTTTCGGTCATCTCCAGCTCCAGGGTCTGGGGAGGTAGCTGGTGCTTGCTCAGCGTCCTTACCACCAGGTCCGTGAGGTCGGTCTGCTTGAGCTGAACCGCCGACAGGTTGACCGCCATGCGCAACTCCGGAAAGCCCATGCCATGCCAGACCTTGAGCTGGGCGCAGGCGCGGTCGAGTACCCACTCGCCAATCGCGATGATCAGGTCGCTCTTTTCAGCCAGCGGAATAAAAATCTCGGGGGAGATCCAGCCCTGCTCAGGGTGTTCCCATCGCAGCAGCGCTTCGGCGCCTGCCACCTGGCCCGTACGAAAGTCGATCTGGGGCTGATAAACCAGCTGCAATTGGTCCATCGCCAGTGCCTCGGACAACTCCCGCTCGAGGCGTTTGCGCTCGCGGATTTCGTTGTCGACGCTGGCAACGTAAAACTGGTAGCGGTTGCCGCGGGTCTTGGCCAGGGTCATGGTCTGCTCCGCCTTCTGCAGCAGTTTTTCCGGGTGTCTGGCGTCGGCGGGGAAGAGCGCGATCCCGAGGGTGGCGTCGAGAGTGATCGGTTGCCCATCGACCACAAAGGGCTCCTGCAGCTCCGCGAGGATACTCTGGGCCAGCTCGGCGGCTTCGTAGGGCTGCTGCAGTTTGTCCTGAATAATGGCGAACTGGTCCCCCCCCAGCCGCCCTACCGCGCGGACCGGAATCTGCTGGTTACGCAGGCGGTCTGCCAGGCTCATCAGCAGGTAGTCGCCGATCTTGTAGGTATGCTGTTCGTTGATGCTTTTGAAGTCGTTGATTCCGCAACAGAGCACCGCCGCCAACTGCCCGCGCTGCTCGGCCTCGGGAAGGATGCGTTGCAGCTGCTTTTGCAGCATGATGCGGTTGGGAAGACCGGTGAGAAAATCGTACTGGGCCAAACGGAGTACGTGGGCTTCGGCTCGTTGGCGCTTGGAGTTGTTACGCTCAATCGACTCCAGTAACTGGTTGATGGTGCGGACCCAAAGCCCCAGCTCGTTGCGCTCATTGCCTTCGATCATGGGGACCTTAACATCGCCCGGCTGATCCGGGTTGATGTGGGCGAGGCTGGTTGCGATCTGGATCAGGGGGCGGGTGACCAGCCAGGTGAAGATCAGGTAGAGCACGAAGGCCATCGCCATGGCGCGCAGGATACCCGAGGTAAAGATGATTACCGCGCGGTCCACAAAGGCAGTCCCGTAGGAGGCGGTGTCGAGGGTAATCTGCAGGTCGCCGTAGTATTCGTTGTAGGGGAGCTTGCCGTAAAGGCTGACCCGGTAGTTGCGCTCGGGCTGGAACACCCGGTCGGTGAGCCAGCGGTAGGGCTCCTCCTGCAGGGGACGGCGTTTGGAGGCCAACACCTCTTCGTTGGGGTGGCCAATGGCGGCGAAGCGTACGGAGTGGTCCTCGAACAGCCCCTCCACGACCTGCTCGGCCATCTCGCGGTCGAGGCTGTAAACCGCCTGAATGGCAGGGTCCCGCACCATCGCCAGTACACTCTGGGCGCGCTCATCGATCTCCTGCTGTGAGTTGACGGCGTCCATAGCAATCTGCGCCGCGCTCAGGATAGTGCCGACGAGGCAGGCAGAGGCGAGCACAACCCGCAATAGTTTGAGGGACAGGCGGTCCCGCTTTTCGATCAACAAAATGGCTCCTTATCTCAGGACGCACCCCGGCGTACGCCCTCTTCCGTGCGCAAAAGCAGTCCACGAGTATCGGAAATCTGACGCTGGCGGTCAAAATTAATTTCCAGCGGGGGAGCGCTCAAGGCGTGGTATCCCTGGGTGGCTCAGGCTATGATGGGCACCGCATCTCCACACCGGACCGGTCGCTATGAATCCTGTGATTACCGCCGATGATATGCGCTTTGACGCCGAGCATATCTGGCACCCCTACACCTCCATGAAAAACCGTTACCCCCAGTTCCCCGTAGTGGCGGCCGAGGGGGTCATGTTGACCCTGGGGGACGGTCGCCAGCTGATCGACGGCATGTCCTCCTGGTGGTCGGCCATCCATGGCTATAATCACCCGCACCTCAACGCCGCCATCAAGCAGCAGACCGCCTGTATGTCCCACGTGATGTTCGGCGGACTGACCCACAAACCGGCCATCGAGCTGGCTCGGCGGCTGTTGAGCATGGTGCCCGAAGCCCTGCAGCAGGTCTTTTTTGCTGACTCCGGCTCGGTGTCGGTGGAGGTGGCCATCAAGATGGCCATCCAGTACTGGCACGCCCTCGGCAAACCTGAGAAGAACCGCTTGCTGACCATCCGCCACGGCTACCACGGTGATACCTTCGGCGCCATGGCGACCTGTGACCCGGTAAACGGCATGCACGAGCTGTTTAGCGGGGTGCTGGCGCAGCATCTTTTTGCTCCAGCCCCCGACTGTGGCTACGACGAGGAGTGGGATGAGAACGACATCAAACCGCTGCGGGAGCTGCTGGAACGCCACCACCAGGAGATCGCCGCGCTGATCATGGAACCTGTGGTGCAGGGGGCGGGGGGGATGCGCTTTTACTCTCCCCACTACGTGCGCCGCGCCCGCGAGTTGTGTGACCAGTTTGGTGTGCTGCTGATCCTTGATGAGATCGCCACCGGTTTTGGCCGCACCGGCAGTCTCTTCGCCTGCCAGCAGGCGGGCATATCACCGGATATCCTCTGCCTGGGCAAGGCCCTGACCGGGGGCTACATGACCCTTGCCGCCACCCTTTGCACTCAGCAGGTGAGTGATGCGATCTCCGCAGAGGGGGTGTTTATGCATGGCCCCACCTTTATGGCCAACCCCCTGGCCTGCGCGGTGGCCAACGCCAGCCTTGAAATTCTCGAAACCGGAAGCTGGCGCAGCCAGGTGACGGAGATCGAAATGGGCTTGCGGCGCGGTTTGGCGCCCTGCCGGGCGCTGCCTTCGGTCGCTGATGTACGGGTGATGGGCGCGATCGGGGTGGTGGAGCTGAAGGAGCCGGTCGATATGGCGCAGATCCAGCCCCGCTTTGTGGAGCAGGGTGTCTGGGTCCGGCCCTTCGGCAAGCTGGTGTACGTGATGCCGCCCTATATAATGAACGCCGATCAGGTAGATCGCCTGACCTCGGGTATCTACCGCGTACTGACCGCCAAGTAACGACCGTTCTGCCACCTTTACCGTTCTCTTTAAACCATGACTCTATGGAGTGTTCGCCATGCGTGATATCCAGGTGCTTTACCAAGCCCACCTTCAACAGCTGTTGAGCGAAACCGGCCCGCTGCTGGAGAGCCTGGGATACCAGGGGCTGCTGGTGGCCTCCGGTTCGCCCAGGCCCTGTTTTCTCGATGACCATGACTACCCCTTCGTGGTGAATCCCCATTTCAAGCGATGGCTGCCGCTGACCGACAACCCCCACTGCTACCTGTTGCTGCGGGTGGGGGAGCGCCCCCGCCTGCTCTACCATCAACCCCGTGATTACTGGCACGCAGCGGCCGGGGCTGCTGAGGGGTACTGGGTCGACAGTTTTGATATAGAACCGGTTGCCGATGCCGAAGCTGCCCTCAAGACGCTGGCGGGCTGGGACCTGCATGGGGTCGCCTGCATCGCCGAGGCGCCAGAGCCTGCGGCTGAGCTGCCGGGAGTAGCGACCAACCCCCCTGCGCTGATGGCAGCACTGCACTACGCACGGGCCTGCAAGAGTGAATATGAGCTGCATTGCCTGCGCGAGGCCAACCGTATTGCTGCCAAAGGGCACCGGGCTGCGCGCGATGCCTTTTTTGGGGGCGACTCGGAGCTTGAGGTGCACCTGCGTTATCTGGCGGCCTGCGGGCATACCGAGGCCCAGAGCCCCTACGGCAATATCGTTGCCTTTAACCAGAATGCCGCCATTTTGCACAACGACCGTTATGGGGTGAAGCCCCCTGCTCAGCGCCATTCGTTCCTGATCGATGCGGGTGCCACCTTTGAGGGCTATATCGCCGACATCACCCGCACCTATGCGGCCCGCGAAGGGCTCTTTGCTGACCTGGTGGCGCGTATGGACCAGGAACAGCAGGGGATCGCGTCCGAGGTAAAAGCCGGGGTCGAGTTCGTGGCCCTGCATGAACGCATGCACCAGCGGCTGGCGGCGGTACTGAGCGACAGTGGTATCCTCAACTGCGATGCCGATACCGCCTTTGGCGAGGGGATTACCCGACTCTTCTTTCCCCACGGGCTGGGTCACCTGATCGGCCTGCAAACCCACGATGTAGGCGGGTGGCAGATCAACGCCGCCGGCGATCGCTGTCCACCCCACTCCGACTACCCGGCGCTGCGCCTGCAGCGCACCCTGCAGGAGCGGATGGCGGTGACCATTGAGCCGGGGCTCTATTTTATCGACCAGCTGCTCGAGCCTCAGCGGGAAAATCCGCACCTTAACTGGCCCTTGATCGACACCCTGCGTCCCTGTGGTGGAATCCGTATCGAAGATACCCTGGTGGCGTTGCCGGGGGGGGCGGAAAACCTGACGCGTCCTGCTTTTACCGCCCTCGACTGAGTATTAGGGGATCGCCTGCGCCGGCTTGCCGGTGCGGTGGCGTTCGGTGGTAGAATCGATGGGCAGCCGCAGGCTGCCCACCTCGACCAAGCCAGAAAGGAGAGTGCCCGGTGATCAAAGTGTTGTTTTTCGCCCGTTATGCCGAAGAGCTGGGGTTACGTGAACTGGAGTGGCCCCTGGAGGGCGAGCTTCGGGTGGCGCAGCTGCTGGAAGCGTTGCAGGCGCGGGGTGAGCGTTGGCAGGCGGTGCTCGACAACCCCAACCTGATTGTGTCGGTCAACCAGGAGGTGGTCAGTGCTCAGGCACCGCTCCACAGTGGCGATGAGGTTGCCCTGTTTCCACCGGTGACCGGTGGCTAGGGATAACCGGGTAACTTGTTTGCGATCAATAGCACCACTGCAGTAGTTACGGCATACTGCGGCTTGCGTACGAGATCTACCACCAGATTTTAAGGAACAATCCAGCATGAAGCAGCACGGTAATGTAGTCGATTTTATCCCCCTCAGCATCGCGGTCCTGACGGTGAGTGACACCCGTAATGAAGAGACCGACACCAGCGGTGGCTTTCTGGCTGGAGCGGTTCAGGAGGCAGGGCATAAGCTGGCGGACAAGCGGATTGTAAAGGATGATGTGTACCAGATCCGTGCGGTGCTGTCGCAGTGGATCGCCGATGAGTCGGTGCAGGCCGTGGTGGTGACCGGTGGAACCGGGTTTACCGCCCGTGACAGCACCCCCGAGGCGGTGAAGGTACTGTTCGACAAGGAGGTGGAGGGCTACGGTGAACTGTTCCGCCAGCTCTCCTATCAGGAGATCGGCACCTCTACGGTTCAGTCCCGGGCCTTTGCCGGCATGGCCAACCGCACCGTTATTTTTTGCATGCCGGGCTCTTCCGGCGCCTGCCGGACCGCCTGGAACGGCATTATTCGCGAACAGCTGGACTCCCGTCATCGCCCCTGCAACTTTGTTGCCGAGCTGTCGGTTCCCCAGGAGGTGATCGACACGGCCTGCGGTAGCCGCTCATGAGTTGTTGCAGCGCTCCTGGCCTGATGCCGGTGAGCGAGGCGCTGGAGCGGATGCTGGCTCAGGCCGTTCGTCTCACCGATGTCGAATGGATTGCTACCGAACAGGCGTTGGGACGGGTACTGGCTGAAACCCAGTGCTCCCCCGTGGCGGTGCCGCCGCTGGATAACAGCGCGATGGACGGCTACGCGCTGCGTTGGGCGGACCTGGATCCCGAGCAAGCCGTGCGGCTGCCGATCTCGTTGAGGGTGCCCGCCGGAGCGGCTCCGTCGGAGCTGCAGGCAGGGAGTGCGGCGCGTATCTTCACCGGCGCCCCCATTCCCGCCAATGCGGATCTGGTGGTGATGCAGGAGGATACCCGGGATGATCCGCAGGGGGTTGAGTTTCCCCCCCAGTCGTCCCTCAAGCCGGGGCAGCATATACGGCCGGCCGGGCAGGATATCGCCCGCGGCCAGTCGGTGCTGGAGGCCGGTACCCGGTTGCGGGCCCAGGAGTTGGGTATTCTGGCCTCCATCGGCGTGGCCCGGGTGCCGGTGATTAGGCGTTTGCGGGTGGCGGTACTGTCGACGGGGGATGAGCTGGTCGAACCGGGTCAGGAACCGGCCCCCGGGCAAATCTTCAACTCCAACCGTTACACCCTGGCGGGGTTGGTCGCGCAGTTGGGGATGGAGTTTGTCGACCTGGGTATCGTCGAGGATACTGCTGAGGCCACTGAAAAAGCGCTGTTGGCCGCTGCCGAGCAGGCCGATGTGGTGATCAGCAGTGGCGGTGTCTCGGTGGGCGAGGAGGATCACGTCAAGGCGACGGTGGAAAAGCTGGGACAACTCAAACTCTGGAAGCTGGCGATCAAGCCGGGTAAGCCGCTGGCGTTTGGCGAGGTGGCGGGGGTTCCCTTTATCGGCCTGCCCGGCAATCCCACCTCGGTCTTCGTTACCTTCCACATAGCGGCCCGGGCCTTTCTGCTGAAAATGCAGGGGGTCAGTGAGCTGGCCTGCCGGAGTTACCGCCTGCCGGCGGCCTTTGCCCGACCGCGCCCGGCTCATCGCCAGGAGTACCTGCGGGTGCGAGCCGAGGTCGATGCCCAGGGGGGGATGCGCCTGGCCTGTTTCGACAACCAGAGCTCGGGTGTACTGTTTTCTGCGGTTTGGGGCACGGGCCTGGCCGTTGTGCCCAGTGACACCGTGGTGGAGGAGGGGGACCTGGTAGAATACCTCCCCTTCGCGGAGCTGGCTGGCGGGTGATTGACGCAAGTGAGCATAAAAAAAGCAGCCAGGGGGCTGCTTTTTTTATGGAGTTTGAAGTGAGCTAGCGGGTGCCGAATACCACCATGGTTTTACCCTTGACCGACACCAGTCCCTGTTCCTCCAGGGTTTTGAGCACGCGTCCCACCATTTCGCGGGAGCAGCCCACGATGCGACCGATCTCCTGGCGGGTGATCTTGATCTGCATGCCGTCGGGGTGGGTCATGGCGTCGGGCTGCTTGCACAGGTCCAGCAGTGTGCGGGCCACACGGCCGGTAACGTCCAGAAATGCCAGGTCACCTACCTTGCGGGTGGTGTTGCGCAGCCGGTTGGCCATCTGGGCACCGATCTCGAAAAGCATGTCCGGGAACTGGGAGGAGAACTCGCGGAACTTGTTGTAGCTGATCTCAGCCACTTCGCACTCGGTCTTGGCGCGCACCCAGGCGCTCCGCGACCCTTCCTCGTCAAGGAACAGGCCCATCTCTCCAAAGAAATCGCCGGCGTTGAGGTAAGCGATGATGATCTCACGGCCGTCGTCATCTTCGATCAGGATCGTCACCGACCCCTTGATGATGTAGTAGAGGGAGTCGCTGTTGTCTCCCGCGTAGATCAGCGTGCTCTTGGCGCTGTAGCGACGGCGGTGACAAAGCGAGATGAAGGTGTCGAGACCCTTGATCTGCTTGGGGGGCGTAATTGTAACCATCTCTGTTCCCGCACTGGTTTTGTTGGTATTACGAATGAGCCCATTATGGCGGGAATGGGCAGGGAGTACCAGTTTTCACGCCAGGCATAGAGTCATCTTATGACAGGCATCCACTTTTGGGCTGGGTTGGCTGGAAAAATGGGCTGCGATGCGGGTGGGCAGCCTGCGGGGTTGGTGATACTCTGCCTGCTCCCAGTCATAGACAGAGTGTGAGAAGTACAGCATGCAAGTAGAGGTTAAGTGGTTAAAAGAGCGCCAGTTTGAAGGGGTTTCCGGCAGCGGTTCCCGTGTGCTGATCGATGGTGCCCGGGAGGACAATCAGGGGGTACGACCGCTGGAGATGTTGTTGCTGGGGGTGGGAGGTTGCTCCTCCTACGATGTGATCGGCATGTTGGAGAAGGCGCGCCAGCAGGTTACCGGTTGCCGGGTTGAAATCAGCGCGGAACGTGCGGATGCGGTGCCGGCGGTGTTCACCCGGATCCACCTCCATTTTGTGGTCACAGGTCAGGGCCTCAAGGACAACCAGGTCAAGCGGGCGGTCGAGTTGTCGGCCGAGAAGTACTGCTCGGCCTCCATTATGCTGGCGGCGGGCGGGGTCGAGATCAGCCATGATTACCAGGTGGTCGAGGCTTAATCCCGGTTTCCGGTCCCCGGCGGACAGTTAAATCCGGTAGGAGCTGGCGGTCATCGCCCGGGAGACGAGGGTCATCAACTGGCGAACGGGGGCCGGGAACTGGGCGCCGCCCGCTTCCATGGCCATCTGCTCATGCTCGGCCTCATCGGCTTTCATCTGCTCAATAATGGCTCGGCTGCGGGTGTCGTGGGTAGGCAGCTGCTCAAGATGGGACTCCAGGTGGGCGCACACCTGGTGCTCGGTGGCGGCTACGAAGCCCAGGCTCCACTTGTCCCCCAGCGCGCCTGCCATGGCGCCAATCGAAAATGAGGTGGCATACCAGAGTGGATTCAGCAGGCTGGTGTGGCTACCCAGTTGGTCGAGGCGCTGCTCGCACCAGACAAGGTGGTCAATCTCTTCGCGGGCGGCCCGGTTCATCGACTCGCGCACATCGGGCAGTTTAGCTGTCAGGGCCTGCCCCTGGTAAAGGGCCTGGGCGCAAACTTCGCCGGCGTGGTTGACCCGCATTAACCCCGCCACGTGACGCTTCTCTTCATCGCTGAGCCGGGCTTCCTCCAGGCCGCTGGCGGGGGAGGGGCGCTCGGCGGTATTGGCGGCAGGGCTGAGGGTGCGAACCACCTGATCGACACCGATCAATAGTTGGTCGATGGCGCTGTAATGTCGTTTGCTGCTCATAATGGGTCACCGGATTATCCTGTGGCTTATGGTACCCTTATTTGGGCTTGGGAAACATACGCCGGCTTCGGCGGACAGGGGGTAAAGTGCAGGCACAGGTACGTGATCTTGAGGTGATGCTCGATGCCGGGGCAGGGTTACTGGTGATCGAGAGTCCCGATGAGCCCCAGGTGTTGCAATTGATGACCCGGCTGGCGCTGGCGCGGTCCCTGCCGCTGTTTTGCTGGTCGGTGGCCGACGGATTACGCAGCCTCGGCTTCGGCGAACGCGTGGACAGCCAGCAATACACCGAGCCCGAGCCGCTGTTGCGGCACATCAGGGGGTATAGCGGGGGCGGCCTGTTCGTCCTCTGCGATTTTCACCCCTACCTCAAGGATGAGCCCCTCAATACCCGCCTGCTCAAGGAGATCGCCATGGGGGAGGCGCAACCGCGTAGCACGGTGGTGCTGCTGAGCCACGCCTTCAGCCTGCCGGACGAGCTAACGCACTACGCCGCCCGTTTCGAACTGGGTATGCCCTCCGATGACCAGCTGCTGGGTATTATCCGTGAAGAGGCCCAGCAGTGGTCCGCCAGTAACCGTAACAAGCGGGTTAAAACCGACAGTCGCAGCCTCAACCAGCTGGTGGAGCACCTCAAGGGGCTCAGCTGGGGTGAAGCACGGAAGTTGGCCCGCAACGCGATCGTCAATGATGGTGCGATTGATGCCACTGATGTGGAGATGGTCCAGCGTGACAAGTTTACCCTGATGAATCGGGACGATGTCCTGATCTACGAGTTTGATACGGCCCGTTTCGCCGATGTCGGCGGGCTGGAAGCCTTTAAAGCCTGGTTGTCCCAGCGCCAGCAGGCATTTCTTGAGCCGGGACCGGAGCTGGACAGCCCCAAAGGGGTGATGCTGTTGGGGGTGCAGGGGAGTGGCAAGAGCCTGGCGGCCAAGGCGGTGGCCGGAGTCTGGAACCTGCCGCTGCTGCGTCTCGATTTTGGGGTGCTTTACAATAAGTATTTCGGCGAGACCGAGCGTAACCTGCGCCGTGCCCTGCAGCTGGCAGAGGCGATGGCGCCCGCGGTATTGTGGGTCGATGAGATCGAGAAAAGCCTGGCCTCCGGGGATAACGACCAGGGCACCTCGAAACGGATTCTGGGCACCCTGCTGACCTGGATGGCCGAGCGAAAAAGCCGGGTGTTTTTGGTGGCCACCGCCAACGATATTACCCGTCTGCCTCCGGAGCTGATGCGAAAGGGGCGCATGGATGAGATCTTTTTTGTGGATCTTCCTTCGGCAGCGGTACGCGAGGCCATCTTCTCCATTCACTTGCAGAAGCGGGGACAGGAGCCGGATCGCTTCGACCTTGGCCGGCTGGCCGGGCTCTGTGAGGGGTTTTCCGGTGCGGAGCTTGAACAGCTGGTGGTGTCCGCACTCTATCGAGTGCAAAGCAGCGGTGGCCTGTTGAGCCAGGAACAACTGGAGCAGGCGGTGCTCAGTACCCAACCCCTGGCCGTGGTGATGGCCGAGGAGATCGACTCACTGCGGGCCTGGGCGAGGGAGCGGACCGTACCCGCTCATTAGAAGGGGTTCAGGTAGTCGGATTGGGCATCAACAGCTCGTGTCCGACCACCTCGTCCATTCGTTGGTAGGGGATCCGGTAGAGCTCTCCCTGATACTTCACCACAGCGTAGTCGAAGCACATCTTGATCACCGTGCAGTTGTGCACCTGCCGGCCGTCGGTGACGCGCACGATATTGTGGTTGTGCAGGGAGAGGGTCACGTCAGGCCCGACTCATGAATTTGCCGGTGACCGTGTTCACCTTCACCTTCTCGCCGGTGGTCAGGTATTCCGGTACCTGGATCTCCAGTCCGCTGGTCAGCGTGGCAGTTTTGGTACGGCCGGCGGCAGTGGCGCCCTTAATGGCCGGCGCGGTATCCACCACCTCCATGGTGACGGTGGGCGGCAGCTCGATGGCGACCAGTTGACCTTCGATGATCAGCAGCATGATCTCTTCCAGGCCGTCGACCAGATAATCCTTTTGCTCATCCAGCTGGTCCGCTGAAAGAGTGTGCTGACTGTAATCCTCGGAGTCCATAAAGGTAAACATATCGCCCTCACGGTAGAGGAAAGAGGCCCGGCGGCGCAGCAGGTCGACCTCTTTGAGCATGATGTCGCCACTGTAGCTGCCCTCCACTTTTTGACCGTTACGCACGTTGCTAAAACGAACCTTGTAGAGAGTTTGGGCGCCCCGGGAGGAGGGGGATTTAACATCGATCTGTTTGGCCTGGCAGGGCTGTCCGTTGATGTCGACAACCTGGCCTTTTTTGAGTTCCGACGCTCTGGGCATGATTTCAGGAATCCTGGCTGGGTGGTTTAAAGGGGATGATCCTGGCGGTGGTTTCGGGAGGGGGGGCACTCGAGCTCTCAGTGGAGTCAGACTCCCTGCTTTGCAGCCACACTGAACCGGCCCGATGGCCGATCACCTCGACGCTCCCCTGGTAGCGATCATCGCCGTCGGTACAGTACTCGAAGCCATAACGGCGGGCAATAGCCAGCTGGCCGCTGGATGAGCGGGTAAGGCGGTGGCGAGTGACCTGCACCGTCTGGTCAAGCAGTTGAACACTGGCCCGTTGACAATAGTGGCGAGCCGCCTTGAGGGCGCATTCGCGTGCTTTGAGGCCACTGTACCAGAGGTAAAGGGCGGCACTGATAAGGGTGAGCAGGATCAGCTCGTTCATCGACACTCCTGCGCTTGTTAATTGACAGTCAGGGCTCTATAGAAGAAGGTAACAGCAAGGGATGATAGCAAATGAGAGAGGGGGATCGTTATGATCAAATTCTTCAGCTTCGGTCCGGCGTTTGGGTTACCCAGCCCCAGCCCTTTCTGCATGAAGCTCGAGGTATGGATGAAGATGGCGGGGATCGAGTACCGGACCAAGGTGCGTAAAGACCCGACACAGGGGCCAAAGGGAAAACTCCCCTTTATCAAGCATGGCGGAGTAGTGGTTGCGGACTCTGACATTATCATCGACTACCTCAGCCAAAGTTTCGAGGTGGAGCTGGATCGGGAGTTGACGCCCCACCAGCGGGCGACGGGCTATGCCATCAGCAAGATGCTTGAGGATCACCTCTACTGGGCGATGCTTTACAGCCGCTGGGTGGATCCCAATAACTGGAAAGCGATGCGTACACACTTTATGGGGCACATGCCCTTGCCGGTTCGACGCATCATGGCCGGACTGGTAAGGCTGAAGGTTAAAAAGGACCTTCACTCACAGGGCATGGGACGCCACTCTGCCCAGGATGTTTACTGGGCGGCCAAGCGGGACCTGAGGGTCGTCTCCACCCTGCTCGGGGATAACCGGTTTCTGTTCGGAGATGAGCCCTGCAGCTACGATGCTGTAGTCTATGGGTTTATTGCCAATGTCATCGACTGCGAGCTGGAGTCACCCTTGAAGGAGTTTGGCCGTTCCCACGATAACCTGGTGCACTACTGCCAGCGTATGCACGAGCGTTACTACGCAGCGACAGAAGTGAAGAGCGTCGATGGACAGCCCCAAGCCGCTTGAATCTCCCTGGTTTCTCTATGTGATTCTCTGCTCCGACCGCTCTTTATACACCGGTATTACCACTGACATTGAACGCCGCTTTTCCGAGCATGCCCGGGGGCGGGGAGCGCGCTTCTTTCGAGGTCGCCAGCCGCTGAGGGTGGTGTACCGGGAGACCCATAATGACCGGGCCTCGGCGAGCCGGCGAGAGTACCAGATCAAGCAGCTAAGCCGTCAACAGAAATTGGCGCTGGTTGCCGATGGGAGTGGGGAGGGCTGAAGGCGCGATGGTTATTTGTCGTATCGCTACGAGCCGCTTTCTGGCGCCATGGATTTGACTGTTTTTGGCTTTTTAAAGCGTTTTGCTCGGTCTTTGTCGCACTTTGGTTGTCAGTCGTGTGAATTAGATCGTATAGTTGGGTCTATTGGGGCGATTTCCTATGGTTTTTCAGGATGGGCAGGAGAGAGGCGTTGTACCTAGGCCTCTCAGGGTTGTTGGGTGAAAAGGCGTGATTTTTTAGAGGGGGTGTTTGTAGGGACGGCGGTGACCGCCTCTAGCGCATTCCTATGGGGAAAACTCAATCAGAAGCCCTCTGTGCCGGTGGCCGCTGCACCGACGGCGCCTGCACAACCAACAACGACCCCGGCTGCGACCCCGCCCGTCAGCACCCCCGAGCCCGTTCAGCCTGCGGTGGTTCATAAGGAGCCGCCGGAAATCTCTGAGGACCGGGCCTATCTCTCCAAAATTCAAAATTTCGATGCTGAGCATCTGGGCGATATCCACCTGACCCCCGAGCGCTTTGAATTATTGAAGGCAACCCTCGCCAGCCTCGATGAGGCCCAGCGCCTTATTGGACACGGACGTTTTAATATCATCGGCTTTGACCAGATGATCTCGGTGGTGAATCGTTACTCTCAACGGGGACCGTTTCCTAAAGAGCACCTTAACCTGATTGAGGAGCTGTTCGAATTCAATGCCAAGGATTACGGTTTCTATGGAGAAAAAATCGTAACCCGGCTGACCTCGACCGTTCCCGAGCGGGATATCGAAAAGATCCCTTATACAGGGCACTATCTCTACAAGGGAGATTCCAAGCGTCTCTACAATACCCTGCGCCGTGATGTCGGTGAGACCATTGTGCTGACGTCGGGTATTCGCGGTATGGTCAAACAGACGCACCTGTTTATGGCCAAGGCGCTGCAGTCGGAGGGCAATCTGTCCCGGGCATCTCGTTCCCTGGCGCCTCCCGGCCACTCCTACCATGCGATTGGAGACTTCGACGTAGGTAAGGTGGGTTATGGTAAGCGGAACTTCACTCGTGATTTTGCCCAGACCGATGAATACAAGCGCCTGCAGGACCTGGGTTATGTCGACATCCGTTACACTTCCGATAACCGCTTCGGGGTTCGGTATGAGCCCTGGCACGTGAAGGTCGTCTAAGGCTCTCACCGGGGTGACCCATGGCTCACCCCCGCTTATCTAATCCGATGATACCGGTACTGCCCCTTGCCGAGGAATCTCAGCAAGGAGGGTTAGCGTTGGCTGCTGCTGCGTTGGCCGAGCGCCTGGGCGAGCGCGTCCAGGTCTTCAAGGGTATAGGGCGGGGGAACCTGTGGGCGTCGCGGCCTCATCTGCTGCAGGGTTTTGCAAATGATGTGTCCGATCAGCCAGTCCCGGAACCACTGCTTGTTGGAGGGGATGATGTACCAGGGGCTTTTACTGCTGTGGGTCTGGCTGATCACCTTTTGATAGGCGGCGATGGTGTTGTGCCAGTTCGCGTGGGTCAACAGGTCCGACTCGGTTAGTTTCCAGTGCTCCTGTGGGTTACTTAAGCGCTTTGCCAGGCGGCGACGATATTCGGTGCGGCTGATGTGCAGGTAAAACTTGATGACCCGGATGTTATTGTCTTGCAGCAAACTTTCAAAATTGTTGAGGTGCTTTGCCCATCCGCTCAATAGTGATGGGTCCTCGTTATTATGGGCGTAATGGCTAATTAATGGCTCATAATAGCTGCGGTTGAATACGCCGATCGATCCCTTAGCGGGAACTGCATTGTGGTAGCGGTGCAAAATATCGTACTGAAGCTCTTTTTTTCCCGCTGTATTGAAGCTGTGGATATCAAGGCCTTGCGGATTAACGCCAGCGAACAGAGTGCGGATATTACTGTCCTTGCCGGCGGTATCCATCGCTTGATAGATCAGCAGCAGCCCCTGCTTCCCTTCGGCATGCAGCTGCTCCTGCCAGTGGATGATCTCCTGGTTGTAGACACTGGTTTCGCCGATGGCAACCGTGCGGTCGGCGTTAAACGTATAACCCGGATCAAACGCCTTCAAACCAAGCTCGCCCTGGGATGGAGGTGTAAAGTAGGCGAGATCGATCATGCGTTTGCTCTCTTGTTAGCGCTGTCGTTTTTGTAACTGCTTCTTGAGGTTATCAGGGATGTTGGTAATTGTCAGGGTTTGGCTGGCTGCATCATAGTGAACGGTATCGCCAAGGTGATGAGCGTTAAACGAGAGACTTAACCCTTTGGCCCGGCCAGAGTAGCGGACCAGCTGTTGCAGTTGGCTTTTCTCGGGTTGTACCTCCTCGGCAACATCGTAGTCACGGGTGTTTACAAAGCGTGCGAAGTGGTCAGGCTCATCCTGGTCAAGATAACCTGAAAGTTCTTTAATCAGTACCGAGTCACCATTTTTAGCCTGATCGCTGCAGTACTCGAAAGCCTTGCGTTTAAGCTCTTCACTTTTTTCATCTTCGAACTCTGCTTCATTGCAATAGGCTTCAAAGGTGGTGAGCAACCGCTCGGTCTCTTTCTTACTGTCACCGGTTTCACTGCAGCCGATAAAGTCTCGGAAGTAGTCGGAGACTTTGCGGTTGTTCCTGGGCTTTAAAAAGGAGATATAGCGTGTGGCTTTTGTGTTGTTTTTCCACTCGCTGATATTAATCCTGGCCGCCATGTGCAGGCGGGTAAGGTCGAGGTACTGGCTGCTGTTGATTTCGAGCTTATCGTCCACGCTTACGGCGTCGGTATTATTAAGCATCAGGATCATCAGGTAATCGGTGAGCGCCTGTTTGTACTGGATAAACAGCAGGAAGCCTCCGGTGGCAAAATTGGACTGATCAATTTGCGCTTTAAGCAACCCCATGGCGTCCAGGGAGAAAGCAACAAAATCACAGTCACCGGCAAGCGTGTTAGACAGCAGTTGTGAAAAGGGGCTTTCTGTATTGAAACAGCCGTAGGCTTTGCCGTTTTTACTGTTGTAGCTCTGGGTGAGGTCTGCCAGCAGGCCTTCCATTTCGGGCGTCACCGGCAGGGTGCTGGTACGAGGGATCAGTACCGACTCATCCCCGTCGGCGCGCTTTTCAAGACGGTGTACTATGCAGTTCTCAATTGCCATGGCAGGGCTCTCTCGGCGGGGTAGGGGTCAACAGGAGCCGCTTATTGTAGTCGAGAGCTTCAGGCGGGGAAACGTTAGCGGGGTTGTCCCCGGTTAAAGGTTAAGCCCCATCCACTGATAGAGTGCATCGTTGGCGAGCTGATCGATCTCGGCGTTATCATGCATGGCTTCAAGGGCCGCGGATATTTTGTCCACCGGAAGTTGGCATTTTATGTGTTTGGAGACACCAATGAAGAAGTCGTTGCTTGCAATCTCGACCGGGGCTTTACGCAAGGTACCTTCGTAATTGTAGAGCGATACCAGCAGATCAGCGTGAATCAACGGGTAGATGGCGTACTCGACGCGCCGTGCCTCCAGCATCAAAAGCCCCTGCTGGGCGCGCTGTACCCGGGTTAAGGGTAGGTAGCGGGCGGCGTAATGCTCAAACTCACTGCCGAGATCGAGGTCGCGGGAGACCACCCCCCTCAGCCTTTTGAGGCTCTCCCAGCTATCGGGCATGAAACCGGAGTCTTTGCGCACCATGACCAGGTAGTTGGTGGTATACAGCGCGGGGGCTAACAGGTTGACGGCACCCATGATGGCCGGCTCGCGTGTGGCGGTGAGGGTGATATCAACCCGGCCATCCTCCAGGTCCTTTAGCAGCCGCTGTGGGCTTCCGGACCGGATGGTCGCTACTCGGATATTCTCTTTGGCCAGTATGCGGCGCAGCGCGACAATACCTGCGCCATGCATCTGCTCCTCCGTGAACCAGGACAGGGGGGGCAGGTTGCTGTGGCCTGAAACCCGGACTTCGCGACAATGCTCTGCCGCCGCTGCAATGCCGCTGAAAAGAGGCAGTAACAAGAAGGGGGCAATCATGCACCTAAGGTGTTTGAGTATAAACAACCGCCTGGTACTCCGACTGGTTAACTAACCGAGTTTAGGCGAACCCTTAAAGCAGAAGCAAGAAAACGAGCCCCACCAGGAGGCTCGGGCAGGGTTCACCTGGTCAACTCTCGGTATCGCTGGTCAGGTCGAGTACGAAACAGGTAAAGGCGGCGGTAATCAAAAAGCCGATAAGAAAAATGGTGGGCATGGCAGCATACCCAAGAATGGTCCAGATCATTGATTCCAGTGCGCTCATAGGGGTCTCCTAGTTCCAGCCTTCTACACCGCTCATGTCGGGCAGCCCGTGGGCAATACCTTTATGGCAGTCGATACAGGTCTTGTCGCCTGAGGCGAGAGCGGTGTCGTGTTGTTCAACGGCGCGCCTGCCCTGCTCACTGAAGTCCATATACTCGAAGTTGTGGCAGTTGCGGCACTCCAGCGAGTCGTTATCTTTCAGCCGTTTCCACTCGCGCATGGCGAGGGTCTTACGCTCAGCAAGAAATTTATCCCGTGTGTCGATGTAACCGGTCAGCTTGCCCCACACCTCCTTGCTGGCTGCAATCTTGCGAATAATCTTATCGGTCCACTTTTTGGGGACGTGGCAGTCCGGGCAGGTCGCCCTTACCCCCGAACGATTGCTGTAGTGGATCGTTTCTTTATACTCCTCATAGACGTTATCCCGCATCTCATGACAACCAATACAGAACTGCTCTGTATTGGTGATCTCCAGGCCCGTGTTGAACCCTCCCCAGAAGATGATGCCGGCGAAAAAACCGATGGCGAGAATGGTCCCCATGGCTACTTTCGCCGGGGTAGTCAGTATTCGCCAGTAACGCACTAGTATGTTTTGTTTAGCCATGGTCTGCTCCTTAAAGCCTGTGAGTTCGGTTGAAGAGAACTATTTGTTGAGCGCTTCAACGGACTTGAACTCGTTCCCAACCAGCGGTTTGGCATCCGCCTGGGGGACATGGCATTGAGAGCAGAAGTAGCGTCGGGGTGACACATCCGACAGCTGCTGGCCGTCTCTCGTTTCGAAGTGGGTCATACTGATTTTTGTCGCCCCGGCCTGTTTGTAATTTGACCAGCTGTGGCAAGAGAGGCATTTGTTGCTGTTAAGGTTTACCTCGTAGCCACGGACCTGGTGAGGGATCAGCGGCGGCTGGTGCAGATAGTCGCGTTCGTAGGTCTCGCGATCCTTGGGGATTCGTTTGAACTCATCGGCCGGTGCGTCACTTTCAAGTTGGGTGCTGCGCAGGGAGTTAAGGCCTCCGGTGTCAGCACTGCTTGTCGGTGCGAACAGGAATAGAGTCATTAGTGAGGTCAGGATCACGGGGATTATTTTTTTCATGATGGTCTCTCCGCCTTGTTGGCAAATCGGGTAGAAAATTCAAAAACAGATTCGCTGCAGACATCGATGCAGCGACCGCAGTTGGTGCATTCGGGAGCTAAAATGAGTGAGCTGTTACCAAGGGGTTCTCCCTTGAGTGCGGGTTTGATCACCTGGGGTTCGGGGCACAGGGCGTAGCAATCCATGCAATCATTACAACGACTGCGTTGGGATGCATTAATGCGGAGCGGACTCAATCGGCCCAGCAGCGCGTAAAACGCACCCAGCGGGCAGAGGTGGCCGCACCAGCCTCGACGCACCATGAACAGGTCAAAAGCAAAGATCGCCACGATCAGCCCCCATCCCGCACCCATGCCATAGAGCAGACCGCGCATCGTCAGGGAGACCGGGTTAACCAATTCCCAGACCAGGGCTCCCGTCACCAGCGGCAGTGCCAGCACCATCCCCAGCATCCAGTAGCGGAGCGAACGGGAGAGAGTGCCTGAGCGGTTAAGGCCCAGCCTGCGGCGCAGCCAGCTGGCGGCGTCGGTGACAGGGTTGACCGGACACACCCAGGAGCAGAATACCCGCCCACCGAGCACCAGGTAGATGCCGGCCACCAGCAGTGCGCCCAACCCCAGGCTGAGCTCAAGGGCTTTGCCTGCCAGCAGGGTTTGCAGCCAGACCAGCGGGTCGCTCAGGGGGATGGTGTCGAGCAGCACGCTGGCCGCGAGATTGCCTTTGAGCACCCAGATACCGGCTAAGGGCCCCAACAGGAACAGCGCCAGAACCGTTAGCTGGCAGAGGCGACGCAGCAGGAGGAAACGGTGGCTAAGCCACCAGCCTTTCTGCGCCACGGCAGCCTGTCCAATCGGCGTGGTCATGGCTTGGCTCCCGAGTCGGGCATACGGTCCGGAAGATCCAGTGCGTCAGGAATCAGTGACCTCCCTGCGCGCTCTTTCTCTTTCCAACCCCAGCGGTAATGGCTTCCCAGCTGCCCCTTGGCGAGGTCGCGGGGGATCACCTTGATCGCCGCCTCCTCCAGTACACAGGCGTGCTCGCACTTGCCACAACCGGTGCAGGCATCGGAGTGGACGGTAGGGACGAACAGGGCGTGCACTCCGGTGCGGGTGTTGCGCTGTATCTCGAGGGTGATCGCCACATTGATCAGCGGGCAGACCCGATAGCAGACGTCACAACGCAGGCCCTGCATGTTGAGGCAGGTTTCGTGATCGATCAGTACCGCTACCCCCATGCGGGAGTGGTCGATATTGTCCAGCGCCGGGTCCAGCGCGCCACTGGGGCACGCCTTTACGCAGGGGATATCGTCGCACATCTCGCAGGGCACCGCGCGGGCATTGAAGTAAGGGGTTCCGGTGGCTACCGGGTCCAGCAGTCGGCCGAGTTTCAGGGTGTCCCAGGGACAGTCCCGTACACAGAGGCCACAGCGAACGCAGGCACCCAGGAAGTCCGCTTCCGGCAATGCCCCCGGGGGGCGCAAGGCTTGGGAGGCGGACACCTGGCTGGACTCACCGTAGAGGGCCAACCCCAACCCCGCCAGGGTGACACCGCACGCCGCCCGCGCCGAATCCGCCATAAACTGGCGACGGCTGGGGCTTTTGGCGGTGTCTGGCTTGCGGCTCATGCTTCAGCTTCCTGAAATCAGCTCAGACCTTGATCACTTTGACGGCGCACTTCTTGTAATCCGTCTCTTTCGAAAGCGGATCGGTGGCGTCCAGGGTGATCTTGTTGGTCAGCTGACGGGCGTCGAAGAAGGGCATAAACACCAGCCCCTTGGGCGGGCGGTTTCTGCCTCGGGTTTCTACCCGGCTGCGAATCTCTCCGCGGCGGGAGATCAGGCGCACCTCTTGTCCACGCCGGACACCGCGATCCTTGGCATCGTCAGGATGCATAAAGATCACCGCATCGGGGAACGAACGGAAAAGCTCGGGGACGCGCCGGGTCATCGAACCGGAATGCCAATGCTCCAGTACCCGTCCGGTGGAGAGCCACAGATCGTACTCATCATCAGGAGACTCCGCGGGGGGCTCGTAGGGCAGGGCAAAGATCCAGGCCTTGCCATCGGGCTTGCCGTAGAAGTTGAAATCCTCTCCCGCCTTTACGTAGGGGTCATAGCCCTCGCGGAAGCGCCACAGGGTCTCCTTGCCATCGACCACCGGCCAACGCAGGCCACGGGCCTTGTGATAGGTCTCGAAGGAGGCCAGGTCGTGAGCCTTTCCGCGCCCGAAGGCGGCGTACTCTTCGAACAGCCCTTTCTGCACGTAGAAACCAAAGTCTTTGGCTTCATCATTGCCCTTGTCTGGGTTGGTTTCGCTCAAGGGGAACTGGTCGACCTGACCGTTCTTATAGAGCACCTCGTACAGGGTTTTGCCTTTGTACTCGGGGTTCTTGGCCAATAGCTCGTCGCTCCAGACCTCATCGGTGGTGAAACGCTTGGAGAACTCCATCAGCTGCCAAAGATCCGATTTGGCCTCGCCCGGTGCGGCTACCTGCTGATACCAGAACTGGGTGCGGCGTTCGGCGTTACCGTAGGCTCCCTCTTTTTCGACCCACATGGCGGTGGGGAGAATCAGGTCAGCCGCCTGGGCGGTGACGGTGGGGTAGGGTTCGGAGACAACAATAAAGTTGTCGGGATTACGGTACCCCGGTAGCCCCTCCTCGTTCATGTTGGGGGCAGTTTGCATGTTGTTGTTGCACATCACCCAGTAGGCGTTGAGCTTGCCATCCTTGAGCATGCGGTTTTGCAGCAC
Source organism: Aestuariirhabdus litorea (assembly GCF_003864255.1). NCBI lineage: Bacteria > Pseudomonadati > Pseudomonadota > Gammaproteobacteria > Oceanospirillales > Aestuariirhabdaceae > Aestuariirhabdus > Aestuariirhabdus litorea. The sequence continues at coordinate 361,640 of NZ_QWEZ01000001.1, forward strand.
CGCATGATAGCCAACCTTGCCCGGAATCGTACCCTCCGGCAGCTTCCAGATCTTCTCGGCTCTGTCGCGGTGGGCTTTGTTTGCCACCACCATGTCGGCTGGCAGGCGGTGGGCAAAGGTGCCTACTTCGCGAGCGGTACCGCAGGCGGAGGGCTGGCCGGTAAGGGAGAAGGGGCCGCTGCCGGGGGTGGAGATCTTGCCGGTCAGCAGGTGGATGTTATAGACCATGTTGTTGGCCCAGACACCACGGGTGTGCTGGTTGAAGCCCATGGTCCACAGTGACATCACCTTCACATCAGGGTCTGCGTAGAGTTTGGCCAGCGCCTCCAGGTTCTCCTTGGGCACACCGCTCATCTCGTGGGCCTTGTCCAGGGTGTACTCGGCAACGAAGGCGGCGTACTCATCAAAGCTGATCTCTTTGGAGGCACCGCTGTTGGGGTTGGCCGCCTTCATCTGCAGCGGGTTGTCGTCACGCAGCCCGTAGCCAATATCGGTCACACCGAGGCGGAAGTGGGTGTGTTTGTTGATGAAATCCTTATTTACATTGCCCGACTGGATGATGTAGTTGGCGATGTAGTTGAGAATCACCAGGTCGGTTTGGGGGGTGAAGATCATCGAGTTGTCGGAGAGCTCAAAGCTGCGATGCTCGAAGGTAGAGAGCACGGCGACCCGAACATGGTCCGCGCTCAGGCGCCGGTCGGTGATACGGGACCAGAGAATGGGGTGCATCTCGGCCATGTTGGAGCCCCAGAGCACAAAGGCATCGGCTTTTTCCATGTCGTCATAGCAGCCCATCGGCTCATCGATACCGAAGGTGCGCATGAAACCGCCCACGGCGGAGGCCATGCAGTGGCGCGCATTGGGGTCGATGTGGTTGGAACGAAAGCCTGCCTTCATCAGTTTGGCGGCGGCGTAGCCCTCCCAGACGGTCCACTGGCCGGAGCCAAACATACCCACGGTGGAGGTCATCTTTTCGACCGGGACCCCCTTGTTGGCTTCCTTGTCCTTGGCCAGGGCCGCTTTCCACTTCTCGGCCATGATATCAAAGGCCTGATCCCAGCTGATGGGGGTGAACTGGCCCTCTTTATCGAACTGGCCGTCACTCATGCGCAGTAATGGCTGGGTCAGGCGGTCCTCACCGTACATGATCTTGGAGAGAAAATAGCCCTTGATGCAGTTGAGTCCCTTGTTGACCGGTGCATCGGGGTCACCCTGGGTGGCCACCACCCGCCCCTCCTGGGTCCCCACCAGTACGCTGCAACCGGTACCGCAGAAGCGGCAGGGAGCCTTGTCCCACTGGATGCTGGTGTCCTTGGAACTGGTGATCAGGTTGGTGGCCGAGGCGGGCAGACTGACGCCCGCTGCTGCCGCCGTAGCGACCACAGCCTGGCTTTTTATAAAGTCTCTGCGGGTTTGCTTCATGATGTTATCTCCAGGTTATGATCGGAATGCTCGTGGGCATCCATCTGGTTGTAGACCAGTGAGGCGCTGAGAACCCCCGGTAGTTGATTGATCTGATTGATGCGGTCAACCATGGTGTGCTCGCCGGCCTCCTCTTCAACGGTGACCACCAGCTTGCCCTTGCCGTTGTCGGCGTGAACCTCCACGCCGTCGAGTATGTTGAGCGCGTCAATGACCGCCGCCACTTTCCGGGGTTGGCACATCACCACCAGGCCGCTGACGTTATAACTGTCTTTGGGATATTCCTGCGGAACCGGGTTGGTCGGGATGACGCCCAGGCGGCTATCGGGTTCGGGCATGATGGGGTGCTCCTTGATCGGGATCGGTGGGGTGTTCCGGGTTGGATAGGTTAATGGCGTGGCTGGGGCAGACGCTGACACAGGCACCGCAACCGGTGCACTGGTCGGCCTCTATCCGGGGCGAGGCGACGCCGCCTGCCAGTGGGTCGAACCGAATGGCCCGGGTTTCGCAAAGGTCTGCACAGCTTCGGCACACAACCTGTTGTTGGGTCAGGCACTGCGCGTTGATACCCGCCTTGATATTCCAGGGGGGGGTGATGGCGGCATTGAGGGCACCGGTTTCACAGTGGCTCAGGCAGCCCTGGCAAAAGGTGCACTCGCCACGCGCGAAATCAACGGTGGGAAAGCCACCGTCGCCCTTGACCAGAATGGCCGTCTCGCACACATCTATACAATCGCCGCAGCGGGTACAGTGCTGGGTGAAGAGGCTCTCCTCCAGGCTCCAGGGGGGGCGCAAGGGGGGCGTTGGTGCTGAGCGTCGACCGCGCAGCAAAGCTCTCCTCCCTTGGTCAATGGCTAAGGTCATCTAATCTCGCTCTTACTGCTGCCCCTTCTTCCTGAAAGGGCCTGAATCATGTATAGCAGAGATTAGTCTTAGGCATGATTTGATAACATGATAATTATCAAGTTTTTTAGAAGCTATGGAGGTAAGGGGCGTCGCTTGATCTGGGGCAGGCGCTGCTGTTTGAATGGAGATCTGTCTGTGCTGATAATGCCGGGCGTATTGGCACCGCCTTGTATTAAAAATGGAAAGGAAACCCCGGGTCATGGAACTGCCGCTGTTTATTGATTACGAGGCGTCTAGCCTGCATGAGGGCAGCTACCCTATCGAGGTGGGGGTGGCGATGGCAGATGGCTCGTCACTCAGCTGGTTGATCCGGCCGGAGCCGGGCTGGAATGATTGGGACCCGGTGTCTGAGTCGGTCCACAAAATCCCCCTTGCGTTGCTACAGCGTGAGGGCCGTGGGGCGCGCGAAGTGGCCTACGAGCTGAACGCCCGCTTCGCGCGCAAGGTGCTCTACTGCGACGGCCTTCCCTACGATAGTTACTGGCAGCAGCGGCTGTTTGAGGCAGCGGGGTTTTCGGCTGCTTTTGAGTTACGGTCGGTGGCCTCCCTGCTGGACCCGGCCCAGCGGGCATGCTGGCAGGCGGTACGGGACGCTATCGCGGCGAGTGAGGCGGTCGTATTACACCGAGCGGACAACGATGCGCGTCTGCTGCAACAGACCTGGCGTCGTCTCCGGGCGCAGCGCGGGCGAGCATACTGAGCACGTTATCCTGGCTCCTGCTCCATTCATCAGGGGTCAGCCTGCGGCCGGCACTGCCCGCTAAGCAGCGTGGCGGGATAGGGGCTGGAGGTCAGGTTCAGACTGGTCAGGCGGTTGAACCGCAAAGATCGTTTATCGACCACAGCCACCACCAACCCCTTGAGCTGTTGATACAGAAGGTAGTGGTCACTTTCACCCATTTTCATGGAGGGGTAGAAGAGGAAAATGTCGTCGCTGCCATCGAGCTGGCAACGGAGGGTGGGTGTGGGTTGGGGCGGCAACAGAGTACAGCCGGCCAGTAGGGAAGCGCAGCAGATGATAACGAATAGTCGGTGTGATCTGAGCATGGGTCTTGGCCTGCTAGGGCAAGCCATCACTCTTCATCGCCTGCCGAGTCGTGGGTAGGGTTACCCGAGCGCATACAGTATAGTAGAGACTCTGGGACAGACTGGACACTAAGGGCAGGCTAAGGCTGCTCAGGTCTCGGCCCCCTGTTGGTAATCGGTGGTGCTTTAGGAGCTATGATGTCGTTGGAGATAGGGTGGTTGCAGCGCGAGTTTCATCAGCTGAGTGCGGATGAGTTATATCAGCTGATGCGGTTCCGGCAGCACCAGCTGAGTGGGCTCGGGCTCCTGCAAGAGGTCGACGCCGACGGCCGGGATCCCCTGGCCTGGCATCTGATGGGGTTTGCCCATGAGCGCGGGCTGGTGGCCTGCGCCCGGTTTTGCCTGCCGGGTGAGGAGGGGGCTCTGATCAGGGTTGACCGCCTGTTGTGCGAGCCGCTACCCGGGCTTGAGGAGCAGTTGTTCCTGCAGGTGATGGAGCGGGTGGAACGTATCTTCAAACTGCCGCTTGAGTGTGAAGTCACGGATGCACAGATACCCCTGCTGAAAAAGAGGGGGTTTGACATTGTGGTGGACCGTCCCGCTGCCCGCAGCGGCATGGTCTGCCTGCACAGGGGGTAAGGGTGGATTCACAGTGGAGAGCCTCTGGCGGCAGGCGTCTGGTATCGGTGTATAGGGGGGGCGTCTGCCGGCTCGGCCTGTTACTGGTGGGGTTGATGGCCTTGCCTGCCCTGGCTCAGGATCCTTATCCCTCCCCCCGCTGGGAGCAGGCTCCCGCCCCGGAGAGCCCGCAGGTGAAAGCCTTGCTCGATTACAGCTTTCCTCCACGTGCCGCTGACCGCAGCGGAGTGCGCACAGACGGGTTGGTGGTTATCCGCGGTGGCCGTCTGGTGCTGGAGCGCTACCAGCTCCCTTATGATGCAAATAAGCCTCACCTGGCCTGGTCGGTTTCCAAGAGCTTTATCAACGCCCTCTATGGTGTGGCTGAGCAACGCGGGCTGGTGAAACTCAGCGACCCGGTTGGACGCTACTATCGGCCGTTGCAGCAGGAGGGATATGACCGTATTCGGGTTGAGCACCTGCTGCACTGGGCATCAGGCCTGGACTGGGCGGAAACTTACGAAAGCGCACCCTTGACCTCGTCGGTAGTGGCCATGCTCTATACCCTGGGGCGTGACGATATGGCGGCCTGGACGGCGAGCCACCCGATCAAGGTTGAGCCCGGGCAGAGGCACAGTTACTCCAGCGGAGACACCAACCTGCTATCGGCTGCCCTGCGGGGGGTGGTCGGGGAGGAGGCCTACCGGGAGTTTCCCTGGGCGGCCCTCTTTGAACCGCTGGGAATGACCAGTGTGACCTGGGAGCAGGATGCCAGTGGCACCTACGTGGGCTCTTCCTACCTTTACGCCACGCCCCGGGATATGGCCCGTTTGGGGTATCTCTATCTGCGCCGTGGTCGCTGGCAGGGGGCACAACTGATTCGTGAGGCGTGGGTCGATTTCTCTACCCGGCTGGCACCGGCCTACGGTCATGAGCCGGTGGCCATGGATGATGACAGCCGCCCCGGTGGGCACTGGTGGGTCAATCAGGGGGTTGAGTCCCAGGACCAACCCTTGGCCTGGCCGTCGGCGCCGGCGGACACCTATACCGCCTGGGGGCACTGGGGGCAATATATTTTCGTGATCCCCTCCCTCGATCTGGTGGTGGTACGTACCGGGGACGATCGTGACGGGAGCTTTGACCGCAACCGCTTTTTGGGCCACGTTGTGGCCGCCTTCGGCCGCGCGGAGGGGGAGTAATGGTGGCTCGTATCGGGATACTGCTGGTACTGTTGACCGTTTTGGCGACCGGGCTCTGGCTCAAGCCTCGCTGGCATTTCGTGGAGGCGTTTCCTGACCTCATCCCGGCTTACTACGCGAAGGAGTTTTGCTCCTGCTACTTTGTGGTGGGAAACGATGAGGCCTACTGCCACGCCTATGTGGAGCAGTGGCTGCCGATCAGTGACTTCCAGCTCAATCCGGCCCAGCGCTGGGTGCAGGCCAGTGGGCTGGGGCGTACCCAACGGGCCAGCTACTTCGGGCCGCGCCAGGGTTGCGGCCTCGAGCCTTACGGGCGCTAGGCCGCGTTTGCCGCGGGGACTACTCGACGCGGCTGAAATCGGCAGGCCGCTTCTGTAAAAAAGCGGAAAAAGCTTCTTTTGCTTCAGCCGAGCGGAGTCGTTCAGCGAACGCCGCCCCCTCCCGCTTTATCACCTGCTCCAGCTGTCCGGCCTGGTGTTCCTTCATCAGCTGCTTGCTCAGGCAAATCGCATCGGGTGCCATCGCGGCCATTTTTTGAGCGCTCTTCAGGGCCAGGGGCAAGCTTTGGTCGGGGGCGGTAACGCGATTGACAAAACCCAGCTCCAGCGCCTGTTGGGCGTCCATTTTCTCCCCCAGCAGCAGGAGCTCAGCGGCCTTGCGGTGCCCAATCATCTGGGGTATCAGCAGACTGGAGCCCGCTTCCGGGCAGAGGGCGAGGTTGGCAAAGGGCATCTGCAGTATCGCATTGTCCCCGGCGTACACCAGGTCGCAGTGCAGCAGCAGGGTCGTGCCGATGCCGATTGCTGGCCCGTTGACGGCGGCGAGCAGGGGTTTGCGGGCCTTTGATATGGCCTCCATAAAGCGGAACACCGGTGCGTCATCCTCCAGCGGCGGGTGTTGCATAAAATCCATGATGTCATTGCCGGCGCAGAAGCTGGTTTCGCTGCCGTGGATCAGGGTGGCCCGGATCGACGGGCTCTCTTCCGCTTCCCGGATCGCGTCGTTCATGCGGAAGTACATGCTGTGGGTGAGGGCATTTCTGCTCTCCTCCCGGTTGATTCGAATCAGCATCACGCCGGTATCCACCGTGCATTGAATCACGTCGCTCATTGGGAAGGGCTCCTGTTGTTATTGTGGGTTGGGGCAGGTTAGAGCCACTTAGTTGACCTGTCAATTAAATAGGGTCGGGAAGGGAGTCCAGCTGTTGGGCGTCAAAGGTGTCGCTGTGAATTTGTGATTCGTTCAACCCTGCATCCCTTAACCGGCGAGTGGCCTCGGTGACCAGGCGCGAGGCACCGCACAGATAAGCCTGGGCGCGTCGCTGGTCGCAGCGGTCGATCGCCGCATCCAGCAGTGGAGCGAGCGCCTCCACGGGGCCCACCAGTGAGGAGTAACGCAGGTTAGGATGCTGCCGGGCAAGCTGTATGAGCTCATCCTGCAGGTAGAGGTGGTGTTCATCCCGGGCCAGGTGCAGTAGCTCAATGGGGCCGCGGTGAAGCTGGTTGAGGGCATCGCGCAGTAGTCCATAAAGGGGGCCCAGCCCGGACCCGGATCCGATCAGTAGCAAGGGGGCGCCGGGTTGCGGGCTCCCGTAACGGCAATCACCCTGGGCACTGCCAAGCTGCAGCAGGCTCCCCACCTCGGCCTGGGTGTGCACCCAGTGGCTGAATTGGCCGCCGGGAACCGCCTGAATGTGAAACAGCAGGTCGCTATCCAGAGCTGGAACGCTGGCCAGGGAGTAGTGGCGGGTAAGGTAGGGACCATGCCACAGGTCGATATGCTGGCCGGCCTGGTAGCTAATCGGACTACGGGGGGAGAGCCGCAGCTCCATGATGGCGGGGCTCAATGCGCGTATCCCGGACACCATGGCATCGGTACGCCGGGCGCTGTGGGGGCGCCTTACAGTCAGGGGGCTTTCCGGTCTGCACTGGCAGGCGAGCAGGAGATCCTGCTGGCACTGGTCAGGGCTGAGCCCCACCTGGGCAGCCCGGGGGATAGTGCCCGACTGCGCCTGCAGCAAGCAGCTGTGACAGAGGCCCGCAACGCAGGAATAGCTGGGGTTGGCCCGTGCCCGAACCAGTGCCTGCAGCAGGGTCTCTCCCGGTTTCAGGTCGATGGTTTTACCTTCAAAATGGATCTGCACCATGGGCGGTTTCCTGGATCGGCTATAGGGGCGTCGGGATCGGGTAAGTCTACGATAGACGCCGGGGCAGTACGAGGTGAGTCGGTGCCCGCGTTGCACCAAGGTCGAGGTCGAAGGGGGCCATGGGGCGATATAAAGGTGTTATAATGCGCCCCCGATATAGACCCTTCGACTCGGCGCACTGCGGACACAGAATCCAGCGAGCACGAGCGCGAGATTTGTACCTAGGAGCCCCGTGATATGACCCTGATCCGTCAAGATGACTTTATCGACAGTGTGGCCGACGCACTGCAGTTTATCTCCTACTACCACCCCCTGGATTTTATCCAGGCGGTCCACGAGGCCTATCAGCGGGAGGAGTCCCAGGCGGCCAAGGATTCGATGGCGCAGATCCTGATCAATTCGCGCATGTGTGCCGAAGGTCATCGCCCGATTTGCCAGGATACCGGCATTGTCACCGTGTTCCTCAAGGTGGGTATGGACGTACAGTGGGATGCCACCATGACCGTCAACGAAATGGTCAACGAGGGGGTTCGGCGTGCCTACACCCATCCGGACAACGTGCTGCGCGCCTCCATCCTCGCCGACCCGGCCGGTGCACGCCGCAACACCAAGGACAACACCCCGGCGGTGATTCATACCGAGATTGTGGCGGGTAATACCGTTGACGTTCAGATTGCGGCCAAGGGCGGCGGCTCCGAAAACAAGTCCAAGATGGTGATGCTCAACCCGAGTGACAGCATCGTCGACTGGGTGGTTAAAACCGTTCCCACCATGGGCGCCGGCTGGTGCCCACCCGGTATGCTGGGTATTGGCATTGGTGGTACCGCCGAAAAGGCGGCGGTGCTGGCCAAGGAGTCACTGATGGATCCCATCGATATCCACGAGCTGCGGGCCCGGGGCCCCCAGACCCGGGTCGAGGAGCTGCGTCTTGAGATCATGGACAAGGTCAATGCGCTGGGCATCGGCTCCCAGGGCTTGGGCGGCCTCACCACGGTGCTGGACGTCAAGATCAAGGATTACCCCACCCACGCCGCTTCGCTGCCGGTGTGCATGATCCCCAACTGCGCGGCAACCCGCCATACCCACTTTGTTCTCGATGGCAGCGGCCCGGCCCTGCAGAAAGCCCCCAGCCTGGACCAGTGGCCCGAGATCACCTGGGATGCCGGCCCAACCGCCCGCAAGGTGAACCTCAATACGGTCACCCGTGAGGAGATGGCGCAATGGCAGCCCGGTGATACCCTGCTGCTCTGCGGCAAGATGCTGACGGGCCGTGACGCGGCCCACAAGCGTATGGTGGATATGATGGCCAACGGCGAAGAGCTGCCGGTGAGCCTGCGCGATCGCTTTATCTACTACGTTGGCCCGGTCGATCCCGTCGGGGATGAGGTGGTTGGCCCTGCGGGTCCCACCACCTCCACCCGGATGGACAAATTTACCCACACCATGCTGGAGAAAACCGGCCTGATGGGGATGATCGGTAAGGCCGAGCGGGGACCGGTGGCGATCGATGCGATCAAGGAGTACAAGGCCAGCTACCTGATGGCGGTGGGCGGTGCGGCTTATCTGGTCGCCAAGGCGATCAAACACGCTGAAGTGGTGGCCTTCCCTGAGCTGGGAATGGAAGCGATCTACGAGTTCGATGTGGAGGATATGCCGGTCACCGTTGCGGTGGATGTCAACGGCACCTCGGTGCACCAGACTGGGCCGGCGCTGTGGCAGAAGAAGATTGCCGAGGCCGCCAGCGCCAAGGCGGTTGAGGTGAAGTAGCCCTAAAAAACCGGGCATAAAAAAGGGAAGGCTGTGCCTTCCCTTTTTTATGCCCGGTTGATAGAGGAGCGCTGTTTGCGCCTAGTCGTCCCGCTTTTTGGTGACGACAAAATCCACCGCCAGGTTGACGGCGTGTTGAACCTTGTCGTCCATCTCCCGTTTCTCCTCGGGGGACAGGTAGTAGGCCATATCGATATCGTAATGGATGTATCTCGGAGGCAGGTGGTTGAGTGCGACACAGGCGATATCGGGAAACAGGGGGTGCAACTCAGCCTGATCCGAAAAACGCTGTTGCAGATCAGCCACTACCAGCTTCTCATAGTAGTTGTGAAACTCTTCCTGCAGTGCCATAGCGGTCTCCTTAAAGGGTTGCCTTCAGTGTAGACGATCCATCACCTTTGCCGGGCTGGGTTGGTGGTAAAAAAAATGGCGGCTTTTCAGACTTTTATCACATAAGACTAAAGTCTAATATCTCGCGCTGTTTGGGTCATCGAAGCGCGTGGCCTGTTCTCCGGGGTTGGCTATCAGCATACGGCTTCCGGTTAAATCCTTATTTTTCAAACAATTAACTGAATGCTCCGTAGTGGGGGGAGGCCGAATCCGGTACGGGTGACGGGTTCAGGGTGGTTGAAAAACAACCGGTTTTGTGGGGTGCCGGGGTGTTGGCGCCATGGCGGCGGCTGATCTAGGTTCGAATTAGGCATCGATAAAACTGGGGATGCAAGATGAACAAGTTTGTATATCGCTACTTCTTATACCTGAGCCTCTACAGTCTGGTGGCGTTCGGCGGATGGCAGCTGGGAACCCTGCTTGGCAGCCATGCCATCAGTTTTATGCTCAGTGTCTGGTTCGGTATCGGGCTCTGCTACCTGGAGCAGCATTGTGACCTGCGCCCCCGGCCGTTGCGTACCTCCGACTGGGGCAAATTGATGTGGCTCGGCCTATTCTGGCCACTGGTGATCCAGCCCGATGTGGTGATGGAGGAGCGGGGACCCCATATCGATGCCTGAGACTTCAGGCACCGAACAGGTTGTGCATCTGCAGCCGCCCTCCGTGCATCCGTAACTTCCAGAGGGAGACCAGGGTGTATACCTGCTGGTCCTTGAACAGCATCAGCTCGGCGTCAGCCCCCACTTCAATAGGATATTTCCCGCTGGTTTAAGCGTGTCGGTCGGGCTGCGACTCACGACCGCGGCGCCTTTTCAAAATCAACCCCGGCAGCGACCGTGTGCCACAGCGCTTCGGTCAGTGGGCCAATCCTGGCGATCTCGAGGCGGGTCAGGTTGCCATGAGAATCGAAGGCGGGATGCTTGGCCTGGGCATCGGCCCCTCGCAAGCAGGGTAGCTGAGTAACAGGTTCAATGAAGCTACCTCAGCAAGCGGTGATGACAAGCGAGCGGCATTACTGGCCAGGAAAGGGATAGACGTTGTCGCCGTTGAGTTCGCCAGAGAGGAGATCATCAAACTCGGGGTCGCCGGCGATTCGGTTATCCTCATTGGCCCAGCTGCCGAAGTCGATCAGTTTGCAGCGCTCACTGCAAAAAGGGCGGTAGGGGTTTTGTGGGCTCCACTCAACCTGTTTTTGGCAGTGGGGGCAGTTAAGGGTCATTCTTTTCTCCCGTCGGGTGGTGCGCTGCAAGCTGGAGGTAGCGTTCGTGTAAGCGATCAAGCTGTTGGTAGAGATGGGGCAGGTCCCGGCTATTATCCACGCTGTCATCGGCGCTTTCGAGTCGTTGCTGGCGGCTGGCCTGGGTGGCCATGATGGAGCGAATCTGCGCCTCGCTGTTATTATCCCGTGCCATGGAGCGCTCAAGTTGAAGCGCTTCGGGCAGGTCGATAACAAGTACCCGGTCGACCCATTGATGTTGCCGGGTTTCCAGCAGCAAAGGGGAGGAGAGCAGGGTATAGGGGGAGGATGAAGCGCTAAGCTGGGCCTGGATTTCCTCCTCTATCAGGGGGTGCAGCAAAGACTCCAACCAATGGCGCTGAGCGCTGTCGGCAAATATACGCGACCGCAGTGCCGCCCGATCGAGGGTGCCATCGGCCTGCAATAGGTCGGTACCGAAATGGTCTGCGATCGCTTGCAGGGCCGGCTGCCCCGGCTCGACCACGATACGGGCGGCTAGGTCGGCGTCCACGACGCTGATCCCCTTAGCTTGCAGATAGCGGGTTGCAGCGGTTTTACCGCTCCCTATGCCGCCGGTTATGCCAACGATATACATGATCAGCCCTAACTCTGCCCCTGTCGCTCTGTTAAGCGGGCAGGGTAACAGAATCAGCCCAGCAGTTGCAGGTAACTTTGGGTAATCCGGTCGCCATAGAGCAGGGCGATAAAACCGGCGATCGCCAGGTAGGGGCCAAAGGGGATTGGTGTAGCGCGGTCTCGTCCCTGAACAACCATCATCAGTATCCCCAGCACCGCACCCACCACCGAGGAGAGGAGAATGATCAATGGCAGGGATTGCCAGCCCATCCAGGCGCCCAGTGCGGCCAGCAGTTTGAAGTCGCCGTAGCCCATCCCCTCCTTTCCGGTCAGCAGCTTAAACAGCCAGAACACCGACCACAGGCTGAGATACCCGGCTGCCGCCCCGATTACGGCATCGTTGAGGTTGGTAAAAAGGCCAAAGCAGTTGGCAAGCAGTCCCAGCCAGAGCAGGGGGAGGGTGATGTTGTCGGGCAGTAGTTGATGATCGATATCGATCATGGTCAGCGAAACCAGGGACCAGACCAGCAGGCAGGCCAGTGCCAGGGGCCAGCCCAGGCCGAGCTCCCAGGCGAGCAGCAGGGTCAACAGGCCGGTGGCCAGTTCAACCAGCGGGTAACGCCGCGAGATAGGGGTTTTGCACTGGGAGCACTTGCCTCCCAGTAGCAGGTAGCTCACCAGGGGAATGTTTTCCCAGGGCTTGATCTCCTTGTCACACTGGGGGCAGTGGGAGTTGGGAGTGATCAGGTTAAAGCGGGGGGGGTGGCCATCATCGGCTAGGGCGACCTCCTGCTCGAGCAGCTCGGCACACTGCTGGCGCCATTCCCGCTGCAGCATGATCGGAATGCGGTAGATCACCACGTTAAGAAAGCTGCCTACGATCAAGCCCAACAGCAGGGCGCCGGGAAGGACGATGGCGGGGTGGGTAAAGGGTTGCAGATCCAGCATGGTGCTCAATATTGGTGTGACGCCAGGTACAGAGTGACGAAATAAAAAAGGGCCAGTCGATCCGGCCCCTTTTCAGGTGTGGTAATTAAACGGCCTGACCCAACTGGAATATCGGCAGGTACATGGCAACCACCAGTCCGCCAACCAATACACCCAGGACCGACATAATGAGCGGCTCCATCAGGCTGGTAAGGCCATCCACGGCATTGTCGACCTCCTCCTCATAGTAGGAGGCCACCTTGTCGAGCATCTCGTCCAGGGCGCCGGACTCCTCACCGATCGACACCATGGAGGTGGCCATGGGGGGAAAGAGGCCGGAAGCTTTCATGGCAAACTGCAGCTGTTGGCCGGTGGAGACATCCTCCTTGATACGATTGGTGGCGTCATAGAACACCACGTTACCGGCAGCACCGGCTACCGAGTCCAGGGCATCCACCAGGGGAACACCGGCGGCAAAGGTGGTGGCCAGCGTACGAGCAAAGCGGGCAACCGCGGCCTTGTAGAGAATATCCCCGATAACGGGGATTTTGAGTACAGCTCTGTCCTTGGCATCTCGTAGTGATTTTGATTTCTCCAGAGCCTTGCTAACAGCAAAACCAAACGCACCAGCCGTCAACAGAGCGTAAAACCACCACTCCTGCACAAACTCCGATATGCCGACAACAAACTGGGTAAAAGCGGGAAGCTCGGCGCCAAAGCTTTGGAACACGTCTTCAAACTGGGGAACCACTTTGATCAGCAGAATACCGGTCACCACGACCGCGACGCAGATGACGGCAATGGGGTATTTCATCGCCTTTTTGATCTTGGCCTTGAGTTGCTCGGTTTTTTCCTTGTAGGTAGCGATTCGGTCCAGCAGGGTTTCCAGGGCACCAGACTGCTCACCCGACTCAACGAGGTTGCAGTAGAGGTCATCAAAGTATTCGGGACGTTTGCGCAGGGCATCCGCCAGACTGGAGCCCCCGGACACCCCGTTCTTGACGTCGTTGATCAGGTTTTTCATATTGGGGTTGTTGACCCCGTCGGCGTTGATCTCAAAGGCCTGGATAAGGGGGACCCCCGCCTTCATCATGGTGGCTAGCTGGCGAGAGAAGACGGCGATATCCATGGGGGTGATCTTTTTACCACCACTACCAAAGCTCATCCCTTTTTTGCGAACCTTGGTCGGGTTGATCCCCTGCTTTCTAAGCTCAGCTTTCACCAGTGCTGGGGATGAACCAGAGGTTTCCCCCTTGGTTTTGCGCCCCTGCTTGTCCTTGCCTTCCCATAAAAAGACGACACTTTTTGCTGCTTGTTCTGCCATGGTACTGTCCTGATGTTGGGCGCCTGCGCTCTTTGTTATCGGGTAGCTTAGCAGGCGGATCAACGAATTCCCTGAGTGTAACCTACTTTTTTGACCGGATTGTACCGGCAACGGCCTGGTTTATGTTGTATCTGCCAACTGGGTCATGATCGCTAGCGCCGCTGCCAGGGAGGCGGCCGTTTACTCCTTGGTAACCCGGTTAACCTCCTCCAGACTGGTGACCCCCTGCAGCGCCTTCAGCAAGCCAGAGGTACGGAGGTCTTTGAAACCTTCCTTTTTAGCCTGCTCGGCAATCTGTATGGCGTTACCCTCCTCCATGATGATGCGGGAGAGACCGGGGGTGATCTTGACCACCTCATAGATGCCCACCCGTCCCTTGTAGCCCTTATTGCAGGAGTCGCAGCCGTGCTCGCTGGGGCCATAGATCTCTGCACTTTTGGCCTGCTCTTCGGTAAAGCCCTCTTCGATCAGGGTGTGCTCCGGAATGTCGACCCTGACCTTGCACTTGCTGCACAGACGGCGTCCAAGGCGCTGGGCGATGATCAGGTTGACAGAAGTGGCGATGTTAAAGGCGGGAACCCCCATGTTGATCAGGCGGGTGAGTGTTTCCGGGGCGCTGTTGGTGTGCAGGGTCGACATCACCATATGGCCAGTCTGGGCCGCTTTGATGGCGATGTTGGCGGTCTCCAGGTCCCGGATCTCCCCCACCATGATGATGTCCGGATCCTGGCGCAGGAAGGCACGGAGGGCGTTACTGAAGTCCATGCCCCGCTTGGTCGAGACGTTGACCTGGTTGATCCCCTCTAGGTTGATCTCGACCGGGTCCTCCGCGGTGGAGATATTCACCTCAGGTGTATTGAGGATATTCAGGCCGGTATAGAGGGAGACGGTTTTACCGCTACCGGTGGGGCCGGTGACGAGGATCATCCCCTGGGGCTGCGACAGGCAGTCCATATAGAGCTTCTTCTGGTCCTCTTCGTACCCCAGCGCGTCAATACCCATCTGCGCGCTGGTGGGGTCGAGGATACGGAGCACTACTTTTTCGCCCCAGAGGGTAGGTAGGGTATTGACCCGGAAGTCGATCGCCTTGGTCTTGGAGATCTTCATCTTGATGCGCCCATCCTGGGGAACCCGTTTTTCGGCGATATCCATGCCGGACATGATCTTGAGGCGCGAGGCAAGGCGGGGGGCCAGCTGGATAGGGGGACGCGCCACCTCATGAAGCATGCCATCGGTGCGAAAACGCACCCGGTAGGAGCGCTCGTAGGGTTCAAAGTGCAGGTCCGATGAGCCCCCCTTGATGGCGCTGAGGAGCATCTTGTTAACAAATTTTACTACCGGTGCATCGTCGGCATCAGATCCTGTTTCCTCCTCCTTATCATCGGTGACCGCCGATACATCGAGCCCCTCGAGCTCTTCATCTTCGAGGTCACCAAGGGAGGTGTCGCTGGCGTCGAGGAACTTCTCGATGGCGCGGGCGAGTTTGTCCTCCTCCACCAGGATGGCGTCGACGGTGAGGCCGGTGTTAAAGCGGATCTCGTCGAGGGCGACCAGGTTAGTGGGGTCGGCCACGGCCACAAAGAGTCGGGTGCCGCGTTTAAACAGCGGCAGGGTGTGGTGTTTGCGGATAAGCTTTTCGTCCACCAGTGCCTTGGGCAGCATATCGGGCGCGAAGGCGGTCACGTCGAACAGGGGGGAGCCGAATTCGTCCGAGGCGACGCGGGCAATATCGGCCGCCGACACCGTATTGGATTGCACCAGGTGGGTAACAAAGGGGATCTTCTGCTTGGATGCCTGCTGGTAAGCGGCGCTCGCGATAGACTCTTCCAGTAGGTTATCGTCGACCAGCCGCTTGGCCAGTCCGGTGAGAATAATGTTTGCCATAAGTGAGAAACGTCGCCAGTGCTTTCCTTTGGAGATCAATCATATAGCCTAGACCTTTTCAAGTATAGCGTGAAGCCCGGCGGCGATGTATCACTGTGCTGGACGCAGGGCTCTTGCTATTAATGAAGGGGCGTTAAGCGCATAGTGGTCAAATGTGTCAGCCTTTTTGGGGCAGTGGGTGACAAAATTGGTCACCTATCAAACCTGTGAGCCGAGGCTTGAGATGTTAGAGTTAGGCCACTCAAAGGTCTTTTTCGCTGGAAGCTGCCAAGAAATGTGAGCCAGTCCCTTTCCTGAGTCTGTTTGAGTGCGCTGGGCATGGACTGGCACACCCCTTGCTGTTAAGTTCGCCGAGAGTAACAAGTTTGTTGCTAATCACACTGAATTAATTTTGAACACACGTGGAGTATTCACCATGAAATCAGTACAAAAAGGTTTTACCCTGATCGAATTGATGATCGTAGTAGCGATCATCGGTATTCTGGCGGCCGTCGCCATCCCTGCTTACCAGGACTACATCGCCCGCTCGCAGGTGACTGAGGCGGTTAACTTGACTGCAGGCCTGAAAGCGCCGTCGGCTGAATTTTTCCAGAACACCAATACGGTTCCTTCCCTGGATGATTTGGGTGCTACCGTATCAGGCAAGTACGTAGCTGACTTGACTATTCACAACCTGAGCGGCGCTGCTACTACTGGCGCATTTGCAATCGAGGCGGTCATGAGGTCTTCAGGCGTTAACGGAAACATCATCAGCGACTCTTTCATCATTGAAACTAGCGATAGTGGTTCAACTTGGACCTGCGTGGCAGCCGATATTACTGCAACCCCCAAGTTGGGTGATACTGTTCTGATTGATCCTTCTTACCTGCCCAGTGCTTGTAAGTAATCCTGTGGTTTGCTTGAAGTAGTTTAAAAAAGGGGCGCATGCGCCCCTTTTTTGTAAGGGAGCGGTCCATGGATACCACACATCAAAACGGCTTTACTCTTATTGAGTTAATGATCGTCGTCGCGATTATCGGAATACTCGCGTCGGTCGCTATCCCTGCGTATCAAAGTTACGTAGCCCGAGCCCAGGTCAGTGAGGCAATTCTGTTGGCTGGCGGTGTTCGGGTCCAGGTAGCTGAGAGGGCTCAATCCCAGGGCGTTGCACCTGTGATGGGAGACCTGAACGTGACGCCCAGTGGCAAGTACGTGCAAAGTATTACTATTTTCAGTCTAAGCACTAATCAAATAGTGATTCAGGCCGCTTTTCGTACAACGGGGGTAAACGGAAGCATTGCCAGCAAAACCCTGGCGTTCGCTACACCCGACGGTGGCCAGCTATGGCAGTGTGGTAACGGGGGGGCTCTATCCGATACCTACACCACGCTGGACGACACCTATCTCCCTGTATCCTGCAAATAGTTTTTATATATGACAAGAAGTCCCTTTCAGCCCGGCTTTCTGGGCCTTTTTTTTGCTCTTGCCCCTGTTCTTGCCGCCACGCTGCTGCTCTATTGGGGCGGGCTCTCCGGCACGGTTGTACTGGACGACCGTCATATTATTGATGGTCTAAGGGCGATAGACACGGGCACCTCGTTGCAGGACTATCTTTTGAAGGGGGTCGGTGAGCTAAATCGACCGATTGCCTATCTGACCTTCTATTGGCAGCGCGATCTGGTTGAGCCGACCCTTTGGTCCTTTAAAGTGGTGAACCTCTTTCTGCATCTCGCGAACGTCGTTCTTGTCTTCGCGCTTTTGTACCAGTTGATCAGGCATACGCGCTATAAACCCCAAAAGTTATGGCTGGCAACAGGGGCAACGGCGATCTGGGCCTTATCGCCATTGCAAGTCTCCACGGTCCTCTATATGGTCCAGCGAATGACGGAGCTGTCAGCGCTTTTTGTCCTAGCTGCGCTGCTCTGCTGGTATCAGGGCCGTTTCCCCAGTAAGGCGCAATACCGACGGTTAGCCTGGCTGTATCTGGGTTTTGGTATCTGTATGCTACTTGCGCTGCTGAGTAAGGAGAGTGCGATTACCGGATGCGTAATGGTCTTGGTGCTGGATGCAACTTTACTTGGGAAAGAATCCAAGGATCGCACTTACAGGATCTGGCGGTGGCTGGCGATCTATTTACCGTTGATGCTTGTGGCACTTTATTTCTTTATAAAATGGAAAAGCATTGCCACGTATGGAGGGCGGGAGTTTACCCTTGAGGAGAGGCTGCTGACCCAACCCCGCATCCTCTTCGACTACATTGCCAAGTTTGTTGCTCCCCGGTGGGGGGGGTATGGGCTGTTTTATAATGAGTATCCTTTTTCTAGATCGCTGACCGATCCACTTACTACGTTGATAGCCGTAACCGCCATAGCCGTAGGTGCGGGCGTGGCTATCTGGAAGAGAACGGCCTGGCCAATCGCCAGCTTTGCTGTGCTGTTTTTTTTAGCGGGACATTTAGTCGAGTCAACTTTTATACCCTTGGAGCTCTATTTTGAGCACCGGAACTATCTGCCTACGGTGGCGATAGCCTTGTTACTGGCAACGGCGGTAGGACAGATAGTACAGCGAGTGCACAGAAAGCCACTATTGGTGTTAGTGTGCCTTTCCACCGCTATTTGGTTGGTGGCCATGGTTGCTGTATCGCGAAATGAAGTGAGGATGTGGGGGGCGCCGCTGCCCCAGGCCCTGCACTGGTACCAACAACACCCTGACTCCCATCGGGCGCACAGCCATTTGGGAGAGCTGATGTTCAATCTCGGGATGCATCAGCAATCTGCTCGCTTTTATGAGCAAACCATCGAACGCTTCCCGAATGATCCCTCAAAGATGTTGTTATGGTGGGAGCTAGGCTGCTTCCCTTCTGTGGAGTTGAGGCCCGAACTGGAACGAGTCAAACAGGTTTTGAGAAGTGGCGATCACTATCGAGAAACGATCTCTGTTCTCAAAGCAATGTTGGAACTGGTGGAGTCCGGTAAGTGCCAGTCGTTGTCACTGGATGATCTGTTGGCTGCTGCCGATACCTTACTGAGTAATCCAAGCTACAAAAAACATGTAAAGTCTATTCTTGTGTTGATGTCGAGGCTGTATGAGCTGAAGGGGGATGGCCGGAAGGGGCTTGAATATTTGGAGATTGCTGCTTCCAAATACCAAACTTTGGACATCCTGCTGGCGCTATCCCAGCGGTACTATCTAACTGGTCAAATTAACAAGGGCGATCGCACCTACGCCTTGATAGAATCCAAATGCAGCTCAATTTCACGGGCGTGCTGGCAGCAGGAACAGTCGATCGTCCAGTTAAGGGCATTAAAAGAAAGAGTCAAAAGAGGGCGAGATGCCAACAATTAGTGTTGTACTTCCAGCCAAGAACGAAGCTGAAGGGTTAAAAAGAGTGCTTCCTGCGCTTTTGGAGATGAAGGTCCTATTAGAGATTATCGTGGTCGATGATGGCTCAGAGGACGATACGGCAAAGACGGCTGCTGACTTGGGAGTTACAGTTATTTGTCACCCTTACTCAATGGGAAATGGCGCCGCTATTAAAACAGGTGCACGCGCCGCCACTGGTGAAGTGATCGTCTTTATGGATGGAGACGGGCAGCACCAAGCCAAGGATATACCGGCGCTGCTCGCGATGCTGGAAGAGGGCTATGACATGGTGGTGGGTGCCCGCTCAAGTGGCTCACAGGCGAGTGTTGGGCGCTGGGCGGCCAATAGTTTTTATAATCGCCTCGCCAGCCTGATGGTAGGGCATAAAGTAGAGGATCTGACTTCAGGGTTTCGGGCCGTTCGGGCCGATCGCTTTCGAGAATTTCTATATTTGCTACCCAATGGCTTCAGTTACCCGACTACATCAACCATGGCCTTTTTCAGGGCAGGATACTCCGTAGGTTATTACCCGATTACGGCTTTAAAAAGAGAAGGTAAAAGTCATATCAACCTATTGCGAGACGGAGTACGGTTCCTGTTGATAATTTTTAAAATTGGCACGCTGTATTCGCCACTAAAGCTCTATCTACCAGTAAGTGTACTGTTTTTTTTATTGGGATCGGGTTACTACCTCTATACCTTTCTGGCCATAGGGAGATTTACCAATATGTCGGCATTGTTGTTGAGTACTTCGGTAATCATATTTTTGATCGGTTTGGTATCGGAGCAGATAACCAGCTTGATGTATCAGCAAACGGCTGAGGTCTCAAAAAAGGATAAAGCCTAGTGGCCACTCTGATGGTTCTGGCCACCACCTATCCCCGATGGAATAGTGATGTTGAGCCTACATTCGTTCATCAGCTCAACAAACAGCTGGCTAAAAAACACTCTATTCATGCTGTTGTACCCTGGGCTCCGGGTAGTTTATTGGAAGAATGGGTCGATGGTGTCTATGTGCACCGCTTTCGCTACTTCCCGTCGGTCTTTCCATTGCTGGCCTACGATGGCGGTATTGCGCCAAAACTAAAGCGTCACCCATGGATGCTGGTCCAGATCCCCTTTATGTGTCTTGCTATGCTGGTTTGTGCGGTAAGGGTGGGATGGAGATACAGGGTGGAGCTTATTCATGCCCACTGGTTGATTCCCGCAGGTGCTATCGGGTTAATGGCCAGCTGGTTAATTCCTGGTCCAGTTCGTTTGATGGTGACCAGCCATGGAGCGGACCTTTTTTCCTTTCGTGACCCCATTTCCAGTTGGTTAAAGTCAGTAGTGATGCGCCGAGCCAAGCGAGTGACGGTCGTTAGTCGGGCGATGAAGGCGTTTTGCGAACAGAGCTTCAAGGTAGATACTCCGATTTCGGTTCAATCAATGGGAATCGATTGCCAGAGCATCTTTGTAAACCGTACCCCTTGGGCCGAGCGGCGAGGAATTGTTTTCGTGGGGCGCCTGGTAGAAAAAAAAGGGGTGCCGTTTTTATTAGAGGCCTTTGCTAATCTCGCGGATGAGTTCGATAGCGACTTGACCATTGTTGGGGATGGGCCTGAGAGGGGGAAACTCGGGTTGTTAACCCATCAACTGGGACTGACTCAGCGCGTCAAGTTTGCGGGTTCAGTGCCTTCAGAATCAGTAGGGAACTGGTTTAACCAGGCAAAAATTGCCGTCATGCCCTCGGTAATTGCACAGGGTGGTGATCAGGAGGGTCTCGGCTTGGTCGCCGGAGAGGCGACCGCCTGCGGCTGTATCGGCCTGGTTTCGGACCTGCCCGCCATTCAGGATGTCCACGATGAACCCCGGCTGCAGTTTACCGCCGGTAGTGTAGAAAGCCTTGAGGATCGCTTGCGTTGGGTGCTCGACAATGAAAACCACGCTAAGGAGCTGGCAAGCCAGCTGCGGGTAAGGGTAATCGAACGATTCGACTGGCCAACCGTAGGGCAGCGTTACTCCGGATTAGTGGACGCCTGCCTGGCGAAACAGCCCCGAGCATAGGCCAGAGCCATAACCGATTGGGCGAGGATTTTACGAATAGTAAAGGGAAGCCAGTCGATCTCCAGCAAGGGGCTGACCCACTTACATAGCCACGGCTGAAGCGGGCTGATAAAGCGGGCAAACCTGGGTAGAAAACCGCGGTTAACCCGGGGGTCGAGTTTGCCGTAGGCGCTGCTTGCATAGACCGCAGGGTGGCGACTATGGAAAAGCATTGCAGAAAAACGAGCCGCCTCATAAAGCTTGCTACATAAATCGGAAATCAGCAGATGATCGTTATGTAATACGGAGGCCGGAATAAAGCGAATCTGGTCATTGTTAATCTGTGTACTTAATCCAAGAAAAAAGTCTCTGTCCTCAAAGCCGTAGTGTTTGTAGCACTCAGGAAATCCGCCGCTTACAGCGAACGCTGTGGCTGTTATGGAGAAGTGGGCGCTGGTTTGATGACAGAGGTCTTGCTTGAAGTATCTGTTGATAAAAGTGGTGTTTTGATACTCAGCTAAAAAACTGGAGTTTGGGTTTTTTAGCGTCCCGAAACAGATTTGGCATCCAGAATCAAGTGCCTCCAGGTGCTGTTGGAGCAGGGTAGGTTCATCAGGGCTGCAATCGCTGTCGATAAACAAGAGATGGCTACCCGAAGCATGCCGGGCACCTGTATTACGTGCTGCACTGCGTCCCTGGTTCCTAGTTAAGTTGATAACTTTTGCAGTGTTAAGTTCGAATGACTCTAGAATAGCAAGGGTCCGGTCTGTAGATGCATCGTTAACCAGAATGATTTCAAGCTCCAGCCCCGCCGGTAAGACCTGGCTTGTAATAGAGTTAACGGTTTGTTCAATCGTAGCCTCGCAGTTGTAGCAGGGGATGATGATGGAAATAAAAACGTTGTTCATTGCTTTGAGTTAGTGTTTATTAAGCGTAGATGAAATCAAATTCTTAATGCTATTTATTGTTTTTTTGTCAATAAACAAGGGGTGATTGTTTTTAATGGTTTTAATCAAGTGTTTAAATGCCAAAGAAGGGCTGATAGTGAATGCTTTTGAGATATAAAAATAAGAGCTTATCTGATGTTCTTTATAGCCTGAATTTTCGAGTATGACATTGAAACGCTCGATGGCTTCGAGGCGTTGTGCAACACTTATTCTTGTCAGCTCTTGAGTTAGTGAGGTTGTGCCCTGTTCGATCTTATAGAAAGTTGTTTTTTGTGCAATGATATTTTTAGCTAAAATGCCCGCTTTTAGGGAAAAGCAAATATCGTTAGCATGAAGAGTCTCGTCAAAAAAAATGTCATTATTTATGATTAGGTCTGCACGGTATATTTTGCTGTAAGGGGGGTAAAAATGGAAGCGTATGCTTTGTGAGTCCGACTCAAAGTGATCTACAAGTTGCTTAAATTTAATGTGTCTGTTGCCTTGGTGGTGAGTAGCATCTTCAAGAAAGCTGTCGGGTGGAAAGTAGGTAATATCGGCGTCGTTTTCGATAGCAATGTTTTTTAGATTGTTTGTGATAAACAAATCATCGGAGTCAGCAAAGGTTAAATGAGTTCCAGTCGCATATAGCAAGCCGGTGTTTCTTGCTCCACCAGCTCCCCTTTTTCGTTCATTAAGGTAAAAGTGGACATGAGGGAAAAGAGGTTCAAGTAAAGCAGCAGGCTCTTCGCCGTTATCATCAACAACGATGACTTCGAAGCCATTTTTGGGAATTGTGGCGAGCAGTCGAGCAAGTTTCTTGTTTGAGTTGAATGAAGGTATTATTACAGAGGTGAGTTGCTGCATCTGTTGCTCTACTTACAAGGGGTTTCTTTGTTCTGGTTGCTGAAGTATGAGTGAATTTTTCGGTAAGCAATGTCATTTTCACAGGCCGTAAAACCTGCGGCACCCGCTATATTAGACCATAGGTAGCGCTTCACTTTATTGCTAAAAGTTTGGGTGGTTGGCCAGTTAATGTTTTCTAGCCCGTCGTTATGATTAATAAAGTAGAGCTGTTCTAGTAGCGATGGGATAACTACAATTTCGTTGTTGTTGTTTTGTAGTAGTTTTGAATACCAAAGGTCATCTGATGTCGGTGCTAGTTCTAAGTATGCGTCATTATAAATATCGGATTCTTTGAACATTTGCCGGGTAAGAACGGCGCCGCCACCAAAGGTTATAATATAGTCTCTGTCGACCGTTATTGGTTTTTCGATAAGCTTCCAGTGTAAATAAGATGCCGTTACACCGAATAAATTTTTATTAATTGATCGCACTCTGCAGGCAACAGGTTTTCCGCCGGATTCATTGTAGGTCTTTGTTAGGTGTAAAAGCCAATCTTTGCCGTAAAAAATGTCATCATCAGCCGTTACAAAAATATCTTCTGGTGAGGCTTGGCGAAGCATAGGTATAAGTTTTCGATATGGGCCTGTATTTGGTGTCCACCTGATCGATATTTCTGTTTTTGAAATTTCGGGAATGGTGTTTATCAAAAAGTCAGTGGTCTGGCTTTTTGATAAACCAGTATCGCTCAAGTGTGGTTTGCAGGATACCCATAAGTTTATCTGATCTGGCAACCGCGTCTGCATTAAAAGAGAGGTTAATGCGATTCTGCATAGACCCAATCTTTGTGAGGTAGTAGTTAAGTTGACAGTTAACAAGTCATGACCTTTGTAGGCTGTTTTTTTGCTTTGTATTAGTATGGTTATGGTGGTTTTTTGATGTGTATTTTTGGTTTAATAACCAAAAATATCATAATCATCTTTATATAGCTCACGGATTATTTTTTTGGTGTTCTCTTCTACAGTTTCTTTCGCCTCTTTTGACTGATTTAGTTTTTGCAAGATGTTAGTGTTGGTTATCTTTAGTTGCGCCGCAACGGCTTTAAAATCAAAATCTATATTTTCAAATTTTCCAACAAAGTCTACCTTTATTTCACCCTTCCAGTTGCAGAGATAGCAGGTTTGCGTTCTAAATATTGGGTGATAAATCATTTTGCCGCTAATTAGCTCGGCTTCAACAAACTCATTGAAACAGCTATATTTTTTGATCTGTTGTGAAACAACAAGATCTTCCATCTGGTTTCCACCCGTTTTTAAGTAATTATAGCCTGAAAAGGTTCGATCAAGAGGGTTTCTAACGAAGGCGAATTTGTAGAACTCTTTGAATTTTCTTGGCGACGCTTGTTCGTATACCCACCATGGAATGTGAAGGCGTCCTCTTGCAGATTCTCCTAATGCTACTCGGACTGATGTGCCTGCTGCTTTAGGTATGTGTATAAAAATCGCTTTCCTTTTCAATTCTGTAGGTGAAAATGGATAGCATGCCCTTTGGTATAAGCGGTTAAGTTTTTGTGGAAGTATTTTGATCATCTGGTTAGTAGTGGCAGTTAAAAATATTTTTAAAAGGCTGTTGAAATTATACCAAGGTGTCTTTTGACGCGTATATATAAAAATATATTCCAGAAAATCGTGCTTAAGGTAACGCCCGTTGCTGCCCCAGCTGCTCCAAACGTGGGCGCCAGCGCAATACATAGCGTAAAATTAAGAATAAGAGCAATGGACTGTATTTTTAGGGTTTCTCTTTCATGCCCGCACATAGATAATAAGAACGCAACTGAGCCAAAATAAACATTAAAAAGCTGACCTGCTGATATGATTACTAATGGCCAGTTTGAAATGTCTGTGTACTCAGGTCCAAATGCAAACCTTATTATTGGTCCACCGGCTAAAATAAACGCAGCTGCGATAGGCGCGGCTAATAGGAAGCTGCCTCTAGCTGATGTCCGAGCTATCTTCTGGAGCTGTTTTTTTTCACCTTCCTGATGTGCCTGTACAATGTACGGGGCAATCACCATGTTAACGACCGTCAGTGACATTGCTACAATTTGCCCTCCTCGCTCAGCAATACGCATGGCTCCAGCCTGCTCATCCGTACTTAGTAAGCCCAGAGCTATAACTCCAACCTGCATATTAAGAGCACCAATCAAGGCAATCATAGTAAAAGGTAATAAGGCACCACACCATTTATCTAGATGGTAACTGGCCTTGCTTGTTGTGACCGCGTTTGGCTTAACTTTAAGGTATACCCAATTTGAGAGTAAGAGTATAAAAATGGCTACTACTACTTGGGTCCAGATTGCAGCCCTGATATTTAACAGACCTTGCCAAGCCAAAATGCTAAGGATAAATAGCAGGGCCGTAGGCCCCACCAGCTGCTGGGGTGCCTCCGCATAGACTGGCATACCCAGGCCCTTTATGATACCTGTCCATACCGAGGCTAAACCAACAAGCGGCACCATTAAAACTGCTATGCCTAGTAACGACCATTTGCCGACAGTTGGTAGTATGCTAAATTCAAAAAGCGCCCAAACAGTTACAAGCACAATAGTTGATAATATAGCTACCCAGGCATGGGCAGACTGTACAGCCCCTCGGTATAAAGACCATCTATTTGCGCGAGATAATGCAGCTACCTCTCTGGTAAGCAGCTGGGGAAGTCCGCCACTTACTGTGAGGCAGATAATCGGCACAAGGGCTAAGATAAAAGCATACTGGCCAAACCCCTCTGGTCCCAATGTCCGAGCCAGTATGATGCTGGTCCCAAAGCTTATGGGTATCGAAAGGAGCTTTATTGCGCCTACGCCTAGGAAGCTTCTGATAAGTTTTCTTTTAAGGCTCAATCTGAATTATTCCCGCGGGTATTGTCGCTTGGAAAGGTTAGGTATCTCCCTAACGAAATTTATTGTGTCTCTGAGACCTGTTTCTTGGGCGCTCAGTCAGAACCCATCCGGATTGCTCTGCTGCCAGTTCCAGCCATCACGCACCATGGCGTCTAGTCCCAACTCTGCTCGCCATCCCAGTTCGCGGGCGGCCAGGCCTGCATCGGCGTAGCAGCTGGCGATATCGCCGGCCCGGCGGTCGACGATGCGGTAAGGGATTTCACGGCCGCTGGCGCTGGCGAAGGCCGCGACCATCTGCAGTACGCTGTAGCCGCTCCCGACTCCCAGGTTGTAGGCCTTGCAGCCGGGGCTGCGATCCAGGTGCTCGAGGGCCTTGAGGTGGCCACGGGCCAGGTCCACCACATGGATATAATCGCGTACGCCGGTGCCATCGATCGTGTCATAGTCGCCCCCGAACACCTGCAGCTGCGATAGCTTGCCGATGGCTACCTGGCTGATGTAGGGCATCAGGTTGTTGGGAATGCCGTTGGGGTCTTCCCCGATCAGGCCGCTGGGGTGGGCGCCAGCGGGGTTGAAGTAACGCAGCAGCAGGATGTTCCATCCCGTATCGGCTAGCGATAGGTCCCGCAGCATCTCCTCGATGATCAGCTTTGAACGCCCGTAGGGGTTGGTCGCCGACAGCGGAAAATCCTCGGTGATCGGCAGGCTGGCCGGGTCGCCGTAGACCGTGGCCGAGGAGCTGAAGACCAGATTGCGACAGCCATGAGCCTTCATGGCCAGGCACAGATTGAGGGTGCCGGTGACGTTGTTCTGGTAATACTCCAGCGGCAGCTCACAGGACTCGCCTACTGCCTTAAGGCCGGCAAAGTGGATCACGGCGTCAAAGGCGTGCTCGCTAAACAGACGGTTCAGCGCATCGGCATCGCGGATATCGATCTGCTCGAAGGCGACGTTTGTCCCGGTGATCTGCTCCACCCGCCGGAGCGACTCGCGGGAGCTGTTGCTGAGATTGTCGATCACCAGCAGCTCAAAGCCCGCCTCGATCAACTCAACACAGGTGTGGCTGCCAATATAGCCGGCACCGCCGGTAACCAGAATTTTACCCATCGCTCTCTCGGTGGTCCTTATAGGGGAGTGGTGAAAGAATAATTCAGTTCAGGCTGAATAACCATGCGCTGCCGCACGGGGTTAGGCTTTAATCTGAGGGGGGCGCTGTGTCGGTTCCAGCAGAAGCTAAAAGTTGTTGGATGCGGGCACGGATCTCCGGCACTCGCGAGCGGACGAAACTGTCCGTCAGGTGCTTGCTGTCACGATAGACAATGATTCCCTGTTCTGAAAGGGAGAGGCAGAGACCATTGGGGCAGATCAGGTCGTTGAGGTTGAGTAAATAGGCATTGGGGAATAGGCCTGTGCTTTTTGCCAGGTAGCCCGCAACCACCGGGGCTTGGGTGTCGGCAATCGACTTTGTACAGATATTTGTCGGTGTTGCGAGGCTTTTGGGGTCATTGCGGTATGTGCGAGAAATACAACCGGGCACATCCTTCGATAGCTCAGGGGCACCGGCAATAATCAGAACTTGGTTGCTGATTTTGCTCAGGGTTTTGAGAATACGTGCACTGCCCTGGATCCATTGCTCGGCACTGAAGTCATAGGTTCCAGAACTGCCGATGATCGTGGTATCCACCCTTCTCGTTTTTAGCTGTGCCAGCAGGTTGTCCCGCCACTCCTTACACACCGCGTACACGGCACCTATACGGGGGTAGAAGTAATCTTCGTCCACGATGGGGCAGGCGGACTTGGTATAGACCTCGATTCGCCACTGGCCATCACCATAAATGTCAGCCAGCGCGGAGTACCATTGCGCGCCGATACTGTCGCCGATAAACACCAGGGTCTGATCGGCACTGGGGTTACCCCCAATGCAGGCCTTGACCTCGGCGTTGTAGTACCAACTGTCACAGCCCGCTGAATAGATCTCAGGCAGGTCGGTCCTGGCCTGGGCAATCACGCGCTGTACCGGATCGGTGGAAGGGGGAGTCCGGGCATTGATCTGTAAAAGCCCCGCGCTGGCAGCTACCACCATTGCCAGCATCGAAACCAGAATCGTTCGTCCAGGGGCCGCTTGGCTCAGTGGACCTCGCCAGAAGGGCAGTTCTATCCAGCGATAGCTCAGTGCGCTGGCGGCCAGGGCTCCAGCCGCCAGCAAGAGATTCATCAAAAGCGTGGGACTTCCTCCCATCAGCGAGGGCCCCAACATCAGAAACGGCCAATGCCAGAGGTACCAGGCGTAGGAGCGGTCACCGATCCATCGCAGCAGGGGGTGGGATAAGAATGCGCTGGGGGTGTTGGAGCCCGAGGTGGCCAGCAGTAATGCGGCGCCGAGTGAGGGGGCCAGCGCCCAGAGGCCTGGGTAACCGATCTCCGGGGAGAAGAGGATCGAACTCAACCCGATCAATAGCAGCGCGGCCAATCGCATGAGGGTGCTGTGGGTTGTGAGCGGGCGATCTTGAAAGATCACATAAACCAGCGCCCCCAGTGAGAACTGCCAAATACGCATGGGCATCAGGTAGAACGCATAGAGGCTGTTTTGGGTTGACTGGTAAACACACAGGGCCAGGCTGGTGAAAAATAAAAAGCCGAGAAACCGGACCACACTGGGCTTATGGCCGGTGATCCCCAGGCTGCCGATAAGACTGATCAACAGCGGCCATAGCAGGTAAAA
Source organism: Aestuariirhabdus litorea (assembly GCF_003864255.1). Classification (NCBI taxonomy): domain Bacteria; kingdom Pseudomonadati; phylum Pseudomonadota; class Gammaproteobacteria; order Oceanospirillales; family Aestuariirhabdaceae; genus Aestuariirhabdus; species Aestuariirhabdus litorea. Next base: position 389,816 of record NZ_QWEZ01000001.1, read on the forward strand.
CTGCTCCTCGACTCCCAGAGACCAGGTGTGCAGGAAGAGGTCTTTGCTGGCCAGCTCGGCAAAGTAGTCGGCGTCAGAAAAGGCAAAGAAGAGGTTGCTGGTCCAGGTGATGGCATAGATCAGTGAGCCCATCTGCTCCCGTAGTTCAAACCCGGAAAGCACAAAGGAGGCTGCCACCGTAGTGGCCAGAATGACGGCCAGCAAGCTGGGTAAGAGCCGTTTAAGCCGCCTCCCAATAAAGCGCGCATACTGGATACGGCCACTGCCTTGATGCTCACGCAGCAGTAACCCGGTGATCAGGTAGCCTGAAATCACGAAGAAGAGGTCAACCCCGATAAAGCCGCCACCGAACAGGAACAGGTTGGCGTGGCACAGCACGACCAGCAGTATAGATATCGCCCGCAAACCCTGAATATCGGGTTGAAAAGGGAGTTGGGTGTTCGGATTCATGCAGGGGTAGTGCCTTTTGGGGGGCGTCTGTGAATTCAGCGCTAACCCTATCATGAGACGAGAGAGAGATCAGTTTCTATCACTCCCAATGAGGGGCGGTCCTCAGCCCGCCCCTCATTGGGAGTGTTGGCGAAAATAATGAGAGGTGCAGACTGCACTAAGATTTCACCTTCTAAGCCGCCGCCCCTGACTCCCGCGGCATACGATCCACATGGATGTGGGGGGTGCCTATTGTGCAGGAGCACGATAGTGGACCGTAATTCCTGTAGATAAGCCGCTCCTGGTCGTCCATGACCCCGACCCACAGGGAAGTGGGAAGTGCCGTTTTTGCAGGAGCAAAAAAAAACGGCCGCGGCATACCCCACGCAGCCCTCTGATCGCTCTCGCCGTCCCTGGCTCTCGCGATCTACGACCTACATGGACGTAGGGAGTACCGGTTGTACAGGAGCACTACAACCGGCCAGCCCGTCCTGTAGATAAGCCGCTCCTGGTCGTCCATGACCCCGACCCACAGGGAAGTGGGAAGTGCCGTTTTTGCAGGAGCAAAAAAACGGCCGCGGCATACCCCACGCAGCCCTCTGATCGCTCCCGCCGCCCCTGGCTCTCGCGATCTACGACCTACATGGACGTAGGGAGTGCCGGTTGTGCAGGAGCACTACAACCGGCCCGCCCGTCCTGTAGATAAGCCGCTCCTGGTCGTCCATGACCCCGCGGCATAGCGTACATCCCTTTGATCGCTATCGGCATCCCTGCCTATCGCGATCTACCTACCTCCTTGTAGGCAATAAAAAAAGGCCGGAGAGGGGAGTCACCGGCCTTGGGCATTAGCGCTGGGGATCAGGCAAAGTTGCTTTGCGCGAACTCCCAGTTGGCCAGCTGCCAGAACGCCTTCAGGTAGTCGGGGCGTACGTTGCGGTAGTCGATGTAGTAAGCGTGCTCCCACAGGTCGCAGGTCAGCAGGGGCTTCTGGTCACCGGTCAGCGGGGTGGCAGCATTGCTGGTGTTGACGATAGCAACGGTACCGTCGGGGTTCTTGACCAGCCAGGTCCAGGAGGAGCCGAAGTTGTTGACGGCGGAGTCGGTGAACTTCTCCTTGAAGGCTTCGAAGGAGCCGAAGGCCGCGTTGATGGCCTCTGCCAGCTCGCCGCTCGGTTCGCCGCCGCCATTGGGGCTCAGGCTGTTCCAGTAGAAGGTATGGTTCCAGATCTGGGCAGCGTTGTTGAAGACGCCACCTTCGGAGTTCTTGACGATGGTTTCCAGGTCCTTACCGGCCAGGTCGGTGCCTTCGATCAGGCCGTTCAGCTTGACCACATAGGTGTTGTGGTGCTTACCGTAGTGGTACTCGAGGGTTTCCTGGGAAATATGGGGCTCAAGCGCATTCTTTTCATAGGGGAGTGCGGGAAGTTCGATAGCCATGGTGAATGTCCTCCAGATCAGGTTTATTTGTTGTTTTGCGAAGCCCCCAGGGGGCTGCACGTTGAAGCGTGACGACTCGACGGTCGTTTTGCGCGAGTAGGTTGCAGTGGATTGTAGCACTTCAGTGCGCGCTACCCACAATAAAATATCAGAGTAAATCTGTCGGGTATTATCCACGGGCTCCGGTCAGCTGTCCAGTACCCCCTGCTGGTAACTGATCACGGTGATGGCCGAGCAGCCGGGCAAGCTTTCGACGAAGGAGGCGCCCATTAACCGCGAGGGGGTAAAGTAGCCTCCACCGCCCTCGTAGTCGAGTAGATACTGGGTGATGGCCAGTGCACCACTGACGGTGAGGTCGTAGCCGTTGGGGGTGGAGAGGAAGGCCTGTTTACTGGTGCCGTTGTTATTTTTGACCTCTCCCCACACGTAACAGGGGGCCTGGCTGCGCTCCTCGGTGGTGGGGTTTTCGACACTCTGTTCAATGCGTCGCAGCAGAAATCGCTGGAGCCACCCCAGTCGTAACAGGGGGCGCAGCCAGTTGAGTTGTCTCAACTGGCGCACGCGGCCAGGCGGTGCGCCCATGTAGACCTCGATATTACCAATACCCGTGGAGAACCAGGCGGTTGCCAGGTCTCCCCAGGGGATGGCCACAGCGTGCTTTATACCGGTGCCAAAATCGATGTCTCGTTCGCGTGCGGCCAGAGGCTCGCAGACCAGCTTTCCCGCCTGTCGCACCATGCTGCCCTGGCCCGCACCCAACAGGCTGGTTTTGGTGGTGCCCACGCTGAGCCCACCTTCGGTGTCGAATCCCAGGGTGAGACGCTCGGCGTCGGGCAGGGCGTTTTTCAGGGTGGCCGCGATGCAGTCGGTGGGGATGACATCGAAGCCAACACCCGGGCAGATCACCTTACGGCACTGGCGGGCTCGACTGTGTCGGGCCTGGGCGTATTCAAAGATGGCAATCTCGCCGGTAATGTCGAGGTAGTGCAGGTTGTTGTCCATGCAGCTGTCGATCAGCGAAGGGGCGGTGTCGACAAAGGGGCCTGCGCAGTTGAGCAGCAGGTCGATATCCGCAAGGTTCTCGGCAATCCGTTCCGGCTCTTCCAGGGAAAAGACCCGGTAGGAGACCCCCAGTTCGGTGGCCAATGGCACAATCTGCTCTTCACTGCGCCCGGCCAGAATCGGGCTCATCCCCTGCATATGGGCTTTACGCGCAATCATGCTGCCGGTAAATCCGTTGGCACCGTAGATCATCCATTTGGCTTCACGTTTGGCGTTCATGCACAGTTCCTTGGGCAGGGGGTAGATCGGTCTGTAAGGGGTGCTCTAATGATAGGGGCAATCGCTACGGACACAAAGCAATGGATGGCAGCGTGAGTAGCCGGGCCGATGCCACCTTAGGGCTGATTGCTGAGAAAGGTCACAAAGTTGGCTATCAGAGGGGCCTCGACAGGTGGCTGCTGGGGGACGTTTTCCTCTACAATGGCCTGTTTGAAATACGTTGCTGGCGTGTGTGGGGCACTCTGCCCTAACGCCCCGGCCAATCAGTAGAGAAAGAAGAGAGTCCATGAGAGCCGACAATACCGACGAGTTGAAAGATATTCCGAGCATGGCGGTTTCCCGCGAAGATATCCGGGGATCGCAGCGACCGGCTGCACGTACGCCCAGTAAACCCGCTAAAGGCTCTCCACTGCTGATGGTGGTGGTCATGATACTGGTGCTCGCCCTGGGGGCGGTCACCTTTTTTGGTTACCAGCAGACCCAGGCGCTGCGCGCCGAACTGGAGAGTAATCAGCAGGCCTTTGAGTTAACCCTGCAGCGGCTGCAGGATGTGAGCGGAAAAGTGATAGCAACCGGGGAATCGATCGATCAGTCGGATACCAAGGTCCAGGCCGAGTTGAAAGAGATTAACTCCGAGATCCGTAAACTCTGGGATGTATCCAACAAACGCAATAAGCGCAATATTGAAGACAATGCGGCCATGGTTGAGAAGCTCTCAACCTCCCTGACCTCGCTGGAGAAAGCGGGAAAGGCGTTAGACCAGGGCTTGAAAAGCCAGCAGCAGGAGCTGCTATCCGAGAAGGCCCGGGTGAGTGGGTTGGCAACCCAGGTTCAGCTGGCCAGCACCGAGCAGGCAGCACGGCTTGAGTCGGTTCAGGAGCGGCTGGACAGCATGGCAACCCTGGCAGCCCGAGTTGATTTGCTGCAGAAGCAGCTAAGCGCCGATATTGAGGCGGTGAGTGGCCGCGTACAGGGCAACGCCGAGGCGGTCCGCTCCATCGACGCGTTCCGGCGCCAGGTGAATGGGCAGTTGCTGGAGCTGCGTGACAGCCTCAACCGCTTGCAGGGGGGCAGCGCTTCGCTGGCTACTCCCCCCAACGCCGGCTAAGCGGGCGCCTTCTTAATATCGAGCGGCGACCAGCTCGCGCACCATCTGGCGTGTTTCGATACGGCGCGCCAGTGTCAGCTCGTGACTAACCCGGTTCCAGGCGTTGACCGCCTGCAGGGCATCCTTCTGTCGGCTGCCCTGGGCGTTGCAGACCCGGCACACCACCCGCTGGGACAACAGCCCCTGTACGATGTGCAACTGCTGGCTGGCACAAAACGGGCAATCTTCCAGTAACTGTTTCATTCCTATCCCCTCACTCTTAATGGTCTTGCGTGCACCCGACGCGACGCTCTTGGGCGTCTGGGGCGGCGGGTGTTTTGCTGGCTTAGGGCATGGCCAGGAGCTGTCCAGGTCATGCCGTGGGACAATCGGTTCTGTGTCGCGAAGAGGGTGGCACGGGCGGCCACTGAGTGGGTGTTGCGTTTTTCGAGGGGGGTAGAGGGGGCGATCTGGATCCAGACGGGAGAGGGGGGGCGAGGCTTTCGGAAAACTACCGGGCCGCATGCCGGCAGGTGCTCCATGGTCTGGGTATCACAGTGGTATGCCTGTATTTCACCAAGATAGCGTTAAGTGTAGGGATGACCCGGGTGATAGCAAGGGATTTGTTATGGTATTTCTCTATAGGTGAGTCTCTATTATCCCCGTAGCTGCGTATAAGAAGGGTGCTCATATTTGAGCCGTGTGCACCGGGCTGCGCTCCGAAGGCCCCTGTTGTTTGCTGGTGTTTTGCCGCAGGCTAGGGGATGCTGATACGAGACTTGCAGCTCAGCAGGAGCAGTTGCCTGAACAGCTGTTTGAGGGCCTGGTTGGAGGGCTCTTGCCCGGCCTGCAGGGGATTAAAACGCCACTCGAGCTCCGTTCCCCCGGTTTCCAGGTTACGTATATCCAGACAGAGTTGCTGGTCAGCCTCCATCCAGGCGTTGATGGTTAAGCTCATAAATCACCTCACTTATTGAATCTATATGAGAATGATTATCGTTACTTTTATGTAGGTTGTCAATCCAGCTCGACCACGACCCGCAAACCAATGCTGCTGGCGGCATGCTCCGGCTTGAACGCGTCTCGGGCGGAGGCGGTGACCCGGCTTGCCTTGCTTTCAAAGCTTCCCCCCCTGGCGACCCGGCGGTTACAGAAGTTGAACTGCAGTGCGCTGCCATCGTTGGGGGTGCGGCTGTAATCGTTGGCATAGCAGTCCTCTACCCACTCAGCCACGTTACCCTGGGTGTCATAGAGCCCGAAGCCATTGGCTTTGTACTCGCCCACCGGCTGGGTGCGCTTACGGCCAAAGAGGCTGTTGAGGAGGTTGTCGCAGCCCTCGCCGCAGTTGGCCCGCTTCTCGCTCATGGTGTCGCCCCACCAGTAGGCCTTGGTGCTACCGGCGCGCGCCGCATACTCCCACTCTGCCTCGGTGGGCAGGCGGTAGGGTTTACCGGTGACCCGGGTGAGCCAGTTTACGTAGGCCTGGGCATCCTCCCAGCTGAGGTTGATCGCGGGCCGGTCACCCCGTCCCCAGCGGCTATCGGAGGCCTGTTTGCGGCCGGTGGCGCGGGTGAACTTGTCGTACTGGGTGAACGTGATCTCGTGCCGGCTGATGGCAAAGGCCTTGGTGATCCTGACCCGGTGGCGCGGTTGCTCGTCTTCGCTGGCAGAGCTACCCATCAGGAAGCTGCCCGCAGGCACGATCACCATGGAGGGGCCTGAGCTGCCGTCTTGCAAGTGGTTGCTGAAGACAAAGCCGGCTTTGGGGGTTGGGCGCAGGTTGATATCGATCGACTTGTCACGGTTGTCCAGCTCAACCCACTCCTTGAACGGCTGGTATCCCTCCCTGGAGACCTCCACCAGGTAGCGGCCCGGCTCCAGGGCCATGTTGTCACGATAGCGTGGTTTGATGTTGAGGATCCGTACCCGGCTGTCGGCCGGGGTCGGTTGGATGCTGAGGCGGAAGGTGACCGGCTGCAGGCTCACCCGGTGCTCCAGGCTGCTGCCATCGATTCGCAGGGTGTCGAGGGCCGTGGTGTAACCGGGGCGAGCCACCTGCACCTGATACTCCCCCTCGGCAAGCAGTATGCCGGGTCGATAGGGCTCGGGGTAACCGAGCAGAACCACCAGTGCGTCAGCGGGCTCAGTCTGCACCCGCAGGGCGAAGCGGGGTGGAGGCGGCGTGGTCTGTGTGATGGTGACCGCAGCGCTCTCTGCCGGCGGTTCCCCCCTGCTAACCGGAGGCGCAGGGGGCGCCTCCTCGGGGACTGGAGGGGGTGCCAGGTTCATCGCCTGTAGTGCCTGCTGGCGCCACTGCTCCCAGGGTAGCGGAGCCCAGTAGAGAAGCGGGGGGGTGAGCAATAACAGCAGCAATATCCAGCGCCGCCGGCGTTGAGGGGCAGCGGCGCGAATCAGTGTGTCACTGCCGGGGCGAATGTCGGTGGCGGCCTCTTCACCGGGGTCCAGGCCGGCCGGTTGGGAGCCGGTACGGGTTTCTATCTCGTAGCCGAAACTCTCCTGGTTGGCGACCATTTTTCGCTTGCCGGTGAGTTGGTCAAAAAAGCCACTGATACGGCTGTTACGGCGCGGCAGCTCATAGGGGGGGGTTGACCCCTCCAGCATGGCGATATCGTTGACCACTTCGGCACCGCGCTGGTAACGCTCGCTGACATTTTTGGCCAGCATGCGCCGCAGCATGGGTTGAAAGCGCTGGTAGCGGGGTGCCAGTACCGGGACCGGTTGCGAAACATGCTTGATGCCGATGGCCACGGCCGAATCGCCGGTATAGGGGACTTTGCCCATCAACATTTCGTAAAACACAATGCCGAGGCTGTAGAGGTCGGCACGACCGTCCAGGTTGTGCCCCTTGGCCTGCTCCGGGCTCATGTAGTGGGGGGTACCCACAATGGAGCCGGCGGAGGTGACATCCACAGGTGCATCCAGGGCCTTGGCAATGCCGAAGTCGGTCAGGACCGCTGAGCCGTCCTGTCGAAAGAGGATGTTCTCCGACTTTACGTCCCGGTGAACAAATCCCTTCTCGTGGGCGAAATCCAGGGCGTGGGCGACCTGGCGCAGGATCTCCAGCGCCCGCTCCTGGGTCAGGCCGCTATGGATCAGCTGCTGCAGGCTTTGCCCGGGGCAGTAATCCATGGCGATGTAGTACAGCTGGTCGTACACACCCACATCGTAAACCGAGATGATGTGGGGGTGGGAGAGGCGGCCGACGATATTGGCTTCGCGCAGAAAGCGTTCTCCAAAGCTGGGGTCGCTGGCCAGGGCAGGGCTCATTACCTTGAGCGCTACCTCACGCCCAAAGCTCTCCTGGATGGCCAGGTAAACGGTCGACATGCCGCCGCGGTTGATCTCGCGCAGGATGCGATAGCCGGGAATGCGCAATTCCTTCTCTCCATTGAGCAGGGTTTCCACCGTCAGGCGCCCCCCTGACTAAGGTAGAGCAGGCAGAGCAGCAGGGCCAATACGGCCAGCAGCCGCGGAGCGTAGTGGGCATAACGGTTATCGCTGGGAGGGGCGGGTTGGGGGGAGAGGGTATCCGCACGCAGGATCACTACCGTGATGTTATCTTTACCCCCGCGCGCGAGAGCGGCCTCCACCAGGTCGTCCACCAGCGCCTGGCTCGGGACGGGTTGCTCCAGCAGGGACTGGATCTCCTCATCGCAGAGTTCATCACTGAGACCATCGCTGCACAGCAGCAGGGTGTCGCCGGGTTGCCAGCTGAGGGTGTCGGCGTCGACCCGCAGCACCTCCAGGGGGCAGCCCAGTGACTGGGTTATTATGTTGCGCTGGGGGTGGTTGTCGGCTTCCTGCTGGGTGATGAGGCCGCTTTCCAGCAGCTCCTGGACAAAGGAGTGATCCCGGCTCAGCTGCTGAAACGGGGGCACTCGCGTCGAGTTCCAGCGATAGATACGGCTGTCACCCACCCAGCCAATCTGGTACTCCTGGCCCTGATTGTGAACGGCCACCAGCGTGGTGCCCATTCCCTCCTGTTCGGGGTTTGCCTGGCTTTGCTGGCGGATCGCATCGTGGGCCTGGTGGATAGCCTCTGTCAGCGGGGTGTTTTTTTCGACCGCTTCGGCCACGGTGTCAATGGCTATCTGGCTGGCCACTTCGCCGCAGTTGTGTCCGCCCATGCCGTCGGCCACCAGCCACAGGTCGAGATCGTTGCTGCAAAGGTAGCAATCCTCATTGTTGCTGCGCTGTTTGCCGGGGTCGGTTCTCGCCGCAAAACTGATAGTGGCCATGGTTCTCCTGTGGGGGCGAAAATCGATGTTGGACTTGGCGAAACCGGACATTCATCCTATTACTCGAGGATGGCGTAAAAAAGTTTTTAAATCTGTGAACTGATCGCCGTATGACTTAGCCCCACTAGATTATTTTTAGACAGCATATATCGGGCTTCGAATTTTCGCCCAACGCTTTAATTTTATTCGGTATTCAGGCGTTCCAAGATGGGCTGGCCATTGCCTTTGGCCACCCCGCTTTGGTGCTCTTCTTCGTTTAAGCTCTCGATGGTAGTAACAGGAGTTCGGCATGTTAAAGCTGGTGCGGAAAGACAACAAAGGAATCGCACGCTGGTTGGTGGACGCGCGGATGAGGATCGGCTCGGCCCCGGATAACGACTTTGTGATTGCCGATGCGAGTGTGGCCGATACCCATGCGGAGCTGAGGATCAAGGACGAGGAGGTGGCCCTGGTTCGGGTGCATTCCGACTCTGTACTGTCGGTGAATGGACGCGATGTAAAAAAGGCAGTGCTGACCAAGGCCGGTGACCTGATCTGCGTCGGTACCGTCGAGCTGGAGCTGGTGGATCCCAAAGAGGGGTTTGTGCCCAAGATCAAACCGGTGACACAGGATACCCCCTGGTCCATCAAGGCAATGGATGCCTCCCTGCCCGAAAAAACCTTCGCAATCAGTAACAGCATGGTGATTGGGCGCTCGAGTGATTGCCAGATCAGCATCTCCTCCTCGCACCTCTCTCGACGCCATGCCGAGCTCTCGGTGGTGGATGGCCGTTTGATGGTCAAGGATATGGGCTCCTCCAACGGTACCTATGTCAATGGCAAGCGGGTGACCGAGGCGTTTCTGAAGCGAGGCGACCTGCTGGGGTTTGATAAGTTGATCTTTACCGTACTGGGCCCGCCCGATGAGCTCGACAAAACCATGGTAAGGACCATGGCGGACAGCTTGCCTGTGGATAAGCGGGGCGAGTCCGCCTCCGGGCCCTCTGCCAGTATGCCAACCCCCTCCGAGGCGGCCGCCTCAGAGGGCGGAGATGAGCCAGCGAGTGGCGCGCCTGTCTCCCCTCAGCCCGCGACTGCCGGCGGCAGTGGGATGGGGATGATCGTCGCGGTAGCGGTGGTGCTGGTATTGGCCGGTGTCGGGTTGTTTATGGTGCTTTGAGCGTGGCGTGCCCCACCTACAAGAGTAAGCGCACATAACCAGGTACAAAGCGTTTTCCCGGGTCTATGACCCGGGGGCGGCTGGACAGACCAGCAGGTCGCAGCTGAGCTGGGGCTGCACCCGTTCGATGGTGTTGCCCTCGATGGCCCGCTCCAGGGCACCCCGTGTGGTTGCTCCCATCACCACCAGCGTTCCCGCCACCTTGCCACCTTCCGCCGGCACAACCCGCTCAGGTTGACCCTCCACCATCAACAGCTGCGCTTCGGTGATGCCGCTCGCCTTCAGGAGCGGGGCCAGTGCCTGCCGGTGGTGTTGTCTCAAGGCGCTGCTCTGGCCCGGATCGGCAGAGGCTATGTCAGCATCGAACAACAGCTGGGGGGAGAGAGGGGCGTAGCAATGGAGCAGGTTCAGGTCGGCCCCTGTGTGGGTGGCGATACTGCGGGCGGTCTCGATAATCTCCCGCTGTGGGCGGTCGCCGGGTACCCCGTCAGGCGGGGTGACAACACAGGCGAGGATCCGCTGTAGGGGGGTACGGTTGAAGGGGATCCAGACCGGCAGGGGGGAGCGCCGAAGCAGCTCCCCTTCCTCTGGCGGTAGCAAAAGCGCTCGCATCGGGTGATGCCGGACCGCTGATTTGACGATCAGTGCGTCACTACCGGGTGGGCACTCGCTCAGCAGTTCGGTGACGGGGGCGGCGCTGTAGAGCAGCTGCGCCTCGGCATCGGGGTGCTGTTTGCGGGTTTCGGCCAGTAATCCGTGCAGCCACCGTCGGTGCACCTCAATCCACTGCTCGCGCTCCCGCTGGCGCTGCTCTTCATTGAGCAACGGGTTGTGCTCAAGGTCACTGTCAAAGCCCTGGGCAACCAGCTTTATATGGGCCCCCGAGAGCCCGGCGATAAAGCCTGCCCGATCCAGGGCGGGCTGGGGGTCCACTGCCGGTACCAGAACCACATACAGTTGACGGATAGCGTCTATCTTCATAGGGGTACCCTTGGCCGCTGCACTTCAACATAGCATTTTGGAGTAAAGATTCCATACAGCTGGCCGATAGCGCATTACACAGTAAGGATAGGTCCGAATGAGCAGCATCATCTTCTTCTTTCGACAGCCAGGGCGCCTACTGAGCCGCTGGCTTCTTGGGGTGGGGCTACTGGCCCTGTTGGCTGGTTGTGGTAGTTACCAGGTCAGCGGTGGGGTGAGTGAAGGGATAGACCTGGCCTATCAGCAGTATGCTGAGGGTGATTGCGTCTCCACGATCCAGACCCTGAGCCGGGTTGAGCGGATGTTAAGGTCCTATCGTTTCCTGCAGCCGGAGGTCTCCCTGCTGCGGGGGTTGTGCCTGGAGCGGCAAGGTTATTTTGTGGACGCCATGGAAACCTACAACTACATCGTGACCACCTTCCCCCAATCCGAGTACGCCTACCGGGCCAAGGCCCGCCTGAAGGTACTGTCGACCCAGCCGGCCAGTTGAGGGGCTGGCGACCGATTTCGAGGGCGGCGGCTGCCAGTCTCACGCAAAGCGGTTATACTTTGTGCAGACACGACTTGAGATTCGAACGGTGAATAGCCAGCAGCCCATGAAGGAACGGCGCGATTTGTCGCGCCACTATCTGGTCGATTACCTGACCATCTATAACCGCAACACGGGGCGGGAGATCGGTGCGATTGGTAACATATCAGCCCGTGGCCTGATGCTGATTACCCGCTTGCCAGTCATGGTGGGCGAGGTGTTCAATATGCGGATCAAACTGCCGGTAGGTGACCAGTCCTACTTCGACCTGGACTTCGATGCCTGCAGCCAATGGTGTCGGCAGGATGTGGACCCTGCCTATTTCGACAGTGGCTTCAGCATCGAGTGGCCCCACGACGGCATCCACGACCTGGCGGCGGCTCTCAAGGAGTTTTTCAGTTTCCGTGAACCGGAGTTGTGATTCACCGGTGACCCATCCCTACAGTGTTCCTACCCTCCCCGCCAAGGTTGAGCTGGAGATTAAGCGTAGTCGTTTCATTGGCCTGCTTGAGCCGGTCTCCAGCCGCGAGCAGGCATTGGCGTTCCTGGCGGATGTTCGCCAGCGTTATCCCGACGCCCGCCATCACTGCTGGGCCTATCGTGCCGGTAGCGCCCGCTCCCCCTCCGCAGAGGCCTGCTCGGATGATGGCGAGCCCCAGGGCAGCGCCGGGCGGCCCATGCTTAATGTGCTTCAGCAGCAAGCGGTGAGCGACCTGGTGGTCGTGGTGGTGCGTTACTTTGGCGGAGTGAAGCTGGGGGTAGGGGGGCTGGTGAGAGCCTACACCGAGGCGGTACAAGGTATCCTCGAACAGAGCCAGTTGCGCCAGCAGAGGGCAATGACCCCCTGTCAGCTGAGGTTTGACTATGGGTTTGAGGTGCCGCTGCGCCAGCTGGTGGAGCGCCTGGAGGGGCGCTGGCTCGACGCCGAGTATGGGGCCGGGGTTGTCCTGCGGGTCGCCATTGCCGATCAGCAGCTGGCGGCCTTCAAGGCGCAGGCGTTGGATATCTGTCGGGGCCAGCTGGATCTATCTCTGCTCCCCCACCACTGAATTAAGCATAAGGAGCCGTTGCTTTGGCAGGGACCATCTATTGGCACGATTATGAAACCTTCGGTACCAGCCCGGCAACGGACTGGCCTTCGCAGTTTGCCGGACTGCGCACCGACCTTGAGCTTAATGAGATCGACGAGCCTCCCCTGGTGCACTACTGCGCCCCCCCTGACGACCAGCTGCCGGCCCCCGATGCCTGCCTGGTGACCGGAATTACCCCCCAGCTGGCCCGGGAACGGGGCAGCTGCGAAGCGGAGTTTATCGCCCGTATCCAGCAGGCGTTCAGCGTCCCCGGAACCTGCGTGGCGGGGTACAACAGCCTGAGGTTCGACGATGAGGTGACCCGTCACTCCCTCTATCGCAACTTCTATGACCCCTACGCGCGGGAGTGGCAAAACGGTAACAGCCGCTGGGACATTATCGACCTGGTGCGCCTGACCGAGGCCCTGCGTCCCGAGGGGATCATCTGGCCGCAGCGTGATGATGGCCTGCCCAGCTTTCGGCTGGAGGCGCTGACCGCCGCCAACGGCATCGCCCACGAGGCCGCCCACGACGCCCTCAGCGATGTGCGCGCCACCGTCGCCATGGCCCGGCTGATCCGTGAGCGCCAGCCCCGTCTCTATGAGTTTGCCTTTGCCCACCGGCAGAAGCAGAGGGTGGCCCGTTACCTTAACCCCCAGCAGAAAACCCCGCTGGTGCACGTGTCGGGACGTTATCCCGCCAGCCGTCACTGCCTGGCACTGGTGCTGCCCATCGCCCCCCACCCGGAGAACAAGAACGGCGTGGTGGTGGTGGACCTGGCGAGCGACCCGGAGCTGCTGCTGTCACTCGAGGTGGAGGAGTTGCGGCGCCGGCTTTACACGCCGGCGGCTGAGCTCGCAGATGGTGATGAACGACCGGGCCTGAAGACGGTACACATCAACCGCTGCCCGCTGGTGGCGCCCATTAATGTGCTTCGCGCCGAGGATATCGAGCGACTGGGACTCGATATGGGGCAGATGAAGCGCCACTACGAGCGCTTGCTGGCGGCCCCCGAACTGGTGGCCAAATTGCAGCAGGTGATGGCCAGCCCCGAGCGTGAGCCCCACCGGGATCCGGACCATATGCTCTACAGCGGCGGCTTTTTCGGTCCCGGGGATCGCGAGCGGATGGAGCAGGTGCGACGCACCGCCGCGGACCAGCTGGCGCAAATGGAACCGGCCTTCGAAGATCTCCGGCTGGAGGAGATGCTGTTCCGTTACCGGGCGCGCAACTACCCCGAGACCCTCTCGCCCGCCGAGCAGGGGCGTTGGCAGCAGTTTCGCCAACAGCGCCTGTGCCAGGCCGCTGGTGGAGGAGGCCGAACCCTGTCGGAGTACTTTGGGCGCATCGAGCAGCTGCGCATGGAGCGCGCCGATGAGCAGAGCCAGCAGCTGCTCAACGAGTTGCAGCGATGGGGGGAGCAGCTGCAGCAGGGACTGGATTGATCGCCGCCACCGGGGGCTTATAATAGCGCCTCGTTTAAAGGAGTAGCCGATGTCCAGAACCTTCCGACTCGTGGTCGCCTGTCCCGACCGCGTTGGCATTGTTGCCAAGGTGAGTAATTTTCTCGCGAACTACAATGCCTCCATCACCGAGGCAAACCACCACTCGGACCTGGCCACGGGCTGGTTTTTTATGCGACACGAAATCTGTGCCGACTCCATGCCGTTGGATCTCGAGACCCTGCGCGCCGCCTTTGCGCCGATCGCTGCCGAGTATGCGATGCAGTGGCGCATTACCGATTCCACCGAGCCCAAGCGGGTCCTGTTGATGGCCAGCCGGGAGTCCCACTGCCTGGCCGATCTGCTGCACCGCTGGCACAGCGGTGAGCTGGAGTGTTCGATCCCGGCGGTGATCTCCAACCATGATGACCTGCGTTCGATGGTGGAGTGGCACGGTATCCCCTTCCACCATGTACCGGTGAACCCGCAGGAGAAGGATGAAGCCTTTGCCGAGGTCGCCGAACTGGTGGAGCGTTACCGCGCCGATACCATTGTCCTCGCCCGCTATATGCAGATACTGCCACCGGCGCTGTGCGATCAGTTTGCCAACCGGGTGATCAATATCCACCACAGCTTCCTGCCCTCCTTCGCGGGGGCCAAGCCCTACCATCAGGCTTACCTGCGGGGGGTAAAGCTGATCGGTGCCACCTGCCACTACGTTACCTCCGAACTGGACGCCGGCCCGATCATTGAGCAGGACATCGAACGCATCAGCCACCGCGACAGCATTGCGGATATGGTTCGCATCGGCAAGGATTGCGAGAAGACTGCCCTGGCCAAGGGGTTGCGCTACCACCTGGAGGACCGGGTGCTGGTGCACGATAACAAAACCGTGGTCTTCGCCTAGCCCCGCTCTCCCCCCCCCCGACTCTAAAGGCTGGCAGGGTTTTTGCTCTTTACCCGGTGGATGCTGTTTAACACCCACTGGGGGTCCATTATGGTTCAAAAAGGTGCATTGCTTAACGGGGTGGTTCAGGCCGGTGCGTTGACGGCGACGACGGCCAATGAAGCCTTGCCTGCCCTCGACTACCGCGCCTTGCATATGGGTAACCAGCGCCGCCTGGGGCGCATTTCATTGACCCTCAGGTGCCTTCCCCTGTTGAGTTACCTGCAGCACCACCGTGGGGCCTCCCTGGCCGTGCTCAATGGCGACCTCTTCTTTGAGTCAAGAATTCTGGGGATTCAGCAAAAGGTGGAGTATCACCTTGAGCGGGTCCAGCGCCTTGACGAACTGAATCTGTTGAAGACGCCGGGCTGGGAAAACGTCGAGCGGGAGTGGCTGTTCGTCAAGGAGCAGTGGCGCATGGACTCCCCCATCGCCAATTTCAACCTCCACAGCCACCTGATCAATGAGCTGCTGACCTTTATCAAGTCCCTTCTGTTTCATGAGGAGGTCGGCACCGACGGCGATTCGCTTCTGCTGCTGGGTTACATCGTTGAAACCCTGCTACCCATTGTGGAGGTGATAGCGCAGATTCGTGGACTCTCCACCCACCGGGAGCTGGATCAGGAGGGTGACCAGGAGGTGGTGTTCAAGCTCAACTACCTGGTCACCGAGTTTCGCCAGCGCCAGCGGGGCGTTCTCGAGCGTTGCGACGCCTTTTCCGAACGTGACCGCAAGTGGATTCTAAAGGCCTATAGCGAAAGCGGTTGTAGTGAGAAGGTGCGGGACTTTGCAGCCGAGATCGCCGACGGCCAGCAGCAGGGGTGGCATAGTGGCTATGGTAATGGAGCACTCTTTCTCAGCGCCACCAAACTGATTGACGCGATCCTGTTTGTTAGCGAATGCAGTATCAAACGCCTGCGGGACCATATGGACAAGAACCTGCAACGCTGGATTTACCGCGAGCAGGCTTAGCCGCTGGGCCAAAAAGTGGCTACCTTATCAAAAAGGGCAGGCCTTTGGAGACCCTGATTCTTTCTCCTCCCTTTCCCTGTCTCCTTAATCTTCCTTTTATATGAAACTTCATCGTATTTTATGTGCCGAAAGCCGGAACGGTTGATCCTGCCTGCTGCGCAGGCAGCTGAGTGCTGGCGTGTGTTGTTTTGTTTTGGTGCATTCTGCCGGCTGGCCTGCGCAGAGTTGTGGCGCGCTGACCGGGAGAGGGGCATTGATCTGGTGCAAAAAAGGGTATTAACGTCCGCCAACCCCTGTTTTTAAAGGGTTTTGACGGCTGGCACGCTTGTTGAATGAGATATATCAACTTCTGTGGGGTGTCTGTCCAGCCGGTAGCCGCTCCCTCACCCGATGCTCACCTGTGGGAGATAGCAATGATGATTCGATTTGGGCGTGTTCTACAATCCACCAATAAAGCGAGTGCCTGTCATAAAGTGGCGGGAGTTATGCTGGGATGCCTGCTGGCAAGCGGGTTCGCATGGGCCGAGCTGGAGGTCGAAAAGGAGGAACTCAAGTTCGGCTTTATCAAGCTCACCGATATGGCGCCGCTGGCGGTGGCCTACGAGAAAGGCTTCTTCGAGGATGAGGGGCTCTACGTGACCCTCGAGGCGCAGGCCAACTGGAAGGTGCTGCTGGATCGGGTGATCGATGGGGAGCTCGACGGTGCTCACATGCTGGCCGGACAGCCCCTCGGGGCGACCATTGGCTACGGCACCCAGGCGCAGGTGATTACCGCTTTCAGCATGGATCTCAACGGTAACGCCATTACCGTCTCAAATGATGTATGGGAGCAGATGAAACCCCACGTTCCCACCATGGCCGATGGCAGGCCCCGGCACCCGATCAAGGCGGACTCCCTGAAGCCGGTGGTGGACAAGTACCTGGCCGAAGGCAAACCCTTCAAAATGGGGATGGTGTTTCCGGTCTCCACCCACAACTATGAGCTTCGCTACTGGCTCGCAGCCGGTGGCATCCATCCCGGGTATTACGCCCCCGATAAGGGTGACACCTCGGGACACATCAAGGCCGATGCCCTGCTGTCGGTGACACCGCCGCCGCAGATGCCCTCCACTATGGAGGCTGGCACTATCTATGGCTACTGTGTGGGGGAGCCCTGGAACCAGCAGGCGGTCTTCAAAGGCATCGGGGTGCCGGTCGTCACCGACTATGAGATCTGGAAGAACAACCCGGAGAAGGTGTTCGGCGTCAGCAAGGCCTGGGCCGACGCCAACCCCAATACCCACATCGCGGTGGTCAAGGCGTTGATTCGGGCAGCCCAGTGGCTGGATGCCGAGGACAACAAGAATCGGCCCGAAGCGGTGAAGATCCTCTCGCGCAGCGAATATGTGGGCGCCGATTATGAGGTGATTGCCAACAGCATGACCGGCACCTTCGAGTACGAAAAGGGGGATAAGCGCGCAGTGCCGGACTTCAATGTGTTCTTCCGCCATAACGCCACCTACCCCTACTACAGCGATGCGATCTGGTACCTGACCCAGATGCGTCGCTGGGGGCAGATTGCCGAGCCCAAGTCCGACAACTGGTATCTCGATGTGGCCAAACAGGTCTACCGCCCCGATATCTACCGTGCCGCCGTCGACTCGTTGATCGAAGAGGGCAAGATGCGCGCATCAGATTTCCCTGACCTGGCCCGGGAGGATGGCTTTCGCGCCCCCCAGATCCACTTTATCGACGGCATCACCTACGACGGTACCCAGCCCAACGCCTATCTGGACCAGTTTACGATCGGTTTGAAGGGTGACGAGGTCGTGCAATAACGGCGGTTTATTCAGCCGGGGTTGCCTGCCAGCAAGTCCGGCCCTGTTTTGAGGAGGCCCCATGGCGACAAAACTGATCACTGCGACCCAGCCCCTGCTTCCTACGGCATGGTTACCAAAGCTGGCCGGACTCTGGAGTCCAGAACGGCTCAACCAGGGCATCCGGTTGCTGCTGGTACCGCTGGCGGCAATGGCGCTGTTTCTGTTTATCTGGCACCTGGGCGCGCCCCGTATCGTCACTTCCCTGGGGCAGGTTCCCGGCCCGGTGGCGGTCTGGGAACAGGCCGGTACCCTGTGGCAGGAACACCTGGCGGAGCGCGACAAGGAGCAGGCATTCTACGAACGGCAGCAGGTGCGCAACAGCAAAAAACTGCAAAAGAACCCCGATGCGGAGGTCAGGATCCGTCCCTATACGGGCAAGCCAACCTATATCGACCAGATCCTCACCAGCCTGACCACGGTGTTTGCCGGCTTTGGGCTGGCCAGCCTGGTGGCGATCCCTATGGGTATCCTCTGTGGATTGAACGCCACGGTGTACCGCGGCCTGAATCCGTTGATCCAGATTTTCAAGCCGGTATCCCCCCTCGCGTGGTTGCCGATCGTCACTATGGTGGTGAGTGCGCTCTACGTCAGTGATGACCCCCTGTTCAGCAAATCCTTCGTCACCTCGGCGATTACCGTCATGCTCTGCTGCATGTGGCCCACCCTGATTAACACCACGGTCGGGGTCGCCTCCATCGAGCAGGATCTGCTCAACGTCAGCAAGGTGTTACGCCTGAACTGGTGGGTACATATCTACAGGGTGGTACTGCCATCGGCCATACCCATGATCTTTACCGGGCTGCGTCTGTCGCTGGGTGTGGGCTGGATGGTGCTGATTGCGGCCGAAATGCTGGCGCAGAACCCGGGTTTGGGGAAGTTCGTATGGGACGAATTCCAGAACGGCAGCTCCCACTCTTTGGGTCGCATTATGATCGCGGTGATCACAATTGGCTTCATTGGTTACCTGCTGGATCGCATCATGCTGCAGATACAGAAAGCGGTGTCCTGGGATAAGAGCGCGATTCTGCGCTAGGAGTAGGGAGAAAATCATGATGAAAGATCATCTTAGCCTTGAGCAGGTTGCTATTGAATTTCCGGCTCCCGGTGGGCCCTTCAGGGCACTGGATAAGGTTAACCTGAAAATTGAGGAGGGGGAGTTTGTCTCGCTCATCGGCCACTCCGGCTGTGGTAAATCCACCGTGCTCAATATTATCGCCGGCCTGCACCGGGCAACCGAAGGGGGGGTAATCCTCGACGGTAAGGAGGTCAACGAGCCGGGGCCGGAGCGGGCCGTGGTGTTCCAGAACCACTCCCTGCTGCCCTGGTTGACCGCCTACCAGAACGTTGAGCTGGCGGTAAAGCAGGTGTTCGGCCGTAAGAAAAGCCGGGCCGAGACCCGCCAGTGGATTGAGCATAACCTTGAGCTGGTGCACATGGGGCACGCCCTCGACAAGCTGCCGGGGGAGATCTCCGGCGGCATGAAGCAGCGGGTGGGCATTGCCCGGGCGCTGGCGATGCAGCCACGGGTGCTGCTGATGGATGAGCCCTTCGGTGCCCTCGACGCACTCACCCGGGCCCATCTACAGGATTCATTGATGGAGATACAGGCGCGTCTCAACAACACGGTGGTGATGATTACCCACGATGTGGACGAGGCGGTGCTGCTGTCAGACCGTATCGTGATGATGACCAACGGACCGGCGGCGACCATCGGCGAGATCCTCAAGGTTGACCTCGAGCGCCCCCGTGACCGCCTGGCGCTGGCCGATGACAGCCGCTACAACCATTACCGGGCTGAGGTGTTGCGCTTTTTGCATGAGCGTCACCGCCGCAGTGAAACCCCACGGGTGGTGGTGGACAACCCGGCGCCCGACGCCGAAGCGGCAGGAAAGAGCGCCGCCTAGGGGCCGGGCTCAGGGGTTGAGGCCGGCGCCACAGTATTTGCAGTGTTCGGCATCGTTATCGTGGCCGCTACGGTTGCAGTTGGCGCAGTATTTGGCGGAGCGATCGCGACGCAGTTCATCGGCCAGCTCGGCGGTGATGATCCCGGTGGGAACGGCAATGATGGAGTAACCGGTCACCATCACCATCGAGGCCAGCACCTGGCCGAACACGGTGTGGGGGGTGATGTCACCGTAGCCCACGGTGGTGATGGTGACGATCGCCCAGTAGATGCTTTTGGGAATGCTGGTAAACCCGCTCTTATCCCCCTCCACCACGTACATCAGGGAGCCGAAAATCGTGGCCAGCACCAGTACCGAGCAGAAGAAGACAAAGATCTTGCGGCGCGAGGAGAGCATGGAGCGCCAGAGCACATTGGCGTCGCGCAGGTAGCGCATCAGCTTGAGGATACGGAAGATCCGCAGGACCCGCAGCAGGCGGATGATCACCAGGAAGGTCGAGCCGCTGTAGAGCAGTGCCAGGTAACTGGGCAGAATCGCCAGCAGGTCAACGATGCCGAAGAAGCTGCGGGCGTAGCTGAGCGGCTTGGGCGAGCAGTAGAGACGGGCGATGTACTCGAGGGTAAAGAGCAGGGTGAACACCCACTCAATGATAAAAAACTGCTGGTGGTAACGGGAGGAGATCTCCTGGACCGAGTCCAGCATGGCCACCCCGATACTGAGCAGGATGGCGGCAATCAGGAACAGGTCGAAGCGGCGCCCCGCCGGGGTTTCGGTTCCAAAGATGACCTCGTAGAGGTGCTCTTTCAAGCGCTGCGTCGCCATATTCAATCCGTTGATGGTCTGTCTGGGAGCGCTCTATAGTACCGAACTTTGTAGGTGAAAGTCGCGGCAACCGGGTATCAATTAAAGGGGGGGCTACCAACTCATGCGGTACAGCGAGGCCATGCTCAGCAACAGCAGGGCAACGCAGGTGAGAGAGATCATAATATCGGGCACGGGGGATCGCTTGGGTGGCATTGGGCTCTGGCTCCTCGACAGGGGAAGCCCAGTGTAGGGGGGGCTTGTTTCGGTGCCTATGGGTAGAGCTACGGCAATCCTTGTGGCATCTACCTAGAGGCGCACAGGCGGAGCAACCCCTTCGCCTGTGTGCCCTGCCTGGACTACATCTGGTCCTGAACCTGCATTACCTGGCGCACCAGGTGGGCGAGGGACTTGGTGCCCATCTTCTCCATTACCCGGGAGCGGTGGATTTCGACGGTGCGCTGGCTCAGGTTGATGTCCAGTGCGATCACCTTGTTGGCCTTGCCCTCAATCACATGGTGCAACACTTCACGCTCGCGGTCGGTGAGGGTGCTCAGGCGGCGCAGGATCTCCTTGTGCTCCAGCAGCTCCTTGCGTTGCTCGGCGTCGAGCTTGAGGGCGTCGTTGATCAGGTCCAGCAGCTCCTGGTCACGGAACGGCTTCTGGATGAAGTTCATGGCGCCGTCCTTGATCGCCTGCACCGCCATCTGTACATCACCGTGGCCGGTGATAAAAATAATGGGAAGGATGCAGTGCATCTCATTGAGCTTGCCCTGCAGCTCAAGCCCGCTCATCCCCGGCATACGAATATCCAGCACAATACAGCCCGGGCGATTTTCATCGTAACTGTTGAGGAATTCGGCCGGGGAGGCAAAGGTCTCTACGCTCTGCCCAACGGATTTCATCAACAGTCGTAGCGAGTCCCTGACCGCCTCGTCGTCGTCAATGATGAAAACTGTCGATTCCTGTTCTTGCATGTGCGTTTCCTTTCTAGCTCGTGGAGTGACTCGCGCGTTCTGTTTTTTATGGCAAATAGTTTGCCATTATGTGGGGTTTATATCGAGCATTATAGCGGCTTCCTGCGCGGTAGCTGGTCGGCTACCGCCAGTACCCCCGCCGCGATCACCAGCCCCATGCCGATCAGGGTGGCCAGCGCCAGCGATTCTGCCCACAGTAACCAGCCCAGCAGGGTGGCAAAGAGAATCGATGAGTAGGTAAAAGGGCCAAGGCGTCCTGCCGGTGCCAGCGCATAGGCATGGCTGAGGGAGAGCTGGGCGCCGGTTGAGAGCGCCGCCATCAGCAGGATCAGCCCCCACCCCTGGGTCGAGGGGGTGACCCAGTTCATCAGCGCCGGCAGCACCGAGAGCAGGCTGGTGAAGAGGGCAAAGTAAAAGACGATGCGGGTGCTGGGTTCGGTGCTGGCCATGCGCCTGATGGTGACCTTGGCCAGGGCCCCCAGCAGGGCACCGGCTAGGGCGACCAACAGCACCGGGTTCAGCCCTGCGGCGCCCGGCTTAAGGATCAGGGCAACGCCAAGAAAGCCTAAGCCAATGGCAATCCTGACGCTCCTGGGAATCTGCTCGCCCAGCCACAGGAGGGCGATCACCGGAATAAAGAAGGGGGCGGTCTGTTTAAACAGGGCCGCCTCCGCCAGGGGCAGGTGGGCCCAGGAGTAGTAGAGGCAGTACATGGCGCTGACCCCGACCGCGGCGCGCATCAGGTGAAACCTGATATGCCGGGTCTGGATGGCGGCGCTCCCCTGGCGCATCAGCCAGGGGAGCAGCAGCCCCAGGGCAAACAGGTTGCGGCAAAAGACGATCACCTCGTTGGGCAGCTCATGGGCCAGCTGTCGAATGGTGGCGCCGCTGAGCACCAGTAGCAGCTCGGACAGGAGAATAAAGAGCGCACCGCGGTAGAGGGGGTTGGACATGGGGGCGGTTCTGGCCAGAGGGGCGCGCAGTATAGCTTAAGCGGATAAGGGGTTGCATGCCTTTGGCGGGGGTGCGAAGCTGGTGGCAGGAACTTCGCTGAGGCTGATGTCGGGGCCGCGCAGGATGCGTACGCCGAACCTATCGCCCCTGAGAGCATCGGCTCTTTGGGTACACAATAAAAACAATACAGCGAGTGACTCCACTATGATGCGACGTGCACCTTATCTTCTTCTATTGTGCCTGGGCCTGATGTCGGGCCCGGTGCTGGCCGACAAGGGCCAGCTTCTGGACCGGCTCTACGCGCTGGAGATCGAAACCTACGCCACCTCCACCCAGTTCCATATGTTTACCTTTCTTGAGGGTGACCTGCGGGTCGCAACCAAGATCGAGAAGGGGCTGCAGCAGATGCAGGACCGGATCCCGGCCGATGAGGCGCTGCCTGGCGACGAGGCGCTGGCCGCCCTGGTGAACCAGGTCCGGCTCGACTTTGAACCGTACCGTAAAGCCGCCCAAGGCAACGAGATCCGTACCCAGGGATATACCTCGGTGTATGCGGTGAGCGATCTTGAAACTGCCGAGCAACGTCTGCTCAATAGCCTGGCCGTGGCACAGGATTATCTCGATGGCAGCCAGCCCGGCCTGCGTCACCAGTTGATGTCGGCTGCGGCCAGGGTGCAAAAGATGGCGTCTCGTTATGCCCGCCTCGCGGCCCACTGGAATGGGCGTACCGGGCTGATGGCCGATGCCGAGGGTGACACCATCGATGTGCACGCCACCGCGTTCTCTCAGCAGCTTGAAACCCTCCGGAGCTCCCTTGGGGATGAGCGGCTGCTGGAAGCCGAAATCAAGTGGGAGTTTATTTCGGCCAAACTGATCGACTACCAGAACGAGACCGTCCCCTATCTGGTCACCCGCTACAGCGACTCTATCGTCAGCCGGCTGATGGCCGTGGGCGCAGATACCGCCGTGGAACTGCCGGCGTTGGCCTCCAACTGATGGGAGGCTGTTCTTAAGCGGATGCTGCAGGGGAGTTGGTGCTGGGGCGGTGGGGTCGCCCTGTGCGGCACGAACCTGCGTTTTGAGAAAATAAGGGGTATAATTTCCTCTTTACGCCGTTTAGTTTTAGTCTGGGGACCTGCTGTTCACATCTTGCGCAAAACCCCTTGCATGGTTCCTGCCCAGTTGCGTACTTTATGGCACAACCCGCCCGGCTCTGCAGAGGCGGGACACGCTATCCGAGACACCCGTGTGTTGGCCCTGCAACGGCCGGTACCGATTCGATAACGAACCATAAGAAGAGAGTTCTATGAGCAGCAATACCCCTGCACTGGAAGTGAATGACCTGCATAAGCATTTCAATGAACTGGAGGTGCTCAAGGGAGTGTCGCTGACGGCCCAGAAGGGGGATGTGATCTCCATGATCGGCTCCTCCGGCTCCGGCAAAAGTACCTTCCTGCGTTGTATCAATCTCCTTGAAATCCCCACCTCCGGCGATATCTACCTGCACGGCGAAAAGATTGCGATGAAGCCCGGCAAGCGGGGCGTGCCCATGCCCGCGGACCAGAAGCAGGTGGAGCGTATTCGCTCACGCCTGTCGATGGTGTTCCAGAGCTTTAACCTCTGGTCCCATATGACCATCGAGGAGAACATCATTGAGGCCCCCATCCAGGTGCTGGGTTTGTCGAAGAAGGAGGCCCTGGAGCGGGCCCGCCGCCTGATGGACAAGGTGGGTATCTACGAGAAGCGTGATTACTATCCCGGCCACATGTCCGGCGGTCAGCAGCAGCGTGCGGCGATCGCTCGGGCGCTGGCCATGGACCCGGAGGTGATGCTATTTGATGAGCCCACCTCGGCGCTGGACCCGGAGTTGGTGGGTGAGGTACTCAAGGTGATGCAGGACCTGGCTGAAGAGGGTCGCACCATGATTGTGGTTACCCATGAAATGGCCTTTGCCCGAGATGTATCAAACAAGGTACTCTTTCTGCATCAGGGGCTGATTGAAGAGCAGGGGCATCCCGATACGGTCTTTAATAACCCTGAATCAGAACGGCTGCAGCAGTTTCTTGCCAGCAGTTATTAACCTGATCAAACAACAGATAACAAAAACCCTAGGGAGTTACTTATGATAAAGCGTTTGTTTGCCGTTGGTGCCACTGTGATCGCGTTGGCGGCTACTCCGGCCATGGCTAAAGAGTGGAACAAAGTTCGCATCGGTGTTGAGGGGGCTTACCCTCCCTTCAGCCAGACCAATCCCGATGGTTCGGTGACCGGTTTCGATATCGATATTGCCAATGCCCTCTGTGCGGCCATGAATGCCGAGTGCACCATGGTCAAGCAGGATTGGGACGGGATTATTCCTGCGCTGCTGGCGCGCAAGTACGATGCCATCATCGCCTCCATGTCCATCACCGAAGAGCGCAAGCAGAAAGTTGATTTCACCAACAAGTACTACACCTCTCCGCTGGCCTATGTCGCCAAGAAGGGAGCGGGTATCGACACCAGCAACCTGGCCGGCAAGACCGTAGGTGTGCAGCGTTCAACCATTGCTGATACCTATATCTCCAACGCGGTTGAGGGAGTGAACGTCAAGCGTTACGGCACTCAGGATGAAGCTTACCTGGATATGAAGTCTGATCGCCTGGACCTGCTGCTGGGTGATATTTTTGTTATGACCGATGGCTTCCTCGCCAAAGAGGGCGGCGACGCCTATGAGCTGACCGGTAAGAGCATCACCGATCCCAAGTGGGTGGGTGAAGGTATCGGTATCGCGGTTCGCAAGCGCGACAAGGACCTGACCGAGCAGTTTAATGCGGCGATCGAAAAGATCCGTGCCGATGGCACTTACGACACGATCCGCAAGAAGTACTTCGACTTCGAAATCTACTAAGTCGGAACGCAGGCGAAGCACCTTCGGTGCTTCGCCACCTTTCGTTTTCGTTTACCGGATGAGAGTGCAATATGCTTGATCTTCACGGCTATGGGCAAAGTATTCTCAGTGGCGCCATCGTTACCATTGAGGTAGCACTGCTGTCACTGTTACTGAGCATGGTGCTGGGGATTGGTACCGCACTGGCCAAACTCTCCCGCTCACTGATCGCCAAAAGCGTCGCAGTGGTCTACACCACGGTGATTCGTGGCATCCCCGACCTGGTGCTGATGCTGCTGATCTTCTTTGGCGGGCAGATGCTGGTGAACGAACTGGCCTATATGGTGGGCTACGAAGATTACATCGATATTAACCCCTTTGTGGCAGGGGTTCTGACCATCGGTTTTATCTTCGGTGCCTACATGGCGGAAACCTTTCGCGGCGCCATTCTGGCTGTCGACAGCGGCCAACTGGAAGCGGCCCGGGCCTATGGCATGACCAGCCTACAGGTGTTCCGCCGGATTCTGTTTCCGCAGATGATGCGCCATGCCCTGCCAGGTTTTGGCAACAACTGGCTGGTCTTACTCAAGACAACCGCGCTGGTGTCGATCATCGGCCTCGATGACATGGTGCGCAAGGCGTCGCTGGCGGCCGGCTCAACCCAGAAGCCCTTCACCTTTTACCTGGCGGTGTCGGTTATCTTCCTGGTCTTTACCTCGATTTCGGTCGGCTACCTGCAGTGGCTTGAGCGTCGTTACAGCGCCAGCCTGAGACGTGAGGCCTAATCATGGATTTCTCCATTATTTTCGACAACATCGACCTCTATCTCGAGGGGGCCTGGACCACGATTCAGCTGGTGTTCCTTGCGCTGCTGCTGGGGCTCTTTATCGCGGTGCCGCTGGCGGTCCTGCGTAACAACCGCAACCCGCTGATCTGGGGCCCCATCTGGGTCTATACCTACTTTTTCCGCGGCACCCCCATGCTGGTGCAGGTGTTTCTGGTCTACTACGGCTTCGGCCAGTTTGAGGCGATGCGGGAGAGCTTCCTGTGGCCCTTCTTCAAGGAGGCCTACTGGTGTGCACTCTTTGCCTTTACCCTCAACACCGCCGCCTATACCACTGAGATTTTCCGCGGAGCGATTGCCAATACCCCGTATGGGGAGATCGAGGCTGCCAGGGCTTACGGCATGAGTCGCGGGCAGCAGATCCGCCGCATTATCCTGCCCAGCGCCCTGCGCCGGGCCCTGCCGGCTTACAGCAACGAGGTGGTGTTTATGCTCCATGGCAGCGCGATCGCCGGTATTGTCACCATCGTCGACCTGACCGGTGCTGCGCGCCTGATCAATGCCAAGTATTACAGCCCGTTCGAGGCCTTCATTGCCGCGGGCCTGTTTTACATGGCGATCACCTTCACCATCGTGTTTATCTTCCGCCAGCTGGAAAAGCGCTATCACGCTCACCTGCGCCCCCGTTCCTGAGACAGGGATCCCAGAACAACAGCAGGGGGAGCTTTGGCTCCCCCTGTTTTTTTGTGGCGGTTTATACTGCCAGTGGGCAAGGTAGCCCGGTTTCAGGGCAGGGAAGACCGGCAGTGGATCGGTTTTTCTCCCTGGATCATCATCGACCCAGACGAGGGTAAAGCGTGCCTTGGGGCACAAGGAGAGAGCTGATGGCAACGGTCATGATTACGGGATGTAGCCGGGGGCTCGGGCTGGAGTTCACCCGCCAGTATCTGCAGGAGGGTTGGAAGGTCTATGCCAGCTGCCGCAACCCGGAGGGCTGTACCGAGTTGCAGGCCCTCGCCGCAGAAAACCCCAGGCTGCACCTGTTGCCACTGGATATTGCCGATAACGCCTCCATTGAGCGCGCTGCCAAGGCACTGCAGGGTCAACCGCTGGACCTGCTGGTCCAGAACGCAGGCGTCTATGGGCCCGGTGCCAGTCGCCTGGAAACGGTTCAGGTGGAGCCCTGGATGGAGACTCTCCGGATCAACGCCCTGGCCCCGCTGATGGTGGTGCAGCGCCTGCTGGATAACCTGCGTCTGGGCTATGACCCCTGCGTAGTGCTGCTGAGTAGCAAGATGGGCAGTATGACCGATAACCTCAGCGGGGGGAGCTACGTCTACCGCAGCTCCAAGGCAGCCCTGAATGCGGTGGGCAAGAGCCTTGCCGAAGACTTGAGGGGCGAGGGGATTCGGGTACTCCTGATGCACCCCGGTTGGGTGAAAACCGATATGGGGGGGCCCAATGCCCTGATCGATGCCGTCACATCGGTGGCCTCTATGCGTCAAGTGATAGCCGCCACCACCCTCTCGGAGACGGGCTGCTTCCTGGATTACAACGGCGACCCGCTCCCCTGGTAACCCGTCCCCTTACCTTAGGACCCTCAGGCCCGCAGGTCGACCAGGCCCCCTGGAGCGGAGGCTGGTTCAGGGCTTTGGTAGTGTTCGACCTGTGCGCCCCTGGGTTCGGGGCGCAGGCCCGTCTCCTGCTCGGCGGGGGAAACGTTGATGGTCAGCTCGGTGATTCCCTTGTGGCGCAGATAAGCGTAATCCACCAGGGTATGCCGGTCCCGGACCTCGCCCTCACTCATGAGGCGGATATAGGTGTCGACCTGGTCCTGACGCAGGTTTGCATGGCTGATGCCGAGCAATGTGGTGCGTTCGGCCTCCTTGCGAGCCTCGCGTGTATCCCGGGCTTCATTCAGGCGATCACCCAGCTGGTCGAGCAGGGCGTTGGACTGTTCATAGCTCAATCCGGCCTGGGGGAACAGCGGGCTGTTGGGGGTTCCCGGTGCCAGTGTGTAGGGGTTGAAGTGGCTGATCGGAATCATCATTGCCTCCTGCCAAGTATGTCGTCCTAGTGTAGGGGCGAAGCGGGAGGTGGCGAATACGCAGATATGCGTCTTTTCAGGGGGGTGGATTTCGGTTTATGCGCAGCTTCCAGGCTGATGCTGGCGGATCCAGCGACTGAACGCCTCCGCGTTGAGGGCGGGGGAGAAGAGGTAGCCCTGGAAACTATCACAGCCCATCGACTTCAGGTGGCTCCACTGAGGCTCGGTTTCCACCCCCTCGGCCACGGTTTTGATGTTCATGTGGCGACCGATGGAGATGATGGCATCCACCAGGTGACGTGGCGCCTCCAGCTGCAGGTCGCTGATAAAGGAGCGATCGATCTTCAGTACGTCAATCGGCAGGTCCCTCAAATAGGCCAGCGAGGAGTAACCGGTACCGAAGTCATCGAGGGCGATCATCAGCCCCAGCTTCCGCAACTGGTTGAGCTTGTCGATGGTCTCCTCCCGGTCCGTTAGCAGCACCCCCTCGGTGATCTCGAGGCAGAGTCGGTGGTGGGGGATGTTGCTTTTGTGGATGGCGCTGTGCAGGCTGGTGACAAAGTCCGGACGGGCAAACTGCCAGGGCGAGACGTTGATGGTGAGGTAGCCGTCGAAGCCGGGTAGTTCGGTTTGCCAGCGCTGCAAGCGGTTTAATGCCTGCTGCAGAACCCAGTCGCCTATGGCGTGGATCATACCGGTCTCCTCCGCCAGGGGGATAAACCGGTCGGGCGCCACCATGCCCCGCTCGGGGCTGGGCCATCGAATCAGGGCCTCGGCACCAATGCAACGGCGGTTACTGTCCATCAGTGGCTGGTAATGAAGCTCAAACTGCTCGTTGAGCAGTGCCTGGCGCAGCGCCTGCTCCAGCTGTTGCCGAAGCCGGCTCTCCTCCCCGGACCTGGGGTCGTAGAGGTGGAAGCGGCCGCGGCCACTTTTTTTGGCCCGGCTCATGGTGATGCTGGCGCCCTTCATCACCTCATGCACCGTTCGCGCGTGTAGGGGCACCATCAGCATGGCGATGGTGGCACCGAGGTGCAGGCTGTGGTCATTGACCTGCAGCGGCTGGTGAATAATGGAGAGCACCTTGGACGCAATCTGGCGAGCGTACTCGGGGGATTGGCTCTTGACGTGCTCGTCGATCAGGACAAACTCGTCACCGGCAATGCGGGCCACCATCATCGACAGACCGACAGTGTTGCGCAGGCGCCTGGCCAGCAGTTGCAACAGGTGGTCGCCAACGTCCTGCCCCAGCTCGTCGTTGATGCGCTTGAAGTGATCAAGGTTGACCTGCAGGTAGAGCAGTGGACGCGGCGACTCCTGATCGGCGGGTAGGCGCTGTTTCAGGTACTCGCGCAGCATGGAGCGGGTCGGCAGCTCGGTGAGCGGGTCTTCGAAGGCGATACGGTGGATTCGGGTCTCGGCCTTCAACCGTTGCTCCATCTCCAGGGTCAGTGCCTGCTCCCGCTCGAAGGCGGCGGCGGCCTTGCGAACCGCCTCGTAGGCGAGAATGACGCAGACGCCGATGACCATCAGTGAAGCGGCAAACCCCGCCAGGTAGACGCTGTTGACCCGGCCATCATCGATCATGGCGCCGATGGTGCTGGCGATCGCCTGCAGCAGCAGGTAGCAGGCCCAGAGTGCCGCCAGCAGCGAGTGTTCCGTCCACCAGTGGCGCAGGAAGCGCCACAGGCAGTAGGCGTAGATGCCATTGACCCCCAGCAGCCAGAGCGCGGTCAGTGCCCCGGGGGGGCCCTCCAGCAGGTAGACAGCCTCTCCCCAGGGGTAGTGGAAGTGGCGCAGGTCCACAGGGCTGTCGAAGCGCAGGGTCTGGGGACTGGCGATGTTGATCAGCAACAGGGTGATACAGAGTGCGCAGACCAGACTGAGCCAGGGGCGCACCGAGGTCTGTCGGGTAAAGGTCGCGCACAGGGCGGCGTAGCCGATCGGGGCAATCAGCTCGAAACTGAGCTGCCAGCGCGCCAGTAGCAGGCTCTGGGCCTGGGTGGTGGCCTGGTGGTAGAGCAGGGTGCAGACCTGATAGCCGACCCCACACAGGCAGATGAAGCAGAGCGCCCGGTAGAGCTCGCGCATCAGTTGCTGGGCGCTGATGCGCGCCAGCACACCCGTGGTGATGGCCGCGGCCAGCATGATGCCGCTGGAGAGACCCAGCAGCAGGCTCATGAGCGGCAGTGTGGAAGCAGGGTTATGCATAGCCGTCAGTGACCCCAGGACGCGATCAACCCAGTATAGGCCGGATGATCAGGCCGTGGGGGCAACCAGCAGCTTGTCGATCTGCTTGAAGCGATGGTAGATCGAGTCCTGGATATCCTGGCGCTCAAACTGCGAGAGGTTACCCAGCTCAGCCACATCGATGCGGTGCAGGTGTAGGTAGGGGTGTGCCGCCTTGAATTCCCGCAGGTCACCGTTGACCAGTACCGGCAGGAACAGCTGGTTACCGGGTTTGGCCTTGTAGGTGTTGTTGATCAGGTTGATGCCCTTTACAAACTCCAGCATCTTCGAGCGTTTGTTGCCCCGCATCGGCAGTGACAGGTAGAGTCCTCCCTGGTGGCCAAAGCTCTCACCGGGGTGGAGCATGATGCCCGTCTGCTTGATTGAGGCGTTGTTGATAAAGCTGAACATATCATGGAAGGCATAGGGGTTCGGCAGCACGATCAGCCCGCTGTTGCTGTCGCGGGGCAGGATCACCTCGAAGTTGGAGTAGATCTTCTCGACAGAGGGGCTGTAGACGCAAAAGGCACTCGCCACCTTTTTGAAAAAATTGGAGGCGAGCTGCTTGTTGGATATGGCGCTAAGGTCCCAGAAAAGATCCGGATTCTCATTACTGCTCATAGCTAAATCCCTGCTAGGTTCCCGAGACAATAGGTCGATTTATCAGTCTTGGCAATAACCAAAAGGCCAAAGCGCCGATTTAGTCACTAACCCGTTTAATCACTCACCAGTGCCAGCAGCCCGTGCAGAACGATCTCCTCGTAGGTGATCACCCCCACCATCTGACCCTTATCCAACACCGGGGCACAGGCCAGTCCGAACTGGTCGAACAGGCGGGCGCAGTAGCGGATATCCATGTCGGGGGCGACGCTGAGCACCGGCTTGGTCATGATCTCATAGAGGTTGACCCGCTCTGGCGAGCGGTCCCTGGCCAGCACCTTTTTTGAAATATCGGCCAGCACCACGATGCCGTACTCATCGTGATCGTGGCGTTTCTTGATGATCAGGGTGTGGGCGCTCTCCTTCACCAGTGCCTGAATCGCCTCCGCCACCGTCATCAGCCCATCCATCTCGATGAACTGCCCCTTCATCACCTCGCTGACTGTAATGCGTCGCTGCTCGCTCATAGTGATTGCTCCATTTTGCCTACCAGTTCCGTTACCTGGTGGGCCACCCCCACCGCATCCTCCACATCCAGCTGCACCGCAATGCCGCTGCCGGGGGAGGTATCAAATTCGCCAGCCTCGGCGATGTTCTCCAGAATGCGACGACTGAGGTGCTCCTCGACGATCATCAGCACGATGTCTCGCTGGGTCTCCAGGGTGAGGCCAAAGAAGGTTTTGCTCTTGTTCAGCCCCTCGCCGCGCGCGTTGTTGATCACGGTCGAGCCGGTGGCTCCCGCCTCGCGGGCAGCCGCCACCACAGCATCCGTCTTGCTGTCCTCAACAAAAGCCAGTAGCAGTTTAAAGTGCATGGTTGTCTCTCTCCAGGGTGGACGCAGGGGAGAGCTCCGACTCCCTTTCCTGCTGCTTGCGCCGGCGGCGGGCGCTCATCTCGGCGAGCTGGGCATAACCCATCACGCTCATAATGGGAAACAGGCTGGCGAAGGCGATCAGGCCAAAGCCGTCGATCAGGACGCTGCGCCCGGGTACGGTCTCCGCCAGTCCGAGCCCCAGGGCCGTCACCAGCGGCACCGTCACCGTCGAGGTGGTAACGCCGCCGGAGTCGTAAGCCAGGGGGACGATCATGCGCGGGGCAAACCAGGTCTGGATCACCACCAGAATGTAGCCGACGATAATGAAGTAGTGGATCGGCAGGCCGGTAACGATGCGGTAGCAACCCAGGGCGATCCCGATGGCGACGCCGATGGCGACCGCGATCCTAAGTCCCCAGGTACTGATGGCGCCGCCGGAGACCTCGCTCGCCTTGATCGCCACTGCGATCAGCGAGGGCTCGGCGATGGTGGTGCTGAAGCCGATGGCGAAGGCGAACAGGTAGACCCAGTAATACTGCTCCCAGAGCACCTCATCCGGCAGGATGTCGAAGCCCTGGTAGACAAACTCGGGGCGGGTCAGCTGCTCGGCCATCAGGCGGCCGAGGGGGAAGAGCGCCCGTTCGAGGCCCATCAAAAACAGCGACAGCCCCACCACCACGTAGGCAAAACCGATCAGCACGCGCTTGAGGTTGGGAACTGGCTTGCGCAGCACCAGGTACTGGAAGCCAAAGATGATGGTGGCGATGGGGAACACATCCCCGAGGGTGGCCCAAAGCGTGGCAAAGATGTCGTGCAACAGTTCCATCAGCCGATCACCATGCCGTAGCCCATCACGAAAATCATGGGGGTCAGCGAGGCGAAGGCGATCAGGCCAAAGCCATCGATCATGGGGTTTCGGCCTTTAATGGAAGAGGCCAGCCCCACCCCCAGTGCCGTCACCAGGGGAACGGTAATGGTGGAGGTGGTGACGCCGCCGGAGTCGTAGGCGATGCCGATAATCTCGGGCGGGGCGAACAGGGTCATGATCACCACCATCACATAGCCGCCGATGATCAGCCAGTGAATCGGCCAGCCCATAAGGATGCGCAAGACCCCGATCACGATCGCCAGCCCCACCGAAAAGGCCACCGTCAGGCGCAGGCCGTTGGCGTAGCCCTCGGTGGCCTCCCGGGTGGTCGCGATCACCCCGGCCTCGGCGGCGATGGTGGCGGCTTCGCCGGCGACGGCAATGAGGGCGGGTTCGGCGATGGTGGTGCCGAAGCCGAGGGCAAAGGCGAACAGCAGCAGCCAGAACACACTGCCCTTGAGGGCAAAGGCGTGGGCCAGGGTCTCACCAATGGGAAACAGCCCCATCTCCAGTCCGAAAATAAAGAAGGTCAGCCCCAGCACCACGAACACCAACCCGAGTACAAGGTCGAGTAGTTGCGGTAGCGGTTGCTGCAAAACGGCGAACTGGAAAAAGAGGATCACCACGATGATGGGCGCCAGGTCCCGCAGGCTGCCCAGCATGGCCATCAGTAGTGAAATCAGACTGCGTTTCAACCTGGGTTCCCTAATCCTTTAGCGGGTGAGGGGGGCGATGACCCATGCCTGGGAGCCCCAAAACAGCAGAGTATACAGCAATAACCATACCGTTGGGGTGGTTATCGGCGAGGGTCAGCCCGAGCGCTCGCGCCAGCGCTGCTGGCAGATATCGATAATCGCCCGGGTGGCGTCGTTGGGGTCCGCCTGCTTGTCCCAGGCCAGGCCAATGGTACGCCCCAGGTCGATATCGCCGATCTCCTTGAGTACCAGGTCGTCGCGTTGCAGCAGCTGCGGAATCTCCGGCACCAGCGCCGCGCCCACGCCGGCCCCCACCAGCCCCAGGGCATACTCCACGGTCTGGATGCGGGCGCGGATCTTGAGGCGGATACCGAGGCGCGAGAGGGTGCCGTCGAGCACGCTCACCGCCTCGCAGGGGGAGCGGTGGATGAAGTCGATGCCTTCGAAATCGGTGAGGTGGAGTTCGGTTTTGAGGCTCAATGGATGCCCGGCGGGCAGCGCCAGCAGGTAGCGATCGCGCCACAGGGGCTGGAACACCTCACCGCTCTGCAGGTAGGCGCTGCTGATGATGCGGGCATCGCAGGGCTCCTCCGGTTGCACCAGGGTCAGTTCCAGCCCCTCGACGCAGTTACTCAGGTCCTTGAGCAGCTGGCTGACCCGCTCGGCCCCCAGGGAGCGGATCAGGCCGAGGCGAAAGGGCAGCCGCTCACGCTGCTGGTTGAAGAGGCTGACGATCGCCTGGGCATCCCCCAACAGGCGGTTGGCCAGGGGGTAGAGTCGCTCCCCCGCCTCGGTGGGCTGCACCCCCTTGGCGTGGCGGGAGAAGAGGGGGCTGTTGAGGGTCGCCTCCAGCTGGGCGATGGCGGCCGAGATGGAGGGCTGGGCGATAAAACAGCGGCGGGCGGCGGCGCTGATGCTGCCGCACTCGTAGACCGCAACGAAGTAGCGAAGGGCACGTAGATCCATAGAAGATAACTATATCAGATAGAGTTAAAGAATATTATGCCTTTGTTTTGAGACCTCCTACCATGGGCCCAACCATCCCCCGGCCCCAAGCCGCCGGGCCCTACAGCGAACCGGAGCCGCCCTCTGCCGGCGGTCCGCCGACCACCAGGAGACCCCTATGAACAGCCGTCCCGCCTTTAACTGGATTGATCCCCTCGAGCTCAACAGCCTGCTCAGCGAAGAGGAGCGCATGGTCCGCGACAGCGCCCACGACTACGCCCAGGACAAGCTGATGTCGCGGGTGAAGCAGGCCAACCGCGAGGAGCACTTTCACCGTGAGATCATGAACGAGCTGGGAGCGCTGGGGTTGCTCGGCGCTACCCTGCCAGAGGCGTATGGTTGTGCCGGTGTCAACTACGTCAGCTACGGGCTGGTGGCGCGGGAGATCGAACGGGTGGACAGCGGTTACCGCTCGGCCATGAGTGTGCAGTCATCCCTGGTGATGCACCCGATCCACGCCTACGGCAGCGAAGAGCAGCGCCGCAAGTACCTGCCCAAACTGGCCAGTGGTGAGTGGGTGGGCTGCTTCGGCCTTACCGAACCCGATGTGGGCAGCGACCCCGGTGGCATGAAGACCCGCGCCGAAAAGGTGGCCGACGGCTATCGGCTCAAGGGGGCCAAGATGTGGATCACCAACTCCCCCATCGCCGATGTGATGGTGGTGTGGGCCAAGCTCGACGGCGAGATCCGCGGCTTTATCCTCGAGCGCGGCATGGCCGGCCTCAGCACCCCCAAGATCGAGGGCAAGTTCAGCCTGCGCGCTTCCATCACCGGCGAGATTGTGATGGAGGATGTGCTGGTGCCCGAGGAGAACCTGCTGCCCAACGTCAGCGGCCTCAAGGGTCCCTTCGGCTGTCTCAACAAGGCCCGCTACGGCATCGCCTGGGGCGCCCTGGGAGCCGCCGAGTTCTGCTGGCATGCTGCGCGCCAGTACTGCCTCGACCGGATCCAGTTCAACCGCCCGCTGGCGGCCAACCAGCTGATCCAGAAGAAGCTGGCGGACATGCAAACCGAGATCAGCCTTGGTCTGCTCGGCTGCCTGCAGGCGGGGCGCCTGATGGACGCCAACCAGCTGGCCCCCGAGGCGATCTCCCTGATCAAGCGCAACTCCTGCGGCAAGGCACTGGATATCGCCCGCGTCGCGCGGGATATGCACGGCGGTAATGGCATCTCCGACGAGTACCATGTGATCCGCCACGTGATGAACCTGGAGGCGGTCAACACCTACGAGGGAACCCACGACATTCACGCCCTCATCCTGGGGCGTGCCCAGACCGGCCTTCAGGCCTTCGGCTGATCGAGCCCGGGGTAGAAGAGAGAAAGTAAAGGAGAGAGGGGAGCGCAACATGCAAAATCGTGCGGTGGTGGTGGAGGATAACCTCAGGCGGGCGCTGGCCAGTGGCGAGCTGCCGCGCCCGGACAACTACCTCAGCCTGGCGGACGTGGGACTCAGCCCTGCCCAGCTGGTGGATCTGTTCGAAAGCCAGCTGATGAGCCGATTGCTGGATATTCACTCGCGGGTGTTACAGTCCCGTGGGGAGAGTTTCTACACCATCGGCAGCTCCGGGCATGAGGGCAACGCCGCGGTGGCCGCTGCGCTGCGCCACACCGACATGGCCTTTCTGCACTACCGCAGCGGTGCCTTCCTGGTGCAGCGCAGCAAGCAGCTGCCGGGGCAGACCCCGCTCTACGACATGCTGCTCTCCTTCGCCGCCTCCAGCGAGGACCCGATCTCCGGCGGGCGTCACAAGGTGCTGGGGAGCAAGCCGCTGTTTGTGCCGCCCCAGACCAGCACCATCGCCTCCCATCTGCCCAAGGCGGTGGGGGCCGCTTTCAGCATCCCCCTCGGGGAGCGGCTGGGGGTGGCCACCGAGATGCCCCATGACAGCCTGGTGATCTGCAACTTCGGCGATGCCTCGGCCAACCACTCCACCGCCCAGGGGGCGATCAACGCCGCCGCCTGGACCGCCTACCAGGGCTCGCCCCTGCCACTGATCTTCCTCTGTGAGGATAACGGCATCGGCATCTCCACCCCCACCCCCAGCGGCTGGATTCGCGCCGCCTTCAGCCAGCGCCCCGGTCTCCACTACCGCTATTGCGATGGCCTCGACCTGTTCGATACCTACCGCACCGCACGGGAGGCGGCGCGCATCGCCCGCACCCGCCGCGAGCCGGTGTTCCTGCACATGCGCACCGTGCGCCTGATGGGCCACGCCGGCTCCGACGCCGAGATCGCCTACCGATCAAAGGCCCAGATCGAGGCCAACGAAGCCCTTGACCCGCTGCTGTTCAGCGCCGCTCGCATCGTCGAGGCGGGGCTGATGCGCGCGGACCAGCTGCTGGATCTCTACGACGGTCTCAAGGGGCGCATCGAGCAGGTGGCCGAGCGCGCCATCCGCCGCCCCAAACTGACCACCCCGGAGCAGGTGATCGCCTCCCTGGCGCCCGAGCGGCCCGCACAGCCGCCCCTGCCGGTCCTGCCCGAGGCGCAGCGGGAGGCGCTGTTCCAGCGCGACCGCACCCTGATGGCCAAGCCGCAGCCGATGGGCAAACTGATCAACTGGACCCTGGCCGAGCTGATGGCGCAGCGCGACAACATCGTGGTGTGCGGTGAGGATGTGGGGGCCAAGGGGGGGGTCTACCACGTCACCAGCGGCCTGTTGCAGAAGTTTGGCCCGGCGCGGGTGATCAACACCCTGCTGGATGAGCAGAGCATCCTCGGGCTGGCCATCGGCATGGCCCACAACGGCTTCCTGCCGATCCCCGAGATCCAGTTCCTCGCTTACGTCCACAACGCCGAGGACCAGATCCGTGGCGAAGCGGCGACCCTGCCCTTCTTCTCCAACGGCCAGTACAGCAACCCTATGGTGATCCGTATCGCCGGCCTCGGCTACCAGAAGGGGTTCGGTGGTCACTTTCACAACGACAACTCACTGGCCGTGTTCCGCGATATCCCCGGGTTAGTGATCGCTTGCCCCTCCAACGGTGCCGATGCCATGGCAATGATGCGCAGCGCCGTTGCCTTCGCCGCCGAGCAGCAGCGGGTGGTGGTCTTTATCGAGCCCATCGCCCTCTACATGACCCGCGATCTGCACGAGGAGGGGGATGGCCTCTGGAGTCACCCCTACCGCAGCCCCGCGGAGAGCCGCCCCATTGCGGTGGGGGAGTTCGGCGTCCATGGCGAGGGCACCGACCTCTGCATCCTCACCTACGGCAACGGTGCCTACTTGTCGCGGCAGGCGGAGAAAACCCTGCGCGAGCAGGGTGTGGATCTGCGCATCATCGACCTGCGCTGGCTGGCACCGCTGGATGAGGCCGCCCTGGCCGCCGCCATCGAGCCTTGCGCCCACCTGCTGGTGGTGGATGAGTGCCGCCGTACCGGCTCCATCAGCGAAGCCCTGGTCACCCTGGTGCAGGAGCGGCTGGCCCATCCGCCGGCGATCGCACGGCTGACCGGCAACGACTGTTTTATCCCCCTCGCCGGGGCCGCCACCAGCGGCCTGCCCAGCGCCCGGGGCATTGTCGATGCGGCCCTCGAGCTGCTCGCACAAGGTAAGCGTTCACACACCCTGGAGGCAACAGAATGAAAGAACGTGTCGTCGTCGTCTGCCCGGGCCGGGGGACCTACAACAAGGAGGAGCTGGGCTACCTCAAGCGCCTGCATGGCGACCAGGGGGCCCTTATCGAGGGGATCGACCGCTACCGCGCCGGCGTCGGCCAGAGCTCGATCGCCGGGCTCGACGCCATGGCCCGCTACTCCCTCAAACTGCACAGCTCGGGGGAGAACGCCTCGGCCCTGATCTACGCCTGCGCCTACGCCGACTTCCTCGCCATCGACCGCGAGCGTTATGAGGTGGTGGCGGTGACCGGCAACTCCATGGGCTGGTACATTGCGCTGGCCTGCGCCGGGGCCCTGGCCCCGGACAACGCCATCCGCCTGATCAACACCATGGGCTCGATGATGACCGACGGCCTGATCGGCGGCCAGCTGCTCTACCCGCTGGTGGATGAGCAGTGGCAGGCCGACGGGGCCCTCAAGGATACCCTGGAGCGGGCGGTGGCGGAGGTGCAGGCCGAGCCCGGTTGCGAGCTCTACACCTCGATCGAGTTGGGCGGTTACCGGGTACTGGGGGGCAACGAGTCGGCGCTGAAGCGGCTGGAGCAGCGGCTGCCGGTGGTGCAGGATCGCTTCCCGATGCGCCTCTACAACCATGCCGCCTTCCACACACCGCTGCTGGAGGCGGTGTCGGAGCGCGCCCGCTTGCAGCTGCCGGCGAGCCTGTTTGAGGCGCCGGCGCTGCCCCTGGTCGATGGCCGCGGTGCCCTCTGGCAGCCCTACAGCACCGACCCGGTCGCGCTCCACGACTACACGCTGGGGCACCAGGTGGTGGCCCCCTACGACTTCAGCCGCGCCATCGAGGTGGCGGTGAAGGAGTTTGCCCCCGACCGCCTGCTCATCACCGGCCCCGGCACCACCCTCGGCGGCAGCGTTGCCCAGGTGCTGGCGAAGCTCGGCTGGGAGGGGATTACCCGCAAGGCGGACTTTGTCGCCCGCCAGCAGACTGACCCCTACCTGTTGGCCATGGGACATGAAGAGCAGCGTAAGCGAGTGCTCGCTTAGCGGGTCGGTTAGGGGGTGGTTGCAGGGGGCCGCTGGCGCTCCCGCAGCTGCTGCAGGCTGCGGTAGAGGAGGGCGATGAGGATCACCAGCAGGGGGTCGGTGATCTCCGCCAGGTGGTGGTCGAACAGCAGCTGCGCCGCCTCCACCGCCAGGCAGATCACCACCATCACCAAGGTGGCCACCGGCAGCCGCACCCCAAGCTGCAGCAGCAGCCAGAGGGCGGCGCCAAAGAGGAAGAACTTCTCGAAGATCACCGCTGTGTTGAGCATCATCGCCCCTCCCAAAAAGCCGTAGAAGGGGACCCAGTGGAACTCGGTCGGCTGGCTGCGCAGCTCGAAGGGGGCCAGGGCGTTGATCACCAGCATCGCCAGCAGCATCAGCAGCAGCCAGCGGGTGCGTTCGCGGTCACGCTGCAGCCAGCCGATCCAGAGGGCGGCGGCCAGCAGCGCCCCCACCACATTGGAGAGGTTGAGACTGTTGTAGATCACCAGCACCTCCAGCGCGAACACCAGCGGCACTGCCATCCACAGCAGCAGCTCGGGCCAGCGCGCGGGTTTGAACTGGCTCCAGATCAGCGCCACCACCAGCCAGGCCACGGTGTCGTGGAGGATGCCGGTGGCGGACACCTGCGGCTGCAGTAGCAGGGGCTTGAGGCTGTTCTTGATCTGTTGCCAGTCGATGGAGGGGACAAAGGGCATCAGCCGGTAGCCGAACCAGCTGGCGGCCACCAGCAGGGGAAACACCTCCAGCTGGGGGTAGCGCCGCAGCAGGCGGTCGGCCCGCAGCAGCGGGATACGGGCGCCGGCGATGCCCACGGCGGTGCCGATCAGGTTCCACAGCACATCGCGGATATTGGCGTCGCGGCTCGGCAGGTAGACCTGGCACAGCTGCAGCACCAGCGCCAGCAGCAGGCCGCTGATCACCACCTTCAGCAGCCGCTTGCGATGGATGCTGAACATGGCGAAGTAGCCGTAGGGGATAAAGAGGATGACGTTGCCGAGGATATCCCCCATGTGGCTGCGTCCGTTCCAGCCCTGCATCAACTCCGACCACAGCTGGTGCTCCTCCGATCCGGAAAAGTTGAAGGGGTAGAGAGAGCCGTAGGTGATCAGCAGGACGCTGAGGTAGAAGAGACCCTTCAAGGGGGCGATTCCTGTGCCGCGTTTTGCCACAGCATAATCGATCGTCTTTGGCCTCCACAATAGGACCTTGGTGCTCCCATCATAGAACCCTGGTGCCCTGTCGCCTCGCTGCAAGCCCTTTGCTATGCTGGCCCCATCGCAGGGAGGAGAGTCTATGAGTGAGTCACAGGTGCCGGGTCCCAAGCCGCTGGCGGGGGTTCGGGTGCTGGAGTTGGGGCAGTTGCTGGCGGGGCCCTTTGCCGCCACCCTGCTGGGCTATTTCGGTGCCGAGGTGATCAAGGTGGAGCCGCCGGGCAGTGGGGATCCACTGCGCAAGTGGCGGGTGCTCGATGAGGGCACCTCCCTCTGGTGGCGCTCGCTGGCCCGCAACAAGAAGTGCATCACCCTCGACCTCAAGAGCGAACGGGGCCGGGAGCTGGTGCGCCAGCTGATCCTTGAATCCGATGTACTGATCGAGAACTTCCGCCCCGGCACCATGGAGCAGTGGGGGCTGGGGCCCGAGCAGTTTGAGCAGCGCCACCCTGAGCTGATCTACACCCGCATCTCCGGCTACGGCCAGGATGGCCCGATGGCCGCCAAGCCGGGGTTTGCCTCGGTGTGCGAGGGGTTCAGCGGCTTCCGCTACGTCAACGGTTTCCCGGACCAGGCGCCGGTGCGCCCCAACCTCAGCCTGGGGGATTCGCTGGCGGGGCTGCACGCCGCCTTCGGCATCCTGCTGGCGCTGTTGCAGCGTCGGCAGCCGGGGGGCAGCGGGCAGGTGGTGGATGTCGCCCTCTATGAGGCGATGTTCAACATGATGGAGGGGGTGATCCCCGAGTTCAGCGGCGCCGGCGTGGTGCGCGAGCCCTCGGGCACTACCGTCACCGGTATCGTGCCCACCAACACCTACCGCTGCGGTGACGGCAAGTACGTGGTGATCGGTGGTAACGGCGACTCCATCTTCCAGCGCCTGATGGAGGCGGTGGGGCAGCCGCAGTTGGCGAAGGACCCGCGCCTGGCCGACAACGCCGGCCGGGTGCGCCACGAGCAGGAGATCGACGCGGTGCTCTCGGCCTGGACCGGTGCCCACAGCAGCCAGCAGGTGCTGGCGGTGTTGGAGGAGGCGCGGGTGCCCTCGGGGCCGATCTACAACGTCGAGGATATGATGGCCGACCCCCAGTACCAGGCCCGCGGCCTGTTCGAGTCGGTCGAGATCAACGGCAAACCCCTCAAGATCCCGGCCCTGGTGCCGCGCCTGGCCAGTACCCCCGGCGAAACCCGCTGGCCCGGCCCCGAGCTGGGGAGCCACAACCAGGAGGTGCTGGGTGAGCTGCTGGGGCTGGATGCCGAAGCGCTGGCGGCGCTGGCCGCCGAGCGGGTGATCTAGACCGCCCCGGCGAGCGGACGGGTGAGGAACGCGTGGAGCGCCTCGTTGGCCCAGCTGTGGAGCGACCAGTTCTTGATGTAGCCGCAGTGGCCACCGTGGCGGGTCAGCCTCACCTCCAGCAGCGGGTTATCCGCCAGCTGGTCGAGATTCTCGGCCAGGATCACCGGATCGTCCTCCGCCGCCAGCAGCAGGGCCGGCCGTTTGAGGCCCGCCAGCCGCTGGCCGGTGATGGCATAACTCTCCAGGTAACGTTCGGTATCCTCGAAATCGGTGTGGTGGATGACGAAGTAGTCGGTCATCTCCCGCAGCGAGCGCATCTTCAGCAGCGCATCGCGGTAGCCCAGTTCCGGGAAGTGCTCCAGCTTGGTGGCCAGCGAGCGCTTCCATTTGCGTACAAAGTAGTTGTGATAGAGGGACCAACCCTGCTCCAGCGAGTCCATGGTGGAGGGGGGGGAGATCACCGGGCACACCGCCGCCACCCGCTCCAGCGGGATGTCGTACTCCTCGGCGCGGAGGCCGACCCTGAGGGCAAAGTTGCCGCCGAGGGAGAACCCCGCCAGCATCAGCCGCTCGGGCCTCAGGCAGCTGTGGATATCGTGCATCGCCCCCGCCACCTCGGCGTCGCGGGAGGAGTTGAACAGCTCCCGGTTGAGGTGGTGGCTGGGGCCGTGGTCCCGCAGGTGCAGGCGCAGCACATCAAAACCCTGGCGGTAGAGGTAGCTGGCCGCCGACAGCAGATAGAGGGAGTCGCTGCACCCCTCCCAGCCGTGGATCAGCACCACCAGCTCGCCACTGGGCACCGGCTGCGGGCTGTACTCCCCATGCAGGCGTACCCCGTCGCCGCAGTTGAAGATCATCGCCTGGCTGCTGGCCAGCAGGGCCCGTGCCCGGTGCCGCTCCAGCGGCCGCCGCAGGGGCAGGCTGGCCATCAGGGTCTGCACGTGGCCGTTGGTAAAGGGGCGCGAGGGGGTGAAGGGGGCGAGCTCGGAGATCGGTGAGGGCATAACAGGGCTGGGTCCGCGAATGATGAGACTACTCTAGTGCCCACGGCAGGGGAGCACAAGGGTGCGCGGTCCACTGCATAGGCGGTGCCCGCAGCGCCAGTTTTTGCTAAGGTGGAGGCAGACCCGCCCGCGACGGGCGGCGCCCTCCCGCTAAGGAATCAAAATGGCCAAAGGCTTGGATAAACACCGTGCGCGGCAGGAGTTACTGTCCGCGCTGGGCAAGGACCTGGCGCGCCGTGCGCGCTCCTGTTGCGAGCTGTGCGAGGCCTCCGGGGTCAAGCTGGTGACCTTTGAGGTGGAGCCGGTACCGCTCGAACCGGAGTTCGAGCGCTGCCTGCTGCTGTGCGAAACCTGCCGCGAGCAGTTAGCTAACCCCAAGCGGGTGCAGCCGGACCACTGGCGCTGCCTGGGCAGGGCGGTGTGGAGCACGGAACCGGTGGTGCAGGTGGCGGCGGTGCGCATGGCGCGCCAGCTGGCGGCCCGCCACGACTGGGCGCAGGAGCTGCTCGACCCCCTCTTCCTGGAGCCGGAGGTGGAAGCCTGGATCGATCACCCCTAGCGGGCCCAGGCGGTTATAGGCTGAAGGGGCGCCGACGGGCGCCACAGGGATGACCAGGGCAAGGGATGAAGCGGGAGAGCGGCATGAAACAGAAGCTGAAGCGTGTGGTGTTGATGGGCTGGGTACTGGTACTCAGCGGTTGTGCGGGCTGGGGCGCCCTCAACCTGCAGCAACGCTACGGAGAGCCTGCTCCGCGCGAGCGCACCCAGGCGGCCGTGCCCGCCAACCAGGTGGACTACTGGAGCGAGGTCAAGCCGGTGCTGGAGCAGCGCTGTGTGGTCTGCCACGCCTGCTACGACGCCCCCTGCCAGTTGAAGCTGACCTCCCCCGAGGGGATCGACCGTGGCGCCTCCCGCGACCGGGTCTACGATGCCCTGCGGGTGAAGGCGGCGCCCCCCTCGCGCCTGTATGAGGATGCCCAAAGCACCGTCGAGTGGCGCCAGCGGGGCTTCTTCCCGGTGCTCAACGAATACGAAAACAACCCCCAGGCCAATCGCGAGGCGGGGGTACTCTACCGTATGCTGCAGCTCAAGCAGGAACACCCGCTGCCGAACCAGAAGCACCTGCCCGAGTCGCTGGATATCTCCCTCGATCGGGAGCAGGCCTGTACCTCGGCCGAGCAGTTTGAGCTGTTTGCCGCCGACCACCCCCAGTGGGGGATGCCCTTCGCGCTGCCGGCCCTGCCGGTGCATGAGCAGAACCTGTTG
Organism: Aestuariirhabdus litorea; assembly: GCF_003864255.1. NCBI lineage: Bacteria > Pseudomonadati > Pseudomonadota > Gammaproteobacteria > Oceanospirillales > Aestuariirhabdaceae > Aestuariirhabdus > Aestuariirhabdus litorea. The sequence goes on from NZ_QWEZ01000001.1 coordinate 433,270, forward strand.
ATGCGCTGGCTCGAGCAGGGGGCGATGCATACCCCCCGTCGTGCCCCCGACGCCGCCACCCAGGCAGCGGTGGAGCGCTGGGAGCGCTTCTTCAACGGCGACTCCCTCAAGCAGCAGCTGGTGGCCCGCTACCTCTACGAGCACCTGTTTCTGGCCCACCTCTATTTCCCCGAGGCGGGGGGCGGCCACTTTTTCCAGCTGGTGCGCTCGGCCACCCCGCCCGGCCAGCCCCTTGAGCGCATCGCCACCCGCCGCCCCTACGGCGACCCCGGGGTGGCTCGGGTCTACTATCGCCTGCGGGAGCAAGCCGAGACCATTGTTGCCAAGACCCATATGCCCTACCGCCTCGATGAGGCGCGCATGGCGCTCTGGCAGTCACTGTTCCTGGCCCCCGACTACCCGGTCGACAGCCTGCCCGGCTACCTCGATGGGGAGGCCTCCAACCCCTTCCTGACCTTCGCCCAGCTGCCGGTGCGTTCACGCTACCGCTTCCTGCTGGATGAGGCGAAATTCACCATCAATAGCTTTATCAAGGGGCCTGTGTGCCGGGGACAGGTCGCCCTCAACGTGATCAATGATCATTTCTGGGTCTACTTCCTGGACCCCGATTACGAAGGGTACGAACACGCCGCCAGCTTCCTGGCCGGGCGCAGCCAGCGGCTGGAGCTGCCGGCCGCCAGCGACAACATCTATACCCCGATGACCCACTGGCTGATGTATTCGCGACAGCAGAAAAAACTGCTGGAGGAGAAGGACAAGTACCTCAGCCAGTTCATCGGCGAGCAGGGCTTCGGTCTCGACCTGGTGTGGGACGGTGACCAGCGCAACCCCAACGCGGCCCTCACCGTCTACCGCCACTTCGACAGCGCCACCGTGGAGCAGGGGCTCTTGGGCCAGCCCCCCAAAACCGCCTGGGTGATCGGCTATGAGCTGCTGGAGCGCATTCACTACCTGCTGGTCACCGGCTACGACGTCTATGGCAACACCGGCCACCAGCTGTTGACCCGCCTGTACATGGATTTTCTGCGCATGGAGGGGGAGGCTAACTTCCTTATGCTGTTGCCGGAGGAGGCCCGCACCCGCGAGCGCAACGACTGGTATCGCGGCGCCGACCAGTCCGTGCTTGACTATATGACCCTGCCCAACTTCGAGCGCACGGCCAGGCTGGAGATCCCCTACCAGAGCGAGGACGAGAAGCAGGAGCTTTACGGCCTGCTGGAGCAGCGCCTGGCTCCGGTGCTGCCCACCCGCCACCGGCTGGCGAGCCTCTCCAAACCGGCGCTGGTGGAGGCCCTCAAACCCCTGACCCGCCTCAAGGGCGGTGGCGTGGCGCTGCTGCCACAAACCCTGTTTGTGCGTATCGACTCCGGCGACAGTGACCAGTACGTGACCCTTATTCATAACAACGCCCACCGCAACATCACCTCCATGTTCGGCGAAACCGGCCAGCGACTGCCGGAGGAGGATACCCTCGATGTGGTGCCGGGCTTTATCGGCAGCTACCCCAATGCGCTGATCCAGGTGAGCGAGCAGGCGCTACCCGAGTTTGTCGCGCAGATCGCGGCCCTGCGGGAGGAGGCCGATTACGAAGCGCTCATTGACCGCTACGGTATTCGCCGCACCCACCCCGAGTTCTGGCCCCTGAGTGACCCCTTCCAGCAGGCTTACCGGGAGCTTTACCCGATCGAGAGCGGGGTGCTCGATTACAGTCGGTTGGAGGATCGCTAAGACGGGTTGGATGGGGTGTAGGTCGGGCTTCAGCCCGACAACTCCATCGCCCGATAAATGCCGGCCTGAAGGCCTTCAGCCGTTGCCTTGCGGCAACCCTCTTGTCGGGACGCACCCCGACAGGTGCCTCAAGGGGGCGACCAGCGCCCCCTTAAGAATCCCCGCTGGGCCCCACCAAGCCGGCCTTCGGCTGCGCGCGTCGCCGCTTCCGCTATCGGGCGTTTCGAGGGGGCTCCTGCCTCCACGAAACGGCTCGGCGGTCACTCCCGGCCGTCCATGGCCTCCGCGACATTCGAACGTCCTGTTCATCATCCCCCCTCCGGGCCTGATCGGTGATGTAATCCAATGCTCGCCGGCTTGGAGGGTGAGGGGGTGCCAGCTTTGAACTTCGTGTCAAAACACGGGGTGATTTCTTGGCTTAAAAAGGGGCGTAAATAGGCGCGATAAATTTTGATTGCCAGTTAATACGGATCGGCTAGAATTCGCCGTCCTGCCGTTTTCTGTACGGTATGTGTGCAGCCTAAGTACGTTTTCCGGGACGGGAAAACGCCAACCATGTGCTTTGAAACTGTATGCAATTCATATCCTTCGATCTCTTTAGAACCCTCGGGTTTCCCGACACCCGGGTCATTAAACCGGAACAGTTTTTTAAATATAAACGTGAACTCAGCCAGGCCGACTGGGTGCTGTTTCCTGAGTACTGGCAACTCAATGCCCTGATCTACGGGCTAGGCTGCCGGGTCTTTCCCAGCGAAGCCAGTTACCGCATCGGGCACAACAAGATCGAGATGACCCGCGCCTTCGAGATGGTGGTGCCCAGGCATACGCCGCTGACCCTGATCGAGCTCAACGGGCCGCTCCAGCGCGAGCAGCTGTGGGAACGGATGGCGCCCCCCTTTGTGGCCAAGCTGCCCAAAGCCAGCCAGGGGGAAGGGGTGTGGCTCATCCAGAGCCGGGAGGAGTGGCGCCGCTACTGCGAGTGCACCGATGTGCTCTATGTGCAGGAGTACCTGCCCATCGACCGCGACTTGCGGGTGGTGGTGGTGGGTAACCGGGTGCTGACCGCCTACTGGCGCCACCAGGCGGCCCAGGGCTTCTACAACAACGTCGCCCGCGGGGGCTGGATCGAAACCGGCAATATCCCCGAGCAGGCCACGGCGCTGGCGCTGGAGATCGCCCTCAAGCTGGGGGTTAACCATGCCGGCTTCGACATCGCCATGGTGGGGGAGCACCCCTACGTGCTGGAGTTCAACCGGTTGTTTGGCAACCGGGGGCTCACGGAGGGGGGGATGTTGGAGAACGCCATCCTCGAGTACCTGCGCGACCAGGAGCAGCCGGAGGACCCGGATCACCCGACCCTGACGCCTAGGTTGTCGGTGGCGGTTTGAATCCTGTTTTTAACGGTGAGCGGTGGCGATGGCGAATGTACTCGCCTACCTGTTAGTCGTGGCCCCGAGGGAATTGATGACTATGAGGTAGCGCCTTCGGCGCGATCGTTTCTGCCTCGCGGCAGGGATGCTTGTCGGGACGCACCCCGACGGGTGCCTCAAGGGGGCGACCAGCGCCCCCTTAAGAATCCCCGCTGGGCCCCACCAAGCCGGCCTGCGGCTGCGCGCGTCGCCGTTTCCGCTATCGGGCTTGCCGAGCGGGCCTCCTGCCCGCACGCCAAGGCTCGACTTCCCTGTCTCGCCCCTTCGGGCCTTAATCGATAGCGAAAGCAGCTCCTTGCCGGCTTGGAGGATGGGGGGCTCCATGGTGGAATGTACGTTAGAGCATTAACGCCCACGTTCAGGTGCGTTTGAAGCGATGGCCGCTTTTGCGACAAGCGGGTCAAACGTCACCTGCAACGTGTTGTTATGCGCCGTCACTCCAAAACACCTTGAAGTGTTTCTGAGTAAAGGTAATCGCTCTCTACGCATAAATTTACCGCAACGCCGAAACGATCGTGAAAACCACCAGAAACCTTGGCCAGCATAAACTTGCCCAATCTTTTTTCCGGCGGGAGGGGCACATCTTCTCCCATCAGTCCGATTGTTCTCGGAGGGTTTTCGCCGAGTTTGTATAGCTTCCGTTTTGCATCGTCACGCTTCCTGGAAAATTTGTGTGTCAATCTGTTATGAAACTGCTCAGCAAGCTGATCTAACCAATGTTCCACTTCCATCGGGTCGAGGTTGGCCACCTCAGCAATATGCTGTGGCTCCACGAAATAGTGCTCAATATCCGAACCTTCCGTAACGAATGAAATAGCGCCATAAGCTTTAATTCGCGCACAAAGCTTCGCTTCCTCTGCGTCAGTTAGAAAGTCATTATCTGCATGAATAATTACCTTCGTCTCAGGTGCCAGTTCAGATATAAACTCGGTCAAAGCGCCAGCGGAGTGCAAATTTCCGGATGACTTATAGCTGTAGATATTTGTTCGTGACATGTCGAAGCCAGAGGATGCCACCAAGGTCAAAATGAAGTCCAACTTCGCATCCTCCGTCAGGATCACAAAATCGACACCGCCATTCAGAAGCTTGTCGAAGCTATCCAATGCCCCTAGATCCATCAACATGGACATACGATGTAGATCGGTGCCCTGTTGCTCAACTTGCCCTCCTTTCATCCAAACGAAGTTCGCATCACCGTATAGTGAATCCACCAAATGTCGACTATGTGTCGCAAGAATAATTTTGGTACTGAACTGATCGGCAACAGTCTTCAGTGATTCAGCGAGAAGAGCTTGGTTGTCAGGATGCAGATGAGAATCTGGTTCATCAAGAAGTAGCAACTTCGGTTTAAACAGGGTTACATAACTAAAAATTTGCAGTGCTTGCAAAACCCCCGTACCTACCAACCCTAAGGGGACCCGATCACCATATTTCTTTAGACCAATTTCCACATGAATGTGACTATCGTGAACAGGGTCGAAATTGATTAAAATGGAAAACTCGGGGAAGAGCAAGCGCATCAGATCTGCCAACTCAGGCAACAGCTTCTTGGTCTCAATTAGCAGCAGTACATTTCTGAGATAAAGATTTGCGTCTCCACTCGCAACCCCTTTCCTAACCACACTTTCTGAACAGTACTGTTCAACCTGCGGTATTCCTGCCAATCCAGGAACGTAAATGGAAAAGGGTGGAATGAAACTGGAAACTGCGTTACCTATTGCGACATGACCAGTCCTCTCGCAGCCGACATTCCCCTCGTTACGCCCTCGGTACACTCGGACCGTATAGGTTTCATCATCGCCATCGATAACTCCGCGCACTCTTAAGTACCCAAAGTTAGACTGGTTTTGATAGGGAAGTCCGTGCCGAAGATCAACGAAACTTTTGGTAGGACAGTACAACAAATTGTCTTGAGTGAATGTCTTTTTATCTAGCCTCCGCGCGGCGACTGCTGCTACGACAGAAAAGTGAATGCCCTGAAGCACGCTACTTTTACCGGAATTGTTGCCACCAACCAGGACGTTGATGTCATCAAGTACGACTTCCGCCTTTTTAACTTGTTTAAAGCTTTCGACTTCAATACTGGTCAGGTCCATACAGCGATCTCTTCGTTTAGATGCGCATAACGCCCAAAGCAGCGCGCTTTAGCGCGTCCAGCCCGAAGGGCGATGCTGCCTTTGCTTGTTAGGTGCAATGAATTACCTGTTCCCTTTAGCTCTATTGTGGGTAACGCAAAGCATTTGACAGTTCGTTACTGTGCTTTCACCGCCTTTACTCCATGCGGACACATGATCTGCATCCATTTCATTAATTTTCCATATTTTGCTCTTGTTTGCAGAATGGCCAATTACGCATAAAGGGCAATTTGAAATTTTATTATCTTTCGCGTTAGTAGTTTGCTTTGCATATACAGATTTCTTCGTGGCTTCATCAAACACTCGTATGTTTAGAAGCTTTGAATCTTGAAGATCACCTAAAATATACTCAAAAACCCCTTTACGGTTCTTGATATATGGGTCTCCATAAAGTTTCTTAACTTCAGTAGAGACTTCAGACGGATCATAGGATTTGGTATGGTATAACTCGTAGAGTCGGCCCCACTCTTGTCCTTTCATTTCATTTTCAACATCAATGAACACAGCTGATACCCAGTCGATTACACTATTGAAGTAGGCGTTTAGTTCATTGATATTTTCGTCAGTACGATGTGTACTCATGTAACCACCGATATCGCCCTTGCTAACCCAGTCTAGCGCTCGTTCCAGAAAGTCTTGCCTGTTAGCACTGCCTTTTATATATGCACTCCATTTTTGGATGTTCGCGTTCTGGCTGTTACTAAATTCTGCTTTAGCCTTGGTAACAAAAGGGCCAGAGTAAATTGCATTCAATAACTCCTGGGAGTTAAGAGGTACGCCAGAGATATTAATGGTTTCAAACCATTGTTTAATTTCAGTCTCCGTACCCTCGCATTCATATATTAGCAACACTGATTCAAGGATTTTTTCTTGTTGGTCGCTAGGTAGGCTCCCAAAGTTTTTTGGATTTCCTTCGTCTATGATAGCGAACTTATTAGTTACAAAACGACCAATACTGGTGATACGCTGTTGTCCATCTAGCACTTCGTATTTGTCACTAGCTACTTTGTTAAAATATAACAAGCCCAGCGGGTACCCCTTGAGCAATGAATGTATTACTGCTTGTTCTTTTTTTCCGTCACCATCAGCATAGATGTAGTTTCTTTGATATTCTGGTTGAATAGTGAGTTTTCCGCTTAATCCAAATATGCCCTTTCCTTCCAATTGGTTAAAAATAAATCCGTCACAAACATCAGCCACAGTAATAGTAGTTTTAAGAGTCGTTTTCATTTTTTCTTCCCTTTTGACTGCTGGTGGCGATGACGAATTAAAATTCTTTTGTAAATAACTCTTGGTTGGGGTTCGAGCAAGCAAAGCATCCTCATGCCTGGGCTATAATGACCAGTACCACCTCGAGCACGATACGCGGCTATGAAATCATGGCCTAGAGTGCTAACACCAAGCTCTTCCATCATACTTGAATCATCGCTATTCCCAATAATCTCGAATTGGTCTGGATTGTATTTATTTAGAAAGGTAACAGGCACGCCCATGATGCCGTCATAATTACTTGGTATTTCCTTGTACGTCCCAACTTCAAGTGCATCTAAATTTTCATACTTATAGTAAGCTAATTTCCCTTTTAAGTTTTTGCTGAACTTTAGATTATCTTCCATAGTCATGAGGCTTAGCGGCTCATGACGGCGCCCGTGATCTAAATTTGTGAACCAGCACGACGCTGATACCCGCGCCATTTTCTTTCCCGTTCTTTTATCAATATGATGAAACCGTTCCCAGTTGTCTGGAACCTCGAAAAACATACCTACATTAAAGTTGGTGCAACCAAGCCAAATTTTATTTTCTTTAATGAGAGGGAATATTTCTAAGTAAGTAATCGAATTCGTATTCCCTATTATTAGAAATTTCTTTTTGTACTTTGCAAGTTGGGCAACGTATTCTTTAAATAGAGAGAAGGGGGGGTTGGTTACCACGATATCTGCTTTTTTAAGTATTTCTACACACTCCGAACTACGAAAATCGCCACCTTCTTCAAGACTCTTTCGACTATGCGGGTTTTTCTTTAGAAAGACTTCAATATCGTCAATACCAACTGCGCCATCTCCATTGAAGTCTCTGACTTCTTGGATTTCAAGAGCTATTGCTTTCGGCTTAATACGCTTATCTTTTTTCCCTTTATATTCGATTAGGTCAAGTTGCTCTCCAGCGATTGGTGAGCCATCGTAGCTAGTGGTGATTAGTTTTTTAAGCCCAAGTCTGTTGAAATTAGCTGCAAAAAACTTAAAAAAATTACTCTCGAAAGGGTCGTCGCAATTGCAATACACAACTTTGTCTCGAAATGTGTTTGGATTGAATTCAAGATACGCCTCAACTTCTTTCTGAATATCGATATACTGAGTGTAAAACTCATCTTTCTTTGCTACTTTGGCTGCACCTAGCCCACGATTCATTACCTTGCCATCTTCTTCAGGCCTCTCCGTAGCCTTTTTCGATTGTCCACGCTTTTTGCTAACTTTCTTAGTAGTATTTTTTTTTGTCATAACCTTATTCTATTCCAAACGAAATTTTACCTTGCTGAGTTCTTTGGGGCACCCTAACATTTGTATAACGCCCCAGGTACATTTCCCCGGGCCGCTGATTGATTTGAACTAGCGTACCTCTTTGTCTTATATGAGAAAAGTGCTCATTTTCACAGATGTCGCCATGCGACAATCGACCCGGGCGTGTATCTCCGCTGCTTCATCGCTATATCTCCTTTGTCCTTCCTATAACGCACTGATATTGCTAGCTTTATTTAAACCCTGGCGTGCAAATGGTGCACACACTTTGCGCAAAGTGGGCCGTTCACCTGATGCAACCCAATACCCTCTTTATGCATGCAGCAAGCTTTCTACTGCTAGGCAAAAGCCATCGCGCCGAAGGCGCCCCTACCATTTGGATCGCAGCCGCTGTCCATAATCCCTGCGAACTACCGTCCAAATAAAGAAAACCGCAGGTGGCACCCCATTACCCTCCAAGCCGGCGAGCAGTGGGGGAATGGTTCGATCAGGCCCGCAGGGGCGAGGCATGGACGCCGAGCCGTTTCGTGGGGGCAGGAGCCCCCTCGAAACGCCCGGACCAGTTCTCCACAGCGCAGCGCAGCCGCAGGCCGGTTTGGTGGGGTCCAGCGGGGATTCTTAAGGGGGCGCTGGTCGCCCCCTTGAGGCACCCGTCGGGGTGCGTCCCGACAAGGGGGTTGCCGCAAGGCAAAAGGGATCGCGCCGTAGGCGCACACATCCATGCCCACTTAGCCTCCAAGGGAGGAGGCTGTCGCCCTGAAGGGCGACCTACAGGGGGAGCCTGCCCCCTTAGATCGCGTCGTCTCGCTCAATGCAGGCATCGAGTTCGCTGAACCAGCCGCTCTCGCCAAGTCGAATGCAGATGCCGAGTGCGCTGGACCCCCCTGATCGCTGCCGCTTCGATCAATGCGCGCATCGAGCGTGCTCAGCCACGCCGCTCTCGCCAAGTCGAATGTAGACACCGAGTGCGCTGAGCCCTCCTGATCGCTCCCTTCTCGATCAATGCGCGCATCGAGGATGCTGAACCAGCCGCTCTCGCCATCCCTGGCTCCCGCTGCATACCGCCCATCCCTGGGCATAAAAAAACCCCTGGCGCCGGGGCGTCAGGGGTAATGCGGAGATACAGATAGAGTCACATCTGCGATCGAGACATCCGTGAGTCTATCCGCCATCGGTGAGCGGAACAGGAGCGGAAATCCGTTCTTAACACCAATAGCATCATGCGCAAGCACATGATTCGATTGACCGGCGTGGGGCCGGTCGAAATCGGCGGGGGGCGCCTTGGGGGGAGTTCCGAAGAGCTCCTTACGCCTCCTTGTGTAAAGTGTCTGGTTTTTGGGGAGGTCGGGCCATTAGACGTTGGTCGGTGACCGCCCGGTCACGCCGGAAATGGGGTGGAATTTTCCGTCTCTGGCGCCAATACTGGGGGTTCAATCGCTTCAATTCGATCAAAAGTGGCACAAATGCACTGTTATCGTTTTATTTGTGACTAACAGGCTTTTGATAGTCACGCCATAGTGGATATTGACGACGGAAGGAGAGGGTCATTGGCGGATCATTCAAAGGATATGTGGTACGAGCCGGAGCGCCAACTGTTCCATATCCGTGCGCGCCGCCAGATCGGCTTTTTCGATGTGCTGCTCACCTGTCTGTGGGGCAGTGCCCTCGGCGGCGTGGTGGTGGAGGGGATGTTTGGCGGTATCCCCTGGCAGGCGCTGGGGCCGGTCAAGGGGTTGCTGACCCTGCTGGCGCTGGCGGCGATGTTCCTGCTCTGCCTGTGGCGGCTGACGGAGGGGGTGCGCTCGCTGGTGCACGGGGTAAGCCCGCGCTTTGTGCTGCGGCGCGAAACCCTGTTGGGGCTCAAATACCAGCAGGAGCGGGGGCTATCGACCCACTCCATCGCCCTCGGTACCCAGGTGATTACCCGGGTCGCCAACCTGCAAACCTTTCTCGATGCCTGGCAGCAGGCCAGGGATGATATCGCCCGCGAGCAGTTCGAAGCCAAGGCCAGCGAGGCCCAAGACGGGGAGGGCGAACCGCCCGAGCCGGACCCCTGAGTCGGGCCCGGTCTTCAGGAGAGGGGGTTGCAGTGCACGCCCTGGCGTAGCCGGGGGTGCAGCGTCAGCCGGTTGCGTCCCTCCTGTTTGGCGCGGTAGAGGGCTTCATCCGCCGCCTCCAGCAGTTTGTCGGGCATCACCTCCAGGGTGGGCACGCAGGTGGCCACCCCCAGGCTGACGGTGACCACCTGGGCGGCGGAGGAGTGCTCGTGGGGGATGGCGCACTGTTCCACCGCGGCGCGCAGGGCCTCGGCCACCCGGCAGGCGCCGTCGCTGTCGGTATCGGGCAGCACCACCGCAAACTCCTCACCGCCGTAGCGGGCCAGCAGGTCGGAGTGGCGGCGAATGGCGCCGCCCATGGCCCGGGCCACCTGGCGCAGGCAGTCGTCCCCCATGCTGTGGCCGTAGTTATCGTTGTAGCCCTTGAAGTGGTCGATATCCAGGATCACCAGTGACAGCGGTTCGTTGTGGCGGCAGCCGCGGTGCCACTCATCCTCCAGCTTGCGGTCAAACTCGCGCCGGTTGGGCAGCTCGGTGAGGTAGTCGAGGTGGGCCAGGGCGTCGAGGATGGCGGCGCTCTGCTTGGCTCTCAGCTGGGCGTCGAGGCGCGCCTGGGCCACCTTGGGGTTGGAGAGGTCAAACAGCACATCGGCGGCGCCCATGTCGAAGGCGGCCATCTCCTGCTCACCGTTGAGGCCATCGAGCAGCACCAGCACCGAGGTGTGGCGGTAGCGGTGCTCCCGCTTCAGGCGGCTGCAGAGCTCGAGCCCGGCCTGCTCCAGTGAGGCGTAGTCGATCAGCACCACATCCGGGGCACACTCCTGTGCCTCGAGCCACTGCTCCGCCGCCTCGATGCGGGCCTGGTAGACCAGGATATAGGCGGCCTCCAGCTCCACCAGGTTGCAGCGGTCCGGATTGAACTCGCCGACTAATAGCACATTCTGGCGCGGCTTGAGCTGGCAGGCGGCGAGGGTATCGGGCGCCACCGGCAGTTCGCCGCCATTGAAAAAGTGGCGCAGCAGGTCGTAGGTGGGAAAACCCAGCAGGGGTTTTTCGTGCAGGGAGGAGTAGAGCACCGGCAGGCGGGTCTTGAAGCGCTCCCCCTCCCACTCCTGCTGCCAGGTCTCGAGTTCCGGCGACGAGGGAGAGAGTGCCTCGGGGTCGGGGTAGTCGATGCCCGCCTCGCGGGCGAGGGATTCCAGCACATCGGCGTCGGAGATATCCCGACCCTCGACCCAGAGGGCGCGGTAGATCAGGGTTCGAAACAGGGAGACCCGCTTGGGGTCCTGCTCCCGCACTCCAAAGACCACCTGGTTGACGAGGCGGGTGTTGGGGCGGAAGGGGGGCGCGTGTACCGTGATCTCGGGGGCACGCTTGCGGATCACCGCCACCTCACTCAGCAGCTGCTCCTTCTCGTCCGGGGTGACCACGGCACTGGTGGCCGAGGCTTCGTGTTCGATCCCGCGCCACTGGATGCGGCGGCTGTCCCCGAGGCTGATCAGGCGTTCGTTGAGGGCGTAGCAGAAGGGGCAGTTAAAGTCCGAGTAGAAGTGGATGAAATCGGTGCTCATAGCGGTCGGCCCTGGCGGAGCGGTCTGCAAGCAGGGCCGCTCGGCTGAGTTGTATTTGGATTGTCCTATTGTACCCGCGGGCGGGGCCAGCGGAACCCCCGTCGGTACTGTTCCCTATCCTAGGCCGGATTTTGCCGGGCGGGTACTCAAAATCACCAGCGCGATGCCCCCCAGGATCGCCGCCGAGGCCAGCAGCAGGCGCAGGTCGATCGCCTCCCCCAGTAGCAGAGCACCCCCCAGGGCCGCAATCACCGGTACGCTGAGCTGCACGGTGGCGGCCTGGGTCGCCTTAAGCGCTGGCAGCACCCGGTACCAGAGGGCGTACCCCAGCCCCGACGCCAGTGCACCCGAGGCGATGGCCAGCAGCGCCCCGTGCCCGTCGAGGCGGGCGCTGGCGAGGGTGACCAGGCTCAGCAGCGCCGCCAGCGGCACCGCGCGCAGGAAGTTACCGGCGGTGACCCGGGTGGGATTCCCGGCGCCCCGGCCCCGCAGGGAGTAGACCCCCCAGGCGACCCCGGCCCCTATCATCAGCAGCGAGGCGATGAGGGGCGGCTGTTGCAGGCCCGGCAACAGCAGCCCCACCAGACCGGTGATCGCCAGCGCAAACCCGAGCCACTGGCGGGGGTTCAAGCGTTCGCCGCGCCACAGTCCATAACCGATCATGCTGGCCTGCACAGCGCCGAACAGCAGCAGCGCGCCGCTGGCGGCGGAGAGCTGGGTGTAGGCAAAGGAGAAGCCGGCGGCGTAGGCGAACAGGGCCAGGGCCGAGGGCCAGCTGCCGCGTGCCCCGGGCGCTTGCCGCAACCTCGGGCTCAGGGTGACCAGCAGCCACAGGCAGAGGGCGCCGGAGAGCAGGCGCAGGCTGGTAAAGCTGGCGGGGTCGATGGCGCCCTCCAGCAGCGCCGCCCGGCACAGCAGGGAGTTACCGGCAAAGGCGACCATGGTGAGGGCGGTGAGAAGGCTGAGTGGGAGCAGGGGCATGGACTAATCCGGGTGGGCGCCGGGGCGCCTGTGCAGGGGGTGGGTCAGGAGCAGCAGCAGGGCGCCTATCCCCAGCCCGCTCAGCAGCTCCGGCAGCAGGCTGGGCAGGATCGCCAGAGCGTGGTGGAGCGCCTCGATGTTGTGCACAAAGAGGCCGCCGCCCACCAGCAGCATGGCGAGGGTGCCCACCACCCCCAGCAGGCGGATGACCCAGGGCAGGGCCGCCACAAGCCCCTGTCCGCCCAGCCTCAGGGGGGCTTCCAGCCAGGCGGGCTGCTGCCGCGAGCGCTGCATCAGGTAGAAGCCGGCATCGTCCATGCGCACCAGCAGCGCCACCGCACCGTAGACCCCTACCGTGGCGGCCAGCGCGATCAGGCTCACCACCAGCACCTGCACCGCCAGGCTGGCGTTGAGGACAGTGCCGAGGGCGATGACGATGATCTCGATGGAGAGGATAAAATCGGTGCGGATGGCGCTCCTGATCTTGGCCGCCTCGCGTTTGAGGATCTCCTCCCGCTCAAGCGGGAGCTGGGCGGCGATGGGGGTGGCGGGGCGCGGGCGGAACCACTCCACCACCTTTTCGGCCCCTTCGTAGCTGAGGTAGGCGCCCCCCACCAGCAGGATGGGCACAATCAGCCCCGGCAGGTAGGCGCTGAGCAGAAAGGCCAGCGGCAGGATAATCAGTTTGTTGACCAGTGAGCCCTTGGTGATCGCCCACACCACCGGCAGCTCGCGGGAGGCGCTGAAGCCGGTCGCCTTCTCGGCGTTGACCGCCAGGTCGTCCCCCAGAATGGCGGCGGTCTTTTTGGCCGCCACCTTGCTCATCACTGCGGCATCGTCCAGCAGGGCCGCAATGTCATCGAGAATCATCAGTAGGCCACTGGCCATGGGCTGCACTCGCTGGGTCAGGGGGTGGATTGGGGGGCGGATGGGGGGTCGGGCAGGGGAACGTCCTGCCCCCCCGGTCTTTCATGGCAGGCGGCGGTGATCGTCCCCTGCCAGTAGCCGACATCGATCCAGCGCTCGAACTTGTAGCCCACCTCCCGGAACTGCCCCACCTGGGCCATGCCGAACTTTTCGTGCAGAGCGACACTGGCGGCGTTGGGCAGGGCGATGGCACCGAGGGCGGTCCGGAAGCCGCGCTGGGCAAGCTCGGCAAAAAGGGCCCGGTAGAGGGCACTGCCGAGGCCCTGCCCCCCGGCCTCGGGGGCCAGGTAGACGGTGATCTCGGCGGTAAAACGGTAGGCACAGCGACCGTGCCAGCGGGTGGCGTAGCTGTAGCCTTGCACCCCTTGGGCGGTTTCGATGACCAACCAGGGCAGGCCCGTCTCCTCTACCGCGCGCAGGCGCCCGGCCATCTCCTCGGTGGGGAGGGGGTCCTCCTCGAAGGTGACCACCGTCTCTCGTACATAGTGGTTGTAGATGGCGACGATCGCCGCAGCATCGGCTGCGGTGGCCGGGCGAATACGGGGAAAGGGGGCGGCGGCGGGAGGGGGGCTCACCTACTCCTCCACCAGGGTATCGCAGCGGTAGTTGCCCTCACCCTGCTCCCCCACCGCCTGCGCCAGTTTCGGCAGCAGCCCGGCGAGCTTGTCGAACAGCCCCCAGGGTGGGTTGATGAGGATCATCCCCGAGGCGGTCATGCCGCGCCCTTCGGTGTCGGCCCGGAGCCCCAGTTCGAAGCGCTGGATATTGCGGATGCCGCTGCCCTGCAGGGAAGTTTCCAGCTGGTTGATGCGTTCGCGTTCCACCACCGGGTACCAGAGCGCGTAGACCCCGGTGGCGAACTTGCGGTGCGCCGCCTGCAGCGCCTTGACCACCTGCTCGTAATCGGATTTGAGCTCGTAGGAGGGGTCGATCAGCACCAGCGCCCGCCGCGAGGCCGGTGGCAGGTGTGCCTGCAGCCCCTTGAGGCCATCCTCGCAGAACACCCGGATGCGGCGGTTGCCGCGGGTGTTGCCCTTGAGTCGTTCCACATCCTCCGGGTGCAGCTCGTAGAGCCAGGCATTGTCGCGTGCGCGCAGGAACTGGCGGGCGATCAACGGCGAACCGGGGTAGAAACGCAGCCCGCCCTCGGGGTTGAGGGCGTTCACCACTTCGAAATAGCGGGCCAGCTGCGGCCACTCGGAGGGGATGAGGCGGCCGATACCGTTACGGTATTCGACCAGCTTGCTGGCCTCGGCCGAGGCCAGGTTATAGAGCCCGGCTCCGGCGTGGGTGTCGATGTAATCGAAGGGTTTCTCCTTCTTGCACAGGTGCTCCAGCACCTCCACCAGCACAATGTGCTTGAGCAGGTCAGCGAAATTTCCAGCGTGGAAGGAGTGGCGGTAGCTGAGCAAGGGAGAGTCCTGTAGGGGGTAAGTGGGCTAGCGGGTGCAGACCCAGAGCGCGTGAACCATGCCGGGGAAGAAAAACAGCAGGCAGAGCACAATGTTGATCAGCAGCTCTTTGCCAGCTCCGCCCTTCAAAAACACCGCCACGGGGGGCAGGAAAATGGCCAGCAAAATAAGCAGCAGTCGATTCATGGGGCAGATCCTTTTGCAGCGGTTGGGGTGTGGGCGACGGAGTGGTTGCCCACTCTATTGGTATACCAGCTCGGCAAAAGGCGTCAAGCCGGAATCGGGTCCTTGCGCGGGTCGGCTCAGGTGCTGCTTTCGAGGGTGAGGGTCAGTCGTGAATCGGCCAGCGCGGCGCTGCGGTGGAAGACGATCGCCTGGTACTCGGCGCTGGTGACCATCGCCAGGAAGGCCTCAACCGAGGGGTAGCGCACCAGCAGTACCTGGTCCCACTGCTCCTCGTCGGGGCCGATCACCGTGCCCCGGGCGCTGCCTGACCAGATCACACTGGCCCCCGCCTTGCCCAGCGGCCCCAGTGCGGCCTTGCCGTAGCGGGCGTAGGCCTCTCGTCCGGAGCACTGGGTGCCGTCGGCGTAGTTGGCCTGATCGCGAAAGCTCAACAGGTTGAGCATCACCACCGGCACCCCCTTGGGGGCCTGGGCGATCACCGTCTGCAGTTGTTGGGGGCGGGGATCGATATAGGGCATGGCGGGCTTCCTCGGGCGGGTGGCTGGGCGGGTTTGGGTGGACGAAACAGTGCTAGCGGGCCAGGCTATAGCAGCGTTGAACAGAGCGGGTCGCGGTCCGCCCGTTGGCGTCTCGTCGCCTGCCAGCTTACCCCCTGGGGGCGTGGCGATCAAAAGTAAAGGTGAAAAGGGCTCGTTAGCCGGGGGTGGCCAGCTTGAGGCCAATGATGCCGGCAACGATCAGCCCCAGGCTCAACACCCGCAGGCTGCTGGCCGGGTCATCGAACAGCAGTATGCCCAGCAGGGCGGTTCCTACCGCTCCTACCCCCACCCACACCGCGTAGGCGGTGCCCACCGGCAGCGACTTCATGGCGATGCCCAGCAGGCCGAGGCTGATGATCATCGACACCACCGTGCCCACCGTGGGCCACAGGCGGGTAAAGCCTTCGGTGTATTTGAGGCCGATCGCCCAGCCGACCTCGAACAGGCCGGCGATAATCAGGAGGGTCCACTGCATGGGGTGTCTCCAGGGTGCGGGGGTGGCTTGCCCGCTGGATAGATACCCGCCGCCAGACGGGGTGGTATGGGTGCCGCTCTCCCCTGAATCTCGCACGGGGTGAGGGGAATGGCAAGGGTGCGCTCTTCCCAGGCGTCCCGCTTGCCAGTAGGCTAGAGCCATTGGCCCGGCACGGGACGCCGGGACAGGGGGAGCAAGCATGCGCGGAGAGCGACGTTCGGCCGCGGACAAAAACTACAGCCGTAGCCTGAACCGGCGCGAAGCCTGGCAGGTGATTAGCGAGATCTGGCCCTACCTGTGGGAGTTTCGCCGGCGCATGGCGCTCGCCTTTGTGCTGCTGGTGGCCGCCAAGGTGGCCACCGTTACCATGCCCTGGGCCCTGAAGCAGATTGTCGATGGCCTCGACGCTTCCCGCCAGAGCCTGCTGGTGGTGCCGGTGGCGCTGCTGATCTTCTACGGCCTGCTGCGTTTTTGCGCCGCCTTCTTCAACGATCTCAGGGACACCGTCTTCAGCCGGGTCACCGAACGGGCCATGCGGCGCATGGTGCTGCGGGTGTTTCGCCACCTGCACCGCCTCGACCTCGATTTCCACCTCTCACGCCAGACCGGCGGCATCTCCCGCGACATCGAGCGGGGCGGCAACGGCTTCGGCTTCCTGATGCGGATGCTGGTATTCAATATTGTGCCGACCCTGATCGAGATCACCCTGGTCGCGGCCATCCTGCTGATCAACTTCAGCCCCTGGTACGCGCTCATTATTCTCGCCTCGGTGGCGGTCTATATCGGCTTTACGGTCTGGACCACCGAGTGGCGCACCCGCTTCGTGCGGGAGATGAACGAGCTCGACAACCGCACCAACAGCCGCGCCATCGACAGCCTGCTCAACTACGAAACGGTCAAGTACTTCAATAACGAGGAGGTGGAGGCGAGCTACTACGACCAGAACCTGGCGGAGTGGGAGACCGCTCGCCTCAGGACCCGCCTCACCCTGATGCTGCTCAACGGCGGCCAGGTGCTGATCGTCTCCGCCGGCATGGTGGCGCTGCTGTGGCTGGCGGCCGGGGAGGTGGTGGCCGGCACCATCACCCTGGGCTCGCTGGTAATGATCAACGCCTACGTGCTGCAGCTGTTTTTGCCCCTTAACTTTCTCGGTACCGTGTACCGCGAGGTACGGCGGGCGCTGACCGATATCGAGAACATGATGGGACTGCTCAGGCGCGAGCCCCAGGTGCAGGATGCCCCCGGTGCCACCGACCTGGTGGTGAGCCGCGGGCGCATCGAGTTTCGTGAGCTGGGGTTTTATTACCACCCCCAGCGGCCCATCCTCAAGGGGGTCAGCTTCACCATTGAGCCCGGCGAGCGGGTGGCGATTGTGGGCCCCAGCGGGGCGGGCAAATCGACCCTGGCGCGGCTGCTGTTCCGTTTTTACGACGCCACCGAAGGGGCGATCCTGATCGATGGCCAGCCGCTGGCCTCGGTGACCCAGCAGAGCCTGCGCCGGGCGATCGGTGTGGTGCCCCAGGACACGGTGCTGTTTAACGATACCCTGGCCCGCAACGTCGCCTACGGCGATCCGTCGGCGCCGCCCGATGCGATTGCGCGGGCGATCGACATGGCCCACCTGCGCCACTTTGTCGAACAGCTGCCGGAGGGGGATCAGACCCCGGTAGGGGAGCGCGGGCTCAAGGTCTCCGGCGGCGAGAAGCAGCGCATCGCCATCGCCCGGGTTATCCTCAAGGATCCGCCGATCCTGGTCTTCGACGAGGCCACCTCGGCGCTCGACTCCGACGCCGAGCGCGCCATCCTCGAGGCGATGCGCGAACTGTCCACCAACCGCACCACCCTGGTGATCGCCCACCGCCTCTCCACTATTGTCGATGCCGACCGCATCCTGGTGCTGGACCAGGGGCGCATCGCCGAGAGCGGCAGCCACCCCCAGCTGATGGCGCAGGATGGTCACTACGCCCGCCTGTGGCGGCTGCAGCAGCGGGAGGCGAAAGGGGCAGTGGTGGCCGAGCGCTGATGGGGCTGTTGTTTGCCCGCAACCCAGGCGCAGGTTGCCAGGGATGCAAGCTGCTAAAAGGAAGGTAAAAGGTGATGGTTTTCCCCGTTTGTTCCGGATCGATCGACAGCCATTGCCCGCCACAGCCTGTATACTATGACGCCTGGCGCGTATGGACCCGAGCCTGAACCCTGTAGAGATAACGATGTTTTCGGCACTTAAAAAGTCGGTTCACAGTAAACCCCGTTTTCCCGAGATCCAGGCCAATGTGCTGGCCGGCTTAACGGTGGGTGTCATTGCCCTGCCGCTGTCGATGGCGCTGGCCATCGCCAGTGGGGTGGCGCCGCAGTACGGCCTTTATACGGCGATCGTGGCGGGCATTGTGATCGCCCTGTCGGGGGGCTCCAAGGTCAATATTTCCGGTCCTACCGCGGCGTTTGTCGTGGTGCTGTTGCCCATTGTCCAGCAATACGGCCTGGGTGGCCTGCTGATGAGTGGCCTGATGGCCGGGCTGATTCTGGTGCTGATGGGGGTGGGCAAGCTGGGCCGCTTGATCGAGATCGTCCCCTATCCGGTCACGGTGGGCTTTACCGCCGGTATCGGCGTGGTGATTGCCACCTTTCAGGTCAAGGATTTTTTGGGCCTTCATGTGGAGGCGACGGATGGTCACTACCTGGACCGGGTGTGGCTGATCGTCCAGGCACTGTCCAGTATCCGTTGGCAGGAAACCCTGATTGCGCTGTTGACCCTGGGGGTGCTGTTGCTGTGGCCAAGGCTCCGCTCGCGCATACCCGGCCACCTGGTTGCGCTGCTGGTGGGTAGCCTGGCGGCCTGGCTACTGGCTCAGCTGGTGCCTGGCTTTTCGGTGGCCACCATTGGCAGCCGTTTTTCCTTTGAACTGGGTGGGGTGACCGGCAGCGGTATTCCTCCTCTGCTGCCGGCGTTCGATTGGCCGTGGCATTTGCCCGGTGCCGATGGCCAGCCGATTGGCTTCAGCTTCGACCTGGTGCGCGAGCTGTTGCCCGCCGCCATTACTATTGCCATTCTGGGGGCGCTGGAGTCGCTGCTCTGTGCGGTGGTGGCCGATGGCATGTCCGGCAAGAAGCACAATCCCAATGATGAACTGATCGGGCAGGGCATTGGCAATCTGGTGGCCCCCTTCTTCGGGGCCATACCCGCCACCGCCGCCATTGCCCGCACCACCGCCAACATCAAATCCGGTGGCAGCCTGCCGCTGGCCTCGGTGGTCCACGCCCTGTTTATCCTGGTGAGTATCCTGCTGCTGGCCCCGATTCTCTCCTACATCCCCATGGCTTCCATGGCCGCGTTGCTGATGATGGTGGCCTGGAACATGAGCGAGGCCCGTCACTTCATACGCACCGCCAAGGTCGCCCCCAGGGATGATGTGGTGGTGCTGCTGATCTGCTTTTCACTGACGGTATTGTTCGACATGACCCTGGCGGTGGCCGTGGGGATGGGGTTGGCCGCGATGCTGTTTATCAAGCGCAGTATCAGGCTCACCCAGAGCGCCACGGTGGAGCGCGACCATGCGGGTTATGAGCTACCGGCCAGCGTGACCCTCTACGACATCAACGGCCCCCTGTTTTTCGGCAGCGCGCAGAAGGCGCTAAAAACCCTCTCGGAGGTGAGGCCGGAGGTGCGGGTGGTCGTGCTCGACATGACGGAGGTGACCATGCTGGATATGAGCGCCATTATTGCCATGGAGTCGATCCGCAACGACCTGCAGGCCAGGGGCACCGGCATGGTCATCAATGGCCTGCAGTCACGCATGATTCTGAAACTGCGCCGCGCCGGCATCCGTAAGCAAAGCGGCAGGATCGCCTTCTCCAGAACCCTTGAGGAGGGGTTGGCCAAAGCGCAGGCGATGCACTGATCGCCCTGGTGGAGCCAACTGTGAATACGGTGGCCTACCTGATCCACGAGCACCTGTGGGAGAGCGCGAAGGCGCAGCCACAGGCTGAGCCGGCGGTTCTGGGGGCTGGTTACGATGAAGTGGCGCAACCAGTTGGCCTCACTGCAGCCACTTAAGGAGCGGATAAAGGAGCAGTGAGGCCAGCCTGCAACGGGATCGCTCTAGCGGCCCGGCGCACAAAATAGCAGCCTTCAGGCGCCCTCTCAGGGGGGACTGAATCCCAGCAATGCCGAGCGCAACACCTGCTCGCCGGCCCCCGGATCGAGGGTGCCAACGCGCTTGCCGTCGGGGGTAAACAGTACCAGTACGGTGGTGCCCACCTTCTGTTGGCGGGTAAAGGCCCGCCCTTTGGGGCTGTTGACATCGACCACCAGAAACTCCATCCGGGGTTCAAAATCGGCGCGAATGCGGTTGAGCAGATCCATCGCCTCGATGCCTCCAACGGTGTTCTTGTCGTGGGTCAGCACCGCCACCGCCGCCCCCTGGCCGATACGGGTGAGGTCATCGCTGAAGCCTTTGGGCAGCAGCGCCACCGCAACGGCCAACACCGCGCCTACCAGCAGCAGGATAACAAGAGTAACCAGTCGTGAGTTGCCGCGTTGGGGGGAGGTCATGGAGGGCTCCTGTGGGTTCAACTGTGAAGGAATACCATTACTCTACAGGAACTCTGCAATGACTGTGTATAGGGCAGGGGGACAGTCATGGCGATAACGATCGAGGCAATCGTTGCAGAGGTAGACCTTTCCGAGGGCCAGTTTATTTTATATCGGCTGATATTGCTCGCCTAGGGCGCCCGCTGGTGAGCAAAGGGGAGTGCCGATGGCGCAGGATCGCAGCTATCGACCCCTGTTATCGTCCTCAGGAAGTCAGCCCCCCTGGGGCGGGTCTTCAGCGGTTGCCGGTAACTGGATAGAGGTTTGATTGCAAAAAGTCTATCGTGGTTATAGAGCTAATCGTCTTTAGCTATCATAAGGTCATCGTTATCCTGTGCAAAAGCCTGGAGGAAAAACGATGAGAACCGGTATCAAAACCTGCACCTTTGCGATGACGCACTTCTGCGTCGCCTTTTCGGTGGCCTGGTTATTGACGGGTAGCTGGGTGGTGGGAGGGCTGATCGCCCTGGTGGAGCCGGCCGTGAATACGCTGGCCTACCTGATCCACGAGCATCTGTGGGAGAGCAGGGGCAAATCAGGCAGCCGCTCCTCCAGGCTGGTAGCGGGATGCGCCTGCTGAGTGGCGCCCCGCTCAGGCCGCACCGCTTTGGCGATAAAAGCCGATGACCGTCTCCACCCAGCGTTCGGGGTCGCTGAGCTGGCCGAAGTGACCCACCCCGGGCATCAGGCTCAATTGCGCCTGGGGACAGACCTTCTCCTTGAGGTAGTACGCCATCTCCACCCGGGCGACGGCGTCGTCGGTGCCCCAGCAGAGGTGGATGGGGGTGCGGGTGTGGCGCAGAGCCTCCAGCCAGCGAGGGGCTTCCAACCGTCGCCGGTCCAGCAGGTAGCGGATCACCCGGTGATGGTTGCGATGTCCATCACCGAGCTGGATATTTTCCCACAGGTGCTCGAGATCAGCGTCGCTGAGACCGTCATTGCCATGGGCGCTGCGTACCTGGCTGGCCATCACCCGGTAGCTCGACCAGCGGGCGAGGAGGGGGCCCAGGGGGGAGAGCAGTAGTCGCTGGGTCAGGCGCAGTCGCGCCAGGGCGAGCACCATGCTGCCGTTGGTGAAGGTCACGCTGTTGAAGCCTTCGCTGAAGCCCGCCGGCAACAGCGCGCTCAGCTCCCGCGCCAACAGCTCGGTGGCGACGCTGGTGCCCATGTCGTGGGCCAGCAGGTGGCCTCCCTGCACCCCCAGGGCACGCCACACCTCCAGCGCCACATCTGCCTGCTCGTAGAGGCTGTAACCGTAGTGGGCAGGCTTGTCGCTGAGCCCATAGCCGATGAAATCAAACAGTACGATACGATCGAATCGCGCCAGCAGGGGGGAGACCACCTTGTGGAAGGAGTAGGAGGATTCGGGGAAACCGTGCAGCAGGAGCAGGGTTCTGTCCGGCGGGGCTTCGGGATCGCCCAGCTGCTTGAAAAAGACCCGGTGCTGGCCAATGGGGGTGTAAAGGTAGCGGCCAGCATCGGCCCAGGCTTGCAGTTCCGGTGACATAACCTCTCCTTTGGGCGGCGTCGGTGGTTAAACCATTGTGGCATGAACCAGCGCTGGGGGCATACCGTCCACCACTTGATCGCTATCGGCACCGTGTAAGGCGGGCATCCAGTGGGCTGAGCCACGCCGCTTCGCCATCTGTTAATGCAGGTATCCAGTGGGCTGAGACACGCCGCTTCGCCATCCGTTAAGCAGGCATCCAGTGTGCTGGGACGCGCCGCTCCTGGCCATCCGTGGCCACGCGGCATCCGACCCACAGGGATGTGGGGAGTGCCTGTATTGACGAAAGATAGCCGCAGGAGCGCAGCTATCGGCCCGTCCATCCTTTGGATCGCTATTGGCATCTGCTAAGGCGGAAATTCAGTAGGCTGGGCCACGCCAAGGCTGGCACCCAGTGGGCTGAGCCACGCCGCTCCTGGCCATCCATGGCCACGCGGCGTACCGTACGTCCTGTACATAAAAAAAGGCGCCCGAGGGCGCCTTAAGGTGTGGCCAGTTACCTAGCCGTTTTGTTTCACTCGCTCAACCCAAAGGCTGTGGTGCTGTTCGGCCCAGGCTTCGTCCACCTCGCCGGAGACCATCCCCTCGAGCGCACCCTCTACCCCCAGGGTGCCCATGTAGATATGGAACAGCGAGCCGCAGAACAGAACCACGGCCGAGATCGCGTGGATCAGGTTGGCGTTCTGCATGGTTTCACGGATCTGCCCGTAGTTGGGGAAATCCAGCACCAGGCCACTGCCGCTGACCACCAGCCCCAGCAGGACCAGCACCCAAAACCAGGCCTTTTCGCCGCCGTTGGTGAAATCGGCGGGCGCGTGCCCCTTGCCGATCATGCCGCCGAGGGTGGCAAACCACTTCATGTCCACGAGGGTGAAGAAGTTGTGCTTCAGCCACTTGATCGCCATCACCACAAGGGCAAGGCTAAAGAGCGGGCCCAGGTAGTTGTGAACATTCTTGGCCAGGTAGAGGAAGCTGGCGAAGGCATCCTTACCCATCATCGGAATCAGCACCGACTTGCCGTAGAGAATGCTCAGCCCGGTAACGCCCAAAAGCAGAAAGGTGATCGCCATGAACCAGTGGATGGTCCGGTCCATGCGGCTCCACCGCTCGATGGTCTTGCCGGAGCGTTCGGGCATGCGGTTGGTACCGATCAGCAGGTAGACCAGGGTCAGGGTGACCAGGCTCAGGGAGAGCGCCCAGGCGCCCCCCGGAGAGACCCACTGGTTGCGCCATTCGAGCCACCAGGTTCCCGACTCATTGATCAGCTGACCGCTTTCGGTGCCCTTGATCTGTGTAGCGCCGATGGTGCCGTGGCGAACATGGTCCCAGAACGCCGTGGCGGAGTCAGGGCTGACCGCCGCCAGGGTGTAGGGGACCAGGGGAGCCAGCAACAACACCAGCGCACAACAGACGAGCGCGAGGTTAACGCCGCGTAAGCGGCGTTTGATCCCCGGGTTCTCTGCTTGTGTTGATGATTTCATAAGCATCATTCCCGTAATGGGGGTTAACGGCAGAGCCGTTAACCCTTGGCTTTTAACCCTTGGCTTTGCGACCGTAGGCCATGGACTGGCCCCAGGCACCGGCATTGGAACCGCGATAGGTTACCCGCTCACGGAAGATGTCGGAGACATCGTTCGCATCACCGGCCAGCAGCGCCTTGGTTGCGCACATCTCGGCGCAAGAGGGCAGCTTGCCCTGGGCAATACGGTTGGCACCGTACTTCTCCCATTCGGCCTGGCTGTTGTCCTCTTCCGGTCCACCGGCGCAGAAGGTGCACTTGTCCATCTTGCCGCGAACGCCGAAGGCGTTTTCCATTGGGAACTGGGGCGCGCCGAAGGGGCAGGCCATCAGGCAGTAACCGCAGCCGATGCACTGGTCCTTGCTGTGCAGCACGATGCCGTCGTTGGCCTCGTAGATACAATCCACGGGACACACGGCGATGCAGGGTGCATCGGTACAGTGCATGCATGAGACGGAGATGGAGGCTTCATCCGGCTCGCCGTCGTTGATGGTCACTACGCGGCGACGGTTGATGCCCCAGGGCACCTCGTTGGTGTTTTTGCAGGCGGTAACGCAGCCGTTGCATTCGATGCAGCGCTCTGAATCACACAAAAATTTCATTCTAGCCATGATTTATGTTTCCTGTGCTATGCGGCTGCTTACGCCGGCAGAATTCGACAGAGACTCACCTTGGACTCCTGCATCTGTGTCACAGAGTCGTAGCCGTAAGTCATCGCGGTGTTAGCGGATTCGCCCAGTACGTAAGGGTCGGCACCCTCAGGGTACTTGCTGCGCAGGTCCTTGCCTTCGAGCACACCACCGAAGTGGAATGGCAGGAAAGCAACTCCGCGTTCGACGCGACGGGTCACAAGGGCTTTCACCTTGATCTTGGCGCCTTCCGGAGTCTCTACCCACATATCCTGTCCGTCACGGATGCCGGCATCGTTGGCATCGGCCGGATGGATCTCGGCGAACATCTCCTGCTGCAGCTCAGCCAGCCAGGGGTTGGAGCGGGTCTCGTCACCACCACCCTCGTACTCCACCAGACGGCCGGAGGTGAGGGTAACCGGGAACTGCTGGGTGAAGTCCTTGTCCTGGATCGACTTGTAGAGGGTCGGCAGGCGGTAATGGGACTTGCGGTCATCGTAGGTGGGATACTTCTCCACCAGATCGCGACGGCTGGTGTACAGCGGCTCACGGTGGACCGGCACCTTGTCGGGGAAGGTCCAGACCACGGCACGGGCCTTGGCGTTACCGAAGGGGGCGCAACCGTGCTTGATGGCAACACGCTGGATACCGCCGGAGAGGTCGGTCTTCCAGTTCTTGCCTTCGGCGGCGGCCTTCTCCTCGGCGGTCAGGTCATCCCACCAGCCCAGCTGCTTAAGCAGCTTGTCGGAGAACTCGGGGTGTCCATCCTTGATATCGGAGCCGACGTTGTGCGAGCCGTTGGCCAGCAGGCTGACCCCATCGCGCTCGACGCCGAAACGGGCGCGGAAGGTGAGACCACCCTCGGCCACGGTCTTGCTGTTATCGTACAGCAGTGGCGTACCCGGGTGCTTCTGCTCGGGGGTTCCCCAGCAGGGCCAGGGCATGCCGTAGAAATCGCCATCGGCGGGACCGCCCTCGGCCTTGAGGGTGTCGAAGTCGAAGGTGTGCCAGTTCAACTGGTGTTCCTTCAGACGCTCGGGGCTCTGGCCGGTGTAGCCGATGGTCCACATACCCTTGTTGAACTCGCGGGTGATGTCTTCCACCAGCGGCTCCTCGCCGTTCACCTTGATGTGCTTGCACAGTTCGTTCTCGAAGCCGAACTTCTTGGCAAACTTGTACATGATGGTGTGGTCGGGCAGTGACTCGAACAACGGCTCGATCACCTTGTCACGCCACTGCAGCGAGCGGTTGGAGGCGGTCACGGAACCGTAGGTTTCGAACTGGGTCGAAGCCGGCAGCAGGTAGATACCGTCCTGACGGTCGGGAAGGATCGCGCTGACGGTCGGATAGGGGTCGATGATGACCATCATATCCAGCTTCTCCATCGCCTTCTTCTGCTCCAGTCCCCGGGTCTGGCTGTTGGGGGCGTGGCCCCAGAACACCATAGCCCGCAGGTTGTCGTTCTGGGCGATATTGGCCTTGTCCTCCAGTACCCCATCGATCCAGCGGGAGACAGGAATACCGGCGGTGTTCATCGGGAACTTGGGCTTCTCGGCGGTACCTTCGTAGGCCTTGCGGTTGTCGAAACGACCCTTGACCCACTCGTAATCCAGGTCCCACACCTTGCTCCAGTGCTTCCAGGCACCGGCGGAGAGGGCGTAGTAGCCGGGCAGCGAGTGCGACAGCACGCACATATCGGTGGCGCCCTGCACGTTGTCGTGACCGCGGAAGATGTTGGCTCCGCCGCCGGACACGCCCATGTTGCCCAGGGCCAGCTGCAGGATGCAGTAGGCGCGGGTGTTGTTGTTACCGATGGTGTGCTGGGTACCACCCATGCACCAGACGATGGTGCCGGGCTTGTGCTCGGCCAGGGTCTGGGCAACGCGGCGCATCTGCTCTTCGCTGACGCCGGTGATGTTCTCTACCTCGGCGGGGGTGAACTTCTTCACCTCCTCACGCACCTCGTCCATGCCGTAGACGCGCTGCTCGATAAAGGTCTTGTCTTCCCAGCCGTTCTCAAAGATGTGCCACAGCAGGCCGTGGATGAAGGGAACGTCGGTACCGGGACGGATCCGCACGTACTCGGTGGATTTGGCCGCGGTACGGGTAAAGCGGGGATCGACCACAATCACCTTCGCCTTGTTGCGCTCCTTGGCGTGCAGGATATGCTGCATGGCCACCGGGTGCGCCTCGGCGGGGTTGGACCCGATCAGGATCATCGCCTTGGAGTGGTGCATATCGTTAAAGGAGTTGGTCATCGCACCGTAGCCCCAGGTGTTGGCCACACCGGCTACCGTGGTGGAGTGACAGATACGCGCCTGGTGATCCACGTTGTTGGTGCCCCACAGGGCAGCAAACTTGCGGAACAGGTAGGCCTGCTCGTTGCTGTACTTGGCGGAGCCGAGCCAGTAGACGGAATCGGGACCGCTCTCTTCGCGGATCTTCATCATCTTGGCGGTGATTTCGTCCATCGCCTCGTCCCAGGAGACGCGCTGCCACTTGCCGCCGACCAGTTTCATCGGGTACTTCAGGCGACGCTCGCCGTGGCCGTGCTCCCGTACGGAGGCACCCTTGGCGCAGTGGGCGCCGCGGTTGAAGGGATGGTCGAAAGCCGGCTCCTGGCCGGTCCATACCCCCTCCTGAACCTCGGCATAAATGCCGCAGCCGACGGAGCAGTGGGTGCAGATGGTGCGCTTGGTTTCAACCGGCTTGTTGCTCATGCTGGCGGCCTCGGCCTTCTGCATCATGCCGGGGCTCAGCAGTTGGCTGGCCGCCAATCCACCGGCCGCAACGCCACTGGCGCTGAGGAAGGAGCGGCGGCTGATGCCGCCGGCCTTGGCCTGGTCCTGCCCGCTTGAGGGGCTTACTTTGGTCAATTTCATTAGGATGTTGCCTCGTGTTAATCCGTGATCAGAACCCGATACGCCGCCTAGATACGGGCGGTGTCGTAGTAGGCCTTGACGTGATCTGACTTGCGATAACGTCCTGACTGCTGCTTTTCAAGCGGTTGCTCTGCAGCGGCTGCGGTGCCTGAGGCTCCGACAACAGCGGCAGCACTACCGGCGACGGCAACACCTTTCAGAAACTCGCGTCTCTGAAGTTGCTCCTGGCTCAGTGGTTTCTTGCTCATCGTGCTCTCCCCTTCGGGTTTGTCGTTATTGTGGTTGATTAAAACGGTTGATTTCAGTTTGCATCAGTGCTTCACCCAGCTGCCCTACGGCAATATAGAAGCTGGCATTGTTGGCGTTCTGCAGGTCTTCAAAGAAGCGTAGTATCCATCCCTGAATATGGGAGCGGAAAAAACGCTGTTGTTGTTCGTTTGAGTGCTCTTGCACCAGATAGGCCATCACTTCGCAGAGGGCGGCGACATGGTCTTCGGGCTCGTGGGTCTGCTGCTGGCGTTCAAACCCGAGCTCGGCCAGGTCCTGGCGCAACTTGATCAGCGGCTTCTCCATCATGAACCCGGTCTGGTACCAGGAGCCGAAGGGCAGCAGTTCGCCCCGGCCGATACCGATAAAGAGGCTCTGGTATTCCTGGCTCACGCTGGAGGCCTGGCTGTGGGACGCACTCTGCTGCAGGGTGCTGTAGGCATGTTCGATGGGGCTGCGGGCGCTGTCGATCTCGATTCCCGCCAACAGGTTCAAAAGCTCCTGGGAGGCGGGGGCTCGCAGCAGGGCGCCGAGCAGGGCATAGCCTTCGGCGCGCAGGCTGTCCTCGGCGCTCAGTGCCGGGGGCTGGGTGGTGGGCTCCAGGGCGCCGTCGGTGGTGATGATCTCAGCGCTCATGGCAGTAACTCCGAATCCTGTTTCATTAAGGCTTTAACCCGGCAATCGCCGCAGCGCTCCAGCAGCTGGGCGTTGCTGCCCTGGAACATGGGGCTGTCGGCGAGCTTGAGCTGCATCTTGCGGAACAGGCTCTGGGTGGCGAAGGGGGTGCCGCAGTCGACGCAGCACAGCGGGCTGTCCTCGTGCAGGGTCTGCTGGCTCTTGCGTGCGCTACGGTCGAGCTGGTAGCCGCTGCGCAGCTCCAGTACCTGCTCGGGGCAGGCGCTCACGCAGAGGTTGCACTGCACACAGTTGTGCTGGGTGAAGCGCAGGCGGGGTTCGTCGCCACCGGATTGCAGGGCCTGGGTCGGGCAGACGCCGGCGCAGGACATGCAAAGGGTGCAGTTATCACTGTCGATATTAAGGCCGCCCATCGGAAAACCGCTGGGCATGGCCAGCTCTGTGGCGGGCTGGGCGTTGGCCTGGGCCAGTTGGTCGATGGCCTGGTAGAGGGCCTCGCGACGCTTGTTATCGGGCAGGTAGGCGGCGCTCGACAGCGGTGCCAGCGGCTGGGCCAGCAGGCGGGGCAGAGACTCACCGTCGTGCTGCTCCACCAGGGTGATGCGTGGCTCCTCGATCCCCAGTCCACGCAGCAGGGCCCCGGCATAACCCAGTTGGGTGTTGAGGGCGTTGCGGGCGGTTTCGGGGTAGTCGGTCGGCGCGATGATCACCACCTGGGGAGCGCCCCAGGCCAGCGCGCTAAACCAAGTTTCGAGTCCGGCACAGTTGATCTCTTCCAGCTCCAGGGTGACCCGCGGCTCGGGGACTGTGGCCAGCAGGGCGGTCCCCTGGGCATCGTGAATCACCAGGGGGCTCGGTTGTCCGGCCTGCTGCAGCTGGTCACGTAGTTGCTGCAACAGCTGTTGGGGCGGGCTCTCCAGCAACTCGATGGCACCGGTGGGGCAGGCACTGGCGCAACCGCCGACACCGTGGCAGAGGTGGTGGTCCACCTCGATCTGGCCACTCGGGGCGCTGATGGCGTCGGCCGGGCACACCTCCAGGCAGCGGGTACAGCCGATGATGCCGCTGTTGCTGTGGGCGCAGAGGTCGCTGTTGACTCGCAGGTAAACGGGTTTGCTGAACTCGCCGACCAGTTGGGGAAGCTCCTCCAGGGCTCGCTCCAGGCTGGCCTGGTCCGGGCAGTGAAAGTAGCCGGCGGGGGGCTTTTCGCTCGCCAGCTGGGGGGTACGCCCCAGATCAAGCAGCAGGTCGAAGGCCTTCAGCTGGCTGAGGCTGGCCAGGGAGTTGCCGGTCAGGCCGCCGGGCAGTGAGACCTGTGCGTCAAAATGACCCAGGTAACCCCCGACGGACTGCAGTTTGTGATGGTGGATCGGGGCCTTGATCACAAGGCCTGCCGCACGTTCCATGTCGGCGTCGAGGCTGGCGGGCATCGCTTCGCTGATCAGCAGGGTACAGTGCAGGGCGCCCTCCAGCTCAGCCGCCGCCAGGCGGGCACGGTGCTCGGGCCCCAGGATCAGGAGCTGGCCAGAGCTCCGGTAGGTGATACTGCTGGTTGCAGGTTCAAATTGATGGGCAACTGAACCCTTGGGTTGGTGGATAACTGCAGTCATAGATCCTCGTCAGGCTGGTTAGAAGGCGCGCGCTTCTCTTTATATTTCGAATGGTTTGCCAGCCCGGCCTATCTATAGCAAATCCGGAACCGGCTCTGTGGGGATAAAAGTCCCGTTAAATCCTAAAGTGTCTGAAGATTATCGGGTTTCGTTGTTGGCTTTGCATACTTTTGTCCTCTCTGGTCACTAATGCCCGTTTGGGGCGGGGGGGTGGGACGGGTCCCGGGTGGAGGTGTTGTCGACAGCCTTCGGGGTGGTCTCCGATTGAGCGGGCACCGGCGGCGGCTCCACGGCGGCTTCAGAACCGCTCTCCAGCGCCTCGGGCGGATCGCTCTCGAGCGCTTCAGGTCCATCGCTTGCCTCAGTTGCTTCAGTCGTCGCTTCATCCGCTTCCTCTTCCTTTTCCGCTTGGCGCGGATGGGTGTTGTCGGGGTCGCGGTTGATCCACTGCTTCAGGTGTTCGCTGATGGTGTCGCCGAGGGGCTCGAAGACGCTGAAGTCATCGTCGTAATCGTCGAGCTTGTCGGTGATATTGAAATGAGCCTGGTGAAACAGCTGCTTGAGGGCCTTGCGCCGTAGCTCCTCGCTGACCCCTTCGCTGAGAAAGTCGGCGTAGCTGTCGTCACCCTGGAGGCTGGAGAGCTCCGGCATGTCGGCGTCGGTCTTGGGGGGCGGTGGCGGTTCGGCCGCCTCGGCAGTGGCTGTGGGCTCGTCGGTGGCGGGCAGCTGATCCTCTGCCTGCGGCGGGAGGTCGGTCTCCTGCGCTTGCAGTTTGCGCCGGCTCCAGCGACGGGCAAAGCCCTCGTTGTCGCGATCATCACTCATCGCGGACCCTCCGCATCGCGGTTAAAGCGGCTCTGTCCGCCGGCTTCGGTGGAGGGGGCTTCTTGCCGGTCGCCGCCTTTACCCTTGCCGCCCTTGCCGCGCAGGCGGCGCTTGCCGGAGTTGCTCTCATCCTCGCCATGGCGCGCCATAAAGGCTTCGATCCAGCACTGGATCGCCACCGGCATGGGGGCCGAGAAAACATCCTCTTCGCCGCCGTCCATATAGGAGGCGGCCAGATCCTGGCTGGCGCTGATAAAGCGGGGAAGCAGGGTCTCATCATCGTCGGCCAGCTCATCGATGTCGCACATAACAAAGAGCTTGGGGGCGCGGGAGCTGAGGTTCATGCGGTAGGCGGCGCGCTCATCCCGGTGCAGTTGTAGTTGCAGGGTGGCGCAGGTGGTGGCGTTGACCGGTGAGGCGTCGGCCGGGTGCAACTCGCACGACCAGCTGGCGGTGAGCCAGGGGCCAACCTGGCGTTCGCTGCGGATCATCGCCACCTTGAGGGGGTAGATCTCATCGGTTGGGGAGGGCTGTGGTTGCACGGGGTTCTCCTGCTGGATAAGGGGATTGACGGCTGGATATCCCGTTTGAGCATGCAAAGGATGTTCCTGAAAAAATCACCCAATAGTGGAGAGGGGGTTGGGACGTTTTGGGGCAGGGGGCATCGTTTTTGTGGGTAGGTGGGTCATATTGACCCAGTTTTGTGGCCCGAATGAGCCCCTTCGGGCAGGGTACGTTTTTTGCTGTTACCAGGCTAAGAGAGGGGTTATCCCCTGACCAGACCAGCCCGGAGCAACCCCTGCCATGAATGCGAAACCGCCCTACCGTCCACGCATGAGCCAGTCGGGCCTTGAGGCCACTCATCGAATCCTTGCCCTTGATGAGCAGGGGGCGGAGCGGGAGATCCATATTGCCGGTGAGCGGGCATTGACGATCTACATCGACAAGGTAGAGCTGCTGACCCTGATGACCATGGGGCGCCGTCCCGAGGAGCTGGTGCTGGGCTACCTGTTGAACCAGGGCATTATCGAGCGCCTGGAGCAGGTGCGTACCATCCAGGTTGAGTGGGATGTGGAGGCGGCCGCGGTGGTGACCGATGGGTCCATCGAGGGGTGGCAGGAGCGGCTGGGACGCAAGACGGTGACCACCGGCTGCGGGCAGGGCACCGTGTTTGCCAGCATGATGGACCGGTTTGACGCCATCCAGCTGGCATCCCATCGTTACACGCAGTCGATGATCTACGGATTGCTGGACTCCCTTGCCCGCCACAACGAGATCTATCGCCAGGCCGGTGCAGTGCATGGTTGCGCGCTGTGCCGGGGCACAGAAGTGATCGATTTTGTCGAGGATGTGGGGCGCCACAACGCGGTCGATACCCTGGCCGGTCGCATGCTGCTCGACGGTCTTACGGGGGAGGAGTTGATCTTTTACACCACCGGCCGCCTGACCTCGGAGATGGTGATCAAGGTGGCGCAGATGGGGATTCCCCTGTTGCTGTCGCGCTCCGGGCTGACCCAGATGGGGCTGGAGATGGCGCAGCGGGTGGGGCTTACCATGATCGGCCGGGCCAAGGGGAAGCACTTTCTGGTGTTCAATGGCCAGCAGGCGATCGAGTTTGACCAGCGCCCCGAGGATCGCCACCCGCGGGCGGGGCGTACGCACAGGGAGGAGGGATGATGCCGCAACAACAGGGGCAGCTGGTGGCCGAGCGGCCGGGGGAGCGCGGCGGAGGCGAGTTCCTCAATATCAAACAGGTGGCGGATTTTCTGCAGCTCAATGAGAAGAAGATCTACTCCATGGTCAGCGAGGGGGTGATCCCGGCCACCAAGATCACCGGCAAGTGGTTGTTTCCCAAGCGGCTGGTAGAGCGCTGGCTGCTGGAGTCCTGCCATGGTGGGGTGCTCGCCGACCGCCTGCTGGTGGTGGGCAGTGGCGACCTGCTGTTGCAACAGGCGTTGTCGCGCCAGCAGAGGGATATGCAGGATGCGGGTCTGGTCTCCATGTCGGTCACCGGTACTCGCCTCGGGCTGGCGATGCTCGACCGTGGTCGTGCCGACCTCTGCGTGATGCATTGGGGGCCCGCCGTCGAGAGTCGGGTGCGCCACCCGGCGCTGTTGCAACGCTACCGCAATTTCCGCCAGTGGGCCATGGTGCGCCTGTTTGAGCGCGAGGTGGGGATCGCCGCCAGGCCGGGTGTGGAACCCACTTCCGCAGCTGCCTGTCTCGGTCGCGGTAGCCGTTGGGCGCTGCGCCAGGGGGGCTCCGGGGCGCGTCGCCTGTTTGACGAGCAGATGGCGATTCACCACCGCTCCCTGGATGAGCTGGAGGTGGGGGAGGCGGCGCTTAGCGAGTGGGAGGTGGCGGTTCAGCTCAACGAGGGGCGGGCCGATTACGGAATTCTATCCCGCGCCTGCGCCCGCCAGCTGGATCTGCCCTTTCTGTCGCTCGGTAGCGAGGCGCTGGATATGGTGGTGCCCCAGCCGATCTATTTCCGTGTGCTGGTGCAGCAGATGATGGCGCAGTTCCGCACCCAGCCCCTGCAGCAGCAGGCGGCCTATTACGGGGGCTATGACCTGGGCCGTTGTGGGGAGATTCTGTGGACCCCCTGATGTTCGCGGGAAATTAGCGGCCGGCGTCAGTCGGTGTCGCTTGCCCAGGCCTGCAGTTTGCGCTCGAGGGTTTTGCGGGAGATGCCCAACTGGCGGGCCGCCTCGGACTTGTTGCCGCGGGTCTGCTGTAACACCTGCTCTGTGTGGTGGCGAATCACCCGCTCCAGGTCCCAGTCTCCGGGGTAGCCGGCACCGGGGGTGGTGAGCGGCGGGGCTTTCTGTTGGCGCAGGTAATTGAGGGGCAGCTTGCCGAGCAGCAGGCAACGCTCGATAAAATTGCGCAACTCGCGGATATTGCCGGGCCAGTCGTGTTGCTGCAGTTGGCTGAGGTCGGCGTGGGAGAGGGGAATCTCGGGCACGCTGAGCTCCATCGACAGCTTGCTGACAAAATGGTGCACCAGCGGCGGGATATCCTCGGGACGCTCGCGCAGCGGGGGCATGGTGAGGGTCAGTATATTGATGCGGTAGTAGAGATCCTCGCGGAAGTTGCCGTTCTGCGATTCCTTCTCCAGCTGGCGGTTGGTGGCGGCGACGATGCGAACATCCACCGGGATCTGTTTTTCGCCCCCGACCGGGCGGATACAGCGCTCCTCCAGCACCCGCAGCAGCTTGGCCTGCATGCTCAGCGGCATCTCGCCGATCTCGTCGAGGAAGAGGGTGCCGCCGTTGGCGTGCACAAAGAGTCCATCCCGCGCCTGTTGAGCCCCGGTAAAGGCGCCACGCTGGTGGCCAAACAGCTCGCTTTCCATCAGTTCCGGGGCGATCGCACTGCAGTTGATGGCGACAAAGGCCCCTTTGCGGCCGCTCTGCAGGTGGATGGCACGCGCGGCCAACTCCTTGCCGGTGCCGGACTCCCCTTCGATCAGGATGGTCGAGGGGGTGGGGGCCACGCGGCTGATGATGCCAGAGACCTCATTGATGGCGGCGCTGTCGCCGATCAGTTCGGAGTTGGCGAGTTTCTCCTGCTGCCAGGGGGAACGCAGGTAGCTCTGGCGCTCCTTGCTGCGGCGCTCCAGGCAGAACTGGACCGAGCGCATCACCTCGTTAACGGTGCAGGGTTTGTGCAGCAGGTCGGCGCCGCCGGCCCGTAACACCTGGATCGCCAGCTCCGAGTCGCGGCGTTGGCTGAGGCAGATAATGTCGGAGTGGTCGCTGTAGTGGCGTAAAATTCCCTCCCAGTCCTCGGTGAGGGAGGAGAACAGGTCCAGATTGACGATAATCAGGTCGAAGTGACAGCGCTTGAGCAGGGCGCGGGCGGTTTCCAGATCGGTGGTTTGCTCCAGCAGGCCGCTGCTCTGTTTGAGCGACTGCATGACCGCCTGCTGATCCTCTGCGGTATCGAGCAGCAAGATGGAGGAGATACGCGTATTGCACACCGGGATGCGGTGGAGGTTGTCCGCCGTACTCT
Source organism: Aestuariirhabdus litorea (assembly GCF_003864255.1). NCBI lineage: Bacteria > Pseudomonadati > Pseudomonadota > Gammaproteobacteria > Oceanospirillales > Aestuariirhabdaceae > Aestuariirhabdus > Aestuariirhabdus litorea. Next base: position 467,707 of record NZ_QWEZ01000001.1, read on the forward strand.
CAACGATGGAAAATGGCAGCAGTTGGGCCACGTATCTAAACCTTAGCTTGTCGGGACCGCGGTAGGCGGTCACTGTGGTTGGGGGCCTGGGTTGTTGTCGGATTCATCCCGGCGGTGGTGCTCAGATCCCTCTGGCTGATCTGTTTGTGATCAAAATTGGTCAATTAACCCTATGCCATTCTGTCTCGGTCGTCCATAGGGCTGGGTCAATATGACGCGATACTCTATGGGGCGTTATGACCCAAATGGTTATAAATGGGACCCCTTTGCCTATGCCAGCGCCGCGCGGGCGGCCGGGTCAGTGTTACCTCTTTATACCGAGGGCGCGCAAGGCTGGGCATCCGACTTTGGTCTAAGGGTATGACCATTGATCTGTGAAGCCCGGGGGGGGATGGTGATCCACTGACCCAGATCGCTTTTCCGGCGGCAGGCGGGGTGTCATACTGGCACCCAAAGGTGCCCCCGCAACGGGTGTTGCGCCACCATGAATAATAAAACCCAAAGCAAGAGAGAGGAGGGTTCGTTGGACAACCCAGCTGTAGCAGTCGACGGTGTGGTTCTGGCCGGAGGGGAGGCCCGCCGGATGGGGGGCGAGGACAAGGGGTTGGTGACCCTGGCCGGAAAGACGATGATCGAGCACGTGATTGACCGGTTTGCCCCCCAGGTAGCGGGGCTGCGCATCAATGCCAATCGCAATCAGGCGCGCTACCAGGCGCTTGGTTTCCCCGTGGTCAGCGACCGCCAGTTGGGCGAATTCCCCGGTCCGCTGGCGGGTATGGCGGCGGGCCTCGCGGCCAGTGAAGCGGAGTGGGTGGCTTTTGTTCCCTGTGATGCTCCGTTATTGCCGCTGGACCTGGTGGCACGCCTGCAGCAGGCGTTAGAACAGGAGCAGGGGGAGATTGCGGTGGCCCATGATGGGGAGTACTGGCAGCCGGTGTTTGTACTGATGCGCCGCTCGCTGCTGCCCTCCCTCGAAGCCTTCCTGGCGGGTGACGGGCGCAAGATTATGCACTGGTTCCAGCAGCAGAAGCTGGTGCGGGTCCTGTTCGCGGACCAGGTGGGTGCTTTCGAAAATATCAACACCCCTGAACATTGCCAGCGTATCGAACAGCAGTTGGTGGAGGCCTAGGTCATGATTGAGTGTACGATTCCCCTGGTGGGATTTATTGCCCACAGTGGCACCGGCAAAACCACCCTGTTGTGCAAGCTGCTGCCGCTGCTGCGACTGCGGGGGCTGCGGGTGGGGATGGTGAAGCATGCCCACCACCGTTTCGAGATGGACACCCCCGGCAAGGACAGCTACGAGCTGCGTAAGGCGGGGGCTGAGCAGATGCTGATCTCCTCGCGCCAGCGCTGGGCGCTGCTGAGCGAGAACCTTGAGGAGGAGCCGCGTCTCAACGAGCTGCTGGCCAAGTTTGACCAGCAGCGCCTTGACCTGATTCTGGTGGAGGGGTTCAAGCCCGAGCCCTACCCCAAGATTGAGTGTCACCGCCCCTCCATGGGCAAGCCGCTGCTCCATACCCAGCACCCCAATGTAATTGCGGTGGCCTGCGATGAACTGCCGGCTGAGGGGATCGGTGACCTCGATCCCCTCGATCTCAACAACGTCGAGCAGATTGCCGATTACATCTGCCACCACTTCCTCCCCCAGTAACCCAACCCCTCGATAAGGATCTCCCCGCCATGAGCGATCACCCTCTCAACAGCTGTTGCAATGCTCAGGGCGAGCTGCCCGTGGACCTGGGCCGGCAGGCGATTCTGGAGCAGGTGGCTCCGCTGGCAATGGTGGAGAGCGTGCCGCTCATCCAGGCACTGGGTCGCGTACTGGCCGAGGCGGTGCACTCGCCGATCGCGGTGCCTGGCCACGACAACTCGGCGATGGATGGTTTTGCGCTGCGCTTTGCTGATCTCGCCGCAGCGGGGGAGACTCGCCTGCAGCTGGTGGGTGAGGCGCTGGCGGGACACCCCTATCTCGATGCGCTGCCGGCCGGTGGCGCTGTGCGCATCATGACCGGCGCCATGATGCCGGAGGGGGCCGATACCGTGGTGATGCAGGAGATCGTCCGCTGTGAGGCGGATGAGGTCACCATTCCCGAGGGGATCAAGCTGGGACAGAACCGTCGTCGCGCCGGTGAAGATATCGCCTGTGGTGCGGTGGCTTTAGCCAGTAACACCCAGGTCAAGGCGGCTGAACTGGGACTGCTGGCGTCGCTGGGGGTCGAGCGGGTGCTGGTGAAGCGGCGCCTGAGGGTGGCGGTGCTCTCCACCGGCGATGAGATCCGTGCCCCGGGCAGTGCGCTGCAGCAGGGGCAGATTTACGACAGTAACCGCTTTAGCCTGCACGGCTTGCTGGAGCCCCTTGGCGTCGAGCTGATCGATCTGGGGATCATCCCCGACCAGCCGGCGCTGCTGGAAACGGCCTTTACCGAGGCCGCCGCAAGCGCAGACCTGATACTCACCTCCGGCGGTGTGTCGGTGGGAGAAGCCGATTACGTCAAGGATACTCTGGAGCGGGTGGGGGCGATCCATTTCTGGAAGATGGCGATGAAACCGGGACGCCCCCTGGCCTTCGGTCGTATTGGCTCATCGGTTTTCTTCGGCCTGCCGGGAAACCCGGTGGCGGTGATGGTGACCTTCCTGCAGTTTGTGCTTCCGGCGATCCGCAAGCTGCAGGGGGTCGAGCGCTGGCAGCCCTTGACGCTGCCGGCGACACTGAGCGAACCCCTTAAAAAGCGCGCCGGGCGTACCGAGTTCCAGCGCGGGGTTTTCCACCGTAACGAAAGGGGCCAGCTCTGCGTGCGCAGCACGGGCACCCAGGGCTCTGGGGTGCTCAGCTCCATGAGCCGCGCCAACTGCCTGATCATTCTGCCCGCTGAGCTGGAGCAAGCGGAGTCCGGGGCGATGTTGGATATCCAGCCCCTGCTGCTCTAACTAGCCTCCGGGTTAGCGCGCCGCTTTTTGTACCCGCTGCCGCAACCCGATATGATCGCTGTAAAGGGGGCGCTGGCCCCCCCCCTCCATTGAGCTGTTACGGAACCCGCTATGATCACCAAGTTTCTGGTTACCGCCGCCATCATTATCGGCGTGGTACTTTACCTGCGCCACCGCGGCCAGGGCGCGGCCAGTGCCGCCCCCGCCCTGCCCCCGGGGAGCGCGGCAGCCCCCTTTCCGGTTCCCTTTCGCTGGCTCTCCTACGCGCTTGCCGCCCTGGTGACCCTGGGGGCGGCCGGTTACCTGCTGTACGACTACCACGACAGCCATCGCCTGCTTTCGATTCGGGTGGTGAATCCGGTCAATGGGGAGGAGGTGGAATACAAGGTGCTCAAGGGCAAGCTGGAAAATCGCCGCTTCGAAACCGTTAATGGACAGCAGATTCGGGTATCGGACAGCGAGCGGCTGGTGATCGAGGCGATCGATTAGCGAGCCGTCCCAGAGAGGCGACGCAATGCGCAACAGGGATACCGCGATAGACCCGGACCTGCCCTGCCTGCTGGCGGACATCGGCGCCACCCATGCGCGCTTTGCCCAACGGCGCCCCGGTCATGACGCCCTGCACCAACATCGGGTGCTGCCGATGGCGGAGCTGGCCTCCCTCGATGCGGCACTGCAGCGCTACCGCGAGCAGAGTGGTGAACCCCTGCCTCGCCAGCTGGTGCTGGCGATCGCCGCCCCGGTCAGTGGGGACGGGGTGGCCATGACCAATAGCGGCTGGCGATTCAGTATCGACGCGCTGCAGCAACGCTGGGGCTTCCGGGCGCTGCGGGTTTGCAACGATCTCTGCGCCCAGGTGCTGGCGCTGGCCTCCACCGACCCCCAACAGTTCCACCCGCTGGGCGGGGCGGGGCAGCGCCGGTGCGGGCAGCCGCTGGTATTGCTGGGGGTGGGCAGCGGCCTCGGGGTGGGTGTCGCTCTTCCCTCCGCTCGGGGGTGGCTGGCCCTGCCCAGCGAAGGGGGACACAGCGATTTTGCCCCGGCGGATGAACTGGAACGGGAGCTGCTGGCGCTGTTGTGGCAGCGCTATCCCCACCTATCCTGCGAGCGTCTGCTGTCGGGCCCGGGGCTGGTGCTGCTCCACCAGGCACTGCAACTGCACGCTGGCAGGGCAGTAGAGGCGATAACACCGCACCAGCTGGGTGCCCGGGCGCTGGCGCAGGCGGGGGAGGAGCGGGAAACGGTGCTTCGCTTCGGTGCAATGCTGGGATCGGTGGCTGGAAACCTGGCCCTGACCCTGGGGGCGGGAGGCGGGCTCTACCTGGGCGGTGGTATAGTAGAAAAACTCTACCCGTTGCTGCAGGCGAGCGGGTTTCGACAACGTTTCGAGGACAAGGGGCGTTACCGGGAGTACCTGCAGCAGATTCCTACCCGGGCCCTGCTGGACCCGGATAGTGGGCTGAAGGGCGCCGCGCTGCTGGCACAAGGGAGCGGGGCGCTGGTGGGAGAGGCCGCCCAGGGTGGCCCCACAACACAGGAGTGATGAACGCATGAGCCGAACAGAGGACACCCGGGCCTTGAGCCTGCTGTCGCAGACGCCGGTACTGCCGGTACTGGTGATCGATAACTGGCGTCACGCCGTCCCCCTGGCCCGGGCGCTGCTGGCCGGTGGCATTTCGGTACTGGAGGTGACCCTGCGCACCGACCAGGGGCTTTCCGCGATCCGTGCGATTCGCGATGAGGTGGGTGAGGTGGTGGTGGGGGCCGGTACCCTGACCCGTCCCGCCCAGTTTGCCGAAGTGGCGGCCGCCGGCGCCCAGTTTGCCATCAGTCCCGGGCTTACCCCGGCGCTGCTGGAGGCGGCCCGGGAGCAACCCTTGCCCTACGTGCCGGCGGTGGCCAGCGCCTCGGAGCTGATGATGGGGATGGAGCGCGGATTTCACCTGTTCAAGCTCTTTCCCGCCGCCAGTTGCGGTGGCACCGCGATGCTCAAATCCCTGGCCGGCCCCTTTCCCGAGGCGCGCTTCTGCCCGACGGGGGGAATCGGCGCCGACAACTTCTGCGACTACCTGGGGCTGCCCTCGGTGGTGACGGTGGGGGGCTCCTGGGTCGCGCCGGCTTCGCTGATCGCCGGTGAGGCCTGGCAAGAGATTGAAGCCCGCGCGCGCCGCGCCTGTGAGGCGGCTCGCGAGGCGGGAGTGTACCCCCAATGATGCAGACCGACACCGAACTGGCCCCCTGCGACCTGATCCTCTTTGGCTGCGTCGGCGACCTCTCGCTGCGCAAGCTGTTTCCCGCCCTCTACCATCTGCAGGCGGCGGGGCTGCTGCATGAGCAGTCGCGCATCATCGGCCTGGCCCGCAAGCCCCTCGACGACGAGAGTTTTGCCGCCCAGGTGGAGGCGGCGGTGCGGCGCGCGGTCGGCAGTGCTTTCAAGGAGAGCCACTGGCAGGCGCTGCTCAAGCGCATCCGCTACCTGCGCCTGGAGCTGTCGGAGCCGAAGGACTACCTGGCGATCAAAACCCTGGTGGTCGACCTTTCCCCCACGGTGATCTATTACCTGGCGACCCCGCCCGAGCTTTACGGCACCGTCTGCGAGAATCTCAACGCCAGCGACGCCATCGTCCCCGGCGGACGCATCGCGCTGGAGAAGCCGGTGGGGCACGACCTGGAGAGCTCGCGTTGCATCAACGATACCGTGAGCCGCTACTTCAGCGAGTCGCAGATCTACCGCATCGATCACTATCTGGGTAAGGAGACGGTGCAGAACCTGATCGCCTTGCGCTTTGCCAACAACCTGTTCGGCTCGCAGTGGGACCAGAACCACATCGATCATGTGCAGATCACCCTCGCCGAGGAGGTGGGGATCGAGGGGCGCTGGGGCTACTACGACCGGGTCGGGCAGATGCGCGACATGGTGCAGAACCACCTGATCCAGCTGCTGTGCATGGTGGCAATGGATCCCCCCACCCAGCTCACCGCCGACAGTATCCGCGACGAGAAGCTCAACGTGCTGCGGGCACTGCGGCCGATTACCGCCAAAAACGTGGCTCGCCGCTCGGTTCGGGGCCAGTACCGGGCCGGACAGATCGACGGGGTCCCTTGTCCCGGTTACCTGGAGGAGCAGGGGGGGCGAAGTAACAGCGATACCGAAACCTTTGTCGCCCTGCGGGTGAGCATCGACAACTGGCGCTGGTCGGGGGTTCCGTTTTACCTGCGCACCGGCAAGCGGCTGGCCGACAAGGTGTCGGAGATCGTGATCCACTACAAGTCGCAACGGCACTACATCTTTGACCCGCGCCAGCGCTCAATGGTGCAGAACAAGCTGATTATCCGCCTGCAGCCCGACGAGGGGATTCGTCTGCGGGTGGCCACCAAGGAGCAGAGCCTGCAGCAGGGGATGGCATTGCAGTCGCAGGCGCTGGACTTGGACTTCGGCGGTGGCCAGCAGGGACGTATTCCCGATGCCTACGAGCGGCTGCTGCTGGAGCTGATGCGGGGCAACTCCTCGCTGTTTGTGCGCCGCGACGAGATCGAGGCCTCCTGGGAGTGGTGTGATAACCTGATCGACGCCTGGCACCAGTGCCAGACGCCGCTGGAACCCTACGCTGCCGGTAGTTGGGGCCCCGACTCCGCTGACGCCCTGATATCGGGGCGCGGTCGCGCCTGGCACCAGCGGGTCGATTAGGCCCCAGAAAGAGCCCTACAGTAGCTGGCTGCGGGCCAGGGCATTGTGGATCTTGCGGCTGCGCTGGGCCAGCGAACGCAGGTCCCCCAGGTTGGGGATCTCGCCCTGGTTGAGGCGAATCTCCCACTCCTCCAGCTCCCGATCGAGGTAGTCGAGCAGCTTCTTCGAGCAGCCCCGGCAGGTGCCGGAGCAGATCTCCGCTTCGCTGAGCCCGAAGGGGATCTGGCGGCGGATCTCGTCGATCAGCGCTCGCATCGCTGCGGGGGTGCGAGGGCGGGAAGTGGCAGGGGAGGTGTTAATAACCGTACCCGACTGTGCAGTGGTCGATCGCCCATTGTAGCTTCAATTCCGCCTGCTCGCACCGGCCTGGGAAGGCGGCATTCGGGGGCTGTACTGCTGCTGGATCAGGGCGCGCAGCTCCGGCAGGCAGGAGCCGCAGTTGGTACCCGCCTTGAGGGCCTGGCCGAGGGCGTCCACTGAGTTGAGCCCCCGGGTGCGGATCGCCTCCAGCAGGGTGTTCTTGCCCACCCCGAAGCAGGCGCAGACAGTGGCGCCACCGCAGCGGGTTCCCTGGGGGGGCAGTCCACTGAGCAGCGCCCGGCGTTGCTCGGGCTCCAGTGGCTCTGCGTCCAGCAGCGCGCCCAGCCACTGGGTGTCCGGCAGCTCGGGATCGGGGTCCACCCACAGCAGCGCCTGCAAGCGACCCTCGCGCAGCCGAGCGAGGCGGTACACCCCTTGCGAGCGATCCTCGTACTCAATCCACTCTTGCGCAGCCCCGGTCTCAGCCTCCCCCCCCAGCCAGCGACGGGCGGTGGAGGGCCAGTCCGGCTCTTCGCCGCTTCCCGCCAGCATCAGCCGCTCGCCACGGGCCTCACAGATGCGCGTGCGGTAGTCGGCGCTGTCCGCGGCAGCGGGCAGCGGATTGCGGCTCAGCAGTATGCCGTACCAGCGGGCATCCAGCGCTTCGATCGCCACCGGTGTGTGCTTGCTCTCGGGTTGACCCGAGAGGGGGTCGGTGGCGGGGTTGACCAGCGCCCCCACCCTTCCTTCGCGGGCGAACTGGTCGTTCCAGTGCATGGGGACAAAGAGCTCCCCCGGGCGCATCTGGTCACTGAGGGCCACCCGCGCAAGCAGGCGGCCCCAGCGCGAGCGCAGGCGTGCAATTTCCCGGGGGCGCAGCCCGTAGCGGGCGGCATCGTCGGGGTGCAGGCTGACCTCGGGCTCCGGGCGGTGGCCCGAGAGGCTGGGGCTGAGGCCGGTGCGGGTCATGGTGTGCCACTGGTCCCGAACCCGTCCCGTATTGAGCACCAGGGGGTAGGCGTGGTCGCAGCGGTAGTGGGGCGGGCGCGGCTGGATGGGGACGAAGCGGGCACGGCCGTTGTCGGTATCGAAGCGGCCGTCGTCGAAGCGCCGTGCACTGCCGGCCGGGGCTTCCATGCTGACCGGCCACTGGATGGGGGCCAGCGCCTCATAGCTCGTTGAGTTGATATGGGCCAGCGGCCCCAGGTTAAAGCCTCGGGGCAGGACGTCGGGGCGGTTGTCGAGGACGCTGAGGGCGGCGTGTTCGCGGAAGATCTGCCAGGGGGCCTGGTAGTCGAAGGCGGCGCCGAAGCCCAGTCGCCGCGCCAGCTGGCAGATGATCCACCAGTCGGGCCGCGACTCGCCGGCGGAAGGCTGCAGGGGGCGCTGGCGACTGATGCAGCGCTCGGCGTTGGTGACGGTGCCATCACGCTCCCCCCAGGCAGTGGCGGGAAAACGGATATGAGCGCTGGCGGCGGTGTCGGTCCGGTCCATGCAGTCGGAGAGGATCACCAGCTCGCAGCGCTCGAGGGCGGCACGCACCCGGTCGGCGTCGGGGAGGCTGTCGACCGGGTTGGTGGCCATGACCCAGACCGCCTTGACCCGCCCTGCCTCGATCGCCTCGAACAGCTCCACCGCTTTCAGCCCGGCCTGCTCGGGGACCCGCTCGCTGCCCCAGAACTGCGCCACCAGTGCACGGTGGCGAGGATCCTCAAGGTTCATGTGAGCGGCCAGCTGGTTGGCCAGCCCCCCCACCTCGCGCCCGCCCATGGCGTTGGGCTGGCCGGTGAGGGAGAAGGGGGAGGCGCCGGGGCGGCCCACCCGGCCGGTGGCCAGGTGCACATTGATGATGGCATTGACCTTGTCGCTGCCGGCGCTCGACTGGTTGACCCCCTGACTGAAGGCGGTGAGGGTTTTGGGAGTCTCGGCAAACCAGCGGAAGAAATGCTCCACCGCCGCCACCTCCAGCTCACAGGCCGCGGCCACCGTGGCGATATCGGGGGCGCTGGAGCGGGCCGCCGCGAGGGCGCTGTCGAACTGCTCGGTGTGGCGGGCGATGTAGTCCGGGTCGATCGCCTGCTGCTCGGCCAGCCAGTTGAGCAGGCCGTTGAAGAGCAGGGCATCGGTACCGGGTTTGATCGGCAGGTGCAGGTCGGCGTCGTCGCAGCTGGCGGTTCGGCGTGGGTCGATCACCACCAGCCGCTTGCCCGGATGTGCCTGTTTGGCGGCGCGGATGCGCTGGAACAGAATGGGGTGGCACCAGGCGGCATTGGAGCCGGTCAGCACCACCAGGTCGGCCAGCTCCAGGTCCAGGTAGCAGGCGGGCACGCTGTCGCTGCCGAAGGCGCGCTTGTGGCCGACCACCGCCGAGGACATGCAGAGGCGGGAGTTGGTGTCGATGTTGGCGCTGCCGATAAACCCCTTCATCAGTTTGTTGGCGACGTAGTAGTCCTCGGTGAGCAGCTGGCCGGAACAGTAGAAGGCGACGGCGTCGGGGCCGTGCGTCTCGATGATGGCACCGAGGCGCTCAGCCGCGGCGTCCAGGGCCTGCTCCCAGTGGCAGGGTTGGCCGTCGAGTTCAGGACGAAGCAGGCGCCCGCGGGTGGAGAGGGTCTCCCCCAGGTGGCTGCCTTTGGAGCAGAGTGAGCCGCTGTTGGTGGGGTGGAGGCGGTCTCCCTCGATGGTGGCGACTGCGCGGCTGTCGAGGTCGGCGGGGAGGCGCGCGTCGATCCCGCAGCCGGTGCCGCAGTAAGGGCAGGTGGTGCGCACGCAACGGCTGGCCGGCGTTCGGTCGGAGGCATCGGCACGGACCGGGGTAATAAGGGCGCTCATGCGGCCTCCTCGGCGGTAACGGGGGGGCGTGTCCGCTGCAGGCGCTCGCAGCAGGCCTGGCCAAAGATGAGCTGCGCCCGCAGCGCACTGAGGTCTTGACCGGTGCGCATCAGTTCAAAGTACCAGGGGCCGTCGGCTACCTCGCCATAAAGCACGGCTCCCACCAGGCGGTTATCCCGCAGCAGCAGCTTGCGGTAGATACCCCCGGCCGGGTCCCGGTAGACCAGGGCCTGCGGGGGACTGTCGGTGGCGGCTGGTTCCAGCTCCCCGAGGGAGAAGAGCTGGATACCGGAGACCTTGAGGCGGGTGGGCGGCGGCGTGAAGCGATAACGGCCGGTGCCGATCCCGGCCAGCTGGTTGGCGCAGACCCGGGCCTGCTGGAACAGCGGCTCCACCAGGCCGAAGGTAAGCCCACGGTGTTCGACACATTCACCGACGGCGTAGATCCGCGGGTCATAGGTTTGCAGGCAGTCGTTGACCAGAACCCCTTGCCGGCAGGCCAGGCCGCAGGCCGCGGCCAGCTCGATATTGGGCCGGATGCCGGTGGTAACCACCAGCAGGTCGGCGGCCAGGCGCTGGCCATCCTCCAGCTCCAGGGCGGCCACTTTGTCGGCTCCATCCGCATCAGTGTGATGGCGCACCGCCCGGCTCCGGCCTGCCAGCACAAAGCGGATGCCGCGGGACTCCAGCTCCCGTTGAAGCAGGGCGGCGGCTTCGGGGTCGAGCTGGCGGTTGAGCAGGTAGGGGGCGCGGTGCACCAGGGTGACCCGCATCCCCAGGCAGTTGAGGCCGTGGGCGGCCTCCAGTCCCAGCAGGCCACCGCCGATCACCACCGCCTCGTTCCCCGCACGGGCGGCTTGGGTCATCTGTTCCACGTCCGCCAGGTCGCGAAACCCCAGTACCCCCTTCAGGGGGTTGCCCCCGGGGCTCAGCCCCTCAAGCTCGGGGAGGGCGGGGAGCGAGCCGGTGGCGATCAGCAGGCGGTCGTAGTGGATCTGCTGGCCGTTTGCGCACTGCACGCGGCAGCGATGGCGATCGATGCGGGTGACCTGGTAACCGGTGCCGGTCAGCAACTCGATCCCCTGCTGGTGGTACCAGTCGCGGTCGTGCAGGCGGATCTGCTCCAGCTCGATCTCGCCGGCCAGTAGCGGGGAGAGCAGGATGCGGTTGTAGGCCGGACCGGGTTCGCGCCCGAGCAGGGTGATACGGTAGTGGTCGGGAGCGATGGCCAGCAGCTCATCGAGGGTGCGGGTTGCGGCCATGCCGTTGCCGATCACCACCAGTCGCGGGCGCTCTCCCTGCCGCGCCGGGGAGCGGCTGCCGGGCGCCTGCATCAGGCTACCACCTCGACCCGGTTATCCCTGAGGCGCACCGGGTAGGTGGGCACCCGCAGGTTGCTGTCCTCCTGGCAGACGCCGGTGCTGAGGCAGAAGTGGTGCTTGTAGAGGGGGGAGGCCACGCTGGTCACCTCCCCCAGCTGGGCGATCAGCCCACGGGAGAGCACATTGGCCCCACCCACCGGGTCGTAGTTGCCGATCGCGAACAGCTGGTCGCCCTGCGCCAGGCGAAAGAGCGCCACCTGGTGTCCGTTTACCAGCGCGCAGACGCCGGTATTGGGATCGATGTCATCCAGCAGGCAGACCGCTTTCCAGTTCATAACCGCTCCTTGCTTATCCGTTAAATAAGAGACTAACTCGCTTGTGCGATCAGCTGCTCGCGTTCTGTGGCGCTGGCGGGACGGCGCTGGTGACGCTCCTCGACAAAGGCCAGGTGATCGTCGGTGGCGTCGCTGTTGATAAAGTGGCTGAAGCGTTTGAGCTTCTGCTCATCCGCAAGGGTGGTGGCCCATTCGCACTGGTAATTGGCAATGTTATGGGCCATCTCCGCCTCCAGATCAGAGCCGAGTCCAAGGCTGTCCTCGAGGATCACCTGGCGCAGGTAGTCGAGCCCCCCCTCCAGGTTTTCCATCCACACCGAGGTGCGCTGCAGGCGGTCGGCGGTGCGAATGTAGAACATCAGCAGGCGGTCAATGGTGGCGATCAGGCGGTCGTGGTCGAGGTCAGTGGCAAAGAGGTCGGCATGGCGGGGCTTCATGCCGCCGTTGCCGCAGACATAGAGGTTCCACCCGTTCTCAGTGGCGATCACGCCGATGTCCTTGCTTTGGGCTTCGGCGCATTCGCGGGTGCAGCCGGAGACGGCAAACTTGAGCTTGTGGGGAGAGCGCAACCCCTTGTAGCGATTCTCGATCTCGATCGCCAGCCCCACGCTGTCATTCACGCCGTAGCGGCACCAGCTGCTGCCAACGCAGGATTTAACGGTACGTACCGATTTGCCGTAAGCGTGGCCGGTTTCAAAACCGGCGTCGACCAGCACCCGCCAGATAGCCGGTAGCTCGTGCAGCTGGGCGCCGAACAGGTCGATGCGCTGGCCACCGGTGATCTTGGTGTAGAGGCCATACTCGCGGGCTACCTCCCCCAGCACGATCAACTTGTCCGGGGTGATCTCGCCACCGGCAATCCGTGGCACGATCGAGTAGGTGCCATCTTTTTGCATGTTGCCGAGGTAGAGATCGTTGGTGTCTTGCAGGCCGATATGGTCGCGCTTGAGTACGTACTGGTTCCAGCAGCTGGCGAGAATGTTGGCGACGGTGGGCTTGCAGATTTCGCAGCCCTGGCCGGAGCCGTGACGGACCAGCAACTGGTCGAAGGTGGTGATCTCGCCGACCCTCACCAGGTGGTAGAGCTCCTGGCGGCTGTAGGGGAAGTGCTCGCAGAGGTCGCGGCTGACCGCCATCCCGAGCTCCTCCAGTTCATGGTTGACCAGCGAGCCGAGCAGCTGGGCGCAGCCCCCGCAGCCGGTGGCGGCGCGGGTCTCCCCCTTGACCTCGGCCAGCGAGCAGCAGCCGGCGTCGATGGCGGCGCGAATATCCCCTTTGGAGACAGCGTGGCAGGAGCAGATCTGCGCGCTTTCCGGCAGCGCACCCACGCCGAGTCCGGTCTGGGCATCATCGCCACGGTAGGGCAGGATCAGGGCGTCGGGGTGCTCCGGCAGTGGAATGGCGTTGAGCAGGTACTGCAACAGGGTGCCGTACTGCTCGGCGTCCCCCACCAGTACCGCCCCCAGCAGGTGACGCCGGTCGCTGCTGACCACCAGCTTTTTGTACACCTCGGCGGGTTCGTCGAACCAGGTGTAGGTACGTGCCCCCGGGGTTCTGGCCTGGGCATCACCGATACTGGCAACATCGACCCCCATCAGTTTGAGTTTGGTACTCATGTCGGCGCCGGTGAAGGCGGCTTCTGCTCCCGTAATATGAGATACCGCCACTTTTGCCATCTGGTAGCCGGGGGCTACGAGGCCGAAAATCTGCTGGTTCCACAGTGCACACTCGCCGATGGCGTAGATATCGGGGTCGGAGGTCTGGCACTGGTTGTTGATGCAGATACCGCCGCGCTCGCCGACCTTTAGTTCGCAGTCACGGGCGAGATCGTCCCGTGGGCGGATGCCGGCGGAAAAGATCACCAGGTCGGTTTCCAGTGCGCTGCCATCGGCAAAGGCCATGCGGTGCTGGTGCTGCTCGCCGTCGACGATGGCGGAGGTGGCTTTGGAGAGATGCACCCCCACCCCCAGCGCCTCAATCTTGTGTTTGAGCAGGGCGCCGCCCCCCTCGTCGAGCTGCACCGCCATCAGGCGGGGAGCAAACTCCACCACGTGGGCTTCCAGCCCCAGGTCGGTCAGCGCCTTGGCCGCCTCCAGCCCCAACAGACCGCCGCCTACCACCGCCCCCACCCGCGCACCGCGGTCACCGCAGGCGGCGATCGCCTCCAGGTCCTCAATGGTGCGGTAGACAAAGCAGTCCGGGCGATCGTTGCCCTCGATGGGAGGAACAAAGGGGAAGGATCCGGTCGCCAGCACCAGTTTGTCGTACCCCAGCACCCCCCCCTGGGCGGAGTGCACTTGACGACGTTCGCGGTCGATCTTGACTACCCGGTCGTTGAGGTGGAGCTGCACTCCCGACTCGCGGTAGCGGGCTGCGCTGGTCAGGGCCAGGGGCTCGGCACTGCGCTGGGCAAAAAACTCCGTCAGGTGAACGCGGTCGTAGGCGGGGCGGGGCTCTTCGCAAAAGCTGGTAATCCGGTAAGACTCCGCTCCATCGCTGGTCAGCAGGGCGTCAATAAACTGGTGCCCAACCATGCCGTTGCCAATGACAATGATTCGCTGCGGTGAGGTGTTGTTCATTGAGGGTCCCTGCCATGTTGGAGTGGTGGGTGATACCCGGGGGGGTTCACCCGTTTCGGAGCTCACATAGCAGGATGCGTACCAGTTGATTGGCTTGTTTTTAAGGTGCTGAAATTAAAAGAAAAATTTAAAAGCGAAAGATTATCGCCTTATTGTGGGGCCGCTTCAGTGAGGGGGTGGGCTCCGCTGTGGTGCAACGAGACGTGAGGGAGGGTTCGGTTTGGTGCGCTACTTCGGTGCCATCAACGTGCACCGGAGTGCACGTTTGCGGGGCGTTGCCGACCAGGGAGCCCAGGAGGCGGAGAGGATCAAGGGGTGGTGTCAGACCGATCGGCGTCGTCTGTGGCGCCCTGCAACTCTTCGTTGATGTAGCGCTGTACGTAGCCGAGGCCATTGCGGGTGGTGCTGAAGGTCCAGGCGATAAAGAGTACGCCGGTAACAATAAAGGCGAGGGCAAACTGCGGCAGTAGCAGGGCGGGGATCAGGGCGCAGGGGATCGCCCCCAGAATCATCCACTTGCCGCGCTGGCGAATATTGTTGAGTAGCGCCTGCCCCGCCTCAACCGTGGTGACATCGGAGCCCTGGAGGGACTGGCGCACAACCTCGTACTCACGCTGGCGTTTGGTTGCCATACGGCCAAAGGGATCATTTAACTGCATTTGCTGGGTTTCCCGGGGGTTGGGTGTGGATGGAATCAGTGGTTCGGCTCGAGATTGTACTCGCCCCGGGCCAGGGCATCAAAGTAGCGCTCCAGTTGACCGCTGTCGCGCAGTTTTGCCAGCCCCCGGTTGAAGGCATCGATCAGCGCCTGGCTGCGTGGGTGGTGGCGGTAAATCAGAAGCTGGTCACGATGGCTGCCGAAGGGCTTTTCGTGATGGGTAAAGAGGCGCTGCTGCTGCGGGCTGAAGAGTTGGCGAATCTGGTAGTAGCCCACCTCCCGTAATTGGGGAAAGAGTTCGAAGCGGCCGGCCAGCAGCTTGCGAAAGCCAACATCGTCGGAGGGGCCGCGGTCGAGGGTCACAATCCCGGCGGTTTCCGCTTCCCGGAACTCGGGGGTGTACATATAGCCGACCGTTCCACCGATGCGGTGGTAACGCAGGCTGGCGAGGTCGCTCCAGTCGAAGGGGGTGGTGACCCGATGGAAAAAGACCCAGGGCGATTCCCACACCACGTCACTGGCGATCAGGTAGCGGCTGCGCTCCTCGTTCAGCTCCCAGCCTACGGTGCCATCAAAGGTGCCGTTCTTGGCCAGCTCCAGCGCCCGGCGGGCGGGGAAGAACTGGTACTCGACCCGGACCCCCTCCAGGGCAAAGGCCTCGCTGACGATGTGGGAGCCGATGCCATCGTGTTTCTGGGTTTCGGAAAAATAGGGTGGCCACTCGCTGTTGGAGAGGCGAACCACCTCGCTGGCCTGGGCCCTGAGGCTGGGCAGTAGAAGCAGCAGCCCTATTAGCGCCAGCAGGGGGCGCAGGTACCACTGCACTCGTGCCGGGGTGCGCGGGCAGCGGGCGAACAGGCGGGGGGCTAGCCGGGGGAACATGGTGGTGAACTACTTCTGACGCAGGTTTCCATTAAGCCTATGTAGGCCCGGGGGGAGCGTCAAGCCGGCCATTCGAGGGGGACAACGTCCCGCGGTCTCGGTGGGGACGGGTGCGGGAGGGCACACAGGAGGCCGGCTGCCACCGCCGTTGGGCGATGGCAGCTGGGGAGGGTTACTGACCCAGTACGTTGTCGATGGCTGCCTGGGCGCAGGCCTGGTCGAGGTGACCGCCGGGGGCACCGCCCACACCGATGCCGCCGATCTTCTCGTCACCGGCTTTCAGGGGCAGGCCACCGCCCAGCATCAGCAAGTTGGGGTCCATATCCCGCAGGCCATCGAGCTCGGGCATCTTCTTGATCAGCGCCGCCAGGTCGCCGCTGGGACGTCCCATGCTGGCAGAGGTAAAGGCCTTCTTGCGGCTGCTCTCCAGGGTGTGGGGGCCGGCCTTGTCGGCGCGCAGCTGGGCACGGGTCAGGCCCGCGGCGTCCACTACGGTGACGCTGACGCTGTAGCCTTCGGCGGTGCAGCTTTTCATGGCGGCGTTGGCCAGTGCCTGTGCGGTGTCCAGCGGCAGGTAGGTCTGGGTGGGCAGCTCGGCCGCGGAAAGGCTGAGGGAAGCGCCCAGGGTGGCGCAGGCAAACAGAGCAGTAGCGGTCGTCTTCATATTGGTATCCTTATGGTGGTTGATTGTGTTCGTCGCTAGGTTACCCCCCGATCCTTGCCCCAGGATTGCGGCAAGATTACAGATTGGTAAGGTTGCTCGTTCCCCCGCTGCCGGCGTGGTAATTTGGTACCCGGGAAACGCCAGGAAACCGCCATGAAGCTGCTTTTGATCGAAGACGACGACACTATCGCCCGCTATGTCTGCAAGGGGTTGCAGCAGTCGGGTTATGGGGTGGATCGGGTCGGTGACGGTGAGGAGGGGCTGGCACTGGCGATTGAGGCGGAGTACGACCTGGCGATTGTCGATCTCATGTTGCCGGGGCGCGATGGACTGTCGGTGATCGCCGAGCTGAGGGCGCGCGGAAGTGCCATGCCGGTACTGGTGCTGAGCGCCAGGCGCTCGGTGGAAGATCGGGTTCGGGGGCTGGAGACCGGCGGCGACGACTACCTCACCAAACCCTTCTCCTTCTCCGAACTGCTGGCGCGGGTGCAGGCGTTGCTGCGGCGCAGCCAGGCGGTGGCGCAATCCGCCTCGCCGGCCCGCTTGGGGTTGGCGGACCTGGAACTGGACAGCCAGCGCAAGAGCGTGACCCGAGGCGGGCAGAAGATCCACCTGCAGCCGCGGGAGTTCCAGTTGCTGGAGTACCTGCTGCGCCATCCGGGGAGAGTGGTGACCAAAACCATGATACTGGAGCAGGTGTGGGATTACGGTTTCGACCCCCAGACCAATGTGGTGGATGTGCTGGTGTGCCGACTGCGCAGCAAGATCGATAAGGGGTTTGAGCCGCGCCTGCTGCATACCCTGAGGGGGGTGGGTTATGTCCTTAAGCTGGATTAATCGGGGGCTCGCCTCGATTCGGCGCAACACCGCCCTCGACCTGACCCTGCGTTACGCGGCGGTGTTCCTGCTGTGCGTCTGTGCCCTCTTTGTGATTGTGGACCGCCTGCTGGCCAGCTCCCAGTTGGAGCAGGACCAGCGCCTGCTGGATACCTGGCTGGAGAACTACCAGCGTCTGGAAAGCCAGGTCGGATTGCACAAACTGGAGCAGGTGATCGAGCGCGATGCGGCCTTTTTCCAGCGCAGCGCGATGCGTCTCGAACTGCTGGATGGTGGCGACAACCGCCTGGTGCTGGTGCAACCCGAGGGCTGGACCCGCACCACCAGGCTGGAGCCGCAGGGCGGGGGCTGGTTCAGCCAGCAGGTGACACGAGAGAGTGCTCCCCCCATTGAGCTGTTAACCGGTTCAGTGGCGCTGGGAGAGGGACGCAGACTCCAGCTCGGGCTTTCGGCCGAGCCCCGTGAGCAGCGCCTGCAGGCCAATCGCCAGCTGATGGTGCAGGTGATGGCGCCACTGTTTCTGTTGGGGTTACTGCTCAGCGCCTATTTCAACTGGCGTGCCCTGCGCCCGGTTCGGGATCTGGTTGAGACGGTGCGTACCGTCAGGGCGCGGGAGATGAGCGCCCGGGTGGTTATTCGCAACCCCAGCAGCGAGCTGGGGGAACTGGCCCAGCTGTTTAACGAGATGTTGGGGCGCATCGAGGGGCTGATCAACGCCATGCAGCAGTCTCTCGACTCGGTCGCCCATGACCTGCGCACACCGCTGGCGCGTATGCGCCTGAGCCTGGAGAGCGCCCTCACCCGAGACCCGCGGGAGGCCGGCCGCGCCGAGGGGTTGCGCGAGGCCCTGCTCGATTGCGCCGAAGAGAGTGAACGCATCGAGGGGATGCTGCGCCTGCTACTGGATCTGTCGGCGGCCCAGAGTGGCACCCTCAACCTGCAGCCGGAGCCGGTCGATCTGGTGGAGCTGTTGCAGGAGAGCCAGGCACTCTATGAGGACGTGGCCCAGGACAAGGCGATCCGCCTGCGGCTGGAGGCGCCCGCTCACCTCCGTTTCAGCAGCGATAGCGTGCGCCTCAGGCAAGTGCTGGCCAACCTGGTCGACAATGCCATCAAATACACCCCGGCCGGGGGCTGGGTGGAGATCGGTTGCCGACAGCAGGGCGCGGTGGCCGAGTTATGGGTGGCCGACAGCGGCATCGGCATCGCCGAAGCGGACCAGGCGCAGATCTTTGAGCGCCTTTACCGCGCGGACCAGAGCCGCCATGAGCCGGGCATGGGGCTGGGGCTGAGCCTGGTGAAGGCGTTGGTCGAAGCGTTGGGGGGGACGGTCTCCGTCAGCAGCCAGCCGGGGCAGGGGAGCCGCTTTCGGGTGCAGCTGCCAGCACCGCCTGTGGCGGGGCCCGAGGGGGCCGAGATGGGGGGATCGAGCAGAAAATGATCGTATCCGGCGCCGCTTTAGGCTATGATGCGCGCCACACGAGCCTCGGGCTTGATGACATTCTTCCCAGTAAGCGCGGTTTTCTACCGCCAGGACACACCACCCTATGACGTTTTCCTCCCTCGGTCTGGCCGAGCCGCTGTTGCGTGCGGTCGCCGACAAAGGCTATTCCTCCCCTTCCCCCATTCAGGAGAAGGCGATTCCTGTTGTACTCAGCGGCCACGACCTGATGGCCGCCGCCCAGACCGGTACCGGCAAGACCGCCGGCTTTACCCTGCCCCTGCTGCACCGTTTGGCCGAGGGCAAACCGGCCCGCCCCAA
Source organism: Aestuariirhabdus litorea (assembly GCF_003864255.1). NCBI lineage: Bacteria > Pseudomonadati > Pseudomonadota > Gammaproteobacteria > Oceanospirillales > Aestuariirhabdaceae > Aestuariirhabdus > Aestuariirhabdus litorea. Next base: position 486,497 of record NZ_QWEZ01000001.1, read on the forward strand.
CCATGTGCGTACCCTGATCCTCACCCCGACCCGCGAGCTGGCGGCCCAGGTGGGTGAGAGCGTCAGCGATTACGGGCGCTACCTTAACCTGCGCTCAACCGTGGTGTTTGGCGGCGTCAAGATCAACCCGCAGATGATGGCCCTGCGTAAAGGGGTCGATGTGCTGGTGGCAACCCCCGGCCGCCTGCTCGATCTCCACAGCCAGAACGCGGTCAAGTTTGACCACCTCGAGTGCCTGGTGCTGGACGAGGCGGACCGTATGCTCGATATGGGCTTTATTCACGATATCCGCCGTATCCTCAAGCTGCTGCCGGCCAAACGCCAGAACCTGCTGTTTTCGGCGACCTTCTCCGAGGAGATCAAGCGCCTCGCCGGGGGCATCCTCCACAACCCCCAGAGTGTGGCCGTTTCTCCCCCCAACAGTACCGCTGAGCGGGTGGAGCAGTGGATGCATCCGGTGGACAAATCCCGCAAGCCGGCACTGCTAAGCCACCTGATCCGTTCCGAGCAGTGGGGGCAAGTGCTGGTCTTTACCCGCACCAAGCACGGTGCCAACCGCCTGGCGGAGAAACTCTGCAAGGATGGCATCCAGTCGATGGCGATCCACGGCAACAAGAGCCAGGGGGCGCGCACCCGTGCCCTGTCCGGTTTCAAGGCCGGTGAGGTGCAGGTGCTGGTGGCGACCGATATTGCCGCCCGCGGACTGGATATCGACCAGCTGCCACGGGTAGTGAACTTCGAGCTGCCCAACGTGGCCGAGGATTATGTGCACCGTATCGGCCGTACCGGTCGTGCGGGGGCCAGCGGCCAGGCGGTCTCTCTGGTGTGCTCCGAAGAGGTCAAGGAACTGGTGTCGATCGAGCGCCTGATCCAGCGCAAGCTGGAGCGTCAGATGGTGGTTAATTTTGAGCCCGCCCAGGCGCTGCCGGACCAGCCGCTGAAGACACCGCCGAAAGCGAAAAAACCGAAGAAGGCGAAGCCGGCCCAGGGCGCGGATGCTCGCGCACCCCGCCAGGCGGAGGGTGGACGCAGCTCCAAAACGGAGCATCGTGCTGGACGTCCGGCCCAGCGGGTATCACGTCCCGCCAGTGCCGAGCAGCCGGCTGCCCGTGAGGGGGCGCCCAAAGCGCCTCGCAACAAGGCTTCGGTGGGGCTGGGTAAACCCGGACGTCGTTCCAGCCGCCGCAGCGCCAGCAAGGTGAGCGCCTGACAGGCCATCGCTGAGCGCTAAAAAAGCCCCGTACCGGGTACTCCGGTACGGGGCTTTTTTAATGGCGTGGGGCCGCCCTAGAGGGGCGCAATCACCGTCACCTCCACCCGTAGCTCGGGCCCGGCCAGCCTCGCCTCGACGCAGGTCCGGACCGGTGCGCACAGATAGCCCCGGTTGTTGTGAATCAGGATACGGCACATGCGCTGGTTGCTGTCCAGACGTTGAACGGTCATCGTCAGTGCTCCCTAACTCACAGCGGTTGGTGTAGAGGGTGGGGCCGTTAGCGGGTCGATGACCTCGGCGGGCGGGGTCTCCTGCAGCGCCGCCAGCTCACCGAGGGTGAGGGGCTTGACGGGGGCGCGTACGCGGTAGTGCCCCACCTGTCCGGGGGGCAGGCCCAGCTCGTTAGCGATCAGCTCGGTCACACTGAGGCTGCACTGGCGCCCCTGGCAGGAGCCCATGCCGCAGCGGGTAAAACTCTTCAGCTGGTTGGGGCCGACGCAGCCCTGGGCCAGGGCTGCGCGGATATCGGCGACCCGTACCTCTTCGCAGCGGCACACCAGGGCATTATCTCCCTGGGGAAGGCGCAGGGTGACGGCGGGGCGGTAGAGGGTCTCAAGGAAGGGACGCCAGCCCAGTTCACGCCCCAGGGCCCGGAACAGGGGGGCGCACTGGCGATCGCGGCGGCCCTGCTCCTGCAACCCCAAGCGACAGGCGATCTGCTGCGCGGCCAAGCGTCCCTGCAGCGCCGAGGCGCGGGCGCCGCCGATACCGCTGCCATCGCCGGCGATACTGATATGGGGGAGGGAGCTCTGGCCAAAAGGGTCTCGCTCCGGGAGCCAGCAGAGCTGGGTCTCGCTCCAGTGGTGGCGGCAGCCGCTGGCCATGGCGAGGTTGCTGTTGGGGATCACCCCCTGGTGCAAAAACAGGTGCTCGGTTGCCAGCTCCCGGGTTGCTCCCCGGGTGCGGTAGCGCACCCGCTCAAGCAGCCCGTTGGCACCGGCCAGGGCCTCGACCCCGGTCACTCCGCGGACCAGGGGAACCCCCGATCGTTGCAGCTGGACCAGCAGGGAGATCCCTTTGGCGAGGTAACCCAGCCCCCGCAGGGCCTGGGGGAGTCTGGCCAGGGCCCGCAGGTAGTTGGACAGGGGGGTGGTATCCAGCACCGCCTGTATCTTCACCCCCGCCCTGAGGTACTGGTTGGCCACCAAGTAGAGCAGGGGGCCGCTGCCCGCAAAGACCGCTCCCTGGGCCAACAGGCCGGGACTCTTTAGCAGGATCTGCGCGGCGCCGGCGGTCATCACCCCCGGCAGCTCCCAGCCGGGGATGGGCATGGGGCGCTCCTGGGCGCCGGTGGCGATGAGGATGTGGCGGGGCTGGAGCTGGAAGGCCCGGCCGCCACTGGTGTAGTAGAGCGCGCCTTCGGGATCGATCTGCCACACCGTGGCACCGGGGCTGTAGCGGGTGCCGCTGCGATGGAGCTGCTCGGCCAGCGGGCGCCCCGCCAGATAATCGGGGCCCAGCAGCTGCTGTTCACGCTCCCCGGCGCGTTCGATATTGCGGTAGATCTGTCCCCCGACCCGAGCCTGTTCATCCAGCAGCTGGGTACTGAGCCCCAGCGCCTGCGCCTCGATAGCGGCCGCCATGCCGGCCGGTCCGGCACCAATGATCGCCAGGTCAGTGCCCATGGTCGAGCGCCTCCGGGGTGGGACCGTCTTGCTGACCGGCGGCTCGCTGGCGCCGGATCACCATACCCGCCTCCACTTCGGTCATGCAGGCCTGGCGGTTTTCAATGCCGTCGATCTCCACCAGGCACTCATAGCAGACCCCCATCATGCAGTAGGTCCCGCGCGGGCGACCCGACAGCAGGGAGTCGCGCTGGTGCCGGTGGCCGGCGAGCAGCAGGGCAGCGGCGACGCTGTAGCCGCACGGAACCCGCACCGGCTGCTGGTCGATCCAGATCTCCAGCGAGGCGCTGTCGGCGTCGGGGGACAGTGGTTGAAACATGGTTAACCTTCGAAACGTTGCGGTGAAAACGCCGACACGGGCTGCGGTATGCCGTCGCGCAGTAGCTGGGGGGCCAACTCCAGGGCGTGGATGGCGGCCAGGGTGACGCCACTGTGGGCGCTGAAGGCGAAAGCCCGGGCACGGCCCAGGGACGGATCCTCGGCGGCGTAGAGCGGGTAGCCATCGGGGCTGAGGATGCGCAGGGCCCCCCAGCCGCGCACGATGCGGCGATGCTCCAGCATCGGCAGCAGGAGCAGGGCGCGCCGGGCCAGCTCGGCCATCACTTCAGGGGTATTGCGGTCGTCGTGGGCGTCGGGTTCGGCCGAATCACCAATCTGCAGGGTGCCGTCGCCGGTCTGGCGCAGGTAGATGGAGGGGTAGTTGAGCAGGGGCGGCAGTCGCTCGGTGATCAGCAGCTGTCCTCGCTGTGACAGCAGGGGCTGCTGCAGCCCCACCATGGGTGCCAGGCGTGCATTATCCAGGCCCGCCGTGAGGATCAGCCGTTCGGTACGCAGTTCCCCCTGCTCGGTGTGCAGTACAAACCCCTCGCGGGTGCGCAGGATCGATTGCACCTGATGGTTGGGGCGGTAGCGGCCACCGCGGGCAATAAAGCCGGCGTGCAGCGCGCGCAGCAGATAGAGAGGGTTTACATGGCCATCGTTGGGGGAGTAAGCGCCCCCGGGGACGGAGCGGCCAATGTGGGGCTCCAGCTTGCGCAGCCCTTCATTGTCCAGCAGCCGGTAGTCGAAGGCCCCCTGGCTGAGGGCCGCCTGCTGGGCCAGCTCGCGGCCGTAGGCCTCCTGCTCCTGTTCGCTGAGGCAGTAGTGGATGCCACCCTGTTGCCGTAGCTGCAGGTCGATCCCGGTCAGGGCCTGCAGTTCGCGGGCAAACTCGGGCCACAGGCGGCAGGAGCGCAGGGTCCAGTCGGCGTAGGCGGGCAGGGAGGCCCCCTTGCCCTGGGCCCACAGCAGACCAAAATTGCCTCGCGCCGCCCTCAGGCTGCTGTCGCCCTGATCGAGCATCAGCACCCCGTCGGCGCTGCCGACCCGACTCAGGCCGAAAGCCAGCGCCGAGCCGAGCATGCCGCCACCGACGATCAAGGTCTGGCAGTCGTTCATGGAGCTGACACCAGTGGGTGGGTTGGGGGGCGGCGGCGAAGCGGTGTGGGGTCAGCCACCATAAATGTCGAAGTCAAAGTACTTGCTTTGGATCTTCTGGTACACGCCCTTGGCGCGGATGGCCTGAATCGCCTGGTTCAGGTCGCTGCGCAGCTGCGGGCTGTTCTTGCGGATCGCAATGCCCACCCCTTCGCCGAACCACTCGCGGTCGCTGATCAGGGGGCCGACAAAAGCAAAGGCATCACCGCCCTCCTTCTTCAGCAGGCCGCTGTCGATGGCAGGAATATTGTTGATGACCAGGTCGATACGGCCGGACTTGAGGTCCAGGAAGGCCTCGTCCTGGGCACCGTAACGCAGGATCTCGGCGCCCGGAAAGTTGGCGGTAACGTACTTGTCGTGGGTGGTGGCGCGCTGTACTCCCACCTTTTTGCCCTTAAGTCCCTCAGGGGTGAAGGTCAGGTTGGTGTTCTTGCGGGCCACGAAGCGAGAGGGGATCTGGTAATACTTGTCGGTGAAGTCCACCTTCTGCTTGCGCTCGTCGGTGATCGACATGGAGGCCACGATGGCGTCGAACTTGCGGGACACCAGAGCCGGAATCATGCCGTCCCAATCCTGCGGGACCAGCTTGCAGGTGACCTGCATCTCATTGCACAGGGCCTGGGCGATGTCGATATCAAAGCCTGCCAACTCCCCCTCGGGGGTGAGCCAGCTGTAGGGGGGGTAGGCCCCTTCGACACCGATGCGGAGGGTCTGGCTATCCCCGGCCTGGGCAAGTGGTGCCCCCGCGGCCAGGAGCAGCGACAGCGACAGTAGCAGTTTTTTCATAGGGAGGTCCTTTGTGTTTATTGTTCGTTACCCGGCCAGTGCATAGAGCGCGAGGGCTTCGGGGGCGGAGGCCGCCAATCAGGCAGAGCCTAGTGCACGTTACGAACAGCGGCGCCGCAGCGCCAATTCCAATCCCGTCCCAGGCTATGTGCAAATGTTATAGGCTGGGAAGGGCCCCGGTGCGTCAGGGAAGCGGCGCTCAGGAGGGCTCCATTCGCAGCGCAATGCCGGCCGCGGCGGCCTCGCTCAGGAAAAACTCGCTAAACGCCAGTGCCGTCGGCGAGATGGGGCGAAGGGACGGAAACAGCAGGTGAAACTGGAAGGGGAGGCCGGGCTCGAAGGGGCGCACCGCGATGTTCAGTTGGCTCTGTTGTGCGTGGAGCGCGGTAAAGGGGTCGACGGCGGCCACCCCCACCCCCTCGCTGACCAGGGTCGCAGCGACGTTGGCGAAGGAGACCTCAAGCAGATCATGGCAACGAACCCCGTGGCGCTCGAGTAGCTGGTCCAGGGCCTGCTGGGTAGAGTCGTCCTGCTCGTAGCGGATCAGGGGGGCGCTGGCCAGGTCCTCGGGGCACAGGCTGGATTTGAGGGCCAGCGGGCTGTCGGCCGGTACGATGCAGACGCAGTCGCCCTCCAGCCGGCGACTCTGCACACTGGGACCGGGACTGAAGCCATCGACCAGGGCGAAGCCGATATCGCAGGACTGGATCTCCGTGCGCCGCAGCACCTCCTCGGAACGGTAGCTTTTGAGCGAGGCACTGAGGCTCCCGGCCGCCTTCAGGAAGCGGCCCAGCAGCGCCGGCAGGAAACTGTTGGAGAGCATGGGGAAGGCGGTGATGTGCAGGCTGCCGTGGTGGCATGTGCCAATATCCCGCGCACTCTCCTCCAGACTATCGAGTGCGAAGAAGGCCTTGCTGACTTCGAAGTAGAACGCCTTGCCCCGCGCGGTGGGCACCAGGCGTCCCTTGATGCGCTCGAACAGGGGAAAACTGAGCTGGTGCTCGAGGCTGGCGATCAGGCGGCTGATGGCGGGCTGGGTGATGTGGATCTGCTCGGCCGCGGCCGTCATGGTGCCCAGCTCGTAGACCGCTTTGAAGGCACTCAGTTGTTGGAATTTCAGCATGGCGATCGTAAGGCGCTTTGGGGTGTCCATAGTCGCCAATCCGCCGGGCGGGCGCAAGGGGGCAGGGGCCCCGGATACCGAGCACTCCAAGCCTAAGGTGGTAGTTTGCCTGCGGGCCCAGATCACCTACTATAAAGCCTCAGGCAGGGATTAAGGAGTGCGGTCAGGGTGATGGCAGTCGGGATGTACGCTGACAGGAGGGGCGCAGAAGTGCGGTCTTACACAGGAGTGGTTCCCTGCTGGGGTGGGGTAACAGGGCCGGTTGCTGCCAGTGACAGCGGGTTGGGCAGCGCGTGCCGATGCTGAACAGGGCGATAGCGCAGGAGGCTTTTGTGCTGGCCCTGTCGATGGTGGTCAGCTACGGCATCGCCCTGGAGATGGACCTGGATCGGCCCTACTGGACTGCTTTAACGATCGCCCTTGTGGTTACAACCAGTGTTGGTCATGCCCTCAACCGGGGGGCTGAGCGGGTGGTTGGGACCCTCCTGGGAGGAGGGGTTGCCCTGGTGCTGGTGGCTCTTTTTCCACAGGACCGGTGGTTATTCTTTATTGCCTTAACCCTTTACGGTTCCGCCTGTTGTTTTCAGAGCCCCTACGCCAAGCACCCATACATCTGGCAGTGCAGTTGGGTGGTCTGCGCGATTGTCAGCCCCCTGGCGCTCTCCAATACCGATACGGCCTTTATGATTGCTATCGCGCGTATTCAGGAAACTACGCTGGGGGTGGTCGTCTACAGTGTGATCTCCATATTGGTCTTACCGGTTAGCCGGCAGGGGCGTTTTAACGACAGCTGTCTGCAGCTTTTCAAGCTTCAGCGCCAGTATTTTGAGGAGGGCGCGAATCGTCTTCGCCAGGCGACTTCGACAGTAGACCTGAACGCTCTTTCCAGCCAGCTGTTGGCCCAGCAGGCTCAGTTTGCGGATGCGTTGGTCGCGGCTGAAACCGACACCTACCGGGTGGCCGAAGTGAGCGGTCTATGGCACCGGCTGAAGGCCCAGCAAACCCAGTTGCAGGTGGCCTTGGAGGAGTGGGCAGATAGCTTTGAGGGGCTGCCTGGCTCGGGGCCCTCCTCTCTTCTGCCTGACCTGGTTCGCTACCTCGACTGGTTGGGGGAAGGTTTTAAGGATATGGAGCGAGTGCTGTGTCATGAAGCTTCAGAGTGGCAGCCATTGGAGTGCGATCTGAATATGAATCGCAACCCCCAGCTAGAGTTTACCCTGTTCCAAAAGGCGGCTGTGATGGTGATGCGCGAGCGGCTGCTGCACGTGGGGGAGCAGCTTCGTGAGTTGCACGAGCGGCTGCTGGAAATCCGTAGCAGCGGCGCACGTATTGCCAAGAGTGGTACAGAGACCCGGCATCAAGGCTTCGTGCTGGACCCCGAGCGGTGGAAAACGTTGGTGCGCTTTTTATTAATTAACTGGTCGATTTTTCTGTTGGCACTCTATTTTAATGATATGCCCACTCCAGCCGGTACCCTCAGTATGGTGGCGGCCATCAGCCTGCAGGTAGTCTCTATACCCCAGGCACGGGCCAGCTGGATGGTAAAACCTATTCTGGTGACTTCGGTCGTCTCCTCCTTGTTCTACTATCTGGTTATGCCTCAGCTGAACAGCTTTATCGAGCTGGGAATCCTGCTGTTTGTCTACTTCTTTATCGTCGCGTATCTCTTCATTTCACCAACGAAGATGCTTTCCAAGGCTTTGGGGCTGTCTCTGTTTGCCTTGATTGTAGGTATTGATAACCCGCAAACCTACACGTTTATTCACCCCCTTAATAATGCCGCTATGTTTCTGATATTCACCGTGCTGATCAGTCTGGTGACCTATTTCCCGTTTAACCTGATGGAGGAGCGGGTGGTGCTGGATTTTCTGCGTCGTTTTTTTCGCAGCGCCGGCAGCATGCTTGATGCAGAGCCCGGCTTTTCGGGTGGCTTTGTGCAGCGAAACGTCGAGGCTTACCATCGCTATGAGGTGTCCAGCCTGCCGGTCAAGTTGGCGGGCTGGATCCCCTTTCTGCCCTATGGACACCTGACAGGAAGTAATATGGCCAAGCTACAGGCGCTGATGTTCAGCATCAAACAAGTGTCGGTTCGCTTGCAACGCTGGCAGTCGCTGGCCGAGGCAGAGGTGAGCTGGTTGGAGCATCCCCTGACGAAGCCGGCGGTGGAGCGCTGGGTGGCCGGGTTGCAGGGCATTGTCGAAGATCTGGCAGAGGATCCGGGTCAGGGCTCGCAGGCCGTGTACCGGCAACGGTTGGACCGTTTCTGTGATGAGTTCGAGCAGCAGGTCAACCGTACCCTGAGCGAGGATCCTGACGCCCGCCCCAGCGATGAGGCCGTGGAGGTCTTGAGTCGACAACTGAATGCGCTGCGATCGCTATCGGAGGCGCTGGTAAACTATGCTGGCGTTGCCGCCGAGATCGATTGGCGGCCCTGGCGCGAGGAGCGTTTTGTATGAAAAGGGAGTGTCAACCGCCATGTTGCCGGTAGCCCACGAGTTTTCGCTGGGAGGGGTGTATCTTTCGCCCTCTCTGGTGGCCGCCTTTCTTGGATTTCTCGCCGCGCTGGCGACCGCCAGGGCGCTCAACCATTTTCGGCTCTCGAAATATTTTTTTTACCCTCCACTCGTTATGCTGGCGCTGGTGGTTATCTATGGCCTGTTAATTGGTGTCTTTTTTATTGGAGTCTGATAGGTGATACATATTCATAAATATCTGCTAACTGGACTCGTCATTGCCCTTGCCGTTATCGGTTTGGTGTACAAGTACTGGGACTATGTGGTGAACCCCTGGACGCGGGATGGTCAGGTACGGGCCGAGGTGGTACAGGTCACGCCTCGAGTATCGGGTCCGATCGTCGAGCTGGCGGTTAAGGATAACCAGTTTGTGCAGCAGGGGGCATTGCTGTTCCGGGTGGACCCGCGCACTTATCAGGCGGCTTTTGACCAGGCCCAGGCCCAGTACGACAAGGCGTTGGATAACTACCAGTCGATGCTCAAGCAGGTTGACGCCGCCGCTGCACGGGTGGAGGTCGCCCGGGCCGCGGTCGCCCAGGCCCAAAGCGCCATCAAGGAGAGCGAGTCGGAGATTGCCAAGGATCGAGCTGAGTTCAGGCGCCAGCAGGAGCTGCTGCCACAGCGGGCAACCTCTCAGCGTTCCCTCGACCTGGCGCGTGCCAGCTATGAGGTGTCAGTTGAAAAACGCGAAGGCGCCCTGGCCAGCCTGACGCAGTCACAGGCCTCGCTGTCGCAGGCGCAGGCGGATCTCGGGGTGGCCCGTGCCAACCTGGGGGCGCCGGGCGAGTCCAATGCCGGTATTCGCACCGCCAGGGCTGCGCTGGAAGAGGCACGACTCAACCTGCAGTTCACCGAGGTGAGGGCACCGGTCAGCGGCTTTGTGACCAACCTGACGCTGCGCATTGGCACTCAGGCGGTGGCCAATCAGCCGATGGTAGCGCTGATCGACAGCAACAGCTTCTGGGTGCAGGGTTTTTTCCGCGAGACCCTGATGGAGCAGATTCGGGTGGGAAATCCCGCTGTGGTCACCCTGATGTCCTACCCGGATAAACCCCTGGTCGGAGTAGTGGACAGTATCGGCTGGGGGATCGCCCAGCAGGATGGCAGTACGGGCTATGAGCTGTTGCCTGCGGTAAATCCAAGCTTCGAATGGATTCGCCTGGCCGAGCGTATTCCGGTACGTATACACCTCACGGAAATACCCAAGGGTGTCTCACTTCGGGCGGGAACCACTGCTTCGGTGTTAATTCGAACCGGTAGTGGACGCTCCAGTCCTCCGGTGGCGCTGCCCACCCCTCTGCAGTAGGAAATCATCATGATACGGATTGCGAGACGCGCTTCTCTCTCCTTGCTGGCGTTGGGTATGGGAGGCTGTACCCTGCTGGGACCGGATTACCAGGCGCCGGAACCGCAGCTGATGGAGCAGTGGAGCAGCCCTCAGCCGCCACCGGTTTCCTCCCAGTCCCCGACGGATCCTCGGTGGTGGCGCACGGCATTCAATGATCCGGTGCTGGACCGGCTGGTGGAGCAGGCCCTTGAGCAGAACCTTGACTTGCGCTCGGCGGCGTTGCGGGTATTGCAATCCCAGCAGCAGTTGGCGATTGCCATCGGCAGCCAGTATCCCCAGCAGCAGCGGATAACCGCCAGTGCCGCCAGGGAACGGCAAAACAATGTGATCTTTAATGACTACAACACCGGGTTTAACCTGAGCTGGGAGTTGGACCTGTGGGGGCGCTTCAGTCGCCAGATAGAGTCAGCGGAAGCTGCACTGGAGGCGAGTGTTGCCGATTACGATGGTGCGATGGTATCGCTGGTGGCCCAGGTGGCGCAGAATTACCTGTTGATCCGCACCGCACAAAGCCGTATCGACGTGGCCCTAACCAATATCCGCTTGCAGGAGGAGGGGCTCAGGATCGCCACTGCCAAGCTGCGCGCGGGGGAGGTGAGTGAACTCGATCAGGACCAGGCCGCCAGCCTGTTGGCCAATACCCAGGCTAGCCTGCCGGCGCTGGACAGCGAGTTGCAGCAGCTGAAAAACTCCCTCGCGGTGCTGTTGGGTACGCCACCCCAGCAGATGAACTTATTGTTGACGGAACGAGGGCCGATACCGGTTACCGAGCCGCAGATAGCGCTGGGGATGCCGCAGAACCTGGTTCGCCAGCGCCCCGACCTGAGATCGGCTGAGCGGCAACTGGCCGCGCAAAGTGCGCGGATCGGGGTAGCGGAAACCGACCTCTACCCCTCACTGACCCTGGGGGGCACCATCGGCAGCGAAGCGGCACAAACCAACCAGCTATTTGAGAGTGACACCAAAACCTGGTCTGTGGTGGGTGGCTTCAGCTGGAATATTCTCAACTACGGACGCCTGAAGAGTAATGTGCGCCTGCAGGATGCGCGCTTCCAGCAACTGCTGGAGGACTACCAAAGCAGTGTCCTAAAGGCCCAGGCTGAAGTCGAGAGCGCCATCGTGGCTTATCTGAAGTCCTACGAGCAACTCACCTACTACCAGCAAGCAGCGGACGCCTCAGGGCGGTCGGTCGATATCTCCATAGCCCAGTACCAGAACGGTGCGATCGACTTTAACCGGGTGATCAGCACCCTCAGCTCGGATGCCCGTCAGCAGGACCAGCTGACCATCGCCAAAGGCAATACAGTGACCAGTCTGGTGCAGCTCTACCGGGCGTTGGGGGGCGGCTGGGAAATTCGCGAAAAGCTCAATCCCGTGGAACTGCTGCCGGAGCCTCTCCGGCAGCAGATGCGCGAACGTACAGATGCCTGGGAAGGCGTATTGCAGTAATACACCTCAATACAGTTCCCTATATCTTGAAGCGGGCAACCAGGTCCTGGAGTGTGCCGGCCTGCCGGGCCAGCTCGCGACTGGACTCGGAGGTCTGGTTGACCGCGCTCACCGCCTGACTGGCCTGGTTATCGATATCGATCACACTGAGGTTAATCTCTTCGGTGGCCGCCTCCTGCTGACACATTGCGGCAGCGATCTGTGTATTTTGTTCGTTGATCAACTCCACTTCGGCGGCTATACGGTTCAGGGCTTCGCCCGTCTTCGTCACACGTGAAGTACTCTCATCCACCTGGGCTTCACTGCTACGCATCGCTTCATGTGCCTGTTGGGTACGCTGTTGCAGCCCCTGGATCACCGTCTGAATCTCCTGGGTTGACTCCTGGGTTCGCTGTGCAAGCGTGCGCACTTCATCGGCCACCACCGCAAAGCCTCTCCCCTGTTCACCGGCACGTGCCGCCTCAATAGCTGCATTCAGTGCCAGCAGGTTGGTCTGTTCGGCGATGCCCCGAATCACATCCAGCACTTTACCGATCTTCTCGCTGTCCTGGGTGAGGACCTCGATCACATTGGCGGTTTCCGACACCTTCGTCGCCAGGGAGCGAATGGTGGTCACTGTCTCATCGACCACCTCGCGGCCCTGCAGTGATACCTCCTGCGCCCGTTCGGCAGACTCTTTTGCTGATACTGTGTTTTCGGCCACCTCTCGGCTGGAGGCGGTCATCTCAGTGATGGCGGATGCCACCGAGGTGGTGCGTTTTTGCTGCTCGAGAACGCTGTCTTTGGTTTCGTTGGCTACCATCGACAGCTCTTCGGCCTGGGAGGCGAGCATGCTTGAGGTGGTTGCAACCTGACTGATGGTGTCGCGCAGGCCATCGGCCATGCGCCCCATGTTGTGGTTGAGCTGCGCCAGCTCGTCGTTGGTGGCATTCTGGCCCGGACGGCACATCTGGATCGTCAGGTCACCGTCGGCAATTTGGGTGCTGGCATAGGACATCCCCTCGATAGCGTGGATGATTTCGCGCACCACGAAGTACATGACTGCAGCGGCGAGAATGATACTGACTGCCAGTGCGATCAGCATAAGGCTGAAGGAGATGGTTTTTGCGCTGGTGACGGCGCCCAACTGTCCCTCCACCTTGGAGTCGGCGGACTCCTCTATCACACCAATGGTATCCAACAGCTCGGCAGCAATCTGCTGGTACTGGACGTTGGCGGTTCTGAACGACTCAAATGCATCAATGGCTGCTTGCGAGTCTCTTTCATGTTGATCCAGGGCGGTCTTGATGCTGCTGGCGAAATCCTGGCCCTGAAACTGTCCACTCGCGACCTGCTCCTGCATAAACAGGGGGTGTATGGCGATCTCTCCGACCTTCTCTCGTAGCCCTTCAAGGGAGTCGCTAAGTCCCTCGCGTATGGACTTCTCACTGGCGGTTTTGCTGGGGTCCAGCAGCTCTATCAGGCTCTGGTAATAGAAGAAACGCGATAGCATCTCGATCTGAGTCTCCATTCCCCCATCGGCGGCGGACCATTTTTCCGCGAGGCCGCTGTTCCAGCTGGTCAGCTGGTTGGGGTTGTTCTCAAGCGACTCCACGGCGGAGTCACCCAGCTCCTCGGCTTGCACCATCAGGGCCTGGAACGCACTGAAACTGTTTCGCAAAGCCTGGTCGGCGCCAGCAAACTGCTGGTGGCTGCTAAGCAGCTCGTCCTGAGCCCGGTTGAAGGCCGACTGCTGGCGGTTGAGGGTCTCAATATCGGCATCGTTCAGCAGGCCGGCATTGATCATGCGCCCCAGCGCTTCCTTGGCGGTTGCTGTGCCTTCGTCGATGATCGCCATTGCCACCGAGGTGTCGGCCTGCCCCGAGATCGCCAGGCCAACGCCAATCATCTCCGCTTCGATACCGATGCTTCCCTCCATGGCGCCATCGGCGGTATCCCAGGCGGGACCGGTAATAAAATCCAGCAGGCTAGACAGCCTGTTAACCCCATAGAGTCCGGCAGAGGTGCACAATATCACCATCAACACCATCAGAAGGTAGCCACCACCTAATTTTTTGCTGATCTTCATCCGCGTCTCTCATGTTTGTTGATATTTATCAATAGTAGAAGCGATTAGTTAAAGCACAACCGCGTATCACAAATTGAGTTACGTAGATGCCAACAGGATGGATCACCCGGTTGGGCTGTTTTTCAGACCAGGTCGGTCAGTTGAAGAGGGGCAGGTCGAGGATAAACTGGATCACGGCGGCGTTCACCAGGTCAATAAAGAAGGCGCCGACCAGCGGCACCACCAGCAGGGCCTTGACCGAAGGACCGTGTTCATCGGAGATGGCGGCCATATTGGCCAGAGCCACCGGCGTGGCCCCCAGGCCAATGCCCAGAAAGCCACCCGTGATGACGGCGGCATCGTAATCTTTGCCCATCACACGATAGACCACAAACGCGGCCAGCAGGACCGCCACCAGGGTTTGGGCAAACATGATCAGGGCCAGTGCACCGATCACACCCGACAGCGACAGCAGGCTCATGCTCATCAGGCTCATGGTGAGAAAGAGCTGCAGGCTGACACTGCCGGCGATGTTGATGGCGCGGGGATTGAGCTGCAGGCGCAGCCCTGTCTTGACTCGTTGGGGCAGATTAGCAATCAGCACGCCGACCATCATCGCGGTGAGAAAACCGGGGAGGTTGATGTTTCCCCCGCTGAACAGTTGGTTCACCCCGTCACCCACCGCCAGGCAGAGACCCAGGGCCAGGATGGTGCCGATGAAGTCTTCGGCCGTTGCCGGTCGATGGGGAATGCTCTGTGCGACCGGCAGCGCTTCCTCCTCGGTCTCCGGTGCCCGCAGTCGGTGGCGGCGAATCAGGCTTCCGGCCACCGGCCCTCCCACCAGACCGCCGAGAATAAGGCCCAGGGTAGCCGCGGCAATGCCAAACTCCGCCGCGCCCTCAAAGCCATGCGCGCGTGCAACCTCTCCCCAGGCGATGGCGGTACCGTGTCCGCCAATCAAGGAAATACTACCGGCAAACAGTCCCAGTACCGGGCCCTCGCCCAACAGCATGGAAAGGGAGATACCGACTGCATTTTGCAACAATATGAGTGCGGTACAGAGCATAACCAACAGCACGATCGCCTGACCTCCGGCCAGCAACGCGCTGAAGCGAGCGGTCAGACCAATAGTGCTGAAAAAGATCAGCAGAAGCAGGTTGCGCAGCTCCAGGTCGAAGCTGAGGTTGAGCCATCCCTGGTAGGAGAGCAGTGCCAGCACGATGCTGCACAGGAGGCCTCCGGTCACCGAGGCGGGAATATTGTTTTGCTGCAGGAAGCGGGAGCGTGAGGTGAGATACTCACCCCCGTAGAGCACCACAATGGCCATGATCACCAGGTATCGTCCCGCGACCAGGACCTCGGTGTCGGGAAGACTTTGGAGCCAGCTGATGAGTCCATCCATGTGCGGTAAAAAATCCTTGGGGAGTGAGCCTGAGCGAGGGCTAATTATGCCTGAGCCCCACTCGGTTTGCGAACCGGCCCGGGGCGGTGGCAGGGCCCCTGCTAGAGACATACCCTGTCATTAATGCAGGTGATGATCGTTTCCAGGATGCCGGCGAGGCTGGTAGGGTGGGGTTACCAATAACAATAATGATGGAATTAATATGCCGCAGCCCCCCCTTGTGCCACCCTCGAGTGGCTACCGCCGTTATGTATTGATTCTTCTTACCTTCGTCTACGCCCTCAATTTTATTGACCGCCAGATCCTGGTGATCCTGCAGGAGTCGATCAAGCAGGATATGGATCTGTCGGACTCCCAGTTGGGGCTGTTGACCGGATTTGCCTTTGCGATCTTCTACGTCAGTGTGGGTATCCCCATCGCGCGCTGGGCGGATGTCGGCAACCGGCGCAATATCGTCTCCATTGCCCTGGCGTTGTGGAGTGGCATGACCGCCCTGTCGGGTTTGACACAGAACTACCTGCAGCTGTTGCTGGCCCGTATCGGTGTGGGTGTCGGCGAGGCCGGTGGTAGCCCGCCCGCCCACTCCATTATCTCTGACTACTACCCGCCGGCCCAACGGGGAAGAGCGCTGTCGTTTTATTCAATGGGGGTCTATGTGGGTATCCTGTTGGGCTTCCTGGTGGGGGGGTGGATCAACCAGCATTATGGCTGGCGGATCGCCTTCTTCGCGGTGGGGCTGCCGGGTATTCTGGTGGCGCTGCTGGTACGGTTCAGCGTCCGTGAGCCCCATCGAGGGGCTTCCGATGGCCTCACTCAGCAGGACCCCGTGAGCCTGTCGGTCACCCTGGGCACCCTGTGGAAGCTGAGATCCTTTCGCTACTTTTCACTGGCCGCCGGACTCACCGCCTTTACCAGCTACGGGGCAGGTAACTTCCTGCCCTCCTTCCTGATTCGCTCCCATGGCCTGAGCGTGATGGAGGTGGGGGTCAGTTTGTCGTTGATCGTCGGTGTTGGTGGTGCCATTGGCACCTACCTGGGGGGCTTTATTGCGGACCGGTTGGGTCAGCAAGAGCCCCGCTGGTACCTCTGGGTGTCGGCGATCATGTGCCTGCTGGGGGTTCCGCTGACGATAGTGGCCTGCTTTGCGGGCAACAGTTCGCTGGTGCTCGGCCTGCTGTTTTTCTCTACCCTGTTTGGCGCCTGCTACCTGGGGCCCACCATCGCCATTACCCACAGCCTGGTTAGCCCGGGAATGCGGGCGATCGCCTCGGCTGTGCTGTTCTTCATCCTCAATCTGGTGGGGTTGGGGTTGGGGCCACTGGCGGTGGGTGTGATCAGCGACCTCCTGGCGCCCTCCCTGGGCAGCGACTCCCTGCGCTATGCCATCGCCATCGCCATGGGGGCGGGGGTGCTGGCCAGCGCCGGATTTGCCATCGCCGCCGCCCGTCTGCCGGAAGACCTTAAACGCTCTGCTGCACCCTCGATGGCCGGGGCGGAGGAGGGGACCCCCTTGCCCCAGACGACCTAAGGCGACAGGCGACTTTGCACAGCGGGCGTCGCCGCCGGGGGTGGCGCCATCAGCGTCTGCACGCCTAGGCTGCCCGCTCATCCCCTGCTATAGTCAGTGTCTGGATTGGCGCTAGATTCAAGGGATACTGATGATGAGGGTTTTATCAATACGCCCCCGACAGGGTTTCGTCTGCGCGGGGCTTGCACCCGTGCTGCTTTTGCTGCTGGCTGGCTGTCAGCCCTCCTCCCCACCCCCTCAACAAGCGGTGCCCGAGGTGTCGGTGATCACTCTCAAACCGCAAACCCTGGATGTTACCCTGCCTCGACTGGCGCAACTGGAAAGCTCCCGGGAGGTCAAGGTGGTGGCCCGGGTCTCTGGCTTTCTGGAGAAGATCAGTTACCAGGAGGGGGCGCTGTTAAAAGAGGGGGAGGAGATGTTCGTTATGGACAAGCGCCCCTTTGAAGCCCAATTGGCCGCCGCCAAGGGTGAACTGGCCGCCGCCGAGGCGAGGTTGTGGACCGCGGAGGCCAACCTCAAGCGCATTCGCCCCCTGACCGAAGCGGACGCCATGAGCCAAAGTGACCTGGATCAGGCGATCGGCAGCCAGCGCTCCGCCCAGGCGGCGGTCTATGCCGCTCGGGCCAAGGTTGACAGCGCCCGGCTGGAGCTGGGCTACACCACCCTGCACGCCCCCGTCACCGGACTCAGTGGTGACGCCTTGCAGCGAGAGGGGGCCTATCTCAACAGCTCCGGCGACTCCGCCTATCTCTCCTATGTGGCACAGATCGATCCCATCTGGGTCAACTTCTCCATCTCGCAGAATGAGCTGGAGCAGTATCGACGCCTGGAACAGGAGAAACTGCTGATCACCCCTGAGCTCAACCAATACAGCTTCGAACTGGTGATGAGCGATGGTTCGCTCTACCCCCTGAAAGGAAAGCTGGACTTTGCCTCTCCCATCTTTGATTCCACCACCGCGACCTTCCAGGTGCGGGCCGTGGTGCCCAATCCCGATTTCCTGCTGCGCCCGGGGATGTTTGTAAAAGCCAATATTCTTGGTGGCAAGCGTCCCAACGCGATCCTGGTGCCACAGAAGGCGGTGATCCAGCAGGGTAACGACCAGGTGGTGATGTTGGTTAACAGCAACAGCGAAATTAGGGTCCAGCCGGTGACGACCGGCAACTGGCAGGGTGACCAGTGGATCATCGAGAAGGGGCTCAAGGGCGGCGAGCAGCTGGTGGTCAGCGGCTACCAGAAGGTACGCCCCGGAATGCGGGTGAAGGCGCTCCACTATCTGCCGCCCGACCGGGACGCGCAGTCGGCGCAGCCAAGTCCACCCATGACCACTAAGCCGTAGGGGGATCGCCATGGGACCCTCGTTCTTTATCGATCGACCGATCTTCTCGGCGGTTATCTCCATTGTGATTGTGCTGGGGGGGGCGGTTTCCATGAGCGCGACCCCGATCTCCCAGTTCCCCGAGATCGCTCCTCCCACGGTGACCGTCAGCGCCACCTACCCCGGCGCCTCGGCGGAGGTGGTGGCCAATACGGTGGCGGCACCGATCGAACAGGAGGTCAATGGGGTGGACAATATGATCTACATGTCCTCCACCAGTGCCTCCTCCGGGAATATGAGCCTGACGGTGACCTTCGAGCCGGGCACCGACCCCGATATTGCCCAGGTCAACACCCAGAACCGGGTCAACCAGGCCCTGGCCAAGCTACCCACCGTGGTGGCGGCCCAGGGCATTACCACCCAGAAGGTGTCGCAGTCGTTCATGATGGTGATCGCCTTCTCCACCCCCGGCGGGGAGATGGATGAGGTTGAGCTCAACAACTACGTCAACCTCCATGTCTGGGATGCGGTCAAACGGGTGCCGGGGGCCAACCTCTCCTCGGTTTATCCGCCGCCGGATGTGGCCATGCGGGTGTGGCTAAGGCCTGATCGCCTGGCGCAACTGGGGATTACCATTCCTGAGGTCAGTGATGCGGTCAGCGGCCAGAACCAGGCCTTCGGTATTGGCCAGATCGGACAGGAGCCCGCCCCTCCCGGGACGGTCCAGAATTTCCCCATTACCACCCAGGGGATGCTGGTCAAGCCCGAAGAGTTTGACCAGATCATCCTGCGGGCGAGTACCGCCGATGACTCGGCGATTGTCCGCCTGGGGGATGTGGGTCGCAGCGAGCTGGGCTCCAAGAGCTATAACCTGAAAAGCCAGATCAACGGCACGGAAGCCTCCTTCCTGGTGGTCTACCAGCAGCCCGGTTCCAACGCGATAGCGACCTCTGAGCGGGTGATGGCCCTGCTGGAGGAGCTCAAGCCGGGGTTCCCCGCCGGTCTCGAGTACTCCGTGGTCATGGATACCAGTAAATTTACCGCGGCCTCCATTGAAAAGGTGATCCACACCTTCTTCGAAGCGGTGGTGCTGGTGGTGCTGGTAGTGTTCCTGTTTCTGCAAAGTCTGCGCTCCACGGTGATTCCCATCATTGCGGTTCCGGTCGCTATTGTGGGCGCCTATTCGGGGATCTACCTGCTCGACTTCTCCACCAACATGCTCACCCTGTTCGGTATGATTCTGGCGATTGGCCTGGTGGTGGATGACGCCATCATCGTCGTGGAAGCGGTGGAGCACAAAATGGCCACCAAGGGGCTTTCGCCCAAGCAGGCCTCGAAGGAGGCGATGCAGGAGCTGACCGGAGCCCTGGTGGCTATCGTGCTGGTGCTCTCCTCGGTCTTTCTCCCGGTGGCCTTTTTGTCGGGCATGACGGGCACGCTCTACAAACAGTTTGCGGTCACCATTGCGATTGCCATGGTGTTGTCGGGGGTGGTGGCACTGACCCTCTCACCGGCCCTGTCGGCCATTATCCTGAAGCCTGCCCGGCATGAAAAACACGGCTTTTTCCTCTGGTTTGAACGTAGCTTTGAGCGTTTGACCGAAGGCTATTTGGTCGGGGTTCGCTGGCTGATCCGCCATCAGCTGATCGGGATGGCACTGTTTGCCGCTGTGGTGGTTGCCCTGGTGATGTTGTTTCGCATTATTCCCGGCAGCTTCGTTCCCGAGGAGGATCAGGGCTACCTGTTGGGAATCAGCATACAGCCGGATGCTGCCAGCCTGCAGCGGACGACGGCGGTTGGCGACAGCGTATCCGAGATTTTGCGCAAGGATCCTGCGGTATCCGGTGTTGGCCAGATGGACGGTTACAGCATCATCGACCAGCAGTTCCGTACCAATGCCGGAATGATGTTTGTACCCATGAAGGGGTTTGAGGAGCGCTCCGAACCGGGCCTCAGTACCTTCGATGTGTTGGGACGATCCCGCAGTACGCTGCAGTCCGTGGACGATGGCATCGCCTTTCTGGTGAACCCGCCCTCCATTCCCGGCCTGGGTTCCACCGGCGGGTTCGAGTTTTATATCCAGGATACCTCGGGTAAAGGGCCACTGGCCTTGCAGGAGGTGGTGAAACAGTATCTGGATGAGGCGAAGAAACGCGGGGAGCTGTCCAGTGTAAACAGCTCTTTTGTGGCCAGCGAACGTCAGCTCTACGTTGAACTGGACCGCTCGCGGGCCGAGTTGCTGCAGGTACCCGTTGAGTCGATCTACCAGACCTTGCAGGCCTATTTCGGCTCACTCTTTGTGTCCCAGTTCACCCAGAACGGGCGCGTGTGGCAGGTGATCCTGCAGGCCGAGCCTGAGTACCGCGATGACCCCGACGATTTCACCAACATCTACCTGCGCTCTACCACCGGGGAGCAGGTGCCACTGACCGCCGTAGCCACGCTGAGGTGGGCCTCCGGTCCCAATATACTGCCACGATTTAATGGCTTTACCGCCGCCAAGCTCACCGGCAGCGCCGCTGCGGGTTACAGCTCGGGACAGGCGATCGCTGCGATGGAGTCGGTGGCGGGTGAGGTGTTACCGGCGGGGTTCTCCTACGCCTGGTCAGGGCAGGCTTTCCAGGAAAAGCTGGCCGGCGGAACCTCGACCATCGCCTTTGTGTTCGGCCTCATTATGGTGTTTTTGATTCTTTCTGCTCAATATGAGATGTGGTCACTTCCTATCGGGGTCATGATGGCGGTGCCCTTTGCGATACTCGGGGCCCTGTTGATGACCTGGGGGAGGGGGCTGGAGAACGATGTCTATTTCCAGGTAGGCCTGGTGACTCTGGTGGGACTCTCCGCCAAGAATGCCATCCTCATCACCGAGTTTGCCCTTGAGAACTACCGCAAGGGCATGGAGCTGGCGGATGCCGCCGCCGAAGCCGCCCGCCTGCGCCTGCGGCCGATCGTGATGACCTCACTGGCCTTTATTCTGGGCTGTGTGCCCATGGCCATTGCCACCGGGCCGGGTGCCAACAGCCTGCACGCCATTGGTACCGGGGTAATCGGCGGAATGCTGGCCTCAACCCTGGTCTCTTCGTTTTTTGTACCCATGTTCTTCGTCATCGTGGAGACGCTGAGCAGTAAACTCAAAGGCTCCGCTGAGCAGCCGGCAACCGATGCGCCGCCGGCGCAGGAGGAGACGCCATGATCCCTCGTTATCCCCGCACCCTGTCGTTTTTGCTGCTTCTGTTGTTGGGGGGCTGTGTAGTCGGGCCTGACTACCAGCGTCCCGAAGTGGTACTACCTGAGCAGTGGCGGGTCAGCTTCGCCGATGCCAGCGAACTGTCCAACCTGCGCTGGTGGCAACAGCTCAACGATCCGGTACTGGACTCCCTGCTGGAAACGGCGTTACAGCAGAACCAGGATATTCGCCAGGCTGCGGCCCGGGTGGCCCAGTTCCAGGGGGTGCTGACCAGCACCCGCAGCGCCTTCTATCCGCAAACCGGCTACGATGCCGAGGCAAGCCGTAACCGGCTGTCGGAGCAGGCGCCCGGTTTTGTGGGGGGGGACCCCTACTACAACCTTTATCAGGCGGCTCTGGGGGCCAGCTGGCAACTGGACCTGTTCGGTCGGGTGCAGCGCCAGAGTGAGGCCGCCGCTGCCCAGGTCTATGCCTCTGAACAGGGGCGTCGAGGGGTATTGCTGTCTGTGGTGACCGGGGTTGCCGCGGGTTACGTCACCCTGCGCGGGCTGGATGAGCAGCGGGTGATCGCCCGTCGAACCGCCGAGCAGTACCGGGATACCCTGACCCTGTTCCAGCTGCGTCACCGCTATGGCACCGTCTCCCAGCTGGAGGTGTCCCAGATCGAATCCCAGTATCAACAGGCGCTGGCGGCGATTCCCCGTATCGAATCGCGGATTGCCCTGCAGGAGAACCTGCTGTCGGTGTTGCTGGGGCAGGATCCCGGGCCCATTGAACGCGGGCTCAGCCTGGCCGAGATGCCGCTCCCCAGGGTTCCCTCCGGGCTGCCTTCGACGCTTCTGACACGACGTCCCGACCTGCTGCAGGCCGAGTATGAGTTGATGGCCGCCAATGCGCAGGTGGGGGTAGCGGAATCGCTCTACTACCCGGATATCAGCCTGTCCGGCAGTATTGGCCAGGGCAGCAGCGAGCTCAATGATCTCCTCAACGGCAGCGCACGCCTGTGGGGGCTGGGTGCCAGCATTACCGGCCCCATCTTCACCTTTGGCCGCATTGAAGGGCAGGTGGCTTCCGCTGAAGCCGCGCGGGATGCCGCGGAGGCGCGCTATCGACAGACCCTTTTTGTGGCCCTGCAGGAGGTGAACGACGCCCTGACCCAGACCCAGAAAAACCAGCAGACTTACAGTGCGCTCGAGCGCAGGACCCGGGCCCTGCGCGAGTACGCGCGGTTGGCGATGATGCGTTTTGAAAGCGGCGCTGCCAGCTACCTGGAGGTGCTCTACGCCAACACCGAGCTGTTCCAGGCCGATCTCGACGGGGTGGCCGCCCAGGTTGACCAGTACCGCGCCCTGATCAGTGTTTACCAGTCCATGGGCGGCGGCTGGCTCGATGCCCTGGCCGAGCCCCAGTCCCCCCCGGGCTCGGCCCTTTAGGGGGTAACCATACGCTGGGTGGTGTCAGTCTATTGCGCTCACCGCCCACTCTTTCCTGTGCCTGGCCGGTCGCCGCCACCGATTATGTCTATACTGGATCGAACCTATCCAAAGGGGGGACCTGTTAGATGAATATTGATTGGGAGGGCTACGATCCCGGGCCGTTTTACGATGAACTGATCAGTGCACCGGGAAAAGCGCGTGGTCCTGCCGGGAAACTGGTGAGCTACCTACAGTCGCAGACGCTGGAGAAGCTGAAACGGCGACAACAGGCCGCCGAAGCCGCGATCAAGACGCTGGGGATTACCTTTACCGTATACAGTGATGGCGAAAACATCGACCGCGAATGGCCGTTCGACATCCTGCCGCGTGTGATTTCCGAAAAGGAGTGGCAAAAGACCGAGCAGGGTCTGGAGCAGCGCCTGCGGGCATTGAACTGCTTTATTGACGACGTTTACAACGAGCAGAAGATCTTCAAGGACAAGGTGATCCCCAGGGACCTGCTCAATAACTCGGCCAACTTCCGCCCCCAGTGTGTGGGCATGAAGCCGCTCTTTGGGGTGTGGGCCCACGTGTGTGGCACCGACCTGGTGCGTGATAATGATGGCCAGTTTTATGTGCTGGAAGATAACCTGCGGGTGCCCTCGGGTGTCTCCTACATGCTGGAAAACCGCAGTATCACAAAGCGGGCATTTCCGGAGCTGTTCAATGACCACCGCATACGGCCAGTGTCGGAATACCCTTCGAGGTTGTTCGACATGCTGGCCTCGCTATCACCGCGGCCACTGGATTACCCCGAAGTAGTGGTACTGACGCCGGGCATCTATAACTCGGCCTATTTCGAGCACTCTTACCTGGCCCAGCGTATGGGCGCGGAGCTGGTCGAGGGCAACGACCTGGTGGTGGGCGACGATGATTGTGTCTATATGCGTACCATCAACGGGCTGTCACGGGTGGATGTGATCTACCGTCGTATCGATGATATGTTCCTTGACCCACAGGCGTTCAACCCGGATTCGGTGCTGGGGGTGCCGGGGTTGATGCGGTCCTGGCTTAAAGGCAAGGTGGCGCTGGCCAATGCCCCGGGCGCCGGCGTCGCTGATGACAAGGTGGTCTACACCTACGTACCCAAGATGATTGAGTATTACCTGGGTGAGCAGCCGATCATCCCCAACGTGCCGAGCTACCTCTGTATGGACGATCAGCAACGGCAGTATGTGCTGGACAACCTCGACAAGCTGGTGGTCAAGCCGGCCAATGAGTCGGGCGGTTACGGCATGCTTATCGGCCCCCAGGCGACCAGGAAGGAGCTCGCCGCCTTTGCCGAGCGGATCAAGGCCGATCCGCGCAATTACATCGCACAGCCGCTGTTGGCGCTGTCGACCTCGCCGATCCTGACCAAAACCGGGGTGGAGCCCCGGCACCTGGACCTTCGCCCCTTCATCCTGCAAGCCAGGGACACCTACGTAACGGCGGGTGGATTGACGCGGGTGGCGCTGGTTAAGGGGTCCTATGTGGTCAACTCCTCTCAGGGTGGTGGTAGTAAAGATACCTGGATTGTTAAGGATCAGTAGACGAGGATAAGCTTATGTTATCGAGAGTTGCAGAACGCGTTTACTGGATGGGGCGTTACCTTGAGCGGGCCGAAAATACCGCCCGCATGATCAGCGTCTATTTTCATGTGCAGATGGATATTCCCAACGAAACCAGCCTCAGTTGGCACCATATGCTTGATATTGTCGGTACGGACATTAACCAGGTCCTTAGCCGAAAACCTGCCAGTCCCAAGGCTAAAAGTAGTGGGGAGCAGCAGGCCGGAGTATCGCTCGCGCAAGAAAAGGCGGTAATGAAATACCTGGTTTCCGATGCAAGGAGCCCCTCGTCCATTCTCAGCTTCTTGCAACAGGCGCGGGAGAACGCGCGAACGGCACGGGAGATCATTCCATCTGAGGCTTGGGAGCTGATTAACAATCTCTATCTCTATGCCAAGGAGCGCGCTCCCCGCTCGTTGTCGCGCTCGGCACGGCAAAAGTTTCTGCAGCATGTGATTGAGCGTACCCAGCAGTGCGCCGGGCTGCTGTCCGGTACCATGAGCGCAACGCCGGCCTATGACTTTATCTGTCTGGGACGTTCGCTGGAGCGGGCGGATATGACCTCACGTATTGTCGATGTCGGGGCACGAACGCTGTTTGAAAAGCAAAAAACCGAGAAAAAGATCCTCTCCCCCTATGTCAACGTGCTGTGGATGAGTGTGTTGCAGTCGCTCAGCGCCTACCAGATGTATCGCCAGCACATGATGAACCGCGTCAACGGTGAGTCTGTGGTGACCTTCCTGCTGCAGGACAGCCGTTTTCCGCGCTCCATGACCGCTTGCCTGGGCAGCCTCAAGACCTATCTGTCGAGCCTGCCGAATAATGAGGAGGCCCTACGCGCATTGGGGGCTGCGCAGCGACGCATTGACGCCATTGATGTCGCAGATTCGCTTGCGACGGCCAGCCTCTATGAGTCGATCGATCTGGTGCAGCTGGACCTGATCGGTATCCATAACGAGATTGCCAATGCCTGGTTTTTACCAAGCAGGGCCAGTGAGCCTGCTGAGCCGGAGGCTGTGACGTGAGCCGCCTGCCTCCTGCTGCGGCCGGCACAGGGTAAGGCCGGATGCGCTTTTTTAACTGCGACTGTGGCCAAACACTCTACTTTGACAATACGGGTTGCCTGGCCTGCGGGCAGGCGGCTGGCTTTGACCCTGAACAGTTGCAGCTGTTGAGCCTGACAGAAGAGGGCAACGGAAGCTGGCGCGCGGCGGATGGCAGGGCGTTTCGCTACTGCCAGAACCACGCCCACTTCGGGGTCTGTAACTGGCTGGTCGCGGCTGACTCTCCTGCTCTTTACTGCCGCTCCTGCGAGTTGAACCAAATCGTCCCCCAGGTGACCGAACCGGATCGGTGCAGTTCGTGGCATATATTGGAACAGGCCAAGCGGCGATTGATCTACAGTCTGCTGCAGCTAGGATTACCGGTGCAGCCGCGCTCTCGGTATGCGAACGGGCTGGCGTTCGCCTTTCTTGAAGACCAGCGGATCAATCCGCAGGTGCAGGAGGAGATTGTCAGCACCGGCCACGGCCACGGCCTGATTACGATCAATCTGGCCGAGGCGGACGATGTGATGCGCGAGACGATGCGGGTATCGATGGGAGAAAAGTACCGCACACTGCTGGGCCATTTTCGCCACGAGAGCGGACACTACTTTTTTGACCGGCTGGTGTCCGGCACGCCCTGGCACCAGGCGTTCAGGGAGCTGTTCGGTGATGATACACTCAACTACGCCGATGCACTGGCCCACTACTACAGCGGGTCTGTGCCCAGTGACCTTAGCGGCCAGTTCATCACGGACTACGCCCAGAGCCACCCGCTGGAAGACTGGGCCGAGTGCTGGGCGCATTACCTGCATATGATGGACGGGCTGGAAACGGCCCATGCGCTGGAATTGCTGGAACAGCCCCCGCTCGAGGTGCCCTTTGAAGAAAACCTGCGGCGCTGGCCCGAGCTGACCCGGATATTGAACCAGCTCAACCGCAGTCTGGGGTTAAAAGATGCCTACCCCTTCGTGCTGTCTGATCCGGTCATGAGGAAGCTTCACCTGATTCATCGGGTGATTGATCCCAGTTCTCCGACCACTTGATGGGAGGCAGGTTGCGGAAGGCCTCCTGCAGCAGGTGATCCCAGGATTTGTTCAGCTCCCGCAGGAAGGCACTGTCGGCCTGGAACTGGTAATGGCGGTTTAGCTTCAGGCTGCCCTTTTCATAGATCACCGTTTCGATCGGCGGACCCACTGTCAGGTTGCTGCGCATGGTCGAGTCCATGGAGACCAGCGCACAGAGCGCCGAGGTATCCAGGGATGTTTCCGGCGTCAAAATCCGGTCCAGAATCGGCTTGCCGTACTTGCTTTCACCGATCTGCAGGTAGGGCGTGGTGTCGGATGAGGTGATGTAGTTGCCCTGCGGGTAGATCATGATGATCGCGGGCGTTTTATCCCCGATCTGGCCACCAACGATAAAGCTGGCTTCGTGGTTGACAGTACTACCCTCAATATCGTGCTTTTTCTGCTGGGCAACGCTGATTTCGCCCAGATAATCCGCCGCTTCCTCCAGATCCGCCACATTCATCAGGTTGACCGGCTCATTGTTCTTGATATCGGCACGAACGCGCTTGATCACCCCCTGGGTGGTAGCCAGGTTGCCGGCGCTCATGATAACCAGCTGACGCTGGCCGTCGATGCCAAAGCGGTGCATCTTGCTGTAGGTGCTGATCTGGTCAACGCCGGCGTTGGTACGGGAATCAGAGGTAAAAATGATGCCATCGTTGACAGAGATGGCGACACAGTAAGTCATAACAGCTCAAACCCATGGTATTTTGCTGCATTAAACACCCTTTCCCCGGTTAAAGATAGAGCCCCCTCTACGGACCCACAAACATCATTGCGAGGACTATGGTTTCTCTCAGGCCTGGCCTCGGCTGCCGGGGCTGGCATGGGCATTCAGCCACCGCCAGGCTAAGGCGTTGATGATGGGTTAGTGTGTCAGGGGGCGGCCCGGCAGGCTCCATTCGCAGTGGTAGAGCGTGCCCTCGTCGCGGTCGATCCGCTCGAACCGGTGCGCACCGAAGAAGTCTCGCTGGGCCTGCAGCAGGTTGGCCGGTAACACCGCGGTGCGGTAAGCGTCGTAATAGCTGAGGGCTGAACCCAGGGCGGCGATTGGGATACCCGACAGGGCCGCGTGGGCGACCGCCTGGCGCCAGTTGTGCTGGCGGGCGGCGAGCTGTTTGGCAAAGTAGGGGGCCAGCAGCAGGTTTTGCAGGTCGGGATCGCAGGCGAAGGCCTCACGGATGGCGTGCAGAAAGCGGGCGCGGATAATACAGCCGGCACGCCAGATGCTGGCGATCGCGGCAAAGTTCAGGGTCCAGCCCTGTTCCCTGGCCGCGCATCTCATTAACTGGAAGCCCTGGGCGTAGACGCAGAGCTTGGCGCAGTAGAGCGCATCGTGGAGCGCCTCGATATGGGCGTGTTTCTGGTGGTCGGGAGGGGGCGCTGCCTGGGGGCCGGCGAGGACTCCGGAAGCGATCATCCGCTCCGGTTTCAGTGCCGACAGCGAGCGGGCGGCCACCGCCTCGGCGATGGAGGGGGCGGGGATGCCAAGCTGCAGGCTGCTGACGGCGGTCCACAGGCCGGTCCCCTTCTGGCCCGCCTTGTCGAGGATGATATCAACCAGCGGCAAGCCGCTGTCGGCGTCGGTGGTGGCCAGGATCTCGGCGCTGATCTCGATCAGGTAGCTGTTTAACACCCCCCGGTTCCACTGCGCAAACACCGCGGCGATGGCGGCCGGTTGCATCCCCAGCGCGTCGCGCATGATCTGGTAGGCCTCGCAGATCATCTGCATATCCGCGTACTCGATGCCGTTGTGCACCATCTTGACGTAGTGACCGGAGCCGCCGGGACCGATATAGGCCGCGCAGGGCTCGCCCCCCGTTACCGGCTTGCCCGGCACCCGGGATTCGATGGGCTGGCCGGATTCAGGGTCTACCTTGGCGGCGATTGCCTCCCAGATCGGCTGCAGGCGGGACCAGGCGGCGGGGCAGCCGCTGGGCATCAGGGAGGGGCCGAAGCGGGCACCCACCTCACCGCCGGAGACGGCGGTGCTGAAGAAGATAAAGTGGCTGCGGTAGTGCTGCTCGCGCGCCTGGGAGTCGCTCCAGAGGCTGTTGCCGGTATCGACGACGATATCCTCTGTGCCGATCCCGGCCGCGATCAGCCGCTGGCACACCTCATCCACCGGTTTACCGGCGGGGATCGACAGCAGGATGATGCGTGGAGTGGGCAGTTGAGCGAGCAGCTGGGGGTAGGTGCTGCAACCGTGCAGGCGGGTAGGCCGGTCGCCTCGCTCGGCCGCATCCTGGTCATGCAGGGCGTCAAGCCGGTTGGGGTCCCGGTCAAACACCGCTACCCGATAGCCATGGTCCGCGAGGTTCAGGGTCAGGCTTTTCCCCATCACCCCGGCACCGATCAAACCGATATCACAGCCTGCTGTCGCCTCATTCATCCCTGCCCCCGCGTGCTTTTTAGAAAATGGCGGATCGGCACGCGCCGTCCCATCCTCGCTACTCGTAAGACAATAGCACACCCGGCTTTTGTGAGGTTTGCTAATGAATGGGGGCCGGTGGCCGCTTCCCGGGCCAGACTATCGGCACTCTATAACGGGAATATCACTCCAGCGCGTGGTGTAAGCGGGGGATAGGCGGCGGCGAAGCATGGCCCAGTCACGCGGGGCCCACTGGTCGGCTAACCGCAGACTGTTGCTGCCGTATTTGTGGTTGATGCGGTCGATGACAGCGTTGAGGCGAGGGTTGGAGGAGGCGGTAAACAGATCGGCCTGGTGCTGGCTGGCGGGTACCAGGTCCAGCAGGCTGACGCTGGCCTTGGCATAGTCGTAACCGGGCCGGTAGAGGCGCCGGGTCAGTTGCCTGGCGTAGCGGCACAGAGTGGCACCCTCGTCGGTGCCACCGGCGATCGGCGTGGCCAGTCCCTGGCTGTAGGGAAAGGGGGCGAAGCGGCTGGTATTGATCCAGACCATCAGCCCCATGGCGATCGAACCCTGTTGGCGAAGCTTCTCTCCGGCGCGCCAGGCATGCTGGGCCACCGCCCGTTCTAACTCCTTCTGGCTGCGAATCTTGCGGCCAAAGGAGCGGCTGCTGACAATCTGCTGTTTGGGAGGGGGGGCCTCCTCCAGCGGCAGGCAGGAGAGGCCATTGAGCTCCCGTACCGTGCGCTCCAGGGTGACGCTGAATTGCTGTCGCACCACCTCGGGCGGCAGCGCCGCCAGATCCGCCCCCGTCACCACACCGAGCCCAGCCAGCTGTGAGGCCAACCGGCGGCCGATGCCCCAGACTGTGTTCACCGCGGTTCGCTGCAGCACCCAGTTCCACTTCTCGGGGGTATCCAGTACGCAGACGCCCTGCGCACGGGGCAAGCGTTTGGCAACCTGGTTGGCGAGCTTGGCCAGGGTCTTGGTCGGGGCGATGCCGACGCCCACCCCAACCCGCTGTTCGCGCCAGATACGCTTGCGGATACGGTGGCCAAAACCGCTGAGGTCGCCCAGGTTGGTGCAATCCAGGAACGCTTCGTCGATGGAGTAGATCTCCAGGTGCGGGGTTTCGGTGGCGAGGCTCTGCATGATACGCCGGCTGATGTCACCGTAGAGGCTGTAGTTGGAGCTGAACACCTCGACTCCGAACGCGTCCAGCTGCTTGCGGAGTTTGAAGTAGGGCTCCAGGTCGGGGATGGCCAACGCCTTGGCCTCACTGCTTCGGGCCACGATGCAGCCATCGTTGTTGGAGAGCACGACAATAGGCTTGCCCCGCAGGTCGGGACGAAAGATCGCCTCGCAGGAGGCGTAGCAGGCGTTAACATCGACCAGGGCCAACATGGCTAGGGGGCGCGCAGGTGATGGATGGCGTGGATCACCACCCCTTCAATGACCAGGTCTGCCTCCTCGGGCAGGGCGACGGGGGGGTAGGCGGGGTTGGCCGAACAGAGCTGGCGCTGGCGCAGGTCCAGGATCTTGCAGCACAGCTCGCCGTCAATGGCGGCGACCACCAGGTCGCCATGCAGGGGACGAAGGCTGCGATCCACCACCAGCAGGTCGCGGTCAAAGATCCCCCGGCCGTTGAGGGAGTCGCCATTGGCGCGGGCAAAATAGGTGGCCGCCGGGTGCTTGATCAGGTGCTCATTGAGGTCCAGCGGACGGTCAATATAGTCGTCAGCGGGCGACGGGAAGCCCGCAGCGACCCCGTGGGAGAGCAGCGGCAGAGAAAGCGTACTGGGGGCGGTGCAGGCTTTTGTGATGGCGATTTTCATACCGCATACTGTATATAAAAACAGTATCCGGGGGAAGGTTTTTAAGGAGGGTAGTGGCCTGGACTTACTCCAGCGGGCACTGGACCTGCGGGCAGTCGGACGCCGTCGATGGCAGCGGGAGCCGCTTGCGGAGCTCGGCCTCGCTCTCTTGTATGGCCGGATTGCCCGGTGCCTGTTTGACCGCACAGCCAATGGCGGCCAGGGCCTGGGAGCGGCACTCCAGTGCGACCAGGCTGTAAGCCAGGTTGTTCCAGCCGGCAGCGGCCGAGGGTTGCTGGCGCAGGTAGGCTGAAAAAAAGCGCTGTGAGGCCCGGTATTGGCCCAATGCGTAGGCGCTGTTGCCGGCACCGAAATAGGCGGTATCGGCATCGGGCCAGCGCTCGATGATCGACTGGTAAACCTGCAACGCCGCACGGCTCTCTCCCACCTGCTCCAGGTCATTGGCCGCCCGCAGGGTGGCCGTGCGCCGGGCGGTCGCGGGGAGCTGCCCGGCCGGTAGCGCCACCATCGCCCAGGAATCGGCGCGGCGCCAGATCTTTAAAAACAGTTCGAAGCCGATCTCATGGTTCAGCTCCTCGCCACTACGCAGGCTGATGGTCTGGCGGGGCAGGTCATACCCCACCACGACACTGAAGTGCCAGCGCGGCATCCAGTCGAAGGCAAGGTTTTGCAGGACCAGCACCGGGTGGCCGGCGTCCACCTCCATCAGCAGGTCGGATAACTCGGGCCGCAGTACATAGGTCAGCATGCCGTAGCGCCGAGCCCGCGCAATCATCTCGGTGGTGACTGCGCCCTCCTTGCCGGGAATATAGACCTTGCCCCGCAACGCCTCGGCGCTTATATCCACCCCCTGGGCCGCGAGCAGGGTCGCCAGGGAGGCGGGTCCGCACTGATCCTCGATCTGGGGAAAGTAGGGAATATTGTCCAGCTGGCGGTGCGGGGTGAGCGATGCGAGCCCGGTCGTATCGATGCTGTCCGGGCGACTGGCACAGCCCATCAGAAGGGCGATGGCGAGCAGTGCCGCCACCCGGGCAAGGGCCCCGGCCATCACCGTTCCCGTAACGGGGCAAGGCGGCCTGGGCATCGGGGTTAGTTGATACACCGCACGAAGGTAAAGAGGTCAGTGGCGCACAGCATATCGGTGACCACAAAGACAATGAAGATAACGAGCAGTACACCGATGATCCCCCCGGCCGGCTGCTGCTCCAGCTCTGCGTTAAGCTGCTGGATCTCATCGGGGGTCAGGCTTGAAATACGGTCGCTTAACTGCTCGCTATCGACCCCCAGGTCGGCCAGCTGCTGCTTCAGCTCATCGGAGGCCAGCGCCGCTTGCAGTTGCTGCTGGCTGTACTGCGCCCCTCCTGAATGGATGAGGTCCGTGGTAGGGATCATCTTCGCCTGGGCATGACCGGCCCCCAGGCTGATCACAAACAGCATGGAGATCATTAATGAGTGGATCAGTCGAGACTTTGCTAGTTGCTTCATCGCTACACTCCCCTGCTTGATAAGGATTCTAAGGTTACAAATGAGCGCTTATTTAGCACTCCCCGGCCGCGGGCTGCCGGGCATAGTTAACATTTAAGCCATACCGCGCGGCGAATCGTATCAGGCACACTACCTTGCCAACGGCACGGTAGCGCTCTGCGCGGATAACGATGGGTCATAACTAAGGCTAGTTCAAAAGTGTGTAAATCGATAATTTTGTGAACTGGATGCCATCGAAAGCGGTAACCGATTTTTTGTTAAGGGTGAAGATGTTTAAAGCGGTTAAAGGTGACCTACCTTCACATAGATAAGCGCCCCTTCATCCATCGTGTAGGGTTTATGTTCACTTAGGTGGGGGCTGCGAATCCAGGTGCCAGCGGGATAGGTGCCATGTTCGTCGTAGAACGTGCCCTCCAGTACCAGAATCTCTTCGCCCCCCCAGTGTTTGTGGGCATTAAACCGGGTATTGGGTGCCCAGCGCACCAAGGCAACCTGTTCCTGGTCAAACCCATGCAGCGGCATGACGCTCAACCCCTCCACCAGTCCTGGGCGCCAGGGCTCACTGAGCGTATCGATCGAAAACTGTCGTTGGTCGCTTTTGTCGAACTGATGCAGTTTAACGAAGATGGTGGCTCCCGCCTCACCGATCCGAGGGCTGTGCGCGGTACCGATGGGGTTGCGGACATAGGTTCCGGCCGGGTATTGGCCATGCTCATCGGCGAACACTCCCTCCAGCACCAGAAACTCCTCGCCGCCATCGTGGGCGTGAGGAGAGAACGTGCTGTTGGGAGCATAACGTACGATAGAGGTTGCACGAGCCACCTCGCCCCCGATGCGGTCCAGCTTCATTCTCTCGACCCCCGGCATCGGAGAGGGCACCCAGCGGTACTCCTCGGGACGTATGACAACGCGCTGCTGAAAGTCGGCGTTATAACGGGATTCCGTGTTGAGGCTGTCCATATTGCACCTATCGATAGCGTATCAACCGTCGGTTGATTGAGTTGAGGTGAGTGGTGGCGCGCGAAGCGTCACGATATCCGACTTTATGACCTCAGCCGCCTTATTGGCAAGGCCGGGATGATCGCAGGTGCCTTCTGGATTCACAATAAGGGGGGAGGAGTCCGGTTCGAACGGACGACCTTCGCCGGTCTATAGGAGAGCTGAGCCCGACCCGCTTTCCTTGCAGGCAACAAAAAAGGCCTACCTTTCGGTAAGCCTTTTTCGTCGTTACTGGGTAGCGGGGGCCCGGTTCGAACGGACGACCTTCGCCGGTCTATAGGAGAGATGAGCCCGACCCGCTTTCCGTGCAGGCAACAAAAAAGGCCTACCTTTCGGTAAGCCTTTTTCGTCGTTACTGGGTAGCGGGGGCCCGGTTCGAACGGACGACCTTCGCCGGTCTATAGGAGAGCTGAGCCCGACCCGCTTTCCTTGCAGGCAACAAAAAAGGCCTACCTTTCGGTAAGCCTTTTTCGTCGTTACTGGGTAGCGGGGGCCCGGTTCGAACGGACGACCTTCGCCGGTCTATAGGAGAGCTGAGCCCGACCCGCTTTCCTTGCAGGCAACAAAAAAGGCCTACCTTTCGGTAAGCCTTTTTCGTCGTTATTTGGTAGCGGGGGCCAGATTCGAACTGACGACCTTCGGGTTATGAGCCCGACGAGCTACCAGGCTGCTCCACCCCGCATCAACGTGCTGCGCATTGTAGGGATCGGAGGGGGGAGTGTCAACGCATTGCCCGGGTTATTGGGAAAATAGTTTGTTGTTGGCCTGCCGGTTGAGGGCGGGCAGCTGCTGGACGAGCAGTTCGAAGGTGAGCGGTTTGCTGTAGAAGTAGCCCTGGGCGTAGCTGCACAGTTGCTGGCGCAGGAAGTCCTGCTGCTCGGCGGTTTCCACCCCCTCGGCCACGACCCGCAGGTTGAGGCGGTGGGCCATGGCGATGACGGCGGCGGTGATCTCCATGTCGCCGCTGTTGTAGGGGATATCCTGTACGAAGGAGCGGTCGACCTTGATCAGGTCGATCGGGAACTGGCGCAGGTAGGCGAGGGAGGAGTAGCCGGTGCCGAAATCGTCGATCGACAGGGTAACGCCGATGCGTTTGAGCTGGTTCATCTGCTCGATCGCCTGGTCGACCTTGTCCATCAGCATGCTTTCGGTGATCTCGAACTCCAGCTGGGTGGGGTCGATGCCCGACTCGCAGATCGCCATCTTGATGGTTTCGATCAGGCTGGGCTCGCGGAACTGGCGCGCGGAAAGGTTGACCGCAATGTTGAGGTGGCCGTAGCCCTCCTCGGTCAGGCGCACAATGTAGTCACAGCAGGTGCGGATGATCCAGTTGCCGATCTCGATGATCTGCCCTGTATCCTCGGCGATGGGGATAAAGTGGTCCGGCGGGATCATGCCCCGCTCCGGGTGGTTCCAGCGCAGCAGGGCCTCCATCCCGCAGATGGTCCCATCGGCCAGGTCAACCTTGGGCTGCAGGTTCAGGTAGAGTTCTTCATTGGCCATGGCGTTGCGCAGTTCGTTTTCGAGGAACAGGCGCAGCTGCGCCTCCTCGTTCATGGTCTCGGTAAAGAACTGGAGGGTGTTTTTGCCCTGGGCCTTGGCCTTGTACATCGCCAGGTCGGCGTGGCGCATGATGCTGTTGATGTCGCTGCCATCGCCGGGGGCGAGGGTAATACCCAGACTGGCCGACACCATGATCTGGTGGTCGTCGATGTAAAACGGTTTGCTGATGATGGTAAGGATATTCTTGGCGACGGCACCGGCATCAGAGGGCTTCTCCACCTCGTGCAGGAGGATGGTGAACTCGTCCCCACCGATGCGGGCCACGCCATCGCTGGTGCGGACGCAGGCCTTGATGCGGGTAGCGACCTGGATCAGCAGCTGATCCCCGGTGCGGTGGCCGAGGCTGTCGTTAATGCGCTTGAAGTTGTCGATATCGAGGAACAACAGGGCGATCTGTGAACCGCTGCGCTCGCAGTTGAGCAGCGCCTGCTGCAGCTTCTCCTGAAACAGCTGGCGGTTTTCCAGGCCGGTCAGGGGGTCGCTGAAGGCGAGTTTCTCGATATGGGCCTGGGCATCCTTCTGGCCCGTGGTATCCAGGTACACCCCCATGAACTGGCACAGCTGTTTGCGCTCATCGAGCACGGGGGTGAGGGTCATATGGGCCCAATAGAGGTTGCCCTGTTTGCTGCGGGCACGCACCTCGCCCTGCCAGAGCGCCTGTTGCTCGAACAGGCTCTCCCTGATCTGGCTGTCGAGGCTCTGTTGCACAAGCTGCAGGCGCTCCAGCAAGGGTTGCCCGATCAGCTCGTCGGCCTGGAAGCCGGTGATGTTGGAGAACGCGTGGTTGACGTAGACGAACTCGCCGTTGCGGTTCAGCATCATCACCCCACTGTTACTCTGCTCGACGGCGTTACGGAAGGCGCGCAGCTCGTCCAGTAGCCCCTGTTTCTGCTGATTCATGATCTGCAGCTCCAGGAAGTCGGCGACCGAAGCGAGGAAAAAACGCTCGTCGCTGTGCCAGGTACGGCGACGGTTATCGCAATCGGCGATCAACACGCCACAGATGGTCTGGTTGGAGCCGGTCAGGGGAGCGAAGATCAGCCGGTTGTCAGCGGCGGAGGGCAGGGTCTCCTGCAGCTCGTTCACCACCTCGGGGTGGTCCCCCTGGTGCAGGATCAGGATGCGCTGCTGGCGAAGGAACTCGAGCAGCTGCGGGTGGCTGTCGGGGCGGATGGTTGCCGGGGGGCTGAAGGCGTCGGTGGCGGTGTCGTAGAGCAGGTCTGAGACCGCTGCGTTATCCTCAAACATCCAGATACCGAGGCGGTCGGTACGCAGGATACGGCAGCAGAGGTGGCAGATCTCCTTGAGAAGCTGGTGGAAGTCGTAGCGCTTGCTCGATGCCATATCCACCAGGCGGCTGAGGGTTTGTTGCTGGCCCTGAATGCGCTGGAGTTCGGTGGAGCGAGCCTCCTGCAGCTCGATCTGGGTGAGCAGGGCCCGTTTCAGCTCCTGGTTGGCCAGTTGCAGCTTGGAGGCGCTCAGTTTGAGCTCTCCCTGCAGCTGCGAATGCTGGGTGCGAAGCTGCTCCTCCCGGTTGACGCGGTCGCTGATGTCGAGCCAGAGCCCTTCGATCATCTGGGCGTTGTCAGGCGCACGCTGGCCCCGATCCTGTATCCAGCGGATGGAGCCATCCTTGTGGCGAATCGAGTACTCGATGGAGAACCGGTTTTGCTCCCTGAGCTGGCGCTCGATCTGCTGCTGCAGCTCCTGCTGGCGCGAAAGCGGGATGACGGAGAGTAGCTGGGCGCTGTCATCCGCTCCCCGGGGCCGGTAGCCACAGAGTGCCTGCAGGCCATCGTTGAGCCACTCGGGTTGCCAGGGGGGAGTGATGTTTCGGCGATAGATCACGCCCGGCAGCAGGTTGAGCCCACTGTCACTGAAACTGGGGGTAGCGCGATCACGGCTTAGGGTCATTCCCGGCGATATCTCCTTAGGGGGTACTGGGCACGGCATCCTGCCGTGCCCAGGCATTGAGTTTATATCAGTTTAGTCGCCGTCGATGGCGGACTGGATGTTGGCATCATATAACTTTTGAGACCTAAAAAAAAACCCAGCCAAATGGCTGGGTATAAGAGTTACGATTACTTAGAGGTCAGTTCTTATTCAGGCGCGGCGGTTGGCCCGATCGGCGATCAGGTTGTCCACCACGGAGGGGTCGGCAAGGGTGGAGGTGTCTCCCAGGTTTTCGCACTCGTCAGCGGCGATCTTGCGCAGGATACGACGCATGATCTTGCCGGAGCGGGTCTTGGGCAGTCCGGGAGCCCACTGGATGATATCCGGTGTGGCGATGGGGCCGATTTCACGGCGTACCCACTGGCGCAGCTCCTTTTTCAGCTCTTCACTGTCATCGATTCCGGCGTTGAGGGTGACGTAGACGTAAATCCCCTGACCCTTGATGTCGTGCGGGTAACCCACCACGGCGGCCTCGGCTACGTGCTCATGGGCCACCATCGCGCTTTCGATCTCGGCAGTCCCCATGCGGTGCCCGGAAACGTTGAGCACGTCGTCCACCCGGCCGGTGATCCAGTAGTAGCCATCCTCGTCGCGACGGGCGCCGTCGCCGGTGGTGTACATCCCCTTGAAGGTGGTGAAGTAGGTCTGCACAAAACGCTCGTGGTCGCCATAGACGGTACGGGACTGGCCAGGCCAGCTGTCGAGGATCACCAGATTGCCCTCGGTGGCTCCCTCGATGATGTTGCCCATGTTATCGACCAGTGCCGGTAGCACGCCGAAGAAGGGACGGGTGGCGGAGCCCGGCTTGAGGGCGGTGGCCCCCGGCAACGGGGTGATCATGATGCCGCCGGTCTCGGTCTGCCACCAGGTGTCCACGATCGGGCAGCGCTCATCGCCGATGGTTTTGTAATACCACTCCCAGGCTTCCGGGTTGATCGGCTCACCCACGCTGCCCAGCAGCTTGAGGCTGGAGCGGTTGGTGCCGGCGATGGGGGCGTTGCCCTCGGCCATCAGGGCCCGTATAGCGGTGGGGGCGGTGTAGAGGATATTGACCTGGTGCTTGTCGACGATCTGGCTCATGCGGCTGCTGTCGGGCCAGTTGGGCAGCCCTTCGCACATCAGGGTGGTACCGCCGTTGGCCAGCGGGCCATAGATCAGGTAGGTGTGGCCAGTGATCCAGCCGACATCGGCGGTACACCAGTAAACATCCCCATCCTTGTAATCAAACACGTACTGGTGGGTCATGGAGGCGTACACCAGGTAGCCGCCGCTGGTGTGTACCACCCCTTTGGGGGTTCCGGTGGAGCCGGAGGTGTAGAGGATAAAGAGTGGGTCCTCGGCGTTCATCTCTTCGGCGGGGCAGTGGGGAGAGGCAAGCTGGGTGAGCTCGTGCCACCACACATCGCGATGTGAGTGCCACTCGACATCTCCTCCGGTGCGCTGGAAGACGATCACCTTTTCGACGGTCTTGACCGCCGGGTTGGTGAGCGCTTCATCGACATTTTTCTTCAGGGCTACCCGGCGACCACCGCGCACCCCCTCGTCGGCGGTGATCACCAGTTTGGAGTTGCAGTCGATAATGCGACCGGCGATGGCGTCGGGGGAGAAACCACCAAACACCACCGAGTGGATAGCACCGATACGGGCGCAGGCGAGCATCGCTACCGCCGCCTCGACCACCATCGGCATGTAGATGGTGACCACGTCACCCTTGCGGATGCCCTGGCTCTTGAGGGCGTTGGCAAAGCGGCACACCTGTTCGTGCAGTTCGCGGTAGCTGACCTGCTTGTCATCGGCCGGGTCGTCCCCCTCCCAGATGATGGCGGTCTGGTCACCACGGGTGTCGAGGTGACGGTCGAGACAGTTAGCGGCAACATTGAGGGTGCCATCCTTGAACCAGCTGATCTCCACGCGATGGTAATCGAAGGAGACATCCTTGACGCGGGTGAAGGGCTTGATCCAGTCGACCCGCTGGCCGTGCTCACGCCAGAACCCCTCGGGGTTGACCACCGACTGCTGGTACATCTCGCGGTAGGTGGTTTCATCGGCCCAGGCCTGCTGGGCGATGTCGGCCCTGACGGGGTAGCTGTTGTTGTCGCTCATCGTGCGTACCTTTTGCTGTAATTGATTCGTGTTATTTGTAGTGCGGAGAGAGAAACCCGCCCCCTGGCCGGGGGTTCAGGGTTCCTCCCAACGGCACCTTTATCGGGGGGCAATTCAAGCTGGTGCTATTTTGGACAGCCCCCCTTCGGGCAACCATTAGACATTGGTATATCGGCGAGTCGGGTCAGTCGAGGGCGCTGAAACCCCCGTTCCAGAGCGCTTCTAAGGCACCTGTCTTTTTGTCTTGCAATACCGGTTAAGGGGGCGAAGTGAGGGGGAGGCAGAGCGCTATCGGCCGTCAAACGCTCGGTGGCGGGCCGTATTTCAGGCGCACATACATGAGGGCGGTGGTGAGGGCGTCGCCATAAGCGGTATGGCGCTCCGTGACCGGCAGCTT
Source organism: Aestuariirhabdus litorea (assembly GCF_003864255.1). Taxonomy (NCBI): domain Bacteria; kingdom Pseudomonadati; phylum Pseudomonadota; class Gammaproteobacteria; order Oceanospirillales; family Aestuariirhabdaceae; genus Aestuariirhabdus; species Aestuariirhabdus litorea. Next base: position 525,413 of record NZ_QWEZ01000001.1, read on the forward strand.
GAGCTGGCTGGCAATGGTTTCAAAGCGCGCGTCCACCTCCATATCGGGGTGCTGGCGCCGCACCTTTTTCAGGTAATAATGGCTCAGCTCGATACTGCGGTTGGGGAGGCTGAAGCCCAGCAGCTCCTTGTAGTGGCGATTAAGGACGCCGATATCGAAGCTGATGTAGTAACCGAGGATCGGCCGGTTACCAATAAAGTGGAGCAGGTCCCGCAGGGCCTGCTCGGTGTCCATCTGGCCCTGCAGGTCGATGGTTCTTAATTTGTGAATCAGTATCGCTTCCGGGTCCATCTCCTTGGGGGCGTTGAGCTTGACGTCAAACCGGCGGCTGGTGAGGATCTCGTTGCCCCTCACCGGCACCGCACCGATCGACAGTATATGGGCCGTCTTGGGGTCGAGGTTGGTGGTTTCCATATCGAGGGAGATGTATTCGTCCCCCTCGTAGCGCTCAAACAGGTAGCTGAATTCGCTGTTGCGAAAGCGGTAGCTGTTGATGTGGCGTAGCACGGAGCTGTTAAACATGCTCATGATGTTCAAGGGTTCTCCAGATGGAAGTGCACTTCCAGGTACTGCTTGAACTTCTTCACCACGTGCAGGGCATGACGCAGCAGGTCGCGCTGGCTGCGGGAGTGGGTCCCGAGATCGAGCAGCTGCGCATCGGGTTGCTGGTCTCCGCTTCGCTGCTGTTCAAGCTGTAGCTGCAGGAACAACTGCAGGGCTTCGGCCAGGTTACCGGCCAGCCCCTTGTCGAGCACGCCGTTGTGGGCCAGCTCATCGATGCGCTCGAAAGTGTTGCTCAGCGGCAGCCGCTGCTCCATCGCCAGCGCACGAACCCCCTGTACAATCGGGAACACCCCTCCGCGGTTCAGGTCCAGGCTGTGCCAGGAGAGTTTGAGCTGGCCAAAAAAGGTGAGGGGAGTATGGAACTGCAGTGCCGGGCGGGTGAAGTTGCGAACAAACAGGTGGTCGGAGGAGATCTGCCGCAGTTGCCGCTGCTGGAAATCATGGGACAGCCCCAGCTTGCCGGCCACTCCGTGGACATCAAACACGGTGGCAATCTTCTGGATATTCTCGCTGGAGGGGTCGAGGATCCAGCGATTGCTCTGGTCCAGCCACTGCTTCAATGGCTTTGCCCACATCGGGTTGCCGACGCAGACTTCCCCCTTGCTCGGGGTGTAGCCCAGGCTGACCAGCTCGGCGTGCATCGCCTGCATGGTGGGCTGGCAGGCCTCCCACGCATAGTTGTCTTCGATAATCAGGCCATAATCGAGGGGACCTTTAAGGATCTGCTCGTTGCGCCCGGCGCTGCCCATGAACACCAGGCAGCAGTGCTGTTGCACCTCGGTGGGGACATGGCGATCGAATACCTTGCTGACCACCTGCTCGTGCAGTGTCGATAGCAGCTTGCTGATAAAGCGGCTCTTGATGCCGTTGGTCATCAGGCGCTCGATCAGCTCATCGAGACTTTCCACGGCTCGTTTCAGGTCGGCTGCATCGTTGGCACGGGCAATACGCAGTGCCAGAATGTGAGAGTGTGTCGATAGCAGGCTGAGGATGTGGGTCAGGGTCAGCACCCCGAGCACCTTATCCGGGGTGAGGCTGTCGTACACCACTACCCGCTCGATCTTGTGGCGGGTCATCAGCAGCATGGCATCGAAGAGAAAATCCCCGGTCTGCACCGAGATCAGCTCGTAGTGGGCGAGGCTGGCGACCGGGGTGTCGACCGACATCCGCTCCAGCACAGAAGCGTGCAGCAGGTCGGTGCCGGTGAGCATGCCGTAGCCGCGGTCACTCTTGATCAGCGCACAGTCGGTGTGGGTCTGTTTCATCTGCAGGGTGACTTCGGCGATGGTCGCATCGGCGTCCACGATCTGCAGGGGCAATATGTTGTCGGGCTCAATCTTGTTGAGGATAAACTCGGAGAGGTTCTGTTGTCCCTCCTGCTTCATCAGCTGCTGCTTGTCCACCAGGTCGGTCTGGAAGTAGCGGCGGAAGCGGGTGTTCTGCGAACTCAGCTGGTCAAAGGTAGTACGGGGGAGCTGGTAGCAGATGGTCTCTTCCAGGCAGACATATTCGTGCTTGCTGGTGCCCGAAAAAAGCGAGCGGATATCGAACATGTCGTCGTGGGTATAGTGGGCGTAGATATCCTCGTGATCGGTGCCGTTACGCTCCTCGACCACCCCCTTGTGGATAATATGCAGCCCCTTGGTGGGCTGCTGGGCCTGAACGATGATATCGCCATCGGCGTGGTAGCTGAGATCAAGGTTGTTGATCACCAACTGGCGCTCACTCTCGCTCAGGGTGTCGAAGGGGGGGTTGTTAAAATTGAAACTGCCGGGCATCGCTTTTACCTAAAGGTCAGAGTGTCGCCGCAGGACTTGATCACTCCTGTCTTATCGTTCTTGTTAGCCCTCGAATTTATGCCAGCAGGGGGGCAAACTCCAGCCGACCTTAGTAGTAAGCTGGCCCCCGCATGCCCGGGAAGGAGCAGCGGGCTGCAGGAATCGGGTGCATCCCTTGACGGCATCGCCAAATCCCTGAACCATGAGCCTTTTGTGGTGTGTTAAGCAGGAAGGCGACATGTTCCAGGGTTGGCTGATCGCGGTGATCTCCGTGGTCTATATATTGGTGCTCTTTGTGGTTGCCTTTTACGGCGACAAGAAGCTGGGCGATGACAGTCGTTTGCGCTGGCTGGTCTACAGCCTTTCGCTGACCGTTTACTGCACCTCCTGGACCTTTTTCGGCGCCGTCGGACAGGCGGCCCACAGTCTGTGGTCCTTCCTGCCCATCTATCTGGGTCCGATCCTGATGTTCCTGTTTGGCTCGAAATTGATCGCCCGTATCATCCGCATCAGTAAACAGGAGAACATCACCTCCATCGCCGACTTCATCGCCGCCCGTTATGGCAAATCGCAGATGCTGGCGGTGTGTGTCACCCTGATCGCGGTGTTCGGGGTGCTGCCTTACATCGCACTGCAGCTCAAAGCGATCATGATGGGCTACAACCTGCTCAGTGCCGGTAGCGAGGATCAGCTGGTGTCGGGGTTTGCCCTCGACTTTGGCCAGGACACCGCGCTGTTGGTGACCCTCACCCTGGGGGCCTTTACCCTGCTCTTTGGTACCCGCCACCTTGATGCCACCGAGCACCACCGGGGGATGATGCTGGCGATCTCCTTCGAGTCGATCATCAAGCTGGTGGCGATCCTGGTGGTGGGGATCTACATCACCTACGTGGTCAACGACGGGTACGCCGATATCTGGCAGAAGGCGCAGGCGGTAGAGCATACCCGTAGCCTGATCGAAAGGGGCTCCAATATCTGGATCATGTTGGCGCAAACGGTACTGGCGGGGCTGGTGATCCTCTGCCTGCCGCGCCAGTTCCACGTTACCGTGGTGGAGAACCTGGAGCCCGATGACCTCAACAGGGCGCGCTGGCTGTTTCCGGCCTACCTTATCGGGGCGGTGATCTTCGTGGTGCCGATCGCCCTGGCCGGGCAGTTGATCTTCAGTGGCGGCGGCGTGGTAGCCGACACCTTCGTGATGAACCTGCCGCTGGCCATGGGACAGAAGCAGATTGCGCTGCTGGCCTTTGTGGGGGGGGCGTCGGCGGCGATCAGTATGGTGATCGTGGCCACCATTGCCCTTAGCACCATGGTCAGTAATGACATCGTGCTGCCCCTGATCATGCGTCGCAACCGGTTCAACAAGACCAGCTTCGATGAGTTCAGCGGCCTGCTGCTGTATGTGCGGCGCACCACCATCATGGTGATCGTGCTGATGGCCTACTTCTACTACCGGATACTGGGGGGGGTAGACTCGCTGGCCTCCACCGGCCTGCTCTCTTTCGCCGCCGTGGCCCAGTTTGCTCCGGCCATGATCGGCGGGGTCTACTGGAAGCAGGCCAACAAGAAGGGGGTGATGGCGGGCCTGATCGCCGGCGTTGGCCTCTGGTTCTACACCATGGTGATCCCAACCCTGGTGCGGGCCGGTGCAATCTCCGAGAGCCTGCTGTCGGAGGGACCCTGGGGGATCGCGGCGCTGAGCCCCGAGGCGATCTTCCGCATCTCGGTACTCGATAGCACCACCAATGGCATCGTGGTCAGCCTGGTCGCCAACCTGCTCTGCTTTCTGGTGGTCTCCTGGCTCAGCGAGCCGCGCCTGTCGGAAAAGATGCAGGCGGCGATTTTTGTGGGGGCACCGGTCAGCGGGGGCGATGAACTCTCCAGTATCAAGGTGACGGTGGCGGATCTCAGCGCGCTGGCGTCCCGTTTTGTTGGCCAGCGGCGGGTAACCAACAGCTTCGAGCACTTTGCCTTCCGCTTCCAGCAGAGCCTGGCTCCCAACCGCTATGCCTCGCGGGAGTTGCTGGAACACACCGAGCGACTGCTGGCGGGGGTGATCGGCACCTCTTCGGCGCGGGTGGTGCTGCGCTCGGCGGTCAGCGGCCGGCGCATGCAACTGGACGATGTGGTCTCCATCGTCGATGAGGCGACCGAGGCGCTGCAGTTCAGCCGCGAGCTGCTGCAGGGGGCGATCGAGAACATCAGCCAGGGAATCAGCGTGGTGGACCGTGACCTGCACCTGGTGGCCTGGAATCGTCGCTACCTGGATTTCTTCGACTACCCCGAGGGGTTGATCCGGGTGGGGCGCCCGATCGCCGATATCATTCGCTACAACGCCTCGCGGGGACTCTGCGGCCCGGGGGATATCGAGGCCCATGTCGCCAAGCGGGTCGATTATATGCGCCAGGGCACGGCCCACTGTTTCGAGCGGGTGATGCCCTCGGGGCAGGTGGTGGAGATGCAGGGTAATCCGATGCCGGGCGGGGGCTTCGTCACCAGTTTCACTGACATTACCCCCTACCGCAAGGTGACCCGCGAGCTGAAGCAGATCAACGAGGAGCTGGAGCAGCGGGTGGGTCAGCGCACCAGCGAACTCTCCACCGTCAACCGGCAGCTGGTGGGGGCGATGGCCGATGCGGCCGCGGCCACCCAGAGCAAGACACGCTTTTTGGCCGCCGCCAGCCACGACCTGATGCAGCCGCTGAACGCCGCGCGCCTGTTCGCGGCCTCGCTGGTGCAGCAGGCCGAGGGCAGCGATCAGGAACTGGCGAAAAATATCGACAGCTCCCTGCGGGCCGCCGAGGAGCTGCTCACCGACCTGCTGGATATCTCCAAGCTGGATGCCGGCGGCTTCCACCCCGAGCTGAGTGACTTCCCTGTATCGGACCTGCTGTCGGCGCTGGCGGTGGAGTTTTCTGCGATGGCAGAAAATTCACAGATGCAGTTCAGTTTGGTGGACTGCCGGGCCGTCATTCGCAGCGACAAGAAGCTGCTGCGGCGCATCGTACAGAACTTCCTCACCAATGCTTTCCGTTACGCTCGCCGCGGCCGGGTGGTGTTGGGTTGCCGCCGGCTCGGGGATCGGTTGCGGATCGAGATCTGGGATAACGGCCCGGGTATTCCCCAGAGCCGCCTGACCGAGATCTTCGAGGAGTTCCGGCGCCTCGACAGCCATGTTACCCAGGAGGTGAAGGGGGTGGGGCTGGGGTTGGCGATCGCCGACCGCATCAGCAAGATACTGGACCACCCCCTGGCGGTGCGCTCCAGTGAGGGCAAGGGGTCGGTGTTTTCGGTCGAAGTGCCGCTGGGGGATCCCGAGCGGGTGGCGGTGAGCGCGCCGGTCCGCGCCAGTGCCGGCAACGCCCTGCAGGGGCGGCGGGTGCTCTGTATCGACAACGAAGAGACCATACTGGCGGGTATGAAAGCCCTGCTGGAGCGCTGGCAGTGCGAGGTGTTCGTCAGCCGTGACCTGACCGGCGGACTGCGGTTGCTGGAGAGTGGGATCGAGTTTGATATGCTGCTGGCGGATTACCACCTTGACGATGGCAAGACCGGCCTGGAGGCGATCCTGGCGCTGCGGCAGCAGATGGGGGTGCCGATACCGGCGGTGCTGATCACCGCCGATGGCCGTCAGGAGTTGCAGGAGCAGGCCCGGGAAGAGGGGGTGGCGTACCTGGCCAAGCCGGTCAAGCCGGCGGCCCTGCGGGCGTTAATGACCAGTATCCAGCGACGTTAGCTGAAGGCAGCCCGGTTCGGAGGTGTTAGCGGTTGCGTTGGCGCCTAGTCGGCGTCCTGCTCGCTACCCAGCTGGGGCGGTTCGATCTCCAGCTGCTGCACCGCAATCACCGCCTGGGTACGGTTGCGGACCCCCAGCTTCTTGAAGATGGCGGTGGCGTGGGCCTTGATGGTGGCCTCGGAGACATTGAGATCGTAGGCGATCTGCTTGTTGAGCATCCCCTCGGTCAGCATGCCCAGTACCTTGAACTGCTGTGGGGTCAGCGATGCGATACGCTGGGCCAGGTCCTGGCTGGTTTCGCGCCGGGTGGTGGCGCCTATGGAACCTTCGGGTTGCCAGACATCCCCCTCGAGCACGGTGCGAATCGCTTCACCGATGGTTTGTTGGGAGGACGACTTGGGAATAAAACCGGAGGCGCCGTATTCGATCGCCTGGTTGATGACGTAGCCATCCTCAGTGGCCGATACCATCACCACCGGGATCTGGGGGTACTGGCCGCGCAGGTAGATAAGACCGGAGTAACCGTGTGCGCCCGGCATATGCAGGTCGAGCAGTACGAGGTCGGTATCGCCGTGCTCCTCCAGCACCTGCTGCAGGGATTCGATGGACTCAGCCTCGAGCAGGGTTACCTCCTCCACGGCCTGGTTGACGGCCTGCTGGAGGGCTGTGCGAAACAGCGGGTGGTCGTCGGCAACAATAATCTTATAGCTACTTATCATGACTAAGTCCCTGTTATAACAGGGTGATAGTGCCAGCCACCTCGAAGCGAGTCAAATGCCAGAAGGGGGCGACGACGAGCCCTGACCCCTCAAGCCTCGGCGGTGAGGCGTGAGGGGGTCGAGGCCTGGCGATAGCGGTTGCGCCCGGCCTCCTTGGCGTCGTACATGGCGCTGTCCGCCGCTTTCATCAGTGCCTCGCTGTGGGTCCCGTGCAGCGGATAGATGGCGATACCAATACTGGCGCCGACCTGCACGGGGCGTCCCGCGATGGAGGTGATGCCCGCGATCGCATCAATCAGTTGCTGGGCCAGTTTCTGTGCCTGGGAGACCTCGATTAACCCGGTGTAGATGGCAACAAACTCATCGCCGGCAAAGCGTCCCAGGGTATCCGCCTCGCGGGAGCAGCCTTTCATACGTGCGGCCACCTCCTGCAGCAACAGGTCACCGCTGTCGTGGCCCAGGGTGTCGTTGATCGCCTTAAAGCCGTCGAGGTCGATGAACATCAGGGTAAAGCGCAGGCCATAGCGGTGTGAGCGGTGGATCTCCTGCTCCAGACGGTCACGAATCAGCAGGCGGTTGGGGAGCTGGGTGAGGGGGTCATGGTAGGCGAGCCGGGAGAGTGTCGCCTCCTTGGCTTTGTGGGGTGAGATGTCGTGTACCGTCACTATCTGGTACTCCTCCCCATTGATGTTGACGGCGTGGCTCACCCGGGAGGCATCAAAGGTGGTGCCGTCGAGTCGGACCCCCTGGCTGGCTTCGGAGTCGATGAACAGGCGCGCCAGCTTCTTCCCCCGCAGCGTTTCCTTGTCGCAGCGGTAGAGGCGGGTGGCGGTCTGGTTGCAGTTGATGATGGCGTCGTTGGCCTGGGTGACGAAGACACTGGAGTCGATGTTGTCGGTCACCTGGGAGAGCATCGACAGGTTCAGGTGGCTATGGTTCAGGTGGGAGAGCACCAGGCGCAGAATCACCAGCGCGTTGAGCATTGCCAGCAGCAGGATCAGGCTTTGGAAGTTGCGCATCTTCTCACTGGTTTCCTGCGCGGAGTGCTCCAGAGAGAGGGTTAACCGGTTCATGTCGCGCAGCAGTAAATCGTCCTGTACCAGTGCCAGCCGACGGGTGTCGTCGATGAAAGCGGAAGCGGGGGACTCTCCGGCGGCCAGCAAGCGCCCGATGGAGTGGTTTAAGGGGGCCCAGTTCTGCAGCGCGGCTTCGATCAGCTGCCGGTCGGGGGCTGAGGTAAGGCGCTGCAGCGCGATGGTTTCGCCATCGGCCCCTGTGGTGGTGCCTCCATTCGCAAAGGCCTGCAGGGTCTGGTCAAACAGTCGGTGAGCCTGGCGGATCTCGGTCAATGCATCGGAGTGTTGTTCACCTTCCTGCGATAGGGTCAGGATGGACTTGGAGATCATCTGGGAGAGCATGCGCTGGCGGCCTGCAGTATTGATCGCGGCCGCATCGCGTTCGACCTGGCGGGAGAGCCAGATATCCGCCCCCAGTGCCGTCAGCTCGAGGGCCAGAAAGACTCCGATCAGCAGTAACAGTGATCCCACCGGTTTGGGTCTGACGTGCACTTAGTGCCCCCTCTCGGTGGAGTGGCAAGTGATGGTCATGGCCGTTTTTTTCTGCACGGGGGATCTCCTGTCGAGCCAGTTTTCGGCACGCCGGTGCTAATGTACTGGAAATGGGTCGCTCAATACAACGCTCGATCCAGGGCGGCGGTTGCAGTCAGGCTGTTGATTTATACAGTGTGAGGGCTGAAAATAACGCGAATAGGGTCCCATTTCGAGACACGGGTGTGCCACGGCCATGCTGCCATCTCTCCAGCGAAAGATTATCCATATCGATTGCGACTGCTTTTATGCCGCCATCGAGATGCGCGATGACCCCTCGCTGCGGGGGATCCCCATCGCGGTAGGGGGGAGCCCCGACCGCCGGGGGGTGGTCGCTACCTGCAACTACGAGGCCCGCCGCTACGGTATCCATTCGGCGATGGCGGCGGCTACCGCCCGTAAGCTCTGCCCCTCGCTGCGCTTTATCCGCCCGCGTATGGAGGCCTACCGCGAGGCCTCGCGGGAGATACACGCGATCTTTGCCGATTACAGCGACCGCATCGAGCCCCTCTCCCTGGACGAGGCCTACCTGGATGTGAGCCACTGCCCCCGGCTGCAGGGCAGCGCCACCCGCATTGCCGAGCAGATTCGCCAACGGGTGCGTGAACGGGTGGGGATCACCGTCTCGGCGGGAGTGGCCCCCAACAAGTTCCTGGCCAAGGTCGCCAGCGACTGGAACAAGCCTGACGGCCTATTTGTGGTGCGGCCCGAGCAGGTCGATGATTTTGTCGAGCAGCTACCGGTCAAGCGCCTGCATGGGGTGGGACGGGTTACCGCCAACAAGTTGAAGCGCCTGGGTATCGAAACCTGTGGACAATTACGGGTGTTCAGCCAGCTCGACCTGGTGGCTTACTTTGGCAGTTTTGGGGAGCGCCTCTTTCAGTTGGCGCGGGGGGTGGATGAGCGCGAGGTGCAGAGCATCCGGCGCCGTAAATCCCTCAGTGTGGAACACACCTTCGAACAGGACCTACCCTCCCTGGAAGCGGTGCTGGAGCGGTTGCCGGAGCTACTGAATGAGCTGGAGCGACGGCTGGAGGGAAAGCTCAGCGAGGGCTACGCGCTTAGCAAGCGGTTTGTGAAGGTGAAGTTTGCCGACTTCACCCAGACCACCCTCGAAACCCTGATCAGCGGTGACCCCGAACAGCGGCTCCAGGCGCTGCAGTTCGCCCCGCTGATGAGCCAGGCCTGGCAACGCGGCGCACGGCCGGTGCGCCTGCTGGGGGTTGGGGTTCGGCTGCGGGATCTGCAACAGGAGAACACCCGCGAGCAGCTTAGCCTGTTTTAGTCGTGAGGGAAGGCCCCCTTAGTGCAGTGTCGTTGGCGCCGGCGCGGGTGCCCCCAGGCTCAGGAACCCCCCTATGGCCTGGCCCAGCGCCTCGGAGCGCTCGGGATTGCGGAACTGAGCCATGATAAGCGCCTGCAGGTTGGGCAGCATCATCAGGTCGAGCAGAACGCGGTTAAAGCAGTCGGCACCGGCGCTGTTGAGGGCCAGTTGCTCGAGAAACCGTTGCAGACGCCCGGGCTCTTCGAGGTCGGTCCAGCAGCGGCTGGCGATGGCCGCCAGGATCTCGGTATCCCGCCCGATCGGGCTGGCCAGCAGTTGGTCGATCAGCGGTTGGCGGATCCGGGGTGCCTGGCTGTGGGAGAGTCCTCGCAAGAGGGCGGCGATCAAGCCGCTGGGCGCCTCTTCCTCCAACAAACCCAGGGCCCGTTGACGAATCGCCCCGGTCAGCTCCGCATCGATCGCTTCGTTCTCCAGGCAGCAGCAAAGCAGCTCCAGCGGCACCGCCGGTAGCACCGGCAGGAGTCGTTGCAGGTGATCGGCGTTGTGATCCTGGTCGAGGCGGGCGCAGAGGTCGGCGATCCCCTGCAGTCCCAGCGCAGGCCAGTTTTCCAGTGCGGTGCCGGCGAAGTAGTCGCGGGCGGCGGGATAGAAACTGGAGGGGGGAAGACCGAGGCTTCGGGCGGCGCGGGCATGGAAGCAGGCCATCCGCTCGGGCTCGGGCTTGAAGGCGTAGGGGGTCTCCTTGAGGGCATCGACGCTGGGGTCGACGCTGCCCAGCTCCAGTTTTTCGCCGACGCTCTTGATAATCCGCAGCAGGAAATCATCGCGGCAGGCCTCCACCAGTTTGCCCTCCCGGTCGAGGGGGAACTTGAGGAACCAGATCACCGGCACTGCCCCTTCACGCTGGTCGCTGAGCAGGAAGCCGAGCCAGGCCTGCTGCAGGAAGGGATAGGGGTAGGGGCGTTGGCGCAGCTCCACCTCCAGCAGCTGCTGGCGTGGCAACGGGCAGATGCGCCGGCCCATATCAAAGACCTGCAAGCGGATCTCGCTTTGCTCAAGAAATTCGGTGAGGGTTCCGGTGGCGTTCATGGTGGGGGCCCGGTTGCGGTTCAGGGGGCGCCCATTGTAGGCAGTTGCCCCGGCAGTCTCAAGAAAGCGGGCCGCAGAGGGAAGCCGGTGATTCGGCTCCCTCGGTCGGTTCAGCTGATGATCAGCCGTTGATTAGCCATTGATCAGAAAGTGCACGTAGATACTGGCGGCGTAGCCAAGGGCGATCACCGGGGTCCACTTCAGGTGGCCGAAGAAGGTGTAGTGGCCACGGGCCTGCCCCATCAGGGCCACGCCAGCGGCGGAGCCGATGGATAGGAGGCTACCACCGACACCGGCGGTCATGGTCACCAGCAGCCACTGCAGGTCGCTCATAGCGGGGTTCATGGTCAACACCGCAAACATCACCGGAATGTTGTCCACAATCGCCGACATGATGCCCACCAGAATGTTGGCGGTGGTCGCCCCTAACTCGCCGTAGATGAACTCGGAGGCCATGCTCAGGTAGCCGAGGAAGCCGAGTCCGCCCACCGCCAGGATTACTCCGTAGAAGAAGAACAGGGTGTCCCACTCGGCCTGGGCGATCTGGGAGAAGATGTCAAAACGCGCGCCACGGTGACCCCCGGGCACGTCGGTGCGGTCGGACCCCTCGTCACCTACACGGCTGAGGTAGTAGCTGAACAGCTTGAGGTAGGCCAGCCCCGTCATCATGCCGAACACCGGCGGGATGTGGAGGAAGTTGTGGAAACAGACGGCGGTTACGATGGTCAGCAGAAACAGCCCCACAATCACCAGGCCGCCGTGCTTGATGGAAACCGCCTCGGTGTTTTGGGGGGTGGGTTTGCCCTTGGGCAGGGCGAACTGCATGATCGCTGCGGGTATCAGGAAGTTGACCACTGCGGGAATAAAGAGCGCAAAGAACTCGGTGAACTGGAGGATACCCTTCTGCCACACCATCAAGGTGGTGATGTCGCCGAAGGGGCTGAAAGCGCCGCCGGCATTGGCTCCGACCACAATATTGACGCATGCGATGCTGATAAAGACGGGCTTGTCCTTACCCACCGCCATCACCACCGCGCACATGATCAGGGCGGTGGTGAGGTTATCGGCGATTGGCGAGATAAAGAAGGCAAGGATACCGGTCAGCCAGAACAGGGCGCGATAGCTGAACCCCCTGGCCACCAGCCAGTCACGCAGGGCGTCAAAGACGTTGCGCTCGAGCATGACGTTGATGTAGGTCATGGCCACCAACAGGAAGAAAAACAGCTCTGCGTACTCGAGGAAGTTATGGCGGATGGCACTTTCCACCTCGTGGGGGGCGCCCATGCTGTTGTAGGCGATGGCGATGATGGCCCAGATCACACCGGCGGCCAGCAGCACCGGCTTGGATTTGCGCAGGTGCAGCTGCTCCTCAAAGATCACCAGGATGTAGGCGAGGGCAAAGAGGATCAGGGCGGCGTAGCCCACCCAGCTGTCGGTCAGGTTGATGGGCTGGGTAGCGGATTCGCTGGACCAGGCCAGGGTTGATCCCAGGGAAAGGGTCAGCAGTGTTAACAGTTTTATCATTATGGTCTCCGAGTAGTGGCCCCGCCCGGTCAGGCGATTGCTTGGGCCAAAAATTAAAATCGGTAAAGAGAAACAGCAGAGTGCCGCGCGGGTACGCGGGAAGGGGCTGGTCAGGGGGCGCAGGGCTGGTGCTTAAAGTCCGCCAGGGCCACGGACACGGCTCGGCTGCGGCAATGGGCCAGAAAACGGTTGAGGGCTGGAATACCCACCACCGCGGGGGCCGGCAGTCCGGCGATGCCCTGGTTTTGAAGCGAGGGGATGAGGCTGATGATCAGGGCGGCTGTGGAGCCGGCAGGGGGGGAGTGGGTGTCCCTGCCCCAGGGGATCAGCAGGCAGGCCACCATCGCGGTGTAGAGGTCGTACTCGGCCGGCAGGCCGCAGGCAACTGCCAGGCTGATGGCGAGGATGCCGATACCGGCCCCCATCAGGTTGACGAGCGCATTGTGACTGCCGTATCGATCCTGCTGGAAGGCGTCTTTTAGCGCGGGACCGATGCGCAGGATGAGTAGATGAGCGCGATGAGTCATCGCCAACCCCAATCCATGCCGTGTGATTAAGGCGTGCATTATGCTCTCAATAAAGCAGAATTCAATGCCCATCCCCTGGGCATTGTTGATGGAGGTCAGGGGAGGACCTATTAGAGGTCGCCGGGTGGGCGGAGGCGGGTTAGGTAGTGATGGCGGTGGCAGGAATGAACCCCGGATGACGGGGTCCGCGTTAATACCTATAGCCCCCCGGATACACCGGTGATAAAGTGCCGGTTATGCGATTACTAACGCCGCTACTGTTGATGTTGAGCCTGCTGCTGACCCCCTTCACGGTGGCCAGTGGCAGCGCCCCTCTGACGGGGGTGGGGGATGCCCTCCACGCGTCGATGGCACCGCCCTGTGGGTCCGCTGCCGCCTATGAGGGCGCAGCGATGGCGAATACCCCGGAAACGCTGGTCGACTGCGTGGGTTGCGACAGCCCCGCCACCGGTTGTTGCCAGTTATCGGTCGTTGCCCTGCTGGATTCGTCCCCTATTGAACTGGCCAGCCTGGCCTCGGGTCCCGGGGCACCCATCAGTTGCGGTGCGCCCGACTCTCCCTGTTACCCCATCGAGCATCCACCCCAGTAGTTCACTCCTGACCCCTGTGTTGTTCCGGGCCCATGGCCCATCGCTTTATTTCAGGAGAAATCATCATGACGATTCGTAAACTGTTGGGCGCCCTTGTCGCCGCTGTTCTATTACCGCTTTCCATTACCCCTGCCGCAGCCGAATCCCGACTGCCGTTGATGACGGTGTACAAGTCTCCCACCTGTGGTTGTTGTGGGGACTGGGTCAAGCATATGGAGGCCAATGGGTTTGAGGTGCAGGTGCACGATACCGATAACCTCAACCCGATCAAGCTGAAGGCGGGTCTAACCCCGGCGTTGGCCTCCTGCCATACCGCCTTTATTGATGGCTACGTGGTGGAGGGCCATGTGCCCGCCAGCGACGTCAAGCGGATGCTGAGTGAGCGCCCCGCCATCAAGGGGATCTCAGCCCCGGGTATGCCCGTGGGTTCTCCCGGTATGGAGATGGGGGACCGGGTAGACCCCTATGAGGTGGTCAGCTTCGACGAGAAGGGTAACGCCCGACTCTATCAGTCCTACCCCTAAAACCCGCGCCTCCCCGGCAGGCTTGCCTTTGTAGTGAGCCTGCCGGCCCTCTATCTCCGCCGATTCCTTTTCCGGTTAGCTCTTGCCGGCTAGCTCTCCCCGTTTCCCTTTCCCTGAACCCCTTAATGTTCCGTTAAGGCGGGCGGCCGATACTGCGCCCATCAAGGGCTCGGCTGTCCTGCGGGCAGCCGGCGTCACTCAGGGGAGGTGGATCATGGCGTTCTCCAATACCGTTAAACACTCTTCCGGCAGCCGCACCGGCGGCCGGCTGGCGCGACTCTTTCCCTCGCTACTGCTCCTGCTGGCCATGGCCGCTTCCCTGTGGATGAGCTGGGCCTGCTACAGCGAGCTGGCCGATCCCCTGTGGCACCTGTTGCACCTTGAGTGGTGGTAAGGGGTTAAGTCTTTGTTAAGGAACCCGGTTTAGTCTGTGATCGTGCGACCAGGAGAGGTGATGCCATGTTAGCGCTGCGTGATGAAGGGGTGAGGGGGCCGGGAGTGCGTCCTGTGCTAATTGAAAATCCGGCCAACCAGGCGCTGATTCGCCGCTTTATCCAGCGCAGTTTCCGCGAGCGATACGGGGCCCATATCAACGTCTATTCCCGCCATTTGTTGAGTCTGGTGGACCATCAGGGGGGTATCCGTGCGGCCATGGGGTACCAGGATGGCGCAGAGGGGCCTCTCTTTCTCGAACAGTACCTGGGCCGACCGATCGAGCGGTTACTGGCGGAGCATACCGGCAAGCCGGTTGACCGTGCCGCCATTCTCGAAGTGGGCAACCTGGCCTCTACCTCGGGGGGGCGCACCCGCCAGCTGATCACCGCCCTGGCCCCCTTCTTCTGTGCCCGGGGGTATGAGTGGCTGGTGGTGACCGCCACCCCCGCCGTATTGAACGCCTTCCACCGTATGGGGGTGGGGATCGAACTGATTCCCCTGGCGGCCGCCTCGGCCGATGCCCTCGGAAAGGAGGCGCAGTGCTGGGGCAGCTATTACAACGAGGAGCCGGTGGTGGTGGCGGGGCGCCTGCGTAAGGGGCTGCGGCGCCTGCTGACGGGGGCCGCCCGCGGGCTGGTTCGACAGTGGCCCCAACCACAAACCGACCATCAAATAACCTTGCAGGAGATCAACGCCTGATGCAGAGCCTATTCCAGCAGATTGAGCAACACGCTTTTGATACCCCCTGGCGCACGGCGCTGGAGGGCAGCCAGGAGTCACTGAGTTATGCCGAGTTGCAGCAGGCTATTGAACTGCTGGCCGAACAGCTGCGGGGGACCGGTTGCCGGCACCTCGGCCTGATGCTGGAAAACGGCCCCCGCTGGCTGGTGTGGCAGCTGGCCGCCTGGAAGGCGGGTATGGTGGTGGTGCCGATTCCACTGTTTTTCACCCGTCAGCAGATCCGCTATCAGCTGGACCGCTGCGGTATCGAGCTACTGGTCGGGGGGGAGGCCGCCGGGGTGCAGGCGCTGGACCCCGACTTTGAGGCCGGCTGCCTGATCGCCGAAACGGGGGGGGAGGAGACCTGGGTGCGCCGGGTGGCGCCGGTCGCACTGCCCCAGGGTACCCTTCTGGTGACCTTTACCTCCGGCACGACCGGTGAGCCCAAGGGGGTGTGCCTCGGAGCTGAACAGCTGACCGCCCTGTGCGATGCGCTCTGGAGTGTGGTGGGGGACCAGGGGATCGAGCGTCACCTGTCGCTGCTGCCCCTGCCGGTGCTGCTGGAAAATATTGCCGGCTGCCTGATGGCGCTGCGTGCCGGGGCCTGCTGTGTGATTCCCGATGCCTGTGAGTCGGGGCTGCGGGGCTCAGCAATGCCCGACCTTGCCAGCCTGGCCGCCTGCCTGCAGCGACGGCAGCCCGATAGCCTGATTCTGGTGCCGGAGCTGCTGCGGGCACTGCTGTGGTCGGTCACCCTCGGCGGCTACCAGCCGTCGTTGAAGTTTGTTGCCGTGGGGGGCGGCGTGATTGGCAGGCCGGTACTGGAAATGGCCGAGCAGCTCGGATTGCCGGTTTACCAGGGCTATGGCCTCTCCGAGTGTGGCTCGGTGGTGGCGCTGAATCGTCCCGGCTGTAATCGACCGGCCACCGTGGGCAAACCTCTGGCCCACTGCCGTGTCTCCCTGGCCGCCGACGGTGAAATCCTGATTGAGGGCAACACCATGCTCGGTTACGTCGGGGAGGTCTCGCCGGCGTGCGGGCCGGTAAAAACCGGCGACCTCGGACGCTTCGACGAGGCGGGCGCATTGATCATCAATGGCCGCAAGAAGAACCTCTTTATCAACAGCTACGGTCGCAACTTCTCCCCCGAGTGGGTGGAAGCCGAGCTGTGCGCCAGCCCCCTGGTGGCCCAGGTCTGCCTGGTGGGGGACGGCCGGCCTTTCAACCTTGCGCTGGTGACCCCCATGAACGGGGTGAGCCAGGCGGGGCTGGACCAGTGGCTGCGCACCCTTAACCGGAGCCTGCCGGATTATGCCCGGGTGCGTGAGTGCATCCTCACCCGGGAACCCTTTTCGGCCGCCAACGGCCTGTTAACCCCCAATGGCCGCCTGCGGCGTGCACAGATCGAAGCCAGTTACGGCGATGAGATAGAAGCCTGTTTTTGTAGTGAGGTAGCCCTATGAGCTTTTTCCAGCAGTTACAGCATGAGACCGAGGCCGAGCGTCAGCAGATGCTGAGCCTGCCCGTCATCCGCGAGACCATGGAGGGGCAGTTGACCCTGGAGCGGTACCTGGCCTTCCTGACCCAGGCTTACCACCATGTTCGTCATACGGTCCCCCTGATGATGGCCTGTGGATCGCGCCTGAGCGAGTCCCAGAACTGGATGCAGCCGGCATTGGTCGAGTACATCGAGGAGGAGGTGGGTCACGAGAAGTGGATCCTCAACGACGTGCGGGCGATCGGTGGCTCCGCCGAGGATGTGATCGGCCAGGGGCCGGCCTTTGAAACCGAGATGATGGTGGCCTACGCCTACTACTCCATTGAACGCATCAACCCCATCTGCTTCTTCGGCATGGTGCTGGTGCTGGAGGGGACCAGTATTGCGTTGGCGGATCGGGTAGCCGACGCGGTGCAGGGGAAGCTGGGGTTGCCGGCCAAGGCCTTCAGCTACCTGCGCTCCCACGGCTCCCTCGATCAGGAGCACATCAAACTCTATGAGGAGCTGGTGAACCGCATCGAATCAACTCAGGACCAACAGGACCTGATCCATGCGGCTCGCCGCCACTACCGCCTTTACGGTGCAGTACTCAACAGCCTCGCTTAGGGAGTGTCTATGAAGATTAAAGAGATGCAGGTGCTATTGACCGGCGCGACGGGCGGAATCGGGCGGGAGACCGCCCTGCAGCTGGCCAGCGCCGGAGCGAGGGTACTGGCGTTGGGGCGCAATGAGCAGGAGCTGCGCGAGTTGCTGGTTGAACTGCCGCAGCTCAACCCGTTGCCCCATCGCTACCTGTGCCTGGATATTTGCGAGGCGCAGCAGCGCCAGGACCTGATCGATCAGCTCGGGGTGATCGGGGCGCAGCCCAGCGTGTTGATCAATATGGCGGGCTTGTGCGAGCTGGCCCTGTTCGAGGAGCAATCGGAGTCCTGCGTCGAGCGCATCATCAACACCAATGTGACCGCGACCCTGCTGCTGACCCAATCCCTGCTGCCCCTGTTGCGACAGGCCCCCGAGGCGCACATTGTCAACGTGGGCTCCATTTTCGGCAGTATCGGCTACCCCGGCTATGTGGCCTACAGCACCAGCAAGTTTGCCCTGCGGGGGTTCAGTCAGGCGCTGCAACGAGAGCTGGCCGACAGTTCGGTGCGGGTACAGTACTTTGCCCCCCGGGCCACCGCGACGGCGCTCAACAGCGATGCCGCCACGCGCCTTAACGAGGAGTTGGGCAATCGAGTCGACAGCCCCCAGCGGGTGGCGCAGGAGCTGGTTGAGCTGCTGCGAGAAGGCAAGCACACCACCCGCTACCTGGGCTGGCCGGAGCGTTTTTTTGTGCGCTTTAACGATCTGTTTCCCTCTCTGGTGGGAGGCTCTATCCAGCGCCAGCTGGGAATCATCCGGCAGTTCGCCGGTTCCAAATAGGAGGATATCCGATGAAAAAGTTAAGTGTCATCTTCGCCCTGCTGCTCTCCTTGCCGGCCTTTGCTGGCGACGACAGCGAGGCGCTTAAGCAGGTGGCCGAACTGCAGCAGCAGTGGGCCAGTATCAAGTATGGAGTGGAAACGGATAAGCAGGAGGCCCCCCTCAAGGCGCTCTCGGAGCAGGCCGATGCCGCCGTTGCGAGACATCACAAGAGCCCGGAACTGTTGATCTGGCGCGGGATTATCCTCAGCACCTACGCTGGCGCCAAAGGCGGGCTGGGTGCCCTGACACTGGTGGGCCAGGCCCGCGAGAGCCTGGAGCAGGCGCTGGTGCTGAATCCCAACGCCTTGTCCGGTTCGGCCTACACCAGCCTCGGCGCGCTCTATTACCAGGTACCGGGGTGGCCGATCAGCTTTGGCAGTAACAGCAAGGCGCGTGAGCTGCTGACAAAAGCGCTGACCATCAATCCCGACGGCATCGACAGTAACTACTTCTACGCGGACTACCTGATCAGCGAGAATGATTATGACGGTGCGCGCGAAGCGCTGAACCGTGCCCTCAAGGCGCCCGGTCGTGAGGGGCGAGAGCTGGCCGACCGCGGGCGACGCGAAGAGATCAAGCAGCTGCTGCAGCGCATTGAAGGCAAACACTCCAGCTAGCGCTTGTTTGGGGAATCCTAAACGCTGTTGTCCTGTGGGTGATGGCATTAGTATAGAGATCAGGTGATCGGGAAAGGGTGCGCAGGCGATGAGATTGTTGCTGGTAGAGGATGATCCCTTGATAGGGCAGGGGGTCAGTGACGCCCTTAATGGTGACGGAACCCTGCTGGAGTGGGTGACCTGTGCCGAGCACGCCGAATCGGCGCTGCTCGATGGAGAGTTTGACCTGGTGATCCTCGACCTGGGGTTGCCCGGTATGGACGGCTTGACCCTGTTGTCCCGTATACGCCAGCAGGGAAACGGGATTCCGGTGCTGATTCTGACCGCTCGCGACCAGGTCAGCGACCGGGTTGCGGGACTGGACAGCGGCGCCGACGACTATCTGGTCAAGCCCTTCGACCTGGAGGAGCTGAGCGCGCGGATTCGCGCGCTGGTCCGCCGTCGCAGCGGCTACACCAGCCCGGTGATCCAGTACCGCCACCTCGAAGTGAACCCCAGCTCCCGCGAGGTGCTCTCCAACGGCGTTCCCGTCAGCCTCTCCCGGCGTGAGTACGCGCTCCTGATGGAGTTTCTGCACCACCCCGGCAAGGTCTTTACCCGCGACCAGCTGGGGGAGCGCCTGTACGGCTGGAACGAGGGGGTGGAAAGCAATAGCCTGGAGGTGCATATCCACCACCTGCGCAAGAAGATCGGCGATGGCCTGATCCACACGGTACGGGGTGTTGGCTACCGTATCGAGCCACTCTCATGAGATCGATTCGGCGGTTTTTGCTGGTCAGCCTGTTGGGGGCGGTGGTGTTGATCACCGGGTTGGCGGCTTTTCGCAGTTACGAGGATGCCAGCCACGAGGTGGATGAGCTGTTCGATGCCGAGCTGGCGCAGATGGCGCGGGTGCTGCAGAGCCTGCTCACCGTCCAGCTCAAGCGCACACAGCTGGACAGTTTACGAGATTCCCTCAGCTACAAGCCTTACCCCGGAGAGGAACGGCCGTCAGACCCTTTTGCCGAGTATGGCGAGGCCACTGCGCTGGGACACAAGTATGAGCGCAAGCTGGCTTTTGCGGTCTGGAACAATGAGGGCCGTGAACTGCTGGGTTCGGGCTCTCCGGACGGTGGTTTTCCCTTCGTGGCCGAGGTGGGGTACGGCGATACTGACCTGGCCGGTGCTCCCTGGCGTACCTTCAGCCTCTACGATCCGGAGCTGGAGATCTGGATCAAGGTGGGGCAGCGCTTCGATGTGCGCAGCGAACTGACCGATGAGATCGTGCTCCATGCGCTGTTGCCGCTGCTGCTGATTATACCCCTCTTGCTGGTGGTGATCTGGTGGGTGGTCGGGCGTGGATTGTCGCCTCTGTTGCGGGTTTCCCGGCAGGTCACCTCGCGGGACCAGCACAACCTGGCGCCGCTGGACACCGAGCAGGTCCCGGAAGAGGTGGAGGGTGTGGTGAGCGCCATCAATGCGCTGCTCAAGCGGCTCGACGATGCGCTCTCTCGTGAGCGCCAGTTTACCGCTAATGCGGCCCATGAGTTGCGAACCCCCCTGGCGGGTATCCGCATCCATGCCCAGAATCTGCAACGACAACTGGGCAGCCAGGGTGACCGTGGCGAGGAGTCCGGGGCGGGCGCTACGCCGGAGCGGCGTCTACCCAGGGCCCCCGATCATATTCTGGAGGGGGTGGACCAGATGACCCACGTGGTGGAGCAGCTGCTGCGGCTGAGCCGCCTGGAGCATGAGCAGTCCCTCAGCTTCCAGAAGCTGGACCTGGTGCCTCTGGTGCAGCGGGTGGTGGCTTCCCTTGCCCCCCTCGCCCTCAAGAAGCAGCAGACCTTCGGCCTCGACGTCGATGAGGGGGCGGTGCTGGCGATTCGCGCCGATGAAACCTCGCTGGAGATGATGTGCCGTAACCTGGTCGACAATGCGGTGCGTTACACCCCGGCCGGAGGCGAGGTACGTATCCGCCTGCAACCGCTGAACGGGGCGGTGGAGCTGGGGGTGGAGGACAGCGGCCCGGGCATTCCCAGCGCCGAACGGGAACGGGTATTTGAGCGCTTCTATCGCCTGGGGAGCCAGGGCTCGCGGGGCAGTGGTATTGGTTTGGCGATCGTTCGACAGGTCGCTTCCAGTCACCAGGTCCGGGTTGAACTCGGCGAGAGCTCGCTGGCCGAAACCGGTCTGTCGGTGCGGGTACAGTTTCCGCTAAATCCTTTAAAAGGTTAAGGGTACTTTAAGGTTGCTTGAATAACCTGTGCACTCCTACTTCTTTGGACCTGGAGTGTTTTATGAGTAACTACCGTCTCACCGCCAATATTGAATGGACCAGCAAGTGCAACGCCAAGTGCGCGATGTGCCCGCGTCATGTGATCGACCGTCCAAAGCTGATGACCCGCGAAATTTACCGCGCCATGATGTCTCGCCTGGAGCAGCGCGACCTGGTGCGGGCCATTGTTGCCGGATTCGGTGAGCCCACCACCCACCCCCTGTTCATGGAGTTTGTCGAGGGCACCCGCGACCACCCTGTACACTTCGATATGGTCAGTAACGGCGAGCGACTCGATGCAGAGAAAGTGCGTCACCTCGATGGCGCCCTCGGCATGGTGATGGTCTCTTTCTCCAGTATTGATCCCGATGTCTACAAATCGGTGCACACCAACCTGGATCAGCAGCGGGTGATGGAGAACCTGAAGTTTGCCCAGCGTGAGCTGAAACAGACCCACCTGTCGGTCAGCCTGACGCCGATGCCCGAGTGCCTGGATACCCTGCCGGAGACCATCGAGTGGTTTCACCAGCAGGGGATTACCGATCTGAGGATGTCCCCCAACTTCTACAACCGTGCCGGCAGCATTGAGGAGCAGGATATACAGACCCGTACCCTGCGCCAGATCATCGAGCGCTATAAGCTCAAGGCGCTGGACCTGGATTTCGTACCGGGGGCGATGGATGTGGTCAAGCAGCTGCGCAGCAACAAGTTCAACTGCATCCCCCGCAACAGTTCGATGTTTATCACCTCAGACGGTAACTACCTCTACTGTTATAACGATATGTCCCACCACCACAGCCTGGGCAACGTTCGTGAGATGAGTGTGCGCGAAGCGATCGAGCGCCGCGAGCTGACCGGTGTACGGGGTGAGCTGTGTGACCAGTGTAATATGCGCGGGCGTTACCAGGGGGTCGAGCTGGCGCAGATGGCGGCCAAATATATGGGCTCACGGTTGATCGCCGCGGTCGGCTAACGCAGAGAGGGCTCGACCTGAGCTCCGGCTCGATATACCCTACTGAAAAAGACGGGTATGGAGCCAGAGCATGTCAATAACCCCTTTTCACATCGCGGTGCCGGTGCGCAACCTGGCCGAGGCCCGCAGCTTCTATGGTGGTTTGCTGGGCTTTTCCGAGGGGCGCAGCGATACTCACTGGATCGACTACAACATGTATGGCCACCAGTTTGTGGTGCACCTGAACGAGTCCCTGGGGGCTGACGGCAAGGTGCCCCTGTGCCATAACGAGGTGGATGGCCATGGCGTACCGGTACCCCACTGCGGGGTGGTATTGACCATGCTGCAGTGGCAGACCCTGGCCGACCGCCTGCGCAGTGCCGGGGTAAAGTTTGTGATCGAACCCTACATCCGGTTTGCCGGCCAGCCCGGCGAGCAGGCCACCATGTTCTTTATGGACCCGAGCGGCAACGCCCTCGAGTTCAAGGCGTTCGCCGACATTGATCGACAGCTGTTTGCCAGCTGAACCCGGTGAACACTGGAGCCGCGGATGAGCTATCGATCTCTGCAGTACACGGGTGAACGCCTCGACCGCGCTGACCACCGCCGTAGTGATGCCGACTGGCTGGCCTCCCGCCGGGGGCACCCCGCTACCCGGCTGGTGGTGCTGTGGCGCAACCAGCACCTGTTTGATGAAGCCCCCACACCGACTCCCCGTTTGCTGCAAGGAGCCCTGGCAGCTGAGCTGATGGCGCAGGGCGAGGCCCTGACCTTTCTTGGGGAAGCCGGCGGCGAGGCCCTCTTTACCGTTGACCTGTCGGCACTGGAGGCGGAAGAGCTGCTGGCGCGAGTGGACGGGGGGCGGCTGCTGGACCTGCGTCTGGTGGGCCCCTTGCTGGAGCGGGAGCTGGCCGCGCAGCTGGCCTACGCCCGGGGCATCCTGTACTGGCATCGACAGCACCGTTTCTGTGGTCGCTGCGGTGCCCCCACCCTCAGCGTCCGCGGGGGCCATGTCCGCCGCTGCAGCGATGCCGGCTGTGGTCGTGAAAGTTATCCTCGCACCGACCCCGCCGTGATTATGCTGGTGGAGCTGCCCGCCGCAGGCGGCCAGCCGGCGCGCTGCCTGCTGGGGCGCCAGCGCAGCTGGCCGGCGGGGGTGTTCTCTACCCTCGCCGGTTTTGTCGAGCCGGGAGAGTCGCTGGAGGTGGCGGTGGCCCGTGAGGTGGCCGAAGAGGCGTCGGTACCGGTCACCGACGTACGCTACCAGGCATCGCAGCCCTGGCCCTTTCCCTCTTCGCTGATGCTGGGCTTCCGCGCCCGCGCCCTGAGCGAGGAGATCCGGGTGGACGGGATTGAGCTGGAACAGGCCCACTGGTTCACCGCCGACCAGCTGCGGGCGGCGGGTGAGTGGAACAGCGAAGGGGAGGGGCTCAAGCTGCCTCGACGTGACTCCATCTCCCGGGCGCTGGTGGAGGCCTGGATCGCCGAACAGCCCTAGGTGGAGGGCCCTGCGGCTAACAGCGACACCAGTTCGGGCACCACCCCGTCGCCGCGCTCGGCCAGCCCACTGCGATAGGTCTCCAGAATGCTGTGGGCGATCTGGTCGACCTGTCCACCCTGTTGGGTCATCTCGGTGTAGTAGCCCAGGTCCTTGGCGGCGTTAGCGAGAGAGAAGCGAAACCCGCTGCTGTCACCGCTTTCAATAAAGGGGCGCAGGCGCTCGAACACCACGCCGCCGCCGCCCCCCTTGCCCAGCACCTCCAGCAGGGCACCGGTGTCGATCCCCGCCCGGGCCGCCCCCGCCGCCGCTTCGGCCAGCACCGCTGAAAAGCCGAGGGAGACAAAATTGTGGACCAGTTTGAGGCGGTGGCCGGCGCCGATCGGGCCGGCGTGGGTGATGTTTTCGGCAAAGCTCATCAGCAGCGGGCGCACCCGCTCCAGGAGGGCGGCGTCGCCGCCCACGATCAGGTTGAGGCGACCCTCGGCCGCCTCCTTGGGGGTACGGGTCATGGGGGCATCCAGAAAGTCGATACCGCCTTGTGCGAGGCGTCGGGCCACCGCTTCGCTGGTCGCAGGGAGTGAGGTGGAACAGTCGATCACCAGGGCTCCGGGCTTGAGGTGCGCCGCCAGCCCCTCGCCCTCGAACAGTGCCGACTCCACCTCGGGAGCGCCGGTCACGCAGAGGATCAGTATGTCGGCCCCCTGCGCCAACCGGGGGCGGTCAGGACAAGCCTGGGCGCCGGCCCTGACCAGCGCGGCGGTGGGCTGGTTGCCCTCTCGATCCAGAAAACGCAGGGCATAACCGGCTTTGAGAAGGTTGCTGGCGATGCCGATGCCCATATGGCCGACGCCGGCGAGGGCGATCCGGGGTTGTGGGGTCATTGGGGTTCCTCAGGTTTTTTCTTGTTATGGGAACTCCCAGTCTACCCCAGAGACAAGCGCCTGCAATGGGGTATAATGCCGCGCTTGCCTGGCCGCCTGTTTTTCGCCTCCGATCACCCATGTCCCATACCCCCGACTACTACATTGCCCCTCCCTGTCACGAGCCCTTGCAGATTCTGCGGGAGACGGCGGGATTCTGGGTGGTCAGCAAACCTTCCGGACTGTTGTCGGTACCGGGGCGGGCGCCGGAGAACCAAGACTCGGTGATCACCCGCTTACAGGCACTCAGTGGCGAAGCCTGGGCCGTACACCGGCTGGACATGGATACCTCGGGGCTGCTGGTGGTGGCGCGTAATAAAGCCTCGCTGAGCGCCCTGAGCCGCCAGTTCCAGCAGCGCTCGGTGAGTAAGCTTTACCAGGCGCTGGTATTCGGTTTGCCGGAGGCAGAGGAGGGGACTATCGAACTGCCCCTGATCTGCGACTGGCCCAATCGGCCGCGACAGAAGGTGGATTGGCAGCAGGGCAAACCCAGCCTCACCCACTGGCGGGTGCTGGCACGTGACCCCGGGCGACACTGTTCGCTGTTGGCGCTGACCCCGGTGACCGGACGTTCGCACCAGTTGCGCGTTCACCTGGCGGAGATCGGCCATCCGATTCTGGGATGCCGTTTCTATGGGCATGGGGATTCCATCGCTGCCGCCGAGCGCCTGATGCTGCATGCCGGCCAGCTGGCTTTCGACGATCCCGAGCAGGGCGGGCGGGTTGAGACCCACTGCGACAGTGGTTTTGGCGATCGGCTGGCGAGCTGATCCTTTTCTTTTGATAACCAGTGTGGACAATGGCGCCGCCAGCGCCTCTGCCTGGTGTTAGGTTGTGACCAAGGAGTGACTATGAGTACCAAACACACCCCCTTTGAAGATCTCCAGGCGATGGTGACGGCCACGGCCCTGGTATCGCTGGGCGTGTTCCTGCTGAACTTTGCCGGCTTGCTAGCCGGGGGCACGACGGGTTTGGCGCTGCTACTGCAAAAGTTGACCGGGGTGACCTTTGGCGTGCTCTTTGTGGCCCTCAACCTGCCCTTCTTTTATCTGGCCCTCAAGCAGATGGGGTGGCAGTTCACCCTTAAGACCTTCGCTTCCATTATTATGGTGGCGCTGGCCACGGAGTTTCTCTCTCGCGTAATCCGTGTCGAGTCGGCCAACCCGCTCTACTGCGCTGTCATGGGGGGATTGTTGATCGGCTGTGGCCTGCTGATTCTGTTTCGCCACCAGGCGAGCCTGGGCGGCTTCAATATACTGGCGCTCTATATGCAAAATCGCTACGGCATCAGCGCGGGCAAGTTCCAGATGGGGCTAGACGGTGGTATTGTGGTGGCCTCCTTTTTTGTGGTTACCCCCTGGGTCCTCCTGGTCTCCATGATCGGCGCGGTGGCCGTCAACCTGGCGATCGCCGTTAACCACAAGCCGGGCCGCTATGTGACCTCCTGAAGCGGCTCCCGACAAGGGGGCCGGGATCCAAAAAAAAAGCCGCACGGGAAACCGAGCGGCTTTTTTAGCAGTGGAAAACCACTTACAGGTTTTCGATACGTGCTTCGAGTTCGGCGATCTTGTTGGAGACCACCTTCTCCAGATGCTTGAGCTCGTGCAGGATCTCTTTTTTGGCATCCTTGGAGCGCGTCTCCTGCTGGGTGATCTTGTCAAGTTCGGCGACCACCTGACGCAGGGCGGGGGAGATTTCGGTGACGTTACGGAACTTGTGGGTGCCGCTGTCCACCATCAACGTCTTCTTCTGGCGGGGGAACTTGAACTTCTCGCTCTTGGCGAACAGGTCTCCCTTCTGCTTGTGGTAGTAAACCTTGAGGATATCGAAGTCGGCTTCGGAGCGGAGCAGGTAGCGTTCAATCTGCTCGTAGTGCTTGATGCCCATGCTCTTTAAGTGTTCGTACATTTCAGTACTTCCCTTACTTGGGCCAGGGTCCGATAGGGCACACTGGCAATGGATAGATATGATGCCGTTAGTGTGGCAAAAAAAAACGCACCCGTAGATACGCATTTATACCCATTAGCTGCGTATAAAGCGTGCCAAAGCTCGACTCTGTCGCAGCTTGACTGTGTCTGGCTTCACGCTTTTGAACAAGCCTTCCGGGGGGTTAGTCTTTGATGATCAACAGGTTGGTTTTGCAGTGCTCGGCCACCTTGGAGGTGACCGAACCAAGGAAAAAGTGATCGATCTTTCGACTGTCGTGGTTGGCCATGATCACCAGGTCAACCCCCTCCCTTTCGATCTCCTTGAGGATTCTTTTGTAGGCGGTGCCCTCGGTAACCGCCAGGGTGCAGTCGATCTCGTCCGGTATGTATTTTTCGGCAAAGGCCCTGAGGCGGGTTTTGACCTCGGAGTGGGCCTTGCTCATCAGGTCCCGGGGCATGTAGGTGGAGACCATCGGCATGCTGAAACCGGGGATAACGGCGAGCAGGTGCAGGGAGGCGTTACTGGCCCGCGCCTGAAAAATCGCAGCATCCAGCGCCTTTTGTGAGGGGTGATCATTGCTTAGGTCGACCGGCAAGAGGATTTTTGTGAACATATAAGCTCCGACTCAGGCGTTGTTCAGGGCAGATTGCTGATGTTGGTAACGGCGACGCTGGCTGAAAAAGACGGCGGCCAGCAACAGCAGCGCAGGAATGAACATCAGTTGTTTGGGAGGGCGCTCATTGGGCAGCTGCACCTCAAGAATCTGCCAGTCGAAGTCGATGCCGTTTTTGTGGGCGGGCCCACCAAACTCGACGTTGTCGACGATGACCGAGCCCTCCTCGATCAGCAGCGTCATGCCGGTGTTGGCGATACGGGTTTCACCCTCGGCCTTGTCCCCCAGCGGGAGCAGGACGATCTTCTCAATCTGTTTGCCATCGAGATTCTCACCGCTGACCCGCAGGCGAAGATCGGCCTCATCCGGTAGCTGTCCGGCAATTTCAACCACTTCCGCGGCCGGGTGTGAGCCCAGCTCCGGGTAGGCGAACTCCCACCAGAATCCGGGCCTGAAAAGGGTAAAGGCGACCAGCAGCAGCCCGATCACCTCGAACCAGCGGGTACGCACAAACCAGAACCCCTGGGTGGCGATGGCAAACACCAGCATGGCGGCTAACGCGCTGGTGACCGTTAACACCAGCTCGAGCACCGAGTGCACACCGATTAGCAGCAGCTGGGTGTTGAAGATAAACATGAAGGGCAGGATGGCGGTGCGAATGTCGTAGATGAAGCCCTGAATACCGGTGCGGATGGGGTCGCTCTGGGCGATGGCGGCGGCGGCAAAGGCGGCCAGCCCGACCGGCGGTGTATCGTCGGCCAGAATACCGAAATAGAAAACAAACAGGTGGACGGCGATCAGTGGAACGATCAGCCCGTTCTGGGCGCCGAGGGCGACGATGACCGGTGCCATCAGGGTGGAGACCACGATGTAGTTGGCCGTGGTGGGGAGTCCCATCCCCAGGATCAAGCTAATCACCGCCGTGAAAAACAGCATAAGCATAACGTTGCCACCGGAGATGAACTCGACAAACTCGGTCATCACCAAGCCCACCCCGGTGAGGGTCACCGCGCCCACTACAATACCGGCCGCGGCGGTGGCGACGCCGATGGCGATCATGTTGCGCGCGCCGCTGGCCAGCCCCTGTACCAGGTCCTGGGTGCCGGCTGCGAAGGCTCCAGCGAGGGAGCCCTGGTGGCGAAACAGCGCCAGCAGGGGGCGGTGGCTGACAACAATGAGGATCATAAAGAGGGTAGCCCAGAACGCCGACAGGCCAGGCGAGAAGCGTTCGACGGTCAGGCACCAGACCAGCACAACAATGGGCAGCAGGAAGTAAAGTCCGCTCTTGAGGGTGGGCCCGACCGGCGGCATCTCCAGGGTTTCCGAGTTGGGGTCATCGACCTCCAGCGGCGGAACACTGGCGGCGTAGCGAACCAGAGCAACGTAGGCCAGCAGCACCGCGATACCCAGTACCCAGGTGGCGGCGGCGCCAAACATATCCTTGCTCCAGCCCACGCCGTAGTAGACCAGCGCGGTCAGCAGGCAGAGGCCGACGATGGTGCCGGAGAAGTTCATCAACGATTGCGCCAGAGTGGGTTTGTAGGGGCGTGGCAGCCCCTGCATGCCCGCCTTGACCGCTTCCAGGTGGACAATGTAAAAAAGCGCTACGTAGGAGATAGCGGCGGGCAGGATGGCGTGCTTGATCACCTCGATGTAGGAGATGCCCACGTACTCCACCATCAGGAAAGCCGCAGCTCCCATGATTGGAGGTGTCAGCTGGCCATTGGTGGAGGCGGCGACCTCGATGGCTCCGGCCTTGGTGGCCGGAAAACCGACCCGCTTCATTAACGGAATGGTGAAGGTTCCGGTGGTGACCACGTTGGCAATGGAGGAGCCGGAGATGATGCCGCTCAACCCTGAAGAGACGACGGCGGCCTTGGCCGGGCCGCCGCGGTAGTGACCCAGCAATGAGAAGGCCACCTTGATGAAATAGTTACCAGCGCCGGCACGGTCGAGCAGGGCACCGAACAGTACAAACAGGAATACAAAGTTGGTGGAGACGCCCAGGGCTACCCCGAACACCCCTTCTGTGGTGAGCCAGAAATGGGACATCCCCTTGGCAAAGCTGGCCCCCTTATGGGCGATCACATCGGGCATATAGGCGCCGGCAAAGGTGTAGACCAGGAAGACACCGGCGACCACCATCAGGGGTGGCCCCAGAGCGCGTCGAGTGGCCTCCAGCAGCAGTACCATACCGGTGGCCGCGACCCACAGGTCCAGCGTAGTGGGGGCGCCTGAGCGCCCGGCCAGTTCCGCATAAAAGAGGAAGAGATAGGCCGCGCAAAAAGCGCCCACCAGTGCAAACAGCCAGTCCTGCACCGGAATTCGGTCGCGGGGGGAACTGCTGAGGGCAGGGTAGGCGGTGTAGGAGAGGAAGATGGCAAAGGCCAGGTGCACCGCACGGGCTTCGGTATCGTTCAGCACGCCAAAGTGAAGAATAAAGGGCAGGGGGGAGCTGTACCAAAGCTGGAACAGGGACCAGGCAATGGGGACCAGCAACAGCATGGAGCCGGGTAACCCCTTGGGAGAGCGGGATCCGCTATCGGCTTCTGCGACCAGTTGTTGCAGTTCTTCGTCGGTGGTGAGTTCTTCCTTGGGGAGGGGCATGGTTAAATCCCTTCGAGGTCAACACGGAGCATTAAATCCGGGTGGGGCGCATAGCCCCACCCGTTTCAGCGAACTAACCGATTGGGTTACATGAACCCCGCTTCACGATAGTAGCGTGCAGCCCCGTCGTGGATAGGGGCAGACAGGCCATCCTTTACCATCTCCTCCTTTTTCAGGTGAGCAAAGGCCTGGTGCAGCTTTTTGAAGTCCTCGAAGTTATCAAACACCGCCTTGACCACTTCATAAACGGTATCGGCGCTGGTGTTGGTTGAGCTGACAAAGGTGGCACCCACACCGAAGGTGGTGACGTCATTGGGGCTGCCGCTATACATCTCACCGGGAATGACCGCCTTGCGGTAGTAAGCGTTATCGGCCACCAGTTTATCCACCTCCGGCCCCTCTACCGGCACCAGAACGGTGTCGCAGCTGGTGGTGGCTTCCTTGATGGAGCCGCTGGGGTGGCCCACGGTGAAGACGATGGCATCGACCTTGTTGTCGCACAGCGCTTTTGCCTGCTCCGCGGATTTCAGCTCAGAGGCGTAGGCAAAGTCGTTGAGGGTCCAGCCCTTGGTGCGCATCAGCACCTCCATGGTGCCTCGCTGGCCGGAGCCTGGGTTACCGATATTGACCCGCTTGCCCTTGAGATCGTCGAAACTGGAGATACCTGAGTCACGCCGCGCCACCACGGTGAAGGGCTCGGCATGCACAGAGAAGACAGCCCGCAGATCCTTGTTGGCTCCCTGCTCGGCAAACTTGTCGGTGCCATTGTAGGCGTGGTACTGCCAGTCGGACTGGGCAACGCCCATATCCAGTTCACCGGCTTTGATGGTGTTGAGGTTGTAGATAGATCCACCGGTGCTCTCCACCGAGCAGCGGATACCGTGCTCCTTGCGTCGCTTGTTCACCAGTCGACAAATCGCCCCGCCGGTGGGGTAGTAAACACCCGTCACCCCGCCGGTACCGATGGTGATAAACTGCTGTTCCGCCAGTACCGGGGTGCTGGACAGCGTCGCCACACCGAGTCCGAATGCGGCAAGAGTATGGGTGCATGTTTTAAAAAGTGACATAGTAGCCTCGTTCCTTTTTCCTATTGTGCTTATGGGTGTGATGAGTCTGAGTAGAGTGCGTCCAGCCAGGAGGGGATGCATGGCCTTAACCCCATCCGCTCTTCCCTGGGAGACGCTCAACTGCTGACCCGGAAGCCAGAGTACATAGACCACTATAGTCGATTACTGGGCGCTGTGGGGAGATCGCTGCCCGGAGCCACGGGAGCTAGAGATCGGCGCAGCAGCGTTTGAACTTTTTGCCGCTGCCGCAGGGGCAGGGACTGTTGCGGCCCGGTGCCCTGGGCTTGACCGTCGGATCGACAAAGACCCAGTTACCCGCCTCGCGGATGAAGCGGGAAGATTCATGGTGGCAGAGCAGTTCCCCCTGCCCGTCGAGCTGGTACCAGGCGTTAAATTCAACCCGGCCCAGACTGTCATCGGAACCGCCTGCTTCGGTGGCAAGAATCTCCAGCCGTTGCCAGTGGCTGTGGCTTAACCAGTCGCTGAGGGCAGCGCGGTCCAGTAGGTGGCGTTGCGAGAGCTGGGTGGTGGTGATCAGGTAATCGACCAGCCCGAGGGCGCAGGCACTGTAGCGCGA
Source organism: Aestuariirhabdus litorea (assembly GCF_003864255.1). Classification (NCBI taxonomy): domain Bacteria; kingdom Pseudomonadati; phylum Pseudomonadota; class Gammaproteobacteria; order Oceanospirillales; family Aestuariirhabdaceae; genus Aestuariirhabdus; species Aestuariirhabdus litorea. The sequence continues at coordinate 556,513 of NZ_QWEZ01000001.1, forward strand.
GCGCATCAGTTGCTCGGCGCTACCGGCCTGTTTCTGGCCCCGGTGCAAGGGGGCGCAGCAGCGGCTGTACAGCTGCCCGCTGAGGCAGGGGCAAGTGGCGGTGGGGTCTGGGGAGGGCACGCAAACGGCTCCTTGAGGTTCTGTGCAGCTGGGCGGCGCCGTGAAAAATAGCACATTCGGCCGCGCTTTGGTTAGCCTGGGAAGGGGACGCTGTTACCGCTGTGGGCCATGCAGTAGAATGGTCGGCCGTTTTTCTGCCTGTCCCGGAGACTGCATGCCCACCCTGGTTTTTTACCCTGTACATTGCTGTCTGCAGGGCCACGCCTGATGCTGAGCAACGACCTCAAGCAGAGTATTCAGCAGGCTTATCGCCAGTTTCTCGACAACAAAGGCCTAAAACCCCGTTACGGGCAGAAGCTGATGATCGCCGAAATTGCGCGCACCCTGGGGGCGATCAAGAGCGATGACGAGGGCAAGCGCACCTCGGATCCCGCGGTGGCAGTGGTGGAGGCGGGAACCGGTACCGGCAAAACCGTAGCCTACGCGCTGGCCGCCATTCCCATCGCCCAGGCCGCCGACAAGCGCCTTATTATCTCCACCGCGACGGTTGCGCTGCAGGAGCAGATCGTCTTTAAAGACCTGCCCGACATCCGTCAGCAGAGCGGTCTCAAGTTCAGCTTTACCCTGGCCAAGGGACGGGGTCGTTACGTCTGCCTCAGCAAGCTGGACCACCTGCTGCAGTCCGGGCAGGAGAATGTGGCCACCATGGAGCTGTTTGCCCAGGAGGGGTTTCATATTGATGTGGATGAGGGCGCGGTCAAACTCTACCAGGAGATGGTGGAGCAGCTGGCCACCAACCGCTGGGACGGCGACCGCGACAACTGGAAAGGGGAGCTCGACGAGGGGCTGTGGCGCACCGTGACTACGGACCATGGCCAGTGCAGCGGTCGCCGCTGCACCAACTTTGGCCAGTGTGCCTTTTACAAGGCGCGTGAGGAGCTGACCCGGGCCGATGTGGTGGTCGCGAACCATGACCTGGTGCTGGCGGACCTGGCCCTCGGTGGGGGGGCCATCCTCAGTGCCCCGGGTGATAGCATCTACATCTTCGACGAGGGGCATCACCTGCCGGACAAAGCGATTAACCACTTTGCCCACCACGGCCGTCTGCACGGCACTGAAAGTTGGCTGGAACAGAGCAGTAAACAGGTCAGCAAACTGGTGGCCCAGAATGCCCTGCCGGGGGATCTGGGGCGCTGGCTTGAACAGTTGCCTCCGCGCCTGCAGGAGGCGCTGGAGAGCCAGCGGCAGATGTATGCACTGATGGAGTCGGCCACCGAATTTCCCAACCCTGATGGTTACCGCCCCAGCTACCGTTTTCCCAACGGTGTGGTGCCCGCTCCCGTGCGGGAGTTGGCGGGGCACCTCAAAGCCCACTTCTCGACGATCTGCGAGCTGCTGACTCGCTTGTGCGACGAACTCAAGGAGGCGATGGACGGTAAGGTGGACGGGGTCGATGTGATCGATGCCGAGGCCTGGTATCCCTTGCTCGGCGCCATGCTTTCCCGCGCCGAATCCGCCTTTGGCCTGTGGCAGCTCTACAGCATTGAAGACCCCGAGGGGGAGCCCCCCATCGCGCGCTGGGTGCAGCTGCTGGATCAGGAGGGGCACTACGACCTGGAGGTGGCCTGCAGTCCGATCCTGGCGGCTCGCACCCTGCGCCAAAGCCTGTGGAACTGTTGTTACGGGGCGGTGGTGACCTCCGCCACCCTGACGGCCCTGGGGCGCTTCGACCGCATTCAGATGCGGGCCGGGATTCCCGACAGCGCCAGTTGCGCGGTTGTGCCCAGCCCCTTTTACCACAGCGATGCTGCGACCCTGCGCATTCCGGCGATGAGCGCAGATCCCAAGCTGCCCGACCAGCATACCGAGGCGGTCATCGAGTGCCTGCCGGCGATGCTCGAGGAGCAGCCGGGCACTCTGGTGCTCTTCTCCTCGCGGCGCCAGATGCTGGATGTATTTGCCGGCGTTGGGCGCCAGTGGCAGCAACGTATTCTGGTGCAGGGGGATCGCTCCAAGCAGGAGCTATTAACCCAGCACCGCAAGCGGATCGATGACGACAAGCCCAGCGTTATCTTCGGCCTCGCCAGCTTCGCCGAGGGGGTCGACCTGCCCGGTCGCTACTGTGAGCAGGTGATCATCGCCAAGATCCCCTTTGCGGTGCCGGACGACCCGGTGGAGGCGGCGCTGGGGGAGTGGATCGAGTCCCGCGGCGGCAACTCCTTTATGGAGATCAGCGTACCGGACGCTTCGGTTCGCCTGGTGCAGGCTTGCGGCCGCCTGCTGCGCACCGAAAGTGACCGCGGACTGATTACCATTTTGGACCGACGCCTGGTGACCGCCCGTTACGGACGGGCCCTGCTGGATGCCCTGCCGCCCTTTCAGCGGCGTATTGACTGACCCGCTACTACTTCAGGAGAACGATGCCACAATGAGCACCCTACAGGGATATTTTGACCTTCGATTCGAGCCGCTGCGTGACTGCTTCGCGGAACTCTTTGCCGAAGGGGAGGAGGTGGGGGCGGCCCTGAGTGTGAGTATCGGGGGGGAGCTGGCGGTGGATCTGTGGGCCGGGCATACCGACGCCGAGCAGACCCGCTGCTGGGAGCAGGATACCCTGGTCAACCTCTTCTCCTGTACCAAGGGGCTGGCCAGTACCGCCGCCCTGATGCTGGTGGAGCGGGGGCTGCTGTCGCTGGAGGAGCGGGTCGCCCACTACTGGCCCGAGTTTGGTTGTAACGGCAAGCAGGATATTCGTGTTGAGCAGCTGCTCTGCCACAGTGCAGGACTGTCGGCCATTCATCCGCGGGTGCCCGATGAGGCGCTGTTCGACTGGGGGGCGATGGTGCACTACATCGAGCAGGAGCAGCCCTGGTGGGAGCCTGGCACTCGCCACGGCTACGCGCCGGTCACGTTCGGCTGGACCCTGGGGGAGCTGTTCCGGCGGGTGGCCGGCGAAACCATCGGCCACTTTGTACAGCGTGAGCTGATGGAGCCCCTTGGGCAGGAGCTCTACATCGGCCTGCCCGAAGTCCTCGACCCGCGGGTTGCGCGTATTGTCCGTGCCCCCCTCACGGCGCTGCCCGACAGTCCGGTATTACGGGAGATCATGTCCCACCCCGAGGGGGTCACGGCCCACGCCTTTACCAACCCGATGTCGGTGATGAACTCAACCAACAAGCCCCAGTGGCGCCGGATGGAGCTTTGCTCGGCCAACGGTCATGGCACGGCGCGCTCGCTGGCGGTGTTGTACGATATGCTCGCCAACGGAGGGCGTTACCGCGGGCACTCGCTGTTGGCGCCGGAACTGATCGAGCGGGCCAGGCGGGAGCAGGTGAGGGGGGAGGATGCGGTGCTGGGCTGCGAGAGTCGCTTCGGGCTGGGCTTTTTACTGCACCAGCCCCGTCCCCTGGCGGAACTGGGGGGGGAGGGTAACTTTGGTCATCAGGGGGCCAGTGGCGCGCTGGGGTTTGCCGATCCGGAGCGGGGGATCGGCTTTGGCTATCTGTGTAACCGCATGGGCAGCGAAGTGCTGGTCGACCCGCGGGCCGATCGTCTGCTCAAGGCACTCTATCGCTGCCTGTAGTGAGCAGGCCTAGTCTAGGTAGAGGGTTTTGAGCTGTTCCACCAGTATCTGCGCTTTTTCCAGCTGCATCGGATTAAGCTCGGCGGCCACCTTTTGTTGGATGGATTGAGCCTCCTGTTGAACCGGTGATGGCTGCTCGCCACTGAGGGTGAGCCAAAGGTAGGCGCTGATCAGGTTGCGGTCGGTCCCGCGCCCCAGGAAGTAGGCCTCGCCGATAAAAAACTGCCCCAGCGGATCCCGTACATGGGCCGATTCGCTGAACAGCTCAAACGCTCGCTCCAGATCCTTGTCGACGCCACTGCCGGTGGCGTAGGCCTTGCCCAGCAGCGCCTTGGCGCCGGCGTCTCCGGCACTGGCAGCCTGTTCCAGCAGGCTAACCGCCTCGCTGTTGCTACCGGCGGCAAACAGGGCCTGTGATTCGCTGTAGAGGTCGGCCTGGGCGGCGCTGGCCAGTGTCAGCAAACTGCAGAGGAAAAGGCCGGGCAGGGAGTATCGGGTCATGGTGGTGCGGCTCCATTAAAAGTGATCGTTCCTGATTGTGCCCGCGAGTCCGTTATCAGCAGAGCCGGCCGGGGCGAGTGGCTGCCGCGCATTATAGGGTATTCGACCCTGAATCCCAATGCGCCGAAGCTGAGCGCTGAAAGAGGAGGGCCATCGTGCGGCTGCCGTTTTTTTTACAAAGAGTCACCACCCCATAGCAGATTCGGCGGCCCCGAACCGTTATAATCCGCCCCCGGAACTGGCGGGCCTCGCGACCCTTAGCCCCGCCCTCGCTCACTGCTTGAATCGGTACGTTGATGGATACCTACAAGGATATAAGACCCTATCGAGATCACGAAGTCCGTGAAGTCCTCGACCGCCTGCTGCAGGATGAGGCCTTTATCGGCACCCTCAGCCGTTTTCGTTTTCCGCGCCTGAGCCGCTGGTGCGCGCCACTGCTGAATCCGCTGGTGCGCTCTATTCTGGGTCGGGAGCTGTCCGGGGTAAATGATGTCCACAGCCTGCAGGTCAAGGTGGAGGGCTATGTCGACCGTACCCTGCGCAAGACCACAGCGGCGGTCAGTTACGAGGGACTGGAGCGGTTGCAGAAGGATCGCCCCTACCTCTTTATGGCCAACCACCGCGATATCGTGATGGATCCCACCTTTGTCAACTTCGCAGTCTACCACCAGGGGCTGAAAACCCCTCACATTGCAATCGGTGACAACCTGCTCAAGCAGCCCTTTGTCAGTGACCTGATGCGCCTGAACAAGAGCTTTATTGTAAACCGCTCGGCCCAGGGGCGACGTGAAAAACTGGCGGCATTCCAGCAGCTGTCGGGGTACATCAACGATACCATCGCAGGCGGCGATTCGATCTGGATCGCCCAGCGGGAAGGGCGCGCCAAAGATGGCAACGACCAGACCGACAGCGCCATCATCAAAATGCTGGCGATGAGCCAGAAGGGCAAACCCTTCAGCGAGGTGATCGAGCAGCTGCACATAGTCCCGGTTTCGATCTCTTACGAGTTCGACCCCTGTGACCTGCTCAAGGCGCGCGAGCTCTACGAAACCGAACGCCATGGCAGCTACACCAAGCAGGAAAATGAGGACGATCGCAGTATCGTCACCGGTATCGTGGGTTTCAAGGGACGGGTGCACCTGGCCTTTGGCGAGCCCCTGGGGGCCGGGTTCGAGGATGCCCGCCAGGTGGCAGCCGCCGTGGACCAGCACGTGTGGAGTGCCTACCGACTGTTCCCGATCAACTACCGTGCTTTCAAATTTCTGCAGGCCGAATACGAGGATATAGAACCGGTCAGCTTCACGGCGGCCCAGCTGGGATCCTCACAGGACGAGAAGGCGTTCGAGGAGCGCTTGCGCCTGTGCCCGGTCGAGCACCGCCATTGGTGGTTGAAGATGTACGCGGCGCCGGTCGCTAACCGCCTGCGGCTTGACCAGCAGGGCTAAGCGCCCTGAGCCTCATCGCTGCGGTCGTCGCGCAGGCGTTTCTGTCGCAGCAGGTCGTGGTCCGCCTCGCGCAGTAGCTCTTTGACGCTGGTGGCCTCCTCCGGCGAGGGGGCGCTGATGCCGCAGGTGACCCGGATGGGCACCAGTTTACGGTTCATCAGCAGCGGGTTGGCTGCGAAGTAGGCCTCCACGCGCTGGCGCACATGGCGCGCGTCGTAGCGGCTCTGGTTGGCCAGCGCCACCACAAACTCATCGCCGGCGAAACGAAACACCCGGTCATTGGCGCGCACCAGGTGGTTCAACCCCTTGGCCACGTGGACCAACACGGCGTCGCCGTAGTCGTGCCCGTACTGGTCGTTGATCTGCTTGAACCGGTCGCAATCGATAAAAAGCAGGGACATCGAGGCCTGGTAGCGTTCGCAACGCTCCAGCTCCTGCTGCAGGTGGGATTCCATTTCGCGCCGGTTGAGTAGCCCCGTCAGTGGGTCCCGGGTGGCCAGGTACTCGAGCCGCTCGCGGGAGATGACGTTTGACAGGCAGAGTGAGGCCTTGACCGACAACTGCTCCAGGTGAAAGGTGCCGAGGCCGGGATGATAGCGTTCAGCATCGTTGTCACCCAGCATAATGGCACCGACCAGCACCCGGTCAAGAATCAGTGGCACAGCGGCCATCGATCTCACCTCGCCGAAGTAGCGGGCGGGAATCAGGTGGCTCAGCTCCTCCATGGAGTTGCTCAGCAGGGGCTGGTTGCCCTTGCTCTCCAGCGCGCTGAGCTGGTTGCTCTCCAGGTGATGCAGGTGTTGTTGGAGCCAGTAGGAGTTGCTGAAGCGCTCGCTGAGGTCGGGAATCGGCGAATCCTTGAGCAGGGTGAGCCAGGCAAACGGGATGTTGAAGCTGGATTTGATCAGTTTGATCAGCTTTTCGAACAGGTCGTCGCTGTAGTCGCTGGAGAGGATAGAGACCTCAATATCGAACAGCTTGCGGGCGATCTCCTCGTTCGCCTTCAGGGTTTCGATCAGGGTCTGCATATCACTCACGATCAAGGGTCTCCGCCGGTGGGCTAGTGGGCGCGCTGCTGGTCGTACTCCCGGGACAGGGTCTCGAAATGCGACTCAAACTGCTCACGCTTTAAACGCTTGGATTTCACGTTAGCATACTCGCTGAGGAGAAACTGCAGTTTTTCCTCGTTGTCCTCGCACAAGGATCGCAGGAAATCCTGTCGTACCCAGCCGGTAATCAGGCGATAGAGGTAGAGGTGAAACAGCACAGCGCTGAGAGTGGAGACAATGATAATCAGGTAGACCATCGGGCTTGCGCGCTCCTCGTTCGGTAAACTGGTTCGGGAGGAGTATACTGCAGGTAATAAACGACAGGCGAGATGCCTTTTTGGGGCAATGGGAGGTGTAGCATGATTCGACACTACGGCGTGGTTCTGGTGGTGAGCCTCCTGGCGTTAGGAGGCTGTATGTCCAACCTGTCCGGTACCAGTTACTCCAGGGATGAGGCGCGGCAGATCCAGCAGGTCAAGCTGGGCGTTGTACTGGATGTGCAGCTGGTACAGATCGAGGGCACCAAATCCGGTGTGGGTGCCATCGCCGGCGCCGCGGCGGGTGGCATCGCCGGCTCCACCATTGGCAGCGGTAAGGGCAGTGATATTGCTGCCATTGCGGGCGCGGTCGCCGGTGGCCTGCTGGGGGGTAAAGGGGAAGAAGCCTATACCCGTGAGCAGGGGGTTCAGCTAACCATCGAGTTGCAGGATGGCACCTATATTTCGGTGGTGCAGCAGGTCGATCCAGGCGTAGTGTTCAACAAAGGGGATTCGGTCAAGGTCCTCACCTCCAAAGGGGTCTCCCGTGTGATTCAGTAGCGGTTCGCCCCTTCTGGCCAGGGGCGATGGGGAAAAGGGGCGCGTGTCGCCCCTTTTTTATCGCTAGGGTTTGAAAGAATAGTGGCCTAAGGACTGTCCCCTATCCCATGAACAGACAACAGATGCTCTTTAACTCGCTGGTGGAGGCGTACCAGAAGCCGCTGTACCGCTACGGTTACTGGTTGTGCGGAGATCGCGCCATCGCTGAAGACCTGGTACAGGAGACCTTCCTGAGGGCTTGGCGTGGGCTGGCCTCGCTGCATAATCCGGAGGCGGCCAAGCCCTGGCTGATCACGATCCTGCGGCGGGAAAATGCCCGTCGCTTCCAGCGCAAATCCCTGGACTACAGTGACCTGCCGATGGAGACGATTGCCGATGAGCGCAGCGGCTCCGGTTTTTCGGCTGAGATCGAGAGTTTGCGGGTGGGCATTGCCGGTCTCGAGCCGCTTTACCGTGAGCCGCTACTGCTGCAGATGGTGATGGGGTTTACCCAGGAGGAGATCGCCCGGGCGATGGAGCTGCCTAGCAACACCGTGGCCACCCGCCTGCGCCGGGCGCGGCTGCAGTTACGGGATCTGTTGATGGACGATGAGACGAGGGGAGGCATTCCGCTATGAATTGTATGGAGTTTCGTCGGTTATCCCTTGAGGACCCGCAACGGTTGCCGGTCCTCGCGGAGCAGCATCGGCAGCAGTGCCCCTCCTGCCAGGGCTACTATCGCAAGTTGCTGCAGCAGGAGCGGCTGTTAGAGCAGGCGTTTACGGTGTCAGTACCGGAGGAGCTGGGCGCGCGGATTATCCTGCGCCAGCAGTTGGCGCTGCGGGAGGAGAGGGGTCGCCTGCCGGAGGCAAAGCGCCGAACAGCTACTTCCGGGCGGGCCCAGGCTGTTCGCCAGCGCCTGCTTGGTGCCGCATTAGCGGCCTCCCTACTGGCCGTTGCGGTGGGTCTGCTGCTGCCACGGGCTGAGGCGCCGGACAGTATCGCCCGTATGCTCGTTAACCACGTGGCGGAGGAGGCCTTCAGCCTGGAGTCCAGTGAGCGGGTCACCCGGGGACGCCTGGTGGATACTCTTCATGCCGTGGATCTTGAGTCCCTGGCCCCCCTCGACGGGGTCACCTTCGCGGGCAACTGCCTGCTGGACGGTCAGCTTATCGCCCATCTGGTGGTGCAGACCCCGCAGGGGGCGGTGACGGTGCTGATGATGCCTAATCGGCGCTTGCGCTCGATCGATGTGGAGGCGCAGGCCGGGGCGCGGGTGCAGACGGTTGCCTTTAACGAGGGGGCGATGGCGCTGATCGGGCCCCGCGATGGGAATCTGGACCAGATCCGCGAGCGGGTACTCAGCTCGGTTCGTGTGCTGCGGATTTAGCCTCGCGATCCTTGACGCCCCGATAGGCGGTTGCCAGCCCCCGCAGTGCCAGCACGGCGTTGTGCACCTCCTGCTTGAGCTCCGCTTCCAGTGCTTCGCGGGCTTCATCCTGGTGGCGCCGCTCCTGGCTCGGCAGGGCGCGGCGGGCCTGATGGGTGGCGAAGCCGCGGGAGCGTTCGTAGATCTGCTCGATAACACGGTACTCTGGGGATTGCAGCAGCTCCGGGTCGAGCTTCTCCAGCAGCACCTTGAGGCGAATACAGCCCTCGGTGGGGTTCAGTTCCTGTCGTTCCATGCTGAGGGAGATGATCTGGATCGCCTCCATCAGCTGTTGTCGCTGTTGCTGTTGCAACTCCCGAATACGGCGGGTGTTGAGATAGACCTGGCGCCACAGGTAACAGGCATAAATTGACAGGCCGATAATGACGAGGGTGCCCAGCAGGACAAAGAGTTCGGTCGCTGATTCGCTCATGAGTCGGCCTCCAGTAATGCACGAATGACGGGCTGCAGTGAGGCCGTGACAGCGGCCGGCAGCACCAGGTTATGGGGGGTGCCCGGATCGATCACCAGGCTGACGGCGCTGTCCAGCTCCAACAGGGGCCAGTAACCCGGCACCGCCAGGGGAGCGCATTCGAGCTGCAGCTGACGGGCCATCTCCAGCGCCTGATCGGCACTGCTGAACAGGGCCAGCGCGCCTTCGCCGGGGCTCACTTCCAGTTGCAGCAGTTGCGGCTCCTCCTCCTCGGAGTGGGGCAGCGACAGCAGCTGTATCTCGCCGATTACCAGGCACTCAAGAACCGCATCCAGGCTATCCTGGTCTCCGGCGGCGCGGGCCTGCAGGGCTTCAATCAAGGTCATAAGGGGCTCCTCAGGCGGGCGACATAACGCCCGCAATAGCTTAGGGCCGGCTCCGCTTCCTCACCGATAATGACCTTAAGCTGCAAGCTGGCCCGTCCCTGCGCCGCAAGGCGCGCCAGGAATTGCTCGAGCAGGTGGGGATCATCCATCTCGCACCGGCTCTGCAGCCGTCCCTCCACCGGGGCCAGATAACTCATCTGGCTCTCGGCCACCACCACCTCGTTGGCGCCGATCCGGTCGGCGAGCAGGGTGGTGTAACACCAGCCGGTGATGGTCGCCAGGGTGGCAAGGCTGCCGCCAAAGGCGGTGCCCTTGTCGTTGATGTTGGGTGCCAGGGGGGCGCTCAACCTTAGCCGCTGGCCATCGTACTCATCGAAGCACAGCTGCATGGCCGCCAACAGGGGGATCTGCTGCACAATGCGCGCCTCAAGCCGTTCGGCAAGCTGCTGGGGCTTCTGGCAATCCATAGTGTCAGGAAGCATCCTGGTCCTGGGCGCGGGCACTGGCGTTTTGCTGGATACGGCTCAATACACCGCGAAGTATATTGAGTTCCTGCTTGTCGGGTCGGGCCCGGTTGAACAGTCGCTTGAGGCGGGCCATCGCCTGGCCGGGGTGGTTGGTGACGATAAAACCCACCTGGTCGAGGGTCTGCTCCAGGTGGTCATAGAAATAACCCAGCTCCCGGCTTTCGGGTAACTCGGGGGTTGGCGACCCCTGCGCGGGGAAGGCGCAGAGGGACTGGTAGACCTCATAGCTGAGCAGTTGCACCGCGGCGGCCAGGTTCAGCACCGGGTACTCGGGGTTGGCCGGGATATAGACATGGTAGTTGCACTGCTGCAGCTCCTCGTTGTGGAGACCCATGGTTTCGCGCCCGAATACCAGCGCGATGCGGTTGCTAGCGGATTCGCGGGCCACCATCTCCCCGCACTGGCGGGCATCGAGCTGGGGCAGGGAGAGGGTGCGGTTGCGGGCGCTGGTGCCGATCACCACAGAGCAGTCTGCGATCGCCTCCTCCAGGCTACTCACCACCACCGCCGAGGCGAGCAGGTCCTTGGCCCCGGCGGCCATCGCCTCTGACTGGGGGGAGGGGTGCTCCTCAGGATCCACCAGATAGAGGTGGCGTAACCCCATGGTTTTCATGGCGCGAGCGGCGGAGCCAATGTTGCCCGGATGGAAGGTGTTGATGAGAACAATTCGAACGTTATCAAGCATGGCGGTCCACTGCGGCCTGGCGGCAAAAGCCCCATTATAACCGGATTAGGGGGCATCGCGGGGAGTAATTGCGCCCCTTGCCCCCGGTTACTTCAACATCCCCAGTACCCGCTTGGCGTTGTAGAGGCTGATGTGCCAGCTGTTACGGGTAAAGGGGATCTTGACCGAGGTGGCGTTGAGGGGAGAGTAGGTACCACTGTAGGGCGCTTCGTGTTCGGCAATAAAGTTAAGCCGCTCACGGCTGGCGTTGTAGGTGTTGACCAGGAAGTTGATGGTGCCCTGGGAGAGGGGAACCCGGTAGTAGCGGATCAGGTTTTGAGCCAGCCGCTCGGCCGCCTGGGCCAGGTCCTTTTCCACTTCCAGCGACAAGGCCTCCCCCAGGCCCGCTTTGGTCTTGGCGCTGGCACCCGGGGCGATGGTACTGATAAGGGCGGAGTGGGCGCTGTAGATGGCGCGCTGAACCTGGGGCGAGTGCAGCTTGATATAAGGCTCCAGGGCCAGGGTTACCTCGATGGCGATCTCCTTGGCCTTGGTGACGGTAAGGCGTCGTTGGCTGGGGAGGACCGGGTTTTGGCCGTGCTTATGGCCGAACAGGATGCTGGCCTCGCTGAAATAGTTCGCCAGGTGCAGGGCCAGTTTCAGCTTTTCCTCCGGGTCCAGGCTGATGATGCACTCGGAGATCATCAGCGAGCGCTTGAGGTTTTCTCGCGCCTGCAGGTCGCTGTGGTGAACCCGGGTGAGCTTTTGCCAGCGCTGCATCGCCTTGCTGAAGTTCTCATGGTTGCGGTTCAGGTGCAGGTAGGCACGACGGGCTTCATTGTAAAGCTCGACCGCTTTCTCAAGCTGGTTGGTACGAATCTGTAACGCCAGGGCGTGGCGGTTATCCCCGAGGGTCTGGTTGCGTAACTCGTTGACCGCCTGGGTCAGGTTATCGATCGCTTCGATCGAGGCGTTGAGCAGGGTTTGTGGACTCAGGCCGGCGGCGTTGCTGATGTCTTCGTTGGCATCGCAGTAGTTGAGGTAGGAGGCCAACGCCCGCAGGCGACTGTAGACCCGGGCGCGGCTGAGGCGATAGTCGTTGCGATCCTCCTCGAGCCGATCGAAGGCCTTGGCGATATCCCAGTCGCCGGTGTAATCGAATTTTAGGTAGGCAATTTCGCGACCACAGATCAGCTCGAAGCAGAGGGTCAGCATCTCCTCCACATCCCTGAGGGTCATCAACTCGGCGTTGTCATTCTCGATGGCGGAAAGAATACGCTCAATAAACAGCGGATCCCGGGGGCGTCCGCGCTTCGAACTGGGGGCGATGCCCTGCATGCGTTGCATAAGGTTGTGGGCGATCTGCGGGTGGGTCTGGCGCAGGGTGTCGGCGGCTTGCTCCGCAGTGGGGGCCGCCTCGCGGATCACATCCTGCATGCGCTGGTAGAGGCCGGCGCGGCGGAAGATCTCGATCTTGCGTGCCTGCCCGGCCAGCTCCAGGTTGCCACTCAGGTCCTCGACGGCGGTGCTGATCCACTCGGGGCCCAAGTCGAGCTTGTTGAGCAGCATGCCGGCGGCTTCGATGGTGCGCGTCTCCTCGCTGAGGTTTTCCAGTTGCAGGTCCCGCACCCGGTGGATGATATCGGGCAGCTTATCGATGGTTTCGGTGAGTTTGCGCTTTTGAGTCTCTTCGCGGTTACCGGCCGTGACGTTGTAGAACAGCTTGAAGGTCAGGCCAAGGATACCGGCGATCACCGAGTAGCCGATGAAGTAGAGGGTGCGGTCAAAGGAGATCATCTCCCCGTAACCGATGTAGTATCCCCCGAGGGCAGCCAGGTAGGTGGCAGGCCCTGCGGTCCAGGCAAGACTCGCCAGGGTAACGCCCCAGGGCTCCTTATTGGGCGCCGAGACAATGCGATTGAGCCAGTGCTGGCCCTTCTCCTCCAGCATTACCGGCCGGGGCGCATCGGAGGCGCGGCGGTTGCGAAATAGTGCCATGGCTTAGAAAATTATGTTAGGCGAGTGTCGCGCCTCTCGGCGCAGTCGCTACTATTGTAGAGGGCAGCCAGCGGCATGGGGTAGTGCGTATTTATACGCATACTGTGAGACTGTCTCAGGGTTTTGCGGTCAACGGAATCTCTCCCGTCTCCTCGACGCGCACACTGGGTACCCACCAGTTGCTGAGGTCGAGGCGTCCCTTGAAACTGTAGTCGAGCTTGTCCCTGGGGCTGGACAACAACTGGTGCAGCAGGCGAGCGCCGTTGAGCACATCGGTGGCCGCGGTGACACTGAAATCTTTCTCGCCGTAGGCGGGTACTGTACCGATCTGGCCACTGGCACCGCTCAGTAATTCGTACCCCTCCAAGCTCATACTGTAAAAGATACCCGACAATGCCAACTCGCTCGGATTGGGGTTGAGGATACGCAGGCCGATTTTGAATCGCTGGCTCAGGCCATCGGCTGGCAGCAGCTGGATGCTGGTGACGCTGAGGCGCGGCTTTTCGTAATCCGGTTGCAGCGAGGCGCAGCCTCCCAGAACCAGCAGGAGCAGAAACAGGACCAGCCTGTGCAGGGGGGCAGTGCTCATTGGGGTAACCTTGGCTGTGATTGGGGGTTGGGTGCCAGGGCGTTGTCCAGCCCGGGCACCGTCAAAGTTTAGTACTTTTCGGGGATAAAGGTCTGCTCATCCATCGGGGTCCTGATGTAACCCTCCTTGTTAATGGGAGGCAGGTCGATGGAGGGGTAATCGAGGTCCTGGTAGGGGACCATGCTGAGCAGGTGGGCGATACAGTTAAGGCGAGCCTTTTTCTTTTTATCTGCGTTCACCACATACCAGGGGCTGTGCTTGGTGTCGGTGTAGGCAAACATGGTGTCCTTGGCCTGGGAGTACTCCGCCCACCGGCTGCGGGATTCGAGGTCCATCGGGCTGAACTTCCAGCGCTTGATGGGGGTGGTTACCCGCTCCCGGAAGCGTTTCTCCTGCACCTCGTCGGAGACCGAAAACCAGTACTTGATCAGCAAAATACCGGAACGGATCAACATACGCTCGAACTCGGGGCACGAGCGCATGAACTCGTCGTATTCCTCTTCGCTGCAAAATTCCATTACCCGCTCAACACCGGCGCGGTTATACCAGCTGCGATCGAACAGCACGATCTCGCCGGCGGAGGGGAGCTCGGAAACGTAGCGCTGGAAATACCATTGGGTTTTCTCCTTTTCGGTCGGGACCCCGAGTGCAACCACCCGGCAAACCCGCGGGTTGAGCTTTTCGGTAATGCGTTTGATGACGCCACCCTTGCCCGCGGCATCGCGCCCCTCGAACAGAACGACCACCTTCAGACCCTCTTTTTTGACCCACTCCTGCATTTTGACCAGCTCAGTCTGCAGACGAGAGAGCTCCTTTTCGTAATCGAACTGATCCAGCTTCTGATCTGCAACTTCCATCCATATCTCCTGCTTACTGCTTAATCTCGAGGGAAAAGGGGTTATGCCTTGTTCCGGGGGCTGCTCAGGCGCTCGCCATATGGCGATCCCCCTCCAGTGTCAAAGGCTGCAGGTGTCGTGTCAACCTTTCCAGGGTATCGGTCGGCTGCCTTTGGTGGGCAACACTGACCTCTAGCGAGAGGTCGAAATGCGCTCCATGCTGCTGCTGCAGTTGCAGCAGCAGGTCATCGTAGAGCTGCTGGAGCAGCGCCTCGGCGCTGACGGGGTCGTGACCCGGCAGCAGCATCATAATCTCATTCTGGCCGTAACGTCCCACAATACAGGATCGCTGCAGGCGCGCGTGGCAGCACTCCACCAGCGTTTTTAATAGTGCGGTCTGCCCCTCGTCATTGAGTGGGTGCCGGTTGAGCAGGCTGTCACCCAGGGTCCACTGGGCGATACAGAGCGGCTCTTCGTGCTTATTCCACTGGCGCAGGACGCGCTGTGCGTGCTTGAGCAGGGCGGTACGGGTCAGCACCCCCGACTCTTCGGTTTCGGTGCCATCGACGGTCACACGATAGCGGCGGTAATTGAGGATCTGCTCTTTGATGATTTCGCAAAAATGAGAGGCCTGGCGCAGCTCGGTCTGAGAAAACTCCTGCGACGGCTCGGGCTGAATGAGGATAACCGACCATTCACGGCGCCAGCTGTAGAGGGGAATCACCACCAATGCAGAGTCGTTGTAGGCGGTATCGCCCGGACTGTGGCTGCGATGCTGGAGAATCATCGCCTCCCCCTGGCAGGAGACCCCCTCCAGCAGTTTGAGTCGTCCGCTGATCTCCTGGCTGAACATCTCCTCCATGGCCGGGCCGAGGCTATAGACCCGGATGCTTCCGGTGTTGCTGTGCAGGAGCGCGCAGTGACGTATTTCCATTACCTGGGAGAGGGTACTGACCAGCTCGCGGTAGAGTTCCGCCTCTGAGCTGCGCGAGTGGATCGAAGCCAGATAGCGGGTGATGGCATCGGACTTGTGGCGGCGTTTCCTCTCGCTCGTGACCCGGTGATCCACCTCGCGGGAGATCTGCTCCGCCTGGTCCCGCTCGCGGCGAATGATGTTGATGCGGTCTGCCAGGCCGATGGAGAGGATGATCGCCTCCATCGCGGCAGCGACATGAATCCCATAGAGGGTAAAGAGATTCTGGCCGATCAGCCCCAGTGCGCTTAGCGAGGCGATAAAGGTGGCGCTGATCAGCAGCAACCAGCCGGCCAGGAACCAGCGGGCCTGGCGGTTGCCTTTGCGCAGGGCGATGAAGGAGGCCAGCACCATCAGGGGGGCGAGGATAAAGTTGGCCCAGTTATGGATGCTGGCGGTGATCGAGTCGAGTTCGCGGATATTAAACAGGCAGAGGGCTGCGATGCAGAGCAAAAAGCCCAGGGTAAAGGAGATCGCCCGGTTGAGGCCCGGCGCATAGTGGGCCAGGTTGACAAAGCCCTGGTTGAAACGCGCCGCTGTAGCCGCCGCCAGGCAGGCGCAGAAGACCAGTTGCTGGACACCCCACTGGGGCCAGGAGATCCAGCTCAACTGGTAAATGGTGGCATCGCGGGTCATCAGAAACAGGCACTGGGCCAGCATGTAGAGGCTGTAGCGCAGGTAGTTGCTATCGTGCAGAAAGCTAAACAGCAGCAGGTTGTAGAGGGCAAAGGCCAGCATGGTGGTGAAGATCGCCGTGAGGAACACGGTCATGTTGCTGTCCTGGCGAGCAAGCGCATCGGCTTGCCAGAGTTTGACCGGAACGCGAATGGTCAGGCTGTCTTCGAGGTAGAGGTAGTAGGGACGCAGATCGTTATGACGCAGGCGGACCGGCACTTCGTTGTGGTTGAGGGCCGGCGCCGGGTCGTTGCTCAGGTAATCGTAGCCGCGGGAATAACGCTGGTAGCCGGAGTCGGTTGGCACATAGAGTTGCATCCGGTCGTAGAGGGTGCGGCGAAACTCGAGAATGCGATCGAGGGAGGCTCCCTCCCTGGGGGTGAGGATAAAGCGGAGCCAGATGCCATCGCGGGTGCGCGGCAGGCTGAAGGGGGAACCGTTATTTTCGTTAAACAGCCCGCGCTGGTAGGCGCGCTCGACCTGCTCGATCCCCAACGCACCGCGGTTGGTGCGCCAGTACATCAAGTGGGGCACGATATCGATCACCGCCTGGTCATCGACGCTAATAGGCGGTTGCTCAGCGGCACCAGCGGGCTCGAGGCATAACAGGGCGAGCAGGGCCAGCGGCGCAACCAGGCGGTCCAGCCAAATCCTTGGCAACGAGGTGAACATGGTTCCATCCCTGAAGTTAGCCATGGGACTCTAGCACGGTGCCTGAGGGGGCTCTAGCAGGACAGCGGTTACTGTGGTGCAGTTCTAGTTTTGCCGCTCAGGGGGCGACAGTCTGAAGCCGGTGGGCACTACCCGGCCGGGCGTTCACCAAACTGCTCGACGGCCCAGGTTACCCGCTCCGCGACCTCCATGTCCGGATGGGAGAGTGCTTCGATCGCCCGCAGCCTGGGCAGCAGGCCCGTGCCATTGGCAATCTGTACCGCCAGACCCGGGCGCGCATTGAGCTCAAGGATCATCGGGCCCTGATGCACATCCAGAACGATGTCGGCACCAATGTACCCTAAGCCGGTCATCTCGTAGCTGGACGCCGCCAGCGGCAAAATGCGATCCCAGTGGGGCACCTGCAGGGTGGCAAAATGGGCACCGGTGTCGGGGTGGTGCGAGACCGGACGATCGTGTTGCACCGCGTGCAGTGCCTTGCCCGAGGCCAGGTCGATGCCGACCCCTACCGCCCCCTGATGGAGGTTGGCCTTGCCATCGGAGGCTTTGGTTGAACAGCGCATCATCGCCATGACGGGAAACCCCTTGAAGATGATGACCCGGATATCGGGAACCCCCTCGTGGCTGAACTCGTCAAATACGTGGTCAAAGTGCACCAGCGATTCGACCATGGCGACGTCGGGCTTGCCCCCTAGGCTGTAGAGCCCGCTGAGAATATTGGAGGCGTGGCGAGATATCTCGGCTGGTGAGACACGCTCACCACTGGGTTTGAGGTAATGGTCACCATCGCGGCCGGTGATCACCAGGATTCCCTTGCCCTGGCTTCCCTGCGCCGGCTTGATCACAAACTCGGAGTAGAGTTCGAGCACCTGCTGTAACCTATTGACCTGATGCTGTTGCTCAACCACCGCCAGCAGCCGCGGAGTGGCCGCACGGGCTTTCTCAGCCACCAGCTTGGTCTTGAGTTTGTTATCCACCAGTGGATAGAAGCGGCGGTTGTTGTAGCGTGAGATGTAGGCGACGTTGCGCCGGTTCATGCCCAGCATACCGTGGGCACGAAGTTTGGAAGGAGTGGTAAAAAACACCTAGCGACCCTCAACCATGGGCTGGAAGCGGCGCAACTCGCTGAGTCGGTAACCGGTGTACTGTCCCACCAGCAGGATGATGCCCAACAGCACAAGCAGCAGTTCGGGGAAGTTGAAGGTCAGGTGCTCGACCAGGCGGTTGGTCATCGCCAGATAAGCAATCACCGCCACCAGCAGGCTGCCGCCCCCCTGCATCACCACCTCCTTGGGGCCATCCTCTTCCCACAGGATCGACATCCGCTCAATGGTCCAGGCAAGAATGATCATGGGGAAGAAGGTGACGGTGAGGGCCTGGGTGAGTCCCAGTTTGTTACTCAGGATACTCATGGCGGCCATCAGCAGGATGACCACGATCACCACGGCGGATATTCGTGCCACCAGAAGCAGGTTGAGGTTGCTCAGGTAGGAGCGAATCCAGAGGCCGATGCTGACGATGATCAGAAAGATAGCCAGCCCGGTAAACAGGGTCGTCTGGATCAGTGCAAGGGCGATCAGGATCGGCATAAAGGTGCCGGAGGTTTTGATGCCCACCAGAATCCTGAGCAGCACGACCACCAGCGCACCAATGGGAACCAGTAGAATATGCTTGAAGGTATTCTGGATTTCGATCGGCAGGCTGTAGATGGAGAAATCCACCAGCGTTGCTTGTTGCTCCCTGCCTTGGGCGATGGCAATCGCCTTGGCTGGGCGGATATTCTCGATGATGGAGAAGGTTACACGGGAGTTGGACCCTCCTTCGACGTCCAGCAGGGAGACGCCCCCCCGTTGCCAGAGTAGAAAGTTTTCGGGGTGACCGGTTTCCCCTGTGGTGGGATTAAACAACACCCAGTGTTTACCATCGTGAATCTCCACCAGTTCTGAGAGGGGCACCCGGCGGCGGCCGTCCTCCAGCTTGATCCCGCGCACGATGCGGGAGGGGACTCCCGCCGTTGCCAGCACTCTCAGCATCAGGTAAACCTTCTTGTCGATGGTTGAGTCGTGGGGGGCATTGAGCAGTGAGCTAAGGTTCATGCCACTGCCAGGGTTGTTGATTAACCTTACCAGCTCATTGGTGAAGGTCTTGTTGTCCGATGAACGCTCCTTTACCAAATCGATCACGGCGTTGATCGCCGTGCGAGTAGAGGCATCCATCTCGGGTGCCGTCGGCGGCTCTGGTGCCTCGGAAGTGGGTGGTGCAGGATTCTTTGCGGCGTGGAACAGTTGCAGACGGTAGAAAATGGATTGAGGGCCGGAAGCCTCTCGCCGGGCCCATTCCGCGCGACGCTCTGCACCCTGGCCATCCCAGCCGAAACCGTATCCCGGTGAGGTGAAGTCCTGACTGAGAATAATATCCCCCGGGCCGGTATTCGGTAATGCCAGGGATACCTTGACGGGTTTATCCTCGGCATCAAAAGTGACCTTGGCTTCAACCGTCCAAACGGGGCGCTGCTCTCCGGGTAGCAGAGGAAAGCCGAGCTCAATGCGCTTATAGATGGTCAGTCCCAGACCGATAACGATGCAGATCATGGCCAGCAGGTATACCTGTGCACGTGCATTCATCTCTTATTTTCCTGTTTTCGAAGGGTTGCCGGCTGCGTGCTTCTTACTCACATCCACCACGAAGAGGTCGGTAAGCAGGTTGCGTCCGACCAGCACCTTGTAGTCAAACTCGCTGCGATCGGCGAGGGTCACCTCAATGCGTTCACTGATGTTCCCAATGGTCACCCGCATGCGCACTGCATAGCGCTTGACGTCCTCGGCACCGTGGCGCTTGATGGAGGCGATGCGTGTGATGGGGCGCTCCAAAATCTGCGAGCCATCTCCCTCGGCGGCCAGGGTCTTGAATTTGACCCAGCGCTGCCCGTCCCGCTCGAACTCGACGGTATCCCAGGCGTGAATCGAAGTGGTGGTTGCGCCGGTATCGATACGGGCATCGGTGACAAAGTTGCCGGGAGTTACACGCACCTGCTCGACCTCTCCAATCACCAGCTTCTGGTGGATATCCGGCTTGGCCGTAATGGGCGGGTTCGCCGGAGCCGGTTCGACAGCCGGAGCTGCAGGCTCGCTGGCAGGGGCCGGCTCAATCGCTGGCGGTGCCGGTACTTTGGCCGCTGCGGACGATTCGCTGGCAGTTGCCGGTTGAGCGGTCAATTCACTGTCGTTGCCTGGAGAAGAGCCGGGTTGCAGGGCTTGGCAGCCAGATAAAATCAGGGAGAGACACAGCAGTACAGTTGGGGAAATTCGCATCGAGATATCCTTGGGAGAAGTGTCATCCTGATTGGGAGCGGCTGACTCCCTAGATCCTAGCAAATAATTGCGCGTCGGTGGGTAACAAACCGCAACAGGCTGAAACGGGATGCTGCTGGCAGCGAGAGGGGACGGGCACGTACAATAGAGGCTGACACTTGGCTGTCATCAAACCTGGTTAGGCTCTGTAGCCGCTGCTCTCTGGAGACCCTATGAACGCATCCCCTGCCCGGATTGGAAGCCCCTGGGCACTCATGCCCCTGCTCTGCTTTTTACTGATTTTTTTTGGGTCGGGGCTCTATTTTCACAGTATCGGAACCGAGTTTGCCTTCTACCAGGTGAAAGCCCCGGTCGCCATTATTCCTGCCATCGTGCTGGCCCTATTGCTGGGGCGGGAAGCGTTGTCGCAGCAGGTCGAGCGCTTTCTCCAGGGGGTCGGCGACAGCAATATCATCATGATGTGCCTGGTGTTCCTGCTGGCCGGTGCTTTTACTGCGGTCTCCAAGGCGATTGGTGGGGTGGACGCAACGGTGAGCCTTGGTCTGCAATGGATCCCGGCGCAGTGGGTGTTGCCGGGCCTGTTTGTGATCGCCGCCTTTATCGCCACCGCCATGGGAACCTCCATGGGCACCATTGCCGCAGTGGCGCCGATCGCCATCGGCGTAGCCGAGGGAGCCAGCCTCCCCTTGCCGCTGACGGTGGGGGCTGTGATCGGCGGGGCGATGTTTGGTGATAACCTCTCCATTATTTCGGATACCACCATCGCCGCCACCCGAACCCAGGGCTGTGAGATGCGCGACAAGTTTCGCCTTAACGTGCTGATTGCCGCCCCCGCTGCACTGTTGACCATCGTCCTGCTGTTCGTGCTCGGCAGCGCCGCCGAGGTGGGCGAACCCGACGCTGTGAAGTGGTGGCTGGTGCTGCCCTATCTTGCGGTACTGGTGATGGCACTGGCGGGGATCAATGTACTGGTGGTGCTGTTCAGCGGCATCCTTTTTTCGGGAATGATCGGGCTGGTGCAGGGCAGCTTCTCCTTGTCCGGGTTCGCCAACAGTATCTACAGCGGTTATGAATCGATGCTGGAGATCATGCTGCTGTCGATGTTTATCGGCGGCCTGGGCGCGCTGATGAAACAGCAGGGGGGGCTCAGTTTTCTCACCCACTGGATCCTCCGTTTCAGCCAACGCGGGGGGCTGATGGCCACCCGGCGCGCGGGAGAGGGGGCGATCAGTGCGCTGGTGGCCTTCAGTAATCTCTTCATCGCCAACAATACCGTGGCTATCGTTTTGAGTGGTGGGGTGGCCAAACAGATCGCCGAGCAGCACGGGGTTGACCCGCGCCGAAGCGCCAGCCTGCTGGATATCTTCTCCTGCGTGGTGCAAGGGCTACTGCCCTACGGCGCCCAGATTCTGCTGGCCGCTTCCCTGTCGGGGCTCTCGCCCCTGAGCCTGGCAGGCAGTATCTGGTATTGTTGGCTGCTGGCCGCAGCGGCGCTGTTAGCGGTGGTGTTCGGAGTGCCCCGCGTCGGAAGCCCGGCGGTGAGTGACCGCTAAACCGGGTGCACCCCCGGATCAATTTAACCAATGGGAGAGTTCTAATGATGATAAGACGGACCAAGATTGTTGCTACCCTGGGGCCGGCCACTGACGATCCGGTGGTGCTGGAGCGGTTGCTGCTGGCGGGGGTCAATATGGTGCGCCTGAACTTCTCCCACGGAGATGCCGACTCCCACCGCCAGCGTGCCCGCCAGGTGCGGGAGATCTGCCAGCGACTGGGGATCAGCGTGGCGGTGCTGGGCGACCTGCAGGGTCCCAAGATCCGTATCTCCCGCTTTCGCACCGGCAAGGTGGTGCTTAAGCGAGACGCCCCCTTCTGCCTCGATGCCGGGCTGGAGAAGGAGGCCGGCGATGAGGGGAGTGTCGGCATCGCCTACAAGGAGCTGCCCGCGGACAGCAAGCCCGGGGATATCCTGCTGCTGGACGACGGCCGCATTGTGCTGGAGGTGGAGCGGATCGAGGGCAGCCGTATCCACACCCGGGTGCGGGTTGGGGGCGAGCTCTCCAACAACAAGGGAATCAACCGGCAGGGGGGCGGTCTCTCGGCGCCCGCCCTGACCGACAAGGACAAACAGGATATCGTGCTCGCCGCCGAGATCGATATCGACTACCTGGCGGTCTCCTTTCCCCGCAGTGCCGAGGATATCGAGCAGGCTCGGAGCCTGCTGCGAGAGGCCGGTGGCAGTGCCTTCCTGATGGCCAAGATTGAGCGCGCCGAGGCGGTAGCCGATGATGACACCCTCGACAGCATCATCTGCGCCTCCGATGCAGTGATGGTAGCGCGGGGCGATCTGGGGGTGGAGATCGGCGATGCTGAGCTGATCGGCAAGCAGAAAGAGATCATTGCTCGTGCCCGCAAGCTTAACCGGGTGGTGGTCACGGCGACGCAGATGATGGAGAGTATGATCCATAACAGTTTGCCCACCCGTGCCGAGGTGTTCGACGTGGCCAATGCCGTACTCGACGGCACGGATGCGGTGATGCTGTCGGCGGAGACCGCTACCGGCGATGACCCCTGTGGCGTGGTCGAAGCGATGTCA
Source organism: Aestuariirhabdus litorea (assembly GCF_003864255.1). Taxonomy (NCBI): domain Bacteria; kingdom Pseudomonadati; phylum Pseudomonadota; class Gammaproteobacteria; order Oceanospirillales; family Aestuariirhabdaceae; genus Aestuariirhabdus; species Aestuariirhabdus litorea. The sequence goes on from NZ_QWEZ01000001.1 coordinate 579,037, forward strand.
CGTATCTGTATCGGGGCCCAGACTCACCGTTCGGTGACCATCTCTCGCCACCGGGTGGATACCACCTTCTCCACGGTGGAGGAGGCCATCGCCATGGCCGCGATGTACAGCGCCAACCACCTCGAAGGGGTCTCCGCCATCGTCTGCCTGACCGAGTCCGGGACCACCCCGCTGCTGATGTCCCGTATCAGCTCCGGCTTGCCGATCTATGCCATGACCCCCCACCCCGCTACCCAGCGTCGAGTGGCCCTCTATCGGGGGGTTGAACCGGTCCCCTTTACCATCGAGGAGCTGCCGGAAGGGGAGCTGGCACTGCGCGCCCTGAACCTGTTGCGTGAGCGCGGTGCGATCCGGGAGGGTGAGTTGGTAATCCTTACCCGGGGTGACCAGCTGGGCGTTGGGGGGGGCACCAACAGCTTGCGGATCTATCGCGCCTGACCCAACGCCCTTTGCGCTGCAGGGCTTTTCCACTCTGTAGAAAGGCCCTTTGCCGCCGACTTGAAATGGCGTCGGGGATACCGCACACTCGCCTGCCGCTGTTGTCGCCACGGGGAAGCGGTGGCGCGCAGCCGATTCAAGGGATGAGGGGGTCATCGTGGAGTATGAGCTGAATCTGGTCGTTATCCTGGCGCTGGTGGGGGCCGGGCTGGTATCCGGCTTTATCAATACCCTGGCCGGCGGTGGCTCGATGCTCAGCCTGCCTGCCCTGATGCTGGTGGGGATGCCGCCGGAGATTGCCAACGCTACCAATCGGGTGGCGGTGCTGCTGCAGTCCCTGACCGGTTCCAGCGGCTTTAATAAACAGGGGATGTTGGAGCGAAGCGCCATCGTGCCGATTCTGGTGCCCACCCTGCTGGGCTCCCTGGCGGGCGCACTGATCGCCTCCTACCTGCCCTCGGTGGTCCTCAAACCGGTGCTGTTGACCACCATGGTGATCATGGCGCTGGTCATGCTGTTCAAGCCGGCGACCATTGTGCCCGAGCTGGGCACAGAGCCCTTCAGCTTAGCCGAGCGGCCCATGGCCTGGGGCGGCATGTTTGTCGCCGGGCTCTACGGCGGATTTGTGCAGGCGGGGGTAGGGTTTATTTTGCTGGCGGCCCTCGCCGGAGGCCTGCGCTATGACCTGGTTCGCTCCAACGCCCTTAAAAATGTCTGCACCGCCGCCCTCAGTGTGGTGGCGCTGGGGGTCTTTGTCGCCCGCGACCAGGTGCTCTGGGTGCCCGGCCTGGTGCTGGCCGTCGGCAGCATGAGCGGAGCCTACCTGAGTGTGAAATTTGCCATCCGCGCCAGCCAGCGCACCCTCAAGTGGATCCTGCTGGTCATGGTGTTACTGGCCTGTGGGGCGGCGTTAATGAGCAGTTAGTCCCCGGCTCGTCCGGAGGGCTGGTCGCCGCTCTCCCAATACTGATCTTGTCCTCACAAAGCGCTGGCGGATGCCACCGGGATTCATCGGGTTTGTGACAAATGTCCAATAAAAACTACAAACTGTAAAAAATAGCAGAGATGTTCTACGCCGATTTCGCTACACTGGACCGGTTAACTGACTTTTTTACTCTGCTATTGCGTCGGTATTTCCGGCATTGAAGGTGTTTATGAACGCTCTTTCCACCCTGATGGGAGCCTTGGTGCTCCTGCTGGCCCTGCCGTTGCAAGCGGCTACCCTGCGGGTACTGAACTGGTCTGACTACGTCGATGAGGCGATGCTGGAGCAGTTCAAACAGGAGCAGGGGATCGAACTGGTTTACGAGCTGTTCGAGAGCGAAGATGAGTTTCTGGACAAGCTCTTTAACGCCAGGGAGCCCTGGGATGTGATTGTCCCCCCCAGCGCCATGATCCCTTTCCTCAGCGAGCGTCAGCTGATCGTCCCGCTGGACCTTCAACTGCTGCCAATGCGTGCGGGGCTCGACCAGGGAATCATGAAGCAGTTGGAGATGCAGGATCCCGGTAACCGTTATGCGGTGCCCTACATGTGGGGAACCACGGGGCTGGGGGTCAACGAGAAGATGCTCTCCACCCTCGGCATTCCCGCGAATAAGATGGACAGCTGGTCGTTGCTCTACGACGATGAGTTACGCCACAAGGCCTCTGGCTGTGGCATTGCATTGCTGAACGAATCATCCGAACTCTTTGCCTCTGCGCTGGTCTATCTGGGCCACTCGGTCAACACCACCAACGATGCCGAACTGCAGGAGGCGGCTGACCTGCTCAAGCGTGCCGTTGGCGATACCCGCTACCTCCACACCTCGCAGTACAGTAGCGACCTGGCGTCGGGCAAACTGTGCGTGGCGGTGGGTTACTCCGGTGATATCCTGGCCGATGTGGGTGAGGCGGAAAATGCTGATGTGCTCTACCACGTTCCCGTCGAGGGGGCCGCGGTCTGGTTTGATGTGATGGCGATCCCTGCCGCCAGCAAGCAGAAAGCGCTGGCCCACCGCTTTATCAACTTTATGATCCAGCCGGAAACCGCAGCCGCCAACACCAATTATGTGGCTTACCCCAACGCGGTTCCTGCCAGCCTCAGGCTGGTGGATGCCGAGGTGAGGGAGGATCCGGCGGTTTACCCCTCCGCCAAGGTCCAGTCCCGTTTGCAGGGGGTGCGCTCTGCGGATCGCAAGACCCGCCGCATCAAACGCAAGCTGTGGGTGGCGGTCAACTGTCATTCCGGTCGCTTCTGCCAGATTCCAATGAAAAACCCCTACGGTTATTAACGCTCTCCTGCTCCCGCCCCTGTGGCGGGAGCGTGGCTGTTGTCTCCGGGAGAGGGGGCGGGGGTGAGTACTTCTCATCTCCCACCCTTTCTCTTGTTCTCTACCCCCCCTTTTTTTCGAGTGGATGCGGCTCATCCTGCCCGGGCGTCCCTTTCGGTGACAAAGTTACATACAGGTTGTCGCACTGCTCCTACACTGCCCGGCCTATTCCCAACTGCCGGAGAAATCCCATGAACCCCAGAATACTGACTCTGGTTGCTGCCTTGACCAGCCTGCCCCTGTCGGCCGCAGAAATCGATCAAGAGCAGGCCGCTGCGCGCGCCATTGCCGCCAGCTTCGGCGGCCAGCTGCAGGCTGCCCTGAAACCGGCGTTGCAACAGAAGGGGGCGGTGGCAGCCATCGACCTGTGCCATACCGAAGCGGCGCCGATTGCCGCCGAACAGGCCCGTCGAAGTGGCTGGGCGGTGGGTCGCACCTCACTGCGGGTGCGCAACCCGGACAACCAGCCCGATGGCTGGGAGCAAGCGGTGCTGGAGCAGTTTGAGGCGCGCAAGCGGGCAGGCGAAGCGCCCGCCAGCCTGGAGTGGTTCGAGCGGGTGGCGGTGGAGGGGGGGACGGAGTTGCGTTACATGAAAGCGATCCCCACCGGCCCCGTTTGCCTTAACTGTCACGGACAGCAGCTGGCGCCTGAGGTCAGTGCCCGCCTTGACCAGCTCTACCCCGACGACCGCGCGCGGGGTTTTGCCGAGGGTGACCTGCGGGGCGCCTTCAGCCTGCGCAAGCGACTGGACTAGCCCGGCTCAGTGAATCAGACGCTCAAGCTGCTGGCAGGTGGCGCCGGCCAGCGTTTTCAACAGGGAAGGGCCCGACTGTCGACGGTAGAGGCGATCCTCCCAGCTGAACAGGCTGAGAATGGTGCGGTAGGTCAGCCAGCGAATCGGCTCCGGCTCCCAGCGCCGTAACGCCTGCCGGTGGCTGGCGGGGGTGAAGACCCAGGGCATGCGGGTGCGCTCGCTCTCCTGCCCCAGGATCAGGTCCGCCAGGGTGCGCCCGAACAGGTTGGTGGCCCCCACCCCCTCTCCACCGTAGCCGCCGGCGCTGGCGATACCGGTGGCGGGATCGAAGAGGGCGAAGGGGGCAAAGTTGCGCGCCATGCCAAGGCTGCCGCCCCAGCCGTGGGTCACTCGGGCTTGCTGCAGCGGCGGAAACAGCTCCCGCATCAGCTCCTCGCGCAGGCGAAACTCCGGGTCGGACAGAGAGAACCGGTGCCGCACCTTGCCGCCAAAGCAGTAGCCCCCGCGGGCACCAAAGATCAGCCGGTTATCGGCCGAGCGGTGGCCGTAGGTGGTGAGGCGGCCACCATCGCTAAAGGCGGGGCGCCGCTCCATGCCGATCTCCTCCCACTGCGAAGGGGCCAGGGGCTCGGTGGCGATAATCAGGCTCTGCACCGGCAGCACGTAGCGGTTGATGCCCATCAGTGAATCACTGAAGCCCTCGGTCGCGGGCACCAGTATTGAGGCACGGAGACGGCCCTGGGCGGTTCTAAGGTCAGTGCCTTCAACCGCCGTCACGGGGCTGTTTTCTAAGATCTGTACCCCCAGCCTTTCGACACAGTCGGCCAGTCCGCGCACCAGCTTGCCCGGCTGGATCACTGCGCAATGGGGGCTGTAGATGCCGCCGTAGCCGTTGTGCATACGCATCTGTTTCGACAACTCGTCAGCGTCCATCCAGCGGAAATCCTCCTCCGTATGGCCATCGGCGTGGAGCCCCCTGAGCTCGGACTGGATACGCTTGAGCTGCTCCGGGTAGCGGGCCGCGGCGTAGATCATGCCACCGCGGGCGAGGTCGCAGTCGATCTGCTCCCGCTCCAGCACCCGCTCCACCTCATCGATGATGCCGTAGAGCTGGCGATAACCGGCGCGACAAGCCTCAGGCTCCAGCCGCGCCAGGTATTTCCCCTCACCGGCGATACCGCCAATCAGCCAACCGCCGTTGCGGCCGGAGGCGCCAAAACCCACCTGCTCGGCTTCGACAATCGCCACCGACAACTGGGGGGCCTGCTGCTTGAGGTAGTAGGCGGTCCAGAGCCCGGTGAAACCGGCGCCGATAATTGCCACATCGACATTGAGCTCCTGTTGCAGGGAGGCGCGCGCCGGGGTGCTGGGCAGGGTATCAAACCAGAAACTGATCGCCATGGGGTCTCCTCTGTGGTGGGGTAGGCTGAGCCACAGTCTATCCTGCCGATGGGGTACTTTTCCTGCGTGCGGGACCGGGCGAAAATCAGGACTTTCGCTGTTTGAGATAGGCGCCGGGGGTGAGGCCGGTGTGCTGCTTGAAGCACTTGTAGAGGGTGGAGGTCGAGCTGAAACCGGCGGACAGCGCGCTGTCGAGCACCTTGCAGCCGGGCTCCCGGTCCAGTATTTCGAGCAGGTGGTTGATGCGAGCTTTATTCACGTAATCGTAAAAGCTCGACCCCAATACCTGGTTCAGGGCGAAGGAGACCTGGTTGCGGGTATAGCCGGTATCGGCGGCCACCCTCGCCAGGTCGAGTTCCGCCTTAAGGTAGGGCTTCTGAGTATGGAAATAGCTCTCCAGATCCCGGATCAGCCGCTGCAGGCACAGGTCGGTGAGGCCGATACGTTGTGGCGGGTTGCCGTCACCACTGCGCAGGGGAGAGGCGTACTCATCAATGCGTATGATCAGGCCATCCTCCACCCTGATCGCCTCGCTCGAGCGGTAACTTTCCTGTTCACCTCGCGCATTGGTGAGACTGTAGATGTACTGGATAAAGGCGGTGTCACCGTCGGCTCGGATGCGGTCTGTGTGGGTAAGGCTCACGCGGTTGTGATGGGGTAGTGAAAAGGCGACGTAGTCTCGCAACTCGCTGGCGTCCATCTCCAGGTGGTTGAGGTAGTCGGCGTAGGTGATGCGGGGGTGGTACAGCGACAGTACCCCCTCAAGGTTGCCCTCGACCCAGTGGCGATGGTAACGACCCACCACGTCCAGAGTGGCGTCGCGCTGGGAGGGTTTGGTCGGGGGGGATGAGGGCTTCATGGAGCCATGCTACTGCAGGAAAGCGGGCATCGGCAATCTGCAGCGACACTGTGGCGATCAGCGAAACAGTTGCATCAGCAGGTCGGGGTCATCGAAGTGGCGCTCGGAGCTGAAGGCGATGGCGTGCTGCCCCCATTGGCGCAGTGCCCCCGGTGCTGTGATGCCGCTCGGCCACAACAGCACCTGCTCCCCGCGGCGGGTACCGGGTATCAAGCCATAGGGTGGGACGTAAAGGCTGCGGCGTTGCGCCCCGTCGGCCAGTCGGCGCAAGACGTCGTCCGACTGCCGCCGGTAGGGAGTTCCCGGGCGATCGGGGTCGACCCAGTCCGCCCCCACCAGCATATGGTCGCCGCTACTGATGGAGATCCGCAAACGCTTGCCCATCTCCACTGGCCGGGTTGGCAGCAGCAGCGGGGGCTCACCCAGCTCGCCCGCCGGGCGAAGCTGCAGGCCGGGTTGCAGCGGGATAAGGCTGTAGTAGCAGCCACAGGGATGGATGCTGTCGAGCAGCAGGGGGCGCCCCCGGCTGTCCAGGGTGATCCGCAGGTAGAGACCGTCCAGCCGGCCGGCATAGATATCCAGCCAGCCGCTGGGGGGGCGTTCGCTGAACCAGACCAGGTAGCTCAGTTGCAGCAGCCAGCGCCCCTGCCAGCGGCTATAGCCCAGCCGGCTGTAGGTGGTTGGGCTGGCGGTGTCGATGGCGGCCTGCCCTCCCTTCCAGAAGGGACGGCCGGGGCGATCGAAGGGGCCTCGCTGCTCGATTTGCCAAAGGGGAGCAAACTGCGCCAGCAGCTGCTGTTGTTGCTGTTCACTCAAGGTGGGTAGCCCCAGGGGGCTGGTGCGGTAGGCCTCCTCCAACCAGCGTGTTACCCGCGCTGGGTCGGGTCGGGCCGCGGCGGCGGGGCGGTAGTCTTCGGTGGGAGGCTGGGGGCCCTGCTCAAAGCGATGGCTGAGCTGGCGGTGCAGTGGTGCCAGCGGCAGGCGGATCAGTTGTTTACTGAGGGGGTAGAGCCCAAGAACCTGCAGCTCGCGACGATAGCTGGAGGGGTAGGGGTGGCTGGCCAGCGCCTGCGGCCAGTCCGGCACCTGCTCGAGCTGGGCGCTCTGCTGCGGCAGGCACCCCAGCAGCGCCCCAAGGTCGCTGGCGCTGCCCAGATTGGCGTGGTCGCTGCGCAGCGCCTGGGCCCCCAGCTGTGCACTCAGCTGCAACCACTGCTGGCGTTTGGGGGCGCTGTCGAGCTCCCCTAACAGGGACCAGAGGGTACGGTCGGCGCGCAGGTAGGGGTAGCCGGGTAAGGCCCGTTCCTGCTGGTCGGCCCGCCCTGCCTCGATCGCTTGTCGCTGCAGTTGCCCCAGCGCCTCGCCACAGTGGCTGAGTTTAGGAGGCGGGAGTGTGGGGCCCGTGGCGCAGGCGCTGAGTAGGAGGGCGGCGGCCAGCAGGGGGTAGAGGCGGCCCCGGGCAGCGCAGCGGTGGCTCACTGGCTGTTCTCCCCGGCCAGCTCCCTGGCGTGCGCCTGCAGGCGGACCAGCGCCTCGGCCGCCTCCGTCAGTGAAGAGCCATAACTGATCACCCCGTCCTCATGGCCAAGCATGGCGATGACGCCCGTCCCGGCGGTCAGCTGCTCGGCGATGGCGCGGGCCATGGCGGGGGTGCCGTAGGGGATCTGCGGGGCGGTACAGGGCAGTGCCAGCGCCTGTGCCCGTTGCCAGATCAGCGGACAATGCACATGGATCACGGCGTTGCACTCGGGCCGCTGCTGATAGATCACCGCATGACTAAGGGCCTCGGAGGAGGGGGCACAGTAACCCTGTGACCAGAGCCGGTTAAGCTCCGGTTCGGCGCGCTCCACCAGCGCCAGGCTGTCGGCATCCAGCTCGGCGAGGTGACCGGTCTGGGTGCCGCTGATGAGGAAGGCATCCTCTCCGGGAGCAAGGCGCTGGCTGATGTTGCCGAATCCGAGCCCGCCGTAGCGGGAGGGACTTTGGCCGATCATGCCGAGGGTGAGCATCCGCCGGCGGCAGTGGTTGAGCGCCTCCAGAGAACAATCGATGGCAAGCGGTGTGGGACGGTGGTGGTCCTGGTACTTGACGACACCTTCGCGTTCCATGGGGGCTCCTAATAGCGGATCAGCAGGGGTTGATAGCCAAACAGGGCATTGAGGTGGTGCAGCAGCGCATGCTGGCCCTCGGCTTGCCAAAGCTCGGTCAGTTGGCGGTTGATCCGGGCATAGCGGGGGCGGGCCTCGGCCAGGCTCTGTGGGGCGGGCGCCTGGGAGCGGTATTCACGAATCAACCCGAGCCAGAGCTCGCTGACGCCGGTGATGTAGGCGGGCCAGGCACGCTGCATTTCGGGGCTCCAGCTGGGATCGCTGCGGTCTTCCACTGCGGGTTCGCTGTTCTGGTTGATGCCCCGGTGGCGGATACGCTGGATATCGGTGGCCAGCAACTCGGCGGTCCAGGGGTGATCAAGCAGCTCCTGGTAGAGCTGGCGGGCGGTATTCCCATCGGTATAGAGCAGCAGGCTGAACTGGTGCCCCGCCGAATCGTTGGCGGCGCGGCGGTGGAAACGCCAGTAGCGCAGCCCGGGGCGGTGGCGGTCGATACTGGGCCCCAGTAGCTCGGCGGCGAGCAGGGGTTCCAGATTCCAATCAGGTGTGGTCTGGGGGTCCCAGCGCTGCTGGATCAGGATGCGGCGCCAGCCCAGCTGCTCATCACCTGCGCTGGCGGGGGCGTCGTGGAGCCCCGGGACAGGAGGCTGGCGGGTGGCACAGCCTCCCAACGCAAGCAGGCAGGTCAGGAGAAGAATCGAAAGGCGCATGGGCTCATTGTGGAAGGACCGGGCCGGCCACGCAACCCCATGAGCCGCTCCGATCAGGCGCTGGCTTTGCCCGCCTGGTAGACCAGTCGCACAATGTCCATGCTGGAGACGATGCCCACCACCTGGTTCTCATCGGTGACGAAGATCCGGTGGATGTTATTGCTGGCCATCACCTCCGTGATCTCCTGCACGGTGGCATCGGCCTCGATGGAGATGATCATCGGGGTCATGATGTCGCTGACCTGGCGTTCGCGGCAGAACTCAAGCTCCTCCACCTCGCTGGCCAGTTTGGCACCCTGCTCGTTATAGAAGCTGCGCTTGCGCACCACTTCGCTTTTGTACTGGGGGTTGTTGCTGTAGCGCAGGATGTCGGTGGTACTGACCACCCCCACCAGCTCGCCATCCTGGCTCAGTACCGGTGCCCCCGAGAGTTTGTATTCGGAGAAGAAGCTGGCCAGCTCGGCAACGCCCCAATGGGCGGAAACGCTGAGGACATCCGGGGTCATCAGCTGGCGAGCCGAGATCTCGAAGAGGGGGTTCGTGTTGGAGGTGCTCATCGCTTGGATCCTCGCTAAAGGGGGGCTGGGGGGGAATTCGGCCAGTGTCGAGGATATGGACGGCTGGGTCAACTGATGCATATCAACTCTCCTCGGCGGGAGCGGCCAGTTGCGCGGCCCGTTGCAGGGCCTGCAGGCGGTCGCTGTGGTTCCCGCTGCCCTCGATCATGCGGTAGACCCCCAGCTTGTTCAGCAGGTGGTCGATCGGTGGCGCCGCACCACTGACCAGCACCGTCTTGTGCTGGCTCCGAGCCTCGCGGATCACATCCTCCAGTGCCAGGGTGGCACTGACGTCCAGCAGGGGAACGGCGCTCAGGTCGAGCACCAGGCAGCGGTAACGTTCCACCCGGTTGAGGCTGTGGGCGATGCCCTTGGCGGCCCCAAAGCTCATCGGACCTACCGGCCTGAACAGCAGGATCTGCCCCTTGCAAGCGCGCATGATGTCGCGCTCCTGTTCGCTGAGGGGGAGCTCGGTCTCGAGCCCGGTGAGGGTTTGGATCGAACGGGTCTGCAGGTCGGTCAGCCGCTTGACGGTAATCATATTGGCGATAAAGACCCCCGCCGCCACCGCAGTAATAAGGTCGACAAAGACCGTTAGCAGGAGCACCCCGTACATCAGGGCCATGGCGATCAGGGGGGTCTTGTGGGCCCGTTTGAGGAATCGCCAGTCGATGATGTCGATCCCCACCTTGATGAGGATGCCCGCCAGCACGGCGTGGGGGATGGGTTCGGTAAGGAAGGCGGCGCCGGCGACGATCGCCAGCAGCACCAGGGCATGGATCACCCCCGAAAGGGGGGTTTTGCCGCCGGAGTGGATATTGATCACCGTGCGCATGGTCGCCCCTGCCCCCGGCAGTCCACCGACCAGGCCGGCCAGGGTGTTGCCGATCCCCTGGCCAATCAGCTCGCGGTCGGAGTCGTGGTCGGTGCGGGTCAGGCTATCGGCCACCAGCGAGGTCAGCAGGGAGTCGATCGACCCCAGGGTCGCCAGCAGCAGTGCAGAGCCCAGCATATGCTGCAGCAGCTCGCGGTCGATGGTGGGCATGACCAGCGAGGGAAAACCGGTGGGAATTTCGCCGATGCGGGGTACCGCATTTCCCTCAAACAGGGCGATGCTGAGCAGGGTAACCAGGATAAGCGCCGCCAGGGGGGCTGGCAGTATCCGGTTGATGCGGGCCGGCATGCCCAGCACGATGGCCAGGGCCAGGGCTCCGAGCAGCAGGGCCGAGGGGTTGGCCTGGGGGATCTGGCCCGGTAACGCCAGCAGGGAGGGCAGTACGCCGGCGACGGGGGGGAGTCCCATAAAGGGGGCCAGCTGCAAAATGATGATAATGACGCCGATCCCGGACATAAAGCCCGAGATCACCGGAAAGGGGATCAGGGTAATGTAGCGGCCAAACCGGAGCAGGCCGAACAGGATCTGCAGTACCCCGCCGAGCATGACCACGGTGAACGCGGTGGCCAGGCCATGTACCGGGTCGCGCGAGAGATAGTCGGTGAAGATGGCCACCATCACCACCGTCATGGGGCCGGTGGGTCCGGAGATCTGCGCCGGGGTACCGCCAAAGAGGGAAGCAAACAAACCCACTGCAATGGCGCCGTAGAGTCCGGCAATGGGGCCGGCCCCGGAGGAGACGCCAAAGGCCAGCGCCAGGGGCAGGGCAACGATCGCGGCCGTCAGGCCGCCGAGGAGGTCCCCCCTCAGGTGGTTTAGGTGCAATCCATGGATCAGGGCCACCGGTACGCTCCCGCTGCAGTTGTCGTTATTGTTGGGCCTGCTTGAGCTAACGAGCCATTCTAGGTCAGGTGGCGGACGCCGGATAATCGACTTTGGTGGTATAGGGGGGCTGTAGGTGGCGGTTAAAGCGCGGCCGCCGGCGTGCTAAAATGGGGATTCGTCCAGCATTAGCCGTGGCTTGTCCGTGTCCGACCTGATCACCTTTATTCACCGCCGCAGTGCCATCATGATCGGCTGGCTGGTGGTGCTGTTTCTGCTACTGGTGTGGATCAGTGGCTCGCTCGCCCGCCAGGTGGCTTATGATCACCTTCAGGAGAGCGCTTTAGCTCAGCTACAGCGTTATGAGAACTCCCTCGGCTCCATCCTCAGTCGCTACCAGTTTATCCCCGAACTTTTGGGGACCAACCCGCTGTTGAAAAATTTCCTGCAGGACAAACGCGATGAGCAGGTCTCCCTGCGACTCAACCGCTACCTGCAGAAGATGAACGAGATCAGCAATACCTCCGATATCTACCTGCTGGACAGCCAGGGCACGACGGTGGCGGCCAGCAACTGGAACCTGCCCACCACCTTTATCGGCAACAATTACAGCTTCCGCCCCTATTTTACCCAGGCGATGGAGGGGCGGGGCGGGCGCTACTATGCCCTGGGCATGGCGTCGGGCCAGCGTGGTTACTATTTCTCCTATCCCATTACCGACGCCGAGGACATCATCGGGGTGGTGGTGATCAAGATCAGCCTCAGCGACATTGAGTCCCAGTGGAGCAGTATTCGCCTGGCGGATGAGCCGGAGCTGTTGGTGACCGACCCCGACAGCATCGCCTTTATCTCGACCCGCCCGCAGTGGCTCTACCACTCCCTGCAGCCCCTGGGGGCGGTGGACTGGCAGCGCATTGGCCAGGAGCGCCGCTATGGGGACCAGCCCCTGGGAACCCTCAACGCAAGGCCGGGCGCTCTTCCGGACTCCCTGCTCGACTCCGGTGCCAAGGTGGTGACCATCATCGAAAACAACCGCACCCGCACCTATCTGGTCAACAGCCTGGCGATGGAGCGAGCCGGTTGGCAGCTGCACCTGCTCAGCCCGACCCAACCGGTACGCAACCAGGTGTTGACCACCGTGATCATCAGCGCCGCGCTATACATCATCGTGGTGTTGCTGCTGCTGTTTCTGGTGGAGCGTGTCCGCAATGTCAGCCGCCTGCGCCAGGCACACGACCTGCTGGAGAGCCGGGTCGTCAGCCGTACCGCGGACCTGTCCGAGACTAATCGTCGTCTGCTGGACGAGGTGGAGGAGCGGCAGCGGACCGAGCAACGGCTGCGAGAGACCCAGGATGAGCTGATCCAGGCGGCCAAACTGGCGGTGATGGGGCAGATGTCGGCGGGCATCAACCACGAACTGAACCAGCCCCTGGCGGCGATCCGCAGCTACGCAGAAAACGCCCGCAAGTTTCTGGAGCGTGGCCGCGAGCTGAACGCCCGCGCCAACCTCGACGAGATCGTGCAGTTGACCGCTCATATGAGCAAGATCGTGGCCCAGTTCAAGGTGTTTTCCCGCAAAAGCTCCGGCGCTCGCGTGTCGGTATCGGTCAACGCCTCCCTTAATGCCGCGATCAACATCATTGCCCCCCAGATGCGCCAGCAGGGGGTTGAGTGCCAGGTGGTAGGGGATGAGCTGGACCTCTATGTGATGGGGGATATGGTGCGCCTGGAGCAGGTGCTGATCAACCTCCTCTCCAATGCCCTGCAGGCGATGGAGGGCTGCCCCAGCCAGCAGCTGAGGGTCAGCCTTTCCAGCCAGTCGGGGCGGGTGATCATCGAGGTCCACGACAGCGGCGAGGGGATCGAGGAGACACTGCTTGAGCGTATCTTTGAGCCCTTTTTTACCACCAAGGGGGTCTCCCAGGGGCTGGGGCTGGGTTTGTCGATCTCCCATCGCATTATCGAGTCGATGCAGGGTACCATGGTGGCTGCCAACCACCCCTTAGGGGGCGCCGTTTTTCGTATCGAGCTTGAGCAGAGCCAGTTACAGGAAGGTATCCAGATCGCATGAGCGTAACCGAGCAGGACCACCTCAAGGGTCCCGTCATCTTCGTCGATGATGAGCACCATATCCGGGTAACTGTTCAGCAGACCCTCGAGCTGGAAGACTACTCTGTCCGCTGCTTCGGCTCGGGAGGCGAGGTACTGGATGAGTTGGGAATCGATTGGCCCGGTGTGATCGTCAGCGACATCAATATGCCGGGCATGGATGGTATCGAGCTGATGAAGCGGATTCGCGAGATCGATCCCGACCTGCCCGTGATCCTGGTGACCGGCCACGGAGATATCTCCATGGCGGTGGCCGCCATTCGCGATGGGGCCTACGATTTTATTGAAAAACCTTTCGCCTCCGAGTTGCTGGTGGATGTGGTCAAACGGGCGCTGGAGAAACGCAACCTCACCCTGGAGAACCGCAACCTGCGTCGTGAGATCGAGGCGCAAAGTGCTCCGGGTCCGCGCATACTGGGGAACACCCAGAGCATCCGCAACATGCGCCGCATTATCCACCAGGTGCTGAACGCCCCCACCGATATCCTTATCAATGGTGAAACCGGTACCGGCAAGGAGCTGGTGGCGCGTTACCTGCACGAGCACAGTGTCCGGCGTGAGAAAAACTTCGTCGCCATCAACTGTGGCGCGGTACCCGAAAACCTGATTGAAAGCGAACTGTTCGGCCATGAGGCCGGAGCCTTCACCGGCGCCGATAAGTCGCGGGTCGGCAAGTTTGAGTACGCCAATGGCGGTACCCTGTTCCTCGATGAGATCGAGAGTATGCCAATGGCGGTACAGGTCAAGCTGTTGCGGGTGATCGAGGAACGGATGGTGGAGCGGCTGGGATCGAACGAGTTGATCCCCCTCGATATCCGAATCGTGGCCGCGACCAAGGTGGACCTCAAGGAGCTCAGCGATGAGGGTAACTTTCGCAGTGATCTCTTTTACCGCCTCAACATTGTGACCATCGATATTCCCGCCCTGCGGGACCGCCTGGAAGACTTGCCGCTGCTGTTTGAGCACTTTGCCCTGATCGCCTCGGCCCGTTACCAGCAGGAGATTATTCCCCTGCCCGGCGAGCGCATGCAGCAGTTGTTGCAGCACGACTGGCCCGGTAATGTGAGGGAGTTACGCAATCTGGCGGAGCGCTATGTGCTGTTGGGTGATGAGGCCAACCTGGTATTGACGGAGCAGGGACAGTGCGACGAACTACAGAGTCGGCGTACCCTCTCGGAGCGGGTCGACCAGTTTGAACGCTCCCTCATCCATGAGGCACTGCAGCGTAATCGTGGTAGCATCAAGGAGACCATGGTCAGCCTCGGCCTGGCCCGCAAGACCCTCTACGATAAGATGAAAAAGCACGACCTGGATCGTCTCGACTACAAGTAGTCGAGCAAAGGTCGAGCTGAAACGGCGACCAACCTGACCCGCGCTCAGCGCCGGAGCGCACGAGAAAGCCATGTCTTCCGCTGATGAGGCGCAGGTGTTCCAGCATTGGCAGTTTGATAATGCCTTTGTGGAAGCGCTGCCCGCCGACCCCGAGTCCGCCAATTTTCGCCGCCAGGTGCCCGCGGCCTGCTACTCCTGGGTGACACCCGCATCGGTCCCGTCGCCCACACTGATCGCCTATTCCCCGGAGGTGGCTTCACTGCTCGACCTGGACTCCGCCGACTGTGAAAGCGAGGCGTTCCTGCAACTGTTCAGTGGTAACCGGCTGCTGCCGGGGATGACGCCCTGGGCCAACAACTATGGTGGTCACCAGTTTGGCCACTGGGCCGGGCAGCTGGGGGATGGCCGGGCCATCAACCTGGCAGAGGTGCGCAACCGGGCTGGAGAGCACCTGACCTTGCAGCTCAAGGGGGCAGGGCCCACCCCCTACTCCCGCAGCGCCGACGGGCTGGCGGTGCTGCGCTCCTCATTGCGGGAGTTTCTCTGCTCGGAAGCGATGCACCACCTGGGGGTTCCCACCACCCGTGCCCTGAGCCTGGTCAGCACCGGCCAGCCGGTGTTGCGCGATATGTTCTACGACGGCAATGCCGGCTATGAGCCGGGGGCGATTGTCTGTCGGGTGGCCCCCACCTTTACCCGCTTCGGCAGCTTCCAGATCCACGCCGCGCGCAACGAGATCGAGCTGCTTCGGCGCCTCGTTGATTTCACTATTGAGCGGGACTTTCCTGAACTGGGGGAGCCCTCCGCTAACGTCTATGAGCGCTGGTTTGATGAGGTGTGCCAGCGCACCGCCCAGCTGATGGTGCACTGGATGCGGGTGGGCTTTGTCCACGGGGTGATGAACACCGATAACCTGTCGGTACTGGGGTTGACCATCGACTACGGCCCCTACGGCTGGCTGGAGGGTTACGATCCGGACTGGACACCCAACACCACCGATGCCGGCCAGCGCCGCTACCGCTATGGCCAGCAACCCCAGGTGGCCCACTGGAATCTCTACCAGTTGGCCAACGCCATCGCCCCCCTGCTGGAGGGGACCGGTGGCTTGCAGGCGGCTCTGGATCGCTACGGGACCTGCTACCAGCAGCAGTGGCAGGCGATGATGGCCGCTAAACTTGGGTTTGACCGCTGGCGCGGCGAGGCCGATGAGCGGCTGGTGACCCGCCTGCAGGATCTGCTGCGGCTGACCGAAACCGATATGACAATCTTCTACCGCTCACTGGCCAACATCGACAGCAGCGATACGGCCCAGGCCCTGAGCGATGCCGAGCTGATGGAACCTTTGCGGGCGGCTTACTATCGCCCAGAAGAGTTGGGTGGAGCCATCGAGTCGCGTATTGCCCAGTGGCTGCGGGACTACCAGCGGCGCCTTCGTCAGCAGTCCGCCAGTGACAGCGAGCGGCGGGGGGCCATGAACCGCGTTAACCCCTGTTATGTGCTGCGTAATTACCTGGCCCAGCAGGCGATCGACAAGGCTGAGCAGGGGGACTACAGCGAGGTGGAAACACTGCTTGAACTGTTGCGCCATCCCTATCAGGAACAGCCGGGCAAAGCGGCCTATGCCCAGCGGCGCCCCGAATGGGCACGCCAGCGGGCAGGCTGCTCCATGCTTTCGTGCAGCTCCTGAAGCCGTAGCCTATTCGCCAAAACGGAGAGGGCTCCCTTTGGCCCCCGGTGAGGGGGCTTGTGGCTGGAGGTATTTGCGGGCAATGCGATCAAAGTGCTCGGATGTTCGAATCACCTTGATCTCATTCCATATGGCCTCGGCAAGGGCGGGGTTTTCCTCAACAAAACGGTGGGACAGCACCAGGTAGTAGGGTTTGGTCCTGATGGCGGGTTCAAGCTTGACGATGGACTTGAACTCCTCCGGGTGCGCTTGCAGCTGGTAGTCGGTCATTGTCTCTATGTCGGCAATGGCCGCTATCCTGCCGGCCACCAGCTTCCTGAGGTTTCCCTCCTGCGAGGTCGAGACCTCGACCGGAATGTTCATCTCCTCCAGGTCCCGGATAATGGCGTACTCGATGACCGCTCCTACGGCGCCGTTGAGTTGGCTCAAGCGGCTGCCGTCCCACTGCAGGGGCGAGCCCTCCGTCGTGTAGAAGTGATAGGACTGGCTCATGATCTTGCGATCGGCATCGGGCCAGCCATTGTTCATGGGGTAGCGCCCAATGACCATGCGCTGCCACTGGAAACTGCTATGGAAAATACCATCGACCCGATTGGTTCTGACCTCCTCTAGCCCGCGGGCCCAGGGACGGCGTATAAACTGAATCTCCAGCTTCAGGCGGCTTTCGAGTAGCTTCAGCATTTCCAGGGTGATGCCCGGCTTTTCCCAATCTATGGTGGTGCCGTTGCCGAGGTAGAACGGGGGGTTCGCTTTCACTTCATAGACCAGCGTAATCTGCTTGGGAGGCCGCTTTTCGGCCGCGAGCGCCAGGCCAGGCAGTAGGCAAAGCAATACGAAAGCGACTTTAACGATCATCCCTGTTCCTATGGTATCGCAGGAGCTAACGGTGCTGAGGATAACGGAGCAGGAGCCTATCCGAGCGGAGGGCGGCCTCCTGGCTGGTGGACCGTGATCATCCCCAACCATTTTAGCAGGGCGATGAAAAGAGAGTTTCTTTTTGCTGGCTGGGTTATTGCAAAAAAGCCCCCCCTTTGTTCATCAGGTGCGGAACTGGGCGACAAGCTCTTTCAGGTTACGGCTCTGTTGCTGCATCTCGTTACAGGCTGATGCGGTTTGTGAGGCTCCGGCGGCGGTCTGTTCAGCAACCTCTGCGATCACCAAAATATTCTTGTTGACCTCATCCGCCACATGCGATTGTTCCTGAGCTGAGGTGGCGATCAGTTCATTCATTCTGGATATCCGCTCTACGGCAGTAAGAATTGAACTCAATGCACTCCCGGCATCGCCAACCCGGACCGTGCCCTGAGTGGCTACGCGAGAGCCATTTTGCATCACGGAAACGGCTTTGTTCGACTGGCTCTGTAGTCGTTCGATGATCGCTTCGATCTCTTCAATAGAATTTTGCGTACGCTGGGCGAGGGCTCTTACCTCATCGGCCACGACAGCAAAGCCGCGACCACTTTCTCCTGCCCGAGCCGCTTCGATGGCGGCGTTAAGAGCGAGTAGATTGGTCTGCTCGGCTATATTACGAATCACGCCAAGCACAGAACCAACCTGATCGCTGTCTCTTGCCAGTTCTACGATGACCCCGGAGGCATTACTGACTTCGCCAGCCAACTGCTCGATGGTTTTGATGGTCTCTTCAATTAACTCCTGGCCATTGGTAGCCTGAAGCTGCGCATCGTTTGCCGCTTCGGCGGCCTCCATTGTGTTGCTGGCCACCTCGTTCACCGTAGCGGACATCTGGTTAATAGCAGAGGCCATCTGGTCAATCTGTGCCTGTTGCTGCAATACGCCTTGCTGGGTTTGTCGCGTGACTTGGTGGGATTCATCGACAATGGATGCAAGCTCATTGGTGGCAGCGGCGGTGGTGGTTATGATGCCTCTTATTTTCCTTACAAAGTCGTTGAAGGCAGCAGATAGTTGGGATATTTCGTCTGAACCGTCCACCTCCAGGGTCACCGTAAGATCGCCACCGCCGCTGGATATATCTTTTAAGCGACGAACGACCCTGCGGATGGGCCTAACAATGTGCTGTGAGGCCATGAAACTGGCGACCAGGACAGCGGCGATTGCCAGAGCCCCGATGAGCAGCGCCTGATTTTTCAGGCGGGTAACGGCTTGATAAGCGATGCGGGCATCGAGCATCTCATGAAGTTGCCAGCCCGGGTTACTGAATTCGCCGTGACCTCTACTGTGCTGGGTTGCGGTTAGGTATTGGCGACCATCAAAATCGATGGTTTTTATGCCGCTGCTGGCTGGTAAATCAACATTCCCAATCGGGGTGCCCTCGGCCGTCTGATAGAGCGTGACTCCATTGCTATCTCTGAGGACCAGCCGATGGTGCTGGTCCTGGGGTTCAGCGTTGACGGTCTGCGTGCTCAGTCTGGCGTTAATTTTTTCCCAGTCGACCACACCTATCAGCACCCCGATCACGGTATCGGGGTCGTAACTGGCACGGACGGAAACCCCTAAAAGCAGTACCGGGTGCCCCGACATAGGATCCCCGGTAACAGGACTTTGATAGAGGGGAGCGCTGGATGCGGTTTCAAACAGCGCCTCCTGATCGCTGAATGGAGTATCGCTTCGCTCGCTAAGCGAGGAGGAAACGATACGTCCCTCTCCGTTAAGTGCTGTGATTTCAGAGAAATGGGGGTAGCGGTTTTGCAGTCGGGCCAGCTCTGCCGAAAGCTCGCCCTCCTCATCATCGGTCAGCAGGTCCTGCATGATACCCAGATTTGACCAGGTGCGGACATCGGTAACTGACTCGGCGAAAAAGGTCTCCAGAAGCCGCATCCTATCCGAGCTGCTATTCAGAAGGCTCGCTTCCACCTGCGCGCCGAGCGCTTTTTGTGCATTTGTGTGCGAGATCCAGGCCAATGCAACCAGGGGGAGAAGGGAACAGGCCGTTATCGTTGCTATCAGTTTGGTGCGTAAGTTCATTGCGACTACCTACCTGCTTTCAAATGGCCTTCCCTTTATGAGTTATTGACTCACTCCACGGCAATCAGCGTCCAGTTTTCTACTGTTTTGTACGCGCCCTGATAGGATTTTCCTTCATGTTCGAGGGGAGTTTTTGCATCAATGGCGGCAATGATGCCTGCGAGGTCTTTACCGGCAAAGCTGAAGGGTGAGAAGTAGTCTGCGGGCTCCTCTTTTTCCCCTACCTTGTCAACCCCGATGGGGTTTGCACTGTCAGAGATCAGATAACCATCGGCATTAACGGCAAACAAGCGGGCACCGGAAACATCTTTATTGAGCGCATCCTGGTAAATGGACAAGCTGTGCTCATAGTGAAGAATGGCTTTTTTATCCTTACCCACCAGTACGGGAGTAACATAGGCTACTACCCATTTGTCGGCATCCGGAGACATGTAAATGGGTGAGATGAAGACGGTGCGGGGTTTCGCATCAAAACCCGGTCTAAAGAAGATGGCACTGGTTTCATCCTCTGATAGGTCGGTAGCAATCTGGTTTCCCACGATGCGTGCAAGCTCGGGACCGCCAACATCAATCAGGCACATCTCCTCGACTTCAAATTTCTTTTGTACGTTCAGGGACACCTCGTCGATTCGCCCTCTGAGGCTATGACGATGCTCTGGAGCAGCAGCTAGGAACTCGGAGTAGCTCTTGTCCTGGGCGGCATTGACCAGTGCCTTTTTTGCTTTTTTATGTACCTTCTCGACAATGGCGGCTTTTTTTGCCACCAAGGCATCGGTAGAGGCCGCAGTCGCCGGCACCGACAGCAAAAAAGTTGAAGTGGCGATAATTGCGGCTAGGCCTTTAATCATGATCGGTACCCCTCGGGTGGAATTTTTGTACGCTTTGATATCTGTTTTGATCTATCGGCTACCTGAGGCGTAACTTAAGTCACCCAGTTTGGTGCCTCTGGCTAGTAGCTGGCGCTAACAAGCCCGGTTGATAGACTAAACGGTTTCTTTAACGTTGCTACCTTTGTGAGGGTCAGGTATTGATATAAGTCAGCTTTCGCCAATGAAAGATGCAATACCTGTGTGAGTCGTCGCATCAACTGAGCCTACCGTGCTGGCCGTCACGCTTGCAGGCGTTGCCGGGGATTGATGGCGACTTCTTCGTAAGTCCTTAGTCTATTTGGCCGGCCGGGGCCGCTTATCCTGCGGGTATGGTGCTCTGGGTGAACTCCTGCCCGTAGATCAGCCAGTAGTCCACGCCGACCATGGAAACGGTCCACAGGAGCAGCCCGGCCAGGGCACTGAACCGCCGAGCCCAGCCTGGAAGGTCAAAATCGGCAGTGGCCACGGCAGGCTCATCAGGGTCGTCTGGCGCACGCCCCTAAGGCCGGTCATGCCTGAGGCAAACACCAGAACCTGCTAGAGGGCCGGGAAAAGCAGGAACAAAAGGTAGTAGTGCAGCAGGAGACAGCGGGCAATAGGACGGGTTGGACTGATCATGGTGGGTGCCTTGTGTTACAGGACAGCCTGACACCATGCCGTTGCTTTATTAGGGAACCCTTAATGGCCGCCGGTGGAGGGCGCGGCCGCCCTAGGGGAGGTCGAACCAAAGTGCTTCGATGGGCGCTTCCACCCGCAGCTCAGCCTGCGCCTGCCCTTCGACGACGGCTGCGTCCCCCGCCGCCAGCGACCGGTTGTCGAGGCTGAGTGTGCCCGAGATCAGGTGCAGGTAGCCGGTGCGGCCAGTCTCCAGCTCCAGCTTCTGTTTACCCGCCGGCAGTCGCAACTGGTAGAGGCGGGCATCCTGGTGGATCGGCAGGCTCTCCCCGCGGCCATCCCCGGAAACCAGCAGGGTGACCCCCCTGCTGTCGCCAAAATCTTTTTGCGCGTAGCGCGGGCTCACCCCCCGCTCCCGGGGTTGAATCCATATCTGCAGCAGCTTGAGGGGGGCGTCGGGGGAGGGGTTATGCTCGCTGTGGCGAATACCACTGCCGGCACTCATCACCTGTACCTCGCCTGCCCGCAGGGTGGTATGGAACCCCATGGTGTCGCGGTGCTCAATCGCCCCCTCCAGCATATAGGTAATGATCTCCATATCGCGGTGGGGGTGGGTGTCAAAACCGGCCGCCGGCGCGATCCAGTCATCGTTGATAACCCTGAGGGCGGAGACCCCCATCCGCTGGGGGTTGTAATAATCAGCGAAGGAGAAGCTGTAACGGGTTTTGAGCCAGCCGTAATCGCCACGGCCGCGCTCGCCGGATTTGAGAAGGGTGATCATAGTGGTCTCCTGGTCAGGACCCCTGGTAGGGGGCGGTTGTTTAACGGTGGCTGAGGAGGGCATCGACCGACAGGGCTCCGCCACCACTGACCGCGAGCGAGGCGGTAGCGGCCAGCAGGGCCAGGCCAAACTCGTAGCCGTTGTTGCTCAGGAACAGGCCGTTATCGATGTGCACGGCGAAAATGGCAACGACCATAGTGATCGCGCTGACCAGAGCGGCGGGTCGGGTCAGGAGACCGAGGATCAGTGCCAGGCCGCCGAAGAATTCGGCGCTGCCCGCCATCAGGGCCATCAGGTAACCGGGCCCCAGTCCGATGGAGGCCATCCACTGCCCGGTGCCCTCGAGTCCGTAGCCACCGAAGGCGCCAAACAGTTTCTGGGCGCCGTGGGCGGCGAGGATAATACCGACGGGGACGCGCAGCAGCAGGGCAGCAAGGCCCGCATCGCTGGCGAGAAGGCGTTGGATAAGGGGGGGGGGCATGGGATGGCTCCGAGGCTTTGGGGGGATGCTGGATCCCCCGGTTTAGGATAGCTCCAGACTACTGTGCTCCCCCCGTTCAGGATAGCGGAGTGTTTTGCGCGAGTTGTTCAAATCATTTGAAGTCGCGGACTAACTGTCCTCGAGGGCGAAGTGGCGCAACAGCTGGATCTCATCGGCCCAGAGGCTGTCGTCGATGGTCTCCAGCACCAGGGGTATGCCGTCGAAACGCGAGTCGCCCATGATATAGCGGAACACCTCCAGGCCGATCTCTCCCTTGCCCAGGCTCTGGTGGCGGTCAACTCGGCTGCCCAGCTTGATTTTGGCGTCGTTGAGGTGCATTCCCTTGAGGTATTGAAAGCCGACGATGCGCTCGAATTCGGCGAAGGTATGTTGGCAATCTTCGGTGCTGCGCAGGTCGTAACCCGCAGCGAAGGCGTGGCAGGTATCGAAGCAGACCCCCACCCGTGACTTATCCTCGACCCCCTCGATGATCTGGGCAATCTGCTCGAAGCGGTACCCCAGGTTGGAACCCTGGCCGGCGGTGTTTTCGATCACCGCGGTCACTCCGGAGGTGGCATCCAGCGCGCGGTTGATCGACTCCGAGATGCGCGCCAGGCAGTCGTCGATGGCGATCTTTTTGAGGTGGCTTCCGGGGTGGAAATTGAGGTACACCAGCCCCAGCTGCTGGCAACGCTGCATCTCATCGATGAAGGCGGTGCGGGATTTTTCCAGCGGCTCGGCCTCCGGATGTCCCAGGTTAATCAGGTAGCTGTCGTGGGGCAGGATCTGTTCGGCCACAAAGCCGAGTTGATCGCAGGTAGCCTGGAATTCATCGATCAGCTCCGTGGTCAGGGGCGGGGCGTCCCAGCGGCGCTGGTTTTTGGTGAACAGGGCAAAGGCGTTGGCGCCGATCGCCTTGGCATTCCGGGGGGCATTGGCGATGCCTCCGCTAGCACTTACATGGGCTCCGATGTACTTCAAGGGCCGCTCCTCGTCAGGTTGAGAAACGGCCTAGTATACCGATAAAGGGGGGGTATGGCAGCGGAGTACGCCCCTTTGCGGGGGGTTAGTTGCTGTCCCCACTGTGGATAAAACGGTCGAGGTCGATGGTTTCGGTCGGGTCTATGTTGAGGGCTGCACGCACCTTCTTGAACAGCATGTCGTAAGCTTTGGATTGCATAAAAATGGGGGAAGCATTGACCGCATGCTCACCGTGCCCGAGTACGCCCATTTTTTGCAGCTCCTCGCGGGTGCGGTGGGCAAAGTTAAAGGCCATATCCCGTCGCATGGTGAAACTGCTTTCCTGAGTCTGCCCATCGGCCATCTTGACCAGCAGATCGATCTTGACCGCGTTTTCCGTGTCGTCGGAATTGGCAGTGATGGTCACCTGTACCTCAGCATGAAGGCTGCGTCCGTCGGCTTTGACTAGCTGGTAGCTGACCGGGTCGAAGTGGGTAATCGCCATGGCTGTCTCCTTGTCATCATGGTGATGGAACGAATCTACATAGTAAGAGATACCTGCGGCGTTGTCAGTTCCCGCAGCAAGGCAAAAAAGAGAGCCTGTCTGCAGCACGGGGGAGGGTTTTTAATTCGGGAAGAGTTAAAAAAATGGATACTAAGACTTAACCGGTATTAATAATTGAGACCCATTGGTGAAAAAAACGCCAGAAAACGGAGTATACTCTCTCCTAGGGAATAGGGATTAACCAAGGCAACGAGCGAGGATTACGTTATGGCAGTAGAAGGTCTTTCCATATCGACGCCTGTCACCCCCACCAATACCAACCTGCAAAACCAGAGTCAGGATCGGGTGCAGCAACGTCAGCAACTGGAGGAGGCTCAGCAGGCTGAGCAGCGCCGGGAAGATGTGGCCCGGGTTCAGCAGGTTGAGCAGAGCCAGCAGGCGGAGCAGGAACAGCGGGTTCAGGATCAGGAAAACCGGGTGGGTACCCGTATCGACCTGAGCGCCTGAGTCTCAGCCCTCACCTCAAGGTGAGGCGTGCAGGGCCGGGGGTCAGCACCGGTTACTGCCTATCCGCAGGGAGCTTCGGCTCCCTTTTTTGTGGCTGCTAATCCTCCCTGCTACCCAGCCACTGACGAAGGCGGACAGGCGCAAAAAAATAATGCTGGATCATGACATCCTGAGTGTTTTACTTCATGCTGCTAGGCTGCACTGGACGCTTTCTGGGTAGGGGCTATAAGCCTTAAGACCAAAGGCTAGTGAGTGGCTGCCGGGGGAGGCAGGTAGAGTTACTGGAGGCACCAGACGCCACCCGCAGGGGGGGCGCCTCAGAAGAGTAACCTACCGGCTGCAGAGGCAGTGGCTCTGTCCTGAAAAGCGGTGGGCAGCTGACCAGAATCAAAACGAGAGAAAATGGAATGAAGGCATCTAGGTGGTTATTTCTGCTGGCGGGATTTTGCACCCTGGGGGTTCAAGCGGCCGAAGAGGTGGTGAAGGTGGGCCTTAACTACCCCAAAACCGGGCATTACAAAGAGCAGGGACTGGAGCAGATGCGCGGTGCCCTGATGGCGCTCGACGAGATCAATGCGTCCGGGGGGATTCTGGGTAAGCGGGTGGAGATGGTGAGCCGTAACACCTCCTCGGTTCCCGAAAAAAGCGTGCGTAATGTAGAGGACATGGTACGCAACGAGGGGGTGAAGATGTTGTTTGGGGGCTCCTCCAGCGCTGTCGCCATCGCCTCTGGCAAGAAGGCTCGGGCGTTGAACGTTCCCTACTTCGGCACCCTGACCTACTCCAACTCCACCACGGGCGAGGAAGCCCACAGCCATATGTTCAGGGAGACCTATAACGCCTGGATGTCCTCCAAGGTACTTTCCAAGCACCTCAATGAGCAGTATGCCGGCAAGAAGTTCTTTTATATTACCGCCGATTACACCTGGGGCTGGACCACCGAAGAGTCCCTGCGCATGTTTACCAATACCACCGATACCGGCGCGCACCCCGGTGTGAAAACCCCTTTCCCCAAATCCCGGGTTAAGCACTTTAAAGAGGCTCTGGCCGCAGCCCGTGACTCCAAGGCCGACGTGCTGGTGCTGGTGCTGTTTGGAAACGATATGGTGCGTGGCCTCACGCTGGCCTACGACATGGGGTTAAAGAAGCAGATGGCTATTGTGGTACCCAACCTGACCCTGGGTATGGCCCGTGATGCCGGCCCCACCGTGATGTCCGGCGTGCTGGGGGCGGTGCCCTGGAGCTGGAAAGTGCCCTATATCTACGACTATCCCCGGGGTAAGCAGTTTGTGGAGGAGTACGCGCGCCGCTATTCCAGCTACCCCTCCAGCTCCGCCGCGTCGGCTTACAGTATTTTGTACCAGTACAAGGACGCGGTAGAGCGGGCGCAGAGCTTTGACACCAAGGCGGTGATCCGTTCACTGGAGGGCCACAGTTACTCCTTGCTGAAAGATGAACAGATCTGGAGAAAGTTCGACCACCAGAATGTACAAACGGTTTATGCCGTACGTTGTCGCGATCTGGATGAGGTGTTTGCCGACCGGTACAACCTCGACTATTTCGAGGTGATCGACTCGTTGCCTGGCATCGAGGCTGCACGCACCTACGAGGAGTGGGCGGCGGTGCGCAAAAAGGCCAATCGACCCCTGCTGCTGAACTGATTCTTTACCCAAAAAAACGGGAGCCTGGCTCCCGTTTTTTTTGCTCGGAAAACGATCAAGCCATAAAGTTTTTGACGCCGGTAAAGAAGATCTGGGCGGCGATCGCCGAAACAAAGAGACCGGTTACCTTGGTGAGGATTACCTGGGTGTGAGGCCGGTTGAGGAAGCGCGCCCGGTTGGAGAGCCGCAGTAGCAGACCCACCGCCAAGACCGCGCAGAACAGGGCCAGGGCAACACTGACACGCTCCTGAGGCGTGTCCAGCTCGGCGCCGATGACCATCAATACCCCGATCACACCGGGTCCTACCGTAATGGGCATCGCCAGGGGGACGACCGCAATATCCTGGCCATGGTTAGCCGATACATCGGCACGCCCGTTGATCATCGACAGGGCCGAGAGGAAGAGCACCGCCCCGGCGCCGATGCGAAAGGCATCCAGGGTGATGCTGAACAGCTGGAAAATGGTTTCGCCGGCCAGAAAGATCACGAAGCTGCTGACCATGACGGCGATGGTGACCTTGTTGGCGATGCGATTCTTCTCCCCGTCGCCCAGGTCCTTGGTCAGGGAGGCGAACACCGATACCACAAAGAAAGGGGTAAAGATGAAGAAGATTTTCAGGAAATAGTGAATAAAAACAGGGGTCATCGTAGGTCAGCACCTTGGGTCGGGTTGTTCCCAGCATAGACGAGCAGGGGGCGCGAAGGGTAATGACAAGCGCCGCCGAGCGCAAGGGTTTTGCCGTCCCCGAACCCCCGCAGGCCTGCTGCAATCAGGGCCGATTGGGGGCGGCATCGGTGCATCCACAGCGGGTGTGTGTATGCCGGGCGGTCGCAGGCCGTGAAGGCGTCCCGAGCAGGCTGCCAGAGGGGGCGCCTCGGGGTACCACGGGCTACCCTGAAGGTGTCGCGTTAGGATACTATCGGCTGAGGTAGCATCGTCTTCCCGTCAGCGGGTTATTTCCGGACTCTATGGAGCCCTGCCGGTAAGGGGCGGGTTGCGGGTGGTTCATCTGCTGCCCACGGCCGGACAGTCATTTCACCGTCCGCACCAGGGGGGCGGTACTCAGTATCCTGGGCCGTGGCGTCGAGCAGCGGATCAAGAGGGAGGAATCAATGGTGACAGTTGGTTGCAAGTGTTCCTATCGCCTTAGGGGCGGGCTGTTGCATACCCTGCGGGGCGCTATTATTTTCGCGCTGTTGTGGGTGTCGACCACAGCCCTGGGTGACGGGGCCGTTTGGCGAGTGTCCAGCGCCTCCGGAGTCCTCTATATCGGTGGTACTCTGCACCTGCTCAGTGAGGAGGACTATCCGCTGCCCGATGCCTATGACCGGGCCTATGCCGAGGCGGATAGCCTGGTGCTGGAGGCGGACCTTAAGCTGATTGAGTCACCCGAGTTTCAGCAGCTACTGGCCTCGCGTATGCTTTACCCCCCCGGTGAGGCGCTGGCGATGCACCTCAGTCCAGAGGTTTATCGTCAGTTGGAGGAGTACTGCCGCTCGCGGGGTTATCCTATGGCGATGATTCAGAATTTCCGCCCCGGCATGGTATCGGTCACCCTTTCGGTGCTGGAGATGCAGCGCCTGGGGATGGCGGGGACCGGAGTCGACCAGCATTTTTACCAGCGGGCACTGGCGGATCGCAAACCGATAGATGTTCTGGAGTCGGTGGAGGAGCAGCTGGCGGCGATCGCCTCCATGGGTGAGGGGGAGGAAGATGAGATGATCCTCAACACCCTGAATGACCTGCAGATGCTGCCAACGGCCCTCAACAGTGTCAAACAGGCCTGGCGAGAGGGTGACCTTCTGCGGTTGGATGAGGAGGTGATGCAGCCCATGCAGCGGGACTACCCTCGCATCTACCGGCAACTGCTGGTGGATCGCAACAGCGCCTGGCTGGAAAAACTGGAGCGCCTGCTGGCCAGCCCACAACCGGAGCTGGTGTTGGTGGGCGCGCTTCACCTGGTCGGGGAGGCAGGGGTATTGCAGCGGCTTAGTAACCTGGGCTATCGCGTCGAGCGCTGGTAATTCCCGGCGGGATCGCCTGCTGGGCCTGAACCAGCTCCAGCAGTGCCTCGGGCCGCAGCAGCGTCAGTGAACCGTAGCCCAGCTCGATCCATTGTTGTTGCTGCCACTGCTTCAATACCCGGTAAAGGCTCTGGCGCGTAATGCCCAGCATGGAGGCGATCTCCTCCTGGGGAAGCTTCAGGCAGAGGTTCGCCTGGGGGCGGTGGATGCGGCACAGCCGCAGTAGCTGGCTGGCAACCCGCGTGGCCAGGTCGTAGAAAGCCGCCTCCTCCAACATCTGCCCCGCGATACGGATGCGTCGGCAGAGTATGCGGGTGAAGTGTCGGTAGAGCTCGGGGTGCTGCTCCAGCACGCTATCGAGGGCGTTTTGGGGAATCAACAGCAGTCGGCTCGGCTCCACCGCTGTTGCGGTCTGGGCATAGGGCTGGCCATCCAGTACGGGAATTTCACCGCACCACCAACCCGCCTCGATGGTACCAAACAGCAGTTGTTTTCCATGGCTGTCCTCCGCGCTCAGGCGCAGCTGTCCACTTACCAGCCCATAGAGTCCCCGCGGAACATCCCCTCGGTGGTAAAGCACCTCTCCAGGGGCGAGCTGTAGGGTGCGCCCCTTGGCGAGCAACGACTTCTGAATAGGGGCTTCGAGCGCCGCGAACAAGCCGGTCGTCGCGAGCTGGGATTGGTCCACAGGCTCCATCGCAGGGTCTCCTCATAGTGTAAATTTTTTAACGGTAGCCGTCAGAGCCAAAGGGTAGACTCCGGATATTCAACCATAACACGGCCCGTTGACAGGAGATGACATCCGATGAGTGCAAAAATACCCCGCGATAAGGTGCAGGATAATACCGAGTCGATGGCGACCACCCGCCGCGACTTTGTCGAGCAACAGACCGGGGTGAGGGTGGAGCACGTGGCGCACTACTCACTGCAACCCGAGTCGACCCGCGGCAATATCGAACACTTTACCGGTGTGGCCCAGGTTCCTATGGGGCTGGCCGGTCCGCTGCTGGTCAATGGCGAACATGCCCAGGGGGACTTTTATGTTCCCCTGGCCACTACCGAGGGCACCCTGGTGGCCAGTTACAACCGCGGCATGCGCCTGCTGCGGGACGCCGGCGGGGTGACGGTGTCGGTGGTGGATGATGCCATGCAGCGGGCACCGGTGTTTGTGTTCGACGACGCTCGCCAGGCGCGGGCGTTCGGTACCTGGGTGGAGCAGAACCTGGACGCTATCCGCGAGGTGGCGGAGGCGACCACCTCCAGTGGTAAGCTGTTGCGCATAGAGCAGTACGCCGCCGCCTGCCTGCGTTACCTGCGGTTTAATTTCAGTACCGGTGATGCGGCGGGCCAGAACATGGTGGGGCGGGCGACCTTCGCCGCCTGTGAGTGGATCATGAAAAACTACCCCGGTATCCGCCGCTATATGCTCTCCGGCAGCATGGATACCGACAAGAAGCACTCGCTGCTCAATACCCTCCACAGTCGCGGCAAGCGGGTGATCGCCGAGGCGGTGATTCCCGACCGTTTGCTGCGGGAGCAGATGGGGGTCAGTGCCGAGCTGCTGTTCCGTTCGCGCCAGATCAGCAACACCGGCTCCTTTATGGCAGGGGCGGTCAATAACGGCTCCCACTCCGCCAACGGTATTACCGCGCTCTTTATTGCCACCGGCCAAGATGTGGCCAACGTGGCCGAATCCTCGGCGGCGGTGGTCTACGCCACCCTCACGCCGGAGGGGGATTACTACTTCTCCATTACCCTGCCGTCATTGATCGTGGCGACCCACGGCGGCGGCACGGGCCTGGCCACCCAGCGGGAATGCCTGCAGTTAATGGGGTGTGAAGGCAAGGGCAAGGTCAACAAACTGGCCGAAATCATCGGCGCCACTGTGCTCTGCGGTGAGTTGTCTCTGGGGTCGGCGGTGATCGCCGGCGACTGGGTGACCAGCCACGAACAGTACGGCCGCAACCGCTAGCTTTAGCGCAGGGAGGGGTACAAACCCAGAGTTGGAAAATAGGGGAGGCCGAGGGCCTCCCCGCGAGGGGTTAGCCGCGGTAGTAACGCTGCTCGACAAAGGGGGTGCGAGCGACAGTCATGGGCAGTTGCTTGCCTCGAACCAGCGCAAACACCTGGGTGTCGATGGCGCTGTAGGCGGTGGCGACGTAGCCCATGGCAACCGGTGCGTTGATGCTGGGGCCAAAGCTACCGCTGGTCACCACGCCGATGGTTTCTCCCTCGGCATTGACCAGCTCCGCCCCCTCGCGAATCGGTGCCCGGCCTTCGGCCAGCAGCCCTACACGCTTGCGGGCGTAGCTCTTGTTGGCGATCTGCTCGAAGATGATCTCGGCGCCGGGGAAGCCGCCGGCGCGCTCACCGTCGGCGCGGCGGGATTTGCTGATCGCCCAGATCAGGCTGCCTTCGATGGGGGTCGTGGTGGTATCGATATCGTGGCCGTAGAGGCACAGCCCCGCCTCCAGGCGAAGCGAGTCGCGAGCACCGAGGCCAATTGCCTCCACTTCGGGTTGCTCGAGGAACAGGCGACACAGGCGCTCGGCCTCGGCGTTGGGGATGGAGATCTCGAAGCCGTCTTCGCCGGTGTAGCCAGAGCGGCTAACGAAGCAGTCGACCCCGTCGATGGTCAGGTGACGCGAGTCCATAAACACCATGTTGGCCACTTCCGGTGCGATGCGGCTGAGGGCGGTGACGGCGGTGGGTCCCTGCAGGGCCACCAGCGCACGGTCATCCAGACGCTCCAGCACCACATCATCCCCCAGGTTGGCTTGCATATGGGCGATATCCTGCTCCTTGCAAGCGGCGTTAACCACCACGTAGAGGTGGTCGCCGTAGTTGGTCACCATCAGGTCGTCGAGCAGTCCGCCCTGGTCATTGGTAAAAAGGGCATAGCGCTGCTTACCCGCCGGCAGGTCGATGATGTCGACCGGTACCAGGGTTTCCAGCGCTGCCGCCGCGCGCGGGCCGCTCAGTTTCACCTGGCCCATGTGGGAAACATCGAACAGACCCGCCTGTTCACGGGTGTGCAGGTGCTCTTTCTTGACGCCGAGGGGGTACTGTACGGGCATCTCGTAGCCGGCGAAAGGGACCATCTTGGCACCTAGTTCCAGGTGCAGGTTATAAAGGGGGGTCTTCAGGAGTGGCGTGTCGGACATAGGGTTCTCCGGAGGAGCTGGTTCAGCGGTATAAAGAGTTCAGGGCTATAACAGTAGACGATCGCCGCCCGATTTGCGCTTCGGTCACGGCGTCGGGTGACAGTCATGTATCCCAGCGATGTTTCCTATAGGAAGCAAAGTATACTCACAGGAAACGTGGGAAAAAAGTCTTTTGTGACTCCCCGCTCAGCCGTCAGCTCTCTACCTGAGGTGTCCCGGTTGCTGGTTGCAAAAACGGGTAGGAGTGGCTAGAGATTAGGGGGTATGATCCCTCACCCGCCCGTTAAGGAGCCCTGCCATGAACCCTCGTCAACGACTGTGGACCCCGCTGCTTGCCCTGATCGGGTTAACGCTGGGAGGCTGCCAGGCCCTGATGCCGGATAGCCGTGAGCAGATTGATACCCTGGTCTCCTACCGGGAGCGCATGATGCTTCCTCCGGAGGCCGAGGTGACGGTGTTGTTGCAGGATGTCTCCCGCGTAGATGCGCCGGCGGATATTGTGGATGAAGCGCGGCTGGTGGTCGGAGCCAAGGCGCCTCCCTACGCCCTGAGTGTTCGCTATGCGCCCGAGCAGATAGTGACGGGCCATCGCTACGCGATCCGCGCGGAGATTCACAGCGCCGGTAAGTTGATGTTTACCAGCACCGAGCATATTGACCCCTTTGCGGCCGGGGCTGAGCGGCCGCTCCCGCTGATGGTACGCCGGGTGGGGGGGCACAACCCCGCCCGGAATACGGTGAGCCTGACCAATACCTACTGGAAACTGGTGCGTCTGGACGATCAGGCAGTAGATGAAGGCTGGGTCGGCAAAGAGCTGTTTCTGCGCTTCGATGTCGAGGGGGGGCACGCCGGGGGCTATGGGGGGTGCAATCAGTTTAATGCCAGCTATCGGCAACAGGGAAACGATCTCAGCTTCGGTCCCCTGATCTCGACCCAGCGCGCCTGTGCCACCGGTATGGAGCAGGAGGACCGCTTCCTTAATCGGCTGGCGAGCGTGGTGGGTTTCAGTCTCAAGGGGGGAATACTGGCGCTGCTTAATGCAGAGCGCAAGGTGGTGGCGGTGTTTGAGGCACGGCCGGAGCCTTGATCACGGTAGTGTGAATCGTGCCCTTAAGAGTGAACAAACGCGCCGGATGGGCGCGTTTGTTCTGAAGCGGGTTACTCCAGCCCTTCGATCCCCCCCTCCGGGTTCAGGTGCATCCGCTCGGCGGCGGGGGATTTGGGGAGTCCCGGCATACGCATGATGTCCCCTGTCAGCACCACGATAAAACCGGCTCCCGAATTGACATGGAGGTTGCGAATGGTGACCTCGAAGTCCCGCGGTCGACCGTGCAGCAGGGGGTCATCGGAAAGGGAGCTGGGGGCCTTGGCGATGCAGATCGGCAACTCGCTGAGGCCGAGGGCTTCGATCTGGCGCAGGTCCTTTTCCGCCTGTTTGGTAAAGGCGATATCGTGGGCCCCGTACATCTGCCGGCATACTGCGCGGATCTTGCCCAGAATCGGCATCTCCAGGTCGTAAAGGGGGATAAAGGGGCGGTTTTTTTCCACACTTTCCATCACCAGTCGGGCCAGATCCAGCGCTCCCTTGCCGCCGTCGGCGTGGTGGCTGGTGACCGCGCAGGAGACACCGTGTTGCTCGCAGCGCTGCTTGATCAGCTCGAGCTCGGCTTCGGTGTCGCTGGCAAAGCGGTTGATGGCCACCACCGGCACCTTGTTGAAATGCTGCACGCTCTCGATGTGCTTATCGAGGTTTTCCAGCCCCAGTTCAAGGGCCTCGACGTCTTCACTGGCCAGCTCCGTTTTGGCCTTGCCTCCGTGCATCTTCAGCGCCCGTACGGTGGTGACCAGCACCACCGCGTCGGGGTCGAGTTCGCCCAGGCGGCATTTGATGTCAAAAAACTTCTCCGCCCCCAGGTCAAAACCAAAGCCCGCCTCGGTAATCGCCCAGTCGGCATAGTGCATCGCCATGCGGGTCGCCACCAGGCTGTTGCAGCCGTGGGCGATGTTGGCGAAGGGGCCGCCATGGACCAGGGCAGGGGTGCCCTCGAAACTCTGCACCAGGTTGGGGTGCAGCGCGTCGCGCAGCAGGGCCATCATGGCGCCGGTGATCTTGAGGTCACGGGCGTAGATCGGTTCACCGCCATAGTTGTAGGCCACCAGGGTGCGATCCAGTCGCTCCTGCAGGTCCTCAGCGGAGCTGGCCAGGCACAGCATCGCCATCACCTCGGAGGCCGCGGTGATGTCGAAGCCCCCCTCGCGGGGGATCCCCTGGCCCTTGCCGCCAAGCCCGACCACGATGTGGCGCAGCGAACGGTCGTTCATATCCATCACCCGCCGCCAGACGATCTGGCGAGGATCGATGCCGAGGGTATTGCCGTGAAAGATATGGTTGTCGATGCTGGCCGACAGCAGGTTATTGGCCGAGGTGATGGCGTGGAAGTCGCCGGTAAAGTGCAGGTTGATGCGATCGGCCGGCATGATCTGGCTGTATCCGCCACCGGTGGCGCCCCCCTTCATCCCCAGGCAGGG
The DNA here is from genome assembly GCF_003864255.1 of Aestuariirhabdus litorea. Classification (NCBI taxonomy): domain Bacteria; kingdom Pseudomonadati; phylum Pseudomonadota; class Gammaproteobacteria; order Oceanospirillales; family Aestuariirhabdaceae; genus Aestuariirhabdus; species Aestuariirhabdus litorea. The sequence continues at coordinate 612,059 of NZ_QWEZ01000001.1, forward strand.
GCCGAGGGAGGGCTCACGCAGGGCCAGGCAAACCGACTCGCCCAGCTGGGTAAAGGCCTGTCCCAGCCCGATGGTGGTGGTGGTCTTGCCCTCGCCGGAGGCGGTGGGGGTAGTGGCCGATACCAGCACCAGGTGGCTTCTGCCCGAGCGGGGACGGGGAGACTTGAGGGCATTGAGGCTGACCTTGCAGATGTCGCGCCCGTAGTGCATGCGGTGGGCGGGGTCGATCTGCAGGGCATCGGCGATCTCATCGATCGGGCGAGCGCTGAATGTTTTGGCTATCTCGATATCACTGGGCATGGGATACTTCCGTCTGGAGGGGGGCGCCTTGGCCTCCCCGGGGTCATGATGGATTGCTCACAGGCTAGCGGTGGGCGACCCGCGGTGCAAGTTGTGGTTTTCCTCTACCCCATTTGGGTGGCGGGAGCTGAGATAAATGAGACTTATTAATTTTATAAGGCAGCGGTGTCAGCTGGGCCGCCCGGCGGCGCGAGCCCTGATTGTGGCTGGTCGGGTACGGGTTGATCAGCGGGTGCAGTGCGATGGCGGATACCGGGTTACCCCCTATAACCTGATCAGCTTGGATGACGACTGCTTGCAGCAGGGCACCCCCCTTTATCTGATGATGCACAAGCCGGCGGGGGTGGTGAGCGCCACCGAACACCCGCACCACCCCACCGTCATCGATCGGCTGCCCGCTGAGTACAGGCCCGGTTTACACCTGGCGGGGCGTCTCGATCTCACCACCACTGGCCTGCTATTGCTGACCAATGACGGCCTCTGGTCCAAACGCCTGTCGCGCCCGGAGCACAAAGTGGCCAAGGTCTATCGGGTGACCACGGCGCTGCCGATCACCGACGACTACGTGCGCCAGTTTGAGGAGGGGATCTACTTTGCCTACGAGGGGATCACCACCGCGCCGGCGCAGCTGCAACTGATCGACCCCTTCAATGCCCGGCTTACCCTGTTTGAGGGGCGTTACCACCAGGTGAAGCGCATGTTCGGCTTTTTCGACAACCCGGTGGTGGCTCTGCACCGCGAGCGGATTGGCGAGCTGGTGCTGGATCCCGTTCTGGCCCCCGGGCAGTACCGGCCCCTGTCGGAGGCCGAGATCGCCCTCTTTCCGGTTACCCCCTAGGGGCGGTAACGTCGCTTACTGTTGGCCTCCAGCATCGCGCGCTCAAGCATCAGGGGTTTCTCCTGCCAGCTGGCAAACAGCGGCGCCTGGTCGGCAAAGTGAGGGGAGCTCTCATCCAGGGTGGCGCTGCCATAGTTGTGTACCGAACGCGACTCTACGCCCCCGTCAGGGCCCCACTCGACAAACAGGATGTAGCTGTCCCCAACGCTGGCGACCTGCTCTCCCGTGTCGGGATTGGGGTCCCCGTAGACCGCCCGCACCGTGTCGGGGCCGCCATCCAGCGCCCAGCTCTGCTGGCCCCTTCGCAGCCGGTTGAACTGGCCGTATTCGGGGTCCAGGCGGCCGAAGTGGGTCTGCAGGCGGTTGATGGCCTCCTGCAGGTTGGCGAGCAGGTCCGGGGGACTCTGCTGGTGCTGGCGAAAATCGACCAGCGACCCCAGGGTCAATATCCCCAGCGCGGCGGAGCGGTTACTTCGGTTGGTGCGCAGGTCCCATTGGCGCAGCAGTTCAAGGGCATTATCCAACTCGGGTTCAGCCTTAATGAGGGCGGAGTGGTCTTGCGCAAGCAGGTCTTGCAGGGCGCTGACCGCAGGGTGCGCCTCGTCGTAGGCGAGATCGTATTTGATGCGGTGCAGGGCCTGGCTATCGATCTCCGGGGTCGACGAGAGCAGCCGCCTGAGACGCAGGGCACGATTGGTCATGGCGGTTTCGATGCCCAGGGTGGGGCTGAACTGTTCCGCACTGGGTTGGCCCTCGCCGCTGCTGGCAACGTAGGGGGTGTTATTGGCGTTGAACACAAAGCCGGCGGGTGGGTTACGGGTCATGGGCAGCTGTTCGAAGGGCAGGTAGCTGTCCCAGATCAGCTCCGAGCGGTCGCCGGGCAGGTCCTTGCTCCAGTCCCACCCCTCGGCGCGGCGCGGCATCATGGCGTTGTAGTAGTGGGCAATATTGCCGGCGCGGTCGGCGTAGACGTAGTTGATGCTGGGCATCGCCATCATCGCCATCGCGGCCTCGAACTCGGCCTGGGTGGTGGCCCGGTTCAGGCGGTAGAGTTGCTCCAGGGTGCGCATCTCCTCCATGCCCGCCCAGCGCAAGGCGAAGGCCTCCTGTCCCCGTTTGACCACCGGCCCGTGGGCTGAAAAATAGAGCGGCTCGCTGAACTCCCAGCGCAGGGGGCCGATCAACTTCACCAGGATGCGCGCCTCGCGCACCTCCAGCGCTCGCCACTGGCCATCGAGCAGGTACTGGTTGGGGTTATCCGGGTTGAGGGTCAACTGGTAAACATCCACCAGGTCGGGCTTGTTGACGGTGTTGGCCCATCCCAGCTGAGCGTTGTGGCCGTGCAGTATCAGCGGCGAACCGGGAAAGGTGGAGCCGACCATGTTCCATCCCTGCTCCGAGTGCAGGTGGGCCTCGTACCAGGCCACCGGCCCGCTCAGGGGCTGGTGGGAGTTGATCAGCAGCTGGGTAGTGCCATCCCCCGTGCGGTGGGGGGCCACGGCGACCCCCTGGCTGCCCAGCTCGGGTTGGGAAGCGGGCGTAAAGCTCAGCGCCTGCTCTCCCTGCTTGGCAAGCTGCCGCGGTGTTTGGGGGTCAAAGAGGGCGCCTATCACCCGGTCAAAGCCGTAAAAGAGCGGTGTCTTGAAGGTGAAGCCGGCCACCAGGTCCTGCCCCCGTACCGGCAGCAGGTAGGGCGAGACCGCATCGGGGTGGCGCGCGGCATAGAGGTTGATGCCATCGGCGTAGGCCTCGGCGAGGTTGCGGGTGGCCTGATCGATGCGCTGGTAGTAGCCGGCCTCGACCACCTCCCAGACTCGCATCAGGCGGATCAGGTAATCGGTTTTGGCGGCATCCGGCCCCTTGACGGCAGCGAGGGTGCCGCGGGTTGCCAGAATCACCTCCTGAATGGTGGCGAAGTCATCCTCTGCATGGGCGTAGGCCAGCCCGAAGGCGGTGTCGGGGTCGCTGCGCCCAAAGATATGGGGAACCCCAAACGAGTCACGGATAATCTCCACCTGGTAGTGGTTGGCGCGCTCCAGCAACGGCTCGAGGTCGACCGGATCAGGGGCATGGTAGTAAAGGGTGGCAACCAGTCCCAGGCTAAGGGGCATCATTAACCAGAGCAGCAGTTTGAGGAGCAGGCGCATGGAGAGCGGGTCTTTTTTGTTGTTGTGGGGGGTATGATGCCAGAACCCTGCCCAATGGACAGCTACCCGGTAGCCGCTCTTTACCCGGGGGGTGGCTGTTCAAGTGGCGAGCCACACCACATAATGGAAAGCTCTTGCTGAACACAGGGAGTCGTAAGATGGCGAAACGGGACAAACATGGGGCGTTGCGCGATGACGTGCGCCTGCTGGGTGAACTCTTGGGTGACACCATTCGCATACAGGCCGGGCAGGCGGTGTTTGACAAGATTGAGCAGATCCGTGCCCTCGCCAAGGCCGGGCGTCATGGCGAGGACAGCGAGGCGCTGCTGGCGGTGATGGCGGAGCTGGGTGAGGAGGAGCTGGTACCGGTGGCCCGTGCTTTTAGCCACTTTCTCAACTACGCCAACATCGCTGAGCAGCACCATCGGGTTCGCCGGCGCCGGGCGTATCAGTGTGATTCCAAAGCGCCACCGCAGGAGGGCTCCCTGGCCGAGCTGGTTCCCCGCCTGCTGGAGCAGGGGGTCGACCCTGAGCGGGTACAGCAGACCCTGTCCGAACTGCGGGTTGAGCTGGTACTGACCGCCCACCCCACCGAAGTGACCCGGCGCACCCTGTTGCGCAAATATGAGGATATCGGCGAGATCCTGGGGGCCCTGGACCACCCCGACCTCACCCTGCGCGAACGCGAGGCCCAGCTCAACCGCCTGCGTCGCCGGATCGTAGCCGCCTGGCACAGTGACGAGATTCGCCACCGTCGCCCGTCGCCGGTGGATGAGGCCAAATGGGGCTTTGCCGCCATCGAGGCCACGCTGTGGGAGGCGGTGCCCGAGACCCTGCGGGAGATCGATCGGGTGTTGCGGCAACACACCGGCCTGCGCCTGCCCCTGGCCTCGGTACCGCTGCGGATCGCCTCCTGGATGGGGGGGGACCGGGATGGCAATCCCAATGTCACCGCCGCGGTGACTGAGGAGGTGATCCTGCTGGCGCGCTGGAAAGCTGCCGACCTGCTGCTGCGTGATATTCGCGAGCTGCGCGCCGACCTCTCGATGGTGGATGCCAACGATGCCCTGAGGGCGCGGGTGGGCGATCACCCCGAACCCTATCGCGAGCTGCTGCGGGAGGTGCGAGCCCGGCTCGAGAACACCCGTGACTGGGCCGAGGCGCGGCTCAAGGGGGAGGAGCTGAATGTGCCGGTCTACCTCCATGATGCCGAGTTACTGGAACCCCTGGAGCTGATCCACCGCTCCCTGCTCGACTGCGACATGGAGGCGATTGCCGAGGGTAGCCTGGTCAATATTATCCGCCGGGTGCACTGCTTCGGACTGGCGTTGCTGCCGCTCGATGTGCGCCAGGAATCGACCCGCCATGCCGAGGCGATCAACGAGATTACCGAATACCTGGGGCTGGGCCGATACCTCGACTGGGACGAGGACCAAAAGCAGCGCTTCCTGCTGGCCGAGCTACAGAACCGCCGTCCGCTGATTCCCGCCGATCTGCCTGCCAGCGACGAGGTCGCGGAGGTGCTGGAGACCTTTCGCACCCTGGCAGGACAACCGGCCGCGGCGCTGGGAGCCTACATCATCTCCATGGCCACCGCCCCCTCCGATGTGCTCGCCGTCCGCCTGTTGCAGCAGAGTTGTGGTTGCCGGCAGCCGCAGCGCATTGTGCCGCTGTTTGAAACCCTGTCGGACCTGGAAGGGGCGGCTGATACCCTGGAGCAGTTGTTGGCGATCGACTGGTACCGGAAGGATATCCAGGGGCGCCATGAGGTGATGATCGGTTACTCGGACTCTGCCAAGGATGCCGGCTTTTTCGCTGCCTCCTGGGCCCAGTACCGGGTGCAGGAGCAGCTGAGCGAGGTGTGTCGGCGGCACGGGGTGCACCTGACCCTGTTCCACGGCCGCGGGGGCTCCGTCAGCCGCGGTGGCGGGCCGGCTCATGCGGCCTTGCTGTCGCAGCCGCCGGGTACCGTGAACGGCGCGGTACGGGTGACCGAGCAGGGGGAGATGATCCAGTTCAAATTCGGGGTGATGGGGTTGGCGCTGCGCAATCTGGAGCTCTACACCAGTGCCACCCTGGAGGCCACACTGGCGCCACCGCCGGCTCCCCGCCAGAGCTGGCGAGATATGATGCAGACCCTGGCCGAGCGCACGGTGGTGGAATATCGCCGCGTGGTGCGGGATGACCCGCGCTTCGTTCCCTACTTCCGCACCGTCACCCCCGAGCTGGAGCTGCGCCGCCTGGCGCTGGGCAGTCGCCCCGCCAAGCGCCATGTCAGCGGGGGTGTCGAAAGCCTGAGGGCCATTCCCTGGGTGTTCGCCTGGACCCAGATGCGGCTGATGCTGCCGGCCTGGCTGGGCACCGGTCGCTCGCTGGCGGAGCAGGTGGAGCAGGGGCGGCTGGAGCTGTTGCAGGAGATGGACCGTAACTGGAGCTTCTTCCGGATGCTGCTCGATATGCAGGAGATGGTACTGGCCAAGGCCGATAGCCGGGTGGCCGACCATTATGAGCGCTACCTGCTGCAGGAAGAGACGCTGGTTTCCCTCGGCGAGGAGCTGAGGTCTGGTCTGCGCGAAGCGGTTGAGGTGCTGCAGACCATCAGTGGGGAGTCGCTGTTGGCACGGATTCCGGTGTTGCGGCGCTCCATTGATGTCCGCAACCCTTATGTGGATCCCCTGCATATTCTGCAGGTGGAGCTGATGCGTCGCTTGCGTGAATTGGGGGAGCAGGGGGACAATACGCTTGAGCAGGGGCTGATGATCTCCATCGCCGGGATCGCCGCCGGCTTGCGCAATACCGGTTAGGGCCCGGGAAGCGGGCGGTTGTGCGTTACTGGATCTGTTGGATTTGATATATGTCATTTGTGAGGGGTGCGTTTTCTGATCTACTGCGTGTCTAACTTTTAATCACTCCCTCGGTCCTCGGCCGAGGAGAGCCCGGCAGGCGGTAAGAGGTCAGGAAGATGCTCAGTCGATTTACGATCAAACAGATGTTGATGGCGACCATTGGTTTTGCGGTGGTGGCCTTTGCTGCCCTCTATGCCACCAGTCATTCCCAGCTAACCAATACCAGCAAGGGGGTTGCCCACGAGCAACGCCAGGCGCAGGCGATTTTTGCCCTCAAGGATGCCCGTTACTACGTGGTCCAGGTGCAGCAGTTTTTGACTGATGTCGGCGCTACCCGCAACGATGAGGCCAAGGCTGAAGCCCGGGAGAGCCTGCAGGGCGCGCTGGCCAGCCTGGATCGTATGGTGCAGATCCTGCCAAACCAGGCCGCTTCTGCCCAACAGTTGAAGGCCCAGGTGGTTGAACTGCACCGGCAGGGGGAGCGGATGGCCGATGCCTACGTGGCCGAAGGCACCGAAGCGGGCAACACCTTGATGAAGGGCCGCGGCGGCTTCGATGATACCGCCGCGGTGCTGGCCGACAGCCTCGATCAGATGGCTGACCAGCTCGGTACCGGGATGGAGCGCGCATCGGCCCATACCCAGCATGCGTTGGGGCAGGCGGAGTCCGTCGTGCTCTGGTCGAGCGCGCTGATCTGCTTTGCCCTGACAGCCGTTTTCCTGCTGGTGTGCCGTCGCACTCTGGGCCCGTTGGCCCGCCTCGAAGCCTCCATGCGCAATATCGCCTCGGGCTCCCGTGACCTCACCCTGCGCCTTGATGAAAGCGGGGCCGATGAAGTGGCAGCGGTCTCCCGCAGCTTCAACCTGTTTGTGGATAACCTGGCCCAGCTGATTGCCGAGATCACCCGCGACACCGAACAGCTTTCCAGCGCCAGCGACCAGCTCTCGGCCGCCAGTCGGCAAACCCTGGACGGGATGCAGCGCCTGCAGCTGGAGACAGACCAGATCGCCACGGCGATTAACGAGATGCAGGCTACGGTGCACGATGTGGCCCGCAATGCCGAACAGGCGGCGGTGGCGGTATCGGAATCCGATGAGCAGGCCCGTGAGGGGGAGCAGGTCGTGCGCAGCACCATCTCGGCGATCAGCTCTTTGTCGAGCGAGGTGACCGCAGCCGCCTCGGTGATTCAGGCCCTCGAGGGGGACGCGGAGAATATCGGCACGGTGCTCGATGTGATCCGTGGGGTGGCCGAGCAGACCAACCTGTTGGCGCTTAACGCCGCCATCGAGGCGGCCCGTGCCGGCGAGCAGGGGAGGGGCTTTGCCGTGGTGGCCGACGAGGTGCGTACCCTGGCGCATCGTACCCGGGAGTCCACCGATGAGATCCAGCAGATGATCGAGCGGCTTCAGCAGGGGGCTAAGAATGCCGTCAGTGTGATGCAGCGCAGCAGCGAACTGGCCGAGGGCAGCACTCTTCAGGCCGCCAAAGCGGGGGAAGCGATCGCCATGATCACCGAGTCGGTGGCCAGTATTTCGGGGATGGCGGCGCAGATCGCCACCGCTGCCGAACAGCAAAGTGCGGTGGCGGAGGATATCAACCGCAACATCATCAACATCAGCGAAGAGGCCCATAACACCGTTGCCAACGCCCGCGAGTCCGATGCGGGTAGCAGCGAGGTGGGCGAGCTGGGGGTGGAGTTGAACAAGATGGTGGCCCAGTTTAAAACCCACTAATGTCGGACCGGGGTGTGAGGCGCAGGGTGCTCTGAGTCCTGACCCAGGCCGCCGGCCCGGTACTTCAAAAGACGGCCTCGCAGGCGGGTAAGCCTAGGTCGCACACCCATGCCCCTTCCTTTCCGCTCCCGGTTTGCCGGTAAGGGCGAGGGGTTCTCTTACCTCCCCACCCTCCCGCTTAACCCTCCCTCGGATAGCCTGAGGCCGCCCTTTTGCAGGCCACGTCCCGGGCTGCGCCAACCCCTTCTCCTACCTTAATTGGGCCCCTGCGGGCACTCCCAATAGCCGCTTTGGTGGGCCCACTGCCGGGGGCGATCTTCGGGTCAGGGATGGTCGCAGTTCCGTTGGACTGGCCCGTGCTCCAGGGCCTCAAAACGCCAGTTGGGGCAGGTTTTTAGTCTTTGCGAGCTGGCAGCATCCGCCTACGGAAAGGTGGTGGTTGCAAAAGCGCTGCGGAGTTCAGTGGAGCTCAGGTAATTACGGGGATTGGTTGTCTTTTGATCTTTCTGATCTACCTTTAACCATTGTACTAATAGGGATATTGCGAGGTAGGGACGATGAGCCTTGAAGGGATGAAGGTAGCCCACAAGCTGGGGGTTGGATTTGGTGTGTTGCTGGTGCTGATGATGGTCACCAGCCTGTCGGGATACAGCGGCATCCGTTTGCTGGACCGGGCGCTTTTCTCGGTCGGTAGCGAGGAGGCGCCTTTGGTGGAGATGGCTAATGAGATGAAGCTCTCTCTGATGGAGTCGCGCAATGCGCTGGAGGAGTTCAAAGGGGCGACCGCAAGGCTGTCGGCGTCCGATACCGTCGATACCGGTGCGCTGAGAGGCGAGTATGAAAATACCGTAGCCGAGTTTGACCAGCTGGTTTCGGCGGTGCTTGAAGGTGCCGAGTTTGAAAGCGGGCTGCGGGTGATCAAGACCGACAACCCGGAGCTGGCCAAGCTGGTGAGTCAGTCGGACTCGATCCACAATGACCGCTTCCAGGCGGCGGCCGCGGCCATGCTGGATGCGGGCGAGCGCCTGATGCAATCGGGCAAGCAAGCCTCAGCGGCCATGAGCTCAATGGAGCAGGAGTTTGATGCCGTGATGGTGGCCGCCGCAGATACCGAGACGGTGGTCAAGCAGCATATGCGCGCCCAGATTGAGCTGGCCCGCAACAGTGGCCTGAGTTCGTTGGTGGATGAGGATATTCCGCTGCTGGATGCCACCATGGGGATTATGCTTGCGATCGAGCGCAGCCGGATCTATCTGGAAGAGGTGTCGCAGCAAACCACCCTGGAGGCGATCGCTGAGTCTGAGGCGGAGTATCTGGCGACGATCAAAACCTTTGACCAGCTGGTCAACGCCGTCCTCAAGGGCGGTGATGTTGAAGGGGTGCGCATTGCGGCAACCCGCCAGGCGGAAGTTCGACGTGATGTGGAAAAACTCGATGCGGCCCATGCCCTGTTCCAACAGGCGGCTGCGGAGATGATCAAGCGTCAGCGCGAGCTGGTGGCCGAGACCGATGACTCGGAACAAGCCATGACTGAGCTTGATAAGTGGGGCGAGGAGGCCGCGAACCTGCTGGGGCAGGTTGAGGTGCTGGCAGGGCAGGAGATGGCCGCGGCCCGCAAGGCGGGAGAGGAAGCCGGTCACTCGGCGGTGTTCTACCTGATTCTGGTGACCTGCATCGCCCTGCTGCTGGGTATCCTGATGGGCTTTTTCATCTCGCGCTCGATTACCCGTCCCCTCGGCGGTGAACCGGTCGAGATCGAATCAATCGCACGGCAGATCGCGGAGGGTAACCTGGCGATCGGCTTCACGCGTGAGCCCGGCACCGGTATCTATCGGGCGATGCGGGAGATGACCCTGAAACTTCAGCACCTGGTGGGGGGGATCGTCAGTGCCTCCAACAGCATCGCAACCGCGGCCGAGGAGGCGGCGGCGATCAGTGAGCAGACCAACGTGGCCCTGCAGGAGCAGAAGGTGAACACCGAGCAGGTGGCCACGGCGATGAACGAGATGACCACCAGCGTGCACGATGTGGCGGAAAACGCCAACCGCAGCCACACTTCGGCTGAAGAGGCGATGGCCAATGCCCTGCGGGGGCGCGATGTGGTGCAGGGGACCATTCAGGCGATCGGTGAGATGGCCGCCAAGGTCAATGAGGCCAATACCATTATGGCCGAGCTGGAAAAGGGCAGCAGCGGAATCAGCACCGTGCTGGAGGTGATTCGCGGTATTTCGGAGCAGACCAACCTGTTGGCCCTGAACGCAGCGATCGAAGCGGCGCGTGCCGGCGAGCAGGGCCGGGGCTTTGCGGTGGTGGCCGATGAGGTCCGCGGTTTGGCGCGGCGTACCCAGGAGTCGACGGAGGATATCCAGTCGATGATTGAAGCCCTGCAACGAGGCACCCAGTCGGTGGTGACCACCATCAACAGCAGCCAGCAACAGGCCGAGGTCACGGTTGAAAAGGCCAAGGAAACCAGTGAGGCCCTGGCCTCCATTGTTGAAGCCTTTGACCGCATCAACGATATCAATGCCCAGGTGGCCAGTGCGGTGGAGCAGCAGTCGGCGGTGGCTGAGGAGATCAACGGTAACGTGGTGGCCATCAGCATGGCTTCCGAGCAGACCTCCAGCGGCTCCCACGAAACCGCCATGGCCAGCCAGGAACTGGCGACCCAGGCTGAAACGCTGCGCGATCTGGCATCGGAGTTCAAGTTGGCTTAGCGCGGTCCTGGATCTGGTGCAGGGTACTCTGGGTACCCTGCACTTTTTTCTTGTTCAATCCTTCGCTTTGTCGCCCATTTCCGCCTTTCAATCCTGCTTTTTGACCGTGTTTCAGGACCATTTTCCGGGTCAAGGGGCAAATCACTCCCCCCTCTTTTCTAATGCCCAAACGGCCGGGTTTTTCCTGGGTGCGGGATTATTTTGCGCTAAAAGAGCAAACGGTTATATGTGCGCCATCAAGCATAATTAAAGGGTTGTTTTAAACGTTGGTTGAGTTGACATGTATCACGAGCTTTGGGTTAAACGTTTGTTTGAATGGAGTTGTTTTTTTGACTCATCAGGAGAGATGTAAAATGAAAAAGTTGTTCTCTGGCTTGTTGATGGCCGTGGCCATGGTGTTTTCCAATGGAGTGATGGCGGAGGGGGAACAGCCAGCAACCATCCCCGGGGCTAAAACCGTAACTGCCGAGGAGCTGATTGCTCTGGTCGACGACCTCGACAATTTGGTGATTATTGACGCCCGTAGTCAGTCCGATTACGACAAAGGCCACATTCCCGACGTTGTCCGCATCAAGAACGACGATGTGACACCCGAGAAACTGGCAGAAGCGATCGACAGCAAGGACTCTCCGGTGGCGTTCTACTGCAACAGTATCACCTGCCCACGCAGTGCCGATGCAGCATCCAAGGCCTACGCGGCCGGTTACACCAATATCTACTGGTTCCGCGGTGGTATCGCCGAGTGGCGTGAAAAGGGTTACCCGGTAGAGATGTAAGGCCCTTGTTTTTTGCGTATGTCCGGGGGGATTTTACTACCTCCCATTCAGGTGTTTTTACGCTCGCGTACAAACACCTGAGCCTCGATTAACCTGCCTCACCAAGAAGTACGATCATGAATATTAAACAGCTTTCGATTCGATCCGTTACTCTCGGACTCTTGTGTTTCATTGGACTGATGTGCCTTGCAGCCACCCTGTACGTTAGCCAGAACTTTTTTCAGGCGGCGGTCGATTCGCAAAAGGCGACATTGGGGCGAGTGCTTCAGGTGGCGGTCGAGCAGGTGCAAGCCGAAGTCGCGGACCGGTCGGAAGAGTTGGCGGCGGGGCTGAGTAAACATAAAGCGGTGAAAAAAGCTGTCAAAGCAGAGGATGGCGGCAAGCTGTCATTGCTGATGGATGATTTCTTTTCGCAGAACCTGGTAACGGCCGGGTTGGTTGATCTGGCCAAGATTCGGTTTTATAGCGAGGATGGGCGTTTCATTGGCGAGTCAGCCAAGGGGCTGTCCGGACTCGGACGTGATATGCCTCTGGCGATGAAAGAAGCCTTCGCAGGCCGAGAAGGAGCGGAACGCTTCAAGCTGATACATGCAACCTGGATTGCAGAGGGAGAGAACTTTCACAGTGTACTGACCCCCCTGGGAGGCTTAAAGCTGGTCGGTTTTGCGGAAATTGTTTTGAGAGTCTCCCATAACCTGAGTCGTGTTGAAGAGTTGGTGCATGCGCCCATACAGATTCGCAACCTTCAAGGGCGAGAGCTGTATCGGAGTGATCGCTGGCAGCAGACACTCGAGGAGGGGCATGCCTTCGATGTTTCCTATGTCCTGCCCTCCGAGAGGGGGGATGCGGGCGTGACCCTGACCACCCTGGAAGACAACCGCGCCTTTATCGAACGCGCACGAACCCATGAGCAAGTGGGGGTGGCACTGACCCTGGGGGTCATTGTGCTGGGTGTGCTGCTGGCTATCTGGTTGTTGCAGCGGTATGTGTTTGCACCCATGACACACCTGCAGGAGCAGATGAAAGCCTGCACGGAGGGTGACCTTACCCTGGAGGTGGTGCCGGAAGGGTTAAAGGATACCCAGGATATGGCTAACTCGCTGCAGCAGCTGGTGTCCATGCTGCGCTCGCAGGTTCTCCTGATCAACCAGAGTGCGGGTGAGGTCTCGACGTCGAGTGGGCATATCGCAACGGTGGCGGCCCAGACCCGTGCCCACTCCGATATGCAGAAGCAGGAGATGGAGCAATCGGCTGAAGCGATCCACGAAATGACCAGCGCAGCCCAGGAGATTGCACGCAGTGCCCAGGATGCGGAAACCAGTGCCCATGAAACCCAGCAGGTGGCCGATGAGGGGGCGCTTGTGGTAGCCGAATCGATCGATATGGTCACTCAGCTCTCTGAGGAGGTGAATGGCGCCTCGGGCACCATCAGCCAGTTGGCCAGGGATGTGGAAAATATAGGCACCATTCTGGACGTGATTCGCGGGGTGGCTGAGCAGACCAACCTGCTGGCCCTGAATGCGGCGATCGAAGCGGCCAGGGCCGGTGAGCAGGGGCGTGGGTTTGCGGTGGTGGCCGATGAGGTTCGTAATCTGGCGGCACGCACCCAGGGGTCCACGGCCGAAATTCAGGGCATGATCGAAAGCCTGCAGGGGGGCAGCCTGGAGGCGGTCAATGCGATGAATGCCAGCGCTGAGCGGGCACAACGCTGTGTCGAGCAGATTGATAAAGCGGGGGAGGCCTTGAAAAGCATTAAACGCTCAACCGACGATATCTCGAGGGCCAATACCCAGATTGCCAGTGCGGCCGAGGAGCAAAGCGCTGTGACCGAGCAGATCAACCGCAGCGTGGATTCGGTCAAGGATGCGGCGATCGACCTGGCGGCGGGCTGTACACAGATGTCTGGGGCCTCGGGGGAGTTGAATGAGGCCTCTGAGCAGTTGCAGAAACTGGTGGCTCGTTTCAAGGTGTAGCCCGAAAAAAGCGATGGCGCGGGTTGTTCAAGGAGCGCTGAATAGTGGTATCGTTACTGCTTTCAGCGCTGACTTGTCAGGCTGTATTGCCAATCGACATACCATCAGGATCAAGGGTTCTCCATGCCGAGCGAAACAGAAAAGCAAAAAATCTACGAAATGGCCGACCAGTTTATTGATGTTGCCAATCGGCTGGCAGCGGAGCCGGGGCAGGATCTGGCCCTGGTAGGTGCCGCCATTCGTTATGCGGCGGCGCGCTTTAACGCCCACGAAGCCTCCCTGCAGACCGACGACCTGGCGGCAGAGCAGATGGAGGTTCTCTCCTGGTTTACCGACCAGTACCAGAAGATGCTGATCGACAATATCGACCAGCACATCGAGATCCAGAAGTCACGCCGATCCAAGGTGGTAAACTAGCCCGACCGGAGCGGGGCTGCCACGGCCTTACCAGATGGTTTTCGGGCGGCTAAGGCTGGCAAAAGCGGTAATGAACGCCACCTCCTGGAAGGCTTTGAGCCCGGTGTCTTCGAAGACGATGGGAACCGGGTTCTTGCTGAGGATCTCTTTGGCCTCATGGGGAGAGAGTATCTCGACCTCGATGTCGCTCAACAGTTGCAGGGCCGCCTCCATCTTGAACCCGATTGCGCCACCGGCAAACTTCCCCTTGGGAGGGCGCTGGCGGATGACGACTCTGTCCACCCGGTAATCGGCCATCAGTTTGGCGAAGGTGAACTGGAACTCCTGCAGTTTTTCACGACTGTTGATATCGGACAGGCTCAGTCGGCGCGCCCGGCAGTCAGGCAGGTCGAACAGGCCGTCGGATTTCGACAGCAGGCAGATATTGGCATCGTTGCCCTTTAACTCAACGCCACAGACTCTCATACTCAGCACCCCTAGGTTGGACGCGGCGCAGTATAGCCTAAAACCGGTAAGATGTGGCTGGCTTTGAACGCAGCCCGGGGGCTGGACTGGATACCGTCGCTAGCCTCCCCGGGTGCGATGGGGCAAGCATCAACAGAGGATCGGAACGAATGAACAAACGGGCGGATGAGTGGGTCGGTGTCGGATTGATCAACCCCAAAAGTCCCTCCAACGTCGGGGCCGTGATGCGGGCGGCCGGCTGTTATGGGGTGGATGCGGTGCACTACACTGGCGAGCGCTATGGTCGGGCGGCTCGCTTTCATACTGACACCAAGGCGGCGGCCCGTAGAATCCCCCTGACCGCCGTGGTCTCTCCCCTTGATGCCTTGCCTGCGGATACGGCCCTGGTCTGTGTCGAACTGGTGGAGGGGGCTACGGCCTTACCCCAATACCAGCACCCCGGGCGCGCGCTTTACCTCTTTGGCCCCGAAGATGGCACTATCCCCCAGCGGTTGATCGACCAGGCCGATGCGGTGGTGTACGTGCCCACCCGCGGTTGCATGAACCTGGCCGCCACGGTCAATGTGGTGCTCTACGACCGTCTCGCCAAACGGGGTAAAACTCCGGCCGATGATGGCTTGATTCTCAATAGCCGGGATACCAATAATCGGGTTCGGGTAAAACCACGGGCACGGGCCGCGGAAGAGGGCTAAAGCGGTGCCAGCCCCTCTTCCCGCAGGAGCGCCTACTTCACCCCGGTACTGGGTCTGGCCAGGCTGGTGGGCGGGCTGAAGTTCGACTCTCGTGCCGCACACCGGTGGCCGCTATAATGGACCTCCCGTCCCAAGGAGTTAGCACCATGCCTGTCGCCAGTGCCCGTCACATTCTGGTAAAAACCCAGGCCGAAGCCGAGAAGCTCAAGCAGGAGCTGGCCCGTGGCGTCGATTTCGGCAAGCTGGCCCGTAAGCACTCGCTCTGTCCGTCGGGAAAGCGGGGCGGCGACCTGGGTGAATTCCGCCCCGGACAGATGGTCAAGGCCTTCGATGATGTGGTGTTCAAAAAGGCGCTGCTGACCGTTCATGGCCCGGTAAAAACCCGCTTCGGCTACCATCTGATCGAAACCATCTACCGCCATTAAGCGACGTCTCCGGTTGACCCCGCCCAGCTCTTCCCGCAGGGCAGGGCCCCGCTTGCCCCAGGATCTTGTATGCTTAGGGCTGGATTGCGGTTGGCCGCTGGGACGCCGCATCGACTTTATAGCAGCAGGGAGAGAGATCGGATGATTAAATCACGCGCCGCCGTGGCCTGGGGCCCTAACCAACCCTTAACCATCGAGGAGGTGGAGGTGATGCCACCCCAGACGGGAGAGGTGCTGGTCCGCATAGTGGCCAGCGGGGTATGCCATACCGATGCTTTTACCCTGTCGGGGGAGGACCCCGAGGCGGTCTGGCCGGCCATTTTGGGACACGAAGGCGGAGGCATCGTCGAGCAGGTAGGTGAAGGGGTGACCAGTGTGGCGGTGGGGGATCACGTGATTCCTCTCTATACCCCCGAGTGTGGCGAATGCAAATTCTGCCGCTCCGGCAAAACCAACCTATGCCAGAAGATACGTGCCACCCAGGGGCAGGGGCTGATGCCTGACGGCACCACCCGTTTTTCCCTTAACGGCCAGCCCATCTACCACTACATGGGCTGCTCCACCTTCTCGGAATACACGGTGCTCCCGGAGATCTCACTGGCCAAGGTGAATCCCAGCGCGCCCCTCGAGGAGGTCTGTCTGTTGGGGTGCGGCGTCACCACCGGCATGGGGGCCGTACTGAAAACCGCCAAGGTAGAGGAGGGGGCCAGCGTGGCCATCTTCGGTTTGGGCGGGATCGGACTGTCGGCGGTCATCGGTGCGGTGATGGCCAAGGCGGGGAGGATCATTGCGATCGACCTCAACCCCCGCAAGTTTGAGCTGGCCCGTAAGTTGGGGGCCACCGACTGTATCAACCCCGCCGAATACGATAAGCCGATCCAGGAGGTGATCGTCGAGCTCACCGACGGGGGTGTCGATTACTCCTTCGAGTGCATCGGCAACGTCAATGTGATGCGTTCTGCGCTGGAGTGCTGCCACAAGGGGTGGGGCGAATCGGTGATAATCGGTGTCGCCGGCGCCGGCCAGGAGATCAGTACCCGCCCCTTCCAGCTGGTGACCGGGCGGGTGTGGCGGGGGACCGCCTTTGGCGGCGTCAAGGGACGCTCGGAGCTGCCCGGCATCGTCGAGCAGTACCTCAAGGGTGAGTTCAAGCTGGATGACTTTATCACCCACACCCTGGGGCTCGAGCAGGTCAATGAGGCGTTCGACCTGATGCATCGCGGTGAGAGCATCCGCACTGTCATCCACTTTTGAGGTCCGTTATGGTGCTTGAACCGATCAGCAGCAATTGCAGCTTTGGCGGCTGGCACCGCCAGTATGGCCATCACTCCAGCGTGCTTAACTGCGCCATGCGCTTTGCTCTCTATTTGCCCCCCGGGGCCAGTGCGGAGGCACCGGTGCCGGTGCTCTACTGGCTGTCGGGGCTCACCTGTAGCGATGAGAACTTTATGCAGAAGGCCGGGGCCCAGCGGGTCGCGGCCGAGCTGGGTATCGCCATCGTTGCCCCCGACACCAGCCCGCGCGGTGAAGGGGTGGCCGACGACCCCGAGGGGGCCTATGACCTCGGCCTGGGGGCCGGCTTTTATATCAATGCCACCGAGCCCCCCTGGTCCCGGCACTACCGGATGTATGACTACCTGCTGGAGGAGCTGCCGGCGCTGGTGGAGGCGGAGTTCCCGGTGACGGGCCAGCGCGCCATCAGTGGACATTCCATGGGGGGACACGGAGCCCTGGTGATAGGACTCAGAAACCCTGAGCGCTATCGCAGTATCAGTGCCTTCAGCCCCATCTGTAACCCCGTCAACTGCCCCTGGGGGCGCAAGGCCTTTAGTGCCTACCTGGGAGAGAACCAGCAAGCCTGGCGGGCTTACGATGCCTGCGAGCTGCTGGCCCATTTTGGTCACAGACCCCAGCCGCCTATTCTGGTGGACCAGGGCGATGCCGATAGTTTTCTGGTCGAACAACTGAAGCCCGACGCCCTCACCGAAGCGGCCCGCGAGGGGAAATACCCGATCCGTATGAGAATGCAGCCGGGCTACGACCACAGCTACTACTTCATCGCCAGTTTTATTGAGGAACACCTGCGGTTTCACCACTCGTATCTGGTTACCTAGGGCTGCCGCTCCTCCCCGGTATTTGCCTGCTACGGGGCGAGCGGGTGCTTTTTCTGCCACGGTGAACAGCGTATGATGGGCGCCCGAAATGCCTGTCAGGAACGCGTCACACGATGCTCTGGAGCCCCCTCTGGTTGCCCCTAATGATACTTGCCCTGTGGATGGACTGGCGTTGGGGGGAACCCCGCCGTTTTCATCCGCTGGTAGGGTTCGGGTGGCTGGCCAGCCAGCTTGAGCGGCATCTTAACCGGTTCGCCCTCTCCCCCCTGTCCATTGCGGGTGGTGGTGTTGCCCTGTTGCTTCTGTTGTTGCCACCCCTGTTGCTGATTGCCGCGCTGCTGACGGTGCCGGTGGTCGGAGAGCTGATGGGCGTGCTGCTGCTTTACCTCTGCCTCGGCGGTCGCAGCCTGATGGAGCACGGACGCGCTGTGATGGAGCCGCTGGCAGCCGGCGAGCTCGAAGTTGCGCGCCAGCGGGTGGCGATGATCGTCAGCCGCGATACCGCCGAGTTGGATGAGAGCGGGGTGTGCCGGGCCACCCTGGAATCGATACTGGAAAACGGAGCCGATGCGATTTTCGCTACCCTGTTCTGGTTTATGGTGGCCGGTCCCCTGGGGGCCGTTGCCCATCGCCTGGTCAACACCCTGGACGCCATGTGGGGGTATCGAAGCGATCGTTATCGCTATTTTGGTCGCATCGCCGCGCGGCTGGATGATGTCATGAACTATCTCCCCGCCCGACTCTGTGCCCTCTCCTATGCGGTGGCCGGCGCCTTTGGTGCAGCGATGCACTGCTGGCGTACCCAGGCCTCGCAACACGACAGCCCCAACGCCGGGGTGGTGATGGCGGCGGGAGCAGGTGCCCTGCGTTGCCAGCTGGGTGGTCCCGCCCGTTACCGCGGGCAGTGGCACAACCGTCCCCCGTTTGGCTGCGGGGCTGAACCCCGCCCCGGGGATATTGAGTGTGCGTTGCAACAGGTCTGGCAGGCCCTGCTGCTGTGGATTGGGGGGGCACTTTTCCTGTGGGTCGCGTTCTGGGGAGTGCCCGGGTGGTGAAGCCTCTGCTGCAACATGGCGGTGACCTGCAGCGAGCCTGCCGGGAGTACGGCACTGACCTGGCGGACTGGGTTGACCTCTCCACCGGTATTAACCCCCTGGGCTGGCCCGTTCCCGAGATCCCAGCGGCCATCTGGCAGCGGCTTCCCGAGACGCCAGCGTCCCTCTTCGGGGTGGCGGCTGATTACTACGGTTGTACCCCCGGGCAGCTGTTGCCCATCCCTGGCAGCCAGGCACTCATCCAGCGCTTACCTTCCCTGATCCAGGCCACCCGGGTCGCGCTGCCCGATCCGGGGTATGCGGAACATCGTTTGGCCTGGCAGCAGGCCGGGGCCGATCTGTTTCACTATCCGGCGGACAGCGATGCAAAAGCACTCTTTAAGGTAGCGGAGTCGGTGGAGTTGATGCTGGTGATCAACCCCAACAACCCCAGTGGAGACCGTTATACCCCTGAGCTGTTGGTTGAATTGGCCCGTTGTATGCGGGACCGCCAGGGTTGGCTAGTGGTGGATGAAGCCTTTATTGACCTCCACCCGGAGCAGAGCCTGGCCGCCGAGCTGGGGCTGGGTAACCTGATTCTGCTGCGTTCTCTGGGCAAGTTTTTTGGTTTGGCGGGAGCCCGTGCAGGCTTTCTGTTGGGCTCCCCCGAGCTGCTGGCGCAGGCCGCACAGGCGCTGGGCCCCTGGCCGGTCTCGGCACCGGCGCTCTATGTGTCGGAGCGGGCGCTGGCTGACCGCTGCTGGCAACAGGCCGCCCGGCAGCGGGTGCGGATGGCGGAGCAGAGGCTGGTTGAGCAGCTCGGTCGCCTCTGCGCAGGCAGGCTGGGGTGTGGTGGCCTGTTTGTCACCCTCTTTACTCCTGAGGCGGCTGGCTATCATAAGCAGTTGGCACAGCAGGCGATCTGGACCCGCTTGCTGGATGGTTCACAAGGGCTGCGCTTCGGCCTGCCGGGGGACGAAATCCAGTGGCAGCGACTGGAGGCGGCGCTCGAGCCCCTTAGCTGATCTCGAGCGCCTGGCACCCGGTTAATTCAGGGTAACCTGCAGATACTCGCTGAAGCGGCTCCAGGACTTGGCGTCGGCATCGGCGCGGTAGCGGTCAGAACCAAACACCGTAAAGGCATGGGGGGCACCGCTGTAGGTGATCATCTCGTGGTTAACGCCGCTGGCCTCGAGCTCCGTGGCCAGGGCGGCAAACTGGTCCATGGTGATCGCCGTATCAGCCGTGCCGTGCAGGATCAGCAGGCTGCCAGCGGTGCTGCTGTAATCCTGGCCTTCGGGCGTACCCAGTCCGCCGTGGAAAGTGACAAAGCCCTTCAGTGGGGCGCCGGACCGTGCCAGCTCCAGCACAGCGGCTCCGCCAAAGCAGTAGCCGGCGGCGACGGCGTTACCGGTGTTACCTCCCATTTTTTTGGCGCTGGCCAACGCACCGTTCAGCAGCGTCCGCATCTTATCCCGGTCCTTGTATAGCTCGCCGGTGTGCTGGCGTTTATCTTCCACCTTGGTGGGGCGAACACCGGCGCCAAACAGGTCGGCGGCAAAGACGCTGTAGCCCATCTCCGCCAGCATGTGGGCGCGCTTGACCTCATAATCGGTTAATCCATCCCAGTCATGGATTAACAGGATCAGTGGTGCGTTATCGCCGGCGCTGACGTAGTAGCCCTGATAGGGCTGGCCGTTGATCTCATAATCGACCGCTCCATCCTGGGCCCAGCTGGTGGCTGCCATCAGGCAGGCGGTGAGCGTTACAATCAGTGTTCGCATGGTGTTCTTCTCCCTCTTGGGTAGTGGACTGCTTGGGGGTAAATTCCGTTGGGTTTTATCACTCAAACGGTTCGGAATGGGTGCACAGCTGCAATAACCCATTAATGTACTCAGAAATATAGCCGCTGGATCACCCTTTTGCCGTAATGGAAGCCGGGCAGCAAGAGGGGTACTATCGGCAACGGGTTGATGGGGGTTAAAAGGGGGCGTAAACGTTGGCGGATATGACTATGGAGATAACCTGGACAGGGGACGCCCGCGCGCGTCTGGATCGTATCCCGGAAGGGCCCATGCGGGCGATGGTGCACAGGGTGATCGAGACGCTGGCCGGGGAGGCTCGCCTCAGTGTCGTCACTCTGGAGTACGTGGAGCAGGTACTGGCCATTTTTCAGCAGGGGGCCTCTGTGGTGGAGGAGCGGCTGCCCTGGGACGACAGTGCCCGCGAGGGGATCGCTCGAGCCCCGCAGATGATTCGCGGTATGCTGGTTCGGGAGATTGAGCAGCTGGCCCGGGAACGGGGGCAGGAGCGGGTGGATGAGACGGTGGTGAAGCAAGCGAAGGCGCGTTGGCAGCAGGGGGACGCTTTCCACCTTGATCCGGCTGATCCCCGTTCAAACAGCCAGTGTTGAGCCTGGGGCTGGGCACCTGAGACCAATGGCGAGTGGAGTCGGGTAAGTCTTCCCCCTATAGTTACCCGTCAGGGTGTGAAAGCCACCGACAGGGGCATTGATGGAGGCGTTATGGAGAGCTGCCGGGAGTATTTTTGCTGTCGCCGCACCAACTGTGTGATGTACCAGCGTGAGGATGGCGTCAATTGCTGGGAGATGGAGGGTACCCTCTGCAACAGTCCTGCGTTGCAGCAGATTGAAGAGGATACCCACAAGGACAAAGAGGCCAAGTGCGACTATTGCATCTACTATCGCCAGGCGCAAAAGGAGCTGGCCCTCAAGGGCAAACTTTAGCGGGTCAGCAGCATGACGCCGGAGAGAATCAGTCCCACCCCGGCCAGCTGTTTCCAGTCAAAGGTGCGTACCGTGCTGCCAAACCAGCCGAAGTGATCGATCAGTGCCGCCAGCAGGAACTGGGCGGCCAACAGTAAGGTAAAAGCTTTGGTCATCCCCATCCGCGGAATCGTGAAGCCGATGCTGGCTACAATCACCAGCCCCAACAGTCCTGAGGAGAGGGTATACCAGGGTACGTTGGCGATATTGGTGGCCAGTTGCCCCCCCTTCATCATCAGTATGATCAGCAAGGCGATCAGCGCACCCATGCCGTAGGTGATAAATACGCTCTCGGCGGTACCGATCTGGCGATCAAGTTGCCCCATGAACTGGCCCTGCAGGCTCACCGCCACACCGCCGATCAGGGCGACAGCCACCAATACTGCTTCGTTACTCATCTTCGCTTCCCTGGGAAAAGGCCATGCTAGCGGCGCAGCGAATTAAAGGTCAACTCCAGTTGATGATTTTTAGTGACAATCGCCTGCCGGCTGTTTAGGGGGAGGTGCCTTGCGCAGGCGCGCCATCGCAGCCAATGCCAGCGACGTCTGGCGGGAGAGTCCCGCGTTCGGTCCTAGCGAACCGGTATCCAGCGGGTGTCAGCGGCGCGGCAGGCGGTGTCCCTCCACTGCTGGTAGCGGCCATTGATCGCCAGGGTTTCCAGGTAATCACGACAGTAGGTACCATCCTGGCGACGGAAGGTGCGGGTCGGAGTGACCGATCCGCTGTGGTTGTTTTGCGGGTTGAGCCAGGTGCTTCCCTGGCCACTGGGCTGGGTTTCAAGGGCGCTGTCCAGGGCCTGGTTCGCGAGTGTGACGTCCTCCGGGGTCATCGACTTATAGAGGGGAGGCGACTTCAGGGTGGTGCAACCGGCCAGCAGTAACACCAGGCAGCTGTTGGCAATGGGGCTCCGTCGGTATGCCATCGGCATGGGGATTTACCTCCTTGTGGGCGGCCTGTGGGTACGAGCTAGCGCACAACCTTCAGCGGGTACTCCCGTAGCGGGGTTTCGGGGATCATCTCCTCCGTCGGGCCGTGGACCAGAAACCCACTGGAGATGATGATGCTTTCCCTGTCGAATACCAGACTGAACACCCGGGTGGCCGGAGAGGGGTGACGCTCTTCGATGTGATCAATATCGTAGGCATTGAACAGAGGAGCCGCCCGCAGTCCGGGAGCTTTTCCGGTGGATTTGCGATAGCCGTGGTTCCAGTGTAGTAGACGGCAGCCGCTGAGCAGTGGACCCAGGGTCGGGTACAGGTTACACGCCTCGCCGGGACTTGGTTTCAGGCAGCGCCAGCCATCGGTAGCCAGAAAGCGCAGCCCTTCAGTAAAGAAGGGGGGATCGGTGTTGAAGCCGCACAGAGCCCGGGGTCCCAGGCGTTGAACCAGCAGGCTAACCACCCGGGCGATGCCTCCCGAGTGGTTCTGCACCGGGTCGCCCCGTTGCAGGCACCAGATCGGCAACTGACGGCCATCGGCCATCAGAATGGTGGTGGGGGCAGTAAAGCCGGGGCGTAGTCCAGCCGGTTGGGGCGCGGCTGCGGGAGGCAGTGGTTGGGTGGGATGACGTCCTGTCATGATGCAGCTCCTGGTGCACGGTCTCTGCACGGCGGATTAAATGGCCACTGACCCTGTGGCTATGGGTTCTAGTTTGGTTGATTTTTATACGATGCGTGGTGATTAAAGTCACACAGCGGACGTGAGCAGAGCGCCCCTGTGAACCGGTTCTCCCTATTGGCTATCTGGGAATCTCCAGCGTGACTTTTCGGCGTCCGTAGCCATGCCGGCTGTCATGGACCCGGATGGTCACCTTCTCCAACCCCTGGGGCAGGCGCACGGCGCTGAGGCTGCGGGTGAAGGGTTGCTCATCGACATGGGGGTGTTGCAGTCGCCGGGTTGCCAACAGGTTGCCCTGCTCATCCACCAGCTCCCAGCGGTCGGCGTAATGGTCCCACCCCTCATCGGCGTGGCGCAGGGTCAGGCTGATACGGTAAAGGCCTGCGCCCTGGGCACTGATCGTGGCCGCCAGGGGCTCGGGCTCGTTGGCTTGGGAGAGGCCTGCCAGCATGAGGGTTAGCGCCACCCAGGCCGCTTGTCGTGTCAGGGGAGGGAAAAGGGTCATGCCTAGCGACCCCGGTAGTGACCGGGGCGTTTTTCCAGAAAGGCGTTGACCGCCTCCAGGTGGTCCTCGGTGTTATGGCACATCCCCTGGAAGCTGGCACAGAGGCCCAGGAAGTCTGCCAGGGGCTGGCGCTGGGCCACCTTCAGCAGGCGTTTGGTCATTCGCAGGGCCTGGGGGGGCTTCTCGGCCATGGTTCGGGCCAGCTCCAGGGCTCGGGGCAGCAACTGGTCGGCCTCAACCACCTCCAGCAGAATGCCCAGCTCAAGCGCCTCTTGCGCCTTGACCAGCCGCCCTGTCAGGGTCAGTTCGGCGGCGCGCTGGAAGCCGATCAGGCGTTGCAGGAACCAGGCACCGCCATCGCCGGGGATGATGCCCAGGTTGATAAAGGTCTCCCCCAACAGGGTGTTTTCGCAGCCGAGGCGAATATCGCACATGCAGCTGAGGTCAAACCCGGCGCCGATGGCCGGTCCATTAATGGCCGCGATGACAGGCAGCTCCGCGCTCTCCATGGCCAACGGCATACGCTGGATACCCTCGCGATACTTCTGCTGTACCTCGAATACCGAACCACCAAAGGCACCCCCGCGATGACGGCCTTCGCGCTCGGCCATCTCCTTGATATTACCGCCGGCTGAAAAGGCCGATCCGGCTCCGGTCATCACCAGCACCGATACCGCCGGGTTGCGGTTGGCCCATTCGATGGTGGCCACAATGTCGTCAACCAGCGCGGTGCCGGTGAGAGCGTTGCGAACATCGTGGCGGGCAAAGGTAAGCAGGGCTACGCGTCCATCGATCTCCAGGGTGGCGTCGGTCAGGGCGGGGAGGTTCATGGTGGCTTGGTCCTTGTTAAAGTGAGTCAGCGGATAGGTTTTTCGGTCAGCAGGATGCGCACATCCAGTATCTCCAGGCCGCTTTGATACAGCATCACCGGGTTGAGTTCCAGCTCGGCGATCTGCGGATGGGCCTGAAGCAGTCGGGAGAGACTGAGCATCAGCTCGATGAGGGCGTCATGGTCGACCGGTGGCTGCCCTCGCACCCCTTCCAGGATCCTGTGGGCACGGATTTCGGTGAGCATGGTGGCTGCATCGGCGGCATCCAGGGGCAGGGCGCGGAAGCTCACATCCCGCAGTACCTCCACGTGGATGCCCCCCAGCCCAAACATGATTACGGGGCCAAATTGCGGGTCGCGGGTAATACCCAGAATCACCTCTACCCCACCCGCAGGGGCCATAGGGGTCAGGAGCACTCCATCGATCCGGGCATCGTTGCGATAGCGCCGGCTGCTGTCGATAATGCGCTGGAAGGCTTGCAACAAGGCCTTTTCTCCCCTGAGGTTAAGGGCGACCCCTCCGGCATCGGATTTATGCACCACCTGGGGGCTCACCACCTTCATGGCCAGTGCTCGCTCCCCGAAATCGCGGGCGGCCGCTCGGAGTGCGGTTTCGTCTTGGATCAGGCAGGTTTCACCCGTGTCGATGCCATACAGTTTGAGCAGTGCCCGCCCTTTATCCTCGGTGACGACCCGCAGCTGCTCGGCGATCACGGCGTCCAGCATTTCAGCGGCGGCTTTCAACGGGGTGAGGGCCTCCCGTCTCAGGTTCGGAGCAGGGGATGGACGTTGTTGCACCTCGCCGTACTGACAGAGTGCGGCCATGCAGTGCACGGCAACCTCCAGCGAGTCCTGCACCGGAATTCCGCCGGCTTCCAGCCGTTGAAGGGCCTCGGTGTTGTGGTGCTTGTAGAGACTGTGCAGCACCAGTGGCTTGCCGTATTGCTTTTGCAGCCGGCAGAGGGTTTGTGCGGCCTGCTCTTCGACATCGGCGAGGGTGGTGGAAAAGCGCAGTTGGTAGCCACCAAAGAGGCCCACCACCAGCAGGCCGTCGACCCCCGGGTCCGCTAGCAGTAGCTCGCTGCAGTCGGCAAACAGGCCCGGTTCGGTATCGCTGGCGCCGGCAAAGTCCACCGGGTTATCGACCGGCGCCTGGGGGCCCAGTAATCCACGCAGGCGCTCTCGGGTTGCCGGTTCAAGCTCGGCCAGTTGCAATCCACGATCGCTCATCTCATCGGCGGTAATCGTGGCGTGCCCCCCGCCATCG
Source organism: Aestuariirhabdus litorea (assembly GCF_003864255.1). Classification (NCBI taxonomy): domain Bacteria; kingdom Pseudomonadati; phylum Pseudomonadota; class Gammaproteobacteria; order Oceanospirillales; family Aestuariirhabdaceae; genus Aestuariirhabdus; species Aestuariirhabdus litorea. The sequence continues at coordinate 637,536 of NZ_QWEZ01000001.1, forward strand.
GCCAGCACGGCAACCCGATAGCCCCGGGCGCTGGGTTGCGTTGCCAACGATTCGGCGACCGGCAGCAGGTGGTCGGAACGCTCCACGAGGATGACGCCCGCCTGGCGCATAAGGCCCCGGCACAGGGTAATGTCGCCGGCCAGTGCTCCGGTGTGGGAGCGAGCGGCGCTTTGGCCGCTGGGGGTACGTCCCGACTTGTAAAGTACCATTGGTTTGCGGGTGGAAAGCGCGCGAGCGCTTTGCAAAAACGCCTCCCCCTGACGCACCCCTTCGATGTAGGTTGCGACAACGCGGGTGTCACTATCATGAGCGAAGTAGTCGAGGTATTCGTGCAGCGCAATCTCCGCTTCGTTGCCGACGCCGATATAGGTACTGAAGCCGAGCGTCGGGTGGCGCCGGCTTTCGGTGATCATCGACAGGGCCATATTGCCCGATTGGGAAAGTATTCCGACACTGCCCTGCCTGAGGTCCTGGAAACCCACCAGGTTGCATTGTCGGGCGGTATTGAACATACCCGAGGTGTTGGGCCCCACCAGGCGGACACCGCTGCGCCGTGCCGCCTCGACGGCGGCCTGTTCGAGTCGTTCCCCGGCGGGACCGCTCTCGGAGAAACCGGTGGCCAGCACAATGGCGCCCTGGATGCCGGCTGCCCCGCACTGCTCGATAATCTCCGGCACGGTTGAAGCCGGGGTACAGATCAGGGCCAGGTCGACCGCTTCGGGAACCTCGGCAATGGAGGCGTAACAGGTCAGTCCCCTGAGTTCGGTGAGCTGGGGGTTAATCGGGTAGATCGGTCCATCAAAGCCGTCGGACAACAGGCGGGCGATGGCGTTGTAGCCGCGTTTGGCGGGGTTGGCGGAGGCGCCGACCACCATGATCGATCGCGGCGATAAAAAGTCGAGGGGGCGGTTTTTCATGACAGTACTCGCTGTGTGCAGTCGGTCGATGCTCTTAGTTGCCGGTAAAGCGGGGAGGGCGCTTTTCAGCGAAGGCATCCACCCCCTCCTGCCAGTCGTGGGTGGTGGCACAAAAGCACATCCCCTCCAGCTCGGAGGCAAGGGCCGCATCGATCGACTGGTTTCCCAGCAGGTTGAGGTGACGTTTTGCCAGCGCCATCGACAGAGGCGCCTTTTGAGCCAGTGCCTGGGCATACTCCAGCGCCTGCTCACGGAAGCACTCCTCGTCCAGGCAGCGGCTGGCGAGCCCCAGCTTGAGGGCGCGTTTGGCGCTGATGCGCTGGCCTCCGAAGATCAGCTCCCGGGCTCGTGCCAGCCCAACCAGACGGGGTAGCAGATAGCTCACCGCTCCACCGATAAAGGTGCCTATGCTCACTTCGGGCAGCCCGAGCTGGGCCTTTTTGCTCATCAGCAGGAAGTCACAGGCGATGGCAAGCTCGGCACCGGCACCGATGGCGTACCCCTGCACCACGCAGACGATCGGTTTTTCCAAACTGAACAGTCGCTTGCAGAGCTGCTGCTCGGCGGCCAGATACTGGCGTTTTTCGAAGGCGCTGCGCTCGCCACTGGCGTGGGCTTTCATGTCGGCCCCGACGCAGAAGGCACGGCCTTCGCCAGAGAGCATCAGAACGCGAATGGTCGGGTCCCGCTCTGCTGTTTCGAGGGCGTCGAGCAGCTCATCGTAGAGCGGTTTGATCACCGCGTTGAGCCGCTCCGGACGGTTGAGCCTGAGCTCCAGGATATTGTCGTGCCTTAGGGTTTGGATAGATTGGTAGGACATAACGCATTCTCGATCGGGTGCGGTCGAAGGTGGCCACGCGATGGCCTGCGTCGCAGGGTCCCTCTCTGGACAGCGAGGGAGCGAGTGGGAGCAGGTGTCAGCGCACGGGGCGATATACCCACTCTAGGCGGCGTTTGGGGTTGCTGCAAAGGCGATGCAGCGAGAAAAACGGGGGTGCAGTGGGGGCTTATCTCGCCTCGCTGTCAAAGAGCTGGTCCGCATCCACCGCTTCGGCGATCAGCGCCGCCCGAGCTCCGATCTCGACCTTGGCGTTGGGAAAGATAATGTAACCGGGGCTGCCGCTGAGGGTGTAGCAGCTCTCTTCATCGCGGCTGATCAGGCTGCCGGGCATAAAACGGCTGAAGTTGGGCAGGTCATCGGGGAACAGCAGCTCGAAACGCTCCCCTTTACGGATGATCTGGTCGCGAATGCGAAACAGCCGAAGCGACGCCAGCGCGCCCCGGCTTGGCTGACGCCCCTCAATCAACGCGCTGAGGTTGCTTTCCATTGCCATCAGGCGGCTCCCATCGTTCTCTCCAAAGGGGTGCACCTTGCCCAGCTCCAGGGTGAAGCCGTGGGCGTTATGCACCTCGCTGCTGTACCAGGAGAAGGTGGGAGAGTTACGGTCCTGAAACAGCACCGCCTCGATACCGGCGCCGGCCAGCCACTCAAGCTGACCCCTGTCCCAGTGTGGCGTCCGCTGGTTGTGGGGGTAGACGGCAAACTTCTCATATTCGCTGCCACGGATGGCGGTGTGCAGGTCGTAGTGCAGGCGAAGCCCTGACGCCTGGCTAAAAAAGCGATCCACCTGATTCATCAATCGCTGTGCCCGTTGGGGCTCGTAGCCACTTCCCTCGACCCCCTCGGTTTTAAACAGGCGGTTGAGGTTGGTGTCGACATAGCGTTCTGCCCGTCGCATGGCAGGAGGGTTGCCAAGAATCAGCAGCAGTCGCGCTTTTGGCACCAGCTGGCCCTTGAGCAGGCGGTCGACTAGCCGGTCCAGCAGCTCGATAGGGGCAGTCTCATTACCGTGGATACCGGCCGACAGCACAAGGCTGGTGGTGGCCGCCGGCGGCTCGACCAGCAATACCCCCTCGTCGACCAGGGCGATACAGACTCCGTCGCGTTCCCACCGATCCCGTTGGCTGGCATTGTTTGCAGCCAGGGTGTGGGGTAAAAATCGAAAGTCAGGGGTGCTGAGCAACGGGGTCGAGGTGGCTTCCATAGGGCTGTTCCAGATAATCTTGCCCGCATTGTAACCATTGCGATTCCCTTTGCGCAGGCATGCAGGGCAGCATGACGGGATTACGGCAGGGATCGGTCGCATCTGGGCAAGCCAACCACAGGGGGGATAACAGGGGAGGCAATCCAGGGAACAATAACTGAGCGGACTGTTGCGGTATTACGGGGCGATGGTGGTATTATCTCAGTCGCGAAAGCAGAGAAATGGCTCAGCAGCCCTGGCCACAGAAACACCACGAGGACGCCCTGCTTCCATGGCCACCGGTGAACAAAAACAGTCGTCAATGGACGCTGATCGGCAACAGTTTGAACTGTTTGATATCGACTCTCCCTGTCGAGGTATCTGCACCACCAATAACCGTGGCTACTGCGTGGGCTGTTTGCGCAGCCGGGATGAACGCTTCAACTGGAACCAGATGACCCAGGCGCAACGTGCCCGGGTAATGGCACTGTGCAAGCGCCGTCGCAGCCGCATCAAGGAGCACATGGCCCAACGTGAAGAGGTTCAGCTGGACCTGTTGTTGGACAGCCGTCACGCGCCCTTGATTGAGGACCTGTTTGACCCGCTACGCAGGGAGGACTGAGACTCGGCGGCCTGTTAGAGGGTGCTCACCGCGCCTGAGTTGCTCACCTTGTCTGTGTTCTTTCCGACACCTGCTCGCTTGTTGACCCACGTCTATAGTTATCAAACCGTTTTGCTGGAAAATTCATTCGTTACCCTGTTCTCAATGCTTCAGGCCCTGGGCCGATAAGTTGTGGTGAATGTCTCGAGTTTTCTCTTACAGTCGATATGATCCGGTGAGCTGGAATGTGGTCTGCACCGACTGCATGAACCCCCAGCGTATCGTGGCTCGATTCGACATCATGGCGTGTGATGCCCTGGCCGCCGAAATCGATGCCTACCGGCGGATTGACGCCAATCGCCAACGCTTCGGCATCAATGCCTGTGACGTTGATATCTGCGCCTATGAGCAGGGGGAGGAGGTCGAGCTGCGCCAGTCGGAATGTGTGGATGCGCTGCTGCATCACCGGGATCCCGGCCAGGAGCTGTTGCAGCACATCAATCAGCTCGAAGGCGCTTTGGAGCTGGGGTGACGGTCTATACTCTGGTTCCCCGTCGCCCATTCACCTGGAGCCAGCCATGGACCTGCTGAGAACCCCCGACAGTCGCTTTTCGGATCTTCCTGACTACCCTTTCGAGCCCCGGTATGCAGAATTGACCGACCCGGAGGGCAACCATCTACGGATGCACTATGTGGATGAAGGGCAAGGTGACGAAACCCTGTTGTTACTGCATGGGGAGCCCTCCTGGAGCTATCTTTATCGCCACATGATCCCTCCGCTGGTGGCGGCCGGTTACCGTGTACTGGCCCCCGACCTGATCGGGTTCGGGCGTTCGGATAAGCCTGCCCGGCGCGGCGATTACAGCTATCCGCGTCACCTTCAGTGGCTGCAGTGCTGGTTGGATCTGCTGCAGCTACAAGGCATTACCCTGTTTTGCCAGGATTGGGGGGGACTGCTGGGGCTGCGGCTGCTGGCGTCAGAGCCGGCGCGTTTTGCGAGGGTGGTCACCGCCAACACCTTCCTGCCAACGGCCGAGCGAGAAGCGAGCGAGGCGTTTCTCGGCTGGCGGCGTTACTCCCAGGAGGTGCACTGCTTCTCCGCCGGGGAGATCCTGCAACGGGGCACCCAGCGATCGCTCAGTAAGGCGGAGTCTGAGGCCTACGAGGCGCCCTTTCCCAATGAGTCGTACAAACAGGGAGCGAGGCAGTTTCCAATGCTGGTGCCGGTGGCGGCGGATGACCCCCAGGCGTTGGCTAACCGAGAGGCCTGGCAAAGCCTGATGGCTTTTCAAAGGCCCTGGTTAACCCTCTTTTCCGATGGGGACCCGATCACCGCTGGTGGGGACCGGGTGTTTCAGAAATTGATACCGGGCTGTCAGGGGCAGCCCCACCAGCTGATGCCCGGGGGGCACTTCCTGCAGGAGGATTGCAGTGAGGCGCTCAGTCGGGCCATCATAGACTTTATCAGGCAGAATCCTGTTGGCTAGTAGCAGGGTCCGCTGTTCTCTGGAGTTAAGTGCCGTTGATTCGCAGTGGGGGAGTCGCTTTGAGCGTTGATCAAAGCAGAATCGAGAAGTTAGTCGCCTGGCTGACCAAGCTGGAGCAGGGCAAGGACGGGCAGCTGTTGTCCGAAAAGGTGCTGGCGGTTTTCAACCAGCAGAAAGTTAAGCTTGCACCCAGTGAGGAGCAGGCGCTGCGCCTGTGCGCGATGTTTTTCGAATCGTTGCAGCGGTGGCCAGAGTTGCCTGGCGTAGTTCGGGAACCCCTGCGGCTTCTTGAGCTGCCACTGATGCAGCTTGCCCTGCAGGAGAGCCTTTTTGATCGCCAGCGGCTGCATCCGGCGATGGTGTTTGTTCGCAAACTCTGTCGCGCCGGTTATGGCATCGATGAAGAGGACAAACGCTCACCGATTGTGGTGCAGTTGACCCACCTGTGCGCCACCCTGCATGAAAGTGGGATGGCCAGCGCTGGTGACTTTGAAACCATGGGTGCCTTGATCGACCAGCAGCTGGACAGGATCGAGCAGCGCGCCGACAAGATCGTGCAGCGCATGAGTGACTCCGAGGTGGGGCACGCCCTTGCCCTGCAGGCCCAGCGCACCCTGAGTGAGACCTACAACAAAATTTTTTCGGATCGCGAGCTTCCCGCCGAGCTGGCATTGGCGATTGAGGAGCACTGGTGTAACTCCATGCGCCTGATCTGCCTGCAAAAGGGGGCCGCCAGCCCCGAGTGGACCCGCGGCGTGCGTTACGCCCAGTTTCTTGCCCGCATCATCAGCAGCCGCAACGATCCTGCCAAGAAACAGGCGCTCTACAACACCATTGACCTGGTGATCAAAAACTCCCACGACGTGTTCGTTTCGCTGCACCGTGACCCGGAAGACCTGGAGGCGCTCTGCGGCCAGATTTCGGACTGCCTGATGGGCATGCTACGGGGCGAGGCAGTTGAGCTGCAGCCGATGTTTCCCATGGAGGCACAGAGCTGTGATGAGTGGGTTCCCGACACCCTGCACCCCTCCCTGCTCAAGCAGGTGGATGAGCTGCGCGAGGGTGACTGGGTGAGTATGGCGGATGGGCAGGGCGGTTCGCGCTTTGGCCGCCTGGCTGTGCGTATCAACGAGGGGCAGCAGCTGATTTTTGTGAATCGCCAGGGAATGCGCATCAAGGATATGAGCCGTATCGAGCTGGCCATCGGCCTGCAGCAGGAGACGGTCACCCTGCTGGCCGGGATCGCCCGGGTAGAGCAGAACTTCGAGCAACTGCTGGAACACCTTGAGCAGGTTGCCGAACTGCACCAGCGGCGCCTGGCGGAAACCAAAAAACGGCTCGAGCAGGAGGAGCGTGAGCGTCTGGAGGCGGAGCAGCGACGAAGGGCTGAGCTGATGGCCCAGGCGCGAGCTGAAGCCAAGGCGCGGGCGATTGCCAAAGCGGAGGAGGAGAAGCGTCTGGCCGAGGAGCGCAAGCGCCAGGCCGCCGAGCAGAAACTCAAGGAGGAGACTGAGCGCCACCAGCGCAGCCTCAATCTTGCTCGCTCCCTGCCAACCGGATCCTGGCTGGAGCAGCGTTTGGGTGAAAAGCGGATGAAACTAAAACTGGCGGTGATCAACAAGATCGACCAGCAGCGTATTTTTGTGGACCGGGCCGGCAATAAGCAGCTGAGCCTGAGCGAAGCGGAAGTGGCGCTGGAGCTCCATGAAGGGCGACTGGTGGTGGTCGAGAGCGGGGGCAATTTCAGCTCCGCACTGGCCACCGTGGTTGGTGGTATCCGAAGCGAACAACAGCGGCGGCAGTAGGGGAGACGAGCCATGAAAACCGTGCAGGAGAACAAGCGTTTCCAGGATCGCCTTAACCGCAGTGTTGAGGTTTACGTGGAGTTGCCCGACCATTTGGGGGATGTGGAGATCGTGTTGTGCGAAACCCTCGATATATCCCCGGCCGGCTTTCGTATGAATATCCAGGACCCGCTGCCAACGGCGGTGGTGCTGGATGTGTGCGCCGATTTTGACGGCGAGCGCTACTTCCTCAAAGGCGAGGTCAAATGGCAGCACAAGGTGGGGGACATTCTCGAAACGGGGATGGAGCTGTACGATGCCATCGACAGTGATTTCGACCGCTGGCAGCAGCTGTTCCAGAACGACACCCCCTAGTCCGGCCGGGCCCGGTTGCTCCGAACCGGGCAGATACCCAATCCCATCTCGTGAGGTTCTTCTGGCCCTGGCCAGGTCGCCTTAAATTCCGTTTGTCTGCCCCCGTCCCACTTCGATAGACTGTCGCGATAATTATAAACCGACTAATCGACTGTGATGGGAGACCCGGATGACCCAAACCAAGATTTTACTGGATGAGAGCGAGATACCCCGCCAGTGGTATAACGTGGTGGCTGACCTGCCGACGCCGCCGGCGCCACCCCTGGGACCCGATGGTAACCCGCTCGACCCCTCTGCCATGTCGGCCATTTTCTGTGACCCCATCATTGAGCAGGAGGTTTCCGCCCAACGCTGGATCGATATCCCCGATGAGGTGAGAGAGATCTACGGCCAGTGGCGCCCTACGCCGATGTTCCGGGCGCACCGGCTCGAAAAGGCGCTCAACACTCCGGCCAAAATCTATTACAAATATGAGGGAGTCTCGGCAGCCGGATCCCATAAGCTGAATTCAGCAGTGGCCCAGGCCTATTACAACCGTCAGGCCGGTATTACCCGCCTGACCACCGAAACCGGCGCCGGGCAGTGGGGCTCCTCCCTGTCGCTGGCCGGGCAGATGTTCGGCATCGATGTGCGCGTCTATATGGTGAAGGTGAGTTACGGTCAAAAGCCCTTCCGTCGATCCATGATGCAGACCTGGGGAGGCGAGGTGCTGGCCAGCCCCACCGACCAGACTGAGGTGGGGCGCCGGATCCTGGCTAAGGACCCCGAGTGCCAGGGCTCCCTGGGGATTGCCATCTCCGAAGCGGTGGAGGAGGCAGTATCCCGCGCCGATACCAAGTACTCACTGGGGTCGGTATTGAACCATGTGTTGTTGCACCAGACCGTCATCGGCCTGGAGGCCAAGAAGCAGTTTGAAAAGGTGGGCGATTACCCCGACATGATCTTCGCCCCCTGTGGGGGGGGCTCCAATTTTGCCGGTGCGGCTTTCCCCTTCTTTGCCGATGTCGCCGCCGGCGGCAAGCCGGTGCGTATGGTGGCGGTTGAGCCCAGCTCCTGTCCCAGCCTGACCCGCGGCCACTACGCCTATGACTTCGGTGACTCCGAAGGCTTCACCCCGCTGACCCTGATGTACACCCTGGGACACGACTTTATGCCCCCCGGTATTCACGCCGGTGGCTTGCGTTACCACGGCGCCTCGGCGCTGGTGTCGCAGATGTACCAGGAAGGCTTGATCGAGGCGGTTGCAGTGCCCCAGGTGGCGACCTTCGAGGCGGGGGTGACCTTTGCCCGAGCGGAGGGGATTATCCCCGCGCCTGAATCCAATCATGCCATTCGCGCTACCATCGACGAGGCGCTTCGCTGCCGCGAGTCGGGAGAGCAGAAGACCCTGTTCCTGAACCTCTCCGGTCATGGTCATTTCGATATGGCCAGCTACGACCGTTACCTGGGTGGCCAGTTGGAGGATTATGAGTATCCCCAGCAGGCGATCGAGGAGGCGTTGACGCGCTTGCCCCAGGTGGCCATGGCCGAATAGCCATCGCTGCCGGATCCCTCTTAGGGGGAGTGGTGGTTAATGGGGGTCACTTCGGTGACCCTTTTTCTCTTTTTCCGACCCACAACCGCCGCCAGGGTAGTGCCCCGGTGGTGGATCGCTAACCTGACCCAGAGAGACAATCCATGAGACCGCTTCATATACAAACGCCTCTGTTGCAATCGCTGCCCTTGAGCCAGCAGCTCGGTACCCGGGTGTGGTTGAAGATGGAAGCCCTGCAGCCGAGTGGTTCCTTCAAGTGCCGGGGCGTTAGCCTTGCCTGCCAGCACTATGTGGCGCAGGGGGCGCGCTCCCTGGTTTCCTCGTCGGGAGGCAACGCCGGGCTGGCGGTCGCCTATGCCGGGCGCCAGTTGGGGGTGCCGGTGACCGTCGTGGTTCCTATCACCACCAGTGCCCGCGCCATCGAGCTGATCCGCCAGCAGGGGGCTGAGGTACGGGTTGAGGGGGCTCGTTGGAATGAGTCCCACGAGGTGGCGCTGGAGCTGGCCGAGCGAGGCGGGGCCTATATCCACCCCTTCGATGATCCCCTGCTGTGGCAGGGGCACGGGACCCTTATTGACGAGGTGGTCGAGGCGGGCGTGCAACCGGATCTGGTGGTGTTATCGGTGGGTGGTGGTGGGCTGCTGTGCGGTGCCATCGAGGGGCTGCGCCGCAACGGGGCTGAGCGGGTGCCGGTGTGGGCGGTGGAGACCGAGGGGGCGGCCTCCCTCAACCATGCGCTGGCGGCTGGGCGGCTGGAGGGGGTCGAGCGGATCGATTCGGTGGCGACCTCGCTGGGGGCACTCTGTGTCGCCGAGCGGGCCTTTGCGCTTTCCAGCCAGCACCCGGTGACGGCGAAAACGGTCAGCGATGGGCAGGCGATAGGTGCCTGCGATCGTTTTCTTGAGGAACAGCGCCTGCTGGTGGAGCCGGCCTGTGGGGCCAGCCTGGCGGCGCTGTATGATTTTGATGGGACGTTGCAGCCCTTCAGGGATGTGCTGGTGATTGTCTGTGGCGGCGTGGGGACCAGCCGCCAACAGTTGCAGCAGTGGTTAGAGCCGGCTTAACCGGTCTTGCGCTGGCTTTCGGGGATCTCGATGGTGATATCGCTCCGTGTCCTGCAGCAGCAGGGCAGGATGCGTCCCGGTGGCACAAAGGCTACCGGCTCCTGTTCATACTCCACTTCACCGGCCAGCAGTTCGACCTGGCAGGCGCCGCAGAACCCCTGCCGGCACTGGTAATCGATCTCGACCCGCTCGCTTTCCAGCGCCTCCAGCAGCGTCTGCCCCTCGCGGGGCATAAAGCTGAAGCCGTCCATCACTTTAACGATATGTGTCATAGACTCGGTTTCTGGCCGGTTATAGGGCGAAGTCGCCGAAGTCTTCACCATCCACATCGCGGTCGATGGCACCCACCAGGTAGGAGGTGATTTCGGTCTCCTGGGGAGCTACCTGCACATTATCGCTGACCAGCCAGGTGTTCATCCAGGGCAGAGGGTTGTTGGTCACCTGGTACTTGGGCGTCAGGCCAATCTGCTGCATGCGCTGGTTGGCAATGTACTCGACGTACTGCTTAAGGATCTCGGCGTTGAGACCGATCATGGAGCCATCCTTGAACAGGTACTCGGCCCAGGCTTTCTCGTCGCGCACCACCTCGTCAAACATCCGGTAGGCGAGGGTTTCGTTTTCGCGAATGATCTCTGCCATCTGCGGGTCATCCTTGCCGGCGCGCCAGGTGTTGATGACGTGCTGACCAGCGCTGGTGTGGAGGGCTTCGTCCCGTGCGATCAGCTTGATGATCTTGGCGTTGCCCTCCATCAGGCTGCGTTCGGCAAAGGCAAAACTGCAAGCGAAGCTGACGTAGAAGCGAACCCCCTCCATGATATTGAGGCTGAGGATGGCGAGGAACAGCTTTTTCTTCAGCTCCGGCAGTGAGATCACCTTGCGCTCACCGTTGACGGAATGGTTGCCTTCACCGAGCAGGTTGAACCAGCTGCTGTACTCGATCAGGTCGTCGTAGTAGCGGCAGATCTGGGTGGAACGCTCGACGATCTCCTCGATCTCGATAATGCCGTTGAAAATTTCGGTCGGATTATCGAAAACGTTGCGGATGATGTGGGAATAGGACTTGGAGTGGATCGCCGACTCCACCGCTGAAAACAGTTCGTACATCGCCTCCAGCTCGGGCAGGGAAACGGCCGGCAGGGTCGCCATGGCGATCGAGCGGCCAGCGGCTGCATCCGCCAGGGTCTGGAATCGCAGGTTGGCGAGGAAGATATGGCGCTCGTGCTCCGGCAGGGACTGGAAGTCGAGCCGGTCCTTGGAAACGTCGATCTCTTCCGGGCGCCAGAAGAAAGAGAGTTGCTTGTCGGTCAGCTTTTCGAAAATCGGGTAGCGCTGCTCGTCGAAGCGCAGCACGTTGACGGGCTGGCCGAGAAACATCGGCTCTTTCAGCTGGTCGTGCTTCTGGGTATTGAATGTGGTGTAACGCATGGTTTTATTCCGTTAGGTCGACCGGGATGCGCGGGGCGCATCCCTTCAATAGGGCGCGATAGTGACGCTATGGGTTAGATCTTGCAAGCCCCGCCCGCGCAACCATCATCCTCTTCGCCGTGGCTGTCCTCGGCACCGTCATGGGTGTTGTGGTAGTAGAGGGTCTTGACCCCCAGCTTGTAAGCGGTCAACAGGTCCTTGAGCAGCAGCTTCATGGGGACCTTGTTGCCCTCGAAGCGGGCGGGGTCGTAGTTGGTGTTGGCTGAGATGGTCTGGTCGATAAATTTCTGCATGATGGCCACCAGCTGCAGGTAGCCATCGTTGCTGGGAATATCCCACAGCAGCTCGTACTGGTTGCGGCAGTTTTCGTAGTCGGGCACCACCTGCTTGAGGATGCCGTCCTTGCTCTGCTTGACGCTGACAAAGCCCCGCGGTGGCTCGATGCCGTTGGTGGCGTTGCTGATCTGCGAGGAGGTTTCCGAAGGCATCAGGGCGCTCAGGGTGCTGTTACGCAGACCGTGTTGCTTGATGCTGTCGCGCAGGCTCTCCCAATCGTAGTGGAGCGGCTCGCTGCAGACGCCATCGAGATCCCTCTTGTAGGTGTCGATGGGGAGTACGCCTTCGGCGTAACGGGTATCACTGAACTTGGGGCAGGCTCCCTGCTCACGGGCCAGCTCGTTGGAGGCCTTGAGCAGATAGTACTGGATCGCCTCGAAGGTGCGGTGGGTAAGGCCGTTGGCGCTGCCGTCGGAGTATTTCACCCCGTTCTTGGCCAGGTAGTAGGCGTAGTTGATGACCCCCACACCGAGGGTGCGACGCGCCATGCTGGCACTGCGGGCGGCGGGGATCGGGTACTCCTGGTAGGTCAGCAGGCTGTCCAGTGCACGCACGATCAGGTCAGCCAGCTCGCCCAGCTCGTCGAGGTTCTCCAGCGCGCCCAGGTTGAAGGCCGCCAGGGTGCAGAGGGCGATCTCCCCCTCTTCGTCGTCGACGTGGTTGAGGGGTTTGGTGGGCAGTGCGATCTCCAGGCAGAGGTTGCTCTGGCGGATCGGTGCCTTCATCGGGTCGAAGGGGCTGTGGGTGTTGCAGTGGTCCACGTTCTGCAGGTAGATGCGGCCGGTGTTGGCGCGCTCGGCAGCAAACATCGAGAACAGCTCCACCGCCTTGATGGTCTTCTTGCGAATGCTCGGGTCCTGCTCGTACTTAACGTAGAGCTCATCGAACTTGTTCTGGTCCTGAAAGAAGGCGTCGTAGAGACCGGGTACATCGGAGGGGCTGAACAGGGTGATGTCGCCGCCCTGGATCAGGCGCTGGTACATCAGCTTGTTGAACTGGACCCCGTAGTCGAGGTGGCGCACCCGGTTCTCCTCAACTCCGCGGTTGTTTTTCAGTACCAGCAGTGACTCGACCTCAAGGTGCCACAGGGGGTAGAAGAGGGTCGCCGCGCCGCCACGAACACCGCCCTGGGAGCAGCTCTTGACCGCGGTCTGGAAGTGCTTGAAGAAGGGGATACAACCGGTGTGGAACGCCTCACCGTTGCGGATCGGGCTGCCAAGGGCGCGGATGCGGCCGGCGTTGATGCCAATACCGGCGCGCTGGCTGACGTATTTAACGATGGCGCTGGAGGTAGCGTTGATGGAGTCCAGCGAGTCGCCGCACTCGATCAGCACGCAGGAGCTGAACTGGCGGGTAGGGGTGCGCACCCCGGACATGATCGGGGTTGGCAGCGATAGCTTGAACAGGGAGACCGCATCGTAGAAACGGCGGATGTAGGCCATCCGCGTCTCTTTCGGGTAGCTGGAGAAGAGACAGGCGGCGATCAGTACGTAAAGGAACTGGGGGCTCTCGTAGTACTGGCCGGTGACCCGGTTCTTGACCAGGTATTTGCCTTCAAGCTGCTTGACCGCAGCGTAGCTGAAGTTCATATCGCGACGGTGGTCGATGAAGTTGTTCATCTCCTCGAATTCGTCGGCGCTGTAATCGGTCAGCAGGTGGGCGTCGTAACGCTTCATGTCCACCATCTTGCTGACGTGCTCGAGCAGGGTAGGGGGCTCGAAGGCTCCATAGGCTTTTTTGCGCAGGTGGTAGATCGCCAGGCGGGCGGCCAGGTACTGGTAATCGGGCGCTTCACGGGAAATCAGGTCGGCCGCCGACTTGATAATGGTCTCGTGAATTTCGGAGGTGGTAATCCCTTCATAAAACTGGATGTGGGACTTCATCTCTACCTGGGAGACAGAAACGTTGTTCAGCCCCTCGGCTGCCCAGTTGATAACCCGGTGGAGTTTCTCCCAGTCGAGGGATTCCTGGCGGCCGTCACGCTTGGTGACCAGTAGTTTGGTATTCATAGGATGTAGTACCTGCGGTTAAAAATGAAACACAACATATAGTGTTGTGAGCTCCCCCTGAAGTGTGCAAGGCGGGGTACAATTCCAGCGTTGCGGGCTGTCACACGGAAGGTGGCCCGGAAACGGCCTGGCGTGGTCTTTCCCCCGATCATTCCCGCGTAGCGCGGTGGCTGACTTGCTGCACTCCTGCCTGTAAAAAAGCAGCAATGCACATCGCAAAGGTGCTTGACATTTGTCAATGATTTTGTGCCAGGCACACAATATATAGTGTTTTAGTGATCAATGGACACAAGATAATAGGGATTGGTCTCGAATGCAAGGTGGGTAAGCTGGGTGTATCTTGTGGATAAGATGTGGGTTGCTGCGCAGGTAAGCGGTTACCAACAGCGCACGGTCGGTGAGGTGGACGTTTGCGGAAAAAGGGCCAAAACCTGTGGATTGCCGGGCAGGGCCGATTCGGTTGCCCGGGGCCGCATCCCGTAGGGCAGGAGTCGGTCTCTGGCGAAATCCTATACTATATATTGTGGTGTCAGCCCGGGGTGGCCAGCCGTGGTCAAGCCGCAGCGTGGCGCAAAATTCATTTCCTGGCGGAGGACCGTCTACATCGACCCGCAGCGTGTTGGCGGGGCTCTCCGCGGGAGTGTGACCGGGGGGGCTGTATGCGACCGCGGGATAGGATAATCTACCCTGCAAGGGGAGAGAGCCCGCCATAGCTGTGTCGAGCAACTCGCTAAATACCACTGTCTTCAAATAACTGTCGGGGATACATACGCACGTGGACACAACGGAAACCGGTCGAATTCTGATTGTCGAGGATGATGAGCGCCTGGCGGAGCTGACCAGGGAGTACCTGGAAAGCAATGGCCTGAGCGTGGGGGTCGAGGGCGATGGTGCCAAGGCGGTCGATCGTATCCTGGCCGAGCAACCTGATCTGGTGGTACTGGACCTGATGTTGCCGGGGGAGGACGGGGTCTCCATCTGTCGCCGGGTGCGTCAGGACTATCAGGGGCCCATCCTGATGCTGACCGCCCGTACCGACGACCTGGATCAGGTGCTGGGCCTGGAGATGGGCGCCGATGACTATGTATTCAAGCCCGTGCGTCCCCGGGTACTGCTGGCACGAGTGCGAGCGCTGTTGCGCCGCAGCAACACGCCGGCGGCGGGCAACGAGCCGGAGGGGAGCGGAGATCAGTCACGCCTCAGCTTCGGCAAATTGGTGGTCGATAGCGCGATGCGCGAGGCCTGGCTCAATGAGGAGAGTATCGAACTCACCAGCGCAGAGTTCGATCTGCTGTGGCTGCTGGCCAGCAACGCGGGTCGGGTTCTCAGCCGGGAGGAGATTTTCGCGGCACTGCGGGGTATCGAATACGACGGCCAGGATCGTTCCATTGATGTTCGGGTTTCCCGCATTCGCCCCAAGATCGGCGATGACCCGATGCATCCGCGCCTGATCAAGACGGTTCGCAGCAAAGGCTACCTTTTTGTCAAAGAGGCGGCGCCCGTCTGACCTGATGACGATCCGTAAGTGATCGCCGTTGCCCTCCTCTCCATAACCCGGGATCCATCGTGACCAGTATCTTTCTGCGTATCTATGGCGGCCTGCTGTTTACCCTGGTGTTGGTCGCGGTACTGTCGGGCCTGGCGGTAACCATCATCAACGGGGTTCGCCTGGCCGAGTACCGGCAGGAGATGGCCGAGGGGACCTTTAGCCTGGTGGCGGAGGAGTTGCAGCGGCTGCCTCCCGGTCAGAGGCCCGAGGCACTGGCCAGGCTCGAGTTGGTGCTGGGCATTGAGCTGGTTTTGCTCCCCCACTGGGAGTCCGGGCTGGATCACGAGCAGCTCGACCGCGCGGAGCGTCAAGGGGTACTGGTCGAGATCGCCCCCGATAACCGGGGACAGATTTTTATGCCGCTGAATGACGGCATGATGTTGCGCGCCGAGATCAACAGCCTTACCGAACAGCTGGCCTATGGCACCCTGCAGTTGCTGCTGGAACGGCTTTATCCCTTGCCACCGGAGGCGCGCGGCGGGGTGCTGGCGGAGTTACAGGTACATCGGTTTGGCTATGCCCTGGAGCTGGTCTCGCCTGAACAGTCACAGCTAAGTGAACCCCAACTGATCCGCCTGGCCAAGGGGGAAACCCTTACCCAGCTCGGGGAGGGCGCCGGCTCGGTGCTGTTCTTTTCCCCCCTCAAGGATGAGCCCCGCCTGCTCAAGGTAGGGCCGGTCAGGTTATTTGAGCTCTACCCGTTCAAGCTGCTGATGTCGATTGTGCTCTTTATGTCCACCTCGGTCTCTCTGGCGATCTATGTACTGGTGCGCGGACTCGAACGGCGCCTGAGGAAACTGGAGAGTGCAGCCACCCACATATCACGAGGTAACCTGGATGCCCGGGTAGAGGTTCGTGGTGCTGACTCGGTTGGACGGTTGGCAATGGCCTTCAACGGCATGGCCAGCCATATCCAGCGACTGCTCAGCATCCAGAAGGAGATGATTCGCGGTGTTTCCCACGAGCTGCGGACTCCGGTGGCACGCCTGCGTTTCGGGTTGGAGATGGTGGCCGATGCCACCTCCGAATCACAGCGGATGCGGCATCTGGAGGGGATGGATAATGATATTCAGGAGCTCGATACCCTGGTGGATGAGATCCTCACCTACGCCAATCTGGAGCAGGGGTCGCCGGTAATCCATTTTCGGCGTGAGGATATCGATGGCATCCTCGACCAGGTCACCCGGGAACAGAGCCAGACGAACCCGGATATCCAGATTGAGCACCGGCGCAGCCAGTTACCGGAGATGATGCGAAAAGCGGAGGTTGAACGCCGATACATGCATCGGGCCGTGCAAAACCTTGTGGGTAATGCCTGCCGCTACGCCCGTGGCAGGGTACGGGTCAGCTATCACCTCAACGCTGAAAACTGCCGTATTGATGTGGAGGACGATGGTCCGGGTATTCCGGAAGAGCAGTGGGAGCGAGTGTTTACCCCTTTTACCCGCCTGGACGACAGCCGCACCCGCGCTTCCGGTGGTTACGGGTTGGGGCTCTCCATTGTTCGACGTATTGTGTACTGGCATAACGGCCGGGCTCTGGTAGGACACAGTGATCTGGGGGGTGCCCGCTTCAGTATTGTCTGGCCCCGCAAGCAGCGTCGCTAGCAGATGAGACTCTTTGACTGGGTTGCCCTTGCCCCGATGCCCCTGCCGCCTATAATGCCCTTGGCGCTGTATCACTTCGGTACGGCGGGGTATCAATGGATTGAGTGTAACCCTGTTGAAAATTAGACGATTGAACACAACCCCATTATCGGTACGGAGTGCCGGGCTTTCTCTGTGGCTGTGGGGCGGGCTGTATCTGTTGTTCGCGAGTTTGCCCCTCAGGGCTGAGGAGCTGAGGGTGTCGATGGTGGCCGATACGCCGATGCAGATGATCGCCGAGCGTGTGATGACGCAGGTCTATGAGCGTTTAAATCTGGCCCTGACACCCGTTCCCCTGCCCGCCAAGCGGGCGCTTCAAGCCGCCGATAGCGGCCAGGTCGACGCCGAGCTGTTGCGGGTGGCCGATATCGTAACCCGCTACACGAACCTGCTACGGGTTCCTGAACCCTACCTTATGATGCAGGCGATGGCCTTCAGTCGGGCCGGCTTCCCACCCATCCGCCGCTGGGAAGACCTCAAGCCCTACCGGGTCGGTGTGATGCGGGGCGTTCACTACAGTGCCCAGGCAACGGAGGGGATGGACCGCCTGATTGCCAACGATATGGAGCAGTTGTTCGACCTGCTGCAAAAAGGGCGCGTTGATCTGGTGGTGACGGCTAAACTCAATGGGGCCATAGAGATGCGCCAGCGCAGTGGCCCCCCGCTGATGATGCACCCAACCCCCCTCTACGAGGCGCCCATGTACCATTTCATGAACCGCCGCCACGGCGCGCTGGTCGACGCGCTGAGCCGGGAGATCGCCGACCTCAAGGCGAGTGGCCAGTTGCAGCGCTGGGTGGATGAGGCAGTTGTAGAAACCGCCGTTGAGCTCAGTGCAACTCGGACCAAGGCCTTTGTCCAGCACAAGTAAGCTATAGTCAACAGGTTTGATGGCCCCTTTCCCCAACCGCTGGTCGATGGAGAGCCCCTTGTACGCTGTCATCTTTACCGCCACCCTTAAGTTGGTTGACGCTGATTACCTGAAAACCGCTGCTCGCCTCCGGGAGTTGGCGCTGTCCCGTTACGGTTGCCTGGCGTTTTCGTCGGTGACCGAGGGGAAACGCGAGATAGCGATCTCCTACTGGGAAACTGAGGCGGCCATCGCCGATTGGAAACGCGACCCCGAGCATCGGCAGGCGCAGCTGAGCGGGCGCGATCGCTGGTACGCCTCCTACCGGGTTGAGGTGGCCCGTATCGAGCGACAGTACGAGCAGAGCGAGGAGGGTGTATGAAACCGGTACTGAGCAAGGGCTTCTTCGCCCTGTTGGAGGAGGCGGAGCAGGCGGTTGAAAGCCTGACCCCTGAACAGCTGATGGAGTCGCGCGGGGATGATAAGGATCTGCTGCTGGTGGATCTGCGGGATATCCGAGAGCTGCAACGCGAAGGCAAGATCCCCGGAGCCTTCCACATGCCCCGGGGGATGATGGAGTTCTGGATCGACCCCGAGAGCCCGTATTTCAAAGGGATCTTCGCGGAGCATTCACGCTGGGTCTTTTACTGCAACAAGGGCTGGCGCTCGGCATTGACCACCCATACGGCGATGCAGATGGGGGTGACCCATATCGCCCACCTGGCAGGGGGATTCTCCGCCTGGGTGGACGCCGGGGGGGAGGTAGAGGAGGTCCCCAAGCGCTAGCACTGGTCGCTCACTCGGGAGGAGCTTATGAAACGCTTTAAACCTGCATCGGCTGGAGTGCTGGCCCTACTGGTCAGCAGTCTGCTGGGGGCAATCCATGCCCAGGCCGACGATGGGTTGCTTTGGGTCGGTAGCGCCCATAGTGTCGCCACCACCAGCGAGCGGCTGCAGGCGCTGTTGTCCCGCAAGGGGATTACCCTGTTTGCCCGCATTGACCATGGTGCCGGAGCGCGCTCGGTGGGGCGTAGCCTGCCCCCCACCGAGTTGCTGATCTTCGGTAACCCTAAACTGGGTACGCCGTTGATGGAGTGCCAGCCCAGTGTGGCGGTGGATTTGCCGCAGAAGATGCTGATCAGCGAGGACGAGGAGGGCAGGGTATGGCTCAGCTACACCGCACCCGCCTATCTGGCACAGCGTCACCGGATAGAGGGGTGTGACGCTGTGCTGCAGACGGTGTCCGGCGCGCTGGCTGCCCTGGCGCGGGCAGCCGCCTCTCCATGATATCGAGGGCTAGCGGGCGCGCTCGATCCCGCTCAGGGTATCGGCCGAAATGTCCTTGGCGGTGAGCAGGAAATCCTGCATGTAGGGGGTGTCCAGCTGGTCCTCCCTCACGGCGGCGAAGAGGGTGCCGGTCACCCCGTCCCTCCCCAGCGGGCGGGCACTGACGTAACCCTTCTCCAGATACTCGGCGAGCGCCCAGTTGGGCAGTGCCGATACCCCCCGGCCACTGGCCACCAATTGCATCATCATCACCGTCAGCTCCGAGGTGCGCACCGCCAGGGGCTCGACCCCGGCAGGATCAAGGAAACGGGTAAAGATATCCAGTCGGTGGCGCTCCACCGGATAGCTGATCAGTATCTCCTTGCTCAGGTCCTCCGGCTCGATGTGGTTGCGGGCGGCAAGGGGGTGCTGGTTAGCAACCGCCAACAAACTCTCGTAGCGAAACAGGGGAATATAGCTGACGCCCACCAGCTCCTCGGGGTCGGAGGTGACCACCAGGTCCAGGTCGCCACGCTGCAAGGCCGGGAGGGGGGCAAAATTGAAGCCGCTGGCCAGATCCAGTTCCACATCGGGCCAGTGGTTGCGAAACTCGTCGATGGTGGGCATCAGCCACTGGTAACAGCTGTGGCATTCGATCGCCAGGTGCAGGCGTCCCGCCTCGCCCCCCGCCAGCCGCTCCAGGTCCAGCTCGGCGCTGCGTACCATCGGCAGGATGTCGCTGGCCAGGTTGAGCAGGCGCTGGCCGGCGGTGGTAAAACGCAGGGGGCGGGTTTTGCGGATCACCAGCAGCGTACCGGTACGGTTTTCGAGGTCCTTCAGCTGGTGGGAGAGCGCCGACTGGGTCAGGTTCACACGCTCCGCCGCTTCGGCCATGCTGGTGCAGTCACGCAGGGCGATCAGGGTGCGCAGGTGGCGTAGCTCTATCACTATTAATAAACCTCAATAAAATTGTGCTATTCGTGATTTTTTCTCAATTTTACTGGGGCTCTATGGCGGCGTCCACCCGGGGGGCGGCGAAGGCCGCCGGGGATGGTATGCTCATGCACAGGAACAGCGAACAGGACGCGAGCATGACCCAGTATCTGATGGCGATCGACCAGGGGACAACCAGTACCCGGGCCATTATCTACAATACCCAGGGGGTCCCCCTGTGGCAGAGCCAGCGGGAGTTTGGCCAACACTATCCCGAGGATGGCTGGGTCGAGCACGACCCCGAGGAGATCTGGGAGACCACCCTGGAGGTATGCCGCCAGGTGCTGAAAAAGGGGCACCTGAAAGCAGGAGATATCGCCGGCATCGGTATCACCAACCAGCGTGAAACCACGCTGGTGTGGGATCGGGTCAGTGGTGAGCCGATCTACAACGCCATCGTCTGGCAGGATCGGCGAACTGCGGCCCATTGCGAAGCCCTTAAACAGCAGGGGCGGGAGGGGATGGTCGCTGCCAGGACCGGGCTGTTGCTGGACCCCTATTTTTCGGCTACCAAGATTGCCTGGATACTGGACAAGGTCGAGGGCGCGCGGGCCCGGGCCGAAGCCGGCGAACTGCTGTTCGGCACGGTGGACAGCTTCCTCCTGTGGCGGCTGACCGCGGGCAAAAGCCATAAGACCGATGCCACCAACGCCTCGCGTACCCTGCTGTTCGATATTCATCGCCAGTGTTGGGATGAGGCGTTGCTGGAACTGTTCCGGGTCCCGGCGGCGATGTTGCCGCAGGTGGAGGATTGCTGCGCTGATTTTGGGGTTACCGACGCCAGCCTCCTGGGGGCGGAGATCCCCCTGGTTGCCATCGCCGGCGACCAGCAGGCGGCGCTGGTGGGGCAGGCCTGCCTGCAACCCGGTATGGCCAAGAGCACTTATGGCACCGGCTGCTTCATGATGCTCAACACCGGTGAGGTAGCCGTGCAGTCCAGTAACCGCCTGCTCACTACCGTCGCCTACCGCCTCAAGGGGGAGGTCAGCTACGCCGTAGAGGGCAGTATCTTTATCGCCGGAGCGGCGGTGCAGTGGTTGCGGGACGGCATTCGCCTGATCCCCCACTCCAGCGTCACTGAGGCCCTGGCCCGCGAGGCACGGGAGTCGGGGGTCTACCTGGTACCCGCGTTTACCGGGCTGGGGGCACCCTACTGGGACCCCAACGCCCGAGGCGCGATTATGGGGCTGACCCGTGATACCGGCATCGCCGAAATCGTTGCCGCCGGATTGCAATCGGTCTGCTACCAGACCCGGGACCTGTTGCTGGCGATGCAGGCCGATGGCGCGCAGAAACCCGGGACCCTGCGGGTGGATGGCGGCATGGTGGTCAACAACTGGCTGGTGCAGTTTCTGGCCGATATGCTGGACGTTCCGGTGGAACGTCCGGAGGTCACCGAAACCACCGCCCTGGGTGTCGCCTACCTGGCGGGTTTACAGCTGGGCATCTACCAGACGCTGGAGGAGATAGGCAGCCTCTGGTACGGGGACCGGCGGTTTGAGGTTGAGATGGAGGAGCCCCAGCGGAAGGTGCTCTATGAGGGGTGGCTCAACGCGGTGGAGCGGGTGCGTACCAACCGCTAACCGCCCACTCCAGCGGGCGGGATTAACACGCATATTTAGTAAGGGTACTCTACACTTAGTGCAGGTGTGATTCGGAGTGTTGTGGCGCGCCAGGGAGGTGGCGAAATGGCCGAGCACGCAGAGAGAGTACCCGCGATCCCCCCGATCGGAGTGATCACTGAAGTCCAGGGTCCCGTAGTGGTGATCCGCTGTTCCCCCTTGCCCCCCCTGGGGCGTGCACTCTACTGCCGGCTGGCGGGTAGTCGTTGTGTGCTCGAGGTGCATCAGCATCTCGACTGCGACCGGGTTCGGGCCATTGCCCTGCAGGACACCGCTGGCCTTTCCCGTGGGCTAAGGGTCTACGACCAGGGGGGGCCGCTGAAGGTCCCGGTTGGCAAGGCGTGCCTGGGCCGGGTCCTGAACCTGTTTGGCGACCCCCTGGATGGCCAGCCACCGATGGTTGCCGAGCAGTGGCGCGCGCTCCATGGGGAGCCCTCACTCCTCGCCAGTGGAGGTCAGGGAGGGCAGATGCTGGAGTCCGGTATCAAGGTAATCGACCTCTTGTGCCCCTTTGTCCGGGGCGGCAAGACCGGGCTGTTTGGCGGTGCCGGGGTAGGCAAGACGGTACTGGTGATGGAGTTTATGCGGGCGATTGCCCAGATCCATCGTGGGGTCTCGGTATTTGCCGGGGTGGGTGAGCGCATTCGCGAGGCCCACGAGCTCTGGCATGAGCTGGAGGACTCGGGGATGCGCAACCGGGCCCTGATGCTGTTCGGGCAGATGGATGAGTCGCCCGGTGTCCGCTTCCGGGTCGCCCTCACAGGCATCACCTATGCCGAATACCTGCGCGATGAGCTGGCGACCGAGGTGCTGTTTGTGGTCGACAATGTTTTCCGCTTTGTACAGGCCGGCAGCGAGATCTCCAGCCTGCTGGGCCGGATGCCGGCAACGGTGGGCTATCAGCCCACCCTGAGTAGCGAAGTGGCCGAGCTGGAAGAGCGTATCTTCTCAACACCTAAAGGGGCTATTACCTCGGTGCAGGCGGTTTATGTGCCCGCCGATGACATGAGTGATCCGGCGGTCAGCACCATACTCAGTCACCTCGACAGCAGCGTAATCCTCTCCCGGCAGCAGGCCAGTCGGGGAATCTATCCGGCGGTCGACCCGCTTCTCTCCAGTTCCCGCATGCTGGATCGCCACCTGCTGGGGGATCGCCACTACCGGGTAGCCGAGGGGGTGCGCGAGCATCTGGCCCGCTATAAGGAGCTGGAGGATATCATCAGTATGCTCGGGATAGAGGAGCTGTCGCCTTCGGATCGCCGTATTGTTCTGCGAGCCAGACGTATCCAGAAATACCTGACCCAGCCCCTGTGGGTGACCGCACCGCACACCGGAATCGCCGGGCAAAGCGTGGCATTGGTGGACACCATCCGCGACTGCGATGCGCTGCTGTGTGGTCGCTACGATGAGTGGGATGAGTCGAGGTGTTACATGCGCGGTGCGTTGGAGGAGGCGTCATGAACTGCTTTGAGCTGCAGCTGATGGATGCGCAACAGACCCGTGTGGTCGACTCGGTGGAGTCTTTTGTCGGCAGTGATAGCAGCGGCAGCTTCTCCCTGTGGGCTCACCACCAGCGCTTTATTACGCTGCTCGAATTTGGCCTGGCCCGCTACCGGTGTCGCGACCAGACGTGGGTCTATATTGCCATGCCCGGTGCGCTGCTGCTGTTTGAGGACAACTGCCTGCAGCTGGTCAGTCGGCGCTTCCTGTTGGACCCCGACTATAGCAGCATCAGCGAACGCCTGACCCAGACCCTGTTGGTGGAGGAGCAGGCGTTGGAGAAGGCGCGCCAGAGCCTGCGCCATATGGAGGAGCGGGTGGTTCACGAACTGCTGAAAAATGCCCGGGGATTACCATGAACACGCAAAACCCCCATGACAAGTTGAAGCACCGGGTGGAGCAGCAGGCGCAGCGTATCCACAAGGCGGAGTCAGAGCGTTCAAGCCTGCTGGCGCAGACGGTGTTTATCGGCACCCTGGGACTGCTGTTTGTGGTGCCGATGGTGGCCGGTGCCTTTATCGGCGCCTGGATCGATCACCAGTCTTCAGGCTACTCCGCCAGCTGGACACTCAACCTGGTGGTGTTGGGTACCCTTCTGGGCGGTATCAATGTGTGCCTGTTTATCCGGAGGCATTAGATGAACCTTCAGGCTCAGGTGGTGTGGCAGATAGGTCCTTTAGCGATCAGCGATACGGTGATCACTACCTGGGGGCTGATGGCGGTGCTTGCCGGGCTCTGCTGGCTGTTGACCCGGCGCTTGAAGCGACAGCCCTCTACCCTGCAGGCGATGACCGAAGCGCTGGTGGGTGCCATTGAGGAGGCGGTTGGCCAGGTGATACCGGATCATGTCCAGCGGGTATTGCCACTGATCGGTACGCTGTGGATCTTTCTGGTATGCGCCAATCTGCTGGGACTTATCCCCGGCCTGCATTCGCCTACCCGAGACCTTTCCACGACCACGGCGCTGGCGATACTGGTGTTTTTTTCGGTGCACTGGTTTGGGATTCGCCACCTGGGGGTTAAGCGCTACCTGCGTCACTACCTTTCCCCCAGCCCGATCCTCTTGCCTTTCCATGTGATCGGGGAGATTACCCGTACCCTGGCCCTGGCGGTGCGCCTGTTTGGCAACATGATGAGCCTGGAGATGGCGGCGATGCTGGTGTTGTTGGTTGCCGGCTTCCTGGCGCCCATTCCGTTGTTGATGCTGCATATTATCGAGGCGCTGGTGCAGGCCTACATTTTCGGCATGCTGGCGTTGATGTACGTGGCCGGCAGTATGCAGTCCCAGAGCGAGTCCCAACGTCAATCCAAGGAGAATCGTGATGAATGATATGAGTTGGTTTGTGCTGATATCGACGGCGACCGTGGTGCTGGCCATTGCCTTTGGCATCGTGGGACCGGCAATCGCCATGGGGCGCGCGATTTCAAGTGCGATGGATGCCATGGCACGGCAACCTGAAGCGGAAAAATCGATTATGCGCACGCTCTTTATCGGCCTGGCGATGATCGAGTCGCTGGCGATCTACGTGCTGGTGATCGGCTTGATTGTACTGTTCAGGAATCCGCTGATTGAGTTTTTGCTGGGGTGAGGGAGGTTCGCGATGAGCTTTTCATGGACCACCTTCGGGTTCGAACTGCTTAACTTCCTGATCCTGATCTGGTTGCTCAAGCGTTTTCTCTATCGCCCGGTTCAGCAAGCCCTGCAACAGCGTCGCCAGTCCATTGAGAAGACACTCGAAGCCGCGACCCAAAAAGAGCAGCAGGCCGAGTCACTACTCAAGCAGTATGAGCAGCAGTGCCAGCAGTGGCGAGAGGAACAGCAGCATCAACTGGAAGCCTTGCAGCTTGAGCTGGAGGAGCGCCGGCGTGATGCCCTTAATGCACTGCACAAGGAGATGGGGGTGCTGAGCCAGAAACAGCGGGCGCTGGATGAGCGCCAGCGAGAGATGGAGCGGGAGCGGGAGCAGCAGCAGGCGATGGATAACGGCCGGCGTTTTGCCTCGCGTTTGCTGGCGCTCTGCCCTCTGCCCGAACTGGAAGCCCGACTATTGCAGCTGCTGGCGGAGGAGTTGGAGCGAGCCCCTGAGCCCCTCAAGTCGATGGTGCAACGGGAGCCGGTTGCGCCGTTGCTGCTGGAAACAGCCTTCCCTTTGCCAGCCGCAGCGGGTGGTCGCCTGCGCAGTGCCGCGGAGGGGGTTATGGGGCGCCCCGTTAGCTGGCAGACGGTCGTCAACCCTGACCTGAAGGCGGGCGGCCGCCTGACCGTTGGCGGTTGGATGCTGGGTGCCAACCTGGCGGATGAACTCTCCGCTTTCGTGCAGATGGCTCCCCATGAGGAGCTACAAAATGAGCTCTAATCGCTTACTCGAGCAGTCGCAATGGGTGGATGACTACCACCCCCGGCTGCGATTGATTGAGCGGGGCAAGGTGATCTCCATCGGTGATGGTATCGCCTGGGTCAGTGGGCTGCCATCGGCCGCGCTGTCCGATATCCTGGAGTTTGATGAGGGCAGCCGCGGAATGGTGTTTGACCTCTCCAGTGAGCGTATCGGCGTGGTATTGCTGCAGCAGCGGGGAGCCCTGGGAGCGGGTAGCGCCGTTGTACGGGTCCATAGGCACTGCCGTATTGGGGTTGGGGATGAGTTGCTGGGGCGGGTGGTTGATCCGCTGGGGGACCCCCTGGATGGAGAATCGCCCCCCCTGTGCCGATACCAGCAACCGCTGGATGGCCTCAGCCCTCCCATTACCGAGCGTGATTTCGTCAACCAGCCGCTTTACACCGGCAATCGCATTGTCGATACCCTGATCCCCATCGGCCGCGGTCAACGACAGCTCATTATCGGTGATGAGGGACTGGGTCGCAGCTCGCTGGCGCTCGACACGGTGATTCACCAACGGGAGCAGGGAGTACGCTGTGTCTATGTGCTGATTGGCCAGAAGCGCTCCACGGTGACCAACACTCTGGATATCCTGCGCCGTTATGGCGCCCTCGATTACACCACGGTGGTGGTAGCCCAGGCGAGGGCCCTGCCCGGGCTGCAATATCTGGCTCCCCTGGCAGGCTGTGCGATTGCCGAACACTGGATGAGGCGGGGCATCGATACCCTGGTGGTGTACGACGACCTGGGAACCCACGCCCGTCTCTATCGTGAGCTTTCGCTGCTGCTTCGCCGCCCTCCCGGGCGGGAGGCCTATCCGGGGGATATCTTCTCGATCCATGCCCGGCTGCTGGAGCGCTCCACCCGCCTGGCCAGTGAGCAGGGGGGAGGGAGCATGACCGCGCTGCCGATTGTCGGCACCCTGCAGGGGGAGATCGCTGCCTATATACCCACCAACCTGATCTCGATCACCGATGGCCAGATCTACCTGACCCAGGAGCTTTTTGCAGCGGGTATCAAACCGGCAATCGATATCAGCCGCTCGGTGTCACGCATCGGTGGCAAGGCCCAGCATGAGTCGATTAAGCAGCAGGCGGGGCGAATCAAACTGGATTATCTGCAGTTCCTTGAGTTGGAAGGGTTTACCCACATAGGTGCTCGTCTGGAGGCTTCCATGGAGCGGCAGCTCAAACGTGGGCGGGTGCTCCGGGAGCTGCTCAAGCAGCCCCTCTTTCAACCGGAACCCATAGGGGTACAGCTGGCCTGGCTGCTGGCCTATAACCAGGGCTGGCTGGACGATTGTGAACCGGATCGGGTGAAGGCGGTTATGGAACGTCTTCGAAGTGCGCAACCGCTCAGTCGCCTCACCCTGGATCACCCCCAGAAGAGCTGGTTGCAGGCGGTGGAGGGCTGGCTAGAGGAGGTAAAGACCGGTGAGCACAGTTCGGGAGCTTAAGGGCCAGATCCACCGTCTTAACGAGATCGGGGGGATCATGACGGCGATGAAAAACCTGGCCTTTATGGAACTCAGGAAACTGGAGCGGCACCTCGAAGCGCAGCAGATTCTGGTGGAGCGCATCCGTTACTGCGCCGGCCTCTGTCTCAGCCATTTTCCAGCAGCAGGGCTGGAGGGTCGACCGCCCCATCGGCTGTGCCTGATTCTGGGTTCCGAGCGCGGGTTTTGTGGAGATTTTAACCAGCAGCTGATTCTCAAGGGCCAGGCCATGCTGCCATCGGACGCAGCCTGCGGGCTGGTCACCCTGGGTCACCGACTGAACCAAAGGGACCTGGGTGGGCATGAGGTACTGGACCAGTTGGCGGGGGCCAGTGCCAGCGAAGAGGTCGAGCCGGTACTGATTGCGCTGGTGCACAGGCTTGGTCGCCTGGAGCAACTACGGGGCCCCTTTGAATTGACGGTACTGTTTCACCATCCCGAAGCGGGCGAGGTGCGGTTGGGGGAGGTACTCCCTCCCTTCGCTGATCTGGAACCGGACCCTCCTGCGGGCTCGCCCCCCCTGCTGGGGTTGGGCTTGCCGGAGCTGATGCTGGGGATCGGGGAGCAGTTCCTGATGGCTGAACTGCAGCGTGTGCTCTACTGTTCGCTGATGGCGGAGAACCAGCAGCGGGTGGTCCATTTGCAGGGCGCCATCCAGAAACTTGAGCAGCATGTAGAGTCGCTCAACCGACGCTCCAACCATCTGCGCCAGGAGGCGATCATTGAGGAGATTGAGATCATCCTGATGAACCAGGCGGAGCTGCTGGATCCGTAGCGGCGCCCCCTCCCTGATTGGGGCACCCCTTATTTCTCTCCGGTGTCAGCTCTCTCGGTAGGTACGGAAAAACTCGGGGTTGCCATCGGTGGGGGTGGCAAACACCACCAGGTGATCGGCCTCCACCCGGATGCCGGTCCTGTCGCCCAGTTTCAGGTCATGGTGGCTGGGGATCAAGGACTCGATGACGCTGCCGGTGGGCAGTTGCAGCTGGTATTGGCTGACCGCGCCCATAAAGGTCTTGCGCACGACGGTGGCAATGCAGTCGCTGGTTTCATCGAGCACGATATCATCGGGCCGCAAGAGCACCTCCACCGGAGTCCCCTCGGGCCAGTTGAAGACCCGGTTTCCGGCGAGCAGACCCAGCTCGGTGGTGATGCTCTCGGCATCGTTCATCTGGCCACGGATAAAGTGGCCCTGGCCAATAAAGTTCGCCACAAACGGGGAGTTGGGCTCGTGGTACAGCTCGTAGGGGGTGTCCCACTGCAGCAGGTTCCCCTCCTTAATCACCCCGACCTTGTCGGAAAAGGCGAACGCCTCCTCCTGGTCGTGGGTCACTAAAATAGCGCTGATCTTCTGCTCCTTCAGGATTTCGCGTACCTCCTGGCTGAGGCGTCGGCGAAGATCCACATCCAGGTTGGAGAAGGGCTCATCGAGCAGCAGCAGCCGCGGCTCTGGGGCCATGGCCCGTGCCAGGGCGACTCGTTGCTGCTGGCCACCGGAGAGCTCGTGGGGGTAGCGCCGGTCCATGCCAGGCAGGTTGACCATCTCCAGCAGGCGTTTAACGATTGCCCCCTTGTTGCGTTTTTGCTTGATGCCGAAGGCGATGTTTTCGTAGATGGTCAGGTGGGGGAAGAGGGCATAGTCCTGAAACACCATTCCGATCTGGCGTTGCTCTGGGGGGAGCTGCTCGGTGGCTGTGGAAAGCAGGCGGCCATCAAGGCGTATCTCGCCGCCCAGCGGGTTTTCAAAGCCGGCGATTGCCCGCAGGGTGGTGGTTTTGCCGCAGCCGCTGGGACCCAGCAGGCTGCAGATATCGCCATCGTTGATATGAAAGCTGAGGTCATTGACGATGACCTGTTGCTGGTAAGCCAGTTTCAGCTGGCTTACCTCAAGCAGTAAATTCATGGGACTCCCGTCACTTGCCCGCTCCGTGCTGCGGGTTCTGGCCAATGAGCGTTATCTTAAAGGCTGCAGCTGTAGTCGGCAATGAAACTCATTCGCATAACTGAGCCAGATCAATACTCTTGGTACGGGCTGGCCATCGAGTCGATTATCAGGTTGGTTAATGCACTGTTATTTGTACGGTGAACCCGGTTGCCCAGCGGGGCGCCGCAGCGCTAGGCTGGTCGAACCATTAACCTGATCAGAAACCGCCATTGGCGACGAGAGCCCTAACCATGTCGAGCAACGAGCAAACTCACTACCGTGCCTGCCACCTGTGTGAGGCGATCTGCGGCCTTAAAATCATTACCCGGGGCGAGCAGGTTGTCTCCATCAAAGGCGATGAGCAGGATCCGCTCGGGAGAGGCCATATCTGCCCCAAGGCGGTGGCTTTGCAGGATCTGCACGAAGACCCGGATCGGCTCGTTAAACCCCTCAAGCGCAACGGTGATCAGTGGTTAGAGATCGAGTGGGAGCAGGCATTCGAAGAGGCCGCCAAGGGGCTGGCAGCGGTACAGGAGCGTTACGGCGCGGATGCCATCGCCACCTATCAGGGCAACCCCAATGCCCACAACATTGGCGCCATTACCCACGCCAAGCTGGTGACCAAACAGATCAAAACCCGTAACCGCTACAGCGCCACCTCCGTTGACCAGCTGCCCCATCATCTCTCCTCGCTGTGGCTTTACGGCCATCAGTTCCTAATCCCTGTCCCCGACATCGACCGTACCGATTACCTGCTGATGCTGGGGGGGAACCCCATGGCTTCCAACGGCTCCATCATGACCGTCCCCGATTTTCGCAAGCGGGTCAAAGCCCTGCAGGCGCGAGGCGGGCAGATGGTAGTGGTGGACCCCCGTCGTACCGAGACCGCCGAAATTGCCAACCAGCACCACTTTATCCGCCCTGAGAGTGATGCACTGCTGCTGTTGGCGATTCTTAACCAGATGCTGGAGCAGGGGTGCCGTGGCCGGGGTGAAGTCGGTGAGCGACTTCGGGGGCTGGAGGCAGTGGCCCAACGTATCAAGGCGTTCACGCCGCAGCGGGTCAGCGAGCGCACCGGCATCGCGGCCACAGAGATCGAAGCGATGGCACGCGCCCTGCGTTCGGAGCGCGCCCTCTGCTATGGGCGCATGGGGGTATCGACCCAGCGATTTGGCGGACTGTGCCAGTGGCTGATTGCGCTCATCAACCTGGTGGGTGGGAATATCGACCAGCCCGGCGGTATGATGTTCCCGGCCCCGCCGATCGATTTCACTGCCATTGGCCCTGCGGGACACTACAACCGGCACCAGAGCCGGGTGCGTGGGCTCCCCGAGTTCGCTGGCGAACTGCCGGCTTCAGCCATGGCAGAGGAGATGCTTAGGCCCGGCGAGGGGCAGGTACGGGCACTGCTGACCATTGCCGGTAACCCGGTGCTCTCCACCCCGAACGGAGTGCAGCTGGAGCGGGCGCTGGACGGGCTCGACTTCATGGTCTCGATCGACCCCTACCTCAACGAGACAACCCGTTTTGCCGATCTCATATTGCCGCCGGCCTCCCCGCTGGCCCATGACCACTACGATATGGTGTTCCATCACTTTGCGGTCAGGGATACCCAGCGCTTCAGTGAGGCGATTTTTCCTCCCCGCGAGGGGGCCCTGCTCGACTGGGAGATCTTCAACGGGTTGGGCAAGGCACTGGCCAAGGCCCTTGATACCACTTTTCAGCCCCTGCCTTCACCTCGCCAGGTGGTGGACCATGGCCTGTCGGTGAGTGGCCTGAGTGTACAGCAGCTGTTGGAGTCTCCCAGCGGTATCGACCGGGGACCCTTGCGCAGCAACTTGCTGGAGCGGATTAAAACCCCTGATGGCCTGATCCATTGCGATGTGGCGGAGTGCCTGGCGGATATTGATCGTGTGGACCAGGGACTGCAGCAGCCCCCGACGGATGACCTGCTGTTGATCGGACGCCGCCATGTGCGCTGCAATAACTCATGGATGCACAACAGCCAGCGCCTGGTAAAGGGCAAGTCAAGAACGGCTCTGTTGATCCATCCGCAGGACGCTGAGCGTCTGGGCCTCAGTGAAGGGGCCTCGGCCCGTTTGAGCTCACGCGTTGGGGAGGCGACCGTCACCGTATCGATCACCGACAGCTTGATGGCGGGGGTAGTCAGCCTGCCTCACGGCTGGGGGCACCAACGCCCCGGTGTTCGGCTAGGGGTGGCGAGCCAGTATTCGGCCCCCAGCGCCAATGACCTGACCGATGACCGATGGCTCGATAGCCTGTCGGGGAATGCGGCCGTTAATGGGGTGCCGGTCAAGGTGCAGCCGCTCTCCGGGGACTAGTATGGCGTTGCCACTATTTGTTGTAGAATGGGCGATCAAAGCGGTAACGGGATGCTGGTTGGCAAGCCCTACCGATCACCCCCAGCTGATTTAAAGAGGTAACCTGATGGATATTATGGATCAGATCAAACAGCAGATAGAGAGCAATACAGTACTGCTGTTTATGAAGGGCACCCCCAACATGCCCCAGTGCGGTTTCTCCTCCAAGGCGGCCCAGGTCGTCATGGCGTGCGGCGAGCGCTTTGCTTACGTGAACATCCTTGAGCAGCCTGAAATTCGTGCCAACCTGCCAACCTACGCCAACTGGCCCACCTTCCCCCAGCTTTGGGTTGGCGGCGAGCTGGTCGGTGGTAGTGATATCCTGGTGGAGATGTACGAGTCCGGTGAACTGCAAACCCTGATCAAGGACGCAGTGGCCTCAGCGGCCGAGAAGGAAGCCGAGTAAGCGCGTTTCCAGGGGCGTTTCCCCCAAAAAAGGCCCGTATTGTACGGGCCTTTTTTTATGCTGTCCCTCCTAGGAAGCGGCGGATTGCAGGTAGTTTTGCAACCCCATCTTGTCGATCAGTTGCAGCTGGGTCTCCAGCCAATCGACATGCTCCTCCTCGGAGTCGAGTATTTTTTGCAACAGCTCGCGGCTGACGAAGTCACGCACTGATTCACAGTAAACGATCCCCTCGCGCAGGTCGGGTATGGCCCGCTTTACCTCCATATCCAGATCGCTTTGCAGCATTTCAGGGGTGTTTTCACCGATATTGAGCTTTCCCAGGTCCTGCAGGTTGGGTATCCCTTCAAGAAAGAGGATACGCTCGACCAGCCAGTCGGCGTGCTTCATCTCATCGATAGATTCGTGGTACTCCTTATCCGCCAGCTCGGATAGGCCCCAGTCCTTGTACATGCGAGCGTGCAGGAAATACTGGTTAATGGCGACCAGCTCGTTTCCCAGGCAGCGGTTAAGGTGCTCAATCACCTTGCTATCACCTTTCATTGGCCTCCTCCTCTGTATGTGCTCCGGTCTTTCAGTATGGACCAGAGCCTAGAGGGTGCAAAGCGAGGGAGATCAGAGGGCCGCGTAGTAATCGCACTGGGTGGCGGGCTGCTGGTCGCTGCCAGCCTGTCGCAGCAGGTCAAGGGCGGTGCGTGCACATTTGCCGCACTGGGTGCTTACCCCGAGGGTTTCGCGCAGGTCACGCAGGCTGTCGGCACCGGCATCAATGGTTTGCTGGATCTGGCTGCTGGTGATTCCTTTGCAGAGACATACGTACATAAAGAGTTCTCGCAAAACGTTTCGATGGATGCTTAAGTAGGCCTTATCATAACTATAACGAGAATCATTATCAATTGAAAGGTTCGCTATCTGCACTCGAATTACCAATAGTTAATCTCTATAGAGCCAACACATAAAATCAATCGTGATTGGGTGGGATGCAGCTTTTTCGAGGTGTACTATGATTACACCAGTTTTGAGGCCCCCTAAGCGTTGAGCCCTCTACACAGGGCGTTTAGCGGGTGCCAAGACCCTTTATGTAATCAATTTCATCACCTGAATCGGTTCCCCAGGGACCGGTCTTAATAACTAACACTGGAGAATATTCACCATGGGCGTATTAGTAGGAAAATCTGCACCTGACTTCACTGCCGCAGCCGTACTGGGCAACGGAGAGATCGTTGACAGCTTCACCCTGTCTGCTGCTATCAAGGGCAAGAAGGCGGTGGTCTTCTTCTACCCGCTGGACTTCACTTTCGTGTGTCCCTCTGAGCTGATCGCGTTTGATCACCGTATTGAGGAGTTCACCAGCCGTGGCGTTGAGGTGATCGGTGTTTCCATCGACTCCCAATTCAGCCATAACGCGTGGCGTAACACCCCCGTTAGCGAGGGCGGTATCGGCCCTGTTAAGTACACTCTGGTAGCGGACGTTAAGCACGAGATCTGCCGCGCTTATGACGTCGAAGCCGACGCCGGTGTTGCTTTCCGCGGCTCTTTCCTGATCGATGAAGATGGACTGGTACGTCACCAGGTGGTTAACGACCTGCCGCTGGGTCGTAACGTTGACGAGATGCTGCGTATGGTTGACGCCCTGGCGTTCCACCAGGAACACGGTGAGGTTTGCCCCGCCGGCTGGAGCAAGGGTGACAAGGGCATGAACGCCTCTCCTGATGGCGTAGCCAAGTACCTGAGTGAGAATGCCGACGCGCTTTAATAGGGTGTCGAGAAGAGAAGGGGGCTAACAGCCCCCTTTTTTTATGCCGCAAGCGCTATTTTTAGGCCCCCGCGTTGTGTCAAATACGCGGGTTACTGGAACGGGTTCCAGCCCCCCAGCTCCTGCCAGCGGTTGACGATGGCGCAGAACAGCTCGGCGGTTTTTTGGGTGTCGTAGAGCGCCGAGTGGGCTTCGCGGTTATCAAAGTCGATATCGGCGGCCTGGCAGGACTTGGCCAGCACTGTCTGGCCGTACGCCAGACCAGCCAGGGTGGCGGTGTCGAAGCTGGAGAAGGGGTGGAAGGGGTTGCGTTTGAGGTCGCAGCGGTTAACCGCCGCGTTCAGGAACCCCAAGTCGAAGGTGGCGTTGTGACCCACCAGGATAGCGCGGCTGCAACCGGTGCTCTTGACGGTTTTGCGCACCATGCGAAAGATCTTTTCCAGCGCCTCCTTCTCATCGACGGCACCGCGCAGCGGGCTGTCCGGGCGAATACCGGTAAACTCGAGGGCGGCCGGCTCGATGTTGGCCCCCTCAAAAGGGGTTACGTTAAAGGAGATCGCTTCATCGGGGTAGAGAAACCCCTCCTCGTCCATGCTCATGGTGACGGCGGCGATTTCGAGCAAGGCGTCGGTGGCGGCGTTAAAGCCCCCGGTTTCGACGTCGATTACTACCGGCAGAAAGCCCCTGAATCGGCCGGCCATCAGGGTTTTTGGCTGAATTTCTTCGTTCACGCGAAGCTCCCCGCCGTTACCTTCCAGCGCACAGTCTCTCCTGCTTTGAGGGGAACCAGGGGCTGCTCACCAAGCTCCAGTACCTGGGGAACCTGCCAGGGCTGGCGGCTCAGGGTGATCCGGTCACTGTTGCGGGGCAGGCGGTAGAAATCGGGACCGTTAAAGCTGGCAAAGGCCTCCAGCTTGTCCAGCACTCCCAGCTCTTCAAACACCTCTGCGTAGAGCTCGATGGCGGCGTGGGCGCTGTAACAGCCGGCACAGCCGCAGCTGCTCTCCTTGGCTGACTGGGCGTGGGGTGCCGAGTCGGTACCGAGGAAAAAGCGGGAGTCACCGCGGGTCACGACATCGCGCAGGGCTTGCTGGTGACGGTTGCGCTTGAGTACCGGCAAGCAGTAGAAGTGAGGTTTGATACCTCCGACCAGCAGGTGGTTACGGTTATACATCAGGTGCTGGGGGGTGATGGTGGCCCCCACATTGGACTCGGCGCTGAGTACAAACTGGGCTGCGTCGGCGGTGGTAATGTGTTCGAAAACGATACGCAGCTGAGGGTAGCGTACCCGCAGTGGCGCCAGCTGCTGGTCAATAAAAGCCGCCTCCCGGTCGAAGATGTCGATGCTGTCGTGAGTCACTTCTCCGTGCACCAGCAGTGGCATGCCGGTTTCGGCCATCGCCTCCAGTGCCGGGTAGATCCGTTCCAGGGAGGTGACGCCCGAAGCCGAATTGGTGGTGGCACCGGCGGGATAGAGTTTGGCGGCGGTCACCATACCACTGGCGTGGGCTTCGCGGATGTCGCCGGGGCTGGTGTTGTCGGTCAGGTAGAGCACCATCAGGGGTTGCCAGTCGCTGCCGTCCGGCCGTTGGGCCATGATCCGCTCCCGGTAGGCCAGTGCTCCCTCAAGCCGGGTGACGGGAGGCGTCAGGTTGGGCATCACAATAGCACGGCCAAAGTAGCGGGCGGCATCGGCAACGGTGTGCCTCAAGGCCGCACCATCGCGCAGGTGAAGATGCCAGTCGTCGGGGCGAATCAGGGTGAGTGTGTCGGTCATGACGGTGCCTTGGTTTCGATCAGTCAGCTGATGCGCATCCTACCGCAAAGAGGACCATTTCGATAGGCGCCAGCCGGCAGGGCTAACGTTCCTGGATAATAAAATGCAGGTAAAGTTTTTTTGCCCCAGGCCGATACTCCAGACGATAACAATTTTTCAGGGGTGGGCTGTGAGCCGTCACGTGCGTTTTTCTCATTGGTTGGGGGTGCTAGCGATGCTGGCACTGACGGGTATGCCCGCCTACGCTGTCACCTTCAGCGCGCCGATGGACAATTCGGTCTGGCGCCTCGAGGCCTCGGTGTTTGAATGTCGTCTCTCCCATGCCATCCCCAACTATGGTGAAGCGGTGTTTTCCCACCGCGCGGGTGAACGGGTCAGCTTCTATCTCGACAGCTGGCACCGCCCGATGCGCAAGGGGCGTGCAGAGATGACCTCGGAACCCCCTCCCTGGCGCATTGGTGCAGCGGTGCAGGAGCTGGGTTCGGTTCCGGTCAGTGGTGGTCGTCAGGCGGTAGCGCTACAGGGCCCCTTGCCGAGCTCCATGCTGGCCCAGCTCTACGGTGGCATGCAGCCGACCCTGCATAGGCTGGCCTGGTACGACAGTAAGCAGCCGGTTGCGGTGGAGCTGTCGCCGGTTAACTTCCAGCCCGTCTACCAGCAGTATGTGGGGTGCCTGTCGCAGCTTCTGCCGGTTAACTTCGACCAGATTCAACGCTCGACCGTACTCTTTGATACTGGGAAATCCCAGCTCAGGGATGATGCGCTGGAGACCCTTACCAATATTGTGATCTATGTGAAAGCGGACCCTACGGTCAGCAC
Organism: Aestuariirhabdus litorea; assembly: GCF_003864255.1. Lineage (NCBI taxonomy): Bacteria > Pseudomonadati > Pseudomonadota > Gammaproteobacteria > Oceanospirillales > Aestuariirhabdaceae > Aestuariirhabdus > Aestuariirhabdus litorea. Next base: position 673,451 of record NZ_QWEZ01000001.1, read on the forward strand.
CATTTACATCGATGGCCATACCGACAACCGGGGGCGCCGCCTGGCGAACCGCGAACTGTCGAAGGAGCGTGCCGAGGCGGTGCGTGACTACCTGCAAAAGCGCGGCTTGCCAACCGATATGATCCTGTTGCGATTCCACGGTGAGCGCTATCCGGTTGCCAGTAACAGCACCGCAACCAACCGTGCCCGTAACCGCCGTGTCACCATCCGCCTCGATAAGGAGGAGAGCTTCGACAGCTAAGCGGATCGAAGCGCCTCCATCGCCGGGCCGGCCTCCCCCCCCCTCGGCCCCCAGTAACAAAAGAAAACCGGGAAAATGGCCCCGAATCCCCTGACGGGCTGGGATTTCCCGGCGTGGGCGTTTAGAATACTCTGCCTTTTATTGGGTGTTGGCGATCGGTAACCGCCTTATGTGCGCGTTTGGCCGCGGCGGATAGTCGACCCCAGGAGAGGAGAGAGGCTCGGAAACAAACAGTAGGGAGAGTGGGAAAACTCGATGAAAAGCATTAATAAAGTGGTCCTGGCGTACTCCGGGGGGTTGGATACCTCCGTTATCGCCAAGTGGCTGGAGGACACCTATCAGTGTGAAGTGGTCACCTTTACGGCTGACCTGGGGCAGGGCGAAGAGCTTGAGCCGGCCCGCCGCAAAGCAGAGGCAATGGGCATCAAGGAGATCTTCATTGATGACCTGCGAGAAGAGTTTGTCCGAGATTTCGTTTTCCCGATGTTCCGAGCCAATACCATCTACGAAGGTGAGTATCTGCTGGGCACCTCCATCGCACGTCCCCTGATTGCCAAGCGCCTGGTTGAGATCGCCAATGAGACCGGTGCCGATGCCATTGCCCATGGTGCGACCGGCAAGGGTAATGACCAGGTTCGATTTGAACTGGGTGCTTATGCCCTCAAGCCGGGTATTCAGGTGATCGCCCCCTGGCGCGACTGGGATCTCAATTCGCGGGAGAGCCTGCTGGCCTATTGCGAACAGCACAATATCCCGGTTGAGAACAAGCAGGGCAAAAAGTCGCCCTACTCCATGGATGCCAACCTGCTGCACATCTCCTACGAGGGTGGTTTGCTGGAGAGCCCCTGGAATGAGCCGGAAGAGGATATGTGGCTGTGGAGTGTATCGCCGGAGGAGGCGCCCAACGAGCCTACCTACATTGAGCTCGACTACCGTCATGGAGACATCGTGGCCATCAATGGCGAAAAGATGTCGCCTGCCCAGGTGCTGGCGCACCTCAATCAGGTGGGGGGTGCCAATGGCATCGGCCGTGTGGATATCGTCGAAAACCGTTACGTGGGAATGAAAGCCCGGGGCTGCTATGAAACCCCTGGCGGCACCATTATGCTGAAGGCGCACCGGGCGATCGAATCGATCACCCTCGACCGCGAGGTGGCTCACCTCAAAGACGAACTGATGCCCCGTTACGCGAAGCTGATCTACAACGGTTACTGGTGGTCTCCCGAGCGGGAGATGCTGCAGCAGATGATCGACAACTCCCAGCGCTATGTAAACGGTAAGGTTCGCCTGAAGCTCTACAAGGGGAATGTGATCGTGGTCGGGCGTAAGTCCAAGGATACGCTGTTCGATGAGAGCATTGCGACCTTTGAGGATGATGCCGGCGCTTATGACCAGGGCGATGCCGGTGGCTTCATCAAGCTGAACGCCTTGCGGATGCGGATTGCCGCCAAGAAGGGTCGTAGCCCCTTGAAGTGATTCTCTCCGATACGGAAAAAGGCCTCGTAAGAGGCCTTTTTTTATGTACAGGATGAACGGGCTGGCCAATGCTCCTGCCAGGCCGGCACTCCCCAAGTCCCTGTGGGTCGCGGTAGCAATCAAAGGATGTGCGGGCCGTTTTTTGTGCCCGGGAGGTTTCCCTACCCCTTTAATCCCTTGCTGGAGGATGAGCTGGCAATCAACTCGATGGCGTAACCATCGGGGTCGCGGACAAAGGCGATCTCGGTGGTCCCCCCCAGTACGGGGCCCGGTTCCCGGCTGATCACGCCGCCGGCCTCGCGGATGCGATCGCAGGTCGCATAGATATCATCCGCCGACAGGGCAATATGGCCGAAGGCGTTGCCGTGGTCGTAGCTGTCGGTTCCCCAGTTGTAGGTCAGCTCAATCACCGCCCCCTCGCTTTCATCACCGTAACCGACAAAGGCCAGGGTGTACTTGTACTCGGCATTGTCGGATTTTCGAAGCAGTTTCATGCCCAGGATGCGGGTGTAAAAGTCGATGGAGCGATCGAGGTCGCCAACGCGGAGCATGGTGTGTAAGAGGCGCATATGGATCTCCTTAGGGGGTGTTGGGGTTGGGGGGTGACAGGTGCGTACCGTCCAGTGTGGCCGACTTGAGCTCAATCCGGTAGCCGCTGCCACGTTCGGTGTGCTCGATGCGTACCAGCAGGTAGTCCCATTCGGGGGCAAACCAGAGCAGGGTTTCACGATCCTTGTCCTTGCCACGAATGCGCTTGACGCGGACCGTATCGACCGCACCCCAGGGGGTTTGCAGTCGCTCAGCCCCCTGACGCTCAAAGCGCAGCAACTTCAGCCGCTCGGCTTCCTCAACGACAAGGTATTCGAGGGGCTGGTGCCTACGCCTGAGGTCCAGGCGCAACTGCTCCTGGTAACTCAGCTCATCCTGAACGGCAGCGTTGATCGCTATGCTCCAGCCGGGGTTGCCCTGTTCAACGGCACGCTGCTCTTCCCAGTCAAACCGCAGGTCGTTGACCTCCCTGGAGCGGGTGCCGCTATAGCGGTAGTGGAGGGGGACCACCTGCTCGCCCTGCAGTTGGAAGTCGGAGCTCTGGTGCTGGTAAAACTTGATAAAGAGAACGCTGATATCGGTATTGAAGCGGGTGGTAAAACTGCCGTCCGCATTCCGGGTCAGGCTGCTACTGGCTTCGCCGGTTTGGCCGTAGTAGGTGGCGCTGTAGGTCGCCTCATAGGGCTGCAGGGCCTGGGCCGTGAGTGGCAGCAGCAGGAGTGGCAGGAGTCGGAGGTGGTTGGCAATGCCCATGGCGGTATCCAAAGCTGGAGAGGGCCATAGTAGCGCGCAGCGACCAAGCCGCCAAGGCGGCTTGGTCATGGTGCCGGCCTAGTCGTGGTACTGATAGCCTTCGGTGGGCAGTGGTGCGCCATCGAGGTAGGCTCTTCCCTCCTGCAGGCGCAGCCTCCCTTCGGCAAACCACTGGGCTGCGAGAGGGTAGATGCGGTGTTCCACACCATGCACCCGCGCCGCGAGGGTCTCCTCGGAGTCGCTGCTGTTGATGGCCACCGGGGCCTGGATAATGTTGGCGCCGCCGTCGAGCTCTTCGGTGACGAAGTGAATCGTCGCCCCGTGCCACTGCTCACCGGCCTCAAGGGCACGCTTGTGGGTGTGAAGCCCACGATACTTGGGCAGCAGTGAGGGGTGGATATTGAGCATCCGTCCCTCGTAGCGGCGTGTGAACTCCGGGGTCAGTATGCGCATAAAGCCGGCCAGGATAACCAGTTCGGCCTGCATGCCGTCGATGGTTTCAGCCAGGGTGGCATCAAAGCTTTCGCGCGAGTCGAACTGGCGGTGGTCCACCAAAGCGGTAGCGATGCCTGCGCGCTGCGCGCGTTGCAGGCCGTAGGCGTCTTCGCGGTTGCTGATCACCCCGCAGATTTCGATACCGATCTCCTCTGCGCGATCGATCAGGGCTTGCAGGTTACTGCCGCTACCGGAGATGATCACTACCGTTCTGGTTGCCATGCTTGATGATTCCCTAGAGTCCGCGCAGCTCAACCTGCTCCTCGTCTACCGCCCGCTCGGCGATCTCACCGATCACCCAGGGCGACTCGCCCTCTTCGGCCAGCAGTGCAAGGGCGCTGTCGCGCTGTGCGCTGGGGACGACAATGACCATGCCCACGCCGCAATTGAGGGTCCGGTACATCTCCCGCTCCTCGACGTTGCCCTGCTCCTGCAGCCACTGGAACACCTCGGGGCGTTTCCAGCTGCCGGTGTCGATCACCGCCTTGCAGCTGTCCGGCAGTACGCGGGGAATGTTCTCCAGCAGGCCGCCACCGGTGATGTGTGACAGCGCGTTGACCTGGGACTCGCGAATCAGGCGCAGCAAGGGTTTAACGTAGATGCGGGTGGGCTCCATCAGGGCCTCCGCCAGTGTCTTGTCGCCCATCGGCTGGCTCAGGTCGCTGTTAGCTACCTCAAGAATCTTGCGGATCAGGGAGTAACCGTTGGAGTGAGGGCCGGAGGAGGGCAGGGCGATCAGCAGGTCACCGCTTTTCACCTGGCTGCCGTCGATCAGGCGTGATTTCTCGGCCACGCCGACGCAAAAACCGGCCAGGTCGTAATCCTCGCCTTCGTACATGCCGGGCATCTCGGCGGTCTCTCCCCCAACCAGGGCGCAGCCAGCCAGCTCACAGCCGGCGCCGATGCCGGTTACCACCTGGGCGGCGACCTCCACGTTGAGGTGGCCGGTGGCGTAGTAGTCGAGGAAAAAGAGGGGCTCGGCACCGGCCACGATCAGGTCGTTCACGCACATGGCCACCAGGTCGATGCCGATGGTGTCGTGCTTGTTCAGCTTCATGGCCAGCGCCAGCTTGGTACCAACGCCGTCGGTACCGGATACCAGTACCGGCTCCTTATAGCCCTTGGGCAGCTCGCACAGGGCACCGAAACCGCCCAGTCCCGCCATCACCTCGGGTCGACGCGTGCGCTTGGCAACCCCTTTGATTCGTTCAACCAGCTGGTTTCCGGCGTCAATGTCGACACCGGCGTCTTTGTAACTGATGGAGGGCTTATTGGCATCGCTGTGGCTGGTCATTCAGGGGCCTGCAAGGTTGGGAGCGGTTGAGGAAATGTGACCCGGGTCCGGGGCTGCGCTATTTTAACAACAGTTTCCCGTTCCGAACAGGGATGCCTGCCATCGAATCTGTGGCAAAATAGGGCTTTTACTCTCAGGGAACTACCTCCTTATGGATCAAACCGTGAAACCCTGGTGCGCGCTCCTGCTGTGGGGGATGCTGGCGCTGGGTTGGCAGTCATCGGCCCGGGCCGAGCTGGTGGATACTCTTTACAGTGCGGAGGTACTGGTCCCCGGCCAGGATGCTGAGTTCCGTACCCAGGGCATGCAGCAGGCACTGGTGCAGGTGCTGGGTAAGCTGTCGGGAGGCCAGCTGACAGCGGACGACGCTCTGCTGGGCCGGATCGGCGATGCGGGTCGCTTTGCCCGTACTTTCGCCTATAGGGACAGCGACAGGACCCTGCCCAACGAGCAGGGCGAGGCGATTCCGGCCAGCTGGATGCGGGTCAGCTTTGACCCCGCCGGGGTTACCCGCCTGGCACGGGAGCTGGATCTTCCCATCTGGGGGGCCAATCGCCCCTCGGTACTGGTGTGGTTGGTGGAGGAGTCCCGCGGCAAGCGCCGGATAGTCGCCAGTGGTGGCACTGAACCGGTGATCGAGGCCTTGAGCGCTGCCGGGGAGTCGCGCGGATTGCCGTTGATGCTGCCGCTGATGGATATCGATGATCGAACCGCAATCAGCGACACCGATCTGTGGGGCCTTTTTGCGGAGCCGATCAGTGAGGCATCGCAACGCTACAACCCTGGAGCCATCCTCGCGGGGCGCTATTACCGGGCGTCGGCGACCCAGTGGGTGGGCCGCTGGATGATGATCCTGCGTGGAGAGCGGGTCAGCCTGGATGTGAAAGCCTCCTCCGAGGCAGAGCTGGTCGAACGTGGGGTGGATCTTGCCGTGCGTGAGTTGGCCAGCCGCTATGCGGTGCGTCTGGGAGAGGCCTCCGAGATTCCTGCCCGGCTGGTGCTGGGGGGAGTCAAGAGTGTTGAGGCTTATGCCCAGGCGATTGACTACCTGCAGAAGCTGACGGCGGTACGCAGCGCCAAACCGATGGAGGTAAGGGGCGACCAGCTCACCCTTCACCTGACCATCGATGGTAGCCTGCAGCAACTGCAGGAGGTGATTGCGCTGGAACAGCAGATGCTGCCGGAGGTTGAACGCAATGCCGAGGAACCCCAGGGTAGCCGTTCGCTCTACTACCAGTGGCAGGTGCGCCCTTGAGTGGCAGCGAGGAGACAGCAAATCAGCAGCGGGGAATGACACTCTCCCAGCGCTGGTTTTTGCTGGGTATCCTGGTGACGACCGGCGGCCTGGTCTATCTGCTCAGCCCGATACTGGCTCCTTTCCTGGTGGCCATGATACTGGCCTACCTGGGTGATCCGGTCGCAGATCGGCTGGAGGCCTACGGCTGGTCCCGGACCGGTGCGGTGGTCGGTGTGTTCGCTGTGATGACACTCATTCTGCTGGCGGTGCTGCTGATTGTGATCCCCTTGCTGGGGGTTCAGCTGAAGTATCTGGTTACCAACCTGCCCGACTGGATTCGCGGACTGGAGCAGTACCTGATGCCTCGTTTGAAGGCGTATCTGGGGGCCGACGCCGAGCAGTGGCAGCTGTCATCGGTGGTCGCCAGCCTTAAGGAAAGCTGGCAGGGGATCGGTAATCTGTTACTGGGTGGGGTGCAGTCGGTCTCCCGCTCCGGGCTCGCCTTTGCGGGTTGGCTGGCGAACCTGGTGTTGATTCCAGTGGTGGCATTTTACCTGTTGCGGGACTGGGATATCCTGATGGCCAAACTGTCGGATCTGCTTCCGCTTAACCTGCAACCCGTGGTGGGCAAGCTGGCACTGGAATGCGACGAGGTGCTGGGAGCCTTCCTTAAGGGACAGATGGTGGTGATGATCTGCCTTGGGCTGATCTACTCCGTAGGCTTATGGTGGGTTGGACTCAAGCTCGCGCTGGTGATCGGCCTGCTGGCGGGGCTGGCCAGTATCGTTCCCTATATGGGCTTTATCCTGGGGATTGGCGCTGCCTTGATCGCGGGCCTGTTCCAGTTTGACGGCTACCTTCCCCTGCTGTTGATCGGCGCCGTTTTCATGGTGGGACAGTTGCTGGAGGGGATGGTGCTGACGCCCATGCTGGTGGGGGATCGCATCGGACTGCACCCGGTGGCGGTTATTTTTGCCATAATGGCGGGCGGGCAGCTGTTTGGTTTTACCGGCATACTACTGGCGCTGCCGGTGGGGGCGGTGATCGTGGTGTTGTTGCGCCATCTGCATGATCACTACCGGCAAAGCCACCTGTACCACGCGGACACCCACGAACGGACCAATGAGAATTAAGCTGCTTCTGCTATGAGCCATCCTGTGCAACTCCCCCTGGGCATTCGCCTGCGCGATGACGCCACTTTCGATAACTTTGTCGGGGGGGATAACGGTACCCTGCTGGCTATGCTCGATCCCCGCCGCCAAGAGGCGGGAGACCAGGAATTGCTGTTCTACCTCTACGGCAATCCTGGAGTCGGCGTTAGCCACCTGCTGGAGGCCGCCTGTCACCAGGCACAGTTGAGTGGGCAAAGCAGTGTCTACCTGCCGCTGGCGGAGCTGGATGATTATCCGGCGACGCTGCTGGATGGGCTGGAGAATCTGGATCTGGTCTGTATCGATGACCTTCAGCAGGTCGCCGGCTCCGCCGTGTGGGAGGAGGGACTGTTTCACCTGTTTAACCGCGTGCGGGAAAGTGGTACCCGGTTATTGATCGGGGCCCGGCAGACCCCCGCCAAGATGGGGATACAGCTACCGGACCTGGTCTCCCGCCTGGGCTGGGGGCTGGTGTTTCAGGTGCAGCCACTGGACGATGAGCGCAAGTGTGAAGCCCTTATCCTGCGAGCCCGTAACCGGGGGCTCGAGCTGAGCGAGGAGCTGGCGCGCTATATCCTGTCCCGCAGTGCCCGGGGGATGGGAGCCCTCTTTAACGTGCTGGAGCTGCTCGACAATGCCTCCCTGAGGGATAAGCGGCGATTGACGCTGCCCTTCATCAAGCAGGTGATGGGCTGGTAAGGGCCGCAGTCCCGGCGCGGGGCTTTAGGGTTTGTTGTCGGCTTACTGGGTGTACAGCTCGATGCGCTCGGCTGTCATGGAGTAACCCGCGCTACCCAGTTCCGAGTCGTAGCCCTGGATGCTGAGCACCCCCTCCACCCAGAAGGGGTCGTAGAGGGCGTCGGCGGAGAGTCCTTGCGGATAACGGACATGGATGATCTGGTTGGGGGGCGGGGGCGGCACATGGATGCAGGCGCCAAAGTAGGGTACCAGAAGCAGCTCGCGGATCACCTCGTCGTCACCGAATTCCAGCGGAACCACATAGCCCGGAATGCGAATTCGCTGCTGGTCCAGCTCGGTCACCAGTTGCGGGCTGCGCTGCAACCCCTCGATACGCGCCTTGGCCTCCTCGATCATCTGTTCGGTCATGGCCTCCAGGTCGTGGTAGTTGGCATTGCGCTCGGCCAGCACCGCTTCCACCTGGGTTTGCGGAACCAGATCGAGCCAGTCCAGGGTGCGGACATCGGCCAGTGCCAGGGAGGATAGCAGGGTCAGAAGCAGGGTCAGGGTCGGGATCGGTTTCATGGTTCTCCGCGGCGTGGGGCCGGTTCAGGTGCGAGGACTCAGCCCATCACTGAGGGATTGTCGATAGGCGCGCCAGGCGGGCAAGAGCCCTACGATAAGGGCTCCCAGAATAACAGCGGTGAGTATGCCCAGGTCATAGGCCGTAGGCGCGCTGATGGCAATCTCAATGCCATAGGCCTGGCTGATCAGCGGTTGCAGGGCCAGCAGCATGAGGTAGAGCACTCCAGCCCCCAGCAGGCTACCGGCGCCGGCCAGGAGTACCGACTCGCACAGCATCAGCGAGAAGATGTGCCGCGGACGCGCACCCAGTGCGCGCAGGATCGCCATCTCCCGGCGTCGCTCATTCAACGAGGTCAGAAGGCTGGTCAGCATACCGATCAAGCCGGCGATCACCACCAGGCTGGAGATCAGGAGTAGCGCCTGTTCGACGGCCCCGACCAGACTCCATAGCTGACGGAGGGTGACGCCGGGGATAATGGCCAGCAGGGGCTCCCCCCTGTATTCGTTGATCTCACGTTGCACCAACAGGGTCGTGGCACGGGATTTTAGCCCCACCAGTGCGGCGGTGATGGAGCCCGGCTCGAGTGCGTGGTGATGGGCGTGTTCCTTGTCCTGTCCTTTTTCGAGCTCCTGTTCGTGCTCGTGCTCCGTCTCGTGCTGGTGCTCGGCTTCTTGCACGCGCTGGCGCCGCTCTGTGGATGAGGGAGAGGGGGCGCGGGTTCCGCTATCCCAGTCCTCATGGATCAGTTCGATCGCCTCCAGGGAAACATGAATGGTCTGGTCTACCGGGGTGCCGGTGGGGGCCAGGACGCCGCTGACCCGAAAGGGTTGGTCGTCGTGGTGGACGAAACTGACGCGACCGGTGCCATGGGCCAGTACCACCGGGTCATCGATACCGTAGCCCAGCGCGCGTGCGACCTCGGCACCGATCACGGCATCCTGGATATCCTTAAACCAACTGCCCTCGGCCAGCTGCAGAGAGGTACGGTTACCATAACGGTAGTACGCCAGGTACTGGTCGTTGGTGCCCAATACCCGGTATCCGCGATGGGAATCCCCTAGGGAAAGGGGAATCGTCCAGGCGACCCGGGGGTTGGCGTTGATCTGCTCATAACTCTCCCAGGAGATGGAGTTAGTGGCGTCACCGATGCGGAAAATGGAGTAGAGCATCAGCTGGATCGGTCCGGTACGAGCCCCAACGACCAGGTCGGTACCCGACAGGGTTTGTGTGAAACTGCGCTTGGCTTCGGTGCGCAGCTTCTCCACCCCCAGCAGCAGGGCTACGCTGATGGCAATAGAGACCAGTGTCAGCAGCGCCGTCGTGCGGCGGTTAAGCAGGCTTTTCCAGGCCAGTGGAATGATGGACATCAGGCTATGGTACTCCGCGGGTGGGCCCTATTTAGCTGGGGGAGATCAATCACCCTTGAGAAGAGGGGCTCCAGGCTGCGGTCATGGCTGACAAACAGCAGGGTCGAGTGGGCCGCGGCGCACTCATCGAACAGCAGACGCAGGAAGCGCTCTCGGGAGTCGGCGTCCAGTGCCGAGGTGGGCTCATCGGCGATCAACAGCTCAGGGGCACCGATCAGGGCGCGGGCCGCAGCAACCCGCTGCTGCTGTCCGATGCTTAATGCGGATACCGGTTTGTCCAGCAGGTCGGGGGATCCTCCGAGGCCGAGATGCTCCAGCAGTCGCAACGCTTCCGCCTGCAGCGAAGGGGCGCTGCCCAGTGCCCGCTCCTTACGGCGGCCACTAAAGCGGGTAGGCAGTACGACGTTCTCGACCAGGGACAGGTAGGGCAGCAGGTTGAACATCTGGAAGATGTAACCGATGTGGTCGCTGCGCAGGTGATCCCGTTCGGCATTCCCCAGTGTTTCGAGGGGGTGTCCCAATACGCTGATCGATCCTTGGTTGGGAAGCAGGACTCCCCCAAGCAGCCCCAGCAGGCTGGTTTTTCCGCTGCCGCTGGGGCCGCGGATCAGGACCCGTTCACCAGCAGCGATCTCCAGCCGCTCGATATCGAGGAGGCTGGCCTGACCCGGCCACGCAAAGGTCACCCCGGTCATGGAGATCACTGGCGTTGCGTCGCCTTGGGCTGGAATCGCAGAGGGGGGCATCGGGTCAGGCCCCCTGGCGCCGGTTGATCAGTTGGTATTTCCAGCGTACGTACATCATGGAGCTGCAGAACAGCAGGGTACTGAGGATCGACTCCAGCCAGCCGAAAGCGCCGTAGGGGTTAGCGAAGGTGTGCAGTACTCCGGCGGTGAAGTAGAACAGCACCACGAAGCAGAGCCAGGCGTGGGCCTTGGGGGCTCCGCTCAGTACCGCCGGCAGAAACAGCAGCAGGGGAACCGCCTGCACCAGCCAGACGCTCAGTAAGTGGTCGACCTTGGGCGGGTCGATGATAAAGGTCCAGAGGCTGATACTGACCAGCAGCGCCAGATAGAGCAGTCGGCTGGTGACGTGGGCCCTGTGGGCCTTGCGGGCAAGGAGGTCAATACTCACTGGCGGCCCCCTCGCAGCTGAAGGGCGATACGGGCTACCCGTTGTCCCAGTGCCTGGCAGAGATGCTGCTCCTCCTGGCTCAAAGGCTGGCTGTTGTCGGCCCCTGCAAAGTGGCTGGCGCCGTAGGGGGTGCCTCCGCTGGTGGTGCGCATCAATTCGCTTTCGCTGTAGGGCAGTCCGCAATAGAGCATGCCGTGGTGGAGCAGGGGGAGCAGCATACTGAGCAGCGTACTCTCCTGACCGCCATGCAGACTGGAGGTGGAGGTGAAGGCGGCGGCCGGCTTGTCGATCAGGGCGCCGGTGAGCCAGAGGGCGCTGGTGCTGTCGATAAAGTATTTGAGAGGCGCGGCCATATTGCCGAAACGGGTCGGGCTGCCAAGTACCAGCCCGGCGCAGTGCCGCAGATCCTCTTCGCTGCAATAGACCGCTCCGGACTCGGGAATCGCCGGCTCGCTCGCCTCACACAGGGCAGAAACTGCGGGCACGGTCCGTAGCCTTGCCTCCATGCCGGACTCGCGCTCAATGCCACGGGCAATCCAGCTTGCCATCTCGGCGGTGGCGCCGTGACGGCTGTAGTAAAGCACCAGTACATAGGGCTCTGACATCAAATAATCTCCAGAACGGATTCCGGTGGGCGTCCCACCCGGGCCTGCTCGCCTTTCACCACGATGGGGCGCTCAATCAGCCGGGGGCACTGCACCATCGCCTCGATCAGCTCCTGCTCGGAACAGTCGGGGCGGCTCAGTCCCATCTCCCTGTATTCCGTCTCGCCGGTACGCATCAGCAGGCGAGCAGAGTCCATGCCCAGCTGTTTGAGCAGGCCTTTCAGGGTGGTGGCATCGGGCGGGGTCTCAAGGTAGAGCACCACAGAGGGGGTGAGTCCCCGCTCCTCGAGCAGCTGTAGGGTCTGGCGCGATTTGGAACAGCGCGGATTGTGGTAGATGACAAGGTCGGTCATTGCTGGGTTACCTCGGCCGTGACATGATGGGGTAACCAGTCCTACCCGCTACGGGCGGGATGGGGCATGGTCAGGTTAGGACGCTATTCTAGAACGATTGGCAGGGATGGAGAAAGGTCGACATGGTGAAGATTGAGAGCGCACTGCACTATCTGCGCTATCTGTTGCGGCGCTTTGCCGAGGATGGCTGTCTGCAGCGGGCCTCAGCACTCACCTACACTACCCTGTTTGCGGTGGTGCCCATGATGACGGTCACCTACAGCATGCTTTCTGCCATTCCCTCCTTTCAGGGGGTAGGGGAGCAGATCCAGAGTTATATCTTCCAGAACTTTGTGCCTTCGGCCGGGGCGACAGTGGAGCAGTACCTGGAAGGGTTCTCCCACCAGGCGCGCCAGCTGACGGCTGTCGGTGTAGTGTTTTTGATCGTGACCGCCTTTTTGATGCTGCGCAGCATCGAAAGTGCGCTCAATGCTATCTGGCGGGTAGAGCAGGGCCGCCGCGGACTCTCTGGTTTTCTACTGTACTGGGCGATCCTCAGTCTTGGACCGCTGCTGCTGGGGTTGGGGTTTGTGCTCACCTCCTATGTCACTTCCCTTAAGCTCTTTACCGACACCACAGAGATGCTGGGGTTGGGGAGCTGGCTATTCCAGGTGTTGCCCTTTTGCATGAGTGTGGCGGCTTTTTGCCTTATCTATATGGCGGTACCCAACCGCAAGGTGCTCTTTCGCCATGCCTTTGTCGGGGGGGTACTGGTGTCGCTGATGCTGGAGGTGGCAAAGGCGCTGTTTGGGCTGTTTATCTCCCTCTCGCCCTCCTATCAGCTGATCTACGGAGCCTTCGCAGCGGTTCCCCTGTTTCTTTTGTGGATCTATCTGGGGTGGCTGATCGTGTTGATTGGTGCGGAGCTGGTCAGGAGCCTGAGCGACCTGCCCGCGATCATGATTCGTAACCCTCTGCCCAACACCCTGCAGGCGCTGTTGGTGCTGGAAGCGTTTGACCGGGCGTTTTCCGAGGGAAAGCCCATGGGCCGAGAACTCTACCAGCAGCGACGGCCAATAAGCATGGAACAGTGGGAGTGTTGCTGTCGAGCGTTGGCCCATCAAGGATTATTACGCGAGGAGGAGGAGGGGGACTGGGTCCTGAGCCGAAACCTCGCAACGGTTGAACTCTGGCCGCTGATACGGAGGCTGCCCTGGGGGCTGCCCTCCGCTGATGCCCTTAAGGCTATCCGCGAGCCACTGCCCTCCTGGCTTACTGAACTATTGGAGCAGTTGCAGCGCTTTGATGCGGCGGGCAGGGAGCGCTTTTCCACCTCCCTGTCAGGTCTGTTCAAGGAATCTCCCGCCGTTGAAGTCGAGGCCAGGGACAGGAATACGCCGTCCTGAAGGCCGACCGGAAAAGAACACAACTCGGCACCTCGAGTTATAGCCTGACAGGATCGCAGCTCAGGCGGCCTGGAAACTGAAGCGATCGATGAGGGGCGTTCGGGTCAGCAGCTCAGAGGCACGCACATCGTACTGTTTGCCCTGTTGTGGAACATCGAGGTGGATTTCACGTCCGGTGTCGTACACACCGCTGGCCGTGAGTACGCTGTGCTGCTGCCGACCGTTACTGCGTTGGGTCACCAGTAACCCTGTTCGATAGTTTTCGCCGGGACCGGGGCGGTCCTGGGCGCAGAGTTTGATGGGGCGGACCGCGCCGCGGATGTACTCGACACCCAATAGCTTGTGAGCATCGGGGGTGCTCTGTTGCCAGCGGACAATGCCCAGAATCCAGTGGGGGTGGGATTGGCGATCGCTTCGCATGGCCACCACCTGTCCGTTATAGAGGTTCTGCTGGTCGGCGCGGGAGAGGCGCACACAAAATCCACCGTGGCTTTCGTTCATCATCTTGCCGGTGGTTTTCTGGGGGGTGCGAAGGTCGCTTTCCATGGAGGCGGGGGAAAGCAGGTGATGGATGCTGTGAATCCCCCAGACAATGCCGGCCATCGCGCTAACCGGAATGCGCAGATCCTGGCGATAGTTGAGTTGTTTCCAGCTGTTGCAGACCTGCTGTAACAGCTCGATGGCGTGTTCGCTGTTGATCGAGGCGGGCATGCCAATGGCAGTGCTGCTGCTACCCGCAGCCAGGGTGTTGATGTGTTGCTCGGTTAATGAGATCAATTTTTTGCTGTTGATCACCCGTAGCTCGGAGGAGGCTGGTGGCTGGTGGCTGTGCTTGCTGAAGGGCTTTTCGGCCTGGTTCAGGTCCACCATAAAATACTCGTCCTGCCCCTCATCGGGGCGGTTGCGGTCGAGCATCACGTACTTCGACCAGTGCCCCAGGTAGTTGTAGAGCACCCAATGCTCGCCGCTGTTGAGGTGGTAGGGGTTGGCGGCTTCCAGCATCAGCAGCTGCTTGTAAAGGTCGCCTGAGGTATTGGCGGTGACCGGTTCGAACGCCTGTCCCATGGTTACCTGGTGCAGATGTCGATGCTCGGCAAGATGGTAAAGGTGGTTGATCTCGCTCCACAGCTGGGGGGAGGGTTGCTGGAAATTGTCGTAGCTGTGCAGCAGGCAGTGTCCCAGATAGTAGATGCTCATGTAGATCTGAACGGCCAGCTCCCGTCCGCCACCGCTATTACTGAGCGACTCCTTGAGGATGATCTTGTAGCCGTTGGCCATCTCCTCTTTTAGCTGCAGCAGGCTGGAGACCTCCTCCTGCTTTTTAGGTCGCAGGTATTTGATGGAGACACTGGGGCGGAAGTAACTTTCGAAGATGCGGTAGCTGTAGTCAAAACTCTGCATAATACCGATGCGGTCGCTATGGGCCACGCGGGTTCGGTTCAGCAGGGCCAGCATACTGGTGCATCGTTTGAGCGATTCGGGGATATTGCCAAGGGGCAACTCCTGCAGCTCGCGTTTTACCGCTTTAGGGGTTGCTTCAAACAGAGTGCTGCGTGTGATCTCCTGCACAGGAGTGTACAGCTCCATTTTATTAAGGTTCATGCTGCAATCCTTGCCCGACAGAAGTTTCCTTCCCCCATCCGGCTATGTAACATGTGACACACCTGGTCGGCGGGTTAGCCTTCCAAGTGTCGCACGATTGGCCAAAAAACGCGCATATCATGAGAATAGTTCCACTCGTACTTTGTTGTCTAATCAGTATTGGTTGTAGTGATAGCTCTTTTTATGACCAGCACGGTCATAGTGTCGAGTTGGCTACCTCCGGTGAGGGGTGGACGGTGATCAATTACTGGGCGCAGTGGTGTGAGCCCTGCCGGCATGAGATCCCGGAACTTAACCGCCTTCATCACGCCGATAATGGCGTCCGGGTACTGGGTGTCTCCTTTGATGGTGCCGATACCCCTGCGGAGCTTGGCCGGCAGATTGGGGATATGGGCATCGAGTTTCCGGTACTGGATCGTGACCCCGCTGCCGAGTTGGGGCGTGAACGTCCCCTGGGGCTGCCCTCCAGCTGGCTACTCAACAGTGCAGGGGAAGTGGTGGAGCAGCGTCTTGGGCCTCAGACCGAAGCGGAGTTGCTGGCGCTAATAACCGGTTACCGTAATGAAGGGCTGGCGGAAGCCTCGGGCAACTGATCGGCAGGAGAAAGTCGATGGAGAATCGGATATATCGCAAGGCGGTGGTGAGCGGCAAGGTACAGGGCGTCTGGTACCGTGCCTCCACCCAGCGGCGGGCACAGCAGCTCAAGCTGGAGGGCTGGGCACGAAACCTGAGTAACGGCGATGTCGAGGTGTTGGTCTGTGGTGCCTCCGGTGAGGTGGACGAGCTGCTGCGCTGGCTTCATCAGGGCCCGCCTCTGGCGAGGGTCAAGTCGGTGGAGGTGGAGGCGGTAGAGCCGGTTGCCTGTGAGGGCTTTACCACCGGTTAGCAATTCCGGGCTCTCAGGATTCGTGAACGTACCAGTGGTCGTACCAGGCCGTCATTACCCGTTCGGGGTACCAGGTTTTTCCGAGGCTGCCGTTATAGCGCGCCAAGCCCCTGATCAGGTTGCCTTTCTCCTTCTCGAGATAATAAGCGAGGATGGTGCAGCCATAGCGTAAATTGGTGGCGATATCGGTCAGGTTATCTTCTGGTCGGCCGATCTCATTTTTCCAAAACGGCATTACCTGCATCAAACCCTGGGCGCCGGCGGAGGAGACCGCGTAGCGGTTGAAACCGCTCTCCACCTGGATCAGGGCGATCACCAGTTCCGGCTGCAGCTTGGCTCGGGTTGCTTCGCGGTGGACCTGACGCAACAGGTCGAGCCGCCGGTTGTGGTCTGGAATCAGGCGCTCCAGCCGGCTGGACATATCCAGTAGCCAGACCTGCGCATCAAAGCGATCCTCGAAACTATCGGCACTGTTGACGGTGTCGGCCAGCAGGGAGCGTAGCGCCTGGTCAACCGCCACCCCCTCTTCCGCCAGGGCTGGCGGCAGGGGAGATACCAGCATCAAGAGCAACAGTCCCACTTTCAGGGGGTGCTGCCTCCATGCGGTCAGTGGCGGTATCCGGTTCATCGCTCCCTTCTCTGGTGCGGGCTCAGAGGCTGATCCGCTCTTTGAGGAATGCCAGCAGGTTATCCAACGGAATATCCTGCTTGTCGCTGTCACGCCGGTGCTTGTACTCCACCAGCCCCTCCTTGAGGCCGCGCTCCCCGATCACCAGGCGGTGGGGGATGCCGATCAGTTCCATCTCGGCAAATTTCACGCCGGGGCTGGTCTTTTTGTCGCGATCGTCCAGCAATACGTCGAAGCCAGCGGCCTTGAGTTCACTATAGAGGGTTTCGGTGGTTTCGCGAACCAGCTCGGAGCGGTCCATCTGCATGGGGACGATGCCGATCTGATAGGGGGCGATGGCGTCGGGCCAGATGATGCCCTGCTCGTCGTGGTTCTGTTCGATGGAGGCCGCCACCACACGGGAAACCCCGATACCGTAGCAACCCATGGTCATCACCACCTCTTTGCCCTGCTCGTTGAGTACGGTGGCGTTGAGCGCCTTGCTGTACTTCTCTCCGAGCTGGAAGATGTGACCCACCTCAATACCCCGCTTGATTACCAGCTTGCCCTTGCCGCAGGGGCTGGGGTCGCCTTCCAGTACGTTACGCAGGTCGGCTTCCCGGGGCTCGCCGAGGTCGCGACCCCAGTTGATATTGAAGTAGTGCTTATTGTCTATATTGGCGCCGGCCCCGAAGTCGGCCATTTTCGCGACACTGCGGTCGACGATGCAGGGAATCGGCAGGTTGACGGGGCCAAGGGAGCCGGGGCCGGCACCGATCACTGCCCGAATCTCCGCTTCGGTGGCAAAGCGCAGGGGACTGGCGACCTCGGGCAGGTTTTCCGCCTTAATCTCATTCAACTCGTGGTCACCCCGTACCAGCAGGGCGATAAATTCGGCATCACACTCCTCGCTGGCCGCTACGATCAGGGTTTTGACGGTGCGCTCAATTGGCAGTTTGAACTGCTCAACCAGCTCGGCGATAGTGTGGGCGTTGGGGGTGTCGACCAGCTCCATGGTTGCGCCAGGGGCAGGGCGCTTACCGGCGGGGGCGAGCGCTTCGGCCTTCTCGATGTTGGCGGCGTAGTCGCTACCATCACTGAAGACAATGGCATCCTCGCCGGAGGAGGCGAGGACGTGGAACTCATGGGAGCCGGTGCCGCCGATGGAGCCGCTGTCAGCCTCTACGGGACGGTAGTCCAGCTGCAGGCGATCGAAGATGCGGCAGTAGGTCTCGTGCATGCGGTCATAGGTCTCCTGCAGGGAGGCCTGGTTAATATGGAAGGAGTAGGCATCCTTCATCAGGAACTCGCGGGCGCGCATCAGGCCGAAGCGGGGGCGGATTTCGTCGCGGAACTTGGTCTGCACCTGGTAGAAGTTGACCGGCAACTGCTTATAGCTGTTGAGCTCACTACGGGCGAGGTCGGTAATCACCTCCTCGTGGGTAGGGCCAACACAGAACTCTCGCTGGTGGCGGTCCGACAAGCGCAGCAGCTCGGGGCCGTACTGCTGCCAGCGACCGGATTCCTGCCACAGCTCGGCGGGTTGAACCGCTGGCATCAGCACCTCCTGGGCGCCGCTGCGATCCATCTCCTCACGGACGATGCGCTCCACTTTGCGCAGGGTACGTAGCCCAAGAGGAAGCCAGGTATAAAGGCCGGAGGCGAGCTTGCGTATCATGCCCGCCCGCAGCATCAACTGATGGCTTACCACTGCGGCATCGGCAGGGGTTTCCTTAAGGGTAGGGATGAGTGTTTCGGTGGTGCGCATAGGGTGGGGTCCACTGTCGGTCAAAAGCGGCTATTTTACGGTGGCGCAACGGTTAATGCATCACCTGTGACCTATTCTGTTCTAAGGCCCCTGGATCTGGCACAATCGCGGCCTGAGCATCAGGTCACTCCCGGGTTCAGCGAGCCCCCTGACCGAACCCCTTGTCGAGGTAACCCTATGGATGAGTATCAACTGGATCCGCAACTGAGTCGCGATACCCTCAGGGTGGGGGAGTTCCCGCTTTGCTCTCTGCTGCTGATGAACGATAACCACTACCCCTGGTTTATCCTGGTCCCCAGGCGCGCCGGGGTTCAGGAGATCTACCAGCTGGCCGAGGAGGATCGCCAGCAGCTGCTGTGGGAGTCCTGTTACGTCAGTGAGAAGCTCAAGGATCTTTACTCGGCGGATAAGATGAACCTGGCTGCCCTGGGGAATATGGTGCCTCAGCTGCACCTGCATCATGTGGTCCGATATAAGACAGACGCGGCCTGGCCAGCTCCGGTGTGGGGGGCGGTCAAGGCGACCCCCTATACCGAGCAACAGCTGGCAGAGACCATGCAACGTTTAAAACTGGTCTTTACGGATCAGTTTGAGTTCGCAGGGTAGGAGCCAATGACGAAATCCATCAGTCAGGAGCAAGATGTCGGGGGGCTTTCCGAACAGCTGAGTTCGCAGCTGGTAGAGCTGCAAACCCAGTTAGCGTTTCAGGAGGATACCATCGACGCCCTTAATGCGGTGGTGACACGCCAGCAGCAGCAGATTGACCGCATGGCCGTGCAGCTGGAAAGTTTAAAAAAGCGCTTCGAGTCCCTTCCCGATACGCTTGGGGAAGAGGTTCCCGACCAGCCCCCTCCCCACTATTGAGCCAGTGGGCGCGGTTTCCGGGTAACGGGAGAGAACCCTCTCCCGTTGGACAGGGAGCTGCTAAACAGGGGTTACATCTTCCGCTTGCAGCCCCTTTTCACGTTGGGTAACCACAAAGCTTACCCTCTGTCCGTCGGACAGGGTTCGGTGCCCCTCCCCGCGGATAGAGCGGAAGTGAACGAAAATATCGTCACCCGAGGGGCGGGTAATAAACCCAAACCCCTTGGAGACATTAAACCATTTCACCTCACCCTCCTCACGACCGCTGCTGACGCGCTTGCCTTTGATGGCCGGTGAGGCCAGGCGCTTCAACCAGGGTTGGCGTGACAGAAGATGCAGGCAGGCGCCGGCGGCCAGCAGCCAGGCCGAAAGTGCCAATAGCTGGATGTTAAGGGCTTCGTCGAGGCGGCCGAAGCGCTCGGTGGCGACCATGATGGAGCCGATAACAATCAGCACAGAGCCGGTCGAAGCGGCTACGCGTTGAAGGGGATGGCGGGCGCCGGTGAAATAGATACCCAGTAACAGGTTGGCCGTGGCTACGGTAATTAACAGAAGCGTGGTGGGCTGAGCCATCAGTTGCGCGGCAGAGTAACCGGGGTAGACGTGGGGGTAGAGTGTCGACAGCAAGCTGCCGCTTAAGAGGCCTAATAGCAACAGGAGCAGGCCAACAGTGAGATGACAATACTTTAACAGCATCAGGAAAACACCTTATCAAGGTCCGGCTCCGCATAGGGGCGGCGACTGGTCGACACCGGAGAGGCGTAATACCCGTGCCCGGACTTTTCAAACGCAGAGGTGCCCCCAACCTAAAGTGTCGATGGCGATCGAATGCCATCTGCAGGTCCATCTACCGAGCCGGCAACGTTTAGCTTTTATGGTTATGGGGTTCCGCAGGCGGGCGACGATTGTAAATACAGGTCCGCTGCGGAACGCTTATTTAACCGCAACGCTGGCGCAACCACAAATCAATAAATGGGCGCAACTGCACGAAAAAGAGGGTGCTTTGCGGTAGAGGGTGTATTATATTTTTTGACCGGACTGCGATGTACAAACGGCGGCAAGCCCAAAGAACTCGGGTATTTTCGCCATACGAAACAACTCTTGGGGAGTGAATGAAATGGCAGAGCAGAAGCGCAAAGCAACCGCAATTAAAGAGCGTTATACCAAGACCCAGATTGTGGGTGAACTGGCGGACAACACCGGCCTGAGCAAAAAGGAGGTGTCGGCTGTACTGGAGGAGTTGTCGGTACTGATGGAACGTCATGTTAAAAAGCGCGCTTGCGGTGAGTTTACCCTGCCAGGGCTGTTTAAGGTGACAACGGTAAAAAAACCAGCCGTCAAGGAGCGTAAAGGGATTAATCCCTTTACCGGCGAAGAGACCACCTTCAAAGCCAAGCCTGCCACTACACAGGTTAAGGTGCGCCCCCTGAAGAAGCTCAAGGATTTTGCATTGAGTTGATTGGGCTCTTTACGCAGAGATAAAAAACCCTCATAACGAGGGTTTTTTTGTGCCTGTGGGTCGGGTTTTAGGCCGACATGTCGAGCGTGCTAGCCGCCCTAGGGCTGCCTGAGCGCCTTCGGTGTGATGGTTTTTGCCTTGCGGCAAACATCTTGGCGGGTCTCGCCCCGCCGGGCGACTTCATTTCTTTGCCGCGCGGCAAAGAAACGAAGCAAAGAAAACGCGCCCCACCAGCCCGGCCTGCGGCTGCGCGCGTCGCCGCTCCGGCGATCGGGCGTTTCGAGCGGGCGTCCTGCCCGCACGAAACGGATCGGCGTCCATGCCGATCCCCTTCGGGCCCTTTTCGATCGCCGAAGCACCTCCTTGCCAGTCTGGAGGGTGACGTCTTGGTGCAACCTGCTGCGCCCGTTATTTAGTTGATGTCGTTAATGGATTTATGATCAGTTGATATTGAGCCTGGCACACGAGAGTTGAGCTTGGAGGCTTAGCGGACTTTACCCTCCAAACCGGCAAGGAGCTGCTTTTGCTATCGATTAAGGCCCGAAGGGGCGAGGCATGGACGCCGAGCCTTGGCGTGCGGGCAGGAAGCCCGCTAGGCAAGCCTGATAGCGGAAGTAGCGACGCGCGTAGCCGCAGGCCGGGTTGGTGGGGTCCAGCGGGGATTCTTAAGGGGGCGCTGGTCGCCCCCTTAAGGCACCCGTCGGGGTGCTTCCCGACAAGAGGGCTGCCGCCAGGCGAAGAGGAAAAGTGTAGGCTGGTCTTCAGGCCAAGATTGGGCGTTGCTCAGCATTGTCGGCCTAAAGGCCGACCCACAGACAGTCGCGGCTCCTGGCCATCCATGGCCCCAACCCACACCCCTTGGATCGCTATCGGCATCCCTGCCTATCGCGATCTACCTACCTCCTTGTAGGCAATAAAAAAGGGCCGCAGTGCGGCCCTTAAAAGCGTGATTTTAACCGCCGCCGTTAGAAAACGGAGATGGTGTAATCGATGAAGAAGCGATTGTCGGTCACTTCGCCAACATCAAAGGTATCACCGGTATGCGCAGCGGGAGCATTGTTGCTGTAGTTGGCATAGGTGTACTTGAAACTCAGGTCCTTGAGGGGGCCATCCTGAACGGTATAGCTGACGGAGTAGTCACTTTCCCACTCGTTATAGGTCTTACCGTTATCAGCATCACCGCGTGATACGTACTCGCCATCTTTACCATAGGTGTAGCTGTAGGAGGCGTTAAGGCCCGGTACGCCCAGTGCCTCAAAGTCATAATCGAAGGCAACCTGGTAAACATCCTCCTCCTTGGCCAGGAAGTCGGAGACAATCATGGAGGTGTAGAGGTAGGTCATACCGTGGTCACCACCACTCATGTAGTAATAGGCCTTGTCGTCCTTGTTCTTGGTATAGGTGAGGGCCAGGTTCCACCACTGGGTGGCGTAAGCGGCGCGCAGGCTGTAGGTCTTGGCGTCCAGCTTGTCAGCCTTGGAGGTGCTGGTCAGGGCAGTGTCATCGGTCCACTTGTTACCATCATCCTCGAAGGTGTAGTACTGGGCGTCGAGATCGATGCTGCGGTCTTCGCCCAGCTTGAAGCTGTAGTAAACGTCCAGCATGGTTTTCTGGATATAGTCCTTGGAGGTACCCTGGGCCAGCTCAAAGCCGAGACCGCTTTCATGCTCGTAGGCCACACCGTAGGCGGTGATATTGTCAATATCGACGCTGCTGTCACCCGTCACGAAATCGTTAAAACCGCTCTGGTTACGCTTGGACCATTCGTTGGCGCGCACGGCCCAGAAGCGGGCGCCGGCAACTTCAACGCTGCCCTGCACCGCCTCGAAACTGCTGGGGGTCACACGGGAGCCGCTGCTGGCGATGATGGGGTTATCCAGCAACATACGACCGGCGCTCAGGTTTACCATATCCAGCGCTTTGAGCTTCACCAGCCCCTGGCCCAACTTGCTGTAACCGTTCATGTCGGTGCCGCGGCTGTTGAAGTTGAGGAGGTCTCCCCCGGTGTTGGAGTTGTCCCCCGACAGCTTGGCAACACCGTAGTAGGAGGCATCGGCACCGATGCCGAAATCATCGGTGCCCAGATAACCGGATACCGCATTGATCTCGACACCCTGGGCCCACTGGCGGATTTTGGTTTTGCCGGCGTCCAGCTCCTCGACACCGTTGTACTTGTCGGTTTTGCTGAAGTAGGCGTTACGCAGTTTGATATCAAGAGTGCTGTCTTCCAACAGGTTCGCGCTGACCGAGCAGCTGGTGCTGGCAACCAGGGCCGTGATGGCGGAAGAGAGCAGGGTTTTGTTAAACAGGCTCATTGGGTCCACTCCTTTGTATGAGGGTAAAGCATGACAGAATGCTGATGACTTTATGTTCATAATCTGTGTCAGGTTAATGAGCGGAACCTGTGATTCCCCGGTCGGTTCCTTCCCAGTAACCGTTTGATATTTACGCCACTGCTGCAGGGGTGTCAAGGCACGGGGGGAGGTGGATCGAATTTCAGCCCTTTTTATCCAAAAAACGTATAAAAAGGGGAAAACGAGGGCTGCAGATCCTGTGGATCGGGCTTTATCTCGATATGGAGCAGGTTGTCGGCCTCAAGGGCGACCTGCATGGGGGCAGTGTAGGTCGGGCTTTAGCCTGACAGTCAGATGTTGCGGTGGGTTGTCGGCCTAAAGGCCGACCCACAGGCATAAGGCGCTATCGCCGTCCCTGGCTCTAGCGCTATACGACCTACAAGGATGTAGGAAGTGCCTGGTTCTCAATAAAATGCTGCAGGAGCACAACAGCCGACCCGCCCATCCCTGGGCATAAGGCGCTATCGCCGTCTCTGGGCATAAAAAAACCACCGCCGAGGCGGTGGTTTTTGTCCTTCAGACTCTAGTCTCTAGGAGATTAGAATACAGACAGGGTGTAAGAAGTGATGAAGCGGAAGTCGTCCAGCTCAAACTTCTTGGCGCCAGCCAGGTTCGGATCCACTTCGTACTGAGCGTAACGGAGGTGGAACTGCAGGCCTTTGGCAGCACCGTCCTGGATCTTGTACTTGGCTTCCAGATCCAGCTCGGTCTCGTCTACGTCGTCAGTAGAACCAACGGAGTCCTTGTCGATGGTGCCGTCGATGTAACGGGCCATCAGGGACAGGCCAGGAACGCCCAGGTCGGCAAAGCTCAGGTCACCACGTACCTGCCAGGAGGTCTCGCCGTTGGCGTTGAAGTCACCGATCTGTACGGAGTTACGACCGTAGAAGCCGGTGTCGTCATTGCCGCCGCCCCAGTAGAAGGAGGAGGTGTCGAAGTGGTCTTCATCATACTGTCCAGCATCTTGCTGCTCAACTGCCTGGTAGGAGGCAGACAGCTTAGCGGGACCGAAGGAGAGAGAGGCTCCTACGTCGTACCAGCTGATATCATCTTCCTTGAAGGTGTTGTTGTCGTCGGCATTACCGATCAGCTGCTTGTAGCCGTACTGGGATCCCAGAGCCAGGTTCATGCCATCGGCAATATCGAAATCAACATCAACGGCAGCGTAGTAGCCGGCTTCGTTATTGGTCTGCTTACCACCAGCAACAGAGATCAGCAGGCCATTACCTACACCACCGATGGTGTAGTCACCACCTACCACGTAAACGGCTTCTTTATCGCCATCTACTTCGTAGTCTTCGGTGTTGGAGCTGGTCTTGGCGGAACCGCCGGTGACCATCTGTGCGTACAGGTTCAGGCTCTCGGAGAAGGTGGAGCGGATCTGGGCGCCTTCACGTACGGAGGGCAGGTTACGGGAGTCGGAGTCGTTGACCATGGGGCCGGACATACGGAAGTCACCGGCTTTCAGGACAGCCACGTCGGCTACGTTCAGCTTAAGGGCAGCACCGGCCTTACCGTGGCTGGTCTGCTTGCCGCTGCTGTTGGCACGCAGAGTGCCCAGGCCGCCTTCGCCCTTGTCACCCATCAGCTTCTGGTTGTAGTAACCGAAAGCATCAACACCCACCAGGTTGCCGGCCATGCCGGAGCTGAAGTCGAAGCGGAAAGCTTGCGCCCAGGAGGTCTGGTCCTGATCGGCACCGTCAACGAAGTCGTTGTTGTCACGATCGCGATCGTGGTAGAAGTTGCGCAGGTGCAGGCTCAGCTTGCTGTCGTCGGCAAACTGGTCCCAAGCCGCAGACGCGTCAGCTTGTGCCATGGAAGATACAGAGGATGCAGCTACAACAGCTGCAGCCAGTGCAGAAATTTTAAATGCGTTCATGTTTAGACCTACTCCTAAGGTTTTGTGTGTTGTTGAACCGAAAAACTTACCCCAAGTACGGTTCAAAAATTCCGTCGGCTTGTGTCAGGTTGCCCCACATTCGCTGACGGGAATCAGTGTCGTTCAAATATATGAACGAATGATGACAACAGTTTGTAATAAAAATGACGGCGGATTGCAACGGTAAATACGGATACATTCGGTAGAAACCGAAAAATTAGGGGCGATACCGACAAAACTGTCTAAAAAGCGCTCATTAGAGCCGTTTGATGGACTAAGCAATGGGTTGGCTGCAATCTTTACCCGGTAGTTTCAATACCACCTTTGGCTAACGTTTGTATCGACTCCTGGTCGTGCCTTGTGCGTTGTGACGCGCAATTCAGGAAGAGGGGTGGTGTGGTTTCTGCCTGGTATCCGGTGCTCGGCTACTCGCGCTGAGGGGGCTGACAATTACAGGCAGAATCGGGGTATAATCGCGCGTTTTCCGGTTTTGGAGGGCTGGCCCTGGCGGGTGGGGCCCCCAAGCCTTTGAGCCGATGGGCTCCAGATGTTAGTGACCACAATAGACCCAGTAATACACAACGACGTTTATGCCTATTTACGAATACCGGTGTGGTGCCTGTGGCGAAAGTCATGAGGCCATTCAGAAAATTAGCGATGCGCCTCTGGTGCGCTGTCCCCATTGTGACCAGGATGCCCTGAGCAAGCAGATATCAGCGGCGGGGTTCAGGCTCGCCGGTGGCGGTTGGTACGAAACCGACTTCAAAACCGGCAGCAAAAAAAATCTGGCGGGGGATAACGGCAGTAGCTCAAGCGCCGTGACCAGCAAGGATAGCAGCACGGGGTCAACGCAGGGCTCAAACGCAGCTTCCTGACAGCTCTCCGGGCACCGGAGGTTGATGCCGCGCCATGCAGCAGGCTCACCCCCTTAACAATTAACGACTACCTATATAAAGCAACAGGATACCGATTATGCGCAGCCAGTATTGCGGCGAACTCAACAGCACACACATTGATCAGGAGGTCACTCTCTGTGGCTGGGTACATCGTCGCCGGGACCACGGTGGGGTTATTTTCCTCGATCTGCGCGATCGTGATGGTATTGCCCAGGTGGTGTTTGACCCCGATACGGGTGAGCACTTCCAGCGCGCCGACAAGGTGCGAGGTGAGTACGTTGTGCAGGTAAAAGGGCGTGTTCGTGCTCGCCCCGAGGGAACCGTTAATCCCGATATGCCAACAGGCGAGATCGAGGTGCTGGGTAAAGAGTTAGTGATTCTCAACAGTGCCGCGACCCCGCCCTTCCAGTTGGATGAGCACCAGAGCGTGGGCGAGGATGTGCGCCTGAAGTACCGCTACGTTGACCTGCGTCGCCCCGAAATGCAGCAGAAGCTCCGTTTTCGTTCACGCATTACCTCGGCGATCCGCAGCTACCTGGACCAGAATGGCTTCCTCGATATCGAAACCCCCATTCTGACCCGGGCCACCCCGGAGGGGGCGCGGGATTACCTGGTGCCCAGCCGTACCCACGCCAACAACTTCTTTGCCCTGCCGCAGTCGCCGCAGCTGTTCAAGCAGCTGCTGATGGTTTCCGGCTTTGATCGTTACTACCAGATTGCCAAGTGTTTCCGGGATGAGGACCTGCGTGCAGACCGTCAGCCCGAATTTACCCAGATCGACATCGAAACCTCCTTTATGAACGAGGAGGAGATTATGGGGATGACCGAGCGCATGATCAGTGGGCTCTTTTCATCCCTGCTGAATGTTGAGCTCGGCAGCTTCCCCCGCATGCCCTACCTTGAAGCGATGCAGCGTTATGGTAGTGATAAGCCGGACCTGCGTATTCCGCTGGAGCTGGTGGACGTAGACGACCTGATGCAGCAGGTCGATTTCAAGGTTTTCAATGGTCCCGCAAACGACCCCAAGGGGCGGGTGGCCGCCCTCAAGGTGACTGGCGGTGCCAAGCTGAGCCGTAAGCAGATCGATGATTACACCAAGTACATCAGCATCTATGGTGCCCGCGGCCTGGCCTGGATCAAGGTCAATGAGCTGGACAAGGGGATCGAGGGGTTGCAGTCACCGATCATCAAGTTTATGCCGGTTGAGATCGTGATGGCGCTGATGGAGCGTGTTGGCGCGGCCGATGGTGATATTGTCTTCTTCGGGGCGGACTCAGCCAAGGTGGTCAACGAGTCCCTCGGTCATTTGCGCCTCAAGCTGGGTGAGGACCTGGATCTCTACACCTGTGAGTGGGCTCCCCTGTGGGTGGTCGACTTCCCCATGTTTGAAGAGGATGGTAACGGCGGCCTGACCTCCCTGCATCACCCCTTCACCGCTCCCTCCTGCACACCGGAGGAGTTGGCGCAGAACCCTGAGAAGGCGCTCTCCCGTGCCTATGACATGGTGCTCAACGGTTGCGAGCTGGGCGGAGGCTCGATTCGTATCCACGACCAGGCGATGCAGAAAACGGTCTTCAAGGTGCTGGGTATCGAGGATGAAGAGGCCCGTGAGAAGTTCGGTTTCCTGTTGGATGCGCTGCAGTTTGGTTGCCCTCCCCATGGCGGCCTGGCCTTTGGTCTCGACCGTTTGGTGATGCTGATGACCGGTGCGCAATCGATTCGGGAGGTGATCGCCTTCCCTAAGACCCAGAGCGCGGCCTGTGTTATGACCGAAGCGCCGGGCACCGTCAGCTCCGCCCAGCTGCGTGAGCTGCACATCCGTTTACGCCAGGTTGAGGGGAAAGCCGAGTAAAGCGGCCGGTTGTACCTGTTTGTGCCGCCCTGATGGGCGGCTTTGTTTTGATAAGCCCCGCTGCGACGGGGACGTTGGGAGGAGCCGATGGCGGGTCATAGTAAATGGGCCAATATCAAGCACCGCAAGGCCGCGCAAGATGCCAAGCGCGGCAAGATTTTTACCAAGGTCATTCGCGAGCTGACCGTGGCGGCCAAGCAGGGCGGCCCGCTGCCGGAGGATAACCCGCGCCTGCGTGCGGTGATCGATAAGGCGCTGGCGGCCAACATGACCCGCGACACCATCGACCGTGCCATTGCCCGTGGTGCCGGAGCCCAGGACGCCGACAACGTCGAGGAGCTGGTGTACGAGGGCTATGGTAGCGCCGGGGTGGCGGTGTTGGTGGAGGTGATGACCGACAACCGCAACCGCACCGTGGCTGAGGTTCGTCATGCCTTTTCGCGTCGGGGCGGCAATCTGGGTACCGATGGGTCCGTGGCCTACCTCTTTTCCCGTAAGGGACAGATCTTTTTTGAGCCGGGTGCTGACGAAGAGTCAGTGATGGAGGTTGCGCTTGAGGCCGGGGCCGAGGATGTGATCGCCCACGATGACGGCTCCCTTGAGGTGATTACCGAGTGGACCCAGTTTGGCCAGGTCAAGGATGCGCTGGACGCTGCCGGCCTTACGCCCGCCGGGGGTGAGGTGGCCATGGTCGCTTCAACCACCGTGCCCCTTGACGCTGACGGGGCGCAGAAGGTGATGGGGCTGGTTGAGGCCCTGGAAGACCTGGATGATGTGCAGAACGTCTACACCAATGCCGAGATTCCCGATGAGGTGATGGCAGAGCTGGAGTAAAGGCTTCGGGTTGGAATAGTAAAGAGCGCTTCGGCGCTCTTTTTTTATGGTCAGGATGTACGGTATGGCGCGGGGCCATGGATGGCCAGGAGCGGCGCATGGTCGGGACGAACGTGCCTGTTGCCGGGCTCCTGCACGCTAGGCATGACGTCCCTGTCAGTCGTGTGCCGCGGGATCGAGGAGGTCGCAGGTCGGGCTTTAGCCCGACCCGGGTGTGCCGGTTTACAGGTAGAGATTTACACCCAGCACTAGCATAAAGAGTACTGATGTAATCAGCAGGATTTTGATCATGGTTGCCAGGCGTTCGCTCATGGAGGGGCCATTGATGGGGACTCTGGGCAGGATAGGGTCAAACAGGAGCCCATAACAGAGCTGTTTTGTAACGGCTGATAACGATCGGTTACCGGGTGGGTGAGAGGCTGGAGCGGGCAAGCGGCTTCCACAATCTAGTGTATATGTGTACAGTATGCGCTATCAATGGTGGGCGAGGTAAGGGAGCAAATGGCGCTGATACTGGGGATTGATCCGGGTTCCCGCATCACCGGTTATGGGGTGATCAATCAGGTGGGGGCGGTCAGCGAGTACGTGGCCAGCGGCTGCATTCGCATCAGCGGCGATGACCTGCCGAGTCGTCTGCATCAGGTCTTTGTAGGGATCAACCAGGTGATCGAGCTCTACTGCCCCCAAAGCGTTGGCATTGAGCAGGTGTTTATGGCACGCAACGCGGACTCGGCGCTCAAACTCGGGCAGGCTCGTGGGGCCGCGATTGTGGCTGCCGTGAACCAGGGGCTCGAGGTGTCGGAGTACTCAGCGCGGCAGGTCAAGCAGTCGGTGGTGGGCAAGGGGAGCGCGGATAAAACCCAGGTGCAGCATATGGTGCAGTCGATTCTCCGGCTGGATGCGCGGCCCCAGGCCGATGCGGCTGATGCCCTGGCGGTTGCTTTGTGCCATGCCCATACCCGACAGAGCCTGGTGCGATTGGCGGGAACATCTCGGGTGCGCCGGGGGCGCATACGTTAGGCGTTTAGTATGAAGCGGTGCGCAGTGCGCAGCGCCTTGAGGGGAGTGTTTGCATGATAGGTCGATTACGCGGGATTTTGCTGGAGAAACAGCCTCCCGGCCTGCTGATTGAAATTGCGGGGGTTGGCTATGAGGTGGATGCGCCGATGAGCGTCTTCTACCGGCTGCCGGAGGTGGGGCAGGAGGTGACCCTCTATACCCACTTCGTGGTGCGCGAGGATGCACAGTTGCTCTATGGCTTTGCCGACCGTAAGGAGCGTGAGTTGTTCCGCACCCTGATTCGGGTGAATGGGGTGGGGCCAAAGCTGGCGCTGACCATATTGTCGGGTATCGAGTCCTCAACCTTTATTCGCTGTGTACATAGTAATGACAGTGCTTCCTTGGTTAAATTGCCCGGTGTGGGAAAGAAGACCGCCGAGCGCCTGATCGTCGAGATGCGCGACAAGCTCGATGGTCTCGGCGAGTCCTTTGCCGAGCTGCCGGGTATTGCGCCACTCCCTGGCCCCACCGCTGAAGCGGGTGGTGTTGCCGATGCCGTCAGCGCCCTGGTTTCACTGGGCTACAAGCCCGCAGAAGCGAGCCGCGCGGTTGCGCGGGTGGAGGAGGAGGGGCTCTCCAGTGAGGAGTTGATTCGCCGTGCCCTGAAAGGGATGCTGTAACCCCCGGCCTCGGTACATACACTGCCCCATCTCACTGCAGCCCCGAACGGGTGCTAACAACAGGTAAGTCTTACAAATGATCGAATCGGATCGCATTGTGTCTACGGCGGGAGGGCCCTTCGAGGAGGTTCAGGATCGCGCCATTCGTCCCACCCGGTTAGCAGATTACGTGGGCCAGCCGGCGGTGCGGACGCAGATGGAGATCTTTATCAGCGCCGCAAGAAACCGTGCCGAGGCGCTGGACCATACCCTCATCTTCGGCCCGCCGGGACTGGGTAAAACCACCCTTGCCAATATCCTGGCCGCTGAGATGGGGGGGCAGTTAAAAACCACCTCTGGGCCGGTACTGGAAAAAGCGGGTGACCTGGCTGCCATGCTGACCAACCTGGAGCCGGGTGACCTGCTGTTTGTGGATGAGATTCACCGCCTGAGCCCGGTGGTGGAAGAGATCCTCTATCCGGCGATGGAGGATTACCAGCTTGATATCATGATCGGAGAGGGGCCGGCGGCTCGCTCGATCAAACTGGACCTGCCCCCCTTTACCCTGGTGGGGGCCACCACGCGGGCGGGGCTGCTGACCTCTCCACTGCGGGACCGTTTTGGCATTGTGCAGAGATTGGAGTTTTACTCGGTCGCCGACCTGACGCATATAGTCGCCCGCTCGGCGGGTATTCTCGGGGTGGAGATAGACGCCGGCGGGGCGGCTGAGATTGCCCGCCGTTCGCGGGGAACGCCGCGTATTGCCAATCGCCTGCTGCGGCGGGTGCGGGACTTCGCCGAGGTCAAAGGTGAGGGGCGGGTATGCCAGCAGATCGCTGACCAGGCGCTGAATATGCTCGATGTGGATCACCAGGGCTTCGACCATATGGACCGGCGCCTGCTGCTGGCCATGATCGACAAGTTCGACGGCGGTCCGGTGGGGATCGACAGCATCGCTGCCGCCATCAGTGAGGAGCGGGATACCATCGAGGATGTGCTCGAGCCCTACCTGATTCAGCAGGGCTTTATCATGCGCACGCCCCGGGGACGGGTGGTTACGCGCCATGCCTACCAGCACTTTGGTCTGCCAACGCCTGAGAGGGGAGGTTGAATGAGCGCCGGTTGTGAAAAGCCCTTTGTCACCCACTGTCGGGTCTATTTCGAGGACACCGATGCCGGCGGTATTGTCTATTACGTCAACTACCTCAAGTTTATGGAGCGGGCACGTACTGAATACCTGAGGTCACTGGGCTACGAGCAGCAGCGCCTGTTCGATGAGCAGCTGATGTTTGTAGTGCACAGCCTCAATGCGGGCTACCGGCGCCCCGCGCGACTGGATGACCTGCTCCGCCTCGAACTGGTGGTCAGCCGGGCGGCCAAAAGCTACCTGTTGTTCCAGCAGCGGGTGCTGAAGGATGAGAGCGGTGAGCTTCTGTGTGAAGCACAGGTCAAGGTCGCCTGTGTGCGCTGCGAGGATATGAAGCCCCGGGTGATTCCCGAACGGATGCGCGCCGCCATGGTAGCGGGTACAAGCGCGCCCTGAGTCACAGAATCGACCGCCTTGATCATCCCGCTCTCATTGCGAGGTGGTATGATCGGGCAGGGTATTTTTGAATTGCGGCCGGCAAGTGGCCGTCGACACAACCATATGGGGGTCTGTAGTGAACGAAACCATGCCAATGTGGAGTCTGGTGCTCGAAGCCAGCTGGGTGGTGCAGCTGGTGATGCTGATATTGGTGGTGGCATCGATCGTCTCCTGGGTGATGATCATCCAGCGTGCTATTTTGCTGCGCAATACGCAGCGAACTTTGCGGGCGTTCGAAGATCGTTTCTGGTCGGGGATCGACCTCGGTAAGCTGTATCGCGAGGTCTCTACCGAGCCCGACCCCGACAGCGGGGTGGAACATATCTTTCGCGCCGGCTTCAAGGAGTTTTCCCGCCTGCGCCAACAGACCGGTGCCGATCCCGATGCGGTGATGGAGGGGGCGCAACGTGCGATGAGGGTGGCCCTCTCCCGTGAGGAGGAGAAGCTGGAAACCAACCTCCCTTTCCTGGCTACTGTGGGATCCACCAGTCCCTATGTGGGACTCTTTGGTACCGTCATCGGTATCATGAACTCGTTCCGTGGCCTGGCCAATGTCCACCAGGCCACCCTGGCATCGGTGGCACCGGGTATTGCTGAAGCCCTGGTGGCCACGGCGATGGGGCTGCTGGCTGCGATACCGGCGGTAGTGGCCTACAACCGCTTCTCTGCCCGGGTTGAGAGCACCATTAACAGATACGACACCTTCTCGGACGAGTTCTCCAGTATTTTGCACCGTAAGGCCCACACCCGAGTCACTCAGGAATAGATCTATGGCCAAGCAGAGACAGCGCCGCAGGCCGATCTCCGAGATCAACGTGGTGCCCTACATTGACGTCATGATGGTGCTGCTGATCGTCTTTATGGTAGCGGCGCCCCTGTTGACCCAGGGGGTCAATGTGGAGTTGCCCAAGACCAATGCCAAACCGATGCAGATGGCGGAGGATGAGGAGGTGCTGATCCTGTCGGTGAAAGCCGATGGCAGCTACTACCTCAATATCGGTGACCAGCAGGAGCAACCGATCACGCTGGCACTGTTGGGGGAGCAGGTGAGCAAGATTGTACGCGCCCAGCCGCAGCGACCGGTTATGATCAAGGGTGACCAGAAGGTACCCTATGGAGCGGTGGTGACGGCGATGGCCACTTTGCAGGAGTCGGGCGTCGATAACGTTGGTCTGATCACCGATCCCAAGGAGCTCTGATGGGGCGGTTGTCGAACTCAGTAGCCGGAGGCTTGCGGTGATCAGGCTCCCCAACGGTTACGCTCTGCCGATCGTACTGGCCTTGCTGTTGCACCTGCTGGCAGGATCGGCGTTGCTGGTGGCCTGGCCGGCCAGTGAGACAGCCAGGCTTAAGCCGGTGCCGACCCATGTAAAAGCCACCCTGGTGGAGCTCAAGCCCAAGGCTAAGCCTGCGCCCCAGAAGAAAGCCGCACCGCCTCCGCCCAGGAAAACGCCTGCACCGTCCAAGCCCAAGGTCGACAAAGCGGCGGAACAGAAGAAAAAGGAGGTTGCGCTCAAGAAAAAGCGTGAGGCTGATGCCCGCAAGAAGGCGGAGGCGGAGCGCAAGGCGAAGCAGAAGCGGGAAGCCGAGCGTCTGGCTCGCGAAAAGCGCGAGGCGGAACTCCTGAAACAGCAGCAACTCCAACAGCAGGAACAGGAGCGCCAGCAACGTGAGCAGGAGCTGGCGGCACTGCTGGAAAGCGAAAAAGCCTTTGAGCAGGCGCAACAACAGGCGGCGACGGACCTGGAGCTGGCGATGGGCTACGCTGACCTGATTCGCCAGCAGGTGATTCCCCATTGGTCGCGCCCCCCCAGCGCCCGTAATGGTATGGTAGCGGTGTTGCAGATCAGTCTGGTACCGACCGGCGAGGTGGTGGATGTTAATGTGGTTAAGGGGAGCGGGGATAAGGCGTTCGATGAGTCCACCCTGAGGGCGGTTCGACGAGCTGGCCGTTTTCCCGAACTGCAGCAGCTTGAGCCGAGGGTGTTTGAAAAGTACTTCCGCAAGCTGCGGATCGAATTTAAACCGGAGGACCTGATCAGGTGATGACACGTGTAGCAGGATGGATGCTGGTACTTTGGATGCTGGCCGCAGTGCCCGCCCGAGCCGATCTGACGATCGAAATTACCCAGGGGGCCGATAATCCGGTTCCCATCGCCGTGGTGCCCTTTGGGTGGAGCGGAGCGGCGGCCCTGCCGGAGGATATGGCACAGATCGTTGCCGATGATCTCCAGCGCAGTGGCCTGTTTGCGCCGCTGGCGCGGAGAAATATGCTGAGCCTACCCACCCGCGAGGCGGAGGTAGTGTTCCGCGACTGGCGGGTGCTGGGCAGTGATTACCTGCTGGTTGGACAGGTGGAACAGGGGGCAGACCAGCGCTTTCAGTTAAAGTATGCACTGTTTAATGTGCTCAACCAGCGCATCCTGGCCCAGGGGACCGTTTCCGGCACCAGTGACTTACTGCGGGATATGGCTCACCGGGTGAGTGATCTGGTGTATGAGAAGGTCACGGGCCGCCGGGGGGCGTTTTCAACCCGCATTCTGTATGTTACGGCCGATCGCCATTCCACCTACAACACCGATTACCGGCTTAATTACGCCGATGCCGACGGGCACCGTGCGCGGGTGATTTACAGCTCCAAGGAGCCGATTCTCTCCCCCTCCTGGTCGCCGGATGCCAAGCGGGTTAGCTATGTCTCCTTTGAAGGGGGCCGCCCTGGCATCTATGTACAGGAGATTGCTACCGGGGCCCGTACCCAGGTAACCCGGTTTCCGGGCCTCAACAGCGCGCCGGCCTGGTCACCCGACGGGAAAAAGCTGGCGTTGGTGTTGTCGAAAAGCGGCAATGCGGACATCTATATCAAGGATCTGGCCAGTGGACAGCTGACCCAGGTGACCCGTCATTACGGGATCGATACCGAGCCCTCCTGGATGCCCGATGGCCGGTCACTGGTCTTTACCTCCAATCGCGGAGGGTCGCCCCAAATCTATCGTCTCGAGCTGGATACAGGCTGGGTCGAGCGGCTTACCTTTGAGGGTAAATACAATGCCCGGGCCCGCGTGTTCGATGGGGGCGGGTCGCTGGTGCTGGTGCATAAAGGTGAGGGTGCCGCAGAATTCAATATAGCCGTGCTGCATCTTGAAAGTGGACGGATACGAACCCTAACCTCGACCCTGCTCGACGATTCACCCAGTGTCGCCCCCAATGGCGATATGCTGATTTACGCCACTCACAAAGGAAACCGGGGCATACTGGCGGCGGTTTCGGCCGATGGGCGAGTAAAATTTGAGCTGCCCTCGACTAAAGGTGATGTCAGGGAGCCTGCATGGTCTCCTTTTTTGAACTAGGTTGTGGTATTTTCAGGTAGTTTTGTTAGTTTAAATGCCCAGATCAAACCAATTTCGGAGTGAAGAATGGAAATAATTAAAATCGGTAAACTCTTTATGCTGGCAGCCTCGCTGGCGGTGGTTGCGGGTTGTAGTTCTACCGGTGGCAGCAGTACCGGTGGTACTGACAGCGGTACGATGACAGGTGGGTCCGGCGTCGACTCCGGTACCGTCTCCTCTACTACCGATGGTGGGACCGGCATGGGCGGAGATGGCTCATTGAGCATGGATGAAAAGGCGATGGTCGATCAGAAAGTATTCCTGTTCCCCTTCGACAGCTCCACCATCTCGACAGAGGATTACGCCTCACTGGACGTTCATGCCAAGGTACTGACCGGCAACAGCAGCCAGCGCATCACCATCGAGGGGCATACCGATGAGCGTGGTACTCGCGAGTACAACCTGGCTCTTGGTGAGCGTCGTGCCAAAGCGGTCAAGCGCTATCTGGTGATGAAGGGCGTTGCTCCCGAGCAGATCGAAACCGTCAGCTACGGTAAAGAGCGCCCTGTGGTTGAGGGTCACGCCGAAACCTTCTGGAAGCAAAACCGCCGTGCGGTAATTGTTCCTGCGTCTGCCGGCTACGGCAGTTAATGACCAGCGCTGCCGTTATGAAGATGCAACGACAGCGGTGGATAGCGATCAGCCCGGCTATTGCCGGGCTGTTTGTTGTGGGGCTGAGCTGGGCGGAAGTGCCGGTAGTGGAGTCCTCTCCGGTTGTTGGAGCGGCGGTTCCGTCGGCGAGCCCCGCTGCCAGTGCGCCGGCTCAAGCCCGTATACAAGCGGAAAACACCCTCTACTACCAGCTGGAACTGTTGCAGCAGGAAGTGCAAACCTTGCGGGGAATGCTGGAAGAGCAGTCCCACGCCCTGCGCCTGATGAAGCAGGAACAGCGTGACCGTTACATCGACCTGGATCGGCGAATCAGCCAGTTGAGTTCGGCGGAGCCAACGATCAGTCTGCCAGCCAAGTCACCCACCACAGTAGTGCCACCCGTGATCCCCTCGAACGGAGGCGCTGCCAGCCCGGCTGCGACGACAACGACCGCTGATCCGGCGGTAGAAAAGCAGGCCTATGACGATGCCTTCGCTTTGATCAAGGAGCGTAAGTTCGATCAGGCGATCATTGCCCTGAATGCCTTTGTCGATTCCTATCCGCAGGGTGACTACGCAGCCAACGCGCAGTACTGGCTGGGAGAGGTCTACCTGGCCACCAATCAGGCGGGGCCAGCCCGTACCGCCTTCGAGAAGGTATTAAGCGACTTTCCCAATCACCGCAAGGCGCCGGATGCGAGCTACAAGCTCGGTCGTATGTACCATAGTCTGGGGGATGTAGAGGCAGCGCGGCGATATTTTCAGCAAACAGTGGAAAGATTCCCCGGCTCCTCCTCGGCTAAACTCTCCCGGGAGTACCTGCAGAAGTTATAAGGCTCGGCGGTGGTGTGCTCGTGGTGTGTTGGATTGCGCCCGGGTTGAACCTGCGGTTAACTTAACGAGGCAAAAAAACTGGATTTGGGGTTGTTATCCGCTCCTAAATCAGTACCATATGCATCGCTTTGGGTCGTTAGCTCAGTCGGTAGAGCAGTTGGCTTTTAACCAATTGGTCGGGCGTTCGAGCCGCCCACGACCCACCATCTTCAAATGCCACTCACTGAGTGGCATTTTTTTTGTTTTTTATCCGCTGGCTCTGTCCCTTTCTTCACCTGGCGCGTCAGTGGCCTTATCGGCTGGGGTGGTGACCATCAAGAGGGGTAAGGGTTATAAGTGGCGGTCAAACGAGCAGCGCTATTGGCCGACTGGGCGCTGTTACAGAATGGCATTTGTTGTGCGTCCGAACCTGCTGTATCCCCCGGCCTCTGTGGTAAACTAGCCGCCTGGAGTGTGTCCCGGCTAGGGTGTTAAGGGTTAAATTCAAACTATGACCATGGTTAGTGATCGAGTCTTTGTACAGCAGCATCTGGCAACGGAGCACCTGCAATCAATGGATCCTGCGCGTAAAGCGGCACTGAAGGAGGAGGTCAAATCCCTGCTTCGTGAGCAGGATGCCGTACTGGTTGCCCACTACTACACCCCTGATGTGATTCAGGAGCTGGCCGAAGAGACCGGCGGCTGTGTTGCCGACTCGCTGGAAATGGCCCGCTTTGGTAATCAGCATGATGCCTCAACGTTGATGGTCGCCGGCGTTCGCTTTATGGGCGAAACTGCTAAAATCCTCACCCCGGCCAAGCGGGTATTGATGCCGACCCTGGAAGCGACCTGCTCACTGGATATCGGTTGTCCTGTCGATACCTTCTCGGCCTTTTGCGACCAGCACCCCGATCGGGAGGTAGTGGTGTACGCCAACACCTCGGCTGCCGTCAAGGCGCGTGCCGACTGGGTGGTGACTTCCAGTATTGCGCTTCAAGTGGTGGAACACCTGATGGATCAGGGCAAGAAATTGATCTGGGCCCCCGATAAACACCTCGGTAGTTATATTCAAAACCAGACCGGTGCGGATATGTTGCTGTGGGACTCCGCCTGCATCGTGCATGAAGAGTTCAAGGCCAAGGGTGTGTTGGAACTTAAGCGGGTTTACCCCGATGCTGCCGTACTGGTCCATCCGGAGTCGCCCGCCTCGGTCGTTGAAATCGCCGACGCCGTCGGCTCGACCAGCCAGTTGATCCGGGCGGCCCAAACCCTGCCGAATCAGCTCTTTATTGTTGCCACTGATCGCGGCATCTTCCACAAGATGCGGCAAGCGGCGCCCGGTAAAGAGTTTATCGAGGCTCCGACCGCAGGCTCCGGCGCCACCTGTCGTAGCTGTGCCCACTGCCCCTGGATGGCGCTGAACGAGCTGGAGGTGATGGCCGAGACGTTACGAAGCGGCAGCAATGAGGTTCTGGTTGATCCGGAGCTGGCGCGTAGGGCGATGATTCCCCTGCAGCGTATGCTGCAGTTTACGGCAACCCAGGCCGCCTGACTTCCGCTCCCTTTTCTTTCTCTGCAAGCGATGGGCTAGAAGCCAACATCCTTTTGGTAGGCCCGCAGATCCTTGATCTGTTGTTCGACTTTGGTGGTCAGGGCAAAATTTCCCTGCACCTGGGTCTGGGCGTACTCCAGGTGCTGGATCGCCTGATCAAGGTCGCCAGTGAGGCGGAAGAACTCGGCACGCGCCAGGTGCACTCCCGTAATATCCTTGGCCAGACCACGCACTTCTGCCAGTATGTACCAGACATCGGGGTCATTGGGGCGGCTGCTCACCAGCTGGCTTAGTAGCTGCTCGGCAGGCTTGTACTTGCGTTCCGCCACCAGAATATTGGCGTAGTTCATGGTCAGTGGCAGGTTCTCGGGTGTCAGTTCCAGAGCACCTTTCAGGCGCTTGTCGGCGGCTGCATATTGGCCCCGTTCGCTGTCAATCAGCGCCTGGGCAATCAGGTAATGGCGGTTGTCGGGCGCT
This sequence comes from Aestuariirhabdus litorea, assembly GCF_003864255.1. Taxonomy (NCBI): domain Bacteria; kingdom Pseudomonadati; phylum Pseudomonadota; class Gammaproteobacteria; order Oceanospirillales; family Aestuariirhabdaceae; genus Aestuariirhabdus; species Aestuariirhabdus litorea. The sequence continues at coordinate 711,817 of NZ_QWEZ01000001.1, forward strand.
TCCTTCAGGAGGGGGGCCAATGCCTGCTCGGCTTCGTCAAGGCGCTGCGCTTTGGTCAGGGCCAGTGCCAGTCCATAACGCACGGCAAAGGGCGGCGTTGAGGAGCCGTTTTTTAGCTCGCTTTCGTAGCGCTCGATCAGCTTGTTGATATCCCGGTTATGGTGGATTTGCGCCTTCACCCGCATCAGGTGGTAGCTGGGGTTGTCCTGGTAGTGCTTGAGTGGATATTGCTCGGCACGGGCACGAGATTCGGAAATCCGGTTCTCCGTCACCGGGTGGGTGGAGAGAAACTCGGGGGGCTTTTGGCCAGAAAAGCGACTGGCCCGATTCATCGACTCAAACATGGAGGGCATCGCCCTGGGGTCCATGTTGGCGCGGGCCAGGTTCTGGATGCCGACGTTGTCTGCTTCACGCTCGTTCTGTCGGCTGAATTTCATCTGCTGGCTTTGAAAGGCGGCCTGGCTGGTCGCCAGCGTTGCAATGCCGGCGTCCCCGCCACCGGCAGCCATTAGCAAGACGCTGGCAAGTGTCGCCGCAAGGCTCGGGATGCGATTGCGCTCAGCCTCCTCGACGTTGCGGGCAAAGTGACGTTGACTCAGGTGTGCCAATTCGTGCGCCAGTACCGAAGCAAACTCCTGTTCGCTATCGGCGTAAAGAAACAGGCCACTGTTGATGCCAACGATCCCCCCCGGTACCGCGAATGCGTTGAGTTCGGGGCTGTCCAGAATGACTACTTCGAGTCGGCGGTCTCTGACCTCGCTGGTTTCGACGAGTCGATAGATGAGACTCTCCGTGTACTCCTTCATCTCCGGGTCGTCGATGGTGGGGGCCTGGCGCCTGAGCGCCTGCAGCCAAGCTCTCCCCAGATAGTGCTCCTGCTGGGCGGTAACGATGGCGGAGGAGCTATCTCCCAGGGCGGGTAATGCCTGCTCCTGTGCCTGGAGGGGAGAGAGGGTGCAGAGGCAGCTCAAACTGCCCAGTGCGACCACCTTGGCGATTCTGTGCATAGGGGACCGTTTCCTTTCGATAACGCCACTTTACCTATATTTGTGCAGCCTTCCCACCCCTTTACCTGTTGCTTACCGATATGCACCTTGGCCCTATGGGAATTAGGGGTGGGCATCGGTTACTATCATTATCCAATAAGAGGCAGGGCCCGTTAGGGCCTTGGTTTGGGGTCGGTGCCCCAGGCCGTTGAGTCGGGGGAGAGGATCGTGACCGTAGCGATTGATGTAGAGCTGGATGCAAAGGGATTGAGTTGCCCGCTGCCGCTGTTAAAGGCCAAGCAGGCGCTTAATGGTATGGCGGCAGGGCAGGTGTTGCGGGTTGAAGCAACCGACGCCGGCTCCGTTCGGGATTTTAAAGCCTTTTGTGAAGTGGCCGGCCATGAGCTGTTGGCCAGCGATGAACATGAAGGGGTGTATGTGCATATCGTACAGAAGGGTGCCCTGTGAAAGATATCAGTATGACCCGGTTTATCAAGGGCTGGTTGCACCGCTACTTTTCGGACGAAGAGGCGGTTATTCTGTTGCTGCTGCTGATTACGGCCCTGGTGATCGTATTGACCATGGGCAGCATGCTGGCTCCGGTGTTTGCCGCCATGGTGCTGGCCTTCCTGCTGCAGGGTGGGGTGAACCAGCTCAAGGCCAGAGGGGTCTCCCACAACCTGGCGGTCACCTTTATCTTCCTGATTTTTTTAACCTCCTTCCTGCTGATCCTGCTGGGATTGGTACCACTGATCGGGGATCAGGTTTCGCGCCTCTTTAACGAGCTGCCGAGGATGATCGGCGATGCCCAGCACACCTTGCAGTTGCTGCCCCAGAAGTACCCCGGGTTTATCTCTGATACCCAGGTGACGGTGTGGATCGACACCCTCAATGGGCAGATAACCAACATTGGGCAGTGGTTTGTTTCCCTGTCGCTGTCCAGTATTCCGGGCTTTGTTGGTGTTTTGATCTACCTGGTGCTGGTGCCGATCCTGGTGTTCTTTTTCCTCAAGGACAGTACCTTGCTGGCCAGCTGGACCGGATCGATGCTGCCGGTGCAGCGTCCGATGATGCGCCAGGTGTACGAGGAGATGAGCAACCAGATTGCCAACTATGTGCGTGGCAAGGCGATCGAAATCCTGATTGTCGGCGGGGTTACCTATCTGGCGTTTGTGATCCTCGGGGTGCGTTACGCCGCGCTGCTTGGACTGTTGGTGGGGCTGTCGGTGGTGGTACCGTACATCGGCGCAGCGGTGGTGACCATTCCGGTCGCCATGATTGCGTTTTTCCAGTGGGGTTGGGGCAACGAGTTTATCGTGTTGATGGTGGTCTACGGCATCATCCAGGCGCTGGATGGCAACGTTCTGGTGCCGCTGCTATTTTCCGAGGCGGTTAACCTGCACCCCATCGCCATTATTGTGGCGGTGCTGGTGTTTGGTGGTCTGTGGGGTTTCTGGGGGGTGTTCTTCGCCATCCCGCTGGCGACGCTGTTGAAGGCATTGATGAACGCGTGGCCAACCCAGATCGGCGATGGGGCCTCCGACGGAGGAGCGCCCCAGTCCTGAGGCGCTCCGCCCGCTACCCTGGTCCTAGGGTGCGCTGTTAAGCTCAATCGCCGCCTGTAGCACCTCCTCGACGTGCCCCTTGACCTTGACCTTACGCCACTCCCGCTGCAGCACCCCCTCCTGGTCGATCAGGAAGGTGCTGCGCTCGATCCCCCGCACCTGCTTACCGTACATGTTCTTCATCTTGATGACATCGAACAGGGTGCACAGTGCCTCATCGCTGTCGGCGATGAGCTCGAACGGGAAGGCCTGCTTGGCCTTGAAGTTTTCATGGGTGCGAAGGGAGTCCCGGGAGACACCCAGTATGTGCGTGTTGGCCCCGCGAAACTGTTCATACAGGTCCCTGAACGCCTGGCCTTCGGTGGTGCACCCCGGGGTGTTGTCCTTGGGGTAAAAGTAGAGGACAACCTGGGAGCCTTTGAAGGCCGAGAGGGATATCACCTGCTCGCCGGTTGCCGGGGCAGAGAAGTCGGGCACAGGGTTGGAAATAGCAACACTCATTGATGATCGTCTCCAGGTAGGGGCCAGAGAGGCCGAGGGAGTGGGAAAAACCAGTTACTATGGGATCAGTTTGGCGGCGCTGGCGCAACCCTGTAGGGACCTTAAATGGGTCATCCAGGGTGCTTGTGATTGTCTCGGTGGCTCAGTAACATAGACCTCTTTTTACACTCGATGGAGCGGTTTTTAATGATAACGGGCAGCATGGTGGCGTTGGTTACGCCGATGCACGAGGATGGAAGTGTCGACTGGGAGGCGCTGGCCCGAATCGTTGAATTTCACCTACAGGAAGGGACTGATTCCATCGTAGCCGTTGGCACAACGGGAGAGTCCGCCACCCTTGATGTCACCGAGCATTGTCAGGTCATCAGCCGGATTGTTCAGCAGGTGGCGGGGCGTATCCCCGTGATCGCAGGCACGGGTGCCAACTCAACCCACGAAGCCCTGGAGTTGACCGAGGAAGCCAAGGGGCTGGGAGTGGATGCCTGCCTGTTGGTCACCCCCTACTACAACAAGCCGACCCAGGAGGGAATGTACCGCCACTACCGCTTTATTGCCGAGCGCGTCGAGGTACCCCAGATACTCTACAACGTACCGGGTCGAACCTCGGTGGACCTGTTGCCGGAGACTGTCGAGCGACTGGCTGAGGTCGACAACATCGTCGGCATCAAGGAGGCGACCGGTGATATTGATCGAGCGCGTCGCCTGATTGCCAACTGCGGTAGCCAGTTTGCGGTTTACTCGGGAGATGATCCGACCGCGGTTGAACTGATTCTGGCCGGTGGTCAGGGCAATATTTCGGTGACGGCCAATGTCGCACCGGCCGCCATGGCGGAGCTTTGCCGCCTCGCCCTGGCAGGTGAAGCGGAGGCGGCTCGTCGCCTCAATGACTCACTCATGCCCCTGCATCGCAAGCTGTTTGTGGAGTCCAATCCGATACCGGTCAAGTGGGCCATGCAACAGATGGGCCTCATGGACGGGGGTATCCGGCTACCCTTGACCCCGTTGTCCGCTGAAGCACAGCCTGAACTTCTCAGTGCCATGAAGCTCTGCGGCCTGCTCTAACTGTTGATCCCTATTTGCTGTTAATACCCAGAGGTCCTGTTGAATGCGAATGTTAAGGATGTTGGCTGTACTCACCGCCACGGTTTTGGTCAGTGGTTGCGTGAACGATTACATCCGTGATCGGACCAATGATTACCTGAGCGCCGAACTCTATCCCCCAACCGTCCTGCCGGAGGGGTATGGTGGCAGGAACCTGGGTGATAGCCTGATGATTCCAGACCGCGCGCAGCGCCCGACGATCGAGGAGTTTGTGGTGCCCCGGCCTAACGCCGTGGTATTGGCTGCTGGCGATGAGAACTTCCGCATCGAGCAGGATGGGGACGCCCGCTGGATTTTGGCCCGCAAGACGCCCTCCCAGGTATGGCCGGTTTTGTTGCAGTTTTGGGAGGCCAGCGATGTGGCCCTGGAGGTTAACGACCCCTCTAACGGTGAGCTGGAAACCAGCTGGGTCGTGATTAATAAGGAGCGTCAGCGCGACCAGGTTCGCCGCCTGATCCGTAGTGTGTTGGGTAGCGATGACAGTGGGCAGATGCAGGAAAAGTTTCGTATCAACGTCCAGCAGGGGGTGCAGCCGGGCTCGACCGAGGTCCACCTTCTGCACGCACGTTCCGCTTCCGGTGAACCCGCTCCGCAAACTCACTGGGGCACCGACAAGGGGAGTGACCTGATGCAGTCCGCCATGCTCAATGAGATGCTGGTCTTTATCTCCAATAACAGCAGTGAAACCGAGTCCGTATCACTGGTGGCCCAGGAGCTGGATGTGGGCAGTCGCGCCACCCTGGTTGAGGATGGTAATGGCAACCCTGCCTTGCGCCTGGAGCTGGCGTTTGATCGCAGCTGGGCGGCAGTGGGCCGTGCGCTGGAAAATACCGCCATCAAAGTGGTGGACCGGGATCGCAGTAGCGGCATCTATTATCTTCAGATCGCCTCGGGTGAGCCCCTTACCGGTGAGGCCGGGACTTCTGACGAGGGCTTTTTCAGCGGCTGGTTTGGCGGTTCCGACAAGGCCGACGAGGAGGCCGGTATAGAGAGTTACCAACTGCGCCTGAGCCGTACCGGAGACCAGGTTAAGGTTTCCCTTGAGCGCAGTGTGAATGAGCTGGCACCGCGCCAGATCAGCAGTGACCTGCTGAGCCTGATCAAGGATAAGCTCAGCTAGAGCCCACCCCCTGTTCTCGCAGGGGTGTTGATTCAAGGTTATGCAGTTCTCCTCCATCGGCAGTGGCAGTAAAGGCAACGGCACCCTCATCCGCTCGGGCGAGACGCTGCTGTTGATCGATTGTGGGTTCAGCCTCAAGGAGACCCTCGCGCGGCTTGCCGCCAAGGGGGTGAGCCCGGAGCAGCTTGATGCCATCTTTGTCACCCACGAGCACGGCGACCATATCAACGGCGTAGCTGCCCTGGCGCGCCGATACCAGATACCGGTCTACCTCAGCGCGGGCACCCGCTATGTGGGCAAGCTGAGCAAGGTTGCGCAGCTGCAGACCATTGCTGATGCTTCCCCGGTAGTGGTAGGGGAGATCGAAGTGCTGCCAGTGGCAGTGCCCCATGACGCCCGGGAACCCCTGCAGTACCTTTTCCACTCTGGTGGGCTCTGTATTGGGGTGCTTACCGACCTGGGCTGTATTACCCGCCATGTGGTTGACCACTATCAGCAGTGCGATGGTCTGCTGCTGGAGTGTAATCACGACCCCTACCTGCTCTCAACCGGCCCCTACCCCCCCTCCCTCAAGGGGCGGGTTGGCGGTAATTATGGGCACCTGAGTAACCAGCAGGCGGCTGAGTTGTTGCGACTGGTGGATCGAGAGCGCCTGCAGCGGCTGGTGGTGGCCCACATCAGCGAGCAGAACAACGCCCGGGAGCGGGTGTTGGAGCAGCTGCTGCCGGAGGTTGATGCCGAACGGCTGGTGTTTGCGGACCAGGGGCAGGGCTTTGACTGGATCACACTTAAAGAGGCAGGGATGGCGCGGTGTGATAACACCCTGTTTGGCACCCTGTCCTTGGGCGGTAATTGAGCCTGCGGGTAGGGTTCGTTTGGGTGTCGCGATTTTATATCCACAGATTCGTCGGCTGCCTCCCCCGGGGTTGGTAAGAGGGGGTAAGGTTAGTTTCTTCTTCTCTGTTCAGGTTTAACAGATTTATCTATCTATCTGAAATATAAGAAAAATAACGATTTATCATTAGGTTTTTTTCTGAATTGATTAAAAAGTGATCAATCCGTAAGGAGGGGGGCGATATAGCGGGATTTGCCCCGTTCTCCCACTGTAGTTCACAGAGATATCCACAGATGTTGTGGGTAATTAAATGAGGTTTTCTCATTAATTTAGGCCTGCCTCTGCAGGCCCCATAAACCCTAGGCCTGCAGCTCCAGCCGAGCGCGGTCCTCTCCACCCAATACTTCAATCAGTGCCTCAACCAGGTCGCAGAGACAGCGGCTCATGAGGGCGAAGTCGGCATCAAAACGGCTCGCCGCATCATCTCCTCCCTGATCGCTGGCCTGCTCCTGGATCTCGTCACCGAAGCGCAGGCGCTTGAGGCTGAAATCGTCGCTCAGCAGGAAGTTCAGCTGGTCACTCCAGCTCAGCGACAGCTTGTTGACCTGCTTGCCGGCTTCCAGGTGGATTTTAATCTCCTCAGCGGTCAGGTCATGGCGTTTACAGCGAATCACGCCCCCCTCGTCGCCGGGTTCACTGAGCTCCGCTTCGTCACCCAACTCGAAGTTAACCGGGGTCTGCTCCAGCCATTGGGTCATGATACTGGCAGGAGCCTGCTTAAGTGCCGGTGGCACTACGGGAAGGCTGCCGAGGCTCCCCCGGAGGTAGCTGACCAGCTCTTCGGCACGTTTAAAAGAGGAGGCATCCACCAGCAACAACCCCTGCTGAGGCGCGATGAATGCGAAGGTGGTGGCGTTGCGGGTAAAGGCGCGGGGCAGCAGGTCGAAGGTGATCTCCTCCTTAAAGCTGTCGCGCTCCTTTTTGTAGACCTTACGGTGTTCGGCCGCCTCAATCTCCTGCACCTTCTCCGCCACCCGCTCACGCACTACGCTGGCGGGAAGCAGACGATCCTCTTTGCGTGCACAAAGCATCAGGAAACCGTTGGTGCTGTGGACGAGCTGATCACTTTGCTTGCCCAGGGGCTCTACCCAACCGTAGCTGGAGAGTTCCTGTTTGCCGCAGGGCCTGAAACGACCTTCGCTGAGCTGGGCCTCCAGTGACTCGGCGCTTTCGGTAAAGGGTTTGGTGAAACGGTAGATAATCAGGTTCTTGAACCACATAGGCGATGTCGGGTGCGTTGAAAAAAAGGGGCCATATGGTAGCAGAATCATTTTTTCAGGCGCGCTTTTTTTAGGGGGGTAGGGCTGTTGGAAAAAAGTCGGGGCCAACTGTTGCGTTCCTTTCGCGTTGCTGCGTATAATTCGCGCCGTCCAACGTCGTGGGTGGTTAGCTCAGCTGGGAGAGCGTCTGCCTTACAAGCAGAGGGTCGGCGGTTCGATCCCGTCACCACCCACCAAATTGGAGCGGTAGTTCAGTTGGTTAGAATACCGGCCTGTCACGCCGGGGGTCGCGGGTTCGAGTCCCGTCCGCTCCGCCACTATTTTTCGGTCTGGAAAGAGTGGTTGGATAGATTTCAGACCATAGAGGTTTCCTCGATCTGGGTGGTTAGCTCAGCTGGGAGAGCGTCTGCCTTACAAGCAGAGGGTCGGCGGTTCGATCCCGTCACCACCCACCAATTCCGGAGCGGTAGTTCAGTTGGTTAGAATACCGGCCTGTCACGCCGGGGGTCGCGGGTTCGAGTCCCGTCCGCTCCGCCATACACGATAAACGCCTTGCAGAGTTACCACCGGTAACGAAGCAGGGCGTTTTTTTTGTCCCATGAGTGCTGCAGGCTGGCGATCTGGCTGCCGGGGGCCACCCCGCTGTTTAAGCACGTCGGTATAATAGCCCTCCCTCTCTTCCGCCAGCAGGAAGCAGGCTTCCGCTCCCGATGACGAGCACTACCTGATCGTTAATTCTGTCGAGGGCTTCACTCTGCCTGGCAGGGACAAAAAAACAGGCGTCCTACTACTTTACAGCCCCTTTGGCTTCGTGTTATGCACATCAGCCGAACGTTTGGTACCACCGTCCATAGGGCAGGACTGGCAGATAGATTGCCGAGTCTTTATCGTAAGTCTATGAAAAATAAGACAAATTAATTGATCAAAAAATAGACAATTTGTAGATTTGTGCTTGGTTGTGCTGTTTTGGGCGCTTTTCCATACTTTGTCCCCAAAGCTATCCACAGATTTTGTGGACAACCCGGGATGGGCAAAAATAGGTCTTTATGAGCACAGCTGTAACCCCCGAAATAAAGCTTCTGCTGGTTGATGGCCTCAATTTGGTGCGTCGGATTTATGGTGCACAGCAGTCTGTGGATAAACTCGAGGCCACCGTGTTGGCCTCCCTGAAAAGAGCCATACGTGAGTTTTCCGCCACTCATCTGCTGGTGTTGATGGATGGGGGCGGGCTCAGTTGGCGTCATCAGCTCTACCCGGGCTACAAGCAGGGACGTAAACCCATGCCGGCCGAGTTGCAGGACTATCTGCCGCATCTGTTGCAGTGCCTGAGTGGGGAAGGGATGGCCGTGATGGAGCAGCCTGCGGTTGAGGCGGATGACCTGATTGCAGCGCTCGTTGCTCGCCTCGAGCGGCGGTCCCTGCGAATCTGCATACTCTCTACCGACAAGGGTTTTTTGCCGCTCCTCAGCCATCAGGTGACGGTGCGGGATCACTTCCGTGGATTCGACTGGACGGCGCAGGCGGTGAGGGAGCGGTTCGGGGTCGGGCCTTTGCAGTTACGGGATTACTGGGCACTGTGTGGGGACAGCAGTAACCATATTCCCGGGGTGAGCGGTATTGGGCCCAAGCGGGCAGGTGAGTTGTTGGAGCACTTCGGCAGTCTGCACAATGTGCTGGCGGCGTCCGAAACGATCGAGGGCCGGGTCGGGGAGCAGCTGCGCAACCAGCGCCAGCAGGCGTTATTGAGCCGACAGCTGCTGGAGCCCCTAACTGAGGTGAGACTTTTGGGAAACCTCAGAGAGTGTCGGCTGGAGGGCGCTTAGGCGCCCCCCCCTCGGTGGTCAGGAGGCGTTGGCGGCCACCCGTTGACGCATATTGATGTAGTCCAGCAGGATGCTGCCTGCCTCCTTCACGAAGGCGTCACTTTTTTCCTTGTTGCTGCCGCCGCCGTTGTGGGTTAACGGCGTATTGGTTTCATCCTCAACCGCCAGGGAGTCCAGCGTCGCCTCGCCGCGGGCGCTGCGATAGCGGTTTTCAATCTCAAGCCGCTGCTGCTGCAGGGCTTCATACTGCCCTTTACGGTCGCTGACCCGAAGAGGAAGCTGGGTGCGGGCATCCTGCTCGAGCCGTAGCTGCGTTTGCTCCTGCAGGTAGTTGAAGTCCGGGTCATTCGCGGCACGCTGTCGATGCAGCTGCTTGAGCCGGGTCAGGTAGGGCTCTGTGGGCTCAAACCCCATATAGGCCACAGGCCTTATCTGATCCCAGGGCAGGGCATCATCGAGGGCGCTTTCGCCGATCTTGCTGGTGTCATAGAGGGAGGGGAAGGGGATATCCGGTACCACTCCTTTATGTTGCGTACTTTGGCCCGAGATGCGGTAGAACTTGGCCAGGGTCAGCTTCAGTTGGCCGTGGTTCAGGGGCTGGATGGTTTGCACTGTTCCCTTGCCGAACGTCTGGCCGCCAATGATCAGGGCGCGCTGGTAGTCCTGCATGGCCCCTGCAAAGATCTCCGAGGCCGAGGCGCTCAGGCGGTCGACCAGTACCGCCATAGGGCCATCGTAGACCAGGTTGTTATCGGGGTCTTTTTGCACGTCAATGCGACCACGGCCATCCCGCACCAGTACAGTTGGGCCGCTGGGGATAAAGAGCCCGGTCAGCTCATTGGCCTCCTGCAAAGAGCCTCCACCGTTACCCCTGAGGTCGATCACCAGACCATCGACCCCCTCCTGCTCGAGTTCGGACAGCAGCCGCTTAACATCGCGGGTGGTGCTCTTGTAATTGGGGTCGCCGGACTGAGCGGCCTTGAAGTCGATATAAAAGGCAGGGATCTGGATTACCCCCAGCTTATAGCTGGTGCCATCGTGCTCCAGCTCAAACACCTCCTTCTGGGCGGACTGCTCCTCCAGCTTCACCTTCTCCCGGGTAATGCTGTAGATACGGGTAACCCCGCTATCACTGTCGGCGGGAATTACCTCCAGCCGTACCACCGAGGCTTTGGGGCCGCGAATCAGCTGTACCACTTCGTCGAGACGCCAGCCAATCACATCCACCATCAGCCCATCCTCACCCTGGGCAACCCCGACAATTTTGTCTGCTGGTTTAAGCTGGCCGGCTTTATCGGCGGGACCCTTGGCCACCAGGCTGACCACTTTGGTGTAGTCATCTTCCGCCTGAAGCACGGCGCCGATCCCCTCCAGGGAGAGGCTCATGTTGATATCAAAGTTTTCCGCATTGCGAGGGGAAAAGTATTGGGTATGGGGGTCGTAGATGCGGGCGAAGGCGTTGATGTAGACCTGGAACGCATCTTCATTGTTGTTCTGGTAGAGCCGGTTCAGCTGGGAGCGATAGCGTTTACCCAGCAGCTCACTGATCTCTTCCAGGTTTTTGCCACTCAGTTTGAGGCGCAGGGCGCTGTCTTTCAGCTGCCGGCGCCAGAGGTCTTCGAGTTCTGCCGAGTTGCTGGCCCAGGGGGATTGGCTACGGTCAATCTCAATGCTCTCCTCGCGGTCAAAGTCGAGGCGGTTGAGCTGGCTATCGGTGTGGCCCAGCAGAAAACGAAGACGCTCCTCAACCCGCTGCTGGTAGATATTATAAATGGTGAACCCCGGCTTCAGGTCGCCTGTTTTCAAAGCGTTATCGAGCTCGCTACGATAAGCTTCAAAATGCTCGATATCAGTGCTGGTAAAGTGGCTGCGGGCCGGGTCGAGGCTATCGAGGTAACGGTCAAGGATCTTGCTTGAGTGCTCGTCATCAAGCGGAATCTTCTCATAATGGGCCCGGCGCAATAGCTGCACCATGTTGACGCTGGCGATCGCCTGCTCCCGTGTCGGCTCGAGCGTGTGCAGTTGCTGTTGCTCCGGGGGCAGGATCTTGGCAACGGCAAGAGAACTCAGCAACAGGGCCAATGTAAGGGAAAGGGTTCTGCTGACTGCCTGCTTGACCATGGGGAATCTCTCAAAAATGCACAATAGAAAGTTGGAGCGTTAAAGCTTATGTTGGTTCCCATCCCGGGTAGGGGAACCGGCCCGCTTTTTTCTCGGGGCCCAGGGCCACAGCTTATGCGGAAATGGTTACTATGGGTAGTCTTGGGGCGGTTAGATGTGATGATGGAGGAGATATGAGCGAGATAAACGGATGGGTAGCAGTCGATGGCAAGGTTCAACGGGTTTCCCGTCCGGTGAACCCTCCGGGGGAGGGAGAGGTCTGTATCCGTATCCATGCCAGCGGCGTCAACCGGGCCGACCTGATGCAGCTCAAGGGGCATTATCCGCCCCCGCCGGGCTACTCCGACTTTATGGGGCTGGAGTGTGCCGGTGTGGTCGAGGCGGTTGGAGCTGGGGTCACGCAGTGGGAGGCGGGTGATGAGGTGATCGCTCTGCTGGCTGCCGGAGGCTATAACGATCGGGTGGTGTGCGATGCGCGTCAGTTACTGCCGCTGCCTGCAGGCTGGAGCATGGAGCAGGGGGCGGCCTTCGTCGAGGCGTTTGCCACCGCCTGGTTGAACCTCTACCAAATCGGGGCGCTTGAGAAGGGGGAGCGGGTGTTGCTTTATGCCGGCGCCAGTGGTGTGGGTTGCGCCGCCATCCAGCTGTGCAAACTCATGGGTAATCCGGTTACCGCGGTGGTGGGGAATCCGGCCAAGGCAGAATTCTGCCGTAAGCTGGGGGCCGATGAGGCGGTATTGAGGGATGCGGATTGCTGGCAAAATCTGGCGCGTCTGGCCCCGTTTGACCTGCTACTGGATTCGGTGGCCGGTGACTGGCTACCCAAAAGCCTGCCGTTGATGGCCGTGGACGGCCGCCTGGTGCTGATTGGTTTGATGGGAGGAAGCCTGTGTGAGTTAGATGCCGCCACGGTATTGATGAAGCGCTTGCGCATTCAGGGCTCTACCCTGCGGGGGCGAGCGGTTGAATTCAAGGCGCAGGTGCTGGCATCGATGAGGCATGCGCTATGGGATGCGCTCCAACAGCAACAGCTGGTACCGGTGATTGACCGTGTGTTCGAAAGGGAAGAGCTGTCCGCAGCCTTTGAGTATTTGGCCGGCAACCGGAATATGGGGAAAGTGGTTGTACGGGGGGAGCGGTAAAGCCCGAAGCGATCACACCCCGGCGAGGTGTTTCGTCAGGGCGACTGCACCGGCGGCGGATTCACCGGCGCAGTCAACAGAAGGCGCTAGTTATAGCTACGCACGAATCCGTCGTTGGACTCAACCGCAGGAATCTGGAACGTCATCAGCTTGGACTTGAACAGGGGTTCAACGTCCTCGTGTGCTTTTTTGGCTTTTTTAGCGAACTGCTGGCTGGAGATCGCTTCGATAAAATTAAAGGGTTTGCTTCTTTGCATGGGGCTTGGCTCCGCTATTTTCTATTGAATCAGTGTAGAGCCTTACTTGGCTAGACACTGTTGGTCAGCTGTATGATTGCTGAAGGTGTTAGTGATTCAGCGATGCTCTATGTTAGCAACTGTAGGATCGGGAAAATATTCGTATCAGTACGTATACGACCTCGACAAGGTCACCTTTTAAAAGCGGCCGTCGTCACAGATTGACGGCTTGGAGGGGGCTATAGGTGCTGCCGGGTTTGGGTCGGGTTGCGAAGGTGAGTGTGCGGATCCCTCAATCGGCTGCGGGCTGGATTTGGGGATCCGCAAAAGGGTCAGGCGAACGGCAGCTCCGCCTGCTGCATAAACAGACTCAGCGCCTTGTGCAGGTAGTTAAGGTCATCGGCCCCGGCGAGCTCGCGGATGGAGTGCATACCGAAGGTGGGAACGCCAACGTCTAGGGTACGGGTTCCGATCTCGGCGGCGGTAATGGGACCTATGGTGCTGCCACACGCCATATCACTGCGTACCACAAAGCTCTGGAAGGGAACTTCAGCCTGCTCACACAGGTGACGGAAGAGGGATGATGACTCGCTGTTGGTGGCGTAACGTTGGTTACTGTTAAGCTTGATCACGGGGCCTGCATTCAGGAGTGGCCCGTGCTTACCATCGTGGCGGTCGGCATAATTGGGGTGAATCCCGTGGGCGTTATCGACAGAGATCATCAGCGAATTCTCCATGCAGATGGTAAGGGATTCTCGCTCACCGAGTATACGCTCTAGCACGCTGGCCAGCAGAGGTCCCTGTGCGCCGCTACTGGACTGACTGCCCACCTCTTCGTGATCGTTGCACACCAGCAGGCAGGGTGCCTTCTGGTCCGCCTTTTCGCTGTTGGCCAGCAGGGCGCTGAGGCCGACAAAGCAGCTGAGCAGGTTGTCGAGGCGTGCGCTGGCAATAAACTCTTGCTTGAGCCCCACCACGGCCGGTGGCTGGGTGTCGTAAAAGGAGAGTTCGTAGTCCAGCACCTGGTCAATATCGCTGTGCTCGCCCTGGAGCCACTGCTTGAGCTGGGCGCGGAAGTCGGGCGCTTTCTCCTCGCCACAGAGACTGAGGATGGGGGGCAGCTGGGTCTGTGGGTTAATGCTTTGCTTGTCGTTCACTTCGCGGTTAAGGTGAATCGCCAGGCTGGGAATAAAGGCGATGGGGTCGCGCAGGTCGAGCAGGGCGCTGCGCAGTTTACCCTGCTTGCAGCGGTAACTGACCCGGCCCGCCAGCGACAGGTCACGGTCAAACCAGGGGTTCAGGAGAGCACCACCGTAAACCTCGACACCCAGCTGGAAATAACCTTTTTGCGACAGCTCCGGGTTAGGTTTGACCCGCAGGCAGGGGCTGTCGGTATGGGCACCCACCATACGAAAACCGCGCTCGGTAAAGGCGGCATCGGCGCAGGTAAAGGCCACCAGGGAGGAGTCGTTACGGGTCAGGAAATAGCGGCCATAGGGCTGCAACTTCCAACGCCGGGAGAGGTCGAGCTGCTCAAAACCGGCCTCCAGCAGGCGCTGGGACATTTCACGGGTAGCGTGAAAAGGGGTCGGTGAACGGTGCAGGAAGTCGATCAGTTGCGGGTGTAGGTTGCTGGCGTCGCCCATGGTCTCTCTGCGGGTGTGTTGAGAATGTTGGCGGCCATTATAGCGAGAGTCGCCAGCTAGCGACCAGCTTTGTGTTTTCCTTTATGATGGTTGGTACACCGCGAGCGTAGTGCTTGGGGCGTCCCCTAAACGTCGCAGAGTGGCGACTGCAATGCAGGTCGATTTTCTTATTCGGCCCCCACTGGTGCTGACGCCCTGGCAGCCTATACTCAGTCCTTGCTAATGGAGGGTTGACGCGGCCCATGGTCGGATTTTTTGTCAGGATTGATTAATGAATAACACTCTGTCGGTGTATTGTCTGGGCGCATGCGATTCAGTACCGACTCAACAAAGCTCAAAGGTACCGGTTGGGAATCTGGAAAGTTTGCCTGCGGAGCCGGGTGAGGTGTTGATCCTTGCACTCTCCCCTGAGCAGCAGGATCAAACCCTGCGGGCATTCCATCGATTACATCGTTTCTGGAGCTGGCGCATTTATGTCGTGGAGCCCAGCGACCTCTCTGCCGTCCTCTCCGATGGCCAGTGGGAGGAGGAGCGCTGCCTTGGCGAGCTTGAAAAACATCGGGCGAAACTTCCCTTGATTCATAACCCCGATGAGGTTGACCCCCTGCTGGGGTGGTTGTGGCTGGATTCGGGGCGCAGCCTGATTCCCGTTAAAGATGGCTCTGATGCATCGCTTTATGTCTACCCACTGCTGGAGTCCATTCACCCGGACCTGGAGTCTCCCTATCGCTACCTGATGTCCGAACTGAACCGTGAGTTGCTGGGCACTGAACAGCTTGTCGATCGGATCAGGGTGTGTGGCGGATGTCAGGGAGGGCACCTGAACTACCTCGATGTCTGCCCGTTTTGCCATGAGCTCGACATCGAATCGAGCCAGTCCTTGCACTGCTTTACCTGTGGTTATGTCGGCGAGCAGGGAGAGTTTTTGCGCAGCGGAAGACTGGAGTGCCCGAAATGCCTGACGCCGTTACGTCATATCGGGGTGGATTACGACCGGCCTATTGAGACCCATCGCTGCAACAGCTGTAACCAGAAATTTGCCCAGGCGGATACCCGGGTCAGCTGCTTTAGCTGCGGCCAGAAAAATGAGATCCACGATCTCATTGTCAGAAAAATACATCAGTACAAAATTGGTTATCAGGGGGGGCACAGTATTCGTTACGGCCACCGGCTGACGACGCCGGAACTGATGCTGAAAGGCAAGGTGGACGCGGCTTTCTTTAATAGTCTGCTGGTGTGGTCAAACAAGCTGGCCAGGCGCACCAAGCAGCAACACCTGCTCATGGGGCTTTATCTGCCCGGTCTTGCCGATTACGGGAAGCTCTACGGCGAGGCCCGGATGTTTGCCCTAACCGAGCAGATTGCCTACCGCCTTAACGGGTTATTCCGGGAAACAGACGTCTGTTGCCAGGTTCGGAATGAGTTGCTGTTGGTGCTGATGCCCTATGCTGCCCGGGAATCGCTGCCCGTATTGCAGAGCAAGATAGAAACGCTGGCGGCAATGATCGAGGAGGATGACTTCCGCTTGCAGGTGTTTGCCTGGGGTCTGCCCGACGATACGCTGGCCGATGATGCGGCGAACTGGATCCAGAGCCGGCTCACCCAAGTCTATGCAAGCTGATAGCCTCCACATTATTGAATACATCCTGGGGATGGTGTTTGCCAACACCGAGTTGTTGCTGTTGCTGTTGCCAATGCTGGTACTGTTTGAACTGCCGCTGGGGTTGACGATTCTGGTCGGTATCTTCCGCTGGTCTGCACAGAATGTGCACTCTGTTCCTCAGGCTTTCCCCGATATCAGTGTGGTGGTGACCTGCTATAGTGAGGGGCGCGATATCGCAATTACCCTCGACACCCTGGTAGAGCAACTCTATCCCGGTAACATCGAAATACTGGCGGTGGTGGACGGTGCCTCCCAGAATCTGCTGACCTACCAAACCGCGCTAATCTCAATGCGGCTGCACAGTGGCCAGCCGAGGCGAACCATTCGAGTCATTCCCAAGTGGCAGCGAGGGGGGCGCGTCTCGACACTCAATGCCGGTTTGGCAGAAGCCGGCGGGGAGCTGGTGATCAACGTCGACGGGGATACCTCGTTTGACAATGATATGGTGCTAAGAATGCTGGAGCAGTTTGGTGACCCGAACCTGGTCGCTTGCGGCGGGGCGCTTCGGGTACGTAATTGGCGCACAAACCTGCTGACCCGGATGCAGGCCATGGAGTATATGCTCTCCATGCAGGCAGGAAAAACCGGTCTGGCCAATATCGGGGTGATCAACAATATATCCGGCGCCTTTGGCGCGTTCAGGGCGCCGTTACTAAAACAGCTGGGGGGCTGGGATACCCATACGGCTGAAGATCTCGACCTGACGATACGCCTTAAGCAGTACAAACAGCGTTACCCCGCCTTGCGGCTGGGATTTACCCCCCATGCGGTCGGCCACACCGATGTTCCTGACACGCTGAAGGGGTTGGTCGCCCAGCGTTTGAGGTGGGATGGGGACCTGCTGTTTATTTTCCTGCGCAAGCACAAGAAGGGGCTTACCCCGACCCTGCTGGGCTGGAAAAATTTTTTATTCACCCTCGCCTATGGGGTTTTGCAAAATGTGCTGCTGCCGCTGTTGGCGGTGGTCTTCATACTCTACCTGTTGCTGGCATACCCCATCAATTTTGTAGGGGCGCTTATGAGCGTTCTTTATATTCTCTATTTGCTGGTTTGCACGCTGTTCTTTGCAGTTTATCTGCTGCTGATTTCAGAACGGTCCCGGGATGATTTTATGATGATTAAATGGCTACCCCTGTATCCGCTTTACCAGTTTTTTATGCGCCTGATCACCGCCTTTGCGATGATTAACGAGACGGTTAGGCGGGGACATGAGGAGTCCAGTATGGCGCCTTGGTGGGTATTGAAACGTGGTAACCGGTTTTAAATATGAAAGTTGATTTCCATCTCGATAAGCAGCTAAACCCGACCTCCGAACAGGGTATGCGGGTAATGTATGGCCAAGCCAAGCGGGGGGGCTATCGATTGCGTTGGTACCTGACACTGGCGCTGGTTATCAGCCCGTTGCTGGCGATGGCCTATTACCTGTTTCGAAGCTATGTGATGGTTATCGCGTTGGGAGTGGTGACCACCGAGCCGGTCACTATCACGGCAACCAACGATGGTGTTGTCGATACAGTGCGGGTGCGGGTTGGGGAGACGGTAGCGGAGGGGGATACGCTGTTAAGTATGAATAACCCGGTACTCTCCGCTGAAATTAATTTTCTAGAAAATGAGCTTTCATCACTCAATAAGCGACTGGCCAACTCGACACTGGAGAATCTCGCTATCTATCAAGAGGCCATTGATGATGCGAAAAATAACCTTGCGGTGATGTCCACCATTCGGGAGCGCTACGATACCTATCGCTCCTCTGGCAAGGTATCCGATGTGGATTACGCCTCGGTGATCAGTGTCCACAGCCAGGCGGAGCAGTTGCTGAACAGCAGTACGGTTGACTATCACCGGGCCCGGATTGAAAACGAGGTGCGCAGAACCGCTGGTTCCATCGCCCAGGCCCAACGCCAATTGATGGGCAACCTGGTGGTTAAAAAAGCACAATACAATAGCCTCAACATCGTTACCCCTTACGGCGGCTATGTGGTGGATGTGGAAGCCTCGGTGGGTCGCCGGGTCTTTGTGGGTGACCCCCTGATAACCGTGTCTCGCCATATACAGCCCAAGGTCATGGCCTATCTGAACCCCCGCCACCTCGATAAAGCCAAGCGTGGCAGCCAGGTGCGGGTGACATTCCCGGATGGGCGCCGCTACGGGGCAACGGTAACGGAGGATATCGAGATGACCAGCCGCCTGCCGAGCTCCCTGAGCAAGCCCTTTGAAGGGCAACCGGCGTTGCTTAAAGTCACCCTCACCCTGGATGAGCCGCTCCAAAAGGGAATGTGGGTAGAGGGTATCCCGGTCGAGGTTATTTTTTGATCCCCGTGCCGGCCAGAGCTATAAGGTCCTGAGGGAAGCGCGTTATGCAGCCCCG
The DNA here is from genome assembly GCF_003864255.1 of Aestuariirhabdus litorea. NCBI lineage: Bacteria > Pseudomonadati > Pseudomonadota > Gammaproteobacteria > Oceanospirillales > Aestuariirhabdaceae > Aestuariirhabdus > Aestuariirhabdus litorea. The sequence continues at coordinate 730,204 of NZ_QWEZ01000001.1, forward strand.
GCCATAGAGCCTTGGGCCCCAGGCGCTCAGCAGGCAGCCCCGCATTGTGCGGATGTTAGAGTCGAGTGGAAAACAAGGGGGTGGCCATGACAGCCATCAGTCTACTGTCACGGGTATGGATCTGCTCGGTGCTGATAGCGGGCGGGGTGTGCGCGGCAGAGCCCCCCGCGGTCAGTGACTTTCGCTTCCCTCTGCCGGGGGAGTCCACCGTCAAGCCCACCCCCATCGATGAGCTGAACCGCTCCGGCCTCCAGCCACCCCCGTCCCCGGTTGTGGGTGAACCCCATGCGCCGGTCATCGAAGGCAGTGGCGCAAGCAGAGGCCAGACCGACAGCCTGGGGCAGGCGATCAGCCCCGCCGGCAAGGTGCTGGGCACGGTGGATTCGCTGGGTCGTGTGATTGAACCCGGTAGCGGGGCGATTCGTGGGCAGACCCCAGCTGCTGGCCAGCCCCTGCGCCCTCTCGTAAAATAACCTCTTTTTCAGGGGGTTCCGATGAAGGTGCTGTTGTTGTCGGCCTATGACGCCGTCAGTCATCGCTATTGGCGGCAAGGGCTGGTGGCTCAGTTCCCCCAGTGGAACTGGACAGAGCTGGTGCTTCCGGCACGCCATTTCAGTTGGCGAGTTCGCGGCAACAGCCTGAGCTGGGGGCTGGGACAGCAGGATCTGCTCAATCGCCACTACGACCTGGTGGTCGCCACCTCCATGACCGACCTCTCGACCCTGCGTGGGCTGGTACCCCGGCTGGCCTCGATCCCCACCCTGGTCTATTTCCATGAAAACCAGTTTGCCTACCCCCTGAGTGATCAGCGCACCCATTCGGCGGTGGAGTTGCAGATGCTCAATCTCTACACCGCACTGGCGGCGGACCGGGTACTGTTCAACAGCCACTACAACCGCACCAGCTTTCTCGACGGGGTCAGTGCCCTGTTGACGCGTCTGCCTGACCACGTGCCTGCCGGCGTGCGCGAGCGCCTGGAGGTTCACTCCTCGGTGCTGGCTGTGCCGCTTGTCGAGGAACCTGGTCCCGCCTGCGTACCGGACTGGGGCGGTGAGGCCGGTGCCCTGCGGCTGGTGTGGGCGGCGCGTTGGGAGTATGACAAGGGACCCGATCGGTTGCTGGCGGTCCTGCGGCGGCTCGAACAGCGAGGGCGGCCCTACCGCCTTTGCATCATGGGGGAGCGGTTTCGGCGGGTGCCGGAGGCGTTTGATACCATCGCTCGAGACTTCGGCCATCGACTGGCGCAGTTCGGTTTCGCTGAGTGTCGCGAGCAGTACCTGGGCTGGCTCGCCTCGGCCCAGTTTTTCCTCTCTACCTCCCTGCACGAGTTTCAGGGGGTGGCGGCGCTGGAGGCGGTGCAGCAGGGCTGTGTCCCGCTATTGCCGAACCGGCTGGCCTATCCGGAACTGGTGCCTTCCCGTTATCTCTACACCGGCAACCCGGGGGATATCGATGCGGAGGCCGAGGCAGTGGTGGAGCGGCTGTTGCAGCTGGCGCAGGAAAAAGCAGGCGCCCCCGATGTGAGTGCTTTGGGGTGGGGTGCGATGGCCGACGCTTATCGTGACCAGCTTGAGGGGATAGCGGGGCGCGGCTAGCGGTAGCGCTGGGCCCAGGCGAGCATGAGCGGCAGCAGAGCACTCATCAACAGCATGCGGGTAATCTGGTGCCCTGCCACGAAGGTTGCGTCAACATCCAGGCTCAGGGCGATAGCGATCATTACCTCGATACCGCCCGGCGCATAGGCCAGCAGGGCCTGCAGCAGCGGTACCCCCAACAGGGTGCTGAGCAGGAGGGCGAAGAGGGTGGTGATGCACAGAGTGACCACCAGCCCCACCAACGCGTTGCCCAGAACGGGGATCATCGCCTTGAGGTCGATGCCGGCCAACCGGGCTCCGAGACTGGTGCCCAACAGCAGCAGGATAAAGGTAAACAGCAGCGGAGGGATGCTGACCTCCCAGCCGAGGCCGAAACGGGCCAGCAGGGTGGCCAGCAGGCCGCCGACCAGCATGGGCGCGGGTGCCCGCAGTTTGGCGGCGAGACGACCGCACAGGAAGGCGGCTACCAGGGTCACCAGTAGCGTCAGGCTAGGGATATTGGCCTCCAGACCGGTGGTCGCCACCGGCTGCAGCGGAAAGATCAGCGGCAGGCAGCTGACCAGGAAGATCAGGCGAACGCTGTGGACGAAGGCGATACGCTCCGCCCTGAGGCCCGACTCCAGGGCAAACATCATGATGATCGCCAGATTGCCGGGAATGGCACTGAGCAGAGCGTCCTCCCGTCGCCACAGGCAGCGGCGCCGGTAGTAGAGGTAGAGGATCGACATCAGGCAGGCCAGCATCAGCAGCATCAGGGCCAGGCTGATCCCCCAGTGGGGCAGCTGCTCCAGCAACCGGTGGTTGATACTGGACGCAATGGAGATACCCAGCAGCAGCCCGATCAGGGGTGCGGTGGCGCTGGGCATCTGCAGGGGAAGCCCGCCAATAACACCTGCCAATACCAGGAACAAGGGGCCCAGCAACCAGCCGGAGGGTAACCCCAGAAGCTGGGCAAGCGCCCCCCCCGCCACCCCGGTGGCCAGGGTGACCAGAATCCAGCGGTAGCGGGTGGGTGCCGTTGGAGGCTGGGTGCCATCTGCGGTCTGGGGGGTGACAGGGGGGCGCTCCATCAAGACTTACTCATCCACCTCGGGTAGCAGGCGCTTCAGTCCCTGCTTGCGCCGCCGGGCAACGTAAGGGATCACCAGGGCGGCAACCGAGGCCAGGGCCAGCGAGTAGGTGATGGGGCCGTTGAGCAAAATGCTCCAGTCGCCGCCACTGATGGAGAGTGCGCGTCGCAGGTTCTCCTCCAGTACCTCACCCAGCACCAGGCCGAGGATGACGGGAGCCAGGGAGAAGTGCAGCTTGCGCAAAATAAAGCCGAACAGTCCCAGCAGCACCATGAAGTAGAGATCGAAACTGTCACCGTGGATCGAGTAGATACCCACGAAGGTCAGCATCACAATCACCGGCACCAGGTAAGCCTGGCGGATAGAGAGCAGGCGTACAAAGAGGCCGATCAATGGCAGGTTCATCACCAACAGGGCGAGGTTACCCACAAACATGGAGGCGATCAGGCCCCAGGCGATCTCCGGCCGCTGCTCGAACAGCATAGGGCCCGGGGTGATGTTGAACATCAGCAGGGCCCCCAGCAGGATCGCGGTGGTGCCGCTACCGGGAATGCCGAGGGTCAGCATGGGAACCATGGCACCGGCGGCAGAGGCGTTGTTGGCCGCTTCCGGCGCCGCCAGGCCGCGGATATCCCCCTTGCCGAACTGATCGTCGTGGCCTTCGGCAAAGCGCTTCTCGGTACCATAGGCCACCGCGCTGGCGATGGAGGCACCGGTTCCGGGCAGTACGCCGATCAGGAACCCGATGATGGAAGAGCGCAGGATCACCCAGCGCACCTTGATCAGGTCGGCGAGGGAGACAAAGCTTTTACCAACCGGCGTCAGGGCCAGGTCGTTTTTAGCCCACTGCTCCAGCAGGACCAGCACTTCGCTGATGGCGAACACCCCGATCACCACCACCAGGAAATCGACGCCGTCAAAGAAGTTGGGGATCCCCAGGGTGAAACGCAGCACCCCGGTGCCGGAGTCAACGCCAACGGTGGCCAGCAGCAGTCCGATCAGCGTACCGATCAGGGTCTTGGCCGGACGGCTACCGACCATGGTGGCCAGGCAGGTGAAGGCAAACACCATCAGCAACACGTACTCGGAGGGGCCGAAGCGGATAGCCAGCTGGCTGAGCAGGGGCGCCAGTGCCACCATCAGCAGCAGGGCCGCGATACTGCCGGCAAAGGAGGCGACCGCCGACAGCGCCAGGGCGCGACCGCCTTCGCCCCGTTTGGCCATGGGGTAGCCATCGAGGGTGGTCATGATGGCGCCGGCATCACCGGGTACGTTCAGCAGGATGCTGGAGATACGGCCGCCGTACTCGGCGCCGTAGTAAACCCCGGCCAGAAGAATCAGTGCTGACTCCGGCGGCAGGCCAATGGCGTAGGCCAGTGGCAGCAGGATAGCCACGCCGTTGATGGGGCCAATGCCGGGGAGCGAGCCGATCAGGGTGCCCGAAAAGCAGCCCAGAATCACCAGCATCAGGTTGAGGGGGGTCAGGGCAACCGCAAAACCGGTCGCCAAATGGGATAGCACATCCATGGATCAGCCTCCAAACAGGGTTCCAAGAGGCACATTGAGCTGTAGCGCCGAGGTGAGCAGAAAGTAGCTGAGAACGCTCATTACCAGGGCGTAGGCGCCGGCTTTGAGGGGCTTTTGCCCGAACGCCCAGCAAAAATAGCCGCCGACCAGAGTGGTGGCGATGATAAACCCTGCCGGTTCATAGAGGCGTGCGTACAGGTACATGGCCACCAGGGCACTGCCCAGCTTCAGTAACAGAGAACCGGAGGGCTTCCAGCTATCCGCATCGGGCTTGATCAGCAGCCACAGGCAGCTAATGGCCAGCAGTGTAGCAAGGATGATGGGAAAGGCTTTGGGGCCCAGGGGCTCGTATTGGAAGGGTACCTCGATGGCCAGTGCTGCCCAGACAACCAGTCCGGACAGCAGCAGGCCTGTACCCGCGAAGATGCGGTCGTACACGGCTATTCTCACTTAATCAGTCCAGCTTCCCTGGCGAGCTCACGCATGTATCCCACACGCTGCTTGACCAGGGCGTCGAACTCTTCACCCTGCATTTTGAACGGCAGCAGCCCCTTGTCAGCCACGACCTGGAGGAACTGGTCGCTCTGGTAGGCTTTGGCGAACTGGCCGGCCCAGTACTGGTAGGCTTCGTCGCTCACCTCCGGTCCCATGTAAAAACCGCGCAGAATCGCCCACTCGGCGTCAAAACCCTGCTCCTTGGCGGTGGGGATTGCGCTGAACTCGCCATCCAGGCGCTCAGGTGCCATCACACCCAACATTTTCAGCTTACCCGCCTCGAGCTGGCCCACCATCTCACCCACGTCACCGGGGTAGATCTGGATGTGACCGCCCAGCAGTGCGGCGATCGCTTCACCGCCCCCTTCGTAAGCGACATAGCGCATCTTCTTGGGGTCCACACCGGAGGATTTCATCAGGATAGCGGCCTTCATCCAATCCTGGCTTCCCACGCCACCGCCGGCACCCAGAACGAACTTGGTGGGATCGGCTTGTACCGCCTTGACCAGGTCCGCCAGGTTGTTCCAGGGTGCGTCGGCCTTGACAATAATGGCACCGTAATCGACCCCGGCGGCCCCGACCCAGCGTACGCTGTTTTCATCCAACGCCTGGCCGAACTTGCCCTGGGCGATGTTCAGCAGGGAGCCTGAGCTGAAGGCCACCAGGGTATCGTTGTCGCCCCGGCGGTTGGCGTTGATGTGATTGTAGGCGACGGCTCCCACGCCTCCGGGCATGAAGGTCACGGCCATCGGGGTGGGCAGCAGGCCGGCATCGGCAAATCCGTTGGATACGATTCGGCAGGTCAGGTCAAAACCACCGCCGGGTTTGGCGGGGGCGATACAGCCGGGTTTGCTGGGTTCATAGGCCAGTGCGCTGAGTGAGCTGCACAGACCCAGGGCCAGAGCCAGTGCTCGTGATTTGAAGGTCATCGTATTTTCTCCAGTGATATTTATTGTTGTGCTCTCCCCCTGCGCGTACAGGGGTTGAATCTGGAGGCTAACCCAGTTACCTGACAGCATCCTGACAGCGAATCGATTTCTTTTTGGTGAGCGTGGCCAGCAATTGTGGTCGAATAGGGGCTGAGCGCAAACGGAGTGTGATCGGGGCGGTAGATGCGTATATTGCTGGTTGAGGATAACGAACCCCTGGCCGAGGCTACCCAGGAGTATTTCCGGGATCAGGGGCACCCGCTGGACTGGTGTGGCTCCGCCGAGTCGGCGGAGGGGCTGCTGGCGCACCAGGGGTTTGACCTGTTGATTCTCGATATCAACCTGCCGGGCAAGAGCGGATTCCAGCTGTTGCAGCAGCTTCGCAGCCGAGGCGACTCGGTTCCGGTATTGGTGTTGACGGCGCGGGCCGAGGTGGATGACCGGGTCAGCGCCCTGGATCTGGGAGCCGACGATTACCTGGTCAAGCCCTTCGATTTTCGCGAACTGATCGCCCGCTGCCGGGCGCTGCTGCGGCGCCAGCAGGGGGTAAGCAGCAGTGAGTTGGTGTGCGGCAACCTGGTCTATAACAGTGCTACCAGCAGTCTGCGCATCGGAAGCGAAGCGGTTGAGCTTCGGCTACGGGAGAGCCAGCTGCTGGAGCTTTTCCTGGGCAGCCTGGACCGGATCCTGACCAAGGAGCACATCGCCAACCAGCTCTATCGTTTTGACGAGGCCTATACCCCCAATGCGGTTGAGCAGACCCTGACCCGGTTGCGAAAAAAACTGCAGGGCTCGGTCCTGCACATTAAAACGGTTCGAGGGTTGGGCTACCTGGCGCATGTTGATGACTGAGCTTAACCGCTACTCCCTGCGCTGGCGCTTGTTGGCCGGCACCGCGGGACTTCTGGGGGGCATGCTGGTGGTGCTCTGTATCGCGGTATGGCAGTACGCCAACCGTGCCGCCGACCTCTCCTATGACCGCCTCCTGACCGGAGCGGCGCTGGCGATCCTCGAGCGGGTGCGCAACCACGAAGGGCGGGTGGAGCTCGACCTTCCCTACGCCGCGCTGGAAATTCTGGAGCTGGCCCCGCAAGATAAGGTCTATTACCGCCTGTCTGGCCCCGACGGCTCGGTGCTCACCGGCTACGAGCAGCTACCCGGTCCGGATCACTACACCCCCTCCGCGACCCCCCATTTTTACAACACCCGGTTTCTGGGTGAACCCCTGCGTGTTTTGGTGGTGAGTAAGCCCATGGCGGGCTTTGGCCTCGATGGCTGGGTGCAGCTTTACCTGGCCCACGGACGCCAGGCGCGCACTGAGCTGAGTAAGGAGATTCTCATCGGGGAGGTGGTCGTCCTGGCGCTGGTGGTGCTGATCGCGTTGTGCTGTCTGGGTTATGGCATTAGCCGTACCCTGCGCCCCCTGCGCCATCTCTCCCGCGAGCTTGCACGCCGCTCCCCCTCGGAACTGTCCCCGATCTCGGGAACCGGGATTCGAGAGGTGGAGCCGCTGGTGGAGGCGATTGAGCTCTACCGCTCGCGCCTGCAGCTGAGCCTGGCCAATATGCAGGGGTTTATCGCTGACGCCTCCCACCAGATACGAACCGCCCTCAGCGCCATGCAGGCCGAACTCGATATCGCCGAGTACAAGCAGGAGGAGGCGGACCAGCTCCGGGCCCGCATGAAGACCCTGCGTCACCAGCACCGCCGTCTCAGTCGCCTGACCAACCAGCTGCTGGCCCACGCCCTGGTGACCCACCGCCGTGACGCCCTGGAGCACGCCACGTTCAACCTCAATGAGCTGTTACAGGAGGTGTTGACCGAAGTGGTGCGGGACTACGCCCACACCGCGGTGGAGTTCAGCTACAGTGCCAGCGCCGATAACAGCTTTCTGCAGGGCGACAGTATCAGCCTCAAGGAGGCGGTCAGGAATCTGCTGGATAACGCGCTGAAATATGGCCCCCCCGACAACAGCATCAGTCTCTCCCTGGATCATGAGGGGGGGGACCTCCGGGTTCTGGTGGAGGATCGTGGGCCCGGTATAGCCCCAGAGGACCGCGCGCGGGCGCTGGAGCGTTTTGGCCGCCTGGGGACGGCTAACGCCATGGGCTCGGGGCTGGGGTTGTCGATCGTGAAAACGGTGGTCGAGGCCCATGGCGGTCGCATTGCCCTGCTTGCTGCTGAGCCGGTGGGGCTGCGGGTGGAGTTGAGGTTTCCCCAGAGGAGAAGCGGATGATTCGGTGGTGGGCATGGGTGGCGCTATTGGGCGCCCCCTGGGTAGCAGCAGCGGTCAGCGATCGCACTACGGTTCCCACCGACCCGGTGGAGGCCTTTTCCGATCCGGTGATGAGCCAGCGCCTGGTGATCTTCAGTGCCACCGATATTGAGGCCATCGCACCGGTGATTGCAGCCTTCGAGGCGCGTCACCCCGGCATCAAGGTGGAATACCACGATTACCAGACCAACCAGCTCGACCGCGACCTGCGCAGTGGAAAATTGAAGGGGGATGTGGTGATCAGCTCGGCCATGGACCTGCAAACCCGGCTGGTCAATGATGGGTATGCCCAGGCTCTGGATATCCCCGAGGCCCAGGTGATGCCCTCCTGGTCTCACTGGCGGCAGGAGATCTTCGGCTTCTCCTTCGAACCGGTGGTGGTGGCCTACAACAGGCGAGCGTTTGCCGGGCGCAGGCTCCCCACCACCCACGAAGCCCTCGCCAATGACCTGCGGGTTAACCAGGCGCAGTACCAGGGGCGGGTAGGGACCTACGATATCCGCCTGTCGGGAGCGGGCTACCTGTTTGCCACCCAGGATGCCGTTGTCTCGAGTATCTCGGCTCGCTTGCAGGAGGGGCTGGGTCGGGCGAGCGCCAAGCTCTATTGTTGCACGAACGACATGCTGGATGAGGTCGCCGATGGCGAGATTGACCTGGCCTATAACCTCTTGGGCTCCTACGCGCTGGCGCGGTCACGAGCAGATCATCGGCTCGGAGTACTCCTGCCGGAGGACTACACCCTGGTGATTACCCGCACCGCCTGGGTACCCCTGTCTGCTCCCAACCCCGAGCTTGCCACCGAATTTATCCGCTTTCTGCTTTCACTCGCGGGGCAGCAACAGATTGCTGATAACAGTGAACTGATCCCGTTGCACCCTGACATACAGGGGCGACTGGCCGTCCGCAACCTCAAGGGACAGCAGGAGCTGCGTTTTCAGCCGATCGGTGTCGGGGCCGCGTTGCTGGTCTACCAGGATCGCATGAAGCGAGAGCGCTTTCTCCGGGAGTGGCAGGATGCCTACCAGCCCGGCGCTGCTCGATAACGTTTCGAAACACTAAATTTGCCCAGCTGGTTGATCGATCACTGTACAATTGTGCGCTTTTAGCGACCCACCCCCCGTCGATAGGGCACCTCTGCTTATGGCGTTTGAAACTCCCCGTTTTCACTGGCATTTTTTATCCCCCCGCTTCTGGCCTCTTTGGCTGGGCCTCGGGATAAGCTGGCTGGTGGTACAGCTTCCCTATCGGGTGCTGCTCGTCATCGGCCGCAAGTTGGGGCGACTGATGCTGCGCTATGGGCACAGGCGAGCCCGGATCGCCCGCAAAAATATTGAACTCTGTTTTCCCGGGCTTTCCGCGGCCGAACGTGAGGATCTGTTAATTCGAAATTTCGAGTCGATGGGAATTGGAGCCCTAGAGGTCGGCATGAGCTGGTGGTGGCCAAAGCGTCGACTTTATCGGCTCTTTGAGGTGGAGGGTGGGGAACACCTGAAAGCGATTAAGGAGCAGGGAGCCTTAATGCTTTGCCTGCATTTCTCGACGCTGGAGGTGGGAGCCGCCTTTCTTTGCTATTTTGCCGGCATTGATGGCATGTACCGCAAGCACCGTAACCCGCTGTTTGACTGGGTGCAGCAACGAGGGCGCATTCGCCACAGTCCCCAGGGTGAGACCATCGAGCGGGAAGATGTGCGCACCATGATCCGCCGGTTGCGGCAGAAACGTCGTATCTGGTATGCCCCGGATCAGGACTATGGCCCCAAACAGAGCCTGTTCGTGCCATTTTTTGGCGTTACCGCCGCCACAGTGACCGCCACTTCACGCTTTGCCCGGCTCGGTAATGCACGGGTATTACCCTGTTTCCAGACCCGGCTGCCCGATGGCAAGGGGTATCGCCTGCGCATTCTCCCGCCGCTGGAAAATTTCCCCGGAGAGGATGAAGCGGCTGATGCTCGGCGCATCAATGAGCTGATCGAGGCGGAGGTGCGTAAGCAGCCGGAGCAGTACATGTGGTTGCACCGTCGTTTCAAGACACGCCCACCCGGGGAGCCCTCGTTCTATTAGAGGCGGCCGGCTCAAGGGGGTGGCTGCTCTCCCTTGAGCGAACCCTGCGGCTAGGCGGCGACAATGACCCGGATGGCGTCCAGCTGCAGCTGGGCCTGGCGCAGTTTGGCTTCACCATCGCGTGCCAGTGACGTCAGGTGGGCCAGCTCCGAGTCACGGATGTTGGGGTTGACCGCCTTCAGTGCCAACAGGCGCTGGAGCTCGCTGCTGATCTCTTTACGAAACTGCTGGCAGGCACCCTCGATTACCTGGTCTACCTGACGGTGAGCGGCCTTGTCCGCGGCCCCCAGTGCATCAATCAACGGCTGGCGCTGGGCACTGATCAGTTGGCGGGCGGTCGCCCGCTTGAGGGGTTGCAGCTGGCTGTCGAGGGTATCGAAGGCGACCTTGTCGGCCAGATCATTGCCCTTGGGGTCGATCAGGGTCCGAATCGCAGTGGGGGGCAGATAACGCTTGAGCTGATTGCGTTCGCCACCGGGGCTGGTGATGACGTAAACCGCCTCAACCAGCATGGTGCCGGGGGTGATTCCACGATTTTTGATCAACCCTACGGCGCTGTTACCCAGCTCGCTGCCGAGGATCATCTCCATCCCCTCCAGAACCATCGGATGCTCCCAGCTGACGAACTGCATGTCCTCGCGCGCCAGCGCCTGCTCCCTGTTCCAGGTCATGGTAGCGCCATCACGCGGCAAGCCGGGGAAGTCGTGCAGCAGGGACTGGTCGGAGGGGCGGACAATGATGGCGTTGCGTGAGTGTTCTTCGCTTTCCAGCCCGTAGCAATCGAGCATCAGGTTGAGGTAGCGTTTGAGCGCGTCCACCTCGGCCGATTGCTGGATGCTGTCGATCAGAGGCTCGGTGGGTTCCATGCCGCGGGAGTTGAGTTCAAGCAATCGGTCGCGTCCCTGCTGCATCTCCTGCTGCAGGGTTTCCCGTGAGGTTTTGCTCTCTTCGACCAGTGCCGCCAGGCGTTCGTCATCCGAGGCAACGCCCTCGCTCAACAGTGCTATCAGCGACTGGCCGTAACGGCTGAACAGGGCGCTGCCGGTGGGGCAGGTATCGATAAAGGCATTAAGTCCCTCGTGATACCAGCGATAGAGGCTTTGCTGGGCGGAACCGCTAAACAGCGGGACGTGCAGGCGAATGGTCTCGCTCTGGCCAATACGATCGAGGCGGCCAATGCGCTGTTCCAGCAGGTCCGGATTGTCGGGCAGGTCGAACAGCACCAGGTGGTGGGCAAACTGGAAGTTACGCCCCTCGCTACCAATTTCCGAGCAGATCAGTACCTGGGCACCGAACTCCTCTTCTGCAAAGTAGGCGGCCGCCCGGTCACGTTCCATGATGCTCATCCCTTCGTGGAAAACGGCGGAGGGAAGACCCGAACGCACGCGCAGGGCCTCGTCCAGCTCCAGTGCCGTCTCTGCCCGGGAGCAGATCACCAGGACCTTCTGTTTGAGGTGCCTGAGCAGAACCATAAGCCACTCGACGCGGGGGTCGAAGCGCCACCAGGGGTCGCCCTCAAGGCCGGAGACCTGCTGCTGGTAGGCCCGCTCGGGATAGAGCTGGCTGGCGAGCGAAGGGTGCTCCTGGGTGGCAAGGGTGTACAGCTCCGGCAGGGGGAGCGGGTAGTCCTGCACCACCCGGCCGGGAAAGCCCTTGATCGCCGCCCGGGTATTGCGAAACAGCACCCGGCTGGTGCCATGGCGGTCAAGCAACTGGCGAATCAGCTGCTCCCTGGCCTGCGCCCGCTCAGTGCTCGATTGTGTGTTGTTGGCGGCCTGCAAACAGGCGGCGTTGTCCGCATCGTTGAGCAGGGCCCCCAGGGTATTCAGGGTTTCATCGGGTAGTGGCTGCTCACTCAGTAGCTGCTGCACGGCCTCCGCAACCGGTTGGTATTGCGCCTCCTCCTCGAGGAACTGCTCGAGGCTGGGATAGCGGTCGGGATCGAGTAGCCGCAGGCGGGCAAAATGGCTCTCCTTGCCGAGCTGTTCCGGGGTGGCGGTCAGCAGTAGCACCGCAGGGGTCTCCTGCGCCAGCCGCTCGACCAGTAGGTACTCGTCGCTGGGGCTCTCCGCCTGCCACTGAAGGTGGTGGGCCTCATCGACCACCAGCAGATCCCAGCCCGCTTCCACTAATTGTTGTTGCAGCGGGCCCGGCTCGGCCGCCAGCTGGATAGAGCAGATCACCAGCTGCTCACTTTCGAAGGGGTTCTCCTCGCTGAGCTCTTCACAGCGGGCGCGATCAAACAGGCTGAAGTGGAGATTGAAGCGGCGCAGCATCTCGACCAGCCACTGGTGCTGGAGGGTTTCCGGCAGCAGGATAAGGACGCGTTTTGCCTCACCGGTCAGTAGCTGGTGATAGAGGATCATGCCCGCTTCAATGGTTTTTCCGAGCCCTACCTCATCGGCCAACAGAACGCGGGGGGCATGACGGGTAGCCACCTCGCGGGCGATGTGAAGCTGGTGCGGAATGAGGCTGGTGCGAGCGCCGCACAGCCCCAGGAGCGGGGAACGCAGCGTGCGGTTGTAGTGGGAAAGGGTGCGGTAGCGCAGTGCAAACTGGTTGAGCTGGTCTACCTGCCCGGCAAGTAGGCGCTCGCGGGGCTTATTGAATTGAATGAAGTTATCGAGGCAGGACTCGGGCAGCGTCTGCGGCTGCCCATTCTCGTCGACCCCCTGGTAGGTAATCAGGCCTTCTTTCTGGGTCACCTCGGTGACCTGAAGACTCCAACCCTCATGGCTTTTGACCCGGTCGCCAATGGTGAATTCGATGCGGTGCAGGGGGTGGTTATGTCGTGCGTAGGCGCGGGTTTCGCCACTGGCCGGATAGAGCACGGTGATCAGTCGATGATCCAGGGTGAGGATAGTGCCCAGTCCAAGGTCATTCTCTGCCTCGCTGATCCACCGCTGCCCGGGAACGAAATCGATCATATGGCCACCACCCTCCGTAAAAAAAGGCGCTATGGTAATGAAAAGATGCGGAATAACAAGGGGAATTGTAGCAAGGGCGCCGTTGAGTGGCGGTAAAAGGCCTGGCGAAGAGTAAAACCTGGAGGGTGCAGCGCCACCCCGTGGGGGTGGGGGGAGTGGGGTGACGCTGCAAAACCGGAGGTGGTTATGGAGGCGACTAGGGTTCCGGGTTATCGCTGATCTCCAGGATCAGCTCAGGTTTTCCTTTTAAGGCCTGCGCCAGGATCTCTTTGTGACGGGCCAGCAGCAGACCGATCTCTTCGGCCAGGGTGTCGTCAATCTGGGTAAACTGGCGCTCCAGAAGCGAGGTAATGTTCGCTGCCAGCTCCAGCATTTTGTCGTGCTCTTCAGCGGATTTTTTATCGGCGAACATGCTCCCGTCCCTATCACATTGCCACATGGGGATTACTGCCATCGTCTACCTCGTTTAGCCATCAATGGTTGGGTAATTGGTTTGATGACTGTATATATAAACAGTATTGTTGTCCAGTCTGTTTTTGTCACCGGGTCGCAAGATGAGACATCGGCTGGGCTGGAAAGGCGAAGGAGATAGACCCAGTGGGAGGCGAAGTGTGAAAGTGACCAAGAAAGAGGCAGGCAAAAGAGTTGTCTGTAACTCGCAGGGATACCCTCTTTCCGTGATGGATGGGGAGCTGTACTGGTACCCTGATTTTATAGATCCCGTCTCTGCCTCGGCCCTCTATCGCCAGCTTGAAAAGGAGGTGATCTGGCGCCAGGACTATTTGCGGATGGGCGCGCGCCAGGTGGCGATTCCCAGGTTGCAGGCCTGGTATGGCGAGCAGGGTTATCGGTACTCCGGGCTCTATCTGGAGCCCCAGCCCTGGCTGGCGGCTCACAGGCAGCTGCTCGCCCTGTTGGAGGAGCAGCTGGGGCTGAGTTTCAATTCGGTACTGATGAACCTCTACAGGGATGGCAATGACAGCGTGGGCTGGCACGCCGATGATGAACCGGAGCTGGGGATAAACCCCTGTATCGCCTCCTTGAGCCTGGGGGCTACTCGACGGTTTCACCTGCGCCATCGGGAGCACACTGAGCAGCGTTTATCCCTCGAGCTGGGCCATGGTGCATTACTGGTGATGTCGGGGCCGATGCAGCACCACTGGCGTCACCAGATTCCCAAGACCCGGCGTCCGGTGGGGCCGAGAATCAACCTGACCTTTCGCTCGATTAACCCGCCAGAGGGGTGAGGCAGGTCAACTTATCAGTATTGTCACCTGTTTCTGTGAGGGATGTTGATCAGTGTCAATCCTGTTGTCGCCTGTGGATGGTAGCCTCTTTACTACTTCAGGGTTATTACAGGGAGTGGCAACCATGTTTTTAGACGAAGTTGTATTTGCCGGGTTGCTGACCGTCGGTCTGATGATCACTTTTTTTGCGGGCCTCTATTACTTCCTTCGTAAAGACATGGATAAACATCCATAGGGTTGCCACTAACCCAAGCCGAATAAGGCGGAATCAGAGGTCCCGTGGGTTGTCAGGTTCTCACGGGGCTTCTGGTTCCGCCTTACCTTTTTAAGACACCTCTTTTTTCTACCTTTCCATGTTGGGCCCCTCTGGGTTTGCATTGCCCCTCTGTGCTTGCGGGGGCTTTCACTCGCACCGTTGTTGCTCTCCCATTCAGCAGATCAATAGTCATTGTGGCCCGGCCGCTGGCTGGGAAATCATAGTGAAAAACCGAACAGGATGGGGATGACATGAGTAAACGAGTATTGATTACCGGAGCCGGTAGCGGTCTTGGGCGAGAGCTGGCGCACTGCTATGCACGCCAGGGGTGGCGGGTCGCGCTCACCGATGTCAATGACGAGGGGTGCAAGCAAACCGCGTCCCAGGTTGAGGAGTTGGGGGGTGAGGCTGAGCGCTTTCACTGTGATGTCCGTGACCTCGGACAGATGCAGCAGGTGGCCGATACCCTCGAGGAAAAATGGGGAGGGCTTGATCTCCTGATTAACAACGCCGGTGTCGCCGGGGGCGGCTCCTTTGCCGATCTGGATGATGATGAGTGGGATTGGATGCTGGCCATCAACCTGAAAGGGGTGATCAACGGTTGCCGCATCTTTCTGCCCTCCCTGCTGCGCTCAAAGGGGCAAATCTGTAATATTGCGTCCATGGCGGGACTGCTCAGTGCGCCAGGCATGAGCCATTACAATGTCGCCAAAGCCGGGGTTGTGGCACTGTCAGAGAGCTTGCAAGCGGAGCTGGCCTCTCAGGGAATGGCGGTTAGCGTAGTGTGTCCCTCCTTTTTTCAGACCAATCTGCTCGACTCCTATCGGGGCAGCTCGGCGACCTTGAAAGAAAACGTAGCCAAGTTGCTGGCGGGCTCCCCCATCAGTGCCCAGGAGGTTGCCCAGCGGGTTGTGGAGGGGGTTGAAGCGGGTCAGTTTATGATCCTGCCCCATGACGAGGGGGCGCTGGCCTGGGAGTTTAAGCGTAACGACCCGGAGAGCCACCGCCAGATGATGGAGCAGCTCGCGGTAAAAATGGCGGAAAAGGGGCTGTAGAGGTCCCTTTGTGGGGGTGATGCCCGCTGTAGTTTTCGTTACTATCTAACCACCTGACTGACACTACAGCGGTTAACCCCCTATGGACATGCTTGAGCAAATTCGTCACCAACTGCAAAACTCCTTTGCCCCCAGCCACCTTGAGGTTTTTAACGAAAGCCATATGCACCGGGTGGAGCCGGGCTCCCAGAGCCACTTCAAAGCGGTGGTGGTGAGCGAGGCCTTTGAGGGGCTGCGTACCCTTAAACGCCATCAACAGGTCTACGCAGCTCTCTCCGGTGAGATGCCACTGATTCACGCCCTGGCGCTCCACACCTATACACCGGGCGAGTGGGCAGAGCGAGGCGAGGCTCCCAAAACGCCCAACTGCCGAGGCGGCGGTTAGGCGGCTAGAGAATGCAGCTCTATTACTTTTTTGATCCTATGTGCTCCTGGTGTTGGGGGTTTGCTCCCCAGCTGGAACGCCTGCGCCACCAGTACGCTGAGCGCCTTCCCTTAACCCTGGTGGTGGGGGGGCTGCGTAGCGAGACCCATCCTCTGGACGAAGCGCAGCGCGACTATATCAAGGGGCACTGGCACCGGGTTCAGGAAGCCAGCGGCCAGCCCTTTGATTTTGAACATGGGCTGCCGACCGGCTTTGTTTACGATACCGAACCGGCCTGTCGCGCGGTGGTGACGGCGCGTGAGATGGGATCGGCCCGCCTGTTTGACTTTATCGAGTCGATGCAGCGCGCCTTCTATGCCGAAGCCAGGGATATTACCGATCCCGCTGTCGTCGCACAGCTAGCGGTTGACGCGGGTATGGATCGCGCTCGCTTTGCCGAAGCGTTGGTCAGCGATTCCATGCGCTCCAGGACGAAGGCGGATTTTGAGCTCTGTGCCCGTTTGGGGGTGCAGGGCTTCCCTACCCTGGCTCTCAAACATGATCAGCAGTGGAGCGCCGTTAGTCAGGGGTTTCTGCCGTGGGCGTCTTTGCAGGCGAGGCTGGAGGCGGTGCTGGCTGGCTAAGGGAAGCTGGGCGGGTCTTCATCCGCAGCAGGTAGAGGCTGACCGCACTGGCAATGGCGACCAGCATCAGCCCCAGGGGCCAGCTTTTTACCAGCGCGGCGCTGATCAGGATGGTGGCCCACAGCAAGCACAGTGTATAGGTGCGCGCCCTGGCGGGGATACCCTCACCATCGAGGTAGTAGTTAACGTAGTTGCCAAGCCGTGGATGGCCCAGCAGCCAATGGTAGAAGCGCTCGGAGCTGCGTAAGAAGCAGGCGGCGGCCAGGAGCAGGAAGGGGGTAGTGGGGAGTAGCGGCAGGAAGATACCGGCTACACCTAATACGACCGCCAGCCAGCCACAGATAAAGAGGGCCCAGCGCAGAACGGGGTTGGCAACGGCTTTATAGGGACGAGCACTCATGGTTTTACACTATAACCAAGCAGGGCTTTCGAATACATCGGTCTTTACCGGATAGGGTTGCAGGGGAGGTAGGAGTGGATAGTCGGTCAGAGTCGTATCCCGTAGAATTTGAGCAGGCCGTCGTTTGGGGGGATATGGATGCTTTTCAACATGTGAACAATACGGTTTACTTTCGCTACTTCGAGGATGCCCGCATAGCCTATTTTGAGCGAGCCGGCGTAATGGACTCCATGGCCAGCAGCGGTCAGGGGCCTATTTTGGCCTCCACACAGTGCCGTTTTCGCGCCCCGCTTACCTACCCTGACAGCGTCAGGATCAGCGCGCGTATCGAGTCGATTGCTGACGACCGATTTACCATGCGCTATCGCATCTGGAGTCATAAGCTCGATTGCGTCGCCGCTGAGGGGGAGGGGGTCATCGTCTACTTCGACTACAGGGCAGGAGCCAAGTGCTCCATACCCGACCCCATTCGCCAGGCGGTGCTGGCGATGGAGTCAGCGGCAGGACATAGACTGGAGGAGCATGCTTAATGGATGTGCGTACCCGTTACCTGGTGGCCTCCCCCACCGAGATCGACGATATTGTTGAAAATCCCCATCAGCCTGAGCGGTGGCCAGGTTTTGCCTGCCTGGACCTGGATCTGGAAAAACTGGTGGACCTGTTGGCCCTGTGTCGGGAGGAGGCTCTGAGCGAGGCGCTCATCCGTGCGTTCGAGGTGCACCATCAGGCCAGTGTCCAGGGGCCCTGGTTGATTGAGCTGCCCGCGGATCTCTGCGGGGCCTTGCAGGCGCTGGATGAAGCGGAGCGGCAAGCACTGGCTGACCGGTGGTCTCGCTCGGAATCTTTTGCGGGCGCCCCCTGGCGAGAGGCCGATCTGGCTATGGCTATAACCCACCTGGGGGCACTTGCTAAAATCGCCAGTGAGCGTGGGGCGGTGCTTATGCTTCACCAGGGCGTTGAGGGGGATCCGGTGGTGATCGGATGATGACGATACTGTATCGATTGATAAAGGGCGAACGGATGGGAAAGAGAGGGAGGATTGGGGGTGGCTAAATGGTTGGTGTTTCCCCGTTATGGGTTTGGTTCGATGGCGGCGGGTATCGTTTGTATTCTGGCCATGGCCACCCTCTCCGGCAGCAGTTTCCTGGATCATTTTTTGATCCGCCTGAGCATCAGCGTGCTGCTGATCGCCTCGGTCTACCTGTTGAGCCGAAGCCCTAAGCAGCTGCTGGTCTCCGTGCTGCTTGGCCTGCCGACCATGGTCACCAACTGGGCGGTGCTGGTAATGTCCAACGAGTGGCTGGTGCTGGCAGACCACCTCACCAATGTGCTCTTCTTCACCTACGTCACCTGGTGCCTGCTACAGCAGGTGTTTAGCAGCGGTCAGGTAAGTGGTGACACCATCTGGGGATCAATCTGCATCTACCTGCTGATTGGGTTTATCTGGAGCTTTATCTTTGGCGCCCTGTCGGTGCTGCAACCGCATGCACTGACCCACATCAGTGCCGACCAGGTCTCCTCGCTGGTCTATTTCAGTTTTGTCACCCTCTCGACCCTGGGATATGGCGACATCACGCCGGTTACCCGTCAGGCACAGATGCTGGCGTTTAGTGAAGCCCTGATGGGACAGCTGTACCTGACGGTGCTGGTGGCGAGGCTGGTTGGCCTCTATCACACCTCTGGAAAGGGTTAACGTTTACGAACCAGATTGAGTCCGTCGCGCAGGGTCAGGAAGCAGTTCTCCAGCTCATCACTGGCATGGATGAAGCGGTTCATGTCGTCGATCGCCTGATCCTTTTCATCCTGCGGGTTCAGTACCTGGCCCTGCCACAGGGCATTGTCGATGATGATGAGCCCTCCGCGGTTGACCAGCGGCAGGGTGGCCTTGAGGTAGTTGAAGTAGTTGCGCTTGTCGGCATCGATAAAGACGATATCGAAGCTCTCCTCCAGCTCGGCGATGGTGTCCAGCGCCTTGCCAAAACGCACCTCAATCTTGTGGCCGTGGGGGCTGCGATCGAAAAACCCCTGTGCGAAGCTGATCGCTCGGGGGTTGCTTTCGCAGCAGAGAACGCGGCCATCATCGGGCAGCGCCTCTGCCATGGAGAGGGCGGAGTAGCCGGTAAACATGCCGATCTCGAGGATCGAGCGGGCGCCGCTGATCCGGGTGAGCATGTTCAGGGTACGCCCTATCAGTTTGCCGGAGAGCTTGATCGGGTAGGCCATCTCCCGGTTGGTCGTCTCGACCAGCTCCTGCAGCAGTGGGGGCTCGTCGCTGGTCATGGCGCTGCAGTAGCGTTCAATCTCCGGGTCAACCAGGTAGTCGTGCATGGCGTGGTTCCGCAGCATTTTGGAATGCTGCTCTATAGGTGATGGATATGGGGCGCGGTGTCAGGCCCAGCTGGAGCTCTGTCGACGGCGGCTACGCATCAGCGGAGCGACCAAACCGATCAGTATGCCGCCAACGATGGTGCCTGCACCATAGAGATACCACTGTTTGGCGGACTCGTCGCCTAACTTGGCGTTTTCCAGCTCGAGGGTCTCAATCCGGTTCTTGAGGATCACGTTGTTGGAAACCAGCTCCTTGTTGCGTTCTACCAGATGGATCGCTTCGGAGGAGATGCGTTTGATCTCTGCCAGCTCGGCTTCCAGCTTCTCGCCGCGCCGGCTACTCTGTTGATTGCTGCTGTTTAGCTCTGAGTTGGCACTCTCGAGCTCCGCCAGGCGGCGCTTGAGCTCGCTGTTTTCCTGGCTCAGGTTGTCGGCTTTCAGTTGGGCGCGCTCAAGCAGTTCCCGGGCTCCGGGCTCGGTCAGCAGGTACTGGCTGCGAATAAAGCCCTCGACCCCATCCTTGGTGCGAACGAAGCTGAACTCCTCTCCCTCATCTCGAATCCACTCCAGGCGGGTGCCGCTTTTCAGACCCTTATGGATGATCTTGTTGGCGTTGCTGGGGCCACTGCGAAGCGGCACATAGAGGATGTCGGAGATGTAACGCGCCTCGGCGCTGGCGGCGGGCGTATGCAGGGTGGCCAGCAGGCTGGCGCCCAGTAGCAGGGTACAGGTTGATAAACGGCTCATAGTCTCTAACAGCGTGTTGTGGGGCGTTGATCCTATCGCAGGGCGCCGGCAACCACTACTGCATGGTTCACAAAACGCCCCGCCGGCAGAGCTAGGGCAGGACCTTCTTGAAGGGTTTGACCACCACCTGCTGATAGACGCCCGCTTCAATGTAGGGATCGGCATCGGCCCACTGCTGGGCTTCGACCAATGAGTCGAACTCGGCCACCACCAGGCTGCCAGTGAACCCCGCCTCTCCCGGATCCTCGCTATCGATGGCGGGGTGGGGGCCGGCGATCAACAGGCGCCCCTCGGCCTTGAGGGTTTCGAGACGGGCAACATGGGCCGGGCGAGCAGCCATGCGCTTGCTGAGGCTATTGTCGATATCCTGACTGATAATGGCGTAAAACATGGGGTTATCCTTGTTGGGTTCCGTGTTCTGAAGAGGTGGGCTCTTGGATGTGCCGGGACAGATAGATGCCCTGGGCAATGATAAAGACCAGCGTCAGCCCGAGCATACCAAACAGCTTGAAGTTGACCCAGCTTTCCTCGGACATGGTAAAGGCCACGTAAAGGTTGATCGCGCCGGCAAAGACAAAAAACGCGACCCAGCCGTAGTTCAATCGCTTCCAGATCTCTGCGGGCATGGTGAATTTGGTGTCCATCATGCGCTGGATGAGGTTTTTACTGCCGATGAACTGGCTGCCCAGGAATACTCCGGCAAACAGCCAGTTGACGATGGTGGGCTTCCACTGGATAAAACTCTTGTCGCCAAACAGGACAGTGGCTCCCCCCAATACCACCACCAGTGCCAGGGTCACCAGGTGCATCTTCTCGATTTTTCCGGTTGCCCAGCGGGTGTAGAGAATTTGCAGGAAGGTGGCGGGTATCAGCACAGCAGTAGCGATGATGATGGGCTGGGCCTGGCTCAGTAGCTCGAAGGTATCGGGTGCGAGTACTCCGCTTAAAGGGGCAATCAGCTCGGCACTGAACTTGTAGACGATAAAGAAGATGACGATGGGGAGAAAGTCGACCAGCAACTTCATAATAGGGAAACCTTACGCGCTAGAGGAGGTGGGGGGGCAATTATCACCCCTGCCAAGGGGTGGCCATGATATCATGCTATCCCGTTAACGAGTAATTCCTGGACCCGATTTGAACCGATACAGCGTGGTGGATCTTCACTGCCACACCAACCATTCCGATGGCGCCCTTTCCCCACTGGAGCTGCTGGCCCGAGCCGAAGAGCAGGGGGTTGAGCTCCTGGCTGTGACCGATCACGACGAGGTGTCCGGGGTGCGGGAGGTGATCGCCGCCAGTACCAACAGCCCGGTACGGGTGATCAGCGGTATCGAGTTGTCGAGCGTCTGGGGAGGGGTGGGCATCCATGTGGTGGGGCTGAACTTTGATCTTGATGCTCCGCTGCTGGGGGAAGTGCTTGAGTTGCAGCGCCAGGCGCGGGATGCCCGCGCCCAAACCATTGCAACGCGGTTAGAACGCATCGGGGGCGAAGGGGTGCTCGCGGGGGCCCTTGCGATTGCCCGCCAGAGTCGAGGTCTCTCGCAGGACGCTGGGGTGCGCGTGCAGTTGGGACGTCCCCATTTCGCCGACTACCTGATTGCCAGTGGCGTGGTCGACAGTCGTGAAATGGCTTTTCGCAAGTACCTGGGGGCTGGAAAACCCGGTGATGTGAAGTGCCATTGGCCCACGATGGAGACCGTGATCGGCTGGATCCGCGCGCTCGGTGGAACCGCTGTGCTGGCGCATCCGCACCACTACAAAATGACCAATACCCGTTTGCGCAAGCTGCTATCGGCTTTTGCCGCCGCCGGTGGCGAGGCGATGGAGGTGGCCAGTGGCAGCCTGCCGCGCCACAAAATGCCCTGGTACGCCAGCCTGTGCGCAGAGTTTGGCCTTAAGGCGTCGATGGGTAGTGATTTTCATGCCCCGCTGGGGCCCTGGTGCGAACTGGGCAAACTGGCGCCATTACCCGATGGGTGTGAGCCGGTCTGGGGCGATTGGGCAGGCTAACAGAACTAGCGCCATCCCCCCTAAGAGTAGGTATAATGCTGCGTTTGATCGAACCATAAGTCGCTGTCAGTCGCAGGGAGTGCCGTGAGCCAGTTTTTCCAGATCCATCCCGATAATCCCCAGGCCCGCCTGATTATGCAGGCCGCTGAAATTATCCGTAAAGGCGGGGTCGTCGCTTACCCCACCGACTCAGCCTATGCGGTCGGCTGCCACCTTGGCGACAAGAAGGCCGTCGATCGAATTCGCCGCCTGCGGCAGCTGGATGACAAGCATAACTTTACCCTTATGTGCCGCGACCTGTCGGAGCTCGCCACCTATGCCAAGGTGGCCAATACCGAGTATCGGTTGCTGAAGGCCAATACGCCGGGGGCCTATACCTTCATCCTCAATGCGACCAATGAGGTGCCCCGGCGGCTGTTGCACCCGAAGCGCCGTACCATCGGTTTGAGGGTTCCCAACCATGCCACCACGCTGGCGCTGCTGGAGGAGCTGGGGGAGCCGATGATCAGCTGCACCCTGATCCTGCCGGGGGAGGAGCTCCCTATGACGGACCCCTATGAGATTCGTGACCTGCTGGAGCACCAGCTGGACCTGGTGATCGACGGCGGGTACTGTGGCATGGAGGCGACCACCGTCGTCAACCTGACGGGCGATCTGCCACAGGTGACGCGCACAGGGTTGGGCGATCCACAGCCTTTTTTGAGCGAGGATTGAACACAGATGGTGATGGGGTATGAGTGACGAACAGGCACTGGCCGAGGGCAGCGGACCGGTTCCTCCGGAAGCGGTGGTGAACCCTCGCTTCCGCCGGCCGGTCCAGCAGGGGGAGATGCCCTTTGCGGTTGTGCAGGGTAAGGAGCTGACCTCCTTACCCCAGGATCTCTATATCCCGCCCGATGCGCTGGAGGTGTTTCTCGAAGCCTTTGAGGGGCCACTGGACCTGCTGCTCTACCTGATCAAGCGACAGAATGTGGATATCCTCGAGATCTGCGTGGCCGAAATTACCCGCCAGTACATGGCGTATGTGGAGATGATGGAGGCCGCCCAGTTTGAGTTGGCCGCCGAGTATCTGGTAATGGCGGCCATGCTGGCGGAGATCAAGTCCCGTATGCTGCTGCCCCGCTCCGAGGAGGTGGGGGAGGAGGAGGAAGATCCGCGGGCAGAGCTGATCCGGCGCCTGCAGGAGTATGAGCGTTTCAAATTGGCCGCAGAGGATCTGGATGCGTTGCCACGACAGGGGCGCGACTACGCACTGGCTACCGTGCAGCCGCCCGCCAGCGAGAACGCCAAACCCCAGGCACCGGTAGAGCTGCAGGAGATCCTGCTGGCGCTGTCCGATGTACTGCGAAGGGCCGATATGTTTGAAAGTCACCAGATCGAACGCGAGGTGCTCTCGACCCGCGAGCGAATGTCGCTGGTTCTGGACCGGCTGTCGGTGGGTGGCTTTTTACCCTTTGTTTCCCTGTTTAAGGTGGAGGAGGGGCGCCTTGGGGTTGTGGTGACCTTTATGGCGGTGATGGAATTGATTAAGGAGTCGCTGGTGGAGCTGGTGCAAAATGAGCCCTTTGGACCCATCCATGTGAAAGCGCGAGCAGAGTGAGTGACGGTGATATGAGTCATAGCGAGCAGGAGATCAACACCCCCTATAACCTTAAACTGGTGCTGGAGGGGGCGCTTTTTGCGGCCGGTAAACCGCTTACCGTCGAGAAGATGGGGCAGTTGTTTGAGGAGCATGAGCGTCCATCCAACGAGGAGATTCGTGCAGCCTTGCAAACCATCGAGGCCGAGTGCGAAGGGCGTTCGATCGAGCTGAAGCTGGTAGCGAGCGGGTTTCGACTGCAGGTACGACAGAACCTCTCCACCTGGGTCAACCGTTTGTGGGAGGAGAAACCCCAGCGCTACTCCCGTGCCATGCTGGAAACCCTGGCATTGATCGCTTACCGCCAGCCGATCACCCGTGGAGAGATCGAGGATATTCGGGGGGTCAGCGTCAGCAGCAACATCGTCAAGACCCTGCTGGAGCGCGATTGGGTTCGTGTGGTGGGTCATCGGGATGTCCCGGGTCGCCCTTCGATGTACGCCACCACGCGCCAGTTCCTCGACTACTTCAACCTCAAAAATCTTGACGAGTTGCCGGTGTTGTCTGAAATACGTGACCTGGAGCGGCTCAGCGAAGAGCTGGACCAGCAGGCGTTGGCCGTGGCGGGAGCCCCTCTTGCCCCGGGTGAAGCGGTGGGCGATACGGCGGCTGCGGAAGGGGAGGCGGTAGCCGAGGTGCCTGCTAAAACGGACATAAGCTCCCTGTTTGAGGGTGGCCCCCAATCCGAGCTGGAAGAGGACGAAGCCCTGTTCCGTGAGCTCGATGAGATGGAGAAGTCCCTGCCCTCCAGCTTCAAGGACCTGCTGAAGGGGGGGATAAAGAGTGGCCAGGAGGAGCCTTGCTCCCCGGGTACCGAGAGTCTGGAGGCCGGTGAGGTCGCCAGTGAGTCCACTTTGCCCGCTGCTGAAGAGGCTGCAGGCAATGGGGTGGAAGAACAGTCAGTCGAAAAATCCGATCGAGGATAAATACCATGAGTGTAAGCAGAGTTGATACCAATACTGCTGGAGAGAAGTTGCAGAAGGTGCTCGCCAGGGCGGGTGTAGGCTCCCGTCGTGAGATGGAGCGCTGGATTGAAGAGGGACGGGTCCAGGTCAATGGGGAGAGGGCGGCCCTGGGGTGCCGGGTGGGCAGCCAGGATCAAATTCGGGTCGACGGGAAGCTGTTGAAAAATGAAGAGGTGGTGGGTAGCCGGCGGGTCCTGCTTTACAACAAACCGGAAGGGGAAGTGTGCACCCGCTCGGATCCTGAGGGTCGCCGCACCGTGTTTCAACGCCTGCCTCGCCTTCACGGGGAGCGCTGGATCTGCATCGGTCGCCTCGATATCAATACCGCCGGGCTGCTGCTGTTTACTACCGATGGTGAGCTGGCCAATCGGTTGATGCACCCCTCCTACTCCGTTGAACGGGAGTACGCGGTGCGGATCATGGGGGAGGTGACTCCGGAGATGACCAAACAACTGTTTGATGGCGTTCAGTTGGAGGATGGTCCGGCACGCTTTACCGATATCGTTGATTCCGGTGGTGAAGGCATCAACCACTGGTTTCATGTGGTGCTGATGGAGGGGCGAAACCGCGAGGTCCGTCGCTTGTGGGAGTCCCAGGGGGTAACCGTCAGCCGTTTGAAGCGTGTGCGCTACGGCAACGTGTTCATCCCCAGCGAGGTCAAAGCGGGGCAGTGGTGCGAGCTGGGGCAGAAGGAAGTGGACAATCTGGCCAAATCGGTTGATCTGCCTTCGCGGCCGGTGAAGCCGCTGACCGCTGACCGTCACCAGGAGAAGCGAACCAAGCGTAAAAATAGCGCTGTCACGCGGCCCTATAAGCGAAGCTGAATAAAAAAACGCCGCGTCAGCGGCGTTTTTTTTGGGGGGCACTGGATACGCCTGGCTATGGACGCCTGATGGTGCACCGCCTAGTCCAGGCTGATCACACGGTTACGTCCCTGGTCCTTGGCCTTGTAGAGGGCCTGGTCAGCGCGCTGCAGGGTGTCACGAATCGTTTCCTTGTCGTTGTAGGTAGCAACCCCGATGCTGGCGGTGACGGGAATCTCCTGCCCCTGGAATTGGCACTGCATTGACTCCAACCGTGCCCGGATACGCTCGGCGACCATGGTGGAGCACTCCTGGTTGGAGTTTCTCAACACAATTACAAATTCCTCACCTCCGAAGCGGAAAACCTGGTCGATGTCGCGGATGGCGTGGCGGATGCTGTCGGCGGCGTGCTTCAAAGCCTGGTCGCCGGCGCTGTGGCCGAAGGTGTCATTGATCTTCTTGAAGTGGTCCAGATCCAGCAATAGCAATGAGAGTGGCTGCTCGTTGCGCTGGGTAACCTGCAGCTCATGGTGCAGTGCGTTATCCATGGCGATGCGGTTGCCTACACCGGTGAGGGGGTCCCGCAAGGCTAGCTGCACCGCCTGGCGGTAGCTAAGGGCGTTGCGCAAGGGGTAGGCCAGCTGGCCCAGGGTGGACTCGATCAGCTGTAACTCCTCCTCATCGAAGCGTGAACGGCGGCTGAAGCAGATCTCTCCGTTAAAATCACGCTCGGTCACCAGTCGGTAGCTGCAGCTGTGGGTGGCCCGTCGGCCAAGGCTCAGGTTGATGTTTTCGTTGTTGTGGCTGTATTCGAGGCCATCCACCTTAAGGGCGCGGTGCAGCTCCTGAAAGCAGAGCTTGAGTTGCTGCTCCAGCTCCAGGGTGGTTTGCAGGAGGCGCGGCAGGCGCTCTCTCAGCTGTTCGCGCAGTGTCTCCCTGTTATCCAGGGCGCGGTTAGCCGGACTCACCTGCTGGGCGGCGGTAAACAGCTTGATGTTGCTGTGGCTGAGTTCGCGACTGGATTGCGCTATAGGTCCCATTGTTTTATCCCTGACAAGTTTTATATCGATCACTTGTTTTTGTTTAGCCAAAACCATGCCAGTTTGTATGGTCTTTATTTAAATTTTTTTAAAAACAATAGGATAGGGGTTTTGTTGGGGGTTATTTTAAGGCCCTCTTTTGCCTGTCTGGCGGTTTTTTGGCGAGGTTTTGACGGCCAGAAGGGGTGCTTTGGAGGGGGGTGACAGAAGATTGTCGTTGCGGGCGGCAAGGAGTTGCCGCCCGCCGGTGACGCTATTGAGCGTCCAGCGCCTGACCGTTGACGCCAACGCTGTCGTCGCTCATCAGGTAGAGGTAGAGCGGCATGATCTCATCGGGAGCGGGCAGGTTGTTGGGGTTTTCGGCGGGGTACGCCCTGGCGCGCATAGCGGTACGGGTAGCGCCGGGATTGACGCTGTTGATACGGATATGGGTGATCCCCTCGACCTCATCGGCC
The DNA here is from genome assembly GCF_003864255.1 of Aestuariirhabdus litorea. NCBI lineage: Bacteria > Pseudomonadati > Pseudomonadota > Gammaproteobacteria > Oceanospirillales > Aestuariirhabdaceae > Aestuariirhabdus > Aestuariirhabdus litorea. The sequence continues at coordinate 757,036 of NZ_QWEZ01000001.1, forward strand.
CAGACCTGCATCATCCCCTCGGTAGCAAACTTGCTGATCGCGTAGCCTCCCCAGTAGGCGCGGCCTTTGCGCCCGACGCTCGAAGAGGTAAACACCAGGGAGCCGTTAGGCGCCTCGGCCAGCAGGGGCATCAGTGCTTTACTCATGAGGAACTGGGAGGTCAGGTTGACTTGCAGCAGGCGGTTCCACATCGCGCTGTCGTACTGGTCGAGGGGGCCGAGCTGGCCCAGCTCGCTGGCGTTGTGCAGCAGGCCGTCGAGGTGGCCAAACTCCTGCCCAACCTGTTCGGCCAGGTCGGCGTAATCTTTCTCAGTGGCGGTTTCCAGGTTGAGCGGGCACTCCACCGGGGTAGGGTAGCCGGCGGCTTCGATCTCGTCGTAAACCGACTCCAGCTTCTTGGCGGTTTTGCCCACCAGGATCACGGTGGCGCCATGCCTGGCGAAGGCGATGGCGGCGGCTTTACCGATCCCCGCACCGGCCCCGGTCACCAGGATCACTTTGTCTTTTAGCTGGTCTTCTTTCGCGTGGTAGTCGAACATCAGGGGGCCCTTGGCGGCAATAGTTGTGGTGAATAGGGTACAGATTATATCGGCTTGTGATTCAGGGTTCGAGACAGTGGGTCACTCAATTGTGACCTGGGCAGTACCAGTCGAGGGCTTCGAACCACTGCAGGATCTCCGACGCGTGGTTCACCTGGTGGGTGGCGCGCCAGCGTCGCCAGTCGAGGCCGGCCTCGAGATAACCGTACAGTGCCGCAATGGTTGGCATACCGGCGTTGTGTCCCGCCTTAATGTCCCTCTCGTGGTCACCAATATAGACGGTACGGGCGGGTATGCAGGCGGCCTGCTGGCAGGCCAGCAACATGGGCTCGGGGTGGGGTTTGCTGTGGCTCACCTGGTCAGGGCAGACAACAGTCGCGCAGCGTGAGCGGTAGCCCAGTTTTTCCAGCAGGGGCAGGGTATAGCGGCTGGGCTTATTGGTGACCACTCCCCAGGGGATTCCCCGCGCCTCCAGAGTGGACAGCAATGGGTCGATGCCGTCGAAGGGGCGGGTGAACTCCCCCAGGCGCTCTTCGTACAGTGTGAGCAGGCGCTCACGCAGGGGCTCAAAGCCCGGTTCGCCTTCAGTAAGCCCGAACCCGAGGCTGACCAGGGCCCGGGCCCCGTTGGAGACGGTAGCCCGAATGGGGGCGTCGTCGAGGGGAGGGCGCTGCTGCTCTTCGAGTAGGCGGTTGAGGACTTTGATGAAGTCGGGTGCGGTATCGAGCAGGGTGCCGTCCAGGTCGAACAGCACGCAACCCAGCGGCAGTGGATTACTCATCCTCGGCCGGGCGCTGGCAGTGCACCAGGTAGTTGACGTCGACGTTATTGCCCAGCTTGTACTGTCGGGTAATGGGGTTGTAGGTCATTCCCACCAGCTCGCGGGTACGCAGCCCCGCCTCACGGCTCCAGGTGCCCAGCTCGGCGGGGCGGATAAATTTGTCGAAGTCGTGGGTGCCCTTGGGCAACAGCTTGAGCAGGTATTCGGCGCCGATGATGGCCAGTAGGTAGGCCTTAGGGTTGCGGTTGATGGTGGAGAAAAACACCTCACCCCCCGGTTTGACCAGGGTGTAGCAGGCGCGAATGACCGAGGCAGGATCCGGTACGTGTTCAAGCATCTCCAGACAGGTCACCACATCGAAGCTGGCTGGTTGCTGCTCGGCCATCTCCTCCACGGTGCAGCGCTGGTAGTTGACCTTCACCCCGCTCTCCAGGCTGTGCAGGCGGGCAACCGCCAGCGGGGCTTCGCCCATATCGATACCGCTTACATCGGCACCGCGTAGCGCCATCGACTCCGAGAGGATGCCGCCGCCGCAGCCGACATCCAGTACGCGCTTGCCGGCCAGCTGGCTGCGCTCATCGATAAAGTTGAGGCGCAGGGGGTTGATCTGGTGCAGGGGTTTAAACTCGCTGTCCGGATCCCACCAGCGGCTGGCAAGGGCTTCGAATTTGGCGATCTCTGCGAGGTCAACGTTGCTGTTGTCGGTCGAGGAGCTTTGGGCTGTCATGAAGTGCAGTGCCTTATGGTCTGGCTGAAATTTTGTCGGCCCAGCTCTGGGCGCGGCTGAGGATGCGGGTGGCGTCCAGGGTGAGTGCTTTTCGCTCGCTGAGCAACAGTTCACCATTGACCCAGACGTGGCTCACCTGGCTGGGATCCGTGGCATACACCAGCTGTGAGAGGGGATTATACAGCGGTTGGCTCTCGATTGCTGAGAGGTCAATGGCGGCGATGTCGGCCGCCTTGCCCTGTTCGAGGCTGCCAGTAACCTCCTCGATACCCAAGGCGCGAGCGCCGTTGATGGTGGCCATCTCGAGGGCGCTGTGGGCGTCGATGGCGCTGGCGTCGTGGCTGACCGCCTTGGCCAGCAGCGCGGCGGTGCGCATTTCGCCGAGCAGGTCGAGGCGGTTGTTACTGGCCGCGCCGTCGGTGCCCAACGCAACATTGATGCCGGCGCCATGGAGCTTGGCGGTGGGGCAGAAGCCGCTGGCGAGTTTGAGGTTGGAGTTGGGGCAATGCACAACGTGGCAGTTGTTCTGCCGCAGCAGCTGGATGTCGCGGTCATCCAGCTGGGTCATATGGACGCACTGCAGTCTCGGGCTGAGCAGGCCCAACTCGTTGAGTCGCTGCAGGGGACGGCGGCGGTCTGCGAGAAAGGCGTCCCTCAACTCCTGGGCGGTCTCGTGCAGGTGGATCTGGACCGCGCAGTCGAGCTCCTCGGCCAGGGTGATGACCCGCTGCAGGGGAGCGTCGGAGACGGTGTAGGGGGCGTGGGGGCCAAAGGCGATATTGATCAGCTGCTGGCTGCCAAAGTCATCGAACAGCTCCAGTCCCTTGTGAATATAGTCATCGGCATCCCGCGCCCAGGCGGTAGGAAAGTCGAGTATCGGGAAACTGATCTGGCAACGCATGCGGGCGTCGTGGACGGCGCGGGCCGCTACGTCGGGGAAAAAATACATATCGCTGAAGGTGGTGGTGCCCGAGCGCAACATCTCCAGCATTGCAAGCTGGGTACCGTCGTGGACAAACTCCTCATTGACCCACTGGGCTTCGGCGGGCCAGATATGATCCTGCAGCCAGCTCATCAGGGGGAGATCGTCGGCCAGGCCGCGAAAGAGGGTCATGGCGGCGTGGCCGTGGGCGTTGACCAGGCCCGGTATCAACAGGTGCTTGGGCAGGTCGTGGCGCTGGTCGCTGTGGTAGTGCTGGTCGACCTCAGTGGTCGGCAGCAGGTCAACGATCTGACCGTGCTGTATGACCAGGCTGTGGTTAGTCAGGGTCTCCCGGCGCGCATTGACCGGAATGATCCAGCCCGCATTGATGATGCTGTCGGCGCGGGTCGTCGTTGTTGTCATCGGCTATCCATCCTGCTCGGCGAGCAGCGAGTATACCCGACATTTTGTCTGTTGAGAGCATTTCTTGTATCGTAGCCGCGCCCCCGGAATGCAGGGGTTTCATGCCGGGGAATGGTTCCTGGTAACAGGCTGGGTAACCCCTACAGGAGTGAAGAGTGAGTGCAGAGCAGCAGCGGTGTGATGCCGTATTGTGGAGTGAAGCCGGGTTGCAGCTGTTGGATCAGCGGCTGCTGCCCGGTGAAGAAACCTACCTGACGTTTACCGATGCCCCCTCGGTGGCGCGTGCCATCACCGATATGGTGGTGCGGGGCGCGCCGGCGATCGGCATAACGGCGGCCTATGGCGTCGCCCTCTCCCTGGCCCGGCACAGTGGAAACAGTGACTGGCGGGCGCGGGTCGATACCGACATTGCGTGCCTGCGCCAGAGTCGCCCGACGGCGGTTAATCTGATGTGGGCGCTGGATCGCATGCAGGCACTGATCGAGTCGACGGCCGAGAGCGCCCGGCTGGCGAAGCTGGCCGAGCAGGAGGCGATTGCTATCCATGAGCGGGATCGCCGTGACAATGAGCGGATGGGCGCGCTGGGGGTGGAGGCGATACGCCGCCTCTCTGGTGACGGCCCCCACGTCATGATGACCCATTGTAATGCTGGTGCCCTGGCCACCGGCGGCTACGGCACCGCCCTGGGGGTGATCCGCAGTGCCTGGCGCGAAGGAGTGCTCCAGCGGGTGCATATGGATGAGACCCGACCCTGGCTGCAGGGCTCGCGGCTGACCGCCTGGGAGCTGCTGCGGGAGGGGATTCCGGCGGTACTCAATGCCGATGGGGCAGCAGCCCATATCATCCGCGAGCAGGGGGTGAGCTGGGTGGTGGTGGGTGCCGACCGGGTGGCGGCTAACGGTGATGTAGCCAACAAGATCGGTACCTATGGGCTGGCCATCCTGGCCCGCCATCACGGTGCCCGGGTGATGGTGGTGGCACCTACCTCCACCATTGATATGAGTTTGGACAAGGGGGAGCTGATCCCGATCGAGGAGCGCTCCGGGGATGAATTGCTCCTGCTCGGGGAGCGCTCGATCGGAGTGGCGGGCTGCCCGGTGGCCAACCCGGTGTTCGATGTGACCCCCGCAGCGCTGGTCGATCTTCTGGTCACGGAGAGAGGGGTGGTGGAGGCGCCGGACCGCTCCCGGCTGGAACAGTTGATGGCGGGTGCCTGAAGGCGAGGCCGCTGCACCGGGCTGGAGAATAATTGCTGGTTATAAATCATACGCTTAAGAGTGCTTAAGATATACAGGGAACGGTGCTTCGGGTATACTCTCGCGTCTTTGATTATTGCTATTTGGGGGCTGTGTAGCGGGTGGTGCGAAGGAGTCGCATCCCATCGCAAGTCAGGGTGCAGCCCCTGCACAGATAAAGGAATCTGATCCGTAATGGGTGACATTGCCAAAGAAATTCAGCCGGTCAATATCGAGGAGGAGCTGAAACAGTCCTACCTCGATTACGCAATGAGCGTTATCGTAGGTCGAGCCTTGCCCGATGTGCGTGATGGCCTGAAGCCGGTTCACCGTCGTGTCCTGTTTGCGATGAGCGAGCTGGGCAACGACTGGAATAAGCCCTACAAGAAATCCGCCCGTGTGGTCGGGGACGTCATCGGTAAATACCACCCCCATGGTGACTCTGCGGTCTACGACACCATCGTGCGTCTGGCCCAGCCCTTCTCCATGCGTTACACGCTGGTCGACGGCCAGGGTAACTTCGGTTCGGTGGACGGCGACTCGGCGGCGGCGATGCGATACACCGAAATCCGCATGCAGAGGATCGCCCACGATATTCTCGCGGATCTCGATAAGGAGACCGTCGACTTTGTGCCCAACTACGATGGCACGGAGCAGATCCCGGCGGTCATGCCGACCCGTATTCCCAACCTGCTGGTCAACGGTTCCTCCGGTATCGCTGTGGGGATGGCCACCAATATCCCGCCCCACAACCTGACCGAGGTGGTGAAGGGGTGCCTGGCGCTGATCGACGATCCCGATATCGATGTCGATGGGCTGATGGAGTATATCCCGGGTCCCGACTTCCCCACCGGGGCGATCATCAACGGTAAGGCGGGCATACTGCAGGCCTACCGCACTGGCCGTGGCCGTATCTACATCCGTGCCCGTGCCGAGGTCGAGATCGACGAGAAGCGCAACAAGCACACCATCATAATCCATGAGCTGCCCTACCAGTTGAACAAGGCGCGCCTGATCGAAAAGATCGCCGAGCTGGTCAAAGAGAAGAAGATCGAGGGGATCTCGGAGCTGCGCGACGAATCCGATAAGGATGGTATGCGAGTGGTGATCGAACTGCGCCGTGGTGAGGTGGGTGAGGTGGTCCTCAACAACCTTTATGCCCAGACCCAGCTCGAAACGGTGTTTGGTATCAACGTCGTGGCCCTGGTGGATGGCCAGCCCAAGATCCTCAATCTCAAGCAGATGCTGGAGGCCTTTGTCCGTCACCGCCGTGAAGTGGTGACCCGCCGTACCGTGTACGAGCTGCGCAAGGCCCGCGAACGGGGGCACCTGCTTGAAGGCTTGGCGGTGGCGCTCTCCAACATCGACCCCGTGATCAAGATGATCAAGGAGTCTCCCACTCCCCAGGAGGCCAAGGAGCGCCTGATCGCTACCGCCTGGGATGGTGGTTACGTACTGGCGATGCTCGAAAAGGCGGGCGCCGATGCCTGCAAGCCCGACGACCTCCCCGAGCAGTTCGGGCTCAAGGAGGGGGGCAAGTACTTCCTTTCTCCCGCCCAGGCCCAGGCCATTCTGGAGATGCGCCTGCACCGCCTGACCGGCCTCGAGCACGAAAAACTGATCGCCGAATACAAGGAGTTGCTGGAGCGGATCGCCGAGTTGATGCTGATTCTGGCCGACCCCCAGCGCCTGCTGCAGGTGATCCGCGAGGAGCTGGAAGCGGTGCTTGAGCAGTATGGTGACGAGCGCAAGACCGAAATTATCAGCTCTCGCCGAGACCTCACCGTCGAGGACCTGATCACCGAGGAGGATATGGTGGTCACCATCTCCCACGGTGGTTACGCCAAGACCACGCCGCTGGATACTTACCAGGCGCAGAAGCGCGGAGGCCGCGGCAAGTCCGCCAGTGCGGTCAAGGATGAGGATTTCATCGAGCATATGCTGGTGGCCAACACCCACACCCAGATCCTCTGCTTCTCCAGCCGTGGTAAGGTCTACTGGCTCAAGGTTTACGAGATTCCCCAGGCCGGGCGTACCTCCCGCGGACGTCCGCTGGTGAACCTGCTGCCCCTGGAGGCGGATGAGCGGATCACCGCCATCCTGCCTGTGCAGGAGTACACCGAGGGTCACTTCGTATTTATGGCCACCGCCGAGGGAACCGTGAAGAAGACCCCACTCGAGCAGTTTGCCCGTCGCCGCAGCAGTGGCCTGATCGCGCTGGCACTGGATGAGGGGGATACCCTGATCGGTGCGGCCATCACCGATGGCAATCGGGACGTGATGTTGTTCAGTGACTCCGGCAAGGCGATCCGCTTTAACGAGCAGGAGGTGCGCACCATGGGTCGTACCGCCCGCGGTGTGCGCGGTATCCGCCTGTCCGCCGGGTTCCGGACCATCTCCCTGATTATTCCGGAGGAGGATAGCCAGATCCTGACCGCCAGCCTTAACGGCTACGGCAAGCGCAGCCTGGCCAGCGAGTTCCCGCTGCGCGGGCGCGGTGGCCAGGGTGTAATTGCGATGCAGACCACCGAGCGCAACGGCGCCATGGTGGGGGCGGTCAAGGTGGTCGACGGTGAAGAGATGATGCTGATTACCGACCAGGGCACCCTGGTGCGGAGTCGGGTGGATGAGGTGTCATTGCAGAGCCGCAACACCCAGGGGGTTCGCCTGATCAAACTGTCGGGTGACGAGCACCTGGTGGGGGTGGAGCGGGTCGACGAGCCGGAAGAGACCGAATTCGAAGAGGGTGACGCTGACCTGTAGTGCCCTGCGGGGTGTCCCCGGGACACCCCGCGGACAGGTAAGGCCAAGAGAACATGAGCAGACGCTATAACTTCTGTGCCGGGCCGGCGGCGTTGCCAACCGAGGTGCTGGAACAGGCGCAGCAGGATCTGCTCGACTGGCAGGGGCGCGGACTCTCGGTGATGGAGATGAGTCATCGCAGCGACGAGTTCCAGGGAATCGCCCGGCAGGCGCAGGAGGATCTGTGCGAACTGCTCTCGATTCCCGATCAGTACCACTGCCTGTTTGTTCAGGGCGGGGCGACCGCCCAGTTTTCAGCGGTGCCACTCAACCTGATGGGGCTCACCGGCAAAGCCGATTACCTGAATACGGGGCTCTGGTCCAGCAAGGCGATTGAGGAGGCGCGTCGCTTTGGTGAGGTGAACCTGGTGGCCGATGGCCAGCCAGCCTCCTATTGCAGCCTGGCGCCGATCGAACAGTGGCGCTTCAGCGAGGCGGCGGACTACTTCCACTACACTCCCAACGAAACCATTGGTGGCTTCGAACTGAATGAGATACCAGAGGTTCCTTCGGCGCCCCTGGTGGCGGATATGTCCTCTACACTGCTCTCCAGACCGCTGGATGTGAGTCGTTTCGGCCTGATCTACGCCGGCGCGCAAAAGAATATTGGGCCGGCGGGACTGACCCTGGTGCTGGTGCGTGAGGATCTGCTGGATCGCGCCCTGGCGGTGGTTCCGAGGACCTTGCACTACCGGTTGATTGCTGATCACCACTCCATGCTCAATACTCCCCCCACCTATGGCTGGTACCTGGCGGGACTGGTGTTTCAGTGGCTCAAGCGCGAAGGTGGGCTTGGGGTGATGGCTGAACGCAACCGGCGCAAAGCGGATAAGCTCTATGCTGCGATTGATGGCAGCGGCTTCTACGCCAACCCGGTGGAGCCGCAGTACCGGTCTCGGATGAACGTCCCTTTTACTCTGGCTGACGGAACGCTCAATGACGCGTTCCTCGAAGGGGCCGAGGAATCCGGGCTGCTCAACCTGCGGGGCCATCGCTCCGTAGGGGGGATGCGCGCAAGCCTCTATAATGCAGTACCCGAGGCGGCTGTGGATGCGCTGGTGGGTTACATGAACGAATTTGAACGACGCTATGGGTAGGCCAATGTCAGAAGAAAAACAGCTATTGAACCTGCGCGAAAAGATCGACTCGATCGATGCCGATATACAGCGGCTGATTAACGAACGTGCTACCTGCGCCCAGGAGGTGGCGGCCGTGAAACAGGCGGGCGGTGATACTGACGCCCTGTTTTACCGCCCCGAGCGTGAGGCTCAGGTGTTGCGCCGGGTAATGGAGCGCAACAGCGGTCCCCTCAACAGTGAGGAGATGGCGCGCCTGTTTCGTGAAATCATGTCGGCTTGCCTGGCGCTGGAACAGCCGGTCAAGGTGGCGTTTTTGGGCCCCGAGGGCACCTTTACCCAGGCCGCGGCACTCAAGCACTTTGGCCATTCGGCGGTATCCGTGCCCATGTCCTCGATCGACGAGGTGTTCCGCGAGGTTGAGGCCGGGGCGGTTAACTACGGGGTGGTGCCAGTGGAGAACTCCACCGAGGGGGTGATCAACCACACCCTTGACAACTTTATGGACTCCGGGCTCAAGATCTGTGGTGAGGTGGAGTTGCGTATCCACCACCACCTGATGGTTTCCGAGACCACCCGCAAGGACAAGATCTCGCGCATCTACTCCCACGCCCAGTCCCTGGCCCAGTGCCGCAAGTGGCTCGATTCCCATTACCCCAATGTGGAGCGGGTGGCTGTTAACAGTAATGCCGAGGCGGCGCGGCGTATCAAGAGTGAGTGGCATTCGGCGGCGATTGCCGGCGATATGGCCGCCGAACTGTACGAGTTGGAGAAGATTGCCGAGAAGATCGAGGACCAGCCCGATAACTCGACCCGATTCCTGATCATCGGTACCCAGGAGGTGCCCGAGAGTGGTGCCGACAAGACCTCCATCATGGTCGCCATGCGCAACCAGCCCGGTGCCCTGCATGACCTGCTGGAGCCTTTCCGCACGGCCGGTATCGACCTCACTCGCGTAGAGACCCGTCCCTCCAACACGGGTGCCTGGAACTACGTGTTCTTCATCGACTTTATGGGCCATGTGGACCAACCCCATATCGCCGAGGTGATGAAACAGGTGGGGGCGTCCGCGTCGGACCTGAAGATCCTGGGTTCTTACCCCCAGGCGGTGCTGTAGCGGCGATGACGCAGCCCGTGGCACAGCCCCGCTTTGGTACCCTGCTGGTGATTGGCCTCGGCCTCATCGGCGGCTCCTTTGCGGCCGCCATTCGCCAGGCCGGTGTCTGTCAACAGGTGCTGGCCTGCGACCGTAACGCCCAGTCCCTTAGGATCGCCAAGGCCCGGGGGATTATCGACGACTTCCGCGACCAGTTGTCCGAGGCGGTCGCGGAGGCGGATATCATTATGCTGGCGGTGCCGATCCTGAGCATGGAGTCGGTACTGCTGGAGCTGTCGCATTTCGACCTGGAAGGCAAAATCATCACCGATGCCGGTAGCTCCAAGCGTTCCCTGCTGGAGGCGGCCGAGGTGGCCTTTGGGGAGATTCCCCCCAACCTGGTGCCGGGCCACCCGATCGCCGGCTCCGAAAAGAGCGGGGTCGAAGCCGCCCAGGCCGACCTCTTTGTCGGCCACAAGGTGCTGGTGACCCCCCATGCCATGATCGACCACGAGGCCCTGGCGGTGGTTAAAGCCTTGTGGCTGGCGACCGGCTCCGAGGTGCTGGAGATGGATGTGCAGCGCCACGACGAGGTGCTGGCGGTGACCAGTCACCTGCCTCACCTGCTGGCGTTTTCGCTGGTCGATACCCTGGCCACCGAGCGCGACAATCAGGAGATCTTCCGCTACGCTGCCGGTGGTTTTCGCGACTTTACCCGCATTGCTGCCAGCGATCCGACCATGTGGCACGATATTTTTATTGCCAATAAGGACGCGGTACTGCGTGCGCTGCGCGACTTTACCCTCGATCTGGACAAGCTTCGGGCTGCGATTGAGGCGGAGAATGGCCAGTACATGCTGGGCGTATTTACCCGCGCCAAGGTGGCGCGTGATCACTTTACCAAGATGCAATCTCGAAAGGCTTATATGGAACCCATGACCCAACAGGATATCTGTTTCGTTGCTCGTCCCGGCGGCTCAGTACGTGGAGAGATCCGCGTTCCCGGTGACAAATCGATCTCCCATCGCTCCATTATGCTGGGCTCCCTGGCCGAGGGGGTGACGGAAGTGGAGGGGTTCCTCGAGGGGGAAGACAGTCTGGCCACGTTGCAGGCGTTTCGGGATATGGGTGTGGTGATCGAGGGGCCCCACCAGGGCAAGGTCACCATCTATGGCGTCGGAATGCAGGGTCTGAAAGCGGCCCCGGGGCCCCTCTACCTGGGTAACTCCGGAACCGCCATGCGCCTGTTTTGCGGCCTGCTGGCCGGGCAGGAGTTCGACAGCACCCTGACCGGTGATGAGTCCCTCTCTTCACGCCCCATGGGTCGGGTGGCCAACCCGCTGGCGCAGATGGGGGCGGTGATCCAGACCCAGAGCGAGGGGCGCCCCCCTTTGAAGATTCAGGGTGGCTCAGCGCTAAAGGGGATCGACTACCCGATGCCGATGGCCAGTGCCCAGGTGAAATCCTGCCTCCTGCTGGCAGGTATGTACGCCGAAGGGGAGACTTCGGTGACCGAGCCGGCACCGACCCGGGACCATACCGAACGCATGCTGGGGGGCTTCGGCTATCCGGTGCGGGTCGAGGGTAACCGGGTCAGCATTCAGGGGGGAGGCAAGCTACAGGGGTGCCATATTGAGGTGCCCAGTGACATCTCCTCGGCGGCCTTCTTTATGGTGGCGGCCAGTATTGCACCGGATTCCGATCTGCTGATTACCCACGTAGGCATCAACCCCACCCGCATCGGGGTGATCAATATCCTGCGCCAGATGGGCGCCGACCTGAGCCTGGAGAATGAGCGGGTGGTGGGTGGCGAGCCCGTGGCGGACGTCCGCGTGCGTTCGGCCCAGCTCAAGGGGATCGAGATTCCCGAAGACCAGGTGCCGCTGGCGATTGACGAGTTTCCGGTGCTTTTTGTAGCGGCTGCCTGTGCTGAAGGGCGCACCCTTCTCAAGGGGGCAGAGGAGTTGCGGGTCAAGGAGAGTGATCGTATCCAGGTGATGGCCGACGGCCTCGAGGCGCTGGGGGTAAGCCTTAAAACCCGCCCGGATGGTATCGAGATCGAGGGTGGCCCCATGAGCGGGGGAGAGGTCGACAGTCATGGCGACCACCGCATCGGCATGGCCTTCTCCGTGGCAGCCCTGCGGGCCAGTGGGGAGATCCGCATCCGTGACTGCGCCAATGTGGCCACCTCGTTCCCCAACTTTGTCGAACTGGCCCAGTCCGTCGGCTTTCATTTGCAAACAGAAGAGTAATTTATGACCGATCAATCAAGCAGCCGGGTACCGGTGATTACCATTGACGGCCCGGGCGGGTCCGGAAAGGGAACCATCAGCGCGCTGCTGGCGCAGAAGTTGGGCTGGAATCTGCTCGACAGTGGCGCGCTTTATCGACTGGTTGCGTTGTCGGCGCAGAATCACGATGTCGGGCTGGAGGATGAGGATTCCCTGCGGGTGATGGCGGAGCACCTGGATGTGCAGTTTGCCACCGCCGAAAACGGCTCCCTGCAGGTAGTGCTGGAGGGTGAGGTGGTCAGCAAGAGTATGCGCACCGAGGAGTGTGGCGTGGCCGCCTCCCAGGTCGCGGCCCAGCCCGCTGTGCGCACGGCACTGCTCAAGCGCCAGCGTGCCTTTGCGGAAGCCCCCGGGCTGGTGGCCGATGGGCGCGATATGGGTACGGTGGTGTTCCCCCATGCGCCGCTCAAGGTTTACCTGACCGCCAGCGCCGATGTTCGGGCTGAGCGTCGTCGTCGCCAGTTGCAAGAGAAGGGTATTGATGTTAGCATTCAGCGCCTTTTGGCTGATATCCAGGAGCGTGACGAGCGGGATATGAACCGCGCCGTAGCCCCCCTGAAGCCTGCAGAGGATGCAGTGCTGCTCGATAGCACCAAATTGACCATTGAAGAAGTACTCGAACGGATACTGAAAGAGACCGCCAGGCGCGGTTTGATTTAGTCATCGTACCAGGGGGTGCAAAGCCGTAGCGCCAGAGACGCGGCATTGCGCCCTTTTGCTATTTGACCCCACAGGCTGGCACTGTGGTGGAGGCGGATCGGGGCTGTTGCCCTGGGAAGCCGTAGACTTTAAACAACAGGAATCACAATGAGCGAAAGCTTTGCAGAACTTTTTGAAGAGAGCCTGAAAGGGCTCGACATGAAACCAGGCTCCATCATCAGCGGCCTGGTTGTTGACATCGACAGCGACTGGGTAACCGTTCACGCGGGCCTCAAGTCTGAAGGTGTTATTCCGCGCGAGCAGTTTTTGAACGATGCCGGCGAGCTCACCATCGCCGTGGGTGACGAAGTTCAGGTTGCGCTGGATGCGGTTGAAGATGGTTTCGGCGAAACCAAGCTGTCCCGCGAGAAAGCCAAGCGCGCTGAAGCGTGGAAGGTTCTCGAAGCAGCCTGTGAAGCCGAAGAGATTGTTAAGGGTGTTATCAATGGTAAGGTCAAGGGTGGCTTTACGGTTGATGTTAACTCTATCCGTGCCTTCCTGCCGGGCTCCCTGGTTGACGTGCGTCCTGTGCGTGACACCACTCACCTGGAAGGTAAAGAGCTGGAATTCAAGGTTATCAAGCTGGACCAGAAGCGTAACAACGTGGTGGTTTCACGTCGTAGCGTGCTTGAGTCCGAGAACAGCGCTGAGCGTGACGCCCTGCTCGAGTCCCTGCAAGAAGGTCAAGAGATCAAGGGTATCGTCAAGAACCTCACCGACTACGGTGCGTTCGTTGACCTCGGCGGCGTTGACGGCCTGCTGCACATCACCGATATGGCCTGGAAGCGCATCAAGCATCCGAGCGAAATCGTCAATGTTGGCGACGAGATCGACGTTAAGGTCCTCAAGTTCGACCGCGAGCGTAACCGTGTTTCCCTCGGCCTCAAGCAGCTGGGCGAAGATCCATGGGTTGCCGTTAAGAACCGTTTCCCTGAAGGCGCCCGTACCACTGGTCGCGTAACCAACCTGACCGACTACGGCTGCTTCGTTGAGCTGGAAGAGGGTGTTGAAGGTCTGGTTCACGTATCCGAAATGGATTGGACCAACAAGAACGTGCATCCTTCCAAGATCGTTCAAGTGGGCGACGAAGTGGGCGTTCAGGTTCTGGATATCGACGAAGAGCGTCGTCGTATCTCCCTGGGTATCAAGCAGTGCAAGGCCAACCCATGGGAAGAGTTCTCCAGCAAGTACAACAAGGGTGACAAGATCAGCGGCAGCATCAAGTCCATCACCGACTTCGGGATCTTCATTGGTCTGGAAGGCGCGATCGACGGCCTGGTGCACCTGTCTGACATCTCCTGGAACGAAGTGGGCGAAGAAGCCGTACGCAACTACAAGAAGGGCGAAGAGCTGGAGACCGTTATCCTCTCTATCGATCCTGAGCGTGAGCGTATCTCCCTCGGCATCAAGCAGCTGGAAGACGATCCGTTCTCCAACTTTGCTGCTGTTAACGAGAAGGGCACCATCGTCAATGGTGTGGTGAAGGAAGTGAACGCCAAGGCGGCGATCATCACCCTGGCCGACGAAGTGGAAGGTACCCTGCGTGCTTCCGAAATCAGCCGTGACCGCGTTGAAGACGCGACTAACGTGCTGAAAGTCGGTGACGCCGTTGAAGCCAAGATCGTCAGCGTTGACCGCAAGAATCGCGTGATCAGCCTGTCCATCAAGGCCAAGGACGAAGCCGATGAGAAAGCTGCTATGAAAGAGCTGCGTTCTCAGGAAGTGGCCGCTGCCGGCCCGACCACCATCGGTGACCTGATCAAGGCGCAGATGGGCAACAAGGAGTAATTCACTCCCTGTGGTTGAAAAAAGGCACCTTCGGGTGCCTTTTTTTATGCCGGGTCCTGCGGTATTTAGGGACCTGTGTGCTGGTCGGGTAGGGATGATCAGGGGAAAGCCTGCGGGCGGAGCCCCGCTTTAGCCAGGGAAAAAGGGTGAACTGTGTAAAGCCTGTCCAAATACCCTTAATATGTCCTTAATAATCAAACAGTTACTTGATTTATTTATAGCGATTGGCTATTTTTAGTGCATCCGTGATTAGGGGCTGGGATAAAGATGACCAAATCGGAACTGATCGAACGTATTGCAGAGAAGCAGGGGCAGCTGTCCGTCAAGGATGTTGAGCTGGCGATCAAGACGGTGCTTGAACAGATGTCCCAGACACTGGCGGTCGGAGAGCGTATAGAGATCCGTGGGTTTGGTAGTTTCTCTTTGCATTATCGGGCTCCTCGGGTTGGCCGTAACCCCAAGACAGGGAACTCCGTGCGCCTTGAGGGCAAATATGTGCCCCACTTTAAGCCCGGCAAGGAGCTGCGTGAGCGCGTTAACCTGAGCCTTCAGGCAGAGTAATTAAAGAGGCTGGTTGCACTGGCCTGTTTTTTTTGCGAGCGGCACCACCTATAATTTTTCTGTTCGGTAACCCTGCGGGTTGCCCATCGGATATCTCAATAACATTGACCGTTAAGGCGGGGGGGCTATGCAAGCGCTGATCACATGGCTTAGGTGGCTATTGCTGGCAGCCCTGTTGCTGCTGATGCTGGTGATGGCGGTCGAGTTCGTGGCCTCCAATACCGATCTGGTGACCATTAGCTATCTGGGCTATGAAACGCCTGAAGGAAGCCTTGCCTGGTATCTCCTGCTGGCGTTTGTGGCAGGGGGCTTGCTGGGGGTAGTATCGGCTGCCTTCGTCGTGTCTCGCTTATGGATGCGTAACAAGAGCCTGGGCCGAAAGCTGGCAAGGCGTAACGCAGAGCTGAAAAGTCTGCATGAGAGCGTCATCAAAGGAAGCGACTGATGCCGGAATGGGGCTTGCTGCTACTCCTCTTTGCAGCGATCGCGATAGGCTATGCGTTGGGTCGTATCGACCGAGAAAGGAAGCGACGCAAGAAAGCGGAAAATCTTTCCCAGGAGTATTTCGTCGGCCTCAACTACCTGCTTAATGACCAGCCGGATGAGGCGATCGAAACCTTTATTCGTGCACTGGATATCACCAGCGAAAGTGCCGAAACCTTTGAAACCCGCATCACTCTGGGACGGCTTTACGGCCGCCGTGGTGAGATCGAGCGGGCGATCCAGGTTCACCAGGGGCTTTTGGCCAAACCCAGCCTCAGTTACCAGCAATCCCTCAGGGTCCAGCTGGAGCTGGCTCGGGATTACCTGTCGGCGGGACTACTGGATCGAGCCGAAGCGCTATTAAGGGATATTGCCAAGGCGGAGAACAGTATCCGCTACGATGCCCTTAAGCTCCTGCTGGATGTTTATCAGCAGGAAAAGGAGTGGCAGCGCGCCATCGACGTCGCGCGGCAGCTGCTGAGCCGGGATGAGGGTTATTACCGCAACCGGATGACCCACTTTTTTTGCGAACTGGCGGAGCTGTCGTTGCAGCGCCGCGAATACCATGATGCGCGAGAGCGCTTGCAGCAGGCTTTACAGGCGGATCGAAACTCGGTGCGTGCCAGCCTCCTGATGGGGGCCATGGAGTACGAGCAGGCCAACTACCGGGCGGCCAACAAAGCGCTGCAGCGGATCGCCCAGCAGGACCCGGAGTTTGTATCGGAGTCGGTTCCCCTGCTGGTGAAAGTGGATCGAAAGCTGGGTCGCTTCCAGTCGATCTCCGGCTATCTCAACCGTTGTCTCAAGGAGCACCCGTCGACGGCTGTAATGCTGGCGATTGCCGAGGGAATTCACCGCTCCAGCGGGAGCAACCGGGCCAGCCGCTTCATTGTCAACCAACTGGTCAGGCGCCCCTCTCTCAAAGGACTCTACGGGTTGATTGATCTGCATCTGGAGCAGCTGGAGGGCAGCAGTCGTGAAAACCTCGGGCTGTTGGCCAACCTGGTCTCCCGCGTGATCGACAGCAAGCCGGTCTACCGTTGCGGTCAATGTGGCTTCAGTGGCAAGGAGCTGCACTGGCAGTGCCCCAGCTGCAAGGAGTGGGGTGCGGTAAAACCGATACGGGGTATTGAGGGGCAGTAGGGCTGGCTTTACAATAGCGTCCTTAGGTTTCCCCGGACACTCCCTTTGGGTCGCCCCGCGCATCAACAACCGGCCCGGTTCGCCAATAGGTTTACCCCTTTTTCACTTTCTCCTGGATCTCCCTATGTCTCCGATTCTTGTCGCCCTCGACTACCCCGACAGCGCTGCTGCCCTGGCCCTGGCTGACCGCCTGGACCCTTCACAGTGCCGATTGAAAGTGGGCAAGGAGCTTTTTACCTGTGCGGGCCCGGCGGTGTTGGAGGCGTTGCATAAGCGTGGTTTTGAGGTCTTCCTTGATCTCAAGTTTCACGACATTCCCAACACCGCTTCCAAGGCGGTAAAGGCGGCCGCAGAACTGGGGGTGTGGATGGTCAATGTCCATGCCAGCGGAGGGCGTCGAATGATGGAAGCCTGCCGTGGGGTGTTGGAGCAGCGCACTGGCCCTAACCCGTTGCTGATCGCGGTCACCGTGCTCACCAGCATGGAGCGTAGCGATCTCGCCGAGATTGGCCTCGATCTGGATCCTCTCGACCAGGTTCGGCGCCTTGCTCAACTCACCCACGACAGCGGTCTCGATGGAGTGGTCTGCTCCGCCCAGGAGGTGAGCCTGTTGCGCGAGCAGCTGGGCAGCGCCTTTAGCCTGGTGACCCCGGGTATCCGTCCCCTCGACAGTGACAAGGGGGACCAGCGCCGGATCGTTACCCCTCCCCAGGCGATGGCCATGGGCAGTAGCTATCTGGTGATCGGTCGACCCATCACCCAGGCCCCCGACCCTGCCCGGGCGCTGCAGGCAATTATCGACAGTCTCGCCTAGGCGGTTACGACCTCCTCACACGCCGGGATCGGATCGGCAACCCATTGCGCTGGCGCAAGAGTGCCCCGGGCTGTCTATACTGATTTCGTTTCATATGCTTGAGTGCGGTCCTTGGTTTTTAGCCCGGGCCGCGCGGTGAGGAGGCTTGAGATGAGAGTCTGCTTGTTGCTTCTGCTGGTGCTATCCTGGCCGCTTAGTGCTGCTGAGCGCTATACCCCCTATCCCTTTCGCGACCTACTGGTCAACGGGCAGTCCTGCTCCTCCTGCCCGCAGATGGTACGTTTACCTGCCGGCCGCTTTTACATGGGAGCCTTCCCCGGCGATGGCCACAGCGATGAGCGCGGACCGGGCGGCGTTCCCTTTGAGGTCAGGATCACCCAGGTGGTGGCGATGTCGGTCAGCGAGGTGAGTCGGGAGGAGTACAGTGCCTTTATCGAGGCGAATCCCCAGCGGGCCAGCAGTGGCTGTGGCGGCTTTGTGGCCGGAACCTTTGCCGCACAGATCGAGCAGGGATGGCGCTTCCCCGGATTTGAACAGACCGCTGACCACCCGGTGGTCTGTGTCAGCTGGGAGGATGCCCAGGCTTACGCCCGTTGGCTCTCCGCGATCACCGGCAAACGCTATCGCTTGCCGACGGAGGCCGAGTGGGAATATGGCGCGCGGGCAGGCTCCATCACCCGTTACTGGTGGGGCAACCACATGGCCTCAGAGCGGGTGAACTGCGGCAGGCCGCAGTGCGACATCGAATTCCCGGCCACGGCACCGGCCCATGCCCTGGACCGTAACGGATTTGGCCTCTACCACACCCTTGGCAATGTCTGGGAGTGGGTCGAGGATTGCTATCAGGCGGACGCCTACGCGCTCTTCAGCAGCCAATACCCGCGGGCGGTGGCGGGCGATGCCCAGTGCAAGCGGGTCATCCGTGGTGGCTCCTGGAATGAAGGTTACTGGAGCCTGCGGGCCTCCAACCGCGAGGGCTGGTTGCCGTCACGCCCCCTTAACGACATCGGCTTTCGGGTGGTGCGTGAGGGGGATGAGATGCCGATCTGAGGCGCGATGGGCGGGGGCTACTATTCGTTGACCGGCTCTCCCGGCTCGATTAGGTAGACCAGAAAACCACCGTCCTCGATGCGCCAGCGCACGTTCAGCTCCCACAGGTGCATTCCGTAGCTGCGTTCGCTGCTCTGGTGCAGGTAAGCGGGGCGGGGGTCCTGGGCGAGAATCTGCTCCACCAGTGAACGCAGGTCACGCCGGGTCTGGCGTTGATAGTGGTCGCAAAACTGTTCGACCTCGACGGTGAACCGGACCGCAGCGCCCCCATCCGGCTCCGGAGCAAAGCCGCCGCTGGCATCGTCGATGATATCCGCGTAGGGCAGATAGGGTTTGATATCCACCACCGGTGTCTGGTCCAGCAGGTCAATGCCGGACAGCTCCAGCAGCAGTTTGCCCTCCCGCTCCACGATAGACTCCAGCCGGACCACTGACATCCCCAGGGGGTTGGGCCGGTGGGTGGAGCGGGTAGCGAACACCCCAACCCGTTTTTTGCCGCCGAGACGGGGGGGGCGGATGGTTGGCCTCCACCCCTCCGCCATGGTGCGGTGGAAGATAAAGTGGATCCAGAGGTGGCTGAACCCCTCCAGCCCAGCCAGTGCCTCGCGGCGGTTATAGGGAGGCAAAAGCTCAAGCTCTCCACGTGCCGCGCGCACCAGGCCGGGTTGTCGGGGAATGCCGAACTTCTGTCGGAAACAGGAGTGTATGATGCCTATCGGCGTAAAGGTGACGGATGGTATGCTCACAGGTCTGAAAGGGACTCCCGTTGGTGAAGGGGTGACATCGATGGGGCCTGAGCGGGCATTCTAACAATTTCTCAGGGGACGGATAGCGGCGTGAAAATAAAAGCCAAGATTGTCATTATCGTGTGTGCGGTTATCCTGGCAGCTTTTATTACCACCGCCCTGCTGGTGGGCCTCAAATCCAGCAACACCGCCCGCACCCAGGCTTACGAGATCGCCGAGCAGACCGCCCTGGGTAACAGTCGTGTGGTGCAGGCTGTGTTGCAAAACGGACTCTACAAAGCCCATATGCTGCGCGCCGCCATGGTACAGATTATCGAGAGCGGCCACCTCGACCGCCAGCTGGCCAACCATATGCTGATCAGCGCCTTTGAGGATGACCTCAATATCACCTCGGTCTGGTCCATTTGGGAGCCCGATGCCTTTGACGGGCGCGATCTCGAATACATCAATACCCCTGCCCATGACGCGACCGGGCGTTTCATCCCTGCCTGGCAACTGCGTACCAACCTGATTGTTCGCATGCCCACCGATCACCTGGTCAACAGCGACCTTTACCAGCGGATGAAGCGGAATCATCGTGCGGTGATCTTTGAGCCCGATCGTCATACGGACTATGCCGATGGACGCCTGCTGGTGAGCCTGGTGGTACCGATTATGGAGTATGACCGCTTTCTGGGGGTGGTGGGGATCGACCTAGATTCGAGCGTGTTGCAGGCGCAGGTGGTTCGCGCCCGTGTCAATGACCTGGGTTATGCGGGGCTGGTTTCCGACAAGGGCACCCTCTTTGCCCACAGCGAGTCCTCGCTGGTGGGTGAGTCCCTGGCGGAGGACCCCCAGTACCGGCAGGCCCGGAGCAGCCTGCTGGAGAACCGGTCCTACAGCGAGGTGGTCTATTCAACCGAGCTGCAGCAGGAGATCCTCAAGATCTATACCCCCATACGGGTGGGTGCCGCCAGCGAACAGTGGACCTTTGTTGTGGGCGTTCCCCTGGATGCGGTACTGGAGAGCTCCCGCTCCCTGAGTCACTTTACCGGCGTGATCGGGGTAGCCACCCTGATCCTGATGATCCTGATTCTGTCGCTGCTGTTGCAGCCGGTGATCGACCCCATTACCGAGATGGCCAGTCTGTTGCGTGATCTGGCCAAGGGCAAGATTCGCCGCCCTCGGCCTAGGGAGGAAGGCGGTGACGAGGTGGATGACATGTTCCAGAGTTACCACCAGTTGATCGCCGCCAACGAGGAGATGAGCCGGGTATGCGAGGCGATCGCCGTGGGGGACTTCAGCCAGCGCATGAGCGAGCGTAGCGATGGCGACCTGGTGGCGCAGATCATCAATGATATGGCCAGCCGCCGCCAGCTGATCGATATGGAGATGCGGTCGGCACGCCAGGCGGCGGAACAGGCCAACCGGGCCAAGAGCCAGTTTCTCTCCAATATGAGCCATGAACTGCGGACTCCACTCAACGGGGTCCTCGGCTATGTGCAGGTATTGCTGCGTGACCAGAGCGCCAATCCCGGGCAGCGCCAGGCGTTACGAGGGATCGAAAACTGCGGGCAGCACCTGTTGAGCCTGATTAATGATGTGCTCGACATCTCAAAAATCGAGAGTGGCCGCCTGGAGTTGGAGATGGGGTCGACCCGGCTGGCCGACCTGCTCAACAGTGTCAGCGATATCATCCGCCAGCGTTGTCAGGGAAAGGGGTTGGAGTTCATGATGGAAGTGGCGCCAGACCTGCCCCTGACCATCGCCACCGACGAAGTCAAATTGCGCCAGATCCTGATCAACCTACTGGGCAATGCGATCAAGTTTACCGAGCGCGGTCATGTGCTGCTGAGGGTTCGTGAATGCCCCGAACAACAGATGCTGGAATTCAGCGTCGAGGACAGCGGGGTGGGTATTCCTGCGGATAAGCTCAAAGCAATTTTTGAGCCCTTTAAGCAGGCCGACACCGGTCACCAAAGCTCGGGCACCGGCCTTGGGCTTGCCATCAGTCGACGGCTTTGTGAACTGATGGGGGGGCGCCTCAGGGTTAGAAGCCAGGAGGGCAGGGGGAGCTGTTTCAGTTTTACGGTGCCGCTGCGAGAGCTTGACGACCAGTCTGGTTTGCAGTTGGTGGATGAGCGTCTGCAGGCCCCCCACCTTAAGGCTGGGCAACGGGTGCGCGTTCTGATTGCGGATGACCAGGAAACCAATCGTGATATTTTGTCACGTCTTCTGGGGGAGGCCGGTTTTGAAACCCTGCAGGTTCACAACGGCCAGCAGGTGCTGGATCATCTGGAGTCCGATCCTCTGCCGCTGGTGCTGATGGATATCCGCATGCCGGTGATGAGTGGCACTGAGGCCGCTCGACGCATACGAGACTCCAAACGTTACCCCAATACCCGGGTGATCGCTGTCTCCGCCTCGGTCTTTCCCGAGTTTGTCGATCACCTGGCGGATTATGGCTTTGATGACTTTATCGCCAAACCGTTTCGGGCATCCGAACTCTTTAGCAAGATCCAGAAGCATCTTGGGGTAGAGTACGAGCCTTTATCGCTTCCCGACGTCGAAGAGGAGGTGCAGGTACCGCTACCTGTATTGCCGCCAGCCTGTTTCAATCGTTTGCAGCAGGCCGTGGAGCTAGGGGACATTGAAGCCTTGCGCCAGCTGGAGCTGGAGCTGGCGGGGATGGGGGACGCGGAACGTCATTTTGCTGAAAAATTGGGCGCCCTGCTGGTGGATTTTGATCTGGGGGCGATTCAGGAGTTGCTGACAACTCTTGAGCCCTCAAACCCTTAAAGATACGAGAGATACTAAGGAGAAGGGGCGGTGATTGAGGTAACAGCGGCCATCATCGAGCGGGGCGGCAAGGTGCTGGCAGCGCGTCGTCCGCCCGGCGATCCTCTGGCTGGGTTTTGGGAGTTTCCCGGCGGCAAACTGGAAGCGGGTGAAACCCACCGCCAGTGCCTCAGGCGCGAGCTAGAGGAGGAGTTGGGGGTGGAGTGCGAGGTGGGCGACTTCGTGCTATCGAATCCCCATACCTATGGCGACAAGCAGGTGCGGCTGCACGCCTACTGCGTGCGTCTGGTGGCGGGAGAACCACAGCCCAGGGACCATGACCGGCTCTGCTGGCTGGAACCTGCAGCGCTGATGGCACTGCAGTGGGCCGCAGCGGATATTCCGATTGTCGAGCGTTACCAGCAACTGTGCGCGCAGCGACAGACCCTGGACTACTACGAACAGAACGCATCCGCCTACGCGGAAGAGACCCGTGCCCTGCCCATGGAACCGCTCTATAGCCGGTTTCTCGCGCTCGTGCCCCCGGCGGGGCGCATTCTCGATCTGGGCTGCGGGTCCGGCCGTGACAGCCTCTTTTTTGCACGCTCAGGTTATCGGGTCACTGCGGTGGATGCCTCGCCGGCGATGGTGGCCGAAGCCGCGCGCCTGACTGGCCTTGAGGCGGGAGTGATGCGGGCCCAGCAGCTTGAAGCCCAGGCTTGCTACGAAGGGATCTGGTGCAGTGCCAGTCTGCTGCACTCGCCCCAGGCCGAGCTTCCCGAACTGTTCGATCGCATTGCCCGCGCGCTGGTACCGGAAGGGGTGTGCTACGCATCCTTCAAACGGGGTGCCGGAGAGCGTGTGGACGGTCGGGGGCGCCTGTTTTGTGACCAGACGCCGGAGAGCCTGGCGCCGCTGCTGCAGCACCACCCCCTGTTGAAAATTGAGTCGCTGTGGGAGAGCCGTAGCCCGCTGCGCGGCGTCGAACAGGGTTGGTGTAACCTCCTGCTGCGGCGCCGATAGGGGCTGCCTGCGACATTTTGCCCCATTGCGTGCCCACCGCGCTCGCGTACACTCGAGGGGTACCTATCGACACCCGCACGTGTTGAATTGATGGCAGACCCCCTGGTCTGCCATTTTTTTTATGTACAGGATGTACGGTATGCCGCGAGAGCCATGGATGGCGGTAGCGGCGAAGGGGATGTAGGTAGATCGCGTTAGGCAGGGATGCCGGTAGCGATCAAAGGGTAAAGAGAGGGCGGTAGCGGAGAAGGGTATGTTCGGGCACGGCAGCTGTACTTCTGCGCAGCCGGCACGCCCTACGTCGCTGTAGGTCGTAGATCACGTTAGCAGGGATGCTGAGCGGCCAGAGAACGATGGCAGGTCGTCGGTCGCCTGGGGCAGCGCCGGTGCGCTGAGGACTGCGTGCTCTGGTGCAGCGGAATCCGGGTCAGTTATGAAAGCGGAAGGTGGGGAGCGAGAGGTTCCTGCGGATCGCCAGCACGCGGATGCTCAGGGTCACCAGCGCCGATAGCAGCATCGACAGTTCGACGGGGATTGGTAGCGCCAGCAAACCCAGGTAAACGGCCGCGCCCATCAGGGAGGCGGCAGCGTAGATCTCGCGACGCAGCACCATGGGCACCTGGGCGCAAAGCAGGTCACGGATCATGCCCCCCATGACCCCGGTCATGATGCCCATCATGATGGCAATGGTCGGCCCGCTGCCGTAGGAGAGCGCTTTTTGGGTACCTATAATGGTGAAAACCGCCAGCCCCAGGGCATCGGCGTATTTGAGCCCATAGAGGTCCACATTGATACGGCGTGCGCTCCAGAACACCAGCAGGGAGGTGAGCAGGCTAAGCTGGATGTAGATCGGGTCGCGTACCCAAAAGACCGGGGTTGCGCCCAGGATCAGGTCGCGGAAGGTACCGCCGCCGATGGCGGTGGCCAGGGAAACCACCATCACCCCAAACAGGTCCATCCGTCGTCGCCCTGCAATCAGGCAGCCGGAGATGGCAAACACGATGGTTCCAAAGAGGTCTAGCCAGTAAAGCATAAGGGGGTCCGTCGGAAATCTGGGCGTATTCTAGGAGCTATCCATCGCTTCGTCACCTGCCATTAGGTGCCCTGGGTCTCATTGGTCGTGGGCGGGGTTGCCAAGTGACGCTTCCTGACCCTAGGATAGGGTTCAGTTTAGCCCCCAGTGGAGCCCATCATGAGTCCAGCTGACGAGAGAGACACCCTGGAAACCGACGACTTCGATTTTCTGGAGGAGGTGGATGACGAGTTCAGCACCGACTCCTTTATCGATGCCCAGCCCGAGCCTGAGGCGGACAATGATTGTGGCG
The DNA here is from genome assembly GCF_003864255.1 of Aestuariirhabdus litorea. Lineage (NCBI taxonomy): Bacteria > Pseudomonadati > Pseudomonadota > Gammaproteobacteria > Oceanospirillales > Aestuariirhabdaceae > Aestuariirhabdus > Aestuariirhabdus litorea. Next base: position 781,317 of record NZ_QWEZ01000001.1, read on the forward strand.
ATGCCTGCAAAATATAAGGGGCCTGAGACGGCCGTCGGTGGGGCTTACCATGGGTGAGGTGGTGGCGTTTCGCAAGCCCTCCCTGAAGGAGAAAGCCAAGGGCAAAACCCTGTGCAAAAACGGCTTTCACAAGTGGGAGATCGAACACCAGAAACAGTTCGATGTAAAACAGGGCTGCCTGGTTACCGCCTGGCGTTGCAAACGCTGCGGAGAACGAAAGGTGAAGGCGATTTAGACATTACCTGTCACTTCAGGCGACATGTTGATTTGTACAGTTTTGCCCCCGCCCCTGTCAGCCGCTAAGCTCGGTTCAAGACTAAAGCAACCCGCTGCTGAGGTTGCGATGGGGTGAACATGGTCAAGGAGCGCAAACCCAGTTTCAATGAGGTCGCCTATCACGAGGCAGGTCATGCGGTAGTGGCTCACTACTATCGACGTGCAGTGTTTGAGATCTCGATGCAGGCCGACAAATATGTCAGTGGCTGGATGGTGAATGCCCGGCGCCCCCCGGTTGGAAAGCGGATGGATGGTATCTCCAAGCTTAGCCAGCTCTGGCCCCATGCGGTTGAGGAGCTGCTGGTCGAGTGTACCATTCTGATGGCTGGTGGTGTGGCCGAGGGAGGCTATCTGCGGATACCCCTCGGGCAGGTGGAGGGAGCGCAGGCTGATTTTGAATCCCTGGTTCAGGAGATGCGGGCGATGGAGGTTCTGCAACGCGAGATACCCGAGTTCCAGCAGATGTTGCCCCTCAACCGCGAGCGTCTGTTGCACAGCGCCATCGCCCGGGCAAATCGCATCATGACCCACCACAGTGGCTGGCTTTTCGTGGAGCGTATCGTTGGTGCGTTGATCGCACGGCCCCACCTGGGGCAGGAGAGCCTCAAGCGGATACTGGCCGATATGCGCCAGGATAGCGGTCAGCTGCCCAGCGACCGGGCCCCTCTGAACTATCAGATGGCGATGGACCTCTGATGGGTGACAATAAGCCTGCATCAAACAAGCCCCGTACGCGAAGGGCACCGATCCGTCTGCGCTCAATCGTCTCCGGGCCGGAATGGCTTGAAACCCTGCTCAGTGGGCTGCCTGAACAGGGGTTGGGCGAGCGCGAGCTTTTGATTCGTAACAGTTACCGTGTCGCGGAAAGTGATTATGGTCGTAAGCCTGCCGGCTTCGACGACACTGGCCTGCGTAGCCTGGCCTGTTTTGAACGGGATCAATTGCTGTTTTGGCCCTGGGTGGCGGTGATCGAACTCAGTGTTGACAACTCTGCCCGCGAGGGATGGGGCAAGGCGGAGCTGAACCGTTTGCTGACCCGGGTGTTCGGCGCAGCCGAGAGCCTCCGGGTCCGTTTTTATCGCCGCAGCGAGGAGCGATTTCTGGTGCGCGCCATCGACCAGACCGAGCTGATCGACCGGCTGGAGTGGATGCGTGCCTGCCTGGCCGAGGAAGGGGGGGATCGGGGGGGGCATTCGGCCGCTCTGCCAGGGGATGCACTATGGGTTGGGTCCTGATCTTGAGAGCGCCGATGCCCGCTGCAGCGCGACCCCGCCTCGGATGAACAGCGAGGGCGATGCTTCAAGCCTTAACCACTACCGCCGGCTCGCCGGGCAATGGGAGGAGGAGCAGCACCCCCACGAACGGCTGCTGTCGGGGCTGGAACTGGTTGCGCTGCGCTGCTGGGTTGGTTCACAGCCGGAGGGAACGCCGGTGCTTGACCCACTGATCCTGGACTGGTTGGAGGCCGGAGAGGCCAACCAGCCCGAGGACTGGTTCCATAGCCAGTTGCGCGAGCGGGGCTGCTGCAACCATTGCGGCAACCGTTACAAGCTGGAGAATCTGGCGATCTGCACCTGCTGCAGTATCACCCTCTGCCCCTTCTGTGTGGGTAAAACCGATAGGCAGTCATCTCGCTACCGGCGCTGTGAGTGTGGAGGAGATTGGGTTGGCTAGGAGCGGGAGAGTCCTGGTTTGCGTGCTGGCCTCCTTCAAGCCCTGCAAGAGCGCAGGCTGGCTGAGGACCCCTCGACGGGGAGTGATCAAGGGTTATGGAACAGGAGGAATAAGCCATGAGTGAACGCCCCTCCGTCTATCGGTGCGGCAATGTCTACCATGTGGTGTTCAGGTCAGGGAACCTTATGATTGATGGGCAGCAGGGTGAGCATGTACCCCGCTATGAAGCGGGTAACCCCTGCCATCCGTCACCATGCGGGGCGGTGATTCTGCCGATAAGGAAAAGGGACAAGAAAGATCCTGGATAGGTTAGGAGCGGCGACAGGGTATAGCGGGTTGAGAACGAAACCGGCCAGGTTGGGGGTAGGGGCTACTAATTGCCCAAAGAAACTCTTAGAATGCGCCTCGCTTTTGCTGGTGGTGGTAATCAGGGGTGCCCTTTACTGTCTCACCGGCTGCAAGATGGCCGCTGTTTTTTGGTGTAGTCTGTATTAAGCAATCAGTTTGCGCGTCTGTGCGAGTTCCCTCACCTCATACAAAAAGGAATCCTCTAATGCATTACTCCTCTGTGCCCGCCCGGGCGCTACTCCTGTTGGTGTTGTTTCATATCCTGGTGATCGCTTCCAGTAACTACCTGGTGCAGATCCCCTTTACCCTGGCCGGGTTCCATACTACCTGGGGAGCCTTTAGCTTTCCCTTTATCTTCCTGGCGACTGACCTTACGGTGAGAATCTTTGGTGCTGAGTCGGCCCGGCGCATCATCTTCCGGGTGATGTTCCCCGCCCTGGCGATCTCCTATCTGGTGTCGGTGCTCTTTTACCAGGGAGCCTACCAGGGAGCGGCGGCTCTGCTGGAGTTCAACAGCTTTGTGGCGCGCATCGCCTTTGCCAGCTTTGCGGCCTACCTGCTGGGCCAGCTGGTGGATATTCGTGTGTTTAGCCGGCTGCGTGCGCTTCGTGTTTGGTGGGTGGCTCCGGCCGTATCGACGGTGATTGGTAACCTGCTGGATTCCCTGGCCTTCTTCGCGCTGGCCTTCTACCAGTCGACTGACCCCTTCATGGCGGCGAACTGGCTTGAGATCGCCCTGGTGGACTACGGCTACAAGCTGGCGGTGAGCCTGCTCTTTTTCCTGCCCCTGTATGGCGTGCTGCTTAAGCGGATTCAGGCCTGGCTTACCCGCCAGCAGGGAGCGCCGCTGAGCGAAGCCCTTTAGGGGCGAGCGGGTGGGACCGGGGGCTGCAGCAGTTGGCGGCAACCCGGTCCCGCTGGGGCCTTCCAAAAAGGGACGGCCCAACGCTTGGGGTCGTCGGGCCGTCCGGGTAACATTGGAACCTTAGGAGTAGGTCAATGTCCCCGTAAGTATAGACAGCAGATTGTTCCCGGCTATCCGTAATGGTACTTCTTTCTATTGTGATAACTACCTAGGTTAAAGCCGTCACTGGTTAGAACGTAGCGAAGCAAAAAGGGCGAAACCCGACCGCCTCCGGGCGCCGGTTGATCATCTGCTGCCTTGATAGCCCCCCTGCGAGGGCCTCTTTACCCAATACCGGAGTGTTCCTTATGCTCGATAAAACTACCCTCTGTTCCGCATCCGACGCTTTAGCCGGACGTCCGCAGTTGATGCCCGTGCCGGAGCGTCACTTCGTCAAGGAGACCCCCCTTAAGCCCCCTTTTCCAAAAGGTATGGAGATGGCGATCTTCGGGATGGGCTGCTTCTGGGGGGCTGAGCGTCGCCTTTGGTTGCAGGAGGGGGTCTACAGTACGGCGGTGGGTTACGCCGGAGGGCACACCCCCAACCCCACTTATGAGGAAGTCTGTAGCGGTCGTACAGCCCATGCCGAGGTGGTGCTGGTGGTGTTCGACCCGCAGAAGATCGCCTATGAGTCGTTGCTTAAGCTGTTCTGGGAGAGCCATGATCCTACCCAGGGGATGCGTCAGGGTAATGATCTGGGCACCCAGTACCGCTCGGTAATCTACTGCACCAGTGATGAGCAGCTCAAGTTTGCCTGCGCAAGTCGCAGTGACTACCAGGCTTCTCTCCGGGGGGCCGGGTTTGGTCCCATCACCACTGAGATTGAACTCGCCCCTCAGTTCTATTACGCAGAGGAGTACCACCAGCAGTATTTGGCGAAGAATCCCGATGGGTATTGCGGGCTGCGTGGAACCGGCGTTAGCTGCTAAGGCGTTTTCCCCTCCTGACGAAAACAAACCCCGGACCGATTAGGGTGCCGGGGTTTCAGTCGTTGAACCTTGCCCAGGATAGTTCACACAGACTGCTTCCAGCATAGACCATAATGGAGCCGGAGGTTGTGTTCAGGGTTAGGTATAGCGACTGGCTCGCTCCCGGCATCCCTGCCTTTCGCGATCTACGACCTACAGGGATGTAGGGAGTGCCAGTTGCGCAGCCACTGGCCCGCACATCCATGTAGGCATCACCGCTGCCACCATCCCTGACTCTCGCGGCATACCGCCCATCCCTGGGCATAAAAAAACGGCTATGACCTAAGGGGGAGTCATAGCCGTCTATCTCAATAACCCTTCACGCTTGGGGGATCGTGTCCGGGTTGAACAACAACACTAGGAGTGGTACTTCACTGTCAACATTCTGTACTAACTATGACACGCGCTCTGTGAGCAAAGTTCCACTGTTTGGAAGAAAAAACCGCAAAAAATATAAACCTATGAAAATAGAGGTTTTTTAGGGGGGTAGCGGGGGCAAAAAAAACGGTCATGACCAAAGGGGGAGAGTCATGACCGCTACAAGATCTCTGCAGCGCTTGGGGGGTTGCTGAGAGATTACTGTCAACACTAAACACAGGAGTAGTCACGAGGGAGTTGTGAGCTACACATTGGTTAAGAGTCTAAGCCGGTCAAAAAGTTCCGGCTCTTTCGATCCGGTGGCTCTGCCCTTGGGAGGACGAGGCCCTTTTTCGTTGGCTGTCTCATTAACCAATGAGTACAGGATAGAGAGTTGAAGGGGCGCGCACTATTGGTAGATACCCGGGATGGGTGAGGGAAACTACCTAGCAGGGTGGGCGTTGGCGAAAAATCGGAGGCGGTGCGGTAAGCAGAAATCCTGACTGGGCTAGAAAAGGCCCATCTGTCGACCGGTGATTTCAGCAAAGGAGTCGCCCAGGAAATGCAAAATCCCGTCCGCGATCGGCTCCAGTTGGCGTTCTATGTAGCGTTCGTAGTCGAGGGCGGACTCTGCGTAGCGGGCGGGCTCGGCGCCTTTAACAGTCATCAGGTACTCCACCCAGCCCCCGCGCTGGTATGCGGGTGGCAGGTTGCGAACCCGTCGAATCTCCTCTTCGCGCAGTGCCGCCTGGGCGTGGGGGGGGATGTTGCGGCTGTACTCCGACAGCGGGCGGCGCAACCGTTTGCGATACACCAACTCTCCATCGTGTTTGCCCTCCAGGGTGTCGGCCACGGTCTGCTGGATAAACTCGCGGTAGTCCTCGCCGTGGAAAATCTTCCAGTAGAGGCTGCGTTGAAAGCGGCGGGCGAGGGCGGTCCAGTCGCTGCGAACCGTTTCCAGCCCCTTGAAGATCAGGCGCTCCTTACCCTCCTGCTCGATAATGCCCGCGTAGCGCTTTTTTGAGCCCTGTTCCGAGCCGCGGATGGTGGGCATGAGGAAATGGGTGAAGTGGGTCTCGAACTCGATCTCCAGATGGCTTTTGATCCCATATTCCTGTTGTAACCGTTCGAGCCACCACTGGTTGAGCCCCCGCGCCAGCTCCTCACCGATGGCCCGGGCATCGGCCGCCGCCAGCGCCTGTTCCACCAGCACGAATACCGAATCGGTATCGCCGTAGATCACCCGGTGCCCCTGCTGCTCGATAAAGTGTTTGCTACGGGTGAGGATCTGGTGGCCGCGCAGGGTGATGGAGCTGGGCAGCCGGTAATCGAAGAAGCGACACCCCGGGGTTCCCAGCACACCGTAAAAGGAGTTCATCAAAATTTTGATCGCCTGGCTGAGGGGCTGGTTTTTCGCCCGCTTGGCGTTATCGCGTAGGAGCCAGAGCTGCTCGATCAGGCCTGGCAGGATCGATTGCTCCTTGCTGAACAGGGCTCCGTTAAAGCCTGGCACCAGGGTGGAGTGCTCCAGCAGGTCGGTCTCATGCTGGCTGTCGTTGGCCGGGCGAGGATCGGCCTTAAGGCCGGCGATCAGTCCCAGCGGGTCCACCATAAAGGTGCGGATGATGCTGGGGTAGAGACTCTTGAAGTCGAGCACCAGCACATTGCGGTAGAGGCCGGGGGCGGAATCCATCACATAGCCTCCGGGGCTGCCTACTCCACGGGGATTTTGAGTCAGGTTGGGGGCGATGTAGCCGGCTCGGTGCAGGCGCGGGAGGTAGTTGTGGTCGAAAGCGGCGACCGAGCCGCCAAAGCGGTCCATGGCCAGTCCGGTCATGCAGGCGCGGCGGGTGGCAAATTCGATCAGCTCGGTTTTGGCAAAGATCTCCCACACCAGCTGGCAGTCCTCGAGGTTGTAGGCCGACAGGGCCGCTTTATCCTCCATAAAAAGGCGCCCGATCTCTTCGCCCCGCTGGTCGTTATGTTCGATCAGCTTGCCCCGCTCCAGCAGCTCACGGGCCACCGCATCCAGGGCAAAACTCTCGAAGTGCCAGGTGGCGGATTTGAGGGTGTCGATGCCATCGAGCACCACCCGCCCCGGCAGCAGCAGGCTGAAGTGGTCCGGGTTATCGCGGGATTGGCGCCACTCAAGGGCACTCCCATCGCGCCCGATGCAGAAGGGAATGGCCAGCGCATCGGCTCGCTTCTGCAGTACCCGCAGATCGAAATTGATCAGGTTCCAGCCGATTAACAGGTCGGGGTCCCGGTCGTGGCACCAGTCACAAAAAACCTGGATCAGCTCTCGCTCGTCGCGCATGAAACGGGTGTGGGGAGGAGGTGTCCCCTCACCGATCATCAGCACCTCGCGTTCGGTCGGGCTCTGGTCATGGTTTCCGCTGACCATGGCGATGGAATAGAGCTGCTCCGCCCGCAAATCGGTTTCGATGTCGATGGAGGCGACCCGGAAGCGGGGAATCTTCTCAAGCTGCCGGGCTCGCACCCTGGGTTGCTGGATCGCCTGGAAGCCCTCCTGGTCAACGAGCGTGCCCTGCAAGCTAAGGGCACCGAGGACAAATCGCTCCATGAGGAAGCGGTCGCTGGGCTGGATATCGGCCTCATAGAGCTCAATCTGCTGTTTGCGTAGCAGGTCGCGGGCCCGGTAGAGGTTACGCTGCTGCTGGAAGTAACAGCCGGTAATGGCCTGCCCCTCAAAACTCAGCAGCTGCAGCGGTCGTGACTGGAAGCCCGGCAGGGAGGATAGCTGTGGCAGGGCTTGGGGGAGCGACCCGGTGTTGATAAAGCAGACCGCTTTCTCACCCCCAATTTTCGCCCGCACCGGCCCCTGCTCGCCTTTGAGCCAGAGTGTCAACTCCAGGCCATGGGCCGTATCTCGCCATTGGCGAGTGAGGAGAAAGGCGTTATGGGTCGGTTGGGTCATCAAGGGCTCCAGCAGAGGGCAGTGTAGCACCGCTCGCTGGATGGATAACCCTGCCGGTCAGATAAAACCTGAGGTCCCTGTAGGTGATCGTCCTGGCAGATTTCCCCCAGCGAACCACCTGCGGCGATCTGCACGGCCTTAAACCCGCATTAGCCAAGGAATATCGCCTACAGACGCAGATCCCGGGACGCCTTAACCTGTATGCGCTCTATAGCCCATTCTTTAAGGAGGAAGATGATGAGCGCTCATAAAAATCAGGATGGTTTTCTGCGTACACAACGAAACAGGGCCAGCTCGGTTCGGTCGTGCCTGTTGGTGGTTTCACTGCTGTGTGCCCCTATGGCCTGGGCGGCATCCGAGCCAACCCCCGGCACTACAGCGGTTGCTACCGAGGCGGTAGCGATGCCAACCATCAACCTCAATACTGCCGATGCCCAGACCATTGCCGATAACCTGACGGGAATCGGCTTGACCAAAGCGCAGGCGATAGTGGCTTATCGCGATAAACATGGCGCCTTCGTGGCGCTGGAGGAGTTAACCGCGGTCAAGGGGATTGGCGAGAAAACCCTGGCCAAAAATGCCGAGCGTATTCGTTTGCAGTAAATTCAGGCGTTAAAAAGGGAGGTTCCAGTTCGGGCCTCCCTTTCTACGGTTATCGATGGTGGAGGGGCAAGTTAGCTCTCGTCTTTTTCCAGCATAAAGGACGGTAGCTTGAACCACATATTAATCAGGCACAGGCCACTCATCGCGATCACACTACCAATTTCCACGGAACCCGCACCGGCGATCAGGTAAGCAAAACCATCCCAATACTTGGACAGCCACCATGCCGAAATGTCGGCCCACAGGGCGATCCAGCTAAGACTGATTAATAGCGTTTTAAGTGCGCTGATATAGGAGCTGAAGGCGAATGCCAGCGTGACCAGAACCAGAAACACCGACATGCCAAAGAGATGAATGTGAGCGTTTTTTGCCATGTGGGTCCAGCTATACCCGGCTTCGGTGTATTTGATGATATCTTCATGGCTGCTGAAAGGGATTGAGGTGATCGCCTTGCTCATGGTGGAGTTGCGGCTATGGCACTTCTGACAGTCTTCCTCGAGGATATACATTACCTCTTCTTTGAAGTACTCATCATCCTTGGCGCCGTCTTTGATCCACTGCGCAATCACTTCGATGTCACCATCCTCGGCGACGTATTCGTACATGGAGCTTTTCATGGCGCCCACGAGCATAGGGTCACTGTATTTTGCTTTAACCTTGTCCATGTCAGGCACGTTAAAGCCACTGGTGTTGGTTGAGTAGATTAGCCCGATCAGGGTGGCAGCACTAAGAGCACCCAAAATCACGGTGATGAGGAAGCCTGAAAGCCCGAGACGGGCCTGGAAATTGAGGGTATCTATACGCATGATAATCGTCCTGATCAGTTGTCCATAAACTGCGATGCATGGTTTACATGCCTAAAAAAGCCCGCCCTTGAGGGCGGGCTGGATCACTTCATTACTTCTGGAAACTGAGCTTCAACACACCTTCGTGGTAGATGTGGTTGATCTGAGAGTTATCAAACACAGAAACACCAAAGCTATAGGCTTTTCCGAGATCGGAGAACTGTACATCCTGAATATCGGCTTTCTCACCGGTGGTCACCAGTTTGCGCTTGATCTCGATGGTCCACATACCCTCTTTCCATGCACCCTTGGCCCAGATGTCACCGCGGGAGCCGGTAAATGCGGTAGACATGATGCCGGGTACCATATCACCCGGCTTGAATGTATCTACGAATTCAGTTTTTTGGTCCGGAGTGATAGTGAAATCGTTAAGGCCATCCTGGGTACGGTTCATGAAGGCCGGTCCATCCTTGGCTTCGTTCATGTTGTTGACGTAGCCACCGCCAGTCTTGGCATCGCCGTGACGCCCCCAGTTTTTGTTAACCGCAGGGTCATTAACGCTATCGATGTACTGATCATCAATTACGCCTACCGGGTTCATGCGAACGCTTTTCCAGTGCCACATGTCGATGGTTTGATCCTTGCGGGTGTACTTGCGGCCGGGTGCTTTACCCTTTTGATCAATGCCATTGATCTTGCCGTCATCGTCCTGCATATGACAGGCTGCATCGCAACCCTTCTTGCCAAAGCCGCGTGCGTTGATATCCCAAAGGAGGGCTAGCTTATCTTCGTAGTAGACGTTGTCGTGACCGGTATGGTCTTTGTCTTTCAGTTGCTTCCAGCTGCCATCAGCCTGTTTTTCCCAAGGGTAGCGCATCAAGCTCTTGGTAGGATCCTTGTACTGTATGAGGAAGTAGACGAACTGGTCATCGTATAGCGACTTCAGGTTGACATCGACTGAGGTCATGCCTTTGTAGTTGTCGGGTTTGTAAGGAAGATTGTCGAGGCGCACGCTGAGCGTTTTGGCTGAATCCCAAGCGTTTTCCGCCATGCCGTCAAGGGTGATGCTGCTGCTGGTTTTTACGCTCACCAGTGATGAGTCGGCCGCATAAGAGGCGGGTGCAAGCATCAACATGGAGGAGGCGCACGCAAGTGCTAAGCTGGTTTTGCTAAAGGTGTTCATGGTCGTCATCCTTAAAGTAAAGCTGTTAAGCTATGGGGTTCCTGAAATTTAAAACGTTTCAAAGCAGGTAAAACCGTAGGCCATAAGTCTTAAGGTTTTCTTAATCCATATCAGTAGTGTGGTTTTTTCTATCAGGTACTTGCGTTATCTGTGACGTTCATCAACATAACGACTCGCTGTAAGTCACCCTGATACCGTTTTCTATAAAGGATGTTGCCTGCTGTCTCGATAGATAAGGCGGGTTACGGCCAATGATCCCCGTGAGGTTTCCCTGAACGCTGCTCACCCCCTAAAAGCCGATCTGCTGCTGGTTATTGTTACCCTGATTGCTGCTGCGGGCTGGGTGTTTTCCAAAGAGGCGCTGGCGGGGCTGCCGCCCTTACTCTTCATCGGGCTGCGTTTTACCCTCGCAGGGATGGTGTTGGCGATAGTCGTTGGGCGCGACTGGAAAGTGCTGTCTACTCCACAGTTGAAGGCCTGTGCACGGGTTGGTTGCGTCATGTCGGTGGCGATGGTGTTCTGGGTCCTGGGGCTGAACAGCGCTACGCACCTTGGTGAGGGGGCCTTTATCAACAGCCTTGCCTTTATCCTGGTACCTCTGTTAGTGCGTGTTCTGTTCGGCGAAAAGCAGCCTTTTTTTACCTGGATAGCGCTTCCGGTGGCAATAGTGGGTCTGGCATGCCTGACCCTCAAAGGCCAGGTCAGCATGGAGGAGAGTCAGCTGCTTTTTCTGGTGGCGGCTTTGCTGTTTGCCCTGCATATCTGCCTGATTACCCGTCTCTCCGGGAAGGTTCCGGTGTTGCCCCTGAGCTCGATTCAGCTATTGATGGTGGGGAGTTTCTCCTTGCTCGGATCCTTGCTGTTCGAGTCCTGGCCCCCGCAGGTTGAGGCGGCCATTTTGTGGTGGTTGCTGGTCAGTGCCCTGGTGGCCACCGCGTTGCGCTTCTGGTTGCAGATCTATGCCCAGGGGTTAACCAGCGCCAGTCATGCGGCCCTGATCCTCACACTTGAGCCTGTCTTTACCGCGCTATTGGCCGCCCTCTGGTTTGGTGAGCGTATGGCCCTTATCCAACTCGTGGGCTGCAGTCTGGTGTTTTTGGCCATGCTGATTAGCCGTGTGCCTGCCCTGATGTTGGCGTTGCGCCATCGTTAGGTGTGAACGGGTTCACCGGTAGGTGCATGGGGCTGGCTGCCTCTTGAATTTCGCGCCTTTGCTCGGTATCAATTACCATTGGTAAGACCGTTCAGCCGGAACCGGGACGTGGGCACGGGTAAATTGCCCCGAAACTGGGCTCTTTAGTGGCGCAGGGGTTGAATTGCTCCTACTTTAGTCGAACTATGGTAAAACCTTCTTTATTCGGGGGCAGGCATCGCTTTTACTAAACTGAGTGATTCGAGTGGCCTGTGTGACTACCCAGAGGCAAGGCTGCCCACTGTTGGCGGCGGTGCGATCACCGGAAAACTCAGGAGATCATCCGGCTTGGGTGTTGGTGCCGGGGTTGGCAAGCACAGGCAGTAACCTGCATGCGTATACAAATAATAACAGCAAGGAGAAAGTCAGAATGAAGAGACGTGAAGTACTTAAGAAGGGCCTGGTTGGCCTCGGTGGTGTTGCTGCCGCTACAACCATTTCGGCCCCCGCCATCGCCAAGGAGCGAATGGAAATCAACATGGTGTCCACCTGGGGGCGTGATTTCCCTGGACTGGGGACCGGTGCACAGCGTTTTGCCAAGCGTGTCACCGATTTGAGTGATGGTCGTATTCAGGTCAACTACTTTGCCAGTGGCGAGCGTGTAAAGGCCTTTGACTCCTTCGATGAAGTGGCTTCGGGTAACGCGCAGCTCTACCATGGTGCGGAGTACTACTGGAAGGGCAAGCACCCGGGGTTCGCCTACTTTACCGCCGTACCCTTCGGTCTGACTTACACCGAAATGAATGCCTGGATCCGCTTTGGCGGCGGTCAGGAGCTGTGGGACAAACTGGCAGGCGATTTCGGCATCAAAGGGCTGATGTGTGGTAACACCGGTGTGCAGATGGGCGGTTGGTTCCGCAAGGAGATCAACTCTGCCGACGACATCAAAGGCCTGAAGATGCGTATGCCTGGCCTTGGCGGTGATGTGCTGGCCAAGCTGGGTGGATCTCCCGTCTCTTTGCCTGGCACCCAGATCTATGAAAACCTGGTTTCCGGCTCCATCGATGCCACTGAGTGGGTAGGTCCCTGGAACGATCAGTTCATGAAATTCTACGAAGCGGCCAAGTACTACTACTACCCAGGCATGCACGAGCCGGGCGCGATGCTCGGTATCGGTATGAACAAATCCTGGTGGGAAGGGCTCTCAAAGGCTGACCAGCTATTGATCAACGCTGCGGCATCCATGGAAAACGATGTCATGATGTCCGAGTACAACGCCAAGAACGGTGCTTCCCTCAAGCAGTTGGTTGAGGAGCAGGGCGTTAAACTGCGTGCCTTCAGTGACGATATCTACGACAGCTTCGGTGAAGCGGCCGAAGAGGTGTTCGACGAAACTCGTCAGCACAGCGCGCTGGCCAATGAGATCCACGAAAGCTTTGCCAAAGCTCGGCAGGAAGTGGGTTCCTGGGCCAAGATCTCTGATCAGGCCTACGTGTCCCAGCGTAACCGCGTACTGGGCCTGTAAGGACCACACGCAGTGAGAAGCGCGGAGCCTGGTGCTCCGCGTTTTTTCACCCCCCCAACAGGGGTGAAAGATGATAAATACTCAAATATAGATATTGCCAGGATCACTCAGTCTATACAGGCAGACTGCAACAAGGGAGAGGAACTCCCCGGTGGGTGATCAAGGCAGGAAATTATCAGGCAGACGCACCTCCATGAATACGACAACTACCTCAGCTGCGATGGGCGCGGGATCTCCCCACCCTGTAAAGGGAGCAGGCGGCAGTAACAGCGGCAGGATGCTGACTCTGACCTTACGGATTCTGGCCGGCACCCTGGTGGCGATGGCGCTACTCTTTCTTTTCAATAACTATCTCACCTTCTGGCGTGACTGGCCTGGCCTGATCGAACTCCTTGCCCATCTCGGGGGGGGCGAAAAAGAGGCTCTTGAAGGGGAGGCCCTGACCCTTGGCTGGATACAGTTGGGGCTCTACCTGTCCGGCTTTGTGGCTATCTGTGGCTTTGTGCTGATGACCCCCAGCCGTTCGCTACGGGTGGATGCAGCGCTCTGGTCCGGTTTTGCCGGCTATATTGTGAGAGCCGCTTTCTGGACTGTGGTGTTGGTGGGGCTGGCCGATAGCCTGATCTCCTTCATGCGTATCGAGGGTTTTTTGGAGGCACTGTTTGGTGATGAGCTGACACAGGAGCTGGGGCGTCCCCAGTACCGTGGCACCTATATTCACTACCCGCTGTTATTGTTGGCCATGGTGATTGCAGCCTTTGCACGTACACTGGGGTTCACCTGGCTGGCGCTGCTGGTGGTGTTTGCCGAATTCCAGATCGTGATCTCCCGCTTTGTGTTCTCCTACGAGCAGGCCTTTATGGGTGACCTGGTTCGTTTCTGGTATGCGGCCCTGTTCCTCTTCGCCAGTGCCTATACCCTGGTTCATGACGGCCACGTGCGAGTCGACGTGCTCTATGCCCATTTTGGGCGGCGTGCCAAGGCCTGGTCCAATATCCTGGGTTTGTGCCTGCTCGGCTTGCCCCTGTGCTGGGTCATTCTCACCACCGGCATGTGGAGCAAGGGAAGCAGTATTGTGAGTCCGCTGCTCAGCTTCGAGATCACCCAGAGTGGTTACGGGCTGTACGTTAAATATCTGATGGTGGGCTTTCTGGTGGTGTTCGCACTCTCCATGATTGTCCAGTTTGCCAGCTACCTGCTGAGCAATGTTGCTGACCTCCGTGAGGAGGATGATGAAGGCAACGACCACGGCATGCGTGTGCAGGCCAACAGCACCGATGATGGTATGACCATCGCATCCGATCACCCATAATTTCAAAACAGGACCCGTTTCATGGAGCTCGTTTTTCTAGCCATACTCGTGCTACTGATGGTCGTTGCCTTGACCTCGGGATTCCCGGTAGCTTTTTCCCTTCCCGGATCCGCCATACTGTCGATCGGACTCGCCGCTGCCTGTGGCTACCTCTTCGCCGGAGACAGCAGTGCCTATTTTGCCCAGGGAGGGCCGGTACAGTGGCTCAGTGCCGGTGTCACCAATTTCCGCAGTCTCTACTGGGATGTGGAGCGGGACACCCTGATCGCCATTCCCCTCTTTATCTTCATGGGGATCATGCTGCAACGCTCGAAGATCGCCGAGGACCTGCTGGTTGCGATGGCGCAGCTGTTTGGCCCGGTTCCCGGCGGCCTGGGCATCTCTGTGGTGCTGGTGGGGGCGCTGCTCGCGGCCACCACCGGTATCGTGGGGGCGACCGTCATCGCCATGGGGCTGATTTCGCTGCCGGCGATGCTGCGCAATAACTACAGCCATTCGCTGGCCACCGGCACGATCTGTGCTTCGGGTACCCTGGGGCAAATCATTCCCCCCTCCATTGTGCTCATCATCCTTGCCGACCAGCTCTCCAGTGCCGCCGACCAGGCCAGCACCATTCGCAAGCAGCTCTACAAAGATGCGACCGGTGAGTTCTCGATGCCCTCGGTATTCGACATTACCTCCGCCAGCGCCGGTGACATGTTCATGGGGGCCCTGATTCCGGGCCTGATTCTGGTGGGGCTCTATGTGGGCTACATCCTGATCGTGGCGTTGGTGCGCCCCAAGATGGCGCCGCCGGTTCCCTACGAGGGGCAGTATGATCTTAAGTTTGCCAAGCAGGTCTTCCTGGCGCTGATGCCGCCTCTGACCCTGATCTTTGTGGTACTGGGCTCCATTATCATGGGGGTTGCGACCGTGAACCAGGCCGGTGCCATCGGGGCTGTTGGGGCCATGATCATGGGAGGCTACCGCCTGACCGAAGGTAAGCGCAGCTCCTACTATCCGGCCATTCTTGCTATCGGCTCAACCCTGGTGCTGCTGGTGGTGCTGAGCTTCTACACCCTTAATATCAAGAACATTGGCGACAACATGGTGGGCATCGTGATCGCGTCGATCGCGGTGGCCGGGCTTTTGTTCGCCGTCGGCTGGAGTGCCATTCGCGCCTATCGAATCGACAATACCCTCAATGAGGTGATGGTGGAGACCGCCAAGACCACCTCCATGGTGTTTATCATCCTCATCGGTGCCGCCATGCTGACCTCGGCGTTTCGTGGTTTTGGCGGTGAGGAACTGGTGAAACACTTCCTGACCGGCCTGCCGGGAGGCTTCTGGACCCAGTTTATCGTGGTGATGCTGGTCATCTTCCTGCTGGGCTTCTTCCTCGACTTTATCGAGATTGCCGTGGTGGTGGTGCCCATTGTTGCGCCTATCCTGCTGGCGGACCCGGAGGCAAACGTGACCGCCGTGTGGCTCGGAGTGATGG
The DNA here is from genome assembly GCF_003864255.1 of Aestuariirhabdus litorea. NCBI lineage: Bacteria > Pseudomonadati > Pseudomonadota > Gammaproteobacteria > Oceanospirillales > Aestuariirhabdaceae > Aestuariirhabdus > Aestuariirhabdus litorea. Next base: position 796,802 of record NZ_QWEZ01000001.1, read on the forward strand.
TGGGGCTGAATATCCAGACCTCCTTCCTGACGCCACCCTTTGGCTTCGCACTCTTCTACCTGAGGGGTGTGGCACCCAAGATCGTCAAGACCCTGTCGATCTACAAGGGGGCGACGGCCTTTATCGGCCTGCAGCTGCTCGCGTTGGTGATTGCCGGCTTTTACCCGAGCCTGGTCAACTACCTGCCCTACCGAACCTACCTCACCTCTGAAAATGCGCCGCCTCCGATGAATCCGCGCTTGCAGATGTGCCTGGAGGAGCAGTTGTTTGAGGTCTATGACAGTGAGGGCGATCGCTTGCGCTCCAGCATCACACGGATGCAGGAAACCGACCTCAGCAGCCTGCCTCGCTCATGGCAGAAATCCCTGGCTGAAAGTGGCGAAAAAGCAACAGCCACCTTTACCCTGGTTGCGTCAGTGCGCGAGGCGGAAGCCAATGTGCTGAATTACAGCACCGACTATGCGCCGCTACACGGTGAGGTTCGCCGCCTCGAGTCTCGTATTCGTATTGTGGATAAGCAGATGGCGAGCTGGAAGCAGACGATGGGTCGCATGACCCGCGAGGATGACCCCGACCAGGCTGCGATCAATCGTATCAAGGACAAGCTGGAGGAGTTGCAGCAGTATCGGGATGAGCTTGAAGCCGAGATTCCGGACGAATGGAAGGCCTCAAGGAAGACCTTTGTAGAGCTGCAAAAGGAGGAGAAAACGGCGCGTAACCGCTACCGTAATAACGTCGACAATGCCTATGAGCCGGTCATGAAGCTGCGTCAGGTTCTGGCCGATACCGATCCGCTGATTGCCCTGAAGGCAGAGCTTGACGGACTCAGGAGCACCATCACCAGCGCCGATCCGGAGGTGGCCATGGAGGCGATCAAACAGGCCGAGTCAAACCTGGGCGGGGTGGAAGACTCCAGCAAGATCAAGTCTCCGCTCTCCAAGGCCCGTCGCGCCCTGAAGGGGGATGATCCCGACCGTGACAAGGCGCTGGAGCTGTACAGCAAGGCGATGACGTTGTACCAGGCTGAAGTTGAGTGGCGCCAGCGTGCCCGTGAAGCTGTAGGTCCCGCACTGGCTGAGTACGACGAGGCGATCGCTTACTCCATCGGCCTGCGTCTGCAAAAGCGTATGACCCTGGAGCAGGCCAAGGGTGTGGCTCGCTGTCAGTCGGTGCATCGTAATATATCGCTGAACTTCTAGCTCAGCCTGAGCCGGTCAAGGCCGGCGCTCAATGGCCACCTCCGGGTGGCCATTTTTTTATGCCCAGGGACGAGCGGTAGATCGCGAGAGCCAGGGACGGGCCGGCCAATGCTCCTGCCAGGCCGGCACTCCCCACGTCCCTGTGGGTCGCGGCAGCGATCAAGGGGGCGCGGGCCCCTCACAGCCGCACCCTGATACCACGTATTCGAAATGGACTCCTTCGGGCTCCGGTATCAGGGTAAGGCTTTCACCGAAGCGTTTTTTAATCAGGTTGTAGATAATCGAGAGGCCGAGCCCGGTGCTGCCCGTCTCGCGGGAAGTGGTGAAAAAGGGGTCGAACACTTTTGCTTGAATCCCATCCTCAATACCGCATCCATTGTCCCGGTAGTCGACCTTGAATCGGTTCTGGTCCATCGGGGTGATGGTGACGGTGATCTGGTTCCGGTCCTGCTCGGTACGCTCCCGAAAACCGTGTTTGACGCTGTTGTCCACCAGGTTGGTGAGTATCTGCGCATGGGCACCCGGGAAGGTGTTAATGAGGCCATCACCCACACTGTGAATCTCCAGCTGTACCTTTTTCTTTTTCAGAAGCGGGGAAAGCGTCGAGGCGACCTGCCTGTAATAGTCCCCCAAGGGTATCTGTTCGCAGTCGTTGGAGTGCTGGTCAGCGGCGGTTTTCTTGAAATTCCGCACCAACTCGCAGGCGCGCTCCAGATTACTCTCAATCATTGCTGAGCCTTCGGCAAAGGTGTCGAGGAAATGGCTCATCTCCTGGGAGGAGAGCGTTTTGTTGTCGAACCCCTGTTTAAGTTTATGGTAAGCCGACTGCAGGTGGCTGTGGGCTGTGATGGCCACACCCAGAGGGGTGTTGACCTCATGGGCAACACCCGCCACCAGGTGCCCCAGGGCCGCCAGCTTTTCCGACTCCACCAGCTGTTCCTGGGCGGTGTTGAGGTTGTCGAGAGCGGTTTGCAGCTCCTGGGTGCGCAGCTTGACCCGCTCCTCCAGGGTGTCGGCGTATTCCGAACGCTCGATCTCGCTGGCGATACGGCCTGAAAAGATCTTGAACAGGGTCAGGGTTTGCTCTTCGTTTCGGATCGGTTGCTCGTAGAGAGCCACAATAATGCCGAGTACATCACCCTGGGAGTCGTGCAGGGGGGTTCCCAGATAGCCCTCGATCTTCATGTCGAGCAGCAGCTGATCGTCGGGGTAGTGTTCGCAGATACCGCTGGGGTAGCAGCAGATGGAGTCGTCTGCCGCGTTAGCACAAGGGGTGTGTTCCAGGGAGTATTCAAAATTGTCGGCCAGCTCGCCGTGGGCAACCAGGGCGATGGTGCGTGAAGTGTATTTTTGTCGGTCGAGCCGGGCAATAAAGGTGTAGTCGGCGCCGATCACCTTGTGTAGCTGCAGGGTGATTCGATTAAAAAACGCTTCTCCATAGGTGTTGGAGACACCTTCAATAATCTCTCGCAGTAGGGTCTCCATCAGACCTCCTCCTGTAAGGCCACCTGATTGCTTAGCTCAAGTAGTCGATCAAAGTGGTTAACGGCCAATTGCGACAGTTGGGGGTCGAACGCTTTTCCCTGTTGCTCAGTGAGGTAAGTCCGGATCTCGTGGTCGGGCCAGGGTTTTCGGTAAGGTCGCTCGGCCCTCAGGCATTCGATGCGGTCGGCGATGGCTACGATACGAGCCTCAACAGGGATCTCCTCGCCCTTGAGACCCTCCGGGTAGCCGCTACCATCCCAATTTTCATGATGGTGGCGAGCGATGCGGGCGCCGGCCTTGGCGATTACACCCTTACCGCGTGCGAGGATTTCTCCCCCCGCCACCGGGTGCTGTCGGACCAGGAGCCACTGTTCGTCGTTCAGGGGCCCCGGTGTTGAGAGCACGGACTCGGGGACGGTTATCATTCCGATGTCATGCAGGGCAGCGGCGATACCGATGACCCGGGCAAAGGGTTCACTCAATCCCAGGGTAAGGGCGATAAACTCGCTCATGCGTGCCACCCGCTCGGTGTGATGGGCGGTCTGGGGGCTACGGCTTTCGATGGCACCGCCAATGAGATAGATCAGGTCCTGCTCGATCTCATTGTGGTTGGTGAGGCTCTCCAGAATCAGTGACACATTGGCTGTGTACATATCGAGCAGCTCCACCTGAAGCTGGTCGGTACTGTTCTCGTGCTCCACATAGAGCACAGAGGCGGTCTGGTTGAGGGTTTCGTAATAGCCAGCGAAAAAGTGCTCTCCTACATTATGCTGTCGGGTTTTAAACGTGTGATGGATGCGGTCACGCACCTCGGCTGACAGGTCGTCATTATCCAGGTTCCCGGTGCAACAGATGTACTTCCCGGTGCAGGCGATCACCAGGTCCCGTGATTCGCTGTAGACATCTTCGGCGGTGTGGGCGATGTAGAGTGCGGAGCTTTCCAGCTCCATCAGTGTGAGCAGGTTATCCAGGGCTGCCGAGCCGAAGGACTTAAGGCGTCGTATCTTCAGCATGTCATTGGAGGCTTCGATCAGGCGGCGCAGCCCTTCCAGGCTTTTCTTGATGGTGATGATATCGCGGTAACCGCGTATACCCGCATACAGCGTGGAGATCATCTTGTTGGCGACAAAGTCGGTCTTCTCCTTATAGCCATTGATGTCATAGTCACGGATCACCTCTTCCTCCGGTGCCTGTCCGGCCTGGCCGGTGCGCAGGATCAGCCGAATACACTGGTTTTTCAGGTCGGTGCGTATCCAGTGCACAAGATCGAGCCCCGCGTGCTCGGTTTCCATGACCACGTCAACAAAGGCCAGCGCAATCTCCTTGTCACTGGCCAGTATTTCCCGTGCTTCGGCAGCTGAGTAGGCCGAGAGCAGCTCGATTCGTCGATGCTCGACCTCCAGCCCCCCTAATACCATGCGGGTGACCTGGTGGATGGCCTGGTCGTCATCGACCACCAGCACGCGCCAGCTTTTCTCCGCCTGCACAGGGACAACGAGCTCTTCGGGCTCATCGCTAAACATAAAATCAGACATGTTTGGGAATCCTTCCTCATACGCTGGAATCCGTCTAGGGCTCGCTTCACCCAGACCCTGCCTTTAGACTGTACACAGGTGGGCCCTGTGGGTTGTCGAAAAACGCCTAGACTCCTTTGCATTCTAGACGGTAGAAGCGGAGATAGGAGGCTGGACCTGTGTTAAAAGGGAGAACGGGGCACGCGGTGGCCATGCTGTGGCAGGGTTAACAGAATGGGTGATCAAGGGAAAGCGTACAGGGGGAATCGGTGCAACAAGTGGAGTGTCTGAGACGACTTTTTAAGCAAGGAGCAGAGAGCGGCAAACACTGCCCCTGGGTGGCGGCCGGGTTGCCTGTGGCGCTGGCACTGCTGCTATCGCTTCCTGTTCCGCCGCTGGCTGCTGATGAGGGGGTGTTGGGGAGTGCAGAGTTTGCCAGTGAGGCGGGTGAAAGCCGGGCGCCGGAGCCAGCGCCCCGGGCTGCCAAGCCTTCGGCCGAGCCCATCGAACAGCAGGTAAAGCCCCGTGCGGCACAGGATAAACCATTCGAAATCCTGGGGCAGTCGATCGCCCCCGGTAGCCGGGAGCCGGTGACTTGGCCGGTATCGATCAACAGTATTCAGTTCCAGGTTCCGGTGGTGGTTGCCCACGGCGGCCGGCAGGGGCCGGTGATGTGCATCACGGCTGCCCTGCATGGCGATGAGCTGAACGGCATTGAGATTGCGCGCCAGGTGATCTACGGGCTGGAGCCAGACACCCTGGCGGGAACCCTGGTGGTGGTCCCCATCGTCAATATGGAGGGCTTTATGAAGCAGGAGCGCTACATGGCTGACCGGCGCGACCTCAACCGCTTTTTCCCCGGCGACCCCAAAGGGGTGACTCCGGCGCGCTATGCCCACGGGCTGTTCCAGAGGGTGATTCTCAAGTGTGACGCCCTGATTGACCTGCACACCGGCTCCTATTATCGGACCAACCTGCCCCAGCTGAGGGCTGACCTGACCGACGAGCGGGTCGCCCGGATGGTGTCACTGTTCGGCGGAATGACGGTCTTGCACAGCCAGGGAAGCCGGGGGATGTTGCGCAACGCCGCCGTAGAGGAGGGCATACCGGCGGTGACGATGGAAATTGGAGGCCCCCTTAGCCTGGAACCGGAGGCGGTGGAGTACGGTGTAAAAGCGATCAAGACCTTTTTTGGCGAGCTGGGGATGACCCGCAGCTTCCGCTTCTGGAGCACCCCCCAGCCGGTTTTCTACGAGTCGGAGTGGGTGTTGGCGGACCACAGCGGGATTCTGCTGGCCGAGGTCGAGCTGGGGGAAAAGGTGCTCGAGGGGGAGGTGATTGCACAGGTGATCAATCCGGTCACCAACTCCAGCCAGCAGGTGCTGGCCCCCTATTCGGGCACCGTGCTGGGGATGGCGGTAAACCAGTTCGTGAGCCCGGGCTATGTGATTTTCAGGATAGGGAAACAGCGTACCGAGGACGAAATGCGTGCCGAGGCGCTGAGGGACAGTCAGGCGGAGGACTCCACTGACAGAGCGTTGGACCGTCTGGTTGACAGCGAAGAGGAGTTGCCCTGAGGCAATGGCTTAGCGCAGGATCAGGTAGCCTCCGGCGGCGGCCATAATGCTGCCGGAGATACGGTTGAGCCCTTTCATTGCCCGCTCCGAGCGGAAGTAACGGCGCGCCTGGGCGGCGCTGAGGGCGATCAGCATCAGGCCGGCCATCAGGGCCACCAGGGTCAGTCCGGCCGCCAACGCGATATCGGAGCGGTGGAGGCGGGTGAGATCCATAAAGGTGGGCAGGAACGCGATATAAAAGAGAATCACCTTGGGGTTGGAGGCGGAGATCAGGAACCCCTGTACGAAGCTCATCCCCTGGTGACGCTTACGCGGATAGTCACCGACCGCCAGCGACGCCGGCTGGCGCCACATTATCCAGCCGAGGTAGATCAGGTAACCGGCTCCCACCCAGCGAATCAGGGTAAAGAGACCGCTCCAGTTATCCGCGATCGCCGCCAGTCCCAGGCAGGCCAATACCAGGTAGATGATATCGCTGATGGTCATGCCCAGTGCCAGGGTAAAACAGCTTGAGGCCCCTTCGTTCATGGCGCGGGCCAGAATGGCGAACACGCCGGGTCCGGGGGTGACACCAAAGATAAAAATCGCGATAAAAAAGGTGAGGGCACTTTCCACTGACATACTGCTATCCCTGCTGGGGCGTTGAATCCTGCACTCCTTATACGGGATTAGGGCGAGGGCTAAAAGGGGGGAGAAATAAAAAAAGCGAAGCCGACAGGATCAGCTTCGCTTTTGGTATAGATGGCTCCCCGAGCTGGACTCGAACCAGCGACCCAATGATTAACAGTCATTTGCTCTACCAACTGAGCTATCGGGGAACTGCTTGGGAGGCGCTATATTAATGACTCCCTTGCATGGGGTCAACACCCCGGAGTCAGCAGAAAACGAGGCAGTCACGAAGGCGATACATGGGTGGCCTAGAGCAGGGGGGCAAGCTCTTTCTGCAGGCTGGCGGGAACCAGCGCAAAGTGGTTGAACTTCATCGAGAAGAAGCCCCGCCCGTGGCTGAGTGAGCGGAGTCGGGTGGTGAAGCCGAACATCTCCGCCAGGGGTACCTTTCCACGCACGATCTGGGCCTGTGTGTCGGTACCGGTACTTTCCTCCACCCGGCAACGGATCTGGGCCAGCAGGCTGAGCAGGTCTCCGAGGTTTTCTTCGGGTACGTTGACCTCCAGGTCGAAAATAGGCTCCAGCAGGCGAGGGCCAGCTTCATGGATGGCACGCTTGATGGCGATGGCGGCGGCACTGCGGAACGCCTGCTCGCTGGAGTCCACTTCGTGGCTGGACCCGCCCACCAGTGCCACCTCGATATCGGTGATGTCGTGGCCGCCGATCAGGCCACAGCTGATGCCGTCCCTGAGCCCCTTCTCGACCGCCGGGATAAACTCCGTTGGTATGAGCCCTCCCTTGACCTGGTTGAGGAAGCGAAAGCCGCTGCCTCGCTCGGCCGGGTGAACATCGATGACCACATCGCCATACTGCCCGTGGCCTCCGCTCTGGTGAATCAGGCGACCCCGGATACCCAGCACCGGGTCCGTGATGGTCTCCTTGTAGCTGACCTTGGGGCGGCCGGTCCGGACCGAGACATGGTGCTCCCGCTGCAGTCGCTCCACCAGTACCTCCAGGTGCAACTCCCCCATGCCCGAGAGGATGGTCTGGCCGCTCTCCTCATCGGTATGGACCCGGAAGGTAGGGTCCTCCTCCGCCAGGTTGGCCAGGGCCTGGCTGATCGCATCGCGATCCTGGTGGGTGGCCGGTTCCAGGGCGATCTTGACCACCGGTTCCGGGAACTCGATGGTCTCGAGCAGGATGGGGCTCTCACGGCTGCAGAGGGTGTCACCTGTGTAGACCCCCTTGAGGCCGATGATGGCGTCGATCTCGCCGGCGGGCACCTCGTCGATGTTTTCCCGGCGATCGGCGTAGACCCGTACCATGCGTCCGATTCGCTCCTCATGCTGGCGGGAGGGGACCCACACTTTCTGGCCGTTTTTAAGGGTTCCGGAGTAGACCCTCACATAGGCCATTTGACCGGCGTAGGCATCGGACACCACCTTGAAAACCAGTGCTGCCAGTGGTGCTTCGCTGCTGGCGGGCAGGCGGACACGCTCGTCACGGTCGGGGTGCCTGCCCTCCACTTCGTCAACGTCAGCGGGCGAGGGGAGGTAATCGACGATGGCGTCGAGCAGGGGCTGTACACCCAGGTTTCGCAGGCAGGCGCCGCACAGCAGGGGGAAGAGTCGACCACTGAGGGTAGCCCGGCGGATGGCGGCTTGTATCTCCGCTACCTGCAGAGGGGCACCCTCCAGGTAGCGATCCAACAGGATCTCATCCTCTTCGGCGATCCGCTCAATGAGGCGTGTGCGGGCGGCTTCGCTGGTGGCGAGCAGGGACTCCGGAATCGGCTCCTCGCGGACCTCGCTGCCCAGCTCCCCCTCCCAGTAAAGGGCGCGCAGGCTGAGCAGGTCAATAACGCCGCTGAAGGACTGCTCGCTGCCGATCGGTAACTGGAGTGGCAGCGGCTCGCAGCCCAGGCGGCGGGCAAAGCTGGCAATGCTGTTGTCGAAGTTGGCGCCCGTGCGGTCCATCTTGTTGATAAAACAGAGGCGTGGCACCCGATGCAGGTCCGCTTGCCGCCAGACAGTCTCGCTCTGGGGCTCGATCCCCTTCACCGCATCGATCAACACTACGCTCCCATCGAGGACACGCAGGGCGCGCTCCACTTCGGCCGTAAAGTCGATATGTCCGGGCGTATCGATGATGTTGAGCTGGTGCTCGCGCCAGCTGGTGGTGATCGCCGCCGAGACAATGGTTATGCCCCTTTCGCGCTCCTGCGCCATCCAGTCCGTGACGGTGTTGCCCGCATCCACATTGCCCATCTGGTGGGTGAAGCCACTGTAAAAAAGGACCCGCTCGCTGAGCGTGGTTTTGCCCGCGTCGATGTGTGCAATAAATCCGATATTGCGGATTTTCGCCATGGGATAGTGCCGGTTGTCCATAGCTCCCCCGAAGTTTCCCCTAGAGGATAGATGAAGGGGATGGCCCTTGCCGACAGGATCGCGCGGGGCGTGAAACAGTGGTCAAAGCGGGAGGGATTTCTATAATGGCCTGCAGCGGAGCGGCGCGGGCTAATGACTCGACTATGCTGACAGAGTAAGACGGAAGGCGTGATGGATACAGAACAACTCTTGCAAAAGGCATTCAGCCTGCTGGCGCGGGGCAAAACAGGCCCCGCGAGGGCGATCTGCCGTAAGTTGCAGGCCGAGAGCGGGGAGGATTTCAATGTCTGTCACCTGCAGGGGGTGCTGGCCCTGCAGGAGGGGCAGCTGGAGCTGGCCCAGGCCGCCCTGGAGCGGGCGCTCTCTCTGGCCGCCCCCGGCCAGCGCTCCGACCAGGCGCTCAGCAACCTGGCGTTGGCACTGCATCGGCAGGGGCGCGACCAGCAGGCGCTGGAGGCGATCGAACAGGCCATCGCGCTTTATCCTCGCGAGCAGGCCTATCACGCCAATATGGGCTATATCGCCGAATCCCTCGGCCGCTGGGACCGGATGGAGCAGGCCTTTGCCCTGGCCCTGGAGCTGCAGCCCGCAGAGCCTGAATACCTGTTGGGGCTGGCGGTGGCGCTGCGGCGCCAGGCGCACTACGACAAAGCCTGGGAGCTGCTCCGTGAACTGGCGGCCGATAGCCCCGACCTGGATATCCAGCGGGAGGCCGTGCTGCTGGAACTGGCCACCGACCAGCGCGAAGCGGCTCTGGCCAGGGTCCGTTGCATCCTGATGGAGAGCGAGCAAACGGGGCTTGCCACACAGTTCGCCGACTATCTGGCGGATGAAGGGCAGCTCGATAGCGCCCGCCTGCTCTATCAGCTGGCGCGGGAGCTGGAGCCGGATAATCCCACCATCGAACATATGCTGGCCTCACTGGAGCGGCGAGCCATACCCCGTGCCGGGGCTCCGGATGAGTACGTGCGGGCCCTCTACGACCAGTACGCCGACCGCTTCGAGCTGCACCTTAAACACCGGCTGCAATACGGCGCGCCCGGGTTGATTGTGTCGTGCCTGCTGGAGCAGGGGGTGGAACAGCTGGAGCGGGTACTGGACCTGGGGTGCGGCACAGGCCTGATGGGAGCAGCGCTCTGCGAAAAGCTGCCCGTGAACCACCTTGCCGGCGTCGATCTGTCGGCCAACATGATCAAGCTGGCCGACAGTAAGGGGGTCTACCACCGCCTGGAGCAGGCTTCAATCCTGCCTTACCTGCAAGCCAATGAGGCGCGCTGGACCTTGATCTGCGCCGCCGATGTCCTGATCTATCTGGGACACCTGGAGTCCTGGTTTGCGCTGGTGCGTCGCCGGCTGCAGCCGGGCGGGCTACTGGCCTTCACCATCGAGCAGGGGGAGGCGGAGGGCGTCTCACTGCTCGCCAATGGGCGCTACCAGCACCACCCGCTATACATAGAGCAGCTGGCCCAGGAGAACGGGCTGGTTGAGTTGCACTCCGCCGAACTGATGCTGCGCAAGGAGAGGGGGGAGGAGGTTCTGGGGCGCCTTTACCTTTTCCGCTACGTCACCGCCTAGTTGTCGAAAGTTAGCTGCTCCCTCTTGGATTTCGAGCGCGTTTAGTTATAGAATTCAGCCACCCAGCCGTTCGGCTGGCGTTCCAAGTCGGTGTGTAGCGCAGCCTGGTAGCGCACGTCCTTCGGGAGGACGGGGTCGGAGGTTCGAATCCTCTCACACCGACCACTAAACCACGCCTTTCGCCGATCGCGGTCACTAACTGAGACTGCAGTGGCACTCAAAGCGGCGCCCAAATTATGCCCTGTCTGCTGGCTTGAGGCGGGCGATCCCTGGTGCAATAAGTCCGTTCCGATCCCCCCCAATTGCGACTTTCCAGAAAGCTGAACCGGTCAGCGATCGCGTGCTTTTTTTATGAGCCGCTGCCAATGGCTGTTGAGGTGGTCCCGGGTATAGCGGTTGCCGCGCCGCGAGGGGGAAGAATATCAGTGCCGGTATCGGGCCCTTTGGTCCGGTTAGGCGTTAGTCTGCTCCCGGCAGGTCCTTTGTCCTTGCCTGCTGGCGCTGTCGAGCTCGGTCCAGAATCTGGCGCCGTTGCTCTTCGCTGGCCTGGTGCCAGAGAGTAATCTCCTCCAGGCTGCGGGCGCACCCCAGGCAGATATCCTGATCATCCAGGCAGCAGTTTCTGATGCAGGGGGAGGTCACCTTGGTCATAAGGGGTATGGTACCCCGGATGGGGACAGCGGTGCGATCGCTTGAGCGGGCAGGGGAAGATGGCCCTGGGGGCGGTCAGGCCTGCAAGTTGCAGCGATTTTGTGTACAATGGTTGGCCAATTCAGCAAGGAGCATACCCATGGCCGCACGACCCAGAACAGCCGCCACTCGCAAACAGCCGCAGGAAGCGCTGGAAACCTCGAAATCGATCGCCGACCAAACCCGGGCCTTTCTCGAGGCGGGTGGAGAGATCGAAAAGGTCAAGCAGGGGGTGAGCGGCATGCAGAGCATGGCCGGAAGTCGCCATATCACCCTGGGCAACAATCGCCCGAGCGAAAAACCGAAGAGCAAATAAGCCTGGCGCGGCGCGGGGTATCTCCAGCGGCCCGCTTGCCCCGGCTTTTAACGCTCCCCCCATCAGCCAAACAGATAGGGCTTGAGTTCCGCCAGGTTGCTGATAACGATCTGCTGTGCACGCGGGTCGCTGTCGATGGTATAGGGGTCGAGCTGCATCAGTTTTAGGGCGTACTGTACCAGTGCGGCCCGGGTTTTCAGGCTGAGCAGGTTACGCCGCATTCCGTAATCCCGTGCAACCACCTTGCGCTGCTCCGGCGTCAGTCGTGTGTCGGGTCGAATCCTGATGGTTACCCATCGGTTCCAGAGACTGTCTCCCTCCACCCCCTGCTCCGAGCCGGATAGCACCTCCGGAGAGCCGCGGAAGCGGCTTAATACAAAGTCCCGGTAATCCCCATGCTTTTCACACCAGGCCCTTACGTGCCAGCGCATGCCGTTGTACACCAGGGTGTGGGGGGTAATGATCCGGCCCTCCCGATTAGGATCGGAGACCGATACGTAATCGACCTCGATGCGTTGCCGATAACGGGCGGCGGCGACGATGGTGCGCAGGACCTCCGGCTCGATGGCTCGGGCGGGGACCGATAACACCTCCGTATGGGCACTTTTGATATTGACCGCTTCGAAGGTACTACTGAGTTCGCGGTTGCGGTTCAGCAGCTGCAGGTACTCATCTGCGGTGCCGCAGGTCAGGTGGGGCTGAAAGCGGGGGCTGGGCCTGTACCCTTTCAGCTGCTGGTCGTACTCCAGGTTGTCGGGGGCGATCTCCCGTTTATAGGTATTGATATCCTTGGAGGCTTGCTGTCGACCAATCCCGAAGGCGTCCACCAGGTGGTTGGTGGTGAGGCGCCCCTCCCACAGGGCTACGATCTCGATCAGTCGGTAACGTTGAAGCAGGTCCCATCGATAGGGCCAGGGGGATGCGGTCATGGTTGTTGGTTCCTGTGCTGTGGTGGAGAGTATTCAATGGATGCATAAAGCTGTCCAGCCGGAATGGGACTGTGCGGGAGCCTGAGGAGGTCAGTCTTGCCGACTACGTCAGGGTGTAAGGGGCTTCTGTAGTGGTGATCTTGTTTTAATGACACTAAAATCATGCGGATATTGACCACTTGCAAGCACAGGGATTGATATGGTCCAGATAAGGAGGTTGTTCAACGTCGCAGTGCTGCTGAGCGCTGGTTTGATACTGGGTTGCTCGGAGCCTGCTCCTCTCAAGCTGGGGGTTGCCGCGGGGTTGACAGGAGTCACCGCAGACCTTGGGCGCGAGGCCCGTGACGGAGTGATGTTGGCGGTTGAGCACGCCAACGCAGCCGGCGGCGTGAATGGCCGACCCATTGAACTGTTGGTCCGTGATGATCGGAATACCCCCGAGACAGCCCTGAAAGTAGACCGTGAACTGATCGATGCTGGTGTCATAGCGGTGATTGGGCACGTGACCAGTGCCATGTCGGTGGCGGCGGTACCGCAGATGAATGAGCATGAAGTGCTTATGTTGAGCCCTACCACCAGCACCAACCTGTTAACCGGGAAAAAGGATTTCTTCCTGCGGGTGTATGAAGAGATCCGCGAAGAGTCCCTTGCCATGGCCGATTACGCCTTCAACTCCCTGCAGGCCCGGGATGTAGCCATCATCTACGATTTCAGGAATCGGGCCTTTAGCGAGGGGTGGGGGGCCTACTTCAAGGAGCAGTTTATAAAACGGGGGGGAAGGGTTTCGTTTGAAGAGAGTTACTCCGAGATCGACGGTGACAAGTTCCTGCAGCTGGGGGCAGCGATCATTGATCCCCCCCACGACCTGGTATTGATTCTGGCCCCCGCCCTGGATGCGGCCCGCCTCAGTCAGCAGATGCGAAAACTCGGCTATGGCGGGCATATCATGACCAGTGCCTGGTCAACAACCAACGACCTGATCTCCCAGGGTGGAACCGCCGTAGAGGGGGTGGTTTCACCCTCAGCCTTCAATCGGGATAGCACCATCCCCCGCTTTACCCACTTTCGTGATGCCTTTGTCGCCCGTTTCAATTATGAGCCCCGCTTTGCGGGTACAATGGCCTATGAGGCTGCGGAGATCATTTTTCAGGCCATGAGGTCGATGAGTGAGGCTGACCTTGCTGCGGAAAACCGCTCGGAACGGTTGCGGGATAGGATTTTGAACCAGAGTCGCTTCGAAGGGCTGCAGGGGGCTATTGTATTTGATCCCTATGGCGAGGTGGATCGAACCAATTTCCTCGTGCAGGTGCGTAACGGGCAGTTTGTTATAGTGGATGATTGAAAGCTGGCCAGATGGTTGGATACGTGCTCGGGAGGGTGAGCGGGTACGTGCATTGGGTAGCTGGTCCCAAGAGAGGGTGACATGGATGTAGGTGCGTTCTGTTTGCGTGCTGAGGGTATCGGGGGCCAGGTTTGAATCTGCGCCTGAGTCATGCGGTTGCCTATACGGCATCCCTGGTTGCCTTCGCCTCGGTGCTGTTTCTGGGTGCGGTGCTCTATAACTTCTTTTCCAACCAGCTCAAACAGTCGATAGAGGAGCGTAACGAACTGGTTGCTCGAGCCAGTGGGGGTGAGGTCGCTGCGGCCCTGCGCCTCCCCTCTGAAGTGTTGCGGCAGGTAGCCGACCAGATAGATGTGCGGGATCCGGTAATCTACTCGGAGGCCCAGATGGACCTGCAGGTTCAGCGCAACGGATTTTTTGAAGCGATTTTGCTGCTCGACAGAGAGGGCAACAGTGTGGCGGTTGGTACGCAGCCATCACTGTCACGCTACAAGAACGAGTTGCGTGATCTCTCCATGGCATTCCAGGATTTTTATACGCAGGTACTGGGCGGCAATACCACCTACTGGTCTCGGATTATCTCATCTCCAATTACAGGACAACCCAGCCTGACGGTGAGCTTTGACAGTGGTCAGGAGGTTCTGGTCGGGTATCTCAACCTGGAGTGGTTGGAGCAGATTGCCTTACGATTGGAGCTGGGTGGCACTGTCGATATCCGCTTTGTGGACAGTGATGGCGTACTGTTTCGGGCTCCTGATACCGAGCGTGCGCTACAACGCCTGAATGTGAGCAATATTCCACTTATCGCACAAGCCCTGGACGGTCAGGAGGGGACCGATTCGGTGACCTACTTTGGCCAGTCTCTGTTGGCAACGGTGGTTAATGTACCCTCGACCCGTTGGGTCTTGATGGTGTCCCAGTCTGAGGCAGAGGCTTTTGCTCCGTTGGAGGAGTTATTACGGATCACCGTTATGGCGGCCCTGCTCGCCCTGGTGGTGGGCGGCCTGATCGCTTTGTGGTTGTCGCGCAGGGGCACCAACTCTATTGTCCGTTTATCCCAGGAAGTCCGGCGCATAGCCGATGGAGACTACCTCTACAAGCCTGCCAGTGAAGGGTTTATTGAAGCCAGGGCGCTGAGCCGGGATGTGCAGAGCATGGCCGCCAGTATCGCCCAGCGTGAGCGCGAATTAACCGATGCAAGGGACCAGTTGTACCAGACCAATGAGCAGCTTGAAGAGCGGGTGCGGGCGCGTACAGAGGAGCTGTTGGATAGCCAGGCGGCCTTGAGGCAGAGCGAGCAGATTAAGTCTCTCCTGGAGAGCAGCCCGGTAGCCGTTGGCATTTATCGCCGTGGGAATGGCCAGGTCCTGTTTGCCAACCGGCGTAATGCTGAGTTATTCGGCATGACCGTGCCGGAAGTGTATAAGCACCAGGTGAGCGATAACTGGGTGCATGAGTCCCAGCGTCAAAGACTGCTGGCACGGTTTGATACGGGGAAGGATATTGCCGATCAGGAGGTGCAGTTCAAACGGCGCGATGGTGGACATTTCTGGGGCTTGCTGACCTGGTATCACCTGGAGATGGAGGGGCATAAATGTATTCTCTACTGGATTTATGACATCACCGAAATGAAGCGGGTCGAAGCAGAGTTGGAACGGGCTCGCCAGGATGCTGAGATGGCGGCGCGGGCGAAATCCGACTTTCTTGCCAATATGAGCCATGAGATCAGGACACCGATGAGCGCGGTGATCGGGCTCAGTCACCTGCTTGAGAATACGCAGCTCGATGGACGGCAGAAAGACTACCTCACCAAGATGCAGAATGCTTCGGACCATCTTTTGAGTGTGATAAACGATATCCTTGATTACTCCAAGCTCGAGAGCGGGCTTATGAAGATGGAGTCGATCCCCTTTCGCATCGATGAGGTGCTCGATAAGGCCTGCGATATCGTGCGCCTGCAGTCTGAAGGAAAGGGGCTGGAGCTGGTGATCGCCCACGACTGGGGGATGCCTCAGGATGTGGTCGGGGATCCCCTGCGCCTGGGACAGATACTGATTAACCTTTTGACCAACGCCGTCAAGTTCACTGAGCGGGGCCAGGTGATCGTTTCCGTTGCCCTCATGGGGCGCGAGTCTGGCAGGAGCGAGTACAGGTTCAAGGTATCCGACAGCGGTATGGGGATGACCCAGCAACAGATCGGCCAGGTGTTCAGCTCCTTTTCGCAGGCCGACACCTCGACCACGCGTCGCTTTGGTGGCACCGGGCTGGGGCTGGCGATCTGTAGTCAACTGGTCGAACGTATGGGGGGCTCGATCTCGGTAACCAGTGAGCTGGGTAAAGGCAGTGAGTTCACTTTCAGCGTCCAGCTGGCCTCGCAGGAGGCCAATACGGAGGGCACCGATGCCGATGCTGAGCTGCTGGAGGGAGAGCCCCGCGTGCTATTGATGGATGACAGTCCGGTCTCATCAGCACTGTTCAAATCGATTATCAGCCAGTTTGGCGCTGAGGTGGTCAGCCTCAAGGAGCCTGGTAAAATCAGCCCGGAGATCAAACGGGCCAACAGTGGAGCCAACCCCTACGACCTGCTGCTGGTGGATTGCCGACAACTCGATAACGAGGGGGTCGGGTGTTTGCGGGAGCTGCTGGGCGACATGGAAGAGACCCCAATCCCTGTCGTTTTGATGTCGGGAAGCCGGGTACAGCCGGAGATTCTTGAGGATCCATCGTTCATCCGTATACGACAGGTACTGCTGAAACCCGTTTCCCCCTCGACCCTTTTCAATGCGCTCAGGGAGACTCTCAGGGGGACCTGGAGTAGCCGGGACAAGCAGGCGATGCCGTTGGCGGGCTTTAGCCAGACCCTGGATGGCCTGGCGGGTGCCCGTGCCCTTGTGGTGGAAGACACCCATGTCAACCAGCAGGTGGTGCGTGAGTTGCTCGAGATCAATGGCCTGGTCGTGCGGGTGTGTGGCGATGGCCGTGAGGCCTTGCAGGCCCTGCAAGAGGAACCCTTTGATATCGTGCTGATGGATATCCAGATGCCGGTGATGGATGGCTACGAAGCCACCCGAGAGATTCGTAAAAACCCCGCATGGCGCACGCTGCCCGTGGTGGCCATGACCGCCCATACCCTGGCCGGAGATCGTGAGCGTTGCCTGGAGGCGGGAATGAATGACCATATTGGTAAGCCGCTTGACCCGGACCGTCTTTACCAGACCCTCAAGCGCTGGATCGAGCCGCAGTTACAGCTGGGCAAGGTTACGCGCCCGCCGAAAGCAAGGCAGGTTGAGGGAGAGGTGGAGTTGCCGGACTACCTGCCCGGGCTCGACCTCGATCAGGCTCTTAACCGCGTGGGGGGTAATCGTGCGCTGCTGCTCAAGCTTCTTCTGGAGTTCTATCGAAGCTATCAGCGCACCGGGGCGGAGCTGCTTGAGCGGGTGGATGCGGGCAAGCAGGATGAGGCCGCTCGCCTGGTGCATACCATCAAGGGGGCTGCGGGTAACCTCGGTGGTGGGCGGGTAGTAAGCTGTTCCGAAGACCTGCTTCGCCGCTGGAAAAATGAAGGCTCCTCGCTTGAGGACACCCGTGAGGAGGTTACCGCATTGGTTAATGCGATTAACGAGATCCTGCGTGGTTTAGCGAGGATAAAGGAGCCCGCACCTGAAACGCTACCGCAAGGGGAGCTGAGGGTAGATGAAACACTTTCCCTGATGCGAACCCTTGAGCGCCAGCTGCAGCAGAGTAACTCCCGGGCCAGGGACACTCTGAGTGACATCAGGCGCGCGTTGGGCGGACATTTCGCTGAGCGCTTCACCCTCCTGCAGGATCAGGTGGACAACTATGAGTATGAATTGGCGGCAAAGACCCTGGCGGATATGATACCCGCACTAGAGGATAGGGTAAGCAGGGTGGCTAGATGATGGAACAGGGAATGGACGAGGCGCGCGCCAGAATCCTCATTGTGGATGACCAGAAAGTGAACCTTGATATTCTGGTCAACCTGTTGGAGGACAGTTACGAGATTGCCGTCGCCAAAAGCGGTGAGGCGGCGCTGCGGGCCGTTGAAGCTGATATGCCGGACCTCATTCTGCTGGATGTGGTGATGCCGGGTATCGATGGAACCGAGGTTTGCCGCCGCCTGCAAAGTGAGCCGGGCACCCGGCATATCCCCATTATTTTTATCACTGCCAAAAGCTCGGTTGAGTCAGAAGCTGAGGGGCTCGAGCTGGGGGCGGTGGATTACATTACCAAACCCTTTAATCCCGCGGTTGTGAGGGCCCGTGTGGCCAACCATATTCGGCTTAAACGATACCAGGACCAGCTCGAAGCCTTGAATACCCGTGACCCGCTGACGGGGATTGCCAACCGGCGTCGCTTTGACCGCTATCTGGAGCATGAAGGGCGCTCGGCCATTCGTTCGGGGGCGCCGCTGTCGTTGTTGATGATGGATATCGACTACTTCAAACCCTATAACGACAATTACGGGCACCCGGTCGGGGATGAGTGTCTCAAACAGGTGGCCAGGGCCCTGGTGGGGGCCGTGGACCGATCAATCGACCTGGTGGCCCGCTACGGGGGCGAGGAGTTTGCGGCCGTCCTTCCGGGTACCAGTGAGGCGGGTGCCTTGAAAGTGGCGGAAGCCATGCGCAAGGCGGTGCGTGCGCTGGGAATTAAACACCAGCACTCACAGGTGGCCGATTGCGTCACCATCAGCATAGGGGTGGGTACCGGGGTAATCACCCGGCACGATCAACCGATGCAGCTACTGGAGCAGGTCGACGCGGCGCTTTACCGGGCCAAGGCCCAGGGGCGGGATCGGGTGGTTGGCTGCCAGCAGCCCTGACGGGACAATAGGGTCGACGACGCGCCGGGCCCATAAAAAAAGAGAGGTCAGGGCCTCTCTTTTTTTATGCCGTACAACGACTGCACCGGTCACTCTTTGGGCTTGCGAAAGCGGAGAACAAAGCGGTCGCTTTCGCCGATGGCCTGATACTTTTCCCGGTCCTGATCCTTGAGGGCGTTGGTGGGCGGCAGGGTCCATACCCCTTTGGGGTGGTCTTTGGTATCGGCCGGGTTGGCGTTCACCTCAGAGCTCTCTTCGAAGATAAAACCGGCATTTTTCGCCAGCTGTTTCGTGTATTCCTCCGTCACATAACCCGTTTTGTCCATCTGCTCGACCGAGGTTCCCGGTTTCGCACGGTGCTCAACAACACCCAGGACACCGCCCGGCTTGAGGGCTTTATAAAACTGCTCGAAGGCTTGCTGCTCAAACTTAAAGCGAATCCAGTTGTGGACGTTACGGAAGGTTAAGACCGCATCGGCGCTGCCTTCGGGGGCAATCTCGGCCTCTTCCGGTGGGAAAAACGAGGTCAGTTTGACCTTGCCGTAGAGCTCGGGGTTGGCGGCCAGTTTTTGGGAAAATCGCTTGCGGGCCGGTTTATAAAAGGGGAGAAAGTTGTTGTCGGGGAAATGGGCCGCATAGTACTGGCCGTTTGCAGCCAGGTAGGGGGCCAGGATCTCCGTCCACCAACCGCTGGCGGGCCAGATCTCCACCACCGTCATGTCCGGTGAAACACCGAAGAAGCTGAGCACTTCGTAGGGGTGGCGAAATTCGTCGCGAGCCGCGTTTTTCTCGCTACGATGTTCGTTGCCAACGGCCGCCTGTAGCGGGTCCGCCAAGGCTTGCGTGGGCTGAAGAGCGACCAGGCCAAGGCCAGCGGCCAGTGCAACTGATTTGAGGAGTGATCCCATAGTTTTACCTTTTGTCCTGGAGTGGCACCCTTCCGTTGCTAATTAACGCCAGCGGAAAAGCACCTTGTCCGTGATAGAGGTTTTCACCGCGATCTGTTGACGCTTCTGGAGCTGCTCGGGGTCATCGGTGAGGCGTTCGAACAGTTCATTGTCGGCAGAGGGGGCCAAACAGTCAACACCCACCCAGGCGTTACGGCTACTGCGCTTGGCGGCGTAGAGCGCCATGTCGGCAATATCAACCACTTGCGACCAGCCGATCCCCTGCGGGGTTTGCTTCGCGAACGGATAGGCCGCGTAGCCGATGGAGCAGGTGCGGCTGATGGTTTTCCCCTCATCATTGATGACGAATTGGGTGCCTTCGATGCGTGCCCGCATCCGTTCAGCCATCTCCGGGGCGAACTGGCGGTTGGTGTGGCGGGTGACCACCAGGAACTCCTCGCCGCCCCAGCGAACGATATAGTCGCTTTCCCGCAGCACCTCGTGCAGAACCTCACTGATGCGTTTGAGTACCGTATCGCCGGCGGCATGGCCGTAGGTATCGTTGACCGCCTTAAAGTGGTCAAGGTCCACCATATAGAACACGATGTCGGCGTTGTGAGGATCCTTGCCGGTATCCTTCCTGAGTGAATCGTAGTGGCGATCGATCAGTTGTACATCCTGATCAATGCGGGCGGTGAAGTAGCGGCGGTTGAAGAGACCGGTTAAGGGGTCAGTCTGCGCGATGCTCTCCAGGTCCTTGTAGGCATTTTGCAGGGAGTTGTTCAGCTCCAGCAGCTCAGCGGTTCGCTGCTTTACCTTCTCCTCCAGGTCGCGGTTGATATCCAGCAGCTGCAAGTGAGTCTGCACTCGTGATTGAAGCTCATATTTAGCCACGGGTTTGGTCAGGTAGTCATTGCCCCCAACGGCGAAACCCTCCACGATATCCTTGACCTGCGACTTGGCGGTCAGAAACAGGATGGGCAGATCGTTTACGGGGTTGAGTTTGCGCAGTTCCTTGCACACCTCATAGCCTGAAATCATCGGCATCATGATATCGAGTAGCACCAGGTCAACGGGCGCGTGCTGCCGGGCAAGGCGCAGTGCCTCTTCACCCCCTCCCGCCTCGATCAGCTTGAAGTTGTAGCCACTAAGGTAGTTTTTCAGCACCTGCCGGTTGACCGGCTCGTCGTCCACGATAAGGATCGTAAAGCGTTTGTTGGGATCCAGGGTTTCGATGTTGCCGCTGGAGGAGAGGATCTTGCGCTTGAGGGCATCCTCCTCAGGTAACGACTCTGGGTCCACCGGGGTCTCTGCAGACACACGCTCCGCTAGGATTGTCGTCATGTGGGCGTTTTCAGGCCGGTCCTCATCGAGGGGATCCTGTGCCTGCTGGCGATCGCTGGCGGTTAATTCAAAGCTGAAGCAGCAGCCTTCGCCTGGGCGGGACTCGAGTTCGACCTCCGAGCCCATTTGCTGTGCCAGCTGGCGGGTCAGGGCAAGCCCCAGCCCGGTGCCACCATACTCCCGTGAGGTAGAGCCATCAGCCTGGCGGAAGGGCTCAAACACCAGTTCATGCTTGTCTTCGCTGATCCCTATCCCGCTGTCGCAAACCTCCACACGAACCCGGCCGTCCGCCTCGCTGACACGGATCTCGATACTCCCCTGGTGGGTAAACTTGGTGGCGTTATGGACCAGGTTATGAAAAATCTGGTGGAGACCGCTTTCATGGCCCATGACCAGGGAGAGGGTATCAGGGAGGGTGGCGTTGAGGGTGACGGGCTTGCCACTGAGGAGCGGGCGCGACAGCGTAACCACCTCCCGAATGATGGGGCCAAGATCCACCGCCTCCAATGGGGCGTTCTGGTCCTGGGCACCCTCTGATTTGGCTTTGGCGAAGGTGAGTATGTTGTCCACCAGGTCGTTGAGCCGGCGGCCACTGCTGACGATCATCTCCAGATTGCTGCGCATGCCGTCCGCTATCTGGTCATCGAGCATGGAGTCGGCAAGGCCAATGATGCCGTTGAGCGGTGTGCGAAGTTCGTGGGAGGTATTGGCCAGGAACTCGTCCTTCAAACTGTCGAGTTCCCGCAGTCGCCGGCTGATGGCCCGCTCCTGCTTCAGTTTTCTGTGCTGGTAGAGTACGTAGCCGGCCAGGGCTGAGATCGTCAGCAAAGCATAAATCAGGTAAGCCCACCAGGTACGCCAGGGGGGAGGAAGCACCACTAGCCTGAGGGGGAATTCGCGCTCTGCGCTGGCACCGTCCTTATTGGCGCCGCGCAGGCGAAAACGGTACTCACCACTGTCCAGGTTGGTGTAGGCCGCAAAAGGGCGTGAGGCATCGGTGTTGATCCACTGTGAGTCGAATCCCTCGAGCATGTATTGGTAGCTGTTGTTGGCCGGATCCACGTAATGCAGGGCGGCAAACTCCAGTGAGATCATTGATTGGCGGTGGTTGAGGGTAATCTGCCGGGTGCTGTTGATACTGCGGCTCAATAATTCACTCTCATCCCCTATACGAACGCTGCGGTTGAACAGGCGCAGATCGTTGAGCACAAGTTGGGGGGGGACCGAGTTGGGTTGCAGTGCGTTCGGGTTAAAGAGGTTGAAGCCGCTAATGCCCCCAAACACCAATTCTCCCGATGAGGTGACGGTCGAGGCCCGGGTATTGAACTCATCGGCCTGCAGGCCATCGGCTTCGGTATAGCGGCTGAACTGCTCGTTGCCAGGGTTGAGTCGAAACAATCCGCGATTGGTGCTCACCCAGACGGCGCCATCCCGGGCGATCTCCAGCGCGTAGATCACCTCGTTGGAGAGGCCCCGGTCCGCTCCAAAATGACGCAGCTCACCGCTGGAAGGATCATACCGGCCTAGCCCCTTGCGAGTGCCAATCCAGAGACGCCCCTGATCATCAAGTCGTAGGGAAGAGATGCGAAGGTCCGGCAGCTGCTGGCCATCGAGACCGATAAGGAGCGAGGCCCGCCCGGTTTCGGGGTCGAATCGATGGACCCCCTGCATGGTACCCACCCAGAGCTGACCTTCAGCTGCGGGTAGGATCGCCGTGACGCGATCATCCCTCAGGGTGTCGGCGCCATCGATTTTATTGCCGTAGTGGATAAAGTCCCCGTTGGGCAGGTAGCGATTCAGACCGCCTCCCCAGGTACCGATCCAGAGGTCACCCTCGGGCGCCAGATAGAGGCTGCGGATTTTATCACTGGTCAGGCTATTGGGGTTGTCCGGGCTGTGGCGCAGCCGGGTCACCTTCCCCGTTGACAGGTCCAGGCGATTGAGGCCGCCGGAGGCCGTTCCGGCCCAGATTACCCCGGACTTCTCATCGCCGGCCAGAGCCCAGATGCGGTTGTTGCTGAGGCTGCTGGGATTGTCGGGCTCGTGTTGCCATCCCCGGATCTGGTCCCGTGAGCGGTTTAACCGCTGCAGGCCATTGTCTGTGCCTATCCAGAGGTCACCGTTGCTGCTGGCATAAAAGGATCTGAGGGAGTTGGAGAACAGCGGTGTTCTGGAGGCGCGCTGGTGGAAATAGTGAAACCGTTGCTGGGCCAGCACATGCTTGTTGACCCCGCCCAGCAGGGTTCCGACCCAGATCACGCCGGAGCGGTCCCCGTAGATTTGGGTAATGTGGTCGTTGGAGAGGGTATGGGGGCTGTTCAGGTCGCTGTGTAGAAAGTCGAGCAGGCCTCCGTGCCAGATGAAGAGCCCCCGGTCGGTACCGATCCAGAGGCTGTTGTCCTCGGCTGACAGGTAGAGCGATTTGACATCGCGCCCCTGCAGCGGCTGGTTAATATAGGGCCTTAGCCTGGCCTGCTCCGGAAGCAGCTCAAGTACGCCCAGCTGGCCCGCCGCCAACAGAATAGATCCGTTTTGGGCCTTCAGCTGGTGCACCTCAAAGGCCTCGGTCGTTTCACCCCCTGCCTCGTAGGTGACCCGGCTGATTGCGCCTGAGCCCAGGTCGGTGAGTTTATAGAGCCCCCTATCGGTACCGAGCCAGAGTGCCCCCTGGGCATCCTCGATGAGCGAACGGATATCGGGCTGTGAGCCATCCCCGGTGTTCAGGCTTATCGGCACAAAACGATCTTGCTCAGGCACATAATGGTTAAGGCCTGCTCGGGTTCCGACCCAGAGGCGGTTGTCCCCTCCAAGGTAGATCGTCTCAATTTGAGCGTTGCTGAGCCCCTGCTCGCTGGCGTAGTGATAGAAGCGGCCGTTGTCAGGGTCGAATCGGCTGAGGCCCGTACGGGTACCGACCCAGATCTGCCCCAGGTGGTCTTCTGCCAGCGCTGTGATAAAACTGTCTGACAGGGAAAAGGGGACCTGCTCTCGGGGCTGGTAGACCTTGAAACGCAGGCCATCGTAACGGTTAAGGCCATCCTGGGTGCCGAACCAAAGGTAACCCCGGGAGTCCTGTAAAATGGCTGAAATGGTGTTCTGCGAGAGCCCGTCAGAGGCACCCAGCGCACTAAAGCGAATGTTACCGCTGACCGGCCCGGAGGCGGCGGCCGGAAGTGAAAATATGGTCCACAGGCACAACATGAAACTGGCAACAATGCTGTAGTGGACTCGTTTTCGTGTCATCTATCCTGGCCTGTTTTAAGGTCGTAGAGATCGTCTGGGAGAAACGGCACGTCCTGTAAAAAAAAACATCTACCTCAGAATGCTACCATAACAACGCCGCCAGCACGCAACCAGCTTTTATACACCCTGACGGCACCGGAGACAGTGAAAAACCAAGCTTTCGTGCAGCCGGGTTTGAGTGGAGCGGTCTCTGTCATATAGAATCAGGTGACACCGCATAAGGGATTTTGGAGAGGGGAGCATGCATACATCGGACAGCAACCGCTTACTGCTTGAGCTTGAAAAGAAACGGCGTGACATCAACAGGGCCATTATCAACCCCAGGATCGACGAACTCTCTCTGGACGACCTGGAGCCGATCCTGTCGATGGTGGCCAATGCCCGTGCTGATTATCTTTGTGCGCTCTTTGCCCTGACCACCGGCGATACGGGCATCCCCAACGAGGATCAGGTTGAGGAGCTTCGTCTGCGCCGCCAGACCTTTGATGAGTTGGTCAGCGCCGTCAATGCGCTGGAAACCGTTATCCAGCGTGGTTATCTGGATGTAAAGGCTTCACGCGGTTGAGTCCAAGCCTGCAGTTAGCCAACGTGCGGCTGCTATGACGGACTGTGCCTGCCCACTGGATCAACCGCCCCATTCTGGGGCGGTTTTCTTTTGTGCACCATTTCTGTGCGCCTTATGGGCTTCTCGGTGAGGGATTCGTCGCTAACTCTGGGCGCCGTTCCCTCTTCGGTACCCGTCTACCCCCTGTTATAGGCGGCGGGGAGAGAAAAAAGCCAAGTTGGCAAACATGCTGCATTGCTTATCCCATCAATGGAAGCATAAAGCAGGGGGCGGCAGCCGAGTTATGGGTATTTCAGGTCAACGGGCAACGCTGATATTCAGCGATCTGGATGGTTGCCTGATCGATCACGATGGCTATGGCTATGCAGCCAGCGCCCAGACCCTGGCCGAACTTCGTACGCGTGTGCCCATCATATTAAACTCCAGCAAGACCTTTGCCGAAGTCGAGCAGTGGCAGCAGGAGCTGGCGCTCGACACCCCCTTCATCTTTGAAAATGGCTCCGCCATCGCCTTTCCTCTGCACTGGAGCCCCAGCCTGCCCGCCAGCGCCTACCCTTACCGAAACCGGCTGGTGATCTCGTTGGCCGGGCCCCGAGAGCTGCTTTTGCACCGCTTAAGTGCTTTGGCCAACGACTACCGCTTTCAGGGGTTTTACAACATGTCGGTGGAGGAGGTGGTCAGCCACACGGGCCTGGACACTGAATCGGCCCGGCGTGCAAAGGAGCGACTCTTTACCGAGCCCCTGTTGTGGCAGGACGGGGAGGAGCAGCTTCTCGACTTTTCACAAGCCCTGGATGCCGATGGGCTCTGTGTTCAGCGAGGGGGGCGTTTTGTGCACGTGATGGATCGGGTGGACAAGGCCATGGCCATGCGCACCCTGCAGATCATGCTCGAACAGCGGGATAACACCTGCTACCAGACTCTGGCATTGGGAGACAGCGGCAATGACCGGCGTATGCTGGAGAGCGCCGATATTGCCTGCGTGGTGCGCAAGCCCTCAGGGGAACACCTGAAACTTAAACGGTCCCAGGGGGTGCACTATAGCACCGAGATCGGATCCTGCGGCTGGAACCAGCTGGTCAGGGAGCTGATGGCGCAGGGACTCATCAACGGGGAGAGAAATCATGGGTGACTTTTACCAGAACGGCATCATCACCACCTTGCATAACCTGTGTGACCGCCCGCTTGAGCAGTTGGAGGCGGAGTTGCAAAGTTTTTCCCGCACCCGTCCCATGGCGCTGGTCTTGCCTTCCCTGTTCTCCGAGCTGGAGGGGCCCGCCCTTAAAAATATTGTTGGCCATGTTCGCAACGCCTCCTACCTGAGCCAGATCGTGGTGGGGCTGGACCGCGCCGATGAAACGCAGTATCGCTTCGCACAGGAGTATTTCTCCCTCTTTCCCCAACCCTTTCGCATCCTCTGGAACGATGGGCCCCGCCTGAGGGCGATCGATGCCCAGTTGCAGGAGCAGGGGCTGGCGCCCCGCGAGATGGGAAAGGGGCGCAACGTCTGGTACTGCTTCGGCTATATACTCGCCTCCGGCAAGGCCCGTGCAGTGGCCTTGCATGACTGTGACGTGCTCACCTATACCCCCGAGATGCTTGCGCGCCTGATCTATCCGGTCGCCAACCCCAACTTCAGCTATGAGTTTTGCAAGGGCTACTATGCGCGAGTGGGGGGAAACAAGATTAACGGGCGGGTGAGTCGCTTGCTGGTGACCCCCCTGATACGAGCCCTCAAGTGCGTGTGCGGGCACTCCGACTACCTGGAGTATCTCGACAGCTATCGCTACCCTCTGGCGGGCGAGTTCTCCTTCCAGGTGGATGTGCTTAATGACCTTCGCATCCCCTCCGACTGGGGGCTTGAGATCGGGGTGCTGTCGGAGATGAAACGCAACTATGCCACTAACCGGATCTGCCAGGTTGATATCGCCGATGTCTACGACCACAAGCATCAACCCCTCTCCAAGGAGGACGCCAGCAAGGGGCTCAGCAAAATGAGCCACGATATCGCCAAGGCGATCTTCCGCAAGCTGGCGACCAATGGCGAGGTGTTCTCCAGCGAGCGCTTCAGGACCATCAAGGCGACCTACTATCGCATCGCCCTCGACTTTATCGAAACCTACCATAATGACGCGCGCATCAACGGTCTGGAGCTGGATCGTCACGATGAGGAGGAGGCGGTGGAGCTCTTTGCCCGTAACATCATGGAGGCGGGTAACTACTTCCTCGACAACCCGATGGAGAAGCCCTTTATCCCGAGCTGGAACCGGGTGATCTCGGCCCAGCCCGATATTTTGCAGCGCCTGTATGAGGCAGTGGAGGAGGATAACCAGGAGATGGGGGGACTATGAGCTGCTTTTCGCTGCGTGCCCGGGTCGAAGAGCATCTGCGGCAGATCTACGGGGCGCGCGAAACGCAGGAGCTTGAGGCCATCACCGACCGCTTGCTGTCGGCGATGGGACTCCGCGCGGAGGCGCCCTGTCTCGGGCAGGGGGTTGAGCAACCCAGCCAGTGGAGTGCGGCCGATGCTTACCTGATCAGCTACGGTGACAGCATCTACCGGGAGGGGGAGAAACCCCTCCATAGCCTGTATCGATTCCTTAAGCAGGAGCTGGATGGGGTGGTGAGTGCGGTTCACCTGTTGCCTTTTTTCCCCTACACCTCGGACGACGGCTTCGCAGTGATGGATTTCACCAGCGTGAATCAAACGTTGGGCGATTGGGAAGACATCGAGGCGATTGCCGGCGACTTTGTGCTGATGGCGGACCTGGTGATCAATCACATCTCTTCGCGCAGTGCCTGGTTTGAAAACTTCCAGGCCGGGGTGGATCCGGGGCGTGACTATTTCATCTGCCGGGACCCGGCCGAGGACCTCTCTAGGGTGGTCAGGCCGAGGGCCAGTGAGCTGTTGCGGGAGGTGCAGACGGTGGCGGGTCCACGCCATGTCTGGTGTACTTTCGGCCCGGACCAGGTCGACCTGGATTTTAGTAACCCCGAACTGCTGGTTGAGTTTGCGCGCATCGTCCACCTTTACCTGCAACGGGGTGTGAGGGTGTTCCGCCTCGATGCGATCGCCTTTCTCTGGAAGCAGGTGGGCAGCGACTGCCTGCACCGTCCGCAGACCCACGAGATTGTTCGTCTGTTGCGCACCCTGGTACTCCACGCCGAGCCAGCGGCGCTGCTGGTGACCGAAACCAATGTGCCCAGTCGGGAAAATCTCTCCTACTTCGGTAACGGCAACGAAGCCCATATGGTGTACAACTTCCCGTTGCCACCGTTGCTGCTGCATACCCTCTACGCCGGCGATTGCCATGCCCTCAGCGAGTGGCTGATGAGCATGCCGGCACCGCCGCTGGGCTCCACCTATTTCAACTTTATCGCCTCCCATGATGGCATCGGGTTGCGGCCGGTGGAGGGGATCCTGAGCGAGCTGGAGCGGGATCGCATGGTCGCGATGGTGGAGCAGCTGGGGGGGCGCGTCAGCGTACGCAAGCTCGAGGGCCGGGTGGTGCCCTATGAACTCAATATCTCCCTGTTCGATGCCCTCTCCGCCAGTTACCAGGGCAGTGACCCCTGGCAGCAGGCGCGCTTTCTCTGCGCCCACTGTCTGATGCTGGCTCTGCAGGGGGTGCCGGCCTTTTACATCCACAGCCTGCTGGCCACCCCGAACGATTACGAGCGCCTGTTGCACACCGGTAATGCGCGCTCGATCAATCGCCACCGCTGGTCGGCAGACCGGCTGGCGGAGGCGCTGGAAAACTCCCAGAGCCCCCAGCGGCAGGTTCTGGAGGCGATGCGGTCACTGTTGGCCATTCGCCGCCAGCAGCCGGCGCTGCACCCCAATGCCAGCCAGTACGTACTGCAGCTGGGGTCCGAAGTGTTCGGGGTCTGGCGCCAGAGCCTGGGACAGCACCAGACCCTGTTTGCGCTGACCAATGTGACCGACCGTGTGCAGTGCGTCAGCTTGCACAGTGTCAACCTGGATGCGGCGGTCGAATGGCGGGAGTTGCTAAGCGGGGTCCGCCTGGCGCCGGATCAGGCCAGCATTGAGCTGCAGCCTTACCAGTCGGTGTGGCTCAGCTCGCTTTAGCGGGGGCGGGCTAGCCGGCGGGTGAAAAGTCGACGTGATAGTTGCCGGTCCATCGCTCGACCGGCTTCTCACCGAAGTCCATCAGCAGGATACGGGCCACCAGCTTGCGCTCAAGGGTGGGGTTATTGAGTTCGCTGGAGACCAGTTCGCAGCGCTCCACCTGGCCAGAGGGAAGGATGCTGAGTCGGAACACCACCCGCCCTTTCAGACCCAGTTGCTTGCGCAGGGCACTGCGGTAGAGCGCATAGAAGGAGGTTTTGTGGCGGTCGAAGGTGAGCTGGATCTCCTCGCTGGTGCGCTGGCTGGGACCGCTGCCGCCCTGGCCGCGACCGCTTCCGGCACCGATACCCACCAGATCCGCCGGTGTTTCCACCTGGGTGGTGGAGCGTCCGGCCAGTGAGGAGCTGCCGCTGCTGGCAACGGTGCTGACCTCGATTCCCCCACTGCCGCCCATGGCGTTACTGGCCAGCTTGTCCTGCTTGCTGCTGCGGGACTGGCCGGCCACCGAAGAGTTGAGTTTGGTGGCCCCGATCTTGTTAAGGTCGGTGAGGTTACGCAGTGCCGCCAGTTGGCTGGTGGCTTTCATCAGGCCGCTTTTAGCGGCGACCTCGCGCGCGGCCTTGACCTGTTCGGCGGAGGCCTTTTCAGTGGCGGGGCGAGGCTTGGGCGCAACGGCAGGAGCAGGGGCCGGTGTGCTGGTGCTGGGCTGGGGCTGCTCTACCCGCACCTGGGCGGGAGGGGGCGGCGGCGGTGGCACGGGCTTTTTCTTCAGCACCATGCGGGCCACCCGCGGTGGCACCCGCTCCAGCTCCTCGCGCTCCACCTCGGGCAGCACCACAAACAGGTTGACCCACAGGAACAGGGCCATAAAGGCCCCCAGTGAGATCACCAGCAGACTGCGGAAAAAAAGCCGCTGTGCCCGGGGTTCCGCCCAGGGCAGCAGGGGGGTGGGGTGGAGCAGGGGACTACTGGCCACGGTCGTCTTCCTGGGGCAGACCGATCACCGCGAGGGAGATCTGGCCGTAGCCGGCCTCGCTGCTGCTGACCATCAGTTTTTTCAGCAGCGAAAAGGGGAGCTCGCGGTCGGCCATCACCGTGACCGCCTGCAGGTCGCTTTCACCGTCTTCGAGCAGGGGGCGGCGGCTGGCCTGGTATCTCAACTCTTCCACGAGCGGCGCGATCAAGGGCTCTTCCTGGCCGCTGATTGTGGCCACATCGGCCACTTTACGACCCTGAACGATGATGCTTTCGTCATCGATCTGGATCACCAGACTCTCCTCGATCGGTTTCTCCACCCGCGCTTCGGGTAGTTTAAGACGGGCGCTCTGGGGCTGCTGGGCGGTGGAGGAGTTGACCAGCAGGAAGAACACCAGAATGGTGAAGATATCCATCAACGATACCAGGTTGAGCCCCGCCGTCCGGGTGCGGCTGGCTCGTTGCAGGCGGCGTGCGCGGGGGGAGGTGCTTTTCATGGCGCTAGGCTCCCGTCTCCGGGGCATCCCCGAGTGCGATATCGGGGAACAGCTCGATCCGGTAGCGGCTGCCCGCCTCCTCGATCGACATGGCACGTACCCCGTCCATCACCTCAATGATGGTTTCGTAGCGGGTGTCGGGCTCCGACAGCAGGGTGATCTGGGTCATATCGGTGTACTTTGCCTTGAGCGACCGCAGCTGCTGCTGTAGCCCCGGGATATCCAGCGCCCCCTCGTTGCTGTGGGGCAGCTCCGCCACCTGTCCACGTGGGTGCACGTTGAGCACCAGCTTCTCTTTTCGCAGCAGCACCGCCAGCTCCACCTTCTCCTCCTCATTGGTCTGGGTTGCCTGGGCGCTGCTGTCGGTAGGCAGGAACAGGTCGAAAGCGGTCAGCTGGTTGAAGGCCGCGGACATCAACAGAAAGGGGATCAGGACCACCATCAGGTTGAGGAAGGCGGTGATATTGATCTCCGGCTCCCCCTGCTGGCGGCGCAGGCGTCGGCGTCTCATTTTGAGGACTTGTTGGCTTCTGCGGCGGCGGCCTCGGCCTCGGCGAGCGCCTGGTTGGCGGCCTTGGCGGCGGCTTCCGCTTCGGCAGCGGCCCGGGCGGCGGCTTCGGCCTTGGCTTTGGCCGCTTCGGCCGCCTGTCGCCGGGCCTCCTCCTCTTTACGGCGGACCTCCTCCTGGCGGCGCGCCTCTTCGGCCGCTTTGGCGCGGGCCTCCTCTTCGGCCCGGGCTTTGGCTTTAGCGTCGGCTTCAGCGGCGCGAGCCTGCTCGTCAGCGCTGTTGCGGTCGGCGGTTTGTGCCTGGGCGCGGGTCTGGAGGTGGAGCCCGTCCACCTCGCTGCGATGGCGGACCTGAATCAGGTTGGCCAGTTTTACCGTGGCCATGTCCATGCTGTCGACGATCTCGTTGGTCTTGGTGCTCAGCAGTGCGTGCAACAACAGCAGGGGAATAGCGGCCACCAGGCCGAAGGCGGTGGTGTTCATGGCCACCGAGATACTGCTCGAAAGCAGGTTGGCCTTTTCGGCCGGGTCGGCATTGGCCACCGCCGAGAAGGCGGCAATCAATCCCAGAATGGTGCCCAGCAGGCCGAGCAGGGTGGCGATGTTAGCGAAGGTGGCAAGGTAGCCGGTGCGCTTTTCGAGGCGGGGAATCACCTCCATCAACCCCTCCTCCAGCATGCGCTCGACGTCGTCGGCACGGCGTCCCGCCACCAGGTGGCCGAGGGCGTACTCCAGCATTTTTGACAGCTGCGCCTTGGAGCCGCTAACGAACTCGATGGTCTCCTCGATCCTGCCTTCGGACATCAATGGAAAGATTTGATTCCAGGCACTGTGGTTGAGGGACTTGATACGGGTCAGGTAGAGGTAGCGCTCGGTGGCGATGGCGATACCGATGGCCAGGGTGAGCATGATGGGGTACATGAAGGCCCCTCCATCCTGGATAAAACGAACAATAGTATCGAACAGTTCCATGGCACGTACTCGGTGGCTGGTGGTGACAAAAAGGGGGGCGATGGACACCCTGTTGCGGCGCTAGCCAGGCCCAGGGGCGACCTAATCGGCGGCGATTATAGGAAAGCCCACCGGCTTCGCCTAGGCACTGACGTCAAGGTTTGGCCGCTTTTTGTATCTCAGGGCAGTTCCAATGCGGGCTATTGAGACCCAAATCACAGGGCGTTGCCGGCCGATCCAGTGGAGAGTCCA
Organism: Aestuariirhabdus litorea; assembly: GCF_003864255.1. Lineage (NCBI taxonomy): Bacteria > Pseudomonadati > Pseudomonadota > Gammaproteobacteria > Oceanospirillales > Aestuariirhabdaceae > Aestuariirhabdus > Aestuariirhabdus litorea. The sequence goes on from NZ_QWEZ01000001.1 coordinate 828,579, forward strand.
GCTCGGGCGGGTTTATCCTGGCCGGTTGCGGGACTTTCCAGGGGACAATGTAAAGCACCTTGGGTAGCTCCTGGTCACCGGTGACCTCCATCCCCTGACTGGGGGCGGAGGCGGCGACCGCCTGACCGCTGGTCAGCAGCAGCGTCAGGATAAGGGGGCGGGCAAGCGGTGGGTGCATCCAATTACCCCTTTTGTTGTGCTATGCGTTGGTCAAGGTCCAGCAGCCAGTGCTCCACCCGTGGGTCGGGGTTGGTGCTCAGCTGTTGGTAGCGACGGTAGAACTGACGGGCATCATCCCAGAACTGCAGGTAGATATCGAACAGGATCGCCATATTGAGATAGGCGGGGGCGTAGTTGGGATCGGCCGCCATGGCGTTGGCGTAGGCCAGTGCGGCACCATCAAAGTTGCCCTCCCGGCGCATCAGGGTGCCCTGCAGATTGTAGGCAGCGGCGTTGCGTGGTGAGAGCGCCAGCGCCCGCTCCACCGATTGCCGGGCCTGGTCGAGCGACTCGTTGCGGTAGAAGATCAGCGCCAGGTTGAGGTGGGCGCCGGCGATCCGGTCATCCTTTTCCAGCAAGGCGTTGAGCGCCTGCTGGGCGGGTTGGGTTTTCCCCTCACGCAGCAGGGCAATGGCAAGCTCATACTCGTGCTGCAGTTGAGGGCTGATGCGATGGTCACTGGCCGTGGCGCTCGGCAGGTTGGGGGTGAGGGTGGGTTTTTGCCGTTGCCCTCCCTGGCCGGCACAGCCGGCCAGCAAGAGGCAGAGGAGAAGTGCGCTAGTTGATCTGTTCAACATAGGTATCCACCTGCTCGGGTTTGTCGAAGCGGCTGGGCATCAGCGCGCGAAGCTTGTTGAGGCTGGCGGCAACCCAGGGGGTATAGACGCCATCGCGGATGCGATCGACATTCAGCTGGTGCAACGCAATCGCTTTGTCTTCGAAGGGGATCGCCTGCTCCTCCAGCAGAATTTCGTACTGCTCCAGTTGCAGGGCGTCCAGCTCTTTGGGGCGCTCCGATTGCATCAGTGCCTTGGCAAAGTCGCTGTAGAGATTGCCGATCAGCACGGTGGCCTCGGTGGCATGCTCATCCAGCCCGTAGTCAATGGTTTTGGTGAGCCACTGGATACTGCTCTCCATTCGCTTCTGTTTGCGCGCCAGGCTCTTCTCAAGGGGCAGGGAGAGGGACAACTCGCCATAACTGACCAGCTCCTGCCGGGCCAGCTCGAGGGCCGCTGCCGATGCCAGGTAGCGGGTCCGCTCGCTGGTGCCAGCGGTCGCCTTGTCCTGGTGGCTGATGATCTGCTTTAGCCAGTACTGGCGCTGGCTGCCGATGCGGTGGTCGCGCGCCAGGTTGGCCAGTTGCAGGCGTGCCTCCATGGCTCGTTCCAGGGGGGCCGGGAAACGTTTGATAAAGCCCTGATAGGCCTCAGCGGCCCGCTTCGGGTTGCCAGCCTTCTCCTGCAGGGCCGCGGAGCGCCAGAGTGCGTCCTGCCCCAGCACCGATCCCCCTTCGCGCTGGTAGATGGCGTGAAGGGCCGCAGCCGCCTTGTCCCAACTCTCGGTATTTTCGTAGCAGAGCACCAGCTTTTCAAGCAGGGTGGCTCGCAGGGGATGCTGGGGGTAGCGGGTGTCGAACGCTTCCAGGGTGGCCTGGGCATCGGCCCAGCGCTTGAGGCGCATTTGCAGGGTGGCAGCGTCGAACTCCGCCTGGGGGCGTATCGATGCCTGAGGCTCGACGCTCCCCAGTCGCAGGAACTGCTCAACGGCGCCGGAAAGGTCACCTTGCAGTTGCAGGCTTTCCGCCCGCTTATAGATCGACTCGGCGATCCTCAGGTGGAACTGCTTCGCTTCGGGGTCGGCGGGCTCATGTTCAAGGGCCTGCTGATAAGCCTGTTCGGCTTCGGCGTAGAGCGCGCTGTCGAAGCTGGAGTGGGCTATGACACGCCACAGGCGCAGGGCTGCTTGACGGGGAGGCTGCTGCGGGTTCTGTAACAAGTGATGCGCCAGACCGATGGCCGCTTCGTGTTGACCCAGTATGCGGTAGTCCTCAGCGACTTTGGTGCGGATCTTGAAGTCTGCATCCGCCTGCGGATAGTGCTCCATAAAACGCAGGCTTTGGCTGATCTCTTGTTGCAGCCAGTGGGTACGCTGCTCCTCCCCGCTGAGGCGGTAGAGGTGCTGGTAGGCGAGCAGTGCTGCGTAGCCGGCCTGTTGCCTTTGCTCGTAGTCGGGGAAGTCGTAGGCCGCCTTCTCGTAAGCAGCGGCCGCCTGCTCATGACGCTCCATCTCGGTCAGCGCCTCGGCCTTCATGAACCAGACATTGGCCAGGTGCTTGCTCCGGGGCAGGGCTTCGATGAAGTGATCGTAGCGGGCCAGGGTGGTGCGGTGCAGCTGTGGGTCTCCCGCTTTCTGGGCCAGGGCATGGTCGCGCTGGGCGAGATCGAGCAGGTAGGGCTCGAGATAGGTGAGGATCAGCTCGCGGCGGGTCGCATCGGCGTTGCGCCAGTAGTCACTGTGGATGCCAAAGAGTTCGGTGTAGCGTTCGCGTGCCGGCCAGGACTGGCTGGGGAAGCCGCCGTCCACATAGGCCTGTACCACCCTGGATTGGTAGTAGGGGGCTTGCGGGGAGTTCGGGAAACGAGCCAGCAGGCGACTGAAGGTGTCGGCGGCGTCGTTGTAGCGGGATTTCTCGACGTAGTAGTCACCGAGGTCGATGTAGACCTGCTGGCTGTAGTCGCCCGTACCATGGCGCTCGACATACTGGTCGAGGCTGGCTACCCCGTTGAGGTTGGAAAAACTGAGAGCGATCACCCGGCGAAGGTCGGCCAGCAGGGCCTCATGCTCGCTCTTTTGGGGCCAGTATTTGGCCAGCAGGGAGAAGAAGTGGTCCAGGGCGCTGCTGTACTGGGCCTCCTTGAACTGCGCCCAGCCCAGTTTGAAACGGGCGCGGTCATTAAAGGCATTGTTCCCCTGCACTAAAGCCTGGTAGAAAGCGATCGAGCGCTCGTAGTCGCCCATCGCAAAGTGCAGTTCGCCGAGCCGGAACAGAACCTCGTCGCGGCGCTCGGTGCTCGGGAAACGGTCGATCAGGGTCTGCAGGCTGGCGAGGGAGTGCTCAAGTTGACCCAGCTGGTCCTGCGCATGGGCCAGTTGGTAGAGCACCTCATCGAGTCCCACGGCGGGGTCATTTTCCCGCAGTAGCTGCTGGTAGAGGGCGATCGCCTCCTCGAAATCGCCATCGAGGCCGGCCGGATCCCGACCGTCGAACAGCTCCTTGCGCACCGAGCTGGCGAGGCTGAGGTCGGCCCGGTAGCGGGTGGCCAGCAAGCGGATATCCCGGTTGAGGGCCTCCTCCGATAACCGCTTCAGCGCCGCAAAGGCGTTGCGGATGTCGGGCATGGGTGGTTGCTCAATCTGCACCGGTTGCAGGCGCCCCTGGTGCAGCTGGAAAGCCGGTTGGGGCGAGCGTTCCTCGAACAGCCAGGGGCTGGGAAGGGTGCTGGTGGCCATCCACAGTAACTGCTCTTCGGCGTCACGAATCCAGGTGGCGGCCTCTTTTTGCAGGGCCCGCTGCAGGTGGGGCTTGAGGGCCTCCATCAGGCGATCGAGCTTCTCCGGTTGCTTCCCGGCCTGGCGGGTGATCTGCCGCATCTTCTCGGTACTGGCACGAATCTGGTCGGCACTCAGGGCATCAACCCGAATCAGTCGCTCTTCGAGAAACTGATCGAGCTCAAAATCGGCGCCGTGCTTGTCCAGTTGCCCGTTTTTGAGCCAGGGGTTATCGCCATGCTTCCAGATCAGTAGCTGGTTGAGCAGGTTGTAACGTCGTCCCCAGGGGGAGGGTGCACCGACCAGCTCGCTCAGGCGCTGTTCGAAAAACTGCATCTCGGGGGTGCTGCCCTCCGCCTCGGGTGGCACCGGATAAAGAGGGTAGGGCATCAACTCGGAGTAGCGGTTGAGGCGTTTACCCAGCTCTATGGGGCCCTTATCAAAAAGCGCCTGGTAGGGAGGGTGCATGTTGAGGGTGCTTTCCAGCAGTCGCTTGAGACTGTTCAGGCGTTCGATCTCATTCACCAGCGTGCCGGTATCGGTGCTCAGTTGCTGCAGCAGCTGTGAACGGGGGTCTCCACTGCGGCGTTGCAGCAGCTGCTGGTAAAAGGCTTCGGAAGCCAGCTCCTGAGCCAGCTGGTGGTTGCTGGCAAAGCGCTCAATCATCCGGGGTAGCGCCTGCTCGCCGACAGCAACCGCCTGGTTGTGGGCACCGAGCTGGTTGAGCATCGACTGCAGCTTTGCCTGATAGGCGGGCAGGGGGGCAGCGGTACTGGCGGATAGCTTTAGCAGTGCCTCCAGGGCGGCGTTGTTATCGTTGCGTGCCAGCTCGGCATCCGCCCGCAGGGCAATTGACAGGGGGGATAAGCGGTGGCCGGCAGGGATCTGCTCGAGCAGCTTAAGGCTGCGCTCGACCTCCCCGTTAGCGAGGTAGAGCTGTGCCAGCAACAGACGGGCCTGGTGCAGATGGGGCGCGCTGGGGTTGGCGCTCGCAGCTGTCTTTAGTAACTCCTCCAGCAGGGCGCGTGCGGGGGGCGCCTTGTCGTCAAGCAGTCTGGCCAGAGCCAGGTTGTAGTGGACCGGGATGCGGAGGCGGGGATCCTTGAGGACCGATTCCAGGGAGGCCGCCGCGTCCATGTAGCGCTTTTCGCGGATCTGCAGCATCCCCTTGAGCAGCATCGCCTGGGGCTCGATCGTTTCAGTCAGGGGGACGCCCAGCTGTGCGATGGCGTAGCGGCTCTGGGGCCAATGGCCGCCCTGGTAGGCTTCAGTGGCCCTGCGTATCCACTCGGCATTGAGCTCCTCGAGGCTGAAGGTGGTCGAAGGAAGGTGCAGCAGGGAGCGTCCGCGCTCGGTGCGTTGGGTGTGCCCCTTGAGGAGGCCGGCCAGTGGCTGCTGGTTCAGCCCCTCCTGCTTCAGCCCCTCCCAACGCTTGAAGAAATCCCGGGTTCGCTCCCACTGCAGGTGCAGGTGGGCCTGTTCGTTGTCGAGCTGAATGGCTTGTACGGGGAGCGCCGACAGGCTGCCCAGCAGCAGAAGGAGGCCAAGCGGAGAACGGCGCATCAGTCCCATTGCTTCAATACCATCTGGCTGCCACTGATAACGATCTCTACGAACAGGGGGCGGGAACCCTTGTGAAACTGCAGATCGCTGGTGATGCTGGGTCCGCCGGCGAAACCGGTTCCATGCAGCCGGGCGCCTATCGAGTAAGCACCGGGGGGGATCAGGGTGGTGTAGATCGTTTGCACGCCGCGGCGCATCAAGCGCTCCATATCGCGCTCGGAGTAGCGGTGGACCGCCACCTGCTCTCCATTGAGGCTCAGCTCCAGTTGTTCCAGCAGCAGGGTGGCGCCGTAGTCCTGGCTGAGGATAACCACCAACAGGTTGGTCTGGGGAAAGAGGATGGAAGACTCGGTCAGGTAGATATCATCCAGTAAACCGATGGTCTCCTGTTGCAGTTTGAGGCTTTGTTGCAGTAACTGTTGCAGCTCGGCCTCTTCGAGTTCTGGCGATAGGGGCTGGCTGGCGGAGGCCAGCGTGCTGAGCGAAAGCCAGAGCAGGATGGATAGCGCTGTTCGGAGGAGGTCGATGATGGACTGCATAGGGCTCAACGATCGATAACCAAGGGCTCTCTGGGCTGTTTAGGAGGCAGGTAAGAGCGCGAATATTAGCATGCTCCCTGCACTGGCCTCTGTGACTTTTCATGCAGATATCCGCCTGCAGGGAGGGGGAGAGCGCTAATGTTGCCATTGTTTGATTTCGATCAATGGATAGGGGCTGAGGTCTCTGGGTCGCGGGAAAGCCCACTATCGAGCGCTACTCTGTCTCTGCGGCGGCAGGACAGTATCGCGCTTTATCTCCCGCAGGGAAATACTGGATTGAATGGAGTTGACCCCCTCCAACCCCCTTAGCAGGGTGGTGAACTCTGCATACTGATCGAGGTCTCGGGCCACGACCTGCACGATATAGTCCTCGTTGCCGGTCACGTTGTGGCAGCTGATCACCTGGGGATGCGTCTTCATTGCCTGTTCGAACCCCTCCGCCGCGGCCAGGCCGTGGCTGCCAAAACGGACCTGCACAAAGGCCGTTACGCCGTACCCCAGCCGTTTGCGCTCTACCCTGGCGCTGTAGTGATCTATATAGCCTCGCTCCTCGAGTCGTTTCCAGCGGCGCCAGCAGGCGGCTTCGCTGAGATTGAGTTGTTGGGCGGCGCGGGCATTACTGATGCGTCCCTCCTTCTGCAGCAGTGTCAGCAGGTGGGTGTCGGTACGATCCAGTTCTTCTGAAAGAAAATTAGTCATAATGATAATTTTGAGAATCAATCTTTCTGTTTGGTTGGGTTTTTCTCGTATATATAAAGCTAATTTCACTATTAATTCAGGATAATTTCCATCTGATTTTGCCTGGGGAGGGGTTTGTCATGGATGGGGTTGTGCTGGGGGGCTATCTGTTGGGGTTGGCGGTGGTCTATCTGCTGCCGGGGCCTGACATGGTGTTGTTGCTATCCACGTCGGCCAGTGGGGCGGTGGGAGCGGCTCGGGCGATGGCGCTGGGATTTGCGCTCGCGCGCGCCTGTCATGCCCTGTTTGCCGCTGTGGGTGTGTCTGCGCTGCTGGCGGCCAGTCCGCTGGCTTTTGACCTGTTGCGCTACCTGGGGGCTGCCTACCTTTTGTTATTGGCCTGGCACTCTTTTCGGTCGGGTGGCTTGGTGGGCGCTGGGGCGGATCCCGCCGCCGGGTTTCGCAAAGGGCTAATGACCAACCTGTTGAACCCCAAGGCTGTCCTTTTTTGTGGGGTGTTTTTGCCCCAGTTTATCGATCCGGCCGGTGCGGCTCTGTGGCAGCAGTTTTTACTGCTAGGCGTGCTGTTGGTCGCAGCGGGGCTGATCTTTGATCTGTTCTATATCGCCTGTTCCCAGCGTCTGCTGGCTCGCTTAAGGGGTCGGGGGGATGGGCGAGGTTTCTTCCGCTGGTTGGGGTCTTCCCTGCTGACTGTCCTGGCGATGCGCCTGCTGCTGCTGGACGGGCTCTGAGGGGTTCGTCACAGTACGGCAAAAGCGGGGGGGCGGGGTGACTGTGGTTACCGATATTCTCCAGCGCGCAGCTATAGTGATTGAAAGGGGTTGTATTCAGACGTAGCCCATAAGGCTTGGCGAGTGATGTGGCGCTTTGTGTGCGCTAAGCAGTGCAATCCAGGATGGAGAAACACCGCATGAACACAAGAGGAAATGGCTACCCCGAAGGGGTCTGTCAGGATGGGGAGTGCGCCAGCTCAACCTCGGTGCTGTGGAGCAAACGATTGGAGTTGGGCATCGAGCGCCTGGACCAGGAGCACCGTGAACTGGTCGCAGGGTTTTCCGGGCTGCTGTTGATGCTGAAACAGCGCGCTTCGGGGGAGGTGGTCCGGCAGCGCTTCCAGCACTGCTTTGACCTCCTGCTTGAGCACCTTCGCTACGAGGAGGAGCTGATGGTCCGCTACCACTATCCGCGATATAACCAGCACATCATGGCGACCAGTGATCTTGTCAAATCGGTCTTCGAGATCGGTCGGCGGCTGGATGGACAGCGTTCTTCTGGTCAGTTACAGGGGCGGATCGAGTTGGCTATACAGGAGGGGCTGTTTCGCCATATCGATCAGGTCGATCGCCCGCTGGCCGACTATCTGCGCCTACGGGGTATGGTCTAACCCCATTCCCTTCGTCTGTCGGGGAGCCATTGCCCCGTATCGCTCCCTACCCCTTTTGCCCGAAAGTGCAGTTTGGCTTATCAGAATCGAATTCCGCATCGTGGAATGGTATAGTCTGATCTGGTTTTAGGGATAATGGTAATACCATCTATTTTTATCTTTTAAAATCATGGAGATAAAATTATAATGCCGGCTGGTTTTGGGTTTTATTCTAACCAGTTGGTTGCGGCTTTCACTATGCAGAACCGTCCCGGTGAGAGCCTCTTGAGCTGGAAAAATGGACGTCATACTGTGTGGGCATTGCGATGGTCATGGTGACCATCGGTGCGCAGGAGAGACCCTATGACATCACGAATTTGCACGGCTGGGCTTCAGATCGCCACGCCTCTGTACGAGTTGGTACGCGACGAGATAGCACCGGGAACCGGCATCGATGCCGAGCAGTTCTGGCAGCAGTTTGCCGAGCTGGTGGCGGAGCTGGCACCGGTCAACCGGCAGTTGTTGGAACGGCGGGACCAGTTGCAGCAGCAGATTGACCAGTGGCACCGGGAGCATCCGGGTGCTGCTTTCGATGCGGCCGATTACCGGTCTTTTCTGCGCGAGATCGGTTACCTGGTGGAGGAGGGGGGCCCGGTCAGGGTGACCACCTCGGGGGTGGATGAGGAGATTGCCAGCATTGCGGGCCCCCAGTTGGTGGTGCCGGTGATGAACGCCCGTTTTGCCCTCAACGCGGCCAACGCCCGTTGGGGCAGTCTGTACGACGCTTTCTATGGTACCGACCTGATTGAGGAGTCCGCCGGCCTGGAGAAAGGAGGAGCCTATAACCCCGCCCGCGGCCAGCGGGTGGTGGCGATGGCCTGCGAGTTCCTGGACCAGACCGCTCCCCTCAGCCAGGGCTCTCACAGTGAGGTGACCGACTATCGCCTCGACCACTCCACGGGGGAGGCCCGCCTGCAGGCCCGCCTGCAGAATGGAACCGAGACGGGGTTAGCGGACAGTGCCTTGCTGGTCGGCTACCGGATGGAGGGGGAGCGTCTGGCCTCCCTGCTGCTGCGCCACCATGGCCTGCATATCGAGATCCAGATCGACCGCGAGCACCCGGTGGGCAAGGGCTCTCTGGCTGGCGTTAAGGACCTGGTGATGGAATCCGCCCTCACCACCATCCAGGACTGTGAGGATTCGGTGGCCGCGGTCGACGCCGAGGACAAGGTGGTGGTGTATCGCAACTGGCTGGGCTTGATGAAGGGCACCCTTGAGGAGCAGTTGGAAAAGGGGGGGCGTACCCTGACCCGTCGTCTCAACCCGGATCGAGAGTACACAGACCTCAATGGCCAGCCGATGAAGCTGCACGGGCGCAGCCTGATGCTGGTGCGGAATGTGGGCCACCTGATGACCACCGATGCGGTACTCGATGCTGAAGGTAACGAGGTGCCAGAGGGGTTCCTGGACGCGATGGTGACCACCCTCTGCGCCCTGCACGATATCAAGGGGAATAATGCGCTTCGCAACAGCCGTACCGGCAGCCTCTATATCGTTAAGCCGAAGATGCATGGTCCGGAGGAGGTTGCCTTCGCAAACCGTCTCTTCTCCCGGGTCGAGGATGCCCTGGGGCTGGCACGTAATACCATGAAGATCGGGGTGATGGACGAGGAACGCCGCACCACCGCCAACCTTAAGGCCTGTATTCGCGAGGTCAGTGAGCGTCTGGTGTTTATCAATACCGGCTTCCTCGACCGGACCGGAGATGAGATCCACACCAGCATGGAGGCCGGTGCGGTGCTGCCCAAGGAGCAGATCAAGGCGCAGCCCTGGATCGCGGCCTATGAGAACTGGAACGTGGACATCGGTCTCGAAGCCGGACTGCGGGGTCATGCCCAGATCGGTAAGGGGATGTGGCCCAAGCCCGATGAGATGCGCGAAATGATGGCGAGCAAGCGTGCGCACCCAGAGGCGGGCGCCAACTGTGCCTGGGTTCCTTCACCCACCGCCGCCACGCTCCATGCGACCCACTACCACCAGGTCAATGTCTCCTCGGTGCAGGAGCAGCTGAGCCAGCGCGAGCGGGCCAGCCTGGAGGCCATTTTGACGCCTCCCCTGCTGGGTGACCGCTCGCTTTCTGCCGCAGAGGTCCAGGCCGAACTCGACAACAACGCCCAGGGGATTCTCGGCTATGTGGTGCGCTGGATCGATCAGGGGGTGGGCTGTTCCAAGGTGCCCGACATCAACAACGTCGGGTTGATGGAGGATCGTGCGACCCTGCGCATCTCCAGTCAGCATATAGCCAACTGGTTGCGACACGGCATCTGTAGTGAGGCGCAGGTGCTTGAAACTCTCCAGCGTATGGCGGCGATTGTCGATCGCCAGAATGCAGGTGATGCGGCCTATCGCCCCATGGCGCCCGACTTTGACAGCAGCATCGCCTTCCAGGCGGCCTGTGACCTGATATTCAAAGGCTGTGATCAGCCCAGTGGCTATACTGAGCCGGTACTGCATGCCCGTCGTCAACAGGCCAAGGCGCAGCAGCGTGCTTGATGGTTTTAATCCGGATAAGGAGAGAGTGATATGTTAACGATTCACCGACTGGAACAGCGCGAGGCGAGGTTGTTGATAGAAGGGGCCCGCCAGCGGGCCGAGGCGATCGGGGTGCCGATGTGCATCGCGATTACCGATGAGTCCGGTAACCTGCTGGCCTTTGAGCGCATGGATGGTGGCAAGACCAGCAGTGTGATCATTGCCCAGGACAAGGCCTACACGGCCGCCGCCGCCCGCAAGGCGACCCACGATTACAATCAGGTCAATGTGCCCGGCAATCTCGCCTTCGGTATCCACACCGAAGTGGGGGGACGCATCTCCTCGGTGGGAGGTGGGCTACCGGTGATGGTCAACGGTGAGGTTGTAGGGGGGATCGGGCTTAGCTCGGGTACTCCCCAACAGGATATGGAGTGTGCCCAGGCCGGCATTGACTACTTTATGCAGCAGAGCGCCGGACACTAGCACAATACAGAGGAGGGGGAGCGCCGCGTTTACGTGGCGCTTTTCCCGTTTAGGAGAGCCATGAAACAGCAACCCCTGATCAGTAAATCGGCGCTGGCACAGCGATTTCGGGAAGTGATCAATCCCGCCTTTGTCATCGAGGACAGCGAAACCCAGAAGCCCTACGAGTGCGATGGGCTCTCGGTCTATACCGAGATGCCTCTGCTGGTAGTGCTGCCGGACACCGTGGCGCAGGTGCAGGAGGTGATGCGCATCTGCCACCATTATCAGGTACCGGTGATCGCCCGCGGAGCCGGGACCGGCCTCTGCGCCGGCGCCATGCCTAGCCCCGATGCGGTGGTGCTGTCGCTGGCCCGTTTCAACCGGATTCTGGAGATCGATCCCCGCAGCCGGACTGCCCGGGTGCAGCCGGGGGTCCGCAATCTTGCGATCTCTGAAGCGGCGTCGGAGCAGGGGCTTTACTACGGCCCCGACCCCTCCTCCCAGATCGCCTGCACCATCGGTGGCAACGTGGCGGAAAATTCGGGCGGGGTGCACTGCCTCAAGTACGGTTTGACGGTCCACAATATCCTCGAGCTGGAGATGATTACCGTCGAGGGAGAGCGGGTAGTGGTCGGCTCCCAGGGGCTCGACAGTGCCGGCTACGACCTGATGGCCCTGATGACCGGCTCCGAGGGGCTGCTTGGGGTCGTCACCGAGGTGCGGGTTCGTTTGCTGCCCACCCCCGAGGTGGCGCAGGTGGTGATGGTGGCCTTCGATTCCGTGCAAAAGGCGGGGGATGCGGTGGGTGGCATTATCGCCGAGGGGATTATCCCGGCGGGGCTGGAGATGATGGACGGCTATGCCATCCAGGCCGCCGAAGCCTTCGCCAAGGCCGGCTACCCGGTGGAGGCCGAGGCGCTTCTGCTGTGCGAGGTGGACGGGACCCGCGAGGAGGTGGAGGAGCACCTTGCGCGGGTGGAGTCGCTGTTTGTGGAACTGGGGGCGATCGCGACCCGGGTCTCCCACAATGAAGAGGAGCGTGCGCTGCTGTGGAAGGGACGTAAATCAGCCTTTCCCGCCGTCGGTCGCCTGTCTCCCGACTACTACTGCATGGATGGCACCATTCCGCGCGGGCAACTGACCCATGTCCTCACCGAGATGCAGAAGCTCTCCGACCACTATGGTCTACGGGTAGCCAATGTGTTCCATGCCGGTGACGGTAACCTGCACCCGCTGATCCTGTTTGACGCCAATGTACCGGGCGAGCTGGAGAAGACCGAGGAGTTTGGCGCCCGCATCCTGGAGCTCTGTGTAGAAGTGGGTGGCTGTATTACCGGCGAGCACGGCGTAGGGGTGGAGAAGATTCGGCAGATGCACAGCCAGTTTAATGATCAGGAGCTGAGCCTGTTTCACGCCATCAAACACGCCTTCGATCCCCGTGGAAGCCTTAATCCGGGCAAGGGCATCCCGGTGTTGAAACGCTGTCAGGAGTATCGCTCCCTTGACCATATCGATGAACCGTCCACGGCAGGGGGAACGCACTGATGACGGACCAGTTAGCTCAGATTATTGATCAGGTAAATACGGCCCGGCACAGCAACCGACCTCTGCTCATCAAGGGTGGCGGCAGTAAATCCTTTATGGGGCGTGCATCCTCTGAGGGCGATATCCTGGAGGTGTCCGGCCATCGCGGCATCGTCAACTACCAGCCGGTGGAGTTGGTACTGACGGCCCGTGCCGGAACCCCGATTCGTGACATCGAAGCGGCTCTGGATGAGCAGGGCCAGCGACTCAGTTTTGAGCCGCCCCTGTTTGGCGGCGAGGCCACCATCGGTGGCACCCTGGCCACCAACCAGTCCGGCCCGGGTCGACCCTGGCAAGGCTCGGTTCGGGACATGGTGCTGGGGGTGCGGCTGGTAAATGGCGAAGGGGAGCACCTGCGCTTCGGCGGGCAGGTGATGAAAAACGTAGCGGGTTACGACCTCTCCCGCTTCCAGGCCGGCGCCATGGGCACCCTGGGTGTGATCACCGAGGTCAGCCTCAAGGTGCTCCCCAAACCCGCCTGTAGTCGAACCCTGCGCATTGAGTGCGATGCCCAGGAGGCGATCGATACCATGAATCGCCTGGCGGGGACCCCCAAGCCCCTGACCGCCGCCTGCTGGCTCGACGGTGTGCTCTATCTCCGGCTGGAGGGGGCCTCCAGTGCCGTGGAGGGGACCATCGCCCAGTGGCCCGGCGCGGTATGGGAGGAGGTAGCTGATTTCTGGACCCGCCTGCGGGAGCAGCAGCTGGACTATTTTGAAGGCGACCAGCCCCTGTGGCGCTTCTCCATCAACTCGGCGGCGCCACAACTGGCGGCCGCCGGGCAGTTGATCGATTGGGGGGGCTCCCAGCGCTGGTTGCGGGGCGAGCAGGATAGTGAGGCGCTGCAGCACTGGGCCCGTGAGCAGGGGGGAAGTGTGGCCCTCTATCGAGGGGGCGACCGCCTTGGTGAGGTGAATCCCCCCCTGCCGGAGCCGATCCAGCGACTGCACCAGCGCGTGAAGCACGCGGTGGATCCCCACGGATTATTCAACCCCGGTCGGCTCTACAGCTGGTTGTAAGGGGACGGACAGAGATATGAAAACCCAGATTAGTGAACAGTACCGGGGCAGTGCCGAGGGGCAGGAAGCCGAGGCGATCCTGCGCAGTTGCGTACACTGTGGCTTTTGTACAGCCACTTGCCCGACCTATCAGGAACTTTGCGACGAGCGGGACGGTCCCCGCGGTCGTATCTATTTGATCAAGCAGCTGCTGGAGGGGGGGGAGGTGACCGACCGTACCCGAACCCACCTCGACCGCTGCCTCACCTGTCGCAGCTGCGAAACCACCTGTCCCTCCGGGGTCAAGTACGGCCGCCTGGTGGATATCGGGCGTGGTCTTATGGAGCAGTCGCTGCCCCGCAGTCCGGCTCAGCGGGCGATTCGCTGGGCCCTGCGACAGGTGTTGCCCTATCGCAACCGCTTCGGCCCGCTGCTGAAATTGGGGCAGGTGATGCGGCCGCTGTTGCCATCGGCCCTCAAGGCCAAAGTGCCCCCGACCCAGAGCGCATCACCCTGGCCCACCCGCAGCCATCCCCGGCGCATGCTGGCGTTGCAGGGCTGTGCCCAACCAGCGGCAACACCCAACACCCTGGCGGCCACCGCTCGCGTACTCGACCGGCTGGGGATCTCGCTGGTGGTGGCTCCGGAAGCCGGCTGTTGTGGCGCTGTGAGCTACCACCTGGCCGCCCACAGCGAGGGGCTGGACTTTATGCGTCGTAACATTGATGCCTGGTGGCCTGCCGTGGAAGCGGGCGCCGAGGCGATCCTGATAACCGCCAGCGGTTGTGGCGCGATGGTGGAGGAGTATGGCCACCTGCTACGGGATGATCCTGCCTACGCCGAGAAGGCGCGTCGAATCAGCGAGCTGTGTCGGGATATCAGTCAGGTTCTGGCGGCGGAGGATCTTTCGGTGCTGGCCCTCAAGGGCGGCCAGGAGCGCATCGCCGTTCACTGCCCCTGCACCCTGCAGCATGCCCTCAAACAGCCCCAGACCGTACAGAAGATCCTGCGTTCAGTCGGCTTCGAGCTGACCCAGACCCGTGACAACCACCTCTGCTGTGGCTCGGCAGGCACCTATTCGATCCTGCAGCCGGAAATGAGCCAGACCCTGCTGGGCAATAAGCTGGAGGCCCTCACAATGGATAATCCGGATCGTATTGTGACTGCGAATGTCGGCTGCCAACTGCACCTGCAGAGCCGCGCGCAACAACCGGTTTCCCACTGGATTGAACTGCTCGACCAGCCGGGTTGATGCCCGTGGTGGAGCATCGAAAAGTCGTGGCAGGGAAACGGGGCAAGAGCGGGCAGGTACAATCCCTGTCCCGCGCTTTCCAGCTGCTGATGCGCCTGTCGGAAGATGAGATGGGCTTTACTTTGTCGGAGCTGGCAAGCCTCGAGCAGCTCCCCCCCTCCACCGTGCACCGTCTGCTCAATAGCATGCGGCAACTGGGTTTTACCGAGCTGGATGAGTCCCGTGGCCGGTGGAGTGTGGGTATCAACGCTTTTCGCTGCGGCAACGCCTACCTCAAGAAGCGTGATTTTATCGCCCAGTCGCGCGCAGTCATGAAACGGTTGGTGGAACAAACCGGCGAAACCTCCAATCTTGGGGTGTTGCGTGATGCTGAGGTGGTGTTTGTGGGGCAGGTGGAATGCCAGGCCGTGATGCGTATGGTGGTACGGGTAGGCAGCAGTGGCCCGATTCATGCCAGTGGCGTGGGTAAGGCGCTGCTGTCGGCCCTTCCGATGACTGAAGCCCTGAAGCTGTTGGGTCGGAGTGGCATGACGGCGCTTACCCCCCGCACCCTGACCACCCAGGCTGCTTTCAGTGAAGAGCTGCGGGCCATTCGCTTGCGCGGTTACTCCATCGATGACGAGGAGCAGAACGAAGGGCTGCGCTGTATAGCGGCCAATGTCTATGACGAGTTCGGCATGGCTCTGGCGGCGGTCTCCATCTCCGGGCCCACGGTCCGGGTGCAGCAGCAGCGGGTTGCCGAACTGGGGGCCCAGGTAGTGGCCGCGGCGGATGAGATTACCCACCTGATCGGCGGGTGCAGACCCGAGGGGCAATAATCTGCTAGGATTCCCGCTCGGTTACAAAGCGTAACTGCCATAACAAAGGCTCTAGAGGGCCTGAACAGAGACAGGGGGCCCAGAGCCCCAGCAGCGGAGCAAAAAAAGAATGAGTGAACTCGTTAACTTGCAACTCGATGGCAAGGTGGCCACCGTCACCCTCAACAATGGCAAGGTCAATGCGATCTCCCCCGAGGTGATTGTGCAGCTCAATGAGGCCCTTGACCGGGTGGAAGCGGCGGGCGCCGTTCTGGTGTTGGCTGGCTCTCCGGGTATCCTTTCCGGTGGTTATGACCTGCGGGTAATGGGCAGCGGAGCCGATGCAGCTATTGCACTGGTGAGCGCCGGCTCTACCCTTGCCCGACGACTGCTCTGCTTCCCCACGCCGGTCGTGGTGGCCTGCGAGGGCCATGCGGTTGCCAAGGGGGCGTTTTTGCTTCTGTCCGGAGACCTGCGCATCGCAGCAGACGGCGATTTCAAGATTGGCCTCAACGAGGTGGCGATCGGTATGACCATGCACCATGCCGGCATTACCCTGGCTCGCCAGCGGCTGACACCGGCAGCCTTTGAGCGGGCGGTGGTGCTGGCGGAGATGATGGATCCAAAGCAGGCGCAAATCGCCGGCTTTGTGGACCAGGTTGTTCCTGCGGCGTCGGTGCTGGCTACGGCCCAGCAGGCGGCCCAGGTTCTCTCCCGGCTGGATATGAAAGCCCATTACCAGACCAAGCTGAAGACCCGCAAGGCATTGCTCGACACCCTGGACCAGGCGATTGAGCTGGATAAGCAGCAGTTGATCTAAGCGTTGAGCTCAGCGGCCGCGCCGAGATGCGGGGCCGCTGGCTAGGCGAGGGCTGAGCGGCTGGGGGTGTGTTGCCTGGAATCACTCCTTTGGAGCGGAATCTGGATATTGATATGGATCCCTTTGCCTGGCAGGCTCTGAACGTTGATCGTGCCTTTGAGGGATTCGGTGACCAGGTTGTACACCAGGTGCATTCCCAGTCCGGTATTACCGGCAGCACGGCGGGTCGTAAAGAAGGGCTCAAACATGCGTGATAACTGCTCCTCCTCCATACCGCTACCATTATCGCAGTAGTGGATCAGCAGACACTCCCCACTGAGGTTGCAATGGACCTTAATGATGCCTTTGTCCTGCTCGGAGAAACCGTGCTGTAGCGAGTTGATCACCAGATTGCTGAACACCTGGTAAAGGGCACCGGGGTTGGTGGTGATGGAGATAGAGGGGTCGCACTCCAGTTGAACTTCATGGGGTGTCTTTTTGAGGAGTGGGCGGAGGCTGACCAGCATCTCATGGAGATAGTTGCTGAGCCTAATGGTCCGTATCGAACTCGTGCTCTGATCCACCGACACCTGCTTGAAGCTGGCGGTCAACTCGGCTGCACGGCTGAGGTTTTTAAGCAGAATCTGGGTGCCTTCGGTGGCGGTGTCGAGATATTTTTTCAACTCCGAACGCGACAGGGTCTGTTGTTCAAAGGAGTGGATCAATTGTTGGGTACAGCCGTGCAAGTGCGAGGCAGCGGTGACGCCTATGCCCACCGGCGTATTGATCTCATGGGCAATTCCGGCGACCATGCTGCCCAGCGCTGACAGTTTTTCGGCGCTGATCAGCTGCTGCTGGGCCTGCTTGAGCTGGGTAAAGTCGCTGCCGGTCCCCTGATAACCGGCAAAACTGCCATCGACATTGTAAAAGGGGGAGCCACTGATCTTGATGGAAAAGGGATCCCCATCGGACTTGATCCCGCTGTATTCAAACTCCTTGAAGGGCTGGTGGTTGTGGATCTGTTGCAGGAGTTTTTGCCAGTCGGAACTGCTCGTGTTACCGCCACCCTGTTGGACAAACTGTTCACGGGTTTTGCCCAGTATCTCTTCCGGACGGTATCCCATCACCTCGTAGAAGCGCGGTGACAGGTAGATAAAGCGGTGCTCGGAGTCGGTTTCCCAGATCCAGTCCGAGGCTGATTCGACGATGTTACGCAAGCGCTCGGCACTGCTCTCCAGCTCCCGCTCTAGCTTAACCTGGGCAGTCACATCGTGGCCGGCCCCCCGATACCCGATAAATTTTCCTTGGTCGTCAAAGCGTGCCTTGCCGCTGACCCGATAATGGATGACCCTGTCGCCGAGGCGCACGGCGTACTGAAAACCATGGAAATCCTGGTGCGCCTCCATTGTCTGCTGGTGGGCACGCCACTCCTCGGGTTTCGCTTCGGCCAGCAAGGGGGTGAAGAGCTCCCACCGTGTTTTACCAAATACCTGCTCTGGCCCTAACCCCAGTTTTTTCAGTATGTGCTCGGAGATATAGGTGAACCGGAGTTCGGCGTCGGTTTCCCAGATGGAGTCGAACATGAAATCGGCGATATCC
The DNA here is from genome assembly GCF_003864255.1 of Aestuariirhabdus litorea. NCBI lineage: Bacteria > Pseudomonadati > Pseudomonadota > Gammaproteobacteria > Oceanospirillales > Aestuariirhabdaceae > Aestuariirhabdus > Aestuariirhabdus litorea. The sequence goes on from NZ_QWEZ01000001.1 coordinate 846,318, forward strand.
AGCAGGCGTTCACGCTGCTGTTGCAGTTGTGCTTCAGCCTCCAATCGCCCGCTGCGGGCGCTCTGCAGATGCTCCGTCTGGAGGGTGAGGGCCTGCTTGAGTTGCTGCTGGTCGCGCCGGATGATGTGCTGCTCCTTCAGCATCACCTCCACACAGGTACGAACAATAGCGGCATAATTGCGAGCCTGCGCCAATGGAGCTGCCACCCCCAGGCAGAATACCGGTGTGCCCTCAATGCGGACCGGTAGATTACATCCCTCAAGCATGTAATCGGAGTTGGCTGCCATCTCGGCAGTTACCTCCAGTTCATTCACCTCTCCGCTGAGAACACGCGAGGATCCTTCGTGGGGTTGGCCGGCGCGCCCCTCAATCGAGGAGGCTACCACGATCCCGGTTCCGGCCATGATGCTGATCTGGCAGGGAACCTGGGCAGCCACTTCGCGGCAGATGCTGCTCAGGGCCTCTATCTCGATACAGAGACCTGCTTCCTGCTGTAGGGGGGGGGATGATGCCATTCAGGGAGTATCCAGCTTATGGCTACCATCGCACAGGGGTGCGGTAGCGGTTTGCTTGCAGAGACAGAAAAAAACCCGGGTATTCTGGGTGGCTTCGTAGGGCAGGGGGGAGAGGCCGGTTCCCTGATGGGAACCGTCACAAAAGGGTTGTTTGGCGCTACGGCCACAGGCACACCAGAAGTAGCGCTTCCCCTGGGTGACCTCCACGGCTACGGGGGCATTACCGGCACGGACAGCATCACTCATCTCAAACTCCATCGGCACTTTTCCTAGAGCATAGTCCAAGGTGAAGTGTTGGCACCAGAGTGGTGCGCCCTGGCGCAGCGGGTGGGTTATTGCGCGAGCATTCGAAGTGCTGTGTCGAGCATGCGGTTGGAGTAGCCCCACTCATTATCGTACCAGGCCATCACCTTCACCTGTCGCCCGCAGACTCGGGTTTGAGGGGCGTCGAAGCAGGCGGAATGAGGGTTGTGGTTAAAGTCGATGGAAACCAGGGGGCGCTCGTTGTAGTCGAGTACAGCGGAGTGGCTGGCGGCGTCACCCATGATCTGGTTGATCTCCTCCACACTGGTATCGCGGGCGGCAATAAAGGAGAGGTCGACCACAGAGACGTTCAGGGTGGGTACGCGCAGGGCCTGGCCGTCCAGGCGACCCGCCAGCTCGGGCAGTACCAGTCCAACCGCGGCGGCAGCGCCGGTTTTGGTGGGAATGATGGACTGGAAAGCGGCGCGGGCCCGGTAGGGGTCGCGGTGATAGGCATCGGAGACGTGCTGGTCATTGGTAACGGCGTGGATGGTGGTCATTAGCCCGTTGACCACACCGATATGGTCATTGAGAACCTTTAACACTGGTGCCAGGCAGTTGGTGGTGCAGGAGGCGTTGGAAACGATGCGGTGCTCCGCTTTCAGTATATGGTCATTGACGCCATAGACGATGGTGGCGTCGACCTCCTTGGCCGGTGAGGAGATCAGCACCCGGCGGGCGCCGGCGTTGAGGTGGGCTGAGGCGGCCTCACGGGTTTTAAAGCGGCCACTGCACTCCAGCACCAGGTCAATGCCGAGACGATCCCAGGGCAGGGCGGCCGGGTCGGGTTCGTTTAATAGCGCGATGCGGTCCCCCATCAGGCTCAAGCTTTCCTGGTCGTGATCGACAGTGCCGCCCATGCGGCCGTGCACGGAATCGTACTGGAGAAGGTGGGCGTTGATGGCGGGATCGCCCAGGTCATTGATGGCGACCACCTGCAGCTGCTGGCGGTAGCCGTTTTCATAGAGGGCGCGCAATATCGTACGGCCGATGCGGCCAAAACCATTAATAGCAATTCGAAGGGTCATAGGGGTTCCTTGTCGCAGGCTCTGTGCCTGGGCCCAGCGGGCCAGTATCCTTGATGGGGTCTCCAGAGTGGCTGGGTGGCCCAGCGCTGAGTTTACCCCGCTTGCGACAAAATTAGACCCTGTTTCCGCTGAATTTATCCCGCTTCCGGTCAATGCTCCAGGGCCTTGGTGGACTCAGCCCTGGGCCGCCTTGGGTTCGTAGATAACGTAGATCTTTTTGGTGGTTTCGACCACCTCCCACTCACCACTAAAGCCTGCCGGGATAACGAAATTATCCCCCGCCTTGAGGTGCACCTCACCACCCTTGGCATCGCGCAGGATGGAGTGCCCGGCCAGAATCTGGCAGAACTCATGCTCACTGTAGCTGACGCGCCAGCAGCCGGGTTCTGACTGCCAGATGCCGCTGAAGAACTGCTCGCTGGGGTCGCTGTAGTGGTTCCACAGGGTCTGCTGCGGGTCACCCTTGAGCTGCTTTTCAGCCTCCACCCGGTAGGTTTCGGCGGTGGTCTCGGCCTGGTCAAAAAGAATAATATTTTTTACATTCATGGTGCGCCTGGCTCCCTGTTTGCCCGTTTACTGTTGTTAATTAGCTGGTTCGATTCTACGTGTCGCCATGGTTATGTCCAATAAAACGAACATTTATGGGTAGCTGTGCCCACTGGAACCTTAGTGTTATAGTCGGGTAATAGCCGGTAAATCCGGGCTGTGCCCATCAATCGAGGAGCCAACGATGGTACGAATTCTTGCTTTTGCCGGTAGTGCTCGCCGGCACTCGTGGAACAAAAAGCTGGTGGCAATAGCCGGGGAGGCTGCCAGTGCGGCGGGCGCAGAGGTGACCCGGGTGGACCTTGCGGACTATCCCATGCCCATCTACTGCGAGGACCTGGAGGCGGAGCAGGGGTTGCCTGACAGCGTGCGCCGTTTTAAGCAGCTGTTAGTCGATCACGATGGTTTTCTGATCGCCTCCCCTGAGCACAACAGCGCTTACAGCGCGTTGCTGAAAAATGCGATCGACTGGTGCAGTCGCCGTGAACAGCAGGATGAGCCGTCTCTGCTGGCTTTTAATGGCAAAGTGGCCGCCCTGATGTCGACCTCGCCGGGGGCTCTGGGGGGATTGCGGGGGTTGGTTAGCCTGCGCATGCTGCTGGGCAATATTGGGGTGCTGGTGCTGCCGCAGCAGCAGGCGGTTGGCAACGCGGTGCAGGCCTTTGGGGAGGAGGGGCAGCTGCTGGACCCTGGCCAGCAATCACGGATTGAGGGGCTGGGGGTGGCGTTGGTGGAGACGGTGCGTCGCCTGAACGGGGGCTAATCCTTGCAGCGCTGGCGTTAAATCTCCAGTAGCCAGTCGCCGTGACCCAAAAGGCGACCATCGGCGGGCGGCCTGGGCATGGTGTAGATCCAGCTGTGACCGTAACGACTGGGGATGCGGGAGCGCTGGTAGAGGTCGGGGTAGCGCTCGAACTGGTCCAGCAGTTCCAATTGAAGCGGATTTACCCGATAGATTTCACCCAGTAGCCGCTGGTTGCCCCCCTCGACGGCGGCGGGGTAGAGGCCCAGGCTGTAGAATGCGTAGATCGGTGGTGTCTGTTCGAAGCCGAGAAAATGTGCCCCCGCCATGCGCTCATGGCAGTGCGCTCCCTGGCGCAGCGACCCGTAAACAAAGACCAACTGTTCCATCTCAGACTGTTACCTCGGAGGGGAAGAAGAGCGCGAGGCTGTTGCGGTAGGCGTGGCGGAGCAGGTGCTCGGTATCGACCTCGAGCTCCTCGGCGATGCGCTGGGCGATAAAGGGCAGATAGCAGGGACTGTTGGGTTTGCCGCGGTAGGGGACCGGTGCCAGGTAGGGGGAGTCGGTCTCCAGGACCAGCTGCTCGATGGGGGTGGCACGCACCACCTCTCGCACGTTCTCGGCACGGTTAAAGGTGGCGATGCCGTTAAAACCCAGCATAAAACCCTGTTCCAGGCAGTAGCGGGCCAGCGCCATGCCCGAGGTGAAACTGTGGATCACCCCCTTGCGGGCCAGACTGCGCTCGAAGTTGGCAAGGATCGCCTGGGTGTCTTCGTCGGCCTCGCGGCTGTGGATCACCACTGGCAGCTGCCGGTCGACGGCGATCTGCAGCTGGCGCTCAAACACCTCGCGCTGCACTTTGCGGTCGGCGTGGTCGTAGTAGTAATCGAGGCCAATTTCACCCACCGCCAACATGCGAGGGTCGTCCAGCTGCTCGATGATCTGGGCTTCCACGTCGATGTTGTATTGCTCGGCGTCGTGGGGGTGGATCCCCTGAGTTCCCCAGATGCGTGAATCGACCCGGCTCAGTTTCAACACCTTTTCCAGGTTGTCGGGGGAGACGGCGATGGTCACCATGCGTTCGATGCCAAGTTCGGCTGACCGCGCCAGCAGCTCATCGAGCTCGCCCTCGTCGAGATAATCGAGGTGGCAGTGGGTTTCGATGATCGGATGGTTAAAACGGGGGATGTCAGGTTTCTTTTTGCTCATGGGAACTCCGGCCAGGGTCGCCCATTTTACCACGGGTGGGGGCGAGCTTGTCTTCTCCTGTGGTGAATAAAGCCGCTCCGGACCGCTCCTTATTGGGGGCGTGCGGGGACGCTGGGCTGGTTGGCCGCGGAGTGAAGCCATTGGCAAAAGAGCTGGACTCGCTTGAGGTCGCGCTTCTCCCGCGGCATCACCAGGTAGTAGGCAAACTCGGAGGGCAGGCTGAGGGTGAAGGGACGCACCAGCCGGCCGCTGGCAACCTCCTCCTCCACCAGGGTGGCGCGGGCCAGGGCAACCCCCTGGCCGGAGAGCGCCGCTTCAATGGTGAGGCTGGAGTCGCCGATGGTGTAGCCCGGGTTGCGGGGCTGGTAGTTGACCCCGGCGCAGTGAAACCAGTTGACCCAGTCCAGGTCACCGGGGCCCATGTCGTGCAGTAGACGGTAGTGAAGGAGGTCGGCCGGGGCGGTCAGAGGGGGGCCCTCCTCCAGTAGTCGGGGGGAGCAGACCGGATAGGCTTCATCGCGCATCAACAGCTCGCTGTGAAGGCCCGGGTAGTGCCCGCGGCCAAAGCGTATCGCCATGTCCATATCGCTGTTGCCGAAGTCCACCAGTGACAGTGAGGCGGAGATGCGTACCTCCTGGTCGGGGTGCTGGGTGGAGTAGCGGATCAGGCGAGGGATCAGCCAGCGATAGGCCAGGGAGGGGAGCACCGACAAATTGAGGGGACGCTGCTGTTGCTCATCGATAAGGGTTTGTACCCCCTGCTGGAGGGCGTGCATCGCCTCGCTGACGAAGGGCAGCAGGCGCTGCCCCTCATCGGTCAGCAGCAGGCGCCGGCTAAGGCGGCGAAACAGCGGATAGCCCAACTGCTCTTCCAGCTGGCGGATCTGTTGGCTGACCGCTGCCTGGCTGACAAAGAGCTCGTCGGCGGCACGGGTGAAGCTCAGGTGGCGGGCCGCAGCCTCAAACACCCGGAAGCCGTTGAGTGAGGGGAGTCGAAGCTTCATAGGGTCATTACAAGATAAGTAAAACTTATATATACCCTAGATTTAACCGTTTGTCGAAAAGGGGTTTGGTCGTTAGTTTTAGATCTCAAGGCTGAATACATCAGCATTTAACCGGGAGGAGGTCGATCATGAATCAGGGATTTTGCATAAATAATAGTTGTGGTTATGGGAATGGAAGCAGGCGCGCCGGGAGCGCGTTGGCCGGCCGGCGGTGGAAGGCCCTTGTTGCCAGGGTGCGTTTGTGGCGCCAGCGGGCACAAACCCGTCGCTACCTGCGTGAGATGCCCTCCCATCTGCTTAAGGACGTAGGCATTGATGAGTCCCAGCGACAGCGGGAGGTGGACAAGCCCTTCTGGCGTTGAAGCCTACTGGGCCAGCATGAAGTCGAGGAAAGCGCGGTTGGCCCGGCTCAGGTAGCCGCCGCGTTTGCAGGCGATTGCCAGCTTCAGGTGGACCGGGTTGGAGAAGGGGATCGCCACCAGTTCGCTATCTCCGGCGATCACCATGCGCAGGAAGGTGGTGATCGCAAAACCGTTGGCGACGATCGATTTGGTGAGTGGGATCAGGTTGGTCTCGAAAGCGATCTGCGGATGCAGTTGGTGTGCCTGGCAGAGCTGGTCAATAAACTCCCGGTGAAAATAACCGGGTTTGAAGAGCGCCAGCTCCTCGGCAAAGAACGCCTCAACACTGACGCTGGGCTGCTGGGCGAAGGGGTGCTCCCGGTTGACGCAGACGATCATCTCCTCTTCAAGGAAACCGTGGGTTTCCAGTGTATCGGGCAGGTTGTGGTCCACCACGATCCCGAGGTCGAGTTCGCCGCTGAACAGCATCTGCTGGATAGCGCGGGTACCCGCCTCCACCACGCTGAGTTTAAGGTCGGGGTAGCGGTGCTTGAAGGCCATCAGCAGGGGAGGGAAGTAATAGGAGCCCAGCATGCTGGGGATACCGATTGAGACCTCTCCGCGCTCCAGTCCACTAAGCTCAGCCATCTCCCGCCTGGCATCGCGCAGCTGGGAGAGGATGAGGCGGCTATGGTGCAGCAGGCGCTCCCCCTCCGCTGTGAGGCTGATGCGCTTGTCCTGTCGGTTGAACAGGGTCAGCCGGAGGGCGTGCTCAAGTTTCTGCACTGCGATGCTGACCGCAGGCTGTGCCATATTCAGCTCCCCGGCGGCCCGGGTAAAGTTGAGGTGCTTGGCCACGGCATGAAAGCATTCCAGCTGGCGCAGGTTCATTGCGATCGCTCCTGAAGGAGTTAATCATATTAGAATGATATTGATATCATATAAATAATATATTTTATATATTGTTTGGCGGGCGCTAGAGTGCCATCCATGATCGAAGCACGCACCCCCCAATTCTGGCGTAGCACCCTGGCCCTGAGTCTCGGCTCCTTTATGGTGTTCGCCAATATCTATACCACCCAGCCGATGCTGCCGAGCTTTAGCGAGACGTTCGGGGTGTCGCCCCTGGTGGCCAGCTGGAGCCTCTCTTTGACCACCCTCATGCTGGCCTGTTCACTGCTGGTCTACGGCCCCCTGTCCGACGCCATTGGGCGCCGGGGGTTGATGCTGGTGTCGCTGGGCGGTGTGCTGCTGCTCACCCTCGCACTGGGCTTTGTGGAGGAGTTTGAAACCCTGCTCTGGCTTAGGGTGGTGCAGGGGTTCCTGCTGGGAGGCCTGCCGGCAATCGCCATCGCCTACATGGGCGATGAGTACAGCAAGCCGGCACTGGGCGTCGCGGTGGGCATCTACATCAGCGGCAACACCCTGGGTGGGATTGGCGGGCGCCTGGTGGGGGGCTTCATGACCGACCTGGCCGGCTGGCAGAGTGCTTTCTGGGTGATGTCGCTGATCAGTCTGGTCTGCCTGTCGCTGCTGCTGTGGCTGTTGCCCCCTTCGCGCCACTTTACCCCCAAGCCTTTCCGCCTGTGCGGGGTGCTGGGGGATATGGGACGCCACCTGCGTAACCCGGTACTGCTGCTGGCGTACCTGATTGGTGGGCTGAACTTCTTTATCTTCATCAACCAGTACAGCTACGTTACCTTTTTGCTGAGCGCCGAGCCCTACCTGCTCTCCGCCAGCTTTCTGGGCATGCTCTTTCTGTGCTATCTCAGCGGCACCTTTGCTTCCGCCCTGTCGGGGCGCATCGCCCGGGGGCTGCCGCAGCCCTTGTGCATGCTGATGGGGATTGCCATCTTTATGTGCGGCACCCTGGTGACCCTGATCCCCAGCCTGTGGGCAATTCTGGGGGGGCTGTTGATCAACAGTTTCGGCTTCTTCTTCTGCCACTCCATGGCCAGCTCCTGGGTGAGCCATAACGCCGCCTTCGCGCGAGGCAGCGCCTCCTCCCTTTACCTGGTGTTTTACTACGTGGGTGCCAGCAGTGGTGGCTTCTATCTGGAACCCTTCTGGCAGCAGTCGGGATGGTCTGGAGTGGTGCTGGGCTCGCTGCTGGTGTTGGCGCTGACCGCGGCCATGGCGCTGCGGTTGTGGCTGCGACCTGCGTCAACGGAGGTGATGCTGGAGCGCGTTGAGCCTCCCGGCCCGAGGCGTTCCGGACCCCACAGCGCCTGCGCCCGCTAGGCACCAGGGTGCAGCCGTGGGTGCGGGTAAATTGCATCTTTTGCCAAAGCTGCTAACGTATGCCCGATTTTCTTCCCGGGAGCGGCCATGAGCGACACCATCAAACTTACCGAGTACAGCCACGGCGCCGGGTGCGGCTGCAAGATCGCCCCCGGGGTGCTTGACCGTATTCTACAGTCCAACCTGGCGTTGCCCGATGATGAGCGCCTGCTGGTGGGCAACAGCTCCAAGGATGACGCGGCGGTCTACGACCTGGGCAACGGCACCGGGGTAATCAGTACCACCGACTTCTTTATGCCGATTGTGGACGACCCTTTCGATTTCGGACGCATCGCGGCCACCAATGCGATCAGCGATGTTTACGCCATGGGGGGCAACCCGCTAATGGCGATTGCGATCCTTGGTTGGCCGATCAACCAGCTGGATGCCGAAATCGCCGCCCAGGTGGTGGAGGGGGGGCGCCAGGCCTGCCTGGACGCCGGTATCCTGCTGGCCGGAGGCCACAGTATCGACGCTCCCGAGCCGATCTTCGGGCTGGCGGTCACCGGCCAGGTGAGCCTCGACCGCCTGAAACAGAACAATACCGCCACCGCCGGTAGTCGCCTCTACCTGACCAAGCCTTTGGGGGTGGGCATTCTCACCACCGCGCAGAAGAAAAAACTGCTGCAGCCCGAGCATGCCCACATCGCCCGCGATAGCATGTGTACCCTCAACCGCATCGGCGCCGAACTCTCCGCCCTGCCGGGCATCAGCGCGATGACCGACGTCACCGGCTTCGGCCTGCTCGGACACCTGCTGGAGCTGTGCGAGGGCAGCAACCTGGATGCGCGCATCCAGATGGCGCAGGTGCCTGTGATTGCCGAGGCCGAGCGCTACCGGCTGCAGGGTTGCGTGCCCGGGGGCACCCTGCGTAACTACCAGAGCTATGGGCACAAAGCGCCGCCATTGGACGAGTCGATGCAACAGATCCTCTGTGACCCCCAGACCAGCGGCGGTTTGCTGGTGGCGGTTGAGCCTCAGGAGGAGGCCGCATTCCTGGCGGTGGCCGAGGCCCATGGCCTTAGCCTGAGCTGCTTCGGCGAGCTGCTGCCAGCGCGCGGCGGAGTGCGGGTCGAGGTGGTCGCCGGATGAGCAAGCGCCCCAATATCGACATCGATCACTATCTGAATCTGTTCCTCGAGGATATCCCGCTGATGGATGTCCGCGCCCCTGTAGAGTTCGATAAGGGGGCGTTCCCTACAAGCCAGAACCTGCCGCTGCTCGATGATCGCCAACGGGAGCTGATCGGGACCCGCTACAAGAATGCGGGTCAGGATGCGGCGATCGCCCTCGGCAATGAGATGGCGACCGCAGATATAAAGGCGGCACGGGTGGCCCGTTGGCAGGCCTTTGCTGCGGCCCACCCAGAGGGGGTGCTCTACTGCTTTCGTGGCGGGCTGCGTTCGAAAATAAGCCAACAGTGGCTGGCGGAAGCGGGAATCGAGATGCCCTTCGTCGAGGGTGGCTACAAGGCACTGCGTCGTTTTCTGATTGACAGCATCGACGAGGTGATTGCCAGCGCTCGATTCATGGTGGTGGGCGGCCTGACGGGAACCGGGAAGACCCCGCTGCTGGCGGAGCTCGACAACAGCGTCGACCTGGAGGGGCTCGCGAACCACAAGGGTTCCAGTTTCGGTAAGCAGATCGGTGGCCAGCCCACCCAGATCAATTTTGAAAATGCCCTGGCGGTGCGCCTTCTGAAGTTGCGGGCCGCCGGACACAGCCTCATGGTGCTGGAGGATGAGAGCCGGATGGTGGGCCGTTGCGGTTTACCCCCGGCGCTGCAGGAGGCGATGGCACAGGCGCCGGTGGTGGTGATCGAGGCCGGCCTGGAGGAGCGTATTGAGCGCCTGCAGCGGGAGTACGTTGAGGATATGCTGACCGCTTACCGGTCGCATTTGGGTGAGGAGGAGGGCTACCTTGCCTTCTCAAATTACCTGCTGGATGCCATTGAGGGGATCCGTCGTCGTCTCGGGGGTGAGCGTTACCAGCAGATCCGGGATGCCCTCCAGCAGGCGCTGCAACATCGCCAGCTGGAGTCGGTGGCGGGGGTCTATCGCGATGCCATCGCCCAGGTGCTGGAGCAGTATTACGATCCCATGTACCAGTACCAGCTGGATCAGAAAAAGGAGCGCATCCGCTTCCGGGGTTCTTACTCCGAGGTGGTGAGCTACCTGCGGAACCTGGGCGTTGAGCAATGATCTCTGGCCCTGGGCCACATAAGGAAACAGTTATGAGCCGAGTATGGACCCCTTCCAGCTGGAGGGACTACCCCATCCAGCAGCAACCGGACTACCCGAATCCCCTGGCGCTGCAGGCCGTGGAGGAGCAGCTGGCGGGGTTCCCGCCGCTGGTGTTTGCCGGTGAGGCTCGGGATCTCAAACAGCAGTTGGCGGAGGTGGCCGAGGGGCGCGCTTTTCTGCTGCAGGGGGGGGACTGCGCCGAGAGCTTTGCCGAGTTTGGCGCCGATACCATACGCGATACCTTCAAGGTGCTGCTGCAGATGGCCATAGTGCTCACCTTCGGGGCCAGCTGCCCGGTGGTCAAGGTGGGACGCATGGCGGGTCAGTTCGCCAAACCCCGCAGTGCCGCCACCGAGGTGGTCGACGACGTGGAATTGCCGAGCTATCGGGGTGATATCGTCAACGGTATTGAGTTCGATGCCGTCGCGCGTATTCCTGATCCCCAGCGTATGCTGCAAGCGACCCATCAGGCAGCGGCCACCCTCAACCTGCTGCGCGCCTTCTCCAAGGGGGGGATGGCGGACCTGCACCAGGTGCACCGATGGAACCTGGACTTCATTCACAATCGGGACCTCAGCGAGCGTTACCAGCACCTGGCCGATCGCATCGATGAGACCCTGGGCTTTATGGCCGCCTGCGGGATGACGGCCGAGAACACCAAGGCGATCCGGGAAACCACCCTGTTCACCTCCCACGAAGCGCTGCTGCTGAACTACGAGCAGGCGTTTACCCGGCGCGACAGCCTGAGTGGCGACTGGTATGACTGCTCTGCCCATATGCTGTGGATCGGTGATCGTACGCGCCAGCTCGACTCGGCCCACGTCGAGTTTTTGAGCGGGGTCTGTAACCCGATCGGACTGAAACTGGGGCCCAGCATCACGGAAGATGAGCTGCTGCGCCTGATTGAGCGTCTCAACCCCCATAACGAAGCGGGGCGGCTGAACCTGATCGTGCGCATGGGGGCCGACCGGGTGGCCGAAACCTTCCCACCGCTGTTACGGGCGGTGCAGCGGGAGGGGGCCCGGGTGGTCTGGAGTTGTGACCCGATGCACGGCAATACCATCAAGGCCAGCAGCGGCTACAAGACCCGCCCCTTTGAGCAGATACTGCGGGAGGTCCGGGGCTTCTTCGATGTGCATCGTGCCGAGGGCAGCTATGCCGGCGGCGTTCACTTCGAGATGACGGGGCAGGATGTTACCGAGTGCACCGGCGGCAGTGGCTCCATTACCGAGGAGTTGCTGGGTGATCGTTACCATACCCAGTGCGACCCCCGACTGAATGCCGACCAGGCACTGGAGCTGGCCTTCCTGATGGCGGAGATGCTAAAGGATTGTCGATCCGGCGGGCGTTAATCAGGGTTTTTGGTTGAGCCCGTAGCCCATCCACTTGTAGAGGTTGTCGTTCATTACATGGGCGGCGTGGCCACTGTGTTGGGAGTGGCTGAGCCATTCGCTCATCTGTTGCAGCGGAAAGTCGCAGAGGCTGGCGCGGGAGATGCCGATATAGAGTTCGAAAGAGGCGATATCCACCGGCATCTTCTCGAACACCCCCTCCATGTCGAGCAGGGAGACAAAGAGATCATCCTGAATCTGGGGGTAGATGGCGTAGTCGACCCGGCCGACGTTGAGCATCTTCAGCCCCTGTTGTGCGTTCTGGATGCGTAGCAGGTCGAGTTCGGCTTCGGCAAAGGCCTCGAAGCGGGCCCCGAGGTAGGTATCCTTGGAGGCGACGCCCTTGAGTTTGCGCAGCTGGGACCAGTCGGTGATCTCGAGATTGCTTCTGCGACGGGTAATCACAATGTAGCTTTGGGTGTAGATGGGGGGTTCAACAAAGACCGTGTAACTTTCGGCCTCCGGGGTACGGGCCATAGCGGGATTGATATCAAACTTACCCAGCTTGAAATCCCGCATCACCCGGTTGTTGCCGCCTTTGAAATCGGAGTGGACCGAGATACCCTGTTCGGCCAGCATCTCGCTCACTAACTCCGGGGCCGAACCCAGCGTCGACAGGTAGTCCCCCCAGACCACCGGCGGCAGGTTCGGATGCCCGGCGATGGTGACCTGGCTGCAGGCCTGGCCGTGGGCTCCCGTTGAGGCCAGCAGCAGCCAGGGCAGGTGCAGAAAATAACGTCGTAGTGCGCGCATACTGGTCCTCTGGGGAGAGCTGGTGCGGTCGGTGGACGATTTGTTGATCAATTTACTCAAGCTTATCACGGCTTTACAAAGGGTGAGAAGGTGGGATGGTGAGCAGGGCTCAGATGGTTCAGTGGCGCAGCCTGGCGGATGGGGTCAAGGTCTCTCTTGGTGAACACGCCCTGCGCCTCAGCGACCGCGGACTCTGCTGCAGCTTGCGGCAGGGACCACAGTTTTATCGGCGTACCCTCAATGGCCACTGGTTCCAGGTGGATACAGGACGTCGTCGGCTGGCGGACGATGAAGTTGAGCGGCTGCTGGCCCGGGTTCGGGAACATTGCCAGCGGCTGTTGGAGAGCCTCCCCGACGATGCCCTGAGGGAACCCCTGGAGCGTGCCATCCACGCCGACTATCGGGCCGATGCCGAGCGTTACCAGCAGATCTATCCAGAGGATGTGCCTATTCTGCCACCGGATCGCTATCGTGACCTGGTGGTACAGCCGGCAACCGGATGCCCCAATCGGCGCTGTCATTTTTGCGCTTTCTACCGTGATCGCCCCTTTGCCCTGTTGTCCGAGGAGGCGTTCCAACAACAACTGCTCGCTATCAAGGGCTGGCTGGGGGAGGGGGTCAGGCAGCGTAACGGTGTGTTTTTGGGCTCGGCCAACGCGCTGGCTCTCTCCCAGCGGCGCCTGCTAGGGGTGCTGGAGCATACCCGTCAGCTGTTCGGTCAACTCCCAAGGGGCGTTGCCAGTTTCTGGGACCCGGATTTTTCACCGAGCCGCTCAGCCAACCAGTGGCGGGAGTTACAACAAGCCGGCCTGAAACGACTGGTGGTCGGGGTGGAGACGGGAGACGGGGGGCTGCGCAGGGAACTCGGCAAAGGGGACGACACAGAGCGCCTGACGGAGGCTTTGACGGTGGCGAGCCAGGCAGGCATCCCTTTGGGTATCTGCATTCTGGTCGGTGCCGGCGGCGAGCAGCTTAGCGACCGTCATCTGGAAAACACGTTGCGCTGGATTACTGCCTTGCCGCTTGGGCGCCAGGACCTGGTCTACCTGTCGCCCCTGCAAAACCTGGATACCGGGCAGGCTTCCCCCCGTCCGTTGAGCGACTGGCTAGCCGCAGAACAAGCCAGTTTCAAGCGACAGCTTACCCATTACAGTAACGCACAAGTCACCGATTACAGGATGGAGGATTATGGCTACTACAGTTGAGCAATCATCATTTTATAAGCGCCTGCTGCTGCAGGCTGAGGCGTTGGTGGGCGATGAAACCGATGCCATAGCCAATATGGCAAACCTTTCCAGCCTGCTGTTTATGGAGATGGACCGGCTCAACTGGGCCGGGTTTTATTTGGCACAGGATCAGCAGCTGGTACTGGGCCCCTTCCAGGGGCGACCGGCCTGCATTCGCATCGACATGGGCAAGGGGGTTTGCGGTACCGCCGCCTTAACCGGCGAGCCCCAGATCGTCCTGGATGTTCACCAGTTTCCGGGGCATATTGCCTGCGATGCGGCCAGTAACAGTGAGTTGGTCATCCCTTTCTACGATGAGCAGGGGCTGGTCGGGGTGCTGGATCTCGATAGCCCCGAGCGGGGGCGCTTCGATGCCGGTGACCTGGGGGGGCTACAGCCGTTGCTCAACCTGCTACAAGCGAGCGACTATGGTTTCCTGCGCCGTTAGCCGGCAGTTGGCCCGCTTTAATGGTTGAGGCGGGCAGGCGCCTCAATCTCAAAACAGATCCCGTGACCCGGCTCGCTGGAGCAATGAATATGGCCCTGCAGGATCTGGGTCACACTGTTGTAAACGATATTCAGCCCCAGCCCCTTGCTGCGCTTGGCACTGGCACTAAAGAAGGGCTCGAAAATCCGCTTGCGTACCTCGTCGTTAACGCCGATTCCGTTATCGGTATAGACCAGGCGCAGCAGGTTATCGCTGCACTCTACCTCGATACTGATCTGGCCGTTGGGAATGTGGGCAAAACCATGCGCGATGGAGTTTTCTACCAGGTTGGTGATGATCTGGTAAAAAGCTCCGGGGTAGCTATGCAGCATCAGGTTGTCGGGGCAGTTAAGGTCGACCCGGTGCCCCTTGGCTTGCAGTCGGGGAGCCAGGCCTTTGAGCAGTTCGTTGAGGTATTCGTGGAGGTAGAAATCCCTCATCTCCTCGTTGTCACGGTCGACAGCCATTAATTTGAAACTGTTAATCAGGTCTGAGGTGGTGCGAATATTGTTCTGGATTAGTTGCAGCCCCTCATTCAGGGTTTTCATAAACTGCACCAGTTCGCTGCGCTTGAGGTCCTGGGACTCCACCTTCGCCAACAACCCAGCAGTGATAAGCTCCAGGTGCGAGGCCGCGGTGACACAGATACCGATCGGCGTGTTGATTTCATGGGCGACCCCCGCTACAAGGCTGCCGAGGGACGCCTGCTTCTCCGACTCGATCAGCTGGCTTTGCAGCTCGGTCAGGTGCTGTACGGTCTGCTGCAGATCCTGGGTTCGCTCATGTACTCTCTGCTCAAGCTGGTTGTTGAGTCGCTGAACCTCCTCTTCGGCCTGTTTGCGCTCAGTGATATCGATGACCAACCCCTCAAGCGTACCCTCAGCGGTTTGATCATCGTATACCTCCATACCGCGTTCCAGTACCCAGCGCGTTTGCTGGTCCTGGGTGATGAGGCGGTAGGTGAGCTGGTAGGCACGCTGGTTATTGGTGGCATCTTCGATCTGGTCCAGAACCCGCGAGCGGTCGTCGGGGTGGATGATCTCACCGAAGCTGACCTCCTGGCTGTTGTTGAGCTGTTGGGGGCTGTACCCGGTGAGGTCCAGGCAACCTGCACTGGCCATCAGCAGGTTACGCTGCTGGTTTTTTTCGCAGCGGTAGGCCATGCCGGGGATGGTGGATAGCAGGCGCTCGAGCTCACGGCTGCGGGTGTCGAGTTCCAGCTGCGAGTCATGGTAGTTAATCAGGGTTTCCCTGAAGGCTTGCACGGCCTTGAATATTTCCGAAAACTCATTATCAGCCTGGGTGGTGGGCACCCTGATATCGGTATTTCCATGGGACAGCTCTGCAAGCACGGCTACCAGGCGACCGATGCTTTTCCCCATCTGGCGTGATATCAACCAGCTGCCTAATAGAATGAAAACGATCGTGGCCAACAGCAGCAGGCCAAGGTCAAACAGCCTGCTATCGGTCTGCTTCTGGATAGCCACTAGCTGGTCGAGCCCCTGTTGCTGGCGGTCGCGCAGCAGAGCGCTGAGTTGGGCGGTGGCCGACTGGAAGTGGGTGTTGGCTTCGCTCAAGTGCAGCAGTTGCGAGCCAGTGATACTGCTCTCAGAGAGGGGGTGGGCTGCACTGCTGAGGCTGGTTAGGTACTGGTTCAGCGTCTCACCTGTGCGATCCAGCCTGACCAGTTCGGAATCGCTGAAATGGAAGCGTTTCCTGAGGTGGCTAATGCGTTCAACGATCCTTTCGGCCTCACCAATTCCAACGCGTAAAAGGGTCTCACGTTGTGCCCGGTCTGTCTCCCTGCTCAGGTTTGCGAACAGGGCAAGGTGTTGATCAATCAACTCGGTACGATAGTCAGTCAGCGTGTCAGCAAGGTCAACGTAGGAATCAAAAATATTGGTAAGCTTGACGGTCTGGCTTCCCTGCGCAGCAAAAAAACTGACCGCTACATAACCGACCAGGGCTGCAGTGATGAGGGAGATCAGCAGATACTGTGTCTTGACTTTCATAGCCTTCAGAATGGACCAAAGCGTCAGGCTTGGCTAGCGGGTCTCCGGAGTAAAATGCCGCAACAGTTGCAAAATAAACTGCTTGCTTTATAAATGCTGCTATCTGCATGGCATTATAAGAACTATGAGCGAAAAAAGACGATATCTACGAACCGATATGGATCTGCTAATCAGGGTCTGGGGGGAAGGGACACCTGAGAGAATTTTACATACGCGGGATCTGTCCGATGGGGGCCTGTTTCTGCTGATCAATGGACAGGAGGTCCCCGAGGTGGGGGCCGTCGTCAATGTCCAGGTGCAGGGGCTGCCGATCGAAGCACCGGTCAAGACCATGGAAGTGGTGCGTATCGAGTCTGCCGGCGTCGGCTTGAAGCACATCGACTAGCCCCTGGCCTGCCTGCCGCCCTGCGACGCCAACACCCTTTGGAGGCTCCAGCCGGTTACAAATATCTATTGCGTCGCTGGGTGAGAGCCGATAACCTGCCTTTTTTACCCTCTTGGCTGCCTAATAAATGATCGATGCGGGCCTGATCAACCTGCCAGTGCAGAGTCATCGCCACCACCACCACTTCCACCAGATGATCGTGGGGGTGTCCGGTTGCGCCGACTTCGAGGTCGACGGGCTGGGTCACCGCCTGGATCGTTGGCAGGGCTGTGTGGTTCCCTCTGATCACCCCCATTATTACTGCGGAGACCCCGACAACCGGGTTCTGGTACTGAATCTGCCTTTTGGGGGAAACGACCTGCTGCCTGACCGGGTGGTTGAACGACTGTTTGAGCGCCCCGGTTACTTCACCATGGATCCTCGCCTGCAGCAGCTGCTCTCACTGGGCATTCAGGAAATCCAGCAATTCCCCCATGACCAGGGGTTGGCCGCCCATGTGGCGGCCACCTTTATCCACGGTCTCTCCCACCGCCTGGGCCAGTCCCAGTCGTCCCCGCCCAGCCCCCGTGGCCGTCAACTCGACCGCGAGCGCCTTGACCAGTTTATCGACGCCCACCTTGGGGAGTCGATCAGCGTCTTTGCGCTGGCCAAGCGTGTTCACCTCAGTCCAAGCCAGTTCCAGCGTGTTTTCAAGGAGGGGTATGGCATAACGCCCCACCAGTACGTGATCACCCGGCGCCTGCAGAAAGCCCGCGAGCTGCTGACCGATAGCACTCTGTCGATCAGCGAGATTGCCGACCATTGCGGTTTTTCCAGCCAGAGTGCCCTGACCTGCGCCCTCCAGCGCCACCAGGGTGTCACCCCCGGCCAGCTTCGCCGATCCTGAGGCTTCCCTTCGCACCCGTTCTCGGCGCCTGCCCCTTCAAATCGTCGGGTCTCTTATACTTTCGTATAACAGAAAACCACTAACCGTCGCCCAGACTGTATTCAATGCGCGTTTTTCGAAAAGCGGTAGTGGTTTTTTGTAAGACGTGGATCCCGCCCACTGGCTACCGTAATCGGATACCCGAAGAACACCCGATGAGTCTGCCAGTCAGCGACCGGGTTCCATCAACTGCAAATGGGGGGCGACCTGCGTCGGCCCCGTTACTCCTTGCCAGGATCTGATCATGTTTAAAGCGACCGATATCCTATCGCCCGAGTTCATCCAGCGTGACGCCGCTTCACTGAAGGACGCCATCTCACCCAACTATTGTGTTGATGAGGTGGAGTTGCTGAATGAGCTCTTGCTGCTGGCGACCCCGGAGCAGCCAGAGCTGGAGTCCATCACCCGTGAAGCCTCGCGCCTGATCGAGAAGGTGCGCGATAACGACGAAGCGATCCATATGATCGATGCGCTGTTGCTGGAGTACAGCCTCGACACCCAGGAGGGCATTCTTCTGATGTGCCTGGCGGAGGCATTGATGCGGGTGCCCGATGCGGACACCGCCGATGCCCTGATCAGGGATAAGCTCTCCGTAGCGGACTGGAATAACCATCTCAGCAACAGTGACTCGCTGCTGGTAAACGCCTCTACCTGGGGGCTGATGCTGACCGGGAAGGTGATTACCATGGACAGCCGTATCGATGGTTCGCCGGCCAATATCATAAACCGGCTGGTTAACCGGGTTGGGGAGCCGGTGATCCGCAAGGCGATGAACCAGGCGATGAAGATCATGGGCAAGCACTTTGTGTTGGGCCGCGGTATCGATGAAGCCCTCAGCAACGCCCGCAAGAAGATGGAGAAGGGCTACACCTACTCCTTCGATATGCTTGGTGAGGCCGCCTTGACCGCCCGCGATGCCGACAAATACCTGAACGATTATCTCAAGGCGATTGCGCGTGTGGGCCAGCAAAACAGCAAGGCTTCTGTGGGTGAGGCGGGAATCCCCCTGCCGTCGGTGTCGATCAAACTGTCGGCCCTCCACCCCCGCTACGAAGAGGGTAAGAAGCAGCGAGTGCTGGAGGAGCTCTACCGCAGTGTGTTGAAGCTGGCGACCGAAGCGCGGGCACTGAACGTTGGCATTACCATCGACGCCGAGGAGATGGATCGGCTGGAGTTGTCGCTGGAGCTGTTTGAAAAGCTCTATCGCAGTGACGAGATCAAGGGGTGGGGCAATTTTGGCCTGGTGGTGCAGGCTTACTCCAAGCGCGCCCTGCCGGTATTGGCCTGGCTGGCGGCCATCGCCCGCGAACAGGGTGACCTCATCCCGCTGCGCCTGGTGAAGGGGGCCTACTGGGACAGCGAAATCAAGTTGTGCCAACAGCACGGGATCGAAGCCTACCCCGTGTTTACTCGCAAGGAGGCAACGGATCTCTCCTACCTGGCCTGTGCCCGCTTCCTCTTCAGCGAGGCGGCGCGCGGCGTGATCTACCCCCAGTTTGCGACCCACAACGCCCACACGGTGGCCTGTGTTCGCAACCTGGCGACCAGTGATCGTTTCGAATTCCAGCGCCTCCATGGCATGGGGGACGCCCTATACAACGTTGTGGTGAGCGACAGCGGTCACAATGTCCGCATCTACGCTCCGGTGGGGGAGCATAAGGATCTGCTGCCCTACCTGGTGCGCCGGTTGTTGGAGAACGGGGCCAACTCCTCCTTTGTACACCGCCTAGTGGATGCCAATACCCCGGTAGCCAGTTTGGTGCAGCATCCGGCCGAGCAACTCAAGGCTTATCGAAGCCTCAACAATGACCGCATTCCCCTGCCTCCGGAGCTGTTCGGAGAGGAGCGCCGCAATTCGGCCGGGGTCAATATCGAAATTGCCAGTCAGTGGCAACCGTTAAAGGAGCAGATTAACGCGATGTTCGAAAAACAGTGGAAAGGGGGCACCATCTTCAACGGTGCGGTGGAGGCATCGGGTCCGCTGCAGGCGGTTTATTGCCCCTATGATCGCCAGCGCCTGGTGGGACAGGTGCAGTGGGCCAGTGCCGAGGATGTTACCCGTGCGATCGACGCCGCCGCCGAGGCCTTCGAAGCGTGGAACCGGACGCCGGTCAAGGATCGCGCCCTGTGCCTCGAGCGGATGGCGGACCTGATGGAGACTCATCGGGCCGAGCTGATCGCCCTCTGCCACCTGGAAGCGGGCAAGATCATCGAGGACAGCGTCGATGAGATCCGCGAGGCGGTTGATTTCTGCCGTTATTACGCCCAGCAGGCCCGCCAGCAGTTTGGCGAGCCGATGCTGATGCCGGGGCCCACCGGTGAGTCCAATGAGCTGTTTCTGGAGGGGCGCGGGGTATTTGCCTGCATCAGCCCCTGGAACTTCCCGCTGGCGATCTTTATCGGCCAGGTGGTTGCTGCCCTGGTGGCCGGTAACAGCGTGGTGGCCAAGCCGGCGGAGCAGACCAGTCTGATTGCTTCACGGGCAGTGGAGCTGCTGATTGAAGCCGGGGTGCCGGCTGCGGCGATCCAGTTGGTGGCCGGTGAAGGAGCGGTGGTGGGCAACGCCATCACTGCCGATGAACGCATCGCCGGCGTCGCCTTTACCGGATCTACCGACACCGCGCGCCGTATCAACCGTGCGCTGGCTAATCGCGACGGAGCCATAGCCCCGTTGATCGCCGAGACCGGCGGCCAGAACGCGATGATTGTCGATAGCACCGCGCTGCCCGAGCAGGTGGTCAAGGACGCGATCGAGTCCGCCTTCAAGAGTGCCGGCCAGCGCTGCTCGGCGTTGCGTGTGCTCTATGTGCAGGAGGATATAGCGCCGCGTATCAAGGAGCTGCTTACCGGAGCCATGGCGGAGTTGAGCCTGGGCGATCCCTCCCTGCACGCCACCGACATCGGCCCGGTGATCGATGCCCGTGCCCAGTCGATGCTGCAGGAACACATCGCTGCCATGCGTGAGCAGGGACAGTTGATTGCCGAGGCACCGCTGGCACCCGAGGTGGCTGAGCGCGGCTACTTCGTGGCCCCGATCGCTTTCCAGATCGACTCCATGAACCGCCTGACCAAGGAAAACTTTGGCCCGGTTCTGCACCTGGTCACCTACAAGGCCAGCGAGCTTGATCGGGTGATTGAGGAGATCAACGGCTCCGGATACGGGCTGACGCTGGGGGTGCATACCCGTAACGAAACCACGGCCCAGTATATCGACAGCCGGGTACGGGTGGGCAACGTCTACATCAACCGTAACCAGATCGGCGCCGCCGTCGGCGTGCAGCCCTTTGGTGGGCAGGGGCTGTCCGGCACCGGCCCCAAGGCGGGTGGCCCACGTTACCTGTTCCGTTTTGCCACGGAACGGACCCGGACGATCAATACCACCGCCGTGGGGGGCAACGCGACCCTGCTCTCCCTGGAGAGTGAGGTGGTCTGATCCCCTGGCCGGTTTGGCCGGCCTTGGCGCCGCGCCCCGAGGAGCAACTCTCCCTAGGCGCGGCGTGCCTCCCCTTAACCCTTTGGTGCGGCCAGCGGGGCGTTCAACGACCAATGGAAAAGGGACGTCAGGGGAGGGTCACTGCAGGGACGTGGTGAACAGAATAACAACCGACCCACTAAAACGAGATAACGGGAGAACCACTCCATGATTGAACATTCGCTGGTCATTACCATGACCTTTATCGCCTACCTGATATTGATGCTAGCGATCGGCTATGTGGCCTATCAGCGTACCAGTAACTCATCCGACTACTTTCTGGGGGGGCGCTCACTGGGGCCATGGCCGGCGGCCCTCTCGGCCGGCGCTTCCGATATGAGCGGCTGGTTGCTGTTGGGTTTGCCCGGGTATGCCATGTCGGCAGGATTCGAGGCGTTCTGGCTGGCCGGAGGTCTGTTGCTGGGGTTCTGGGGCAACTGGGTACTGATGGCCAGGCGCCTGCGGGTCTATACCATCATCTCCAACGACTCCCTGACCCTGCCTGAGTTTTTTGCCAACCGCTTCCGCGATAACAGTCGCTTGCTGCAGGTGATCTCAGCGTTCTTTATCCTGCTGTTTTTCCTCTTCTACACCAGCTCCGGCCTGGTGGCGGGCGGCAAGCTGTTCGAAACCGTGTTCGGCCTGGATTACACCTGGGCGGTGGTGATCGGCGCTCTTTGCGTGATCTCCTACACCCTGTTCGGTGGTTTCCTGGCCGTCTCCTGGACCGATCTGGTGCAGGGGCTGCTGATGGCGGCGGCGCTACTGATTGTGCCGATCGTTGCCCTCGATGGCAGCTTTGGCAGCGTGTTTACCGACATGGAAGCGATCAATCCACAGCTGCTCGATATGTTCACCGACAGCAAGGGGGAGGCGCTCTCCTGGATCGCCATCGTATCCCTGCTGGCCTGGGGTCTGGGCTATTTTGGCCAGCCGCACATCCTGGCCCGTTTTGCCGCGATTCGCAGCAACCGTGACATTCCCGCCGCCCGCCGTATTGCGGTGACCTGGTCCGGCCTGAGCCAGCTGGGTGCGCTGTTGGTCGGCTTTGTCGGCCTGCTCTACGTCACTGCCAACATGGGCGGTGAGCTGGGTGATTCCGAGAAGATCTTCATGGTGCTGGTGAACGCCCTCTTTCACCCGGTGATCGCCGGTATCCTGCTGGCGGCCATCCTGGCGGCGGTGATGAGTACCGCTGACTCCCAGCTGCTGGTCTCCTCGTCGGCACTGGCGGAGGACTTCTACAAGGCGCTGGTCAAGCGCGACGCAACCCCGGAGCAGGTGGTGAAGGTGGGCCGTTATGCCGTGATTGCCATCTCCTTTGTGGCCCTGGCCCTGGCCCTGACCCCCGACAGCTCGGTGCTGGGGCTTGTCTCCTACGCGTGGGCGGGCTTTGGCGCCTCCTTTGGCCCGGCCCTGCTGCTGGCCTTGTACTGGAAGCGGATGAATCGCAACGGCGCACTGGCGGGCATCATCGTGGGTGGCGTGACCATCGTGGTATGGAAGCAGTTGAGCGGAGGCTTGTTTGATATCTACGAGATCGTGCCCGGTATCCTGTTCAGCACCATCGCGATTGTGGTGGCGACCCTGCTGAGCCCGGCGCCGGAAGCGGATATTGTTGCCGAGTTCGAGCGCATGGAGTCGGAACTGGATAACGACGAGGTAGCGGGCCGGGAATCGGCCTAAGCAAGCGCCCATCGCTGAGACGCGACACGCAAACATCAAAAGCATAAGGCCCCCAGGTGGACCAACCATCTGGGGGCTTGCTTCAGGTGGACTAGCCGGTCAGGGCTGCCAGGGCCATCAGGGCGGCCAGGGCTAAAACAACCCAGAGTGCGATATCACCAATTCGATGCTCAAGGGCATCCAGTTCTTTGAGGGTCATGGCCGACTCCAGCAATTAGCGGGTAACAACCTAACGGTAGCCCGTTTCCTGCCGATGGCTAGCCATCATAAAAAAGCCGTCTAACAGGGTTAACGGCTTAGCGCTGATGGCTCTTATCAAGCGAGAAAAGCTACAATGTTGCCCCTGGTCACGCCTGGAGCTCGTTGTGGACCTCTATCTGGATACGCTGCTGTTTACCGTTGAAATTACGGTTCCGATCTTTGTGATCGTGTTTCTCGGCGCCTTTTTGCGCCGCATCGGTTTTATCAACGAAAACTTCATCGAGATCTCCTCTCGCCTGGTGTTCAACGTCACCTTGCCGGCGCTGCTGTTCATCAGCATCATCAAGCTGGATCTTTCCCAGGTCTTTGATCCTCGCCAATTGCTCTACTCGGTGCTGGCGACCCTGCTGGTGTTTTTCTCGCTTTGGTTTCTGTCGGGCGCGATGGTGGCCCGGGGGGATCAGCGCGGTGTGTTTGTACAGGGCTCCTTTCGCAGCAATCTTGGCATTACCGGACTCGCGCTGTCGGCCAATATGTACGGTGAACCTGGACTGGCCATGGCGTCGTTGTTGATGGCCACCCTGACCCCGCTTTATAACGTGCTCTCGGTGTTTGCCCTGATGGCCGCCAACCGGCGGGGGGAGCGTATCGACTGGCGCGGCATCGGGCTGGGTATTGTACGCAACCCGCTGATCCTTTCTATCGCCCTCGCGGTGGTGTTGGCTCACATCAAGGTGGAGTTGCCCGCCGTACTGCTCAAGACCGGGAGCTACTTTTCCGCCATGACGCTGCCGTTGGCCCTGCTGGGGATCGGCGGTACCCTGAGCCTGAAGGCGCTGGGTAAGGCGTCGTCGCTCTCCCTGTGGACGGCAATTCTTAAGTTGGTGATGGTGCCTTTGCTCCTCACTCTGGGGGCGCTTGCGCTAGGGTTCAGGGGCGAAGCGCTGGGGATCATGTTCCTGATGTTTGCCAGCCCCACCGCCGCCGTCAGCTTTGTGATGAGCCGGGCGATGGGGGGCGACTCAGAACTGGCGGCCAGTATTATCCTGATCACCACGCTGGGCTCGCTACTCAGTATCAGCGTGGGTATCTTCCTGCTCCGCTTACTGCAGCTGGCTTGACCCGCCTGCCGGCCTAAAGGGTTAGCGGGGCGGTGGTATTGGCTCTGATTCGCTGGCGAAGGGGTTGGTCAGGGGGGAGTCGATTCCAGCCAGCGGCACATCGGGGTGGTAGCGCTGCATGATCGTGCGGACTGCAAGCTCTTCGTGGCTGCGGGTGTCCACAATCAGCAGGTACTGACCGGCATCAATTGCTCGCTGAAAGCGGGCCGTCTTGTAGTTCTGCTGGTGACGTCCGCTCAGTGCCCCGACCCAGCCACCACTGATGATACAGAGCGCGGTAATGAGAATGACGGCGGTGCTGGAGATCTGTTCTCCGACCGGCTGGGTGCCGATGATCAGCAGGGAGATCAGGAGACCGCTCAGCCCCCCCATGATGGCACCACGCTCACCACTGTGGACAATGTTGGTGCTGTGCAGCGGGGTTGCCGCCCGCAGCTGATGGTGCATCAGCCCCTCGGTGTCCCGGCTGATGATATGAAAACGCCAGTCCGAAACGCCTTCGGCGTGCAGGTCTTCCGAGATCTGCTCCGCACTCTCGATACTGTCGGTGAGGTAATAGAGTCGTTTCATGGCTCGATCCTCCGGCAGGGGGCAGGGCGGGATATCCCGACCCAGTGAGGGCTGATTATAAAAAAGAAGCCGTGGGGGTGCAGCCCTCTGTTAGATCGATTAGCTGGAAAGATGGGGTTTTTTAGATAATTAAGTTTAGGTCACCGGCAACTCGCGTGCGCGTTCAAAGTAACGCTCGCAGTGGTGCGAGAGACGGTAAAAGCGCCAGCTCGACAACAGGGCCATGAGCCCCAGCCCGCTGGCCAGGCCGATCCATATGCCGATTCCTCGCCAGTCGAGTACAAAACCCAGCACGACCGCCAGACCGACGCCGACACCCCAGAAACTGAGGGCGCCCATCAGCATCGGAATTCGGGTGTCGGGAAAACCATGCAACGCGCCGACTGCTGTGAGCTGGATACCGTCCATCACCTGAAAGATGGCGAGCACCACGAGAAAGCCGCTGGCGAGCTCGATAACCCGGGTATTGGCGGGGTCCAGGCTGTCCAGGAAAAGGGCAATGATCAGTTGTGGGAAACTCCAGATAAATAGCGCCAGCAATAGCATGACGGATGCGCCAAGGGCGATGGCGATCCAGCCACTGCGGGCCACAGCGAGCGGGTTACGCTGCCCCATGGCGCTGCCTACCCGTACCGTGGCGGCATTACCGATGCCGAGGATAAACATGTAGGTCACTGTGCCGACCTGTATCGCGATCTGGTGGGCGGCCACCGAGGCACTGTCGAAGAAGCCCATTAGCAAAATGGTGACCGAGAAGAGTCCCTCCTCCAGCAGGAAGGCAAGGCTGATGGGACCCCCGATGCGTAACAGGCGAATGAGGAGCGCGGGATCAAAGTCGAAGCCCCGGCTAAACAACTGGTAGCGGCGGAATGTCGGTCGGATGGCAATGATAAGGGTCAGGCTGATCACCATAAAAAGGTTGACCAGGATGCTGGCGGTGGCGGCGCCACGTACTCCCATGGCCGGAAAACCCCAGTAACCGAAGATCAGCAGGTAGTTGAGGAGGATATTGAGCAGTACGGCCACCCCCATCACCACCAGCGCGGGTAGCGGGCTCTGCAGTGAGGAGAAGAGGTTGCGGGTGGCGATCATCAGCATGGCGGGGATCAGGCTCCAGCGCATCACCTCCATGTACTCAACCCCGGTGGCCACCAGAGCGGGTTGCTGGCCCAGTAGCAGTAGCAGTGGGCCAACCCAGCCCAGGGCCAGGCTGAGGGCCGCGCTCACCCCCCCCGCTAACAGCCAGCTGTGGTGCATGCAGTGACGCAGCTGGTCAACCTCATTGGCACTCGCGGCCCGAGCCAGCAGGGGAGTAGCGGCAACGATCAGGCCGATGGCGATCATTGAGAGCAGCAGGTAGATGTTGAGGGAGAGGGCGGTGCCTGCCAGCACCTCATAACCCAAGCGCCCGATCATGATGGTGTCGATCGCGCCGATGGCGACCTGCCCCAGGAAAATCAGGGAAAGAGGGGTGGCGAGGGCCAGCATACTGCGAACCTCGGCCATGAGGGCGGGATGGCGCATACCAGTGGTCGGAACCTGTCGGTGAAAGCGACCATTGTAGAGGTCAGTGTGTTATTTTTGAAACTCTGTTTTTTATATCAAACAAAAATGCCCCCGATGAAGAGGGCTGTCGCCAAAGGGGTGAGTTAGATCTTCAGGTTGGGGCTGTTTCCCCGCTGGCTGTACTGCATGTCCACAATTTGCCAATGCCCCTGGGGGGTGCGGCAGACGACCCCAGTAACGCGCTCGTTGGGGTCTTCCAGCAAAAACTCCCGGCAGTAGGTGCCGCTCCCGGTTCGGTAAGTGCGCACCGGCAGCAGGCGGCCGTCCGGCTGGTCGGGATTGCTCCAGGGCTGGGCGACCCCGCTGATGTTACGCTCCATGGTGTTCTGGAACTGAGGCAGGTTTTCCAGGCTACGGCTGAGGGTTTGCTGTGGCGACCACTGGGCAGGGCTCGCGCCGCTGCCAGTGGAGGCCGGCAGGTTCATCCCGATCACCAGCCCGGCCACAGAAGCGGCCAGTAGCCCGCCTGCCCGAGCAAACCAACCGCCAGCGCCGGAGGTTGGAGTGGACAGCTGGGTGCCGCTGGCGTGTATCGGAGTGCGTTGGTTAAAGGCCTGGCGAACCAGGGTGTCGGCCTCGACCAGGGCCTGCAACCGGTCGCGCAGGGTTTCGTCCTCGCCGAGCTGCTGTTCCAGGCGCTGGCGGGTGGGCAGATCGAGCTCGTTGTCCATGTAGGCGCAGAGCAACTCGTCGCTGATCGGTTCGCGAACGCTCATTGGAATCTCTCCTTGCGGGTCCCAACCGCGCTTTTTTCCGGCTGAACAGTGGGGGAGTTGCACTGTTCACTGATGGTTTTACGTGCCCTTGCCAATCGACTGGTCACGGTGCCAATAGGAATCCCGAGGGTGGCGGCCACCTCCTTGTAGGAGAGACCCTCGATGCTGACCATCAGCAGTACCAGTCGATAGGCTTCGGGCATGGCGGCCAACAGGTCCAGCACCTGTTCAAGCTGCTTCCTGCTCTCTAACTGCTGGCTGCTGTCAGGCTGTTCGTTTTCGATCACCAGATAGGGGCGCTTGCGTTGCACCACCGCCTGGGCGTTGCGTTGGTTAAAGTAGATGTTTTGTACGATGCGGTACATCCAGCTGTCGAGCCGGGTACCCTCCTCGAACTGTTCCAGGCGTTCCAGCGCACGGCTGTAGGCCTGCTGCACCAGATCCTCTGCATCGTGGTGGTCGTTACACAGGCGCAGGGCGAATCGCTGCATCCGCGGATAGAGATCCGTCAGTGCGCGTTTGAGTTTTCGCTCCCGGAGCGTTTTGATCATGGGCAGAGGGCCATCGGTTGGTGAAGAAGCCTGCTTTCTAGCTATACAACAACTATAGAGACGATTTATTCCCGGCAAGGGCAAAAATATTTTTTGAAATAAATTAAGGGGAGGTGGGAATAAAACCTGGTGCCGGCTGTTGTCCCTTGTGAGAGATGCAGAAAACTCTGCCCGCTTCCCACAAAGGAACCGACTATGAAGACCCTACCCCCCCTTAAGCACAGTGGTGCATCGGCCTCACCTGGCCTGCGCCGTATTCGATTCAGCCCCCTGAAGCTGCTCAGCTGCTCAGCGCTGGCCACCATCCTGATGGCAGCGCCCATCAGCTACGATGTGGATAGCGGAGAGTTGACCTACCAGAGTGCGTGGGCCCGCTCCTGCTTTATCGGTTGTACCCGTATCCTGATGGCGGACGGTAGCTATCGGGCGATCAAGGATATTCGGGTTGGCGAGCGGGTGGTGGGTGAGTCCGGCCAGATCAACCGCGTCGTGCAGATTGAACGGGTCCCCCTCGCGGGACGGGCGCTCTTCAGCCTCAATGGTGGTAAGGCTTTTGTAACGGCCGAACACCCCTTCCGCAGTACCGATGGATGGCGCTCCATCTCGCCTCGGGACACCTTCCGTGAAAATCCTAACCTGAGTGTGAAGGCGTTGGAGGTGGGACATGCGGTTCTGCGCTTCAGCCACTTTGAACAGGGGCTTGCCCAGGGCGGCGATGGCCTCGCCCGTGAGTTGATGCTGGTGCCTGAATTTGTTGAGGAGACGCTGACCTCCATAGAACCGAGTGAGGGTAGCTCCCTGGAGGTGGTGTACAACCTGCTGCTTGATGGTAACAACACCTACATAGCCGATGACTATCTGGTCCACAACAAGGGCGGCGATGGCGGCGGCGATGGCGGTGGCGGCGATGGTGGCGGCGGCGATGGTGGCGGCGGCGGCGATGGTGGTGGTGATGATGGCGGCTCCGATTCCAGCGGCAGTGGCAGCGGTGGCGACGACAGCGGCTCCGATGACGATTCCAGCGGTCGTGGTGATGGCGATGACAGCGATTCCGATGACTCGGATGATGATTCCAGCGGCCGGGGCCGAGGGGGTGGAGACGATGACTCCAGCGACGACGGGCGCGGTGACGATGATGACGGAGGTCGCCGAGGGCGTGGCCTGGGGGACGATGATCTCAATGACCAGGGGTTGAAGACACGGGGCGATGGCTCGATTGACGATACCCAGCCCGGCCAGTCACGCTCTGCCGACGATGACGACTTCAATGCAGCGGGCCAGAAAACCCGTGGAGACGGCTCCATTGATGATAGTCAGCCCGGCCAGTCACGCTCTGCCGGCGATGACGACTTCAATGCAGCGGGCCAGAAAACCCGTGGGGACGGCTCCATTGATGATAGTCAGCCCGGCCAGTCACGCTCTGCTGACGATGACGACTTCAATGCGGCGGGTCAGAAAACCCGTGGTGACGGCTCCATTGATGACTCCCAGCCAGGCCAGGTGGGTGATGACAGTCGCGACCGTAGCCGAGATCGCTCGCGAACCGAGGATCGGAGTCGAGTAGATGATGACTCCTCTCGAACTCGCAGTAGTACCGAAGACAGGAGCAGGGTAGATGACGACTCTTCTCGTAGCAGAAGTCGCACAGAATCAGAGAGCAGGGGGTTTGATGACCGTGATGCTTTAAGTGCAGAACAGGAGGCCGAAGCGATCGAAAACGGCTGGAGATAGGCGAGGATGCGAGTGTAGGTTTCGTTTAAAAGCGGGACCTACTCGTATTTTTTTCGTCTCCTTTCTAACAAGCACAAAAGCGAATGTCCTGGAGGGCTTATGATGGTTAGCAAACTACCAGCAAATCTGCTTGTTGTGGGTGTGTTTTCGCTTACCCTGTCAGCGTGCAGTAGCGTCCCGAGTAGAAGCGTTTCAACACCCCTGTATAAGATGCTTACGGAGCAGGATACAAACCTGGCCGATGATGCCGCCCGTTACGCGCTGGAGAACCTTAAAACCGGAACCCAGTTAGGTTGGCACAATCCGGAGAGTGGAAATTCAGGCAAGGTGACCCCCACGGCCACCTGGTTTGTTGAGGAGCGTGACCAGTACTGTCGCTCCTATGAAGAGGTGATCCGGATCGGCAAAAGAGAGCAGCGATACAACGATATTGCCTGTCGTAATGAGCGAGGTGTCTGGGTGAGTGCATCCTCCTGAAGCGCGCTCTGCCCGTATGACTGGATGAGGGTGCTTAGGCACCCTTTTTCAGCGACCCCCCTTTGAACCTTGCTACACTCCCTGATACTAAGGAATCGTTTGGGTCGAGTCAGGGATATTCATGGGCAGTCGAGTTTCATTTTCATCCTATTGGTCGCAGCTGGGCCGCTGGCAAAGACGTGGCATCCTGATGCTGGTTGCCGTGTCGCTCTATACGCTGGTTGGCTTTCTCCTGTTACCCGAACCGATTCGCTCATTGATCGAGCGCGAAACCGGTAAGCTGACCGGTCGGGTGGTCACTCTGGAGCGGCTTGAAATTAACCCCTATGACTTCAGTGTTACCCTGAGGGGACTCCAGTTAACGGGTGAGCAGCAGGAGGCAATGCTGGCTTTCCGCCAGCTCCACATCAATCTGTCGGTCAGACACCTGTTGATCGGCCAGCTGGTGCTTGAGGAGCTCTCACTCGATCAGCCTGGCGTGGATGTGAGAGTCAACCCGGAAGGGGGAATCAACTGGCAGCAACTGATAAGTGAGATGCGCCCCCCCACAGAAGAGGGGGTCGCACAAGAGGAAGCAGCCCCCCCCTTACCCTTGCGCATTGAGCACCTTCGCGTG
Organism: Aestuariirhabdus litorea; assembly: GCF_003864255.1. Lineage (NCBI taxonomy): Bacteria > Pseudomonadati > Pseudomonadota > Gammaproteobacteria > Oceanospirillales > Aestuariirhabdaceae > Aestuariirhabdus > Aestuariirhabdus litorea. The sequence goes on from NZ_QWEZ01000001.1 coordinate 876,415, forward strand.
GACGATGGTCGCGTCCTGTTTGAGGACCGCTCCCTAAGCGAACCCTACCAGGCCGAGTTGGCCCCCCTCAACCTGGAACTATTCAATTTCAGTACCCGGCCTCAGGATGGTGAGGCCCCGTATTCATTCAATGCCAGTCTGGATCAGGAGACCTCGCTAAGCTGGCAGGGCGATCTCAGTGTGGTTCCTTTTCGCTCGAGCGGTGAGTTTACCCTGCAGGGAGTAAGGGTCCGACGTATCTGGGAATACCTGCAGGAGCAGTTGGCCTTTGAGGTGTATGAGGGGAAGGTAACCCTGGGAGCGCGCTATCGGGTTGATGGCAGTGAAGAGGCGATGGTCTTCAGTCTTCATGAGGGGCTGTTTGAGCTGGACGATCTGCGGCTGGGGTACAAGCGTGCGGCCGACAACCTGATCGCAATTCCTCGGCTGGCAGCCAGTGGAATTGAGCTGGACTCGGCAAGTCAGAGCATTCGGGTTGATCAGCTGGTGGGGCAGGATGCGCAGATATCCAGCCAGTTCAAACGCTCCGGGCAGCTTAACCTGCAGGAACTCTTTGCGGAAGCCAAAGCAATCGACGGTAAGGCCGCCGACAGTACAGGGGACGAGGCACCGCTCTCTCCCGGCCGTTCTGGGCAGGTGTCGGCAGCGGACCAAGAGGCCGCCGAGCTACCCTGGAGCTTTCACCTTAACCGCTTTGCATTCAGCAACTACCGGATCGACTTCAGTGACCGCTCCGTTGAGTCTCCGCCCTCCTGGACCTTGAGTCCGGTCAATCTGGAAGGCGGCCCCGTAGAGTTTCCGCAGGAGAATCCCGTTGAGTTTGCGCTCGACCTGGCGGTGGATGATGGAGCCCAGGCCCAGGTCAGCGGAGCGCTCTGGTTCAGTCCCAGGGTTGAGGTGGAGACCCGCCTGAAGGGGTTTGACCTGGCCCGTCTCCAGCCCTATATCGACCCCCTTCTGCAGCTCCAGCTGGAGCAGGGGAGGGCGGGCATCGACGGCAAGCTGCTGTGGCAGGGGGGAGAGGAGAGCCAGTTGAGATTTGAGGGTGACTTCTCCATTGAAGAGTTTGTTAGTCGCGACACCATCGATTACCTGGAGTTCGTGAAATGGCAGTCGCTGCTGGTGGAGGGGATCGACTTCGATCAACAGGCCAATGCCCTCTCCATTGCCCGTGTTGCAACCCGCAAACCCTACGCCCGGGTGATCATCTACCCCGACCTGAGTGTAAACCTGAGCCAGATCCTGAGCCCGCCAGAATCCTCCGCCAGTGCACCGGCTGAGCATAAGGCGGCGCCTGCAGGTGATTCGCAAACCGCCACCGAGCCGATGCAGATATCGATCGCGCGCGTGGAGCTGTCGGAGGGGGAGGCAAACTTCGCTGACCTGAGTTTACAACCCCAGTTTGCCACCGGAATCTACCAGCTTCAGGGGAGTGTGGAGGGGCTGGATTCGGACAGCAGCGCACGTGCTGCGGTCGATATCAGCGGCAAGGTCGATCGCTACGCCCCCGTTACTATCAAGGGGCAGATTAACCCCCTTAGCGCGGAGGCTTTTACCGATCTCGGGCTCTCGTTCTCCAATGTCGAACTGACTACCCTGACCCCCTATTCGGGCAAATTTGCCGGCTACACCATCAATAAGGGGAAGCTCTCCCTGAACCTGCACTACCTGCTCGAAAATCGCCAGCTGAAGGGAGAAAACCGGATGGTACTCGACCAGCTGACCCTGGGTAGCCGCACAGACAGCCCCGACGCCACCAGTTTGCCGGTGACGCTCGCCATCGCGTTGATGAAAGACAGCAAGGGACGAATCGATATCGACCTGCCGGTCAGCGGAGATCTGGATAATCCCGATTTCAGTTATGGCGGCCTTATCGCCAAGGCGTTAGTGAACCTGATTACCAATATCATCAGCTCCCCCTTCCGGGCGCTGGGCTCCCTGTTGGGGGATGACGCCGAGAGTTATGGCCAGATTGGCTTTGCACCCGGCAGCAGCGAACTCTCCGAGGCGGTTCGCACGCGTCTGCAAACGCTTGTTACGGCTCTGGAGGAGCGGCCAACCATTAAGCTGGAACTGACGGGAGGCTCCAGTGAGGGCTTTGATTGGCCGCCTTTTGCCCGTCAACAGTGGCAGCAGCAGCTGCAGTTGGAGGGCTGGAAACGTCTCAAGGCGGAGGGCAAAGCAGTGCCTTCGGCGCCTGAGGACCTCCTGCTTCCGGCCGAGCTGCGTTCGGAACTGGTCTTCCAGCACTATAGCCAGCAGTTTCAGGGGGAGCTGCCAGCCGATGGCAGCCGGCCACCCGTGGGCGAGATGGAGGCCCGCCTGATCGACGCCATCAAGCCCCAGTCTTCCGTGTTGCGTCAGCTGGCGCAGGAGCGGGCTGCCAACGTACGGAACTACCTGTTGGCGGAGCTGGGTTTTATGCCCGAGAGGCTTTACCTCATGGAGGTCAATATGGAGGCGGCTGTGGAGGCCGGTGAGGTGCAGGTCGAGCTTACTCTGACTGACTAGAAGGCTTGCAGTGCGGGTTCTGGGCAAGCAGCTGGCGAAAGCGTTCCCGCTTTTCGGATGGGTCCAGGGGGGCTATGGGCTCGATAGCCGGAGTCAGGGGAGAGGGGTCGAAAGTCACGGCAGGGGCTGTCCCGCCTGAGCGGCCCGGATTGGCCGTGGAGACCGTCGAATGGTTGAGAAGGAAATGATCAAGCACCTCAAGTGCTTCCAGCAGACCCGCCGCCGAGGGGGCCTGGTCGTCCAGCCCATCCAGCTTGGCCTGCACGTTGTTGCGTACCTGCTCAATGCGCTCGAGAGGGAGCTGGTCTGCGTTATCCTTCAGCCAGCGTGCTGCGGATTCACCGTTGGTGGCCATGGGGAGGGTCTCACTCGATTGGGAGCAAAGATGTTAGCACGAAGCGGGGTGAGGGTTGAGCGGATATCCTAGGGAGGGCGCCTTACGCGCCTTTTACAGTGCCGACCTGCCCGCCGGGGACGCCTCTGCGATCGCCGACTGGGTGAGCCGTGATCTGGCCCCCCGGTTTCCAGAGGCCCGTTGGGTCCCTCCCGAAAACTACCATATTACCCTCTATTTTCTTGGCCAGGTTGTGGCTTCGGAAATCGATGGCCTGATAGCGCGACTGCGCAGCCTGGATTTGACCCAGGCCGTTGCCGCAGCCACCGGTGATTTTATATGGCTGCCCAGCCCCACGCGTCCCCAGGTCCTGGCATTGGCGGTCGATTCGGGCGGGGCGCTTGAGGCGCTCGCCTCTCGCCTGGAAAACCCGCAGCCCTTGCTGGCACATATCACCCTCGCACGGCGGGTGAGACAGATCGATCAGTCACAGGTGCAGGACATCGCTCCTCCGCGCTTTACTTTTGCCTCCCTGGCCAGCGTTTCATTACGCCAAAGCTTGAGTTCACCCGAGGGTGTTCGCTATCCAATGTTGTCGTTTCGCCGCCCGGGAGATACTGAAAACCCGGGGTGATTCCGCTTAAAAACGGCTGGGAGGCCATTCGCGTATATAGGGATTTATACCTATAAGTAGATATACCTACTTCTATTGAAATGTACCGAAGTGCGTGTCAGGGTAGCCGACTGGCCGTCTATCGGTCGTGATCGTCGCCGAACATTGTGAGGGTCAGTTGGCTTCCCTTGCTCTTTATGCAAGCGGCAATAGCCTTTTGTGGTACACCGGCGAGGGGAGGGCCAGCCCCTGGCCCTGATCAGTTTTTGTTGCCAGTTTGGCGTTCGTTTCCGAGGATAATATGCCGCTGTTAGATGTGAAAAACCTGCGAATCGAATTTCCCACCCGCCATGGGGTCGCGGTAGCCGTTGACGACATCGGTTTTGAGGTCGAAGCCGGAGAGATCGTTGGACTGGTCGGGGAGAGTGGTGCCGGAAAATCAACCATCGGCAACGGCATTATTGATCTCTTGAGCCCGCCCGGACGGGTCGCCAAAGGGGATATCTATCTCAACGGCGAGCGCATCTCCGGACTGGATGCGGAGTCGATGCGTGAGATTCGGGGCAGCCGCATTGGCTTTATCTTCCAGGACCCCATGACCTCCCTTAACCCGCTGTTTACGGTTGAGGAGCAGCTGGTCGAGACCATTATCGTCAATCTGGGGGTGAGCAAGGAGGAAGCGGCCAAACGCGCACTCAGTATGCTCGAGCAGGTTGGCATTCCCGAGCCGGAGCTGCGTATCAAGCAGTATCCCCACCAGTTCTCCGGCGGCATGCGCCAGCGGGTGGTGATCGCCATCGCCCTGTGCAGTGAGCCGGAGCTGATAATTGCCGATGAGCCCACCACCGCCCTGGATGTATCAATCCAGGACCAGATCCTGGAGCTGATTCGAGGGCTCTGCAAAGAAAAAAAGGTGGGCTGCATTCTGGTAACCCACGACATGGGTGTGATCGCCAACGTCACCGATCGCGTTTGCGTCATGTACCGCGGCCACATAGTTGAGAGCGGAACCACCGAGCAGATCCTGGGGCGTCCACAGCACGATTACACCAAGAGCCTCATCAGTGCGGTACCGCGCTCTGATATCAAACTCGTACGTTTCCCGCTGGTCGACTACATCGAAGGGGTGGATGTGGAGCCCAGTAAGATAGACCTCTCCACCCACTGGTTGGGCAAGGACATGGATTTCAAACTGGAGGGGGGCGATATCCTGACCGTTGAACACGTCAACCTGCGCTTCGAGACCCAGCATGCGTTTTTCGAAAAGAACCGAAAGTACGTGCAGGCCTCCAACGATGTCTCATTTACCATCAAGGAGGGTGAGACCTTTGGCCTGGTGGGTGAGAGCGGCAGTGGTAAGTCCACCATCGCCCGTATTATTGCCGGCCTCTACAAGGAGGACTCCGGTACCATCACCTTTGCCGGACAGAAGATCAGTGCCATGAGTGAGCGGGAACGTCGTCCTTTCCGCCGCCAGATGCAGATGGTGTTCCAGAACCCCTATTCATCCATGAACCCGCGGATGAACATCAACGACATCATTGCCGAGCCGATCCGCTTCCACCGACTGGCCAGCGACGAGAAGCAGATCGCGGGAATCGTTGGTGACCTGCTTGACCATGTGGGACTGGGGCGAGCGGCCGGCGTCAAGTTCCCCCACGAGTTCTCCGGCGGGCAACGCCAGCGGATCTCCATAGCCCGTGCCCTGGCGACCCGCCCCCGTTTCCTGATCTGCGATGAGCCAACCTCGGCGCTGGATGTGTCGGTACAGGCCCAGATTCTGAATCTGCTCAAGGATCTGCAGGATGAGCTGGGGCTCACCATGCTGTTCATCAGCCACGACCTGCCGGTGATTCGCCAGATGTGCGATCGCATCGGGGTCATGCGCTATGGCACCCTGGTCGAGGTGGCGGATACCGAGACTCTGTTTAATACGCCCCAGCACGAATACACCAAGAGCTTACTGTCGCTGATCCCCCGTCTTGAAGGGCTTTCCCGTGAAGGCCTGGAGATTGCCGGTGGGGTTGGCGCGTAATAATCCGTCAGCTAATGACGGGCAGGGGAGAGTCTATACTCAAGCCTGACAATAAAGGCCGCCCCGGCGGCTACTATCACTACTACTTAGGGGTAATACAATGAAAAGAGGAGTTGCCATTCTGGCAGGCGCCGTTCTGGCCGCCGGCTTGAGCCTTGGGGCTCAGGCCAAAACCCTGAAGATGGCTTATGATGCGGATCCAGTATCCATGGACCCCCATGAGCAGCTGTCAGGCGGAACCTTGCAGTACTCGCACATGGTGTTCGACCCACTGGTTCGCTGGACCAAGGACCTGGGTATGGAGCCGCGCCTGGCGGAGAAGTGGGAGCGTATCGACGATCGCACCGTTCGCTTCTTCCTGCGCAAGGGCGTCAAGTTCCATTCCGGCAACAGCATGACCGCTGCCGATGTAAAGTGGACCTGGGATCGTCTGCTCTCCAGCCCCGACTTCAAAGCGATCTTCGGACCCTTTGAAGCGATGAACGTGATTGACGATTACACCGTTGACCTGGTGACCAAGGAGCCTTTCCCTCTGGTGCTGAATGCGGCTACCTACATCTTCCCGATGGACAGCAAGTTCTACAGTGGAAACGATGAAAAGGGTGAGCCCAAAGCGACCCTGAAAAAGCACGGTGACACCTTTGCTTCCCGCAACGAGTCCGGCACCGGTCCCTTCAAGGTAACGGCTCGCCAACAGGGCGTTCGTGTTGATTTCGAGCGTTTCGCCGATTACTGGGACAAGCAGTCCCCGGGCAATGTCTCCAACATCGTACTGACCCCCATCAAAGAGGGTCCGACCCGAGTGGCCGCACTGCTCTCCGGTGACGTTGACTTTATCGCCCCCGTGCCGCCCACCGATCACGATCGCATCAAGCAGAACGAAGGCACCGAGCTGGTGACCATGCCCGGTACCCGTATCATCACCCTGCAGATGAACCAGGAGCGTGTGGAAGCCTTCAAGGATGCGCGCGTTCGCCAGGCCATCGTTTATGCCATCAACAACGAAGCGATCGCCAGCAAGATCATGCGTGGCTTCGCGACGCCTGCGGGCCAGCAAGGTCCCAAGGGTTACGCTGGCTACGATGCCTCCCTGCAGCCACGCTATGACCTCAAGAAGGCCAAGCAGCTGATGAAGGATGCCGGTTACGAGAAGGGCTTCAGCATCACCATGATGGCCCCTAACAACCGCTACGTGAACGATGCCAAGATCGCAGAAGCGGCCGCCAACATGCTCTCCAAGATCAACATCAAGGTTGATCTCAAGACCATGCCCAAGGCCCAGTACTGGCCCGAGTTCGACGCCCGTGCGGCGGATATGATGATGATTGGCTGGCACTCCGACACCGAAGACTCCGCCAACTTCACCGAGTTTTTGACCGCCTGCCCCAACAAGGAAACTGGCTGGGGCCAGTACAACAGCGGCAACTACTGCAACCCTGAGGTCGACAAACTGGTACAGGATTCCGCCAGCGAAACCGACCCGGCCAAGCGCGCAGCTATGCTGCAGCAGGTTGAGCGTACCCTCTATGAAGAGGCTGCTTTCGTGCCCCTGCACTGGCAGAACCTGGCTTGGGGTGCTCGCAAGAACGTCAAGCTGGAGGCGGTCGTCAACGTAATGGACTTCCCCTACCTTGGGGACCTGGTGGTCGAGTAAGTGTCTAAACACTGACTCACTCCGAGTGCTACCGGCAGGCCTCTGCCGGTAGCTGCTTTTCGCTAAACGGTTGTTTTCATGGCTCTATTTCTCTTTAAGCGACTGCTACAGGCTGCTGTAGTCATGTTCGTTATCAGTATCATCAGCTTTTCAATCCAGGATAACCTGGGCGATCCACTGCGTGAGATGCTGGGGCAGTCTGTGTCCGAAGCGGAACGTCACGAGATGCGCGAGCAGATGGGTCTCAATGATCCCTTCCTGGTGCAGTACGGGCGTTTTATCAGTAAGGCCCTACAGGGCGATCTTGGCACCTCCTATTTTTTTAAGGAGCCCGCCCTCGATGTGATTCTCAACAAGCTTCCGGCCACTTTGGAGCTGGTGCTGGGTGCTTCTATTATTATTATTCTGTTGTCGGTCCCCCTGGGGGTCTACAGCGCCATCAAACCCCATAGCGTGCTGACTAAAATGATCATGGGGTTTAGTATTATCGGGATCTCAATCCCCGTCTTTCTCACCGCCATTTTGCTGATCTACCTGTTCGCCATTGAGCTTGGGATGCTGCCCTCCTATGGTCGCGGTGAGCTGGTTCATATCTGGGGATCCTGGAGCACCGGCTTTTTGACCAAGGACGGCTTGCTTCACCTGCTGCTGCCCTGCGTCTCCCTGGCCAGTATCATGCTGCCACTGTTTATTCGCCTGATTCGGGCTGAAATGGTGGAAGCCCTGCATACAGAGTATGTGAAGTTTGCCTGGGCCAAGGGGCTTGGCAAGTACCGCATCTGGTTTATGCATGCCCTTAAAAACACCATGCTGCCCGTGGTTACCGTAGGCGGTGTACAGATTGGCACCATGGTGGCCTATACCATCCTTACCGAATCGGTCTTCCAGTGGCCGGGAATGGGATTCATGTTCCTTGAGGCGGTTAACCGGGTAGATACCCCACTGATTGTGGCTTACCTGATTGTGGTGGGTGCCATCTTTGTCATCACCAATACCATCGTTGACCTGGTGTATGGCCTGATCGATCCGACCGTTAATCTTGTTGGGGGTAAGAAATGAGTCAACAAGCCCTGAGCCGGTGGGAACGCTTCAAGCTGTCCAACCTGTTTTACAGTTTTACCCGTGACAAGGTAGCGATTGTCAGCTTTACCCTGTTCATGTTCTTTATCGTATCGGCCCTTCTGGCACCCGTGCTGGCGCCTTACGACCCCTACGATATGTCGTCAATCGATATCATGGACTCGGAGATCCCTCCCTCCTGGCAGGAGAACTCCGATGAGCGCTTTCTCCTCGGCACCGATGCCCAGGGCAGGGATATGCTCAGTACCATTCTGTATGGAACACGAGTATCGATCACCATCGGTTTATGCGCCGTCATGCTGCAGGCGTTTCTGGGGGTGGTGATCGGTTTGAGTGCAGGTTACCTGGGGGGTCGTATTGATAGCTTCCTGATGCGAATGGCGGATATCCAACTGTCGTTTTCCACCATGATGGTTGCCATTATTGTACTGGCGGTATTCCAGGCCTCCTTCGGTACAGAGCTCTACAGCAAGCTCGCCATGTTAATGCTGATACTGGTGATCGGTATTGCCGAGTGGCCCCAGTACGCCCGCACCATCAGGGCCTCGGTTCTGGCGGAGAAAGAGAAAGAGTACGTGCAGTCGGCAAGGGTGATGGGGTTTGGAAGCGGGCGCATCATGTTCCGCCATATTCTGCCCAACTGCCTCTCCCCGATCCTGGTCATCTCAACCGTGCAGATTGCCAACGCCATTATCAGCGAGGCGGCGCTCTCTTTCCTGGGGTTGGGGATGCCCGTGTCTGAACCCTCTCTGGGAGCCTTGATCAGTAGTGGCTTTGAATACATTTTCAGCGGCGCCTGGTGGATTACCATCATTCCCGGCGTAGTGCTGGTGGTGCTCGTGCTGGTGGTCAACCTGTTGGGAGACTGGTTGCGTGATGTGATGAATCCCAAGCTTTACAAGCATTGAGGAATGGAGACCTGAAACGGCACCTGGGGGTGCCGTTTTTTTTGTGCCATTAAATGGATGGGTTGCTTATGAATATCGCCACTGATATTGGCCGCAGAGGTTAAACCTGGCTGATCCCGTTATCGGTAATCAGGTTCACCTCGATTGCGTGGGTGTCTCCTAGTCTGGATTTGATGTCGTGGATAGAGGCAAATACCAGGGGGTGGCCTGAGTCCTGCCGGTTGAGGGGGTGGGGTACGCTGTTGATGACCACCTCCGCGATATACCCATGAGGGTGGGTGCGGATATTGATAGCGTCAATGAGGAAGCGTCCCGCTCCATTATGCAACTGTTGAATCGTCATTCCATGAACTCCGCTCGTCCGTTATTGTTTTTAGCGCAGTACCCTCAAAATTAGAGCAGCGGTTGTGAAATACCATGAATAACGCGCTATTTTCTATATTTTTAGATTCTCAGCACGGCTATTCTATATGCCAATTGATGGCTAGAGCAGGATGCTATGGAACGAGTTGCCTTACTGTATGCCTCCAGGGATGGACAGACATTACGGATTGTCGAGCGAATCGCACACTGCCTCAGGCAGCGCCAGGTCAGGGTGCGAATCCTGAAGTTGGAGCCTTTTGACCACTGGCCACTCGATTCGGGTGAGTTGCCGGTGGTCTGCGCGCCCATACGCTATGGTAAGCATCTGCCCGAGGCGCGAGCGTTCGTCAGCGCATTTCACTCCGAATTGCAGTCGCAGCGGTCGGCGATGGTGTCGATTAACCTCACCGCTCGCAAGCCCAACCGTTCAACCCCCGCCAATAACCCCTACCTAAAACGGTTTCTGCAGGCCAATGACTGGCGACCCCGGATCCAGGCGGTATTTGCCGGGGCTCTCGAGTATGAACGTTACCCCTGGTGGGACCGGTTGCTGATACGCATGATCATGCGCCTGACGGGAGGGCCCATCGAGGGAGGGCAGCGCTATGAGTTTACGGACTGGACAGCGGTGGAGCGTTTTGCCAGCCAACTGGCGGACCCGTTGGCTGGGGAGGCAGAGGCAGAAGAGGGCGTTTCGCCTTAAACCGTCGAGCTACGCACGATCTCGTAGCACGGCTCGTACACACTGCCCGGAAGCTTCATACGGTGCTGTTTGACAAAGGATCCCAGTAGCCGGTCCATATCCTCCATGATGGCGGGATCGCCGGTGAGCTGGAAGGGGCCCTTGGCCCGGATCAGGTCAATCCCGTTGCGCTTGACGTTACCTGAGACAACTCCGGACATGGCGCGTCGCAGATTGGCCGCCAGCTGGTGGGTGGGTTGGTCGCGGTCCAGCTGCAGGGCGCGCATACTCTCATGGGTGGGCTCGAAGGGCTCCTGAAAGCTCTTTTCGATGTGCAGCAGCCAGTTGTAGTAGTAGGCATCGCCGGTACTGCGGCGGAAGCGGGTGACCTTATCCAGCCCCAGTTTTATCTGGCGGGCCACCTCCCTGGGGTCGTCGATGATGATCTTGTAGCGTCGCTGGGCATCGCTGCCCAGGGTGTTACCGATAAAGGTGTTGATCTGCTCAAAGTAACCCTCCGCCTCGGCAGGGCCGGTGAGCACCAGGGGGAAGGGGATATGGGCGTTGTCGGGGTGGAGCAGGATCCCCAGTAGATAGAGAATCTCCTCGCAGGTACCCGGCCCGCCGGGGAAGATCACGATACCGTGGCCGAAGCGAACGAAGGCCTCAAGCCGCTTTTCGATATCCGGCATGATGATCAGTTCGTTGACAATGGGGTTTGGGGACTCCGCGGCAATGATGCCGGGCTCGGTAATGCCGATAAAGCGGCCGTTGGAATTGCGCTGCTTGGCATGTCCCAGGTTCGCCCCCTTCATCGGTCCTTTCATGGCACCGGGTCCACAGCCGGTGCAGATATCCAGCCCGCGCAGTCCCAGCTGGTAGCCCACCTTCTTGGTGTATTTGTATTCGCCCTGGCCGATGGAATGCCCCCCCCAGCACACCACCACATTGGGCAGCTGTCTCGGGATCAGGGCCTTGGCGTTGCGCAGTATATGGAACACCAGATCGGTCAATACCTCTGAGTCGCCGTTTTCAAAGCGAGGGCTGCCACGCAGGCCACTGGATACATAGAGAATGTCCCGCACCACGCAGAACAGGCTTTGGCGTATCCCCTTGATGATATTGCCATCGACGAAAGCGCTGCCGGGGGCGTTAATCAGCTCAAGCTTCAATCCCCGGTGCTCCTGAACGATGCGGATATCGAAACTCTCGAACTCCTCGACCAGGTTATAGGGGTTGTCGGAAGTTTCATCGCAATTGAGCACGGCCAACGCACACTGCCGGAACAGGGGGTAGAGCCCTCCCTGGTTGCTGTCCTGCAGCATTTTTACTTCTGCGTTGGAGAGCACGTTCATCGTGCCAAGGGGGCTAACGATGGTGGATACCAGTTCCTTTTTAACCACTGAAATACTCCTTAAGAATCAGTTTGCTACAGCAGGCGATGCCGGCCTGGGCGAGCCCCGGTGGTCGGCAATAGCCAATGCAGGTTTCCCATCATCAACGACAGGGGAGAGGGCAGTGCTGGCGCCCGGTCAGGGTTAAGAGAGGCCTCCCATCCCCTGTCCGTATCGGTCAACGCCCAGCGACGGCCATTGGTGTCATGAACCGCCTTTGGGGTGCCTGTACGCTCTTGAATATAACGCCAAAAATTGTCTTTGTGCGCCAATCCTTCAGGCCCCTGATCGCTATCCCTTAGTCTAACAGACTATTGTCATAGATGGCTTTTTTGTTGTGTATCTGTTTGTTTTTAAAGATAAATAACTGTCTTTTTGCAGGGCCGAAAAGGTGTTTAGACCAAGGTCGTATGTTCCCTCAATGAGTGGTTGTTACATTAGGTTGCGTGCAAAACCCAACCCTAAAACAATAAGTAGAGAAGGACTGTCATTATGAGTGCAGAAAACGCCGTCTCCTCTAATGGAGGAGCTCAAACGCGGGCGCAGGAGTACTGGAAGGCCAATATCAGAATCATTCTGAGCTTTATGGTCGTCTGGTTCGTTGTGTCCTATGGCTGTGGAATCCTGTTTATCGATGCTCTGAATCAAATTCCATTCTTTGGTTTCAAGCTTGGTTTCTGGTTTGCCCAGCAGGGCTCCATCTTCGTCTTTGTGGGGCTGATCGTGGCCTACGCAATACGCATGAACAAACTGGATGAAGAGTTCGACGTCCACGAATAAAAACAACTAAGGGGCACCATTACAATGGATCTTCAAATGTTAACCTACCTCTTCGTAGGTGGTTCTTTTGCTCTCTACATCGGTATCGCGATCTGGTCGCGTGCCGGATCAACCAAAGAGTTTTACGTGGCCGGCGGTGGTGTACATCCGCTGGCTAACGGTGCTGCAACCGCAGCTGACTGGATGTCTGCGGCATCCTTCATCTCCCTGGCGGGTATCATCTCCTTTATGGGCTCCGATGGTACCGGTTACCTGATGGGTTGGACCGGGGGTTACGTACTGCTGGCAATGCTGCTGGCTCCCTACCTGCGCAAGTTCGGCAAGTTTACCGTGCCGGATTTCGTTGGTGATCGTTACTACTCCAGCGCGGCTCGCCTGGTAGCAGTAATCTGCGTAATCTTCATCTCCTTTACCTACGTTGCTGGCCAGATGCGTGGTGTGGGTATCGTATTCTCCCGCTTCCTCGAAGTAGACGTGAACACCGGTGTCGTGATCGGCATGGCGGTTGTATTCTTCTACGCCGTACTGGGTGGCATGAAGGGGATTACCTACACTCAGGTGGCTCAGTACTGCGTACTGATCTTCGCCTTCACCGTTCCTGCCGTGTTCCTGACCTACCAGATCACCGGTCACGTACTGCCACAGACCGGTCTGGGTGCAACCCTCGACAGCGGTCAGTCTGTACTGGCAACCCTCGATGGCCTGGTTACCGACCTCGGCTTCAAGGAGTACACCGCTGGTAACAAGTCGACCATCGACATGTTCTTCATTACTGCTGCCCTGATGTGCGGTACCGCAGGTCTGCCCCACGTTATCGTGCGCTTCTTCACCGTACCTAAGGTGAAGGATGCTCGTACCTCTGCCGGCTGGGCGCTGCTGTTCATCGCTATCCTGTACACCGCTGTTCCTGCGGTAGCTGCTATGGGTCGCGTTAACCTGATCAACACCGTAAACGGCGCCGATGGTTCCGGTACCGCTTACACCGAGATGCCTTCCTGGTTCAAGAACTGGGAGAACTCTGGTCTGATCGGTTGGAACGACGTTAACGGCGACGGCAAGGTTCAGTACGCCAACGGTAAGGCTTTCACCGGTAACGGCAAGCCCGCCTTCGACGGCGACAAGCGCGGTCCTAACGGTGAGCGTGCGGTAACCAACGCCAACACCGACGCCAAGCCGGTTGCTGGAGCGCCTTTTGCTAACGAGGTTTACGTCGACCGTGACATCATGGTTCTGGCTAACCCCGAGATCGCTAACCTGCCTAACTGGGTAATCGCCCTGGTGGCGGCCGGTGGTGTGGCGGCAGCGCTTTCCACTGCAGCGGGTCTGCTGCTGGTCATCTCTACCGCCGTATCCCACGACCTGTTGAAGAAGACCTTTGCGCCTAACATCAGTGAGAAGCAGGAGCTGCTTGCTGCACGGGGTGCTGCGGTTGTTGCAATCACCATTGCCGGTCTGTTCGGTATCTATCCGCCAGGGTTTGTGGCGCAGGTGGTGGCCTTTGCCTTCGGATTGGCAGCCGCTTCCTTCTTCCCGGTTATCCTGATGGGTATCTTCTACAAGCGTATGAACAAAGAGGGTGCGATCGCTGGTATGTCTGTTGGCCTGGCCTTCACCTTCAGCTACATCGTTTACTTCAAGTTCATCGCGCCTGGCGATAACAACGCAGCTCACTGGATTCTGGGCGTCTCTCCCGAGGGTATCGGTACCCTGGGTATGATCCTCAACTTCGTAGTGTCCTTCGTTGTCTCCAGCATGACACCTCCTCCTCCCGAGGAGATCCAGCACATCGTTGAGGACATCCGTGTACCTCGCGGTGCCGGAACTGCCCACGCTCACTAAGTGAACGACAGGTAGTACAGAGGGGGGAGCTTTGGCTCCCCCTTTTTTATGGGATAACCCTTGGGTCAGGATTGACCGAGATTCAGATTTAGCGGCACAGGTCATAAAACCCGCAGAGGTGATCCTCTATGCTGATTCGGGTAGGTGTATCAATAAGAACGAAAACAGGGAGCCGGATTGATGTCAGACGCTATAGCCAGCGGGCATACGCTGGATGTTCAACATCCGCCATTCAAGTACCTTTCCAGGGAAGAGCTCGACTTTTTGATGACGAACCTCAAGGTTCGCGAATACGAGCCCAACACCATTATTTTTGATGCTGACCAGATCGTTGATGATTTCTACGTCGTGCAGCAGGGAGTAGTGGGGGAAACCGACCCCAACGCCGCAGAGGGGGAGGGGATGATTACCCATTACATTGCCGATGACTGCTTCGGGGCACTGGCGATCATGAACGGCATCAGCCAGCACCGATTTACCACGCTGGAGAAAACCCGCTGCTTTACCCTCGATAAGCCCAGTTTTGTTACCCTGATCTCCGAAAATCGTAACTTCGGCAACTTTTTCCGCGAGCGGTTGGCGGCCAAAGCCAAGCTGTGGAACCGCTCGGCCCGCTCGCGCGATGCCAACAGCTTCATGATCTCCCAGATCGATGCCGACTGTATGCGCCAACCACTTGTGCTTCCTGCCGATACCAGCCTCGACAAGGCGGTGCGTGAGATGAGGGCGCAGAAGCAGGACTGTGTACTGGTGGTACGTGATCGCAAGTACGGCATGATCACCGGTACCGATCTGTTGAACGCCCTGATCATTGAAAACGCCGATCGCAACGACCCGGTGGGCAATTATGCCTGCTTCAAGCTGGTCTGTGTCGAGAAGGGAGACTTCCTTTTTAATGCACTGGTGTTGATGACCCGCCACCATATCGAACGGGTCGTGGTGATGGACCAGGAGAAGCTGGCCGGCATTGTGGAGCTGACGGATATTCTCTCCTTCTTTTCCAGCCACTCCCACGTCATTGGCTTGCAGATTGAAAAGGCGACCTCGGTGTCGCAGCTGCGGCGAGCGGCCAGGGACCTGAACGGGTTGGTGGAGTCCCTGATTGAGCTGGGGGTGCGTATCCCCTTCGCGATGGACCTGCTGGCGGCCCTCAATGCCCGCATCATGTCCAAGCTGTACCGCTTCCTCATGCCCTCCGAGGTGCTTAACAACACCTGCCTTTTGGTACTCGGCAGCGAGGGGCGGGGTGAGCAGATCCTCAAAACCGACCAGGACAACGCCCTCATTGTGCGCAATGGCTTTTCCCATGACGCCCTGCCTGAGCTCTTGAACCGTTTTTCCGAAGAGCTGGCCTCCTTTGGCTTCCCTCCCTGTCCTGGCAAGGTGATGGTCAACAACCCCAAGTGGGTGATGAGTGAGGATGGCTGGCAGGATCAGATCGCCCGCTGGTTTGCCACCCCCACTCCGGCCAATATGATCGATCTTGCCATCGTGGTGGATGCACACCCCATCGGGGGCGATAAAAAACTGTTCAAAAAATGGCAGAAGCGCCTGTTTGAGCAACCTCGTCAGGATCTGGTGACCCTGGGCCATTTAGCCCGGGGTTCGCTGGAGTTCAGCACCCCACTGACCTTTTTCGGAAACCTCAAAACCTCCAACGAGGGGATCGATATCAAGAAGGGTGGGGTCTTCCCGCTGGTCAATGGCCTGCGCACCCTGGCGCTGGAAAACAAGATCAAGGAGACCAACTCCTACAAGCGTCTCGCCGAGCTGGTGAAATTGCGGGTGATTGAGGCCGCTACCGCGGATAATATCAGTGAGGCGCTCAGCCTGTTCGTGGAGATCCGCCTCAAGCAGCAGATGGCCCGCCTCAGCGACCCGGGCGCATCAGCCTCGCTGGGGGCCAACGATATCGAGGTGAAAAAGCTCAACCGGCTGGAGCGGGACCTGCTGCGCGAGGCACTGCAGGTGGTGAAGGAGTTTAAATCCCTGCTGTCCCGTCACTACCAGATTGAGTAGTGTCTGCGGGCAGTGCCCGTTGCAGGCTGTTCACTAAGGTATGCATAAAGTGGATATCGCGCTCGGCCAGGACGCCGAGCCGCTCCTCCACCCAGCGATACTCCTTGGCATCGCGGTTGATCTGCAGACTGTCCAGCAGTTGCCGCACACGGTAGCGCAGTGCGCCCAGTTGCGCTTCCGCGGCTTCCGCTTGCTGCGGCACTTCACCCCCGGGTAATTGGTTCAGCTCCCAGGCGTAGAGCATCACTGCCTGCCCCAGGTTGAGGGAGGGGTAGCTGGCCGCCAGCGGGATACTGGTGAGCAGGTCGCAGCGGGCGATCTCCTCGTTGGCGAGTCCCTGGTCTTCGCGCCCGAACAGGATGCCTACCCGGCAGGCTTCTCCCTTGTTGGCGATCAGGGGCTTCAGCTCCTGGGGGGAGTAAATGTAGTTGCGCTGGTGCCGTTTTTTGGCGGTGGTGCCAACCACCAGATCGAGGTCGGCGATTGCGGAGTCCAGATCCGGGTAGCTCTGTGCCTGCTCCAGGATTTCGCGTGAGCCGTGGGCCAGCCACTGAGCCTGCTTGGCTTTATGGTGCTCGCTGTTAACCAAACGAAGATCCCTAAAGCCCATGGTTTTGAGGGCGCGGGCGGCAGCCCCGACGTTTTCAGGAAGTACCGGTTCGACCAGGATAAAGGCGATCTGCATGGGGTGGAGTCCTAGGAGGCAGGGTGTAAGCAGGGCGCGCAGTATAACAGTTTGAACGCCAGGGTCGCAGGCCAGAGGCGGTCGCCTTCAGCCCGCCAGTTCCAGCAGCAGTTTGCTTTTGATCAGGCCGAAAAAGTGAGGCTGCTCCCCGCTAAAATACCAGCCCAGCTGGGCGTCGCAGTGGCTGCAGTGGGCGAACTGCCAGCAGTGGCCGGAAAACCAGCTGGCCTCGGTCGTTGCCGGACCTTCAATGCGGCAACCATCCGCGCGCTTCAGGCACAGGAAACGAAAATCGGCACCGGCAGGATTGATTCGATAGTGTTCGTGGGAGCCCCTGACCGCCAGCAGTTGTTGTTGATCGCTGATCACCTGTCGGCAGTGGATGCAGAGGTAAAGTTGCTGCGGATCGGGTTGCAGCAATGGGTGGGTTTTGGGTAGCAGCTTGTCCAGTAGTTGCTGTTCGCTCTCCTCCTTAAGGAGGTAGGCGTAGGCTTGCATGGTGCACCTCGGATCTGTTGATGCTATCCCATCTTAGCAGTAAATCTGGAACGAGGGCTGGCGTCCCTATGCGCTTTCACTTTTAATAGTGGATCAAGCAACGGGCGGGGGTAAGGATGAACCGAGAAACAGGCTGGGCCATCGCAATCGTCGCCGGAGTTCTCCTCCTGATCGGGGTGGTGCTCTGGTGGTTTTCCGCCGATACTTCGGACCCGCTACAGCCGCTACCCCCTCAAGGCGCCCAGGAGGCGGTGAGTGAATCCCTGGCACCGGCAAGTCCGGAAACAGCGCCCGCCCCTGTGACCCCCACCTCCGGGGCAGCGGCCACAGCTTCCCCCAATAGCCAGGACGCGGGTCAGGCAGCGGTTGCCGATGAGGGGGCGATGGAGACGATTCGTATCATCGTCCGCGAGCCGGTGACCGTCGACGGCGTCGATGTGGGGCAGGCACTGAAGGGTAAGGTAATCATCAACGAAGACCAGGTGGTCGACCGGCCAGCGAGCCAGTAACAGGGAGTTTGAAATGGAGATAAGCACGATCGTTGTCCTCGCCGTGTTGGGCGCTTTGGTTCTCTATGTGATCGGGATCTTTAATGGCCTGGTAAGCCGCAAGAACCGTTACGAAAATGCGTTTAGCCAAATTTCGGTGCAGCTTAAGCGGCGCCACGACCTGATCCCCAATCTGGTCAACACCGCCAAGGGTTACCTCAAGCACGAGAGCGAGACCCTGGAGCGGGTGATCCGGGCGCGCAATACCGCTGCTAACCTGTTGGATGCCATGGGGGGCAAGCCCGATGGCTCTGCTCTCAAGCAGCTGGCGGGCGCCGAAAGCTCACTTTTTTCCGCCCTGCAGGGGCTGAATGTGACCCTTGAGCAGTACCCCGACCTGAAAGCGGATGAAACCATGCATCGCCTGATGGAGGAGTTGCAGAGCACCGAGAACCGGGTGGCCAAGGCACGCCAGTTTTACAACGATGCTGTAACCCAATACAACATCTTCCGCGCCAGCTTCCCCCAGCGGCTCTTTGCCGCGCTGTTTGGCCATCCACTGGATGCCGGCCTGCTGGAGTTCGAGGATGCACAGCAGATTCAGCAGGCCCCTAATGTCTCTTTCTGAGGCGCCGGCCTAGGCGCGCATCGCGGTGGATTTTTTCCAGGCGCAAGAGGACGCCAAGCGTAAAAGCCGCTGGCTGCTGCTGTTGATGGGGGCAGCGGTGCTGAGCCTGGTGGTCATTGCTTTCCTGATGATGGCGGCGCTGCTGTGGTACGCCCAGCAATCGGTTCATCTCGCGCAACCCTTCAGCGACTACCTCAGTCCAGAGCTGTTCCTGGGCTGCCTGGCGGGCGTCGGTGGTGTCGTTCTGGTGGGGTCGCTGGTCAAACTGGCACAGCTGGGGCGAGGCCCCGGGGCGTTGATGCAGGCGATGGGGGGGCGGCTGATCGAGGCGCAGCCCTCAGCGCTGCGCGAGTTGGTGCTGCGCAACCTTGTGGAGGAGACCGCCATCGCCTCGGGTGTGCCGGTTCCGCAGATCTATATCCTGGATGAGGAGCCGGCGATCAACGCTTTTGCGGCCGGCTTTTCCCTCGAAGATTCGGCGCTGGGCTTCACCCGGGGCTGTATCGACCGTCTGGGGCGCGACGAGCTGGAGGGGGTAGTCGCCCACGAATTCAGCCATCTGGTCCATGGCGACAGTCGGCTCAACCTCAAGCTGATGGGGGTGTTGCACGGCATCACCATGATCTCCAGCCTGGGTTACCAGATGCTGCGATCCCAGCGATATCGGAGTCGCGGGGGGCGCTCCGGCTCTTCGGCGTCACTGGTGGGGCTGGGTTTGCTGGTGATCGGGTACAGCGGCCTCTTTTTCGCGAGCCTGATCCGGGCGGCGGTCTCACGCCAACGCGAATTTCTGGCCGACGCCAGTGCCGTGCAGTACACCCGCAATACCGAAGGGCTGGCGGGAGCGCTTAAGCGCATTGGCGGCTATCCCCTGGCGTCTGAACTGCAGACCCCGTTAGCGGCAGAGGCTTCTCACATGCTGTTTTCCCGCGGAGTGAGCCGCTGGGCGGGAGGGCTTTTTGCTACCCACCCGCCGCTCGACCACCGAATCCTGCGACTCGAGCCCGGCTGGCGGGGTGATCTGCTGGAGGGGGTAGGGGAGGTGCAGGCGCTGGATGCTGCACTGACGGGACAGGCCCACGCAACGCCCCTGTCGGCGGTGGTTGATCAGCGGCAGCCGGCTTCGCAGTGGGTGGGGCAGGCAGGCCCTGTTGAGCGGGAAGGGGCGCGCCGGCTGCTGACGGCGCTACCCCAGTCCTTGCAGTCGTTGGCTCACCGCGAGGATGGGGCTCGGGTGATTTTGTGTGGACTGCTTCTGGGGCAGGAGGGCAGCCTCCGTGAGAAGCAGCTGCGTATGCTGCGCAACGAGTGGCCGGAAGCCGATTTTGATCTGCTCTGTGGCCAGGTGAAAACCCTCGATCGCTTACCCCGCGCGCAACGACTTCCCCTGGTGAATCTTGCGCTACCCATGCTGAAGCAGCTCCCCGTCGAAGCGCGTCGCGCGTTGGTGGCGAGGGTGCAGTGGCTGGTGGCGGTGGATGGCAAACTCTCCCCTTTTGAGTGGGCGATTCAGGTACTGGTGATCCAGCAGTTGAGCCCGCCGCCTACTTCCTCTCCCGTGCCACTGGTGAAACGGCTACGGGAGCTGCGACTGCTGCTCTCCTGGCTGGCGTGGTCGGGGCGCTTGTCGGCCGCCGTCGCGCAGCAACACTGCAGTGAGGCGTACCGGCGTTTGCGGGTAAAATCAGTTGGGGTGATTCCCGCGCAACGTCTCAAGCCGCAGGAGGTGACCCAGGCGGCGCTGGCGCTGGTCAATGTCAGGACCACGGACAAGCAGCGCCTGCTGGATGCCCTGGAAGCGCTGGTGGTGGCCGACGATAAGGTATTGCTGGAGGAGTGGGAGCTGCTGCGAACCCTAGCAGAGCTGCTGGGATGTCCGCTGCCCTTACTCGTGCAGGGGGAGTCAGAGGGGTGAGTGTTGGCTGATCCACTGCTGAATGCGGGCGACCAGGGCCTCCGGGGTGCGAGCCCAGTTGAAGTGGTTTAGGCCCTCAACCCCCAGCGCCTTGCCGCTCAGGTGTTGATGGGTGATCTCGGCGGACGCCAGCTTGTCGTACAGCCTGACCACCGCCTTGCGAGGAGCCATCCAGTCCTCTTCGAAAGAGAGTGCCATCACCGGCAGCCTGACCTCGGCGAGCCTCTCCTCCAGCAGCTTGCCCCGCTTTTTCAGGTGATATCGACCGGTGCGTGCACAGTGGGCCCACTCGCGGATCAGCTGGCGCGCTTCACGCCCGCCGAAGCCGAGCCGGTGGCCGGGCAGATAACCCATCAACTGGGTGATCAGGTTGAGGCACTGGCTTGCCAATAACATAGGCAGTGGCCTTCCATAGCCGCGGTAGTGGATGTTGCTGGCGGCCACCAGAATCATCCCCTTCACTTCGCGGGCATTCTCGGCCAGATAGAGGGTGTTGATCTGGCCCCCGAGGCTGTGTCCCAGCAGATAGACCGGGCTCTCTGGCAGTTGCTCTCGCAGGCATTCAATCAACGCCGGCCACTCCTGCTCCAGCATCTCCTCATAGCCGAAGTTGACCTGCCGGGAGGCGCGTACCGAGCTGGCGCCCACCCCCCGCAGGTCTGCGGTCGCTGCGTGCAGTCCTGCCTGTCGAAACGCGTTGGCCAACGGCTGGTAGTAGTCGGCTTTGACCCCCATGGCCGGCATGCAGAGCACGACGGGAGTGGCAGGAGGGGCATCAGAGCGGAACAGTCTCAGGCGGTTACCGACGCCGTCAGCCGTGGTAACGGGAATGGTGACAGTGGGCATGCTCGACTCGCTCATGGGGCAGTGATTTGAGTTATTGTTCTATGCGATTTCACTATAACAGCGCGGTCGTTGTAATACAGTAGTAAGCCTTGAGAGAGATCCCCGGGAGTGTCATATTCGGATCTGGATCACAACTGCAGCGGTTGTGAAGGCAAGGTCACAACCGGCGCGAGGGGGAAACAATGGCTGAACGGGCAGAGGCACTCATCGAAGTAGGCGAACTGCAGGAGCGTATCGGATCGCCCGACTGGGTGCTTTTTGATTGCCGCTTTTCGCTGGCCGACAAAGAACAGGGGGCCAGAGCCTATCAGCAGGGGCATATCCCCGGCGCCTGGTATGCGGACCTGGAAAAGGCGCTTTCTGGGCCGGTGGTGGCGGGCCAAACCGGACGCCACCCTCTGCCGGAACCCGGCGGGCTGACCCGGTTTTTAACGCGCTGCGGGCTGAGAGACGGTGCCACCGCGGTGGTGTACGACGATAACAACGGCGCCATGGCCGCCCGGCTCTGGTGGCTGTTGCGCTACCTGGGGGTGGAGAGCGTACGCCTGCTGAACGGCGGTTTTTCTGCCTGGCAGGCGGAGGGGGGCGACCTCTCGACCCTTTCCCCCCAACCAAAAGGGAACGAGGGGGTGTTGACTGTACGCCCTAACCCTCAGCTACTGGTATCGGCGGAGGAGATCCTTGCGGGGCTGGACGAGGATCGATTTTGCCTGGTCGATGCCCGCGCCGAGCCCCGTTTTCGCGGCGAGGTGGAGCCCATCGACCCGGTAGCAGGACACATCCCGGGGGCTCACTGTTACCCCTTCGAGGAGAACCTTGGGGAGGATGGGCGGTTTAAGTCCAGCGCTGAGTTGAAACGGCGGTTCGCTTCTCTGGCGCACAACGCATCACCGCTTGTTTGCTACTGCGGGTCCGGCGTTACCGCCTGCCACAACCTGCTGGCGATGGAGCTGGCCGGGCTGCCGATGGCGAAGCTCTACCCCGGTTCCTGGAGCGAGTGGATTACCGATCCGGCCCGGCCACTTGCGGCGGGTTAAGGGCTGTACCACACTGTAGCTTCAAGGGGTTACCGGTTCTGTCAGATAGTTTTACAGTTGTGCGGAGGGCTGCCTGGTCGGGTCGATTAACCCTATGAATTCTGCAGGAAATATTATTACGGTGTGGTTTTTGCAGTTAATAAAGCACCCGCGTATCAGCGTACCATTTACTTTGGTTGCTTGCGGTTAGAGGTACGCGGAGAGCATTTACCTTTCGGTGACCGCAGCAGCAGGGAAGGATGATCATGGAATCAGGATCCAGCAAACATCAACAGCACTCGCCCTCCACGGGCGTAGAGAATCCTCGCCGGGGTTTCCTGAGAAAGTCGTTGATTGGTGCAACGCCGCTGGTACTGACGGCTGTCAGTCGGCCTGTGCTGGGTAACCAGTGTACGGTGTCCGGCATGATGTCGGGTAACCTCTCGGCACCCGGTGAGCCGGTGCTTTGTGCCGGCTTAACGCCGGGCTTCTGGAAAAACCACCTGCGGGACTGGCCCGAGCCCTACGACCCCGGTGAGCTGCCGCTTGGGTGGCACCCCAATAACGGACAGAATACGCTCGTTCTTGAAGGGGGTACCCTCTTTAACGAGTACTTCACCTACAGGGCCGGCTATTTTGACGATGACCCCCCGGCCTCCATGCTGGAGGTGATGCAGAAAGAGGGGTATGACGATAAGTACCGCCTGGGTGCCCATGCGGTGGCGGCGCTGCTGAACGCCACCTATTTTGCCAATATGGAAGGTGTCAGCTTTGGTTACACTGCCGATGAGATTCTGAGCTACTGGAACCTGGGGCATGGCCCGGGTGGTACCGATCTTGAAAGTCTCAAAGAGTTTTACATGATGCTCAATCAGCGAGGCTTCGATTGACACAGGTGGCCTCCTGCCGGTTTGATCTTGATCCTCGGATTCAGCTCTGTGCACTGGGTGACCAGCTACTGGCTTTTCACCAGGCCAGTGGTGATACCCATTTGCTGGAGGGGGTGGCAGCGGAGCTGGTGAACCGGCTCGCAGAGGCGCCCCTCACACGCGAAGCCCTTGAACAGTTGGACTCCACCGACTTGCAAATCTCCCTGTCTCGACTGATGATGGAACTGGACCATCTGGGGATCGTCAGAGCCAGGGAATGCGAGTAGCAGAGCTCCAGCAACAGCAACTAGAGAACGCATTGTGTAATCAGGGACTCTGGTTGCAGACGGGCCCCTTTCGTTTTCATATCCGCAGCTCGGAACGAGCGATAGCCAAAGGCATTGCCACCCTCTACGCCGATTACCCCGTGGAGCTGGAGGGGGCGTGGGCAGATTTTCATCTGCAACTGCGCGCCGGTAGGGGGATGCGCCGCTGGTTGCGTCCGCAAGTAAACTTTTATCTCGACCGTTTCCGCCCCTTCAAGCCCCTGCCCAGAAACCAGGGTTTTGCGTTTCTGGAGTGGGGCATGAACTGGTGTGTGGCCAACCATATGCACCGCTACCTGATTCTGCATTGTGCGGTGGTAGCCAGGGCAAATGGTGATGCACTCCTGCTGCCCGGAGCCTCCGGCAACGGTAAAAGCACCCTTTGCGCCGCCCTGGTGGCCCGCGGCTGGCGACTGCTGTCGGATGAACTGGCGCTGGTTGATCCTGCCACGGGGCTGGTTCACCCCTTCGTGCGCCCGATCAGCCTCAAAAACCAGTCTATCGAGGTCATCCGTGACTTTTCCCCCGACCTGGTCATGGGAGATAGGGTCAGCGATACCCAAAAGGGGAGTGTGGCCCATGTCCGGGCGCCCGCCGGATCGGTGTCAGAGGGGCTGTCGCCGGTGCGGGTTCGCTGGATCCTGTTTCCACGCTACCTGCCGGGCAGTGATACCTGCCTCACCCCTGAGCGTCGTGGCACCACGCTCATGCAACTCCAGGAGCAGGCCTTCAACTACCCGCTGCACGGAGTGGTCGGTTTTAACCTGCTCACGCAGTTGGTTGCCCAAAGCGGCTGTTATTCGCTCAGTTACTCATCACTGACAGAGGTTACCCAGCAGCTGGCAGCGGAGCTGCTTGAAGCTGAGGGCGAGGGAGGAGAAGTCCCATGAGCGTTCTCCTGCTCGATATCCTGAGCCGCCGTCTCCCCCTCAAGGCGTTGTCACTGGTCCAGTGGGACCAACTACTGCGCAGCGCTCGGGAGGCAGAGGTGCTGGGGCGTATAGCCCAGCTACGGTCTGAGCAGCCGGCTCTGGAGGTGCCTCCCTTTGCGCACAACCTGCTCCAGAGTGTTGGGGTTCAGGTGGAGGCCCAGCGGCGCGCGGTACGCTACGAGGTGGAGTGCCTCGAAGCCGTGTTTAAAGTATCGGCTATTCCCCACCTCTACCTTAAGGGGACGGCCTATCTGCTGGCCGGCAGCGCGAACGCACGGGGGCGACTCTTTTCTGATGTGGACCTGTTGGTCGCAGAGGCACAGCTGGAGGAAGCCGAGTGCCTGCTGCGGGATCATGGCTGGGTCTCCAGTCATGCCAACGCCTACGACCAACAGTATTATCGTCGTTTTATGCATGAGTTGCCGCCGATGGTGCACATGAAGCGGCGCACCGTACTGGATCTTCACCACAATATTTTACCCCGTACCTCCCGCAGGGTACCGGATGCCAGCAGACTGTTTGCCTCAGCGCTGACCCTGCCCTCTGGAGTCCGGGTACCAGGGCCGGTGGATCTGCTGTTGCACTGTGCCACCCACCTGTTTCACGAGGGAGAGGTCAAGCAAGGGGTTCGAGGGCTCGTGGATATTGACCTGCTGTTTCGGCAACTGGCCCCGGAGCAGCGGTTGCAGCTTTTCGGCCGTGCGCAGCAGCTTTACCTGGAGCGCTCGCTCTATTACGCCCTCCACTTCAGCCAACGCTACCTGGATACCCCCCTCGATGAGGCGGAGCAGAAAAGGCTCGAGCGGATCAAACCCGGGCTCCCCGTGCGGCTGGCCATGGACTGGCTCTACCGCTCGGTGTTTGAGGTGGAGGCGGATCGACCCCGTTCAATGCGGGGGCAGCTCTGTGAACTCTTGGTCTATCTGCGCGGGCACTACCTTCGAATGCCGCTCTACCGTCTTATCCCCCACCTGGTGCGTAAAGGGCTCAAACCCAAGGGAGCCTAGTCAAGCCCCTCGGCGGGTACAATAACGGGGGCCCCTCAGGGGGGTTCACATCTGGTAAGCCGAGGGTATCAATGAAGCGGGTACCGATGGTCGGGCACAGCCCCGGGGGGCTCAAGGTGATGGCTTGGCTGATGCGCCAGCAGGCCCACTTTGGGGCGGTCTATGCCTCTCCCATACGAAGAGTGTATCTGCCGGCGGTGGTGGGAGAGCGGCCGCAATCCAGCTATTTGTGGCGCAGTTGAGCCATCAGACGGCGGCTGGTTCGCAGCGACTCGTAACTTGCCGCCGCCAGCACCATGGCACCCCCGACCAGGGTTTGAAGCCCCGGGACCTCCCCCAGCAACAGGGCGGCCAGGAGTACCGCGTAGAGGGGTACGGTACACATGATCAGGCTCGCCGTGCCGACCGGCAGCAGGCGTAGGCTGACCGAAAACAGGGTGTGAGGCGTAGCGGTAAAGATCGCCCCCAGCACCAGCAGTAGAGACCAGCCCTCGACACCCAGGCTGGCGATCGCCGAACCCCCGAAGGGCAACAGCACCAAGCCGACCACCAGACACTGGTACATCATGGCCAGTGAGCTGTTGTAGTGGCTGCAATAGCGTTTATAGGCGATGTTGCGAAGGCTGAAGAGCAGGGCAGAGAATAGCCCCCAACCGACGCCGCTTGCGATATCACCGCCATCTGCGGTGGGCACCATGATGGCCACTCCGGCGACCACCCAGGCCGCACAGCCGAAGTCCCTGGGGGAGGGTTTACGTCGCTCCGCCATCGCTTCCAGCAGGACGCTGATCACCGGGTGGGAGAAAAAGGCGATCACGCCAATGGCAATAGTGGATACCTGCATGGCATGAAAATAGGTGACCCAGTGGACCGCCAGCAGGACGCCCAGCATGAGGATGATGGCGTAGTCGAAGCGGCGGCCCAGCAGCAGGCTGCCCCCCCGGGCCAGGACAAAGAGGGCCAGGGCGAAAGCCGCTATCAGGCTGCGCCACAGGGTGATGTCCAGTGCCGGCATCTCCAGCAATTTGGAGAAGAGGGCGGTCCCGCCCAGCAGCAGGCAGCCTGCGTGCAGTGAGATGAGACCAGAGCGGGTGCTGTGCATGGGTATTGAGGGGCCACAATGAAGGAGGTTGCACGTTAGCAGCCGCTTTCCTCCTCTGGCAAGCCCCTCGCCTCCCCGGGGGGGTGACTGCTATGATGCCCTTTGTACTTAAAAGGATGACCGGTGACCTATTTGCCCCCCAACAATGATAAGGCGGTCAGTGCATGAGACCAGGGTCGGCGCTAGCCTTGATACTGCTCGTTCAACTCTTGCCCTCTCTTTCCCTTGCGGCCACCCTCCGTTTGGCAGCCGATAGCTGGTACCCCTACAATGGCGACCCCCGCAGTGATCATCCGGGATACATGATTGAGCTGGCCCGGGAGATCACCCGCGAGGCGGGGCATGGGGTTGACTACCGGCTGCTGCCCTGGTCCAGAAGCCTGCTGGAGGCGCGCAAGGGCAATGTGGATTGCGTAGTGGGTGCCTTCCGCGGTGATGCCCCGGACTTTCTGTACCCTGACCAGAGTATGGGGCGTGAGGATACCGCTTTTTTTTCCCTGGCAGCGAACCGCCACCTGAACATCTCCTCGGTCGAGGAGCTGGAAGGGGTCCGTATCGCGGTCATCAATGGCTACAGTTATGGCGATCAAATTGATGAGTTCGTCAAGCGTAACCGTACCTCTTCCCAGCTGATGATCACCTCGGGAAACACCCCCCTGGCACGCAATGTACGGCTGCTGCTGGCCGGGCGGGTTGAGCTCCTTATTGCCTCGCCCAATGCGCTGAAAGCGACCCTCAAGCAGATGTCCCTTGAGGATGCCGTCGTGGAGGTGGGGCGAATGAATAATCCGGAAGAGCTGTATATCGCCTGCGCTCCGGGCTCGGATCGTGCTGAGTACTTCGTCCGACTGCTCAGCGACGGGGTGAAGCGCCTTCGCGCCAGTGGTCGCCTGCAGCAGATCCTTGATCGCTATGGCCTGCAGGATTGGCAGTAATTTTCGTGCAGGCCGTAGCGGACCGACAGCTGCTCAGCCGGCATTACGACAGCGACGCTGTTCCAGCTCCCTGATGTCGAACTGCTTGGTCAGTTGCAGGACCAGCTGGTCAATGTTTCGCTCGCTGGAAACCGCCATGTCGATAGCATAGTTTTGCTGCTCATCCAGGGCGGCTGCGAAATGGTTGATGTGAAAGCATCGCACGCGGCTGGTGTTAAGGATGCGCTCCAGGCTGCCCGGGGTGTTGCGGGCTACCAGGCGAAGGTTAAAACGATTCATAGTTGTGCTCCATCATTTGTGTGTTTGACACCCCGGGAGGGACCAGGGGCCAGACGTTTTCCTGAGGGTTGATGCTGACGTGCAGCAGATAACTGTGTGTGCTGTGAATCAGCTGCTCCAGGGCGTCACTGACCTGGTCGGCCTGTTCTATGTGCCGGGCCTCCATTCCAAAGGCTCGGGCAATGGCCACAAAGTCCGGGTTGTCGCTGAGGTCGGTTTCGCTGTAGCGCTCGCTGAAAAACAGCTCCTGCCACTGTCTCACCATGCCCAGGCGCTGGTTGTCGAGGATCAGGATCTTGACCGGAAGCCGGTAACGTTTGAGGGTGGCCAGCTCCTGTATATTCATCATAAAGGAGCCATCACCGCACACATTGATCACGCTGCAGTCAGGGTTGGCCAGTTGCGCGCCGATGGCCGCCGGTAGTCCGTAGCCCATGGTCCCCAGCCCGCTGCTGCTGAGGTGGCGACTCGGGTGGCTGAACGGATAGTGCTGCGCAACCCACATCTGGTGCTGTCCTACGTCACAGCAGATGATCTGGTTGGCATCGCTTTTTTCTGCCAGCTCCCTGATCAGGCTGGGGGCCCAGATTCCCTTGCCGGGGTGCTCATAGCGCCAGCGGTGTTTATGTTTGAGCTCGCTACACTGTTGTCGCCAGGTCTCGATATTAGGGTTGCACTCAAGCGCCGCGAGCGTGGACGAGAGGTCTCCGCGCAGGGATAGGTCGGGTTGGCGCAGCTTGCCCATTTCCGCCGGGTCGATGTCGAGGTGGATGACTCGGGCCTCGGGGGCGAACTCGTCCAGCTTGCCGGTTACCCGGTCATCAAAACGGGCCCCCACGGCAATCAGCAGGTCGCAGTCGTGCACCGCCAGGTTGGCTGCCCGGGTGCCGTGCATGCCCAGCATCCCCAGGTGGAGCGGGGTGTCGACCGGGTGGTTGCCGATCCCCTTGAGGGTGGTCACGCAGGGGATGCTGCAGTGCTCGGCAAACTGGCGTAGCGCCTCCACTGCATCGGCCAGCCCCACACCGCCGCCGCTGTAGAGAATGGGGCGCTGGCTTTCGAGAATCAGCTCCCGGGCTCGTTGCAGCAGACCATCTTCCACCTGTAGAGGTTCGACCTGGCCGGGCTCGATGGCCCCAGGCTCAAACTCGGCGAGCTGGATATCCTTGGGAATATCGATCAACACCGGTCCTGGCCGCCCCTGGGTGGCGATCTCGATCCCCTGTTGAATGATCATAGGCAGATCCTCAACCCGCTGAACCAGGAAGCTGTGTTTCACCACCGGCAGCGACATGCCCAGGATATCAACCTCCTGGAAGGCATCGGTTCCCATCACCGGTGAAGCCACCTGGCCGGTAATGGCCAGCAGGGGAATGGAGTCCAGGTAGGCGTTGGCGATACCGGTCAGCAGATTGGTGGCGCCGGGGCCTGAGGTCGCCAGGCAAACCCCCAGGCGACCACTGGCGCGGGCATAACCATCGGCGGCCAACGCAGCCCCCTGCTCATGGCGACAGAGGATGTGTTGAAGGCCGCTGTCATAGAGGGCGTCGTACACCGGCATAATGGCCCCTCCAGGGTAGCCAAAGAGGGTGTCCGTCCCCGCCTCCTGCAGTGCCTTGATTAAATATTCTGCTCCCTTCATACGTTCGCCTTTGGTTCAGGGTAAAAAAAAGCCCCCGGATCTTTCGATTCGAGGGCTCTGTGTGCGGTGGCTGGTGTTCTACCGGGCGCGCGATCCCCCTCGCAGGTGAATAATCATCACCACGAGTTTAATCAGGGTTTTCTTGGCCTGGTTGGAACCTAACATCGCTAAGTCGTTTCAATTTTGCAGATTGACAGGGTTGCAATATCAACACATTCAGCCCCCGGGCGCAACAACCATTGCCGTCGTTGTGACCAAAGGCGGGGGTCGGAGGAGGTTGGGTCGGGCTTTGACAACGGGGGGGACTGGGTTAGCATTAGCGCTCCACCACACCACTTTGACGAGTCCCGTTTAGCCTCTGTGCGCTGGCCGACCGGTACCGTTGTGTCTGTTTTGTTGCAGGTATCCACATGGACCGAGAATTCAAGGTCACATCCCGCTTTGCTCCCGCCGGCGACCAGCCCCAGGCAATCAATAAACTGGTGGAGGGTATCGAAGCGGGACTGGCCAGCCAGACGTTGCTTGGGGTGACCGGCTCGGGAAAAACCTTCACCATCGCCAACGTGATTGCCAGCATCCAGCGTCCCACGGTGGTGATGGCACCCAA
This sequence comes from Aestuariirhabdus litorea, assembly GCF_003864255.1. Classification (NCBI taxonomy): domain Bacteria; kingdom Pseudomonadati; phylum Pseudomonadota; class Gammaproteobacteria; order Oceanospirillales; family Aestuariirhabdaceae; genus Aestuariirhabdus; species Aestuariirhabdus litorea. Next base: position 906,402 of record NZ_QWEZ01000001.1, read on the forward strand.
TAAAACCCTCGCGGCCCAGCTCTATGGGGAGTTCAAGGAGTTTTTTCCCAACAACGCGGTGGAGTATTTCGTCTCCTACTACGACTACTACCAGCCGGAAGCCTACGTCCCCACCTCCGATACCTACATCGAGAAGGACGCCTCCATTAACGACCATATCGAGCAGATGCGGCTGTCGGCAACCAAGGCGTTGCTGGAGCGGCCCGATGCGATCATCGTGGCGACGGTGTCGGCGATCTATGGCCTGGGGGACCCGGAATCCTACCTTGGAATGATGATGCACCTCGACCGCGGGGATCGTATCGACCAGCGGGGAGTGTTGCGTCGCCTGGCGGAGTTGCAGTACACCCGCAACGACCTCGAACTGCACCGCGGAACCTACCGGGTGCGTGGTGATGTGATCGATATCTATCCGGCGGAATCGGATATGGAGGCGGTACGGGTAGAGCTGTTCGATGACGAGGTCGAAAGCCTGAGTTATTTTGACCCCCTGACCGGCGAGGTACTGCGACGGGTGCCGCGGGTCACGATCTACCCCAAGTCCCACTATGTCACCCCCCGTGACACCCTGCTGGATGCGGTGGAGAGGATTAAGGTGGAGCTGGATGAGCGTCTACAGCAGCTGCGTGAGGCCAATAAGCTGGTGGAGCTGCAGCGGCTGGAGCAGCGCACCCGCTTTGATCTTGAGATGATTCTGGAGCTGGGCTACTGCACTGGCATCGAAAACTACTCGCGTTACCTGTCGGGCCGGGAGGCGGGGGAGCCCCCCCCCACCCTGTTTGACTACATTCCCGACAACGCGCTGTTGGTGATCGATGAGTCCCATGTCACGGTGCCCCAGGTGGGCGCCATGTACAAGGGGGATCGATCCCGCAAGGAGACGCTGGTGGAGTTCGGTTTCCGGTTGCCGTCGGCGCTGGATAATCGGCCGATGCGTTTTGAGGAGTGGGAGCAAAAGCGCCCCCAAACCATCTTTGTATCGGCCACACCCGGTCCTTATGAGGAGACGCACCAGGGGCAGGTCGTGGAACAGGTTGTCCGGCCCACCGGCCTGGTTGACCCTGAGCTGGAGGTGCGACCGGCATCGACCCAGGTGGATGACCTGCTTTCCCAGATCAGCCAACGGGTGGAGCGCGGGGAACGGGTGTTGGTGACCGTGTTGACCAAACGGATGGCGGAGGATCTGACCGACTACCTCGGGGATCACGGCGTGAGGGTGCGCTACCTGCACTCGGATATCGATACCGTTGAGCGGGTGGAGATCATTCGTGATCTCAGGATCGGTGCCTTCGATGTCCTGGTGGGGATCAACCTTCTACGGGAGGGGCTGGATATGCCCGAGGTGTCGCTGGTGGCGGTGCTGGACGCCGATAAGGAGGGCTTCCTGCGCTCCGAGCGCTCGCTGATCCAGACCATTGGTCGTGCTGCGCGAAACCTACACGGCAAGGCGATTCTTTACGCCGACCGCATCACCGGCTCGATGGAACGGGCGATGAGGGAGACCGAGCGGAGACGCCAAAAACAGATCGAGTTTAACCTTGAGCACGGAATTGTACCCAAAGGGGTGCATAAGGATATCGCCGATATTCTTGAGGGGGCAGTGGCGCCCGGCAGCAAAGGACGATCCCGTCGCAAGGTGGCTGAAAAAAGCGCGGATTATGACAGCTCCGCAATGACAGTCGAGCAGTTGAGCACTAAAATTGCGGAACTCGAGGAGCAAATGTATCAGCACGCCCGGGATCTGGAGTTCGAGCAGGCGGCTGCGGTTCGGGACAGGATCGCCGACCTGCGAACTCAGGTACTGAGTCGTTAACCCCCTCGGCCACCCTTCCCTTGTGGGGCAGGCAGAGTCCCGTCATGTTGCGGTGGCCTATTCAACAGAACCAGTGTGTGAACTAAGGAGAGCCGAGTGTTCAGGGAACTTGAAGATGTCCGAATCGGAGTGGTTGGGCTCGGTTACGTGGGGCTGCCCCTGGCGGTTGAGTTTGGCCGTTTTTACGACACGGTCGGCTTCGACATTGACCGGGTGCGAGTTCAGGAGCTGGAGGCGGGAACTGACCGCACCCTGGAGGTGGACGCCTCCGAGTTGGCACAGGCCGGGCGCCTTAGCTACAGCTCTGACCTGGAGGCGCTGCGCGATTGCAATGTTTACATTGTCACGGTGCCCACCCCCATCGATCGGTTTCACAACCCGGACCTGACTCCCCTGACCAAAGCCAGTGAAAGCCTGGCGAAGGTGGTAGGGGCTGGCGATGTGGTGATCTACGAGTCCACCGTCTACCCCGGGGCTACCGAAGAGCACTGTATCCCAATCATCGAGGGTGGATCCGGGCTGCGCTATAACCAGGACTTTTTCGCCGGTTACAGTCCTGAGCGGATCAATCCCGGTGATAAAGAGCACCGGTTGGTCAATATTCTTAAGGTGACCTCGGGCTCCACCCCTGAGGTTGCTGATTTTGTCGATGCGCTTTACGCCAGCATCATCACGGCGGGCACACACAAGGCCAGTAGCCTGCGTGTCGCTGAGGCGGCCAAAGTGATAGAAAACACCCAGCGCGACCTCAACATAGCCCTGATCAATGAGCTGTCCCTGATCTTTGAAAAACTGGGTATCGATACCCTGGAGGTGCTGGAGGCCGCCGGCACCAAGTGGAACTTTCTTCCCTTCAGGCCGGGGTTGGTCGGTGGTCACTGCATCGGGGTTGACCCCTACTACCTGACCTACAAGGCCCAGGAGATCGGGTATCGCCCCGAAGTGATCATGGCCGGGCGTCGAATCAATGACCGGATGGGTGCTTATGTGGCCGAAAAGCTGGTCAAAGCGATGATTACTCGCAAAATTGATGTGGCAAAGAGTCGCGTGCTGGTGCTTGGGCTTACCTTTAAGGAAAACTGTCCGGACCTGCGTAACACCCGCGTGATCGATATCGTTGAGGAGCTCCAGGGCTGGGGTGTGGCTGTGGATATCCACGACCCCTGGATCGATTGCGAGGAGGCCCAGCGGGAGTACGGTGTGGAGGTGATGTCTGCCTGTCCACAACAGCGCTACGATGCCATTGTCCTGGCGGTGGGGCACTGGCAGTTTGCGCAGATGACCCGCGATCAGTTAGCCGGTTTGCGCCGCGATGTGTCGGTGCTTTTTGATGTGAAATCGGTACTGCCAAAGGGATGGGCAGACCTGCGCCTTTAGAGGCAAGTAGGCGTTCTTCCTTTAAAGACGCGGTGATCACGGCCCAAGGAATAGAGCACAATGAAGCTGACAATATTTGGAACGGGGTATGTAGGGCTGGTCACCGGAGCCTGTCTGGCCGAGGTGGGGCACGACGTTCTCTGTGTCGATGTCGATGAAGCAAAAATCGCCGGCTTGCAGCAGGGAGAGATTCCCATCTATGAACCCGGCTTGGACGTGCTGGTGCAGCGTAACCACAAGCTGGGTCGGTTGGACTTTACCACCGATGTCCGTCGAGGGGTTGAGTATGCCACCGTCCAGTTTATCGCCGTCGGCACCCCGCCCGATGAGGACGGCTCCGCCGACCTTCAGTACCTGCTGACGGTGGCGCGAGAGATCGGCCGCTATATGACCGGTAACCGGTTGGTGATCGATAAGTCGACGGTGCCGGTGGGGACGGCCGACAAGGTGCGCGCCGCGATCAGTGCCCAGCTCGCCGAAAGAGGGCTCGAACTCCCCTTTGATGTGGTCTCCAACCCCGAGTTTCTGAAAGAGGGGGCGGCCATCGACGATTTTATGAAGCCGGACCGGATTGTGGTCGGTACCGAGAATGAGCAGAGCCGGGCGTTGATGAAAAAGCTCTATGCGCCCTTTAATCGCAGCAGCGACCGCATGGTGTATATGGATCTGCGTTCCGCAGAACTGACCAAATACGCAGCCAATGCGATGCTGGCAACCAAAATCAGTTTTATGAACGAGATGGCCAACCTGGCTGAAAGGCTCGGGGCCGATATCGAGCAGGTCAGGCGTGGCATAGGCTCCGATCCTCGAATCGGCTACCACTTCATCTATCCCGGTTGTGGCTATGGGGGCTCCTGCTTTCCAAAGGATGTGCAAGCCCTGGAGCGCACGGCCTCGGAGGTGGGCTACGATGCGCCTTTGCTGCAGGCGGTCGAGAGGGTTAACCGGAAGCAGAAGCAGAAACTCTACCAGCGCATCGAACAATACTTCGCGGGTGATCTTGCGGGTAAAACTTTTGCTCTTTGGGGGTTGGCGTTTAAACCCAAGACCGATGATATGCGTGAGGCACCGAGCCGTACCCTTATGGAAGCATTGTGGGATGCCGGGGCTTGCGTTCGGGCGTATGACCCCGAAGCGATGGAGGAGGCAAGGCGCATCTATGGCGAGCGTGATTCCCTGGTGTTGTGCTCCAGTGCCCAGGAAGCCTTGTCGGCAGCTGATGGGTTGGTGATCTGCACCGAGTGGAGCGAGTTCCGGGCGCCCGATTTCCGGGTAATTCTTGATCGACTCTCTGTGCCGGTCATCTTCGACGGTCGTAACCTTTACGATCCGGAGCTGCTGAGTGAGCAGGGGATCGACTACATCGCTATTGGGCGCTCCAACTGGTCTCCACCAGCGCCCATGGCCGCTATTGAAGGTAGTTGTGCATGAATGTATTAGTGACCGGAGCCGCAGGCTTTATTGGCTATCACCTGTGTCGTTACCTGTTGGCTCGGGGTGATCAGGTTCTGGGGATTGATAATCTTAACGATTACTACGACGTTAACCTGAAACTGGCTCGCCTTAAGGAGCTGGAGGAGGGCGCCGGTTGCGAGCGCTTTCGCTTTATCAAGCTGGACGTCTCCGATAAAGCAGCGATGGAGCAGCTGTTTCGTGAGGGGGACTTTCAGCGGGTAGTGCATCTGGCAGCCCAGGCGGGCGTGCGCTACTCGTTGGAAAATCCCGATGCTTATATCAGCGCCAACATAGTTGGCTTTATGAATGTGCTCGAGGGGTGTCGTCATCACTCCATTGAACATCTGGTCTATGCCTCCTCAAGCTCGGTCTACGGGGCCAACGAAACCCTGCCTTTCAGCGAACGGGATAACGTGGATCACCCCCTGTCCCTCTATGCGGCGACCAAGAAATCGAATGAGTTGATGGCCCACACCTACTCATCGCTTTACCGGCTACCCACTACGGGCCTGCGCTTCTTTACGGTCTATGGACCTTGGGGGCGGCCGGATATGGCGCTGTTTTTATTTACCCGAAATATTCTGGCGGGTGAGCCCATCGATGTATTCAATCAGGGCAATCATCGTCGGGATTTCACCTACGTCGACGACATTGTCGAGGGGGTGGTGCGTACCCTGGATGATGCAGCGGCTCCCGATGCTAAGTGGAGTGGGAGTGACCCGGACCCATCGACCTCCTTTGCACCCTGGCGGGTGTTCAATCTCGGCCATGGTGAGCCTGTGGAGCTGATGACCTATATTCGGACCATTGAGCGCATTGTGGGGCGCAAGGCGAAGATCAACCTGCTGCCGATGCAACCGGGTGACGTTCCGGAAACGGCCGCCAGCGTTAAGGCGCTGGAAGCCGCCGTCCACTATCGACCGGAAACCGGCGTGGAGGAGGGTATTGAGCGATTTGTCAGCTGGTATCGACAGTTCTACGGGGTGTAGAGGGCAGTATTACCGCACAAAAAAAAGAGCGCTAAGGCTCTTTTTTTGTATCCGGCGCTCGACTCAGGCGGCGAAACGGGACTTTCGATCGTTAAAGTCGTCGATGAGCTGGTCGATGACCGGTTGCTCGTAGCTGCGCAGGTTGCTCAGGATCATTCGCTTTTCGCCACATCCTACCACCTCGCCGTTCTCGATGAAGCGGAAGTTCATGGTGACGTTACCACGCTTGCCTGCGACGTCGAGTGCAGCGCCTGAGAACTCCACCGTAGGCGCGCTCAGGTCGAGGCGCTCAAGCTCAAGGGCCATGCTTTCGTAGATCACCAGGGGACGATCGGGGTTGAACATCACTCCGTGCTCTTTCATTAATGGCACCAGCAGGTGAGGGAAGTTCATGCCAGAGAAGGAAACGTAGCTACGAACCAGCTGCTCAATCATGGATTGGTCGTTGCTGGTCTGGCCGCTGCGTTCGACGTCAAGGTACTCTTTGCCGTTTTCATCGCAGATGCTCAGGCAGCGGTCGGTCGACTCGTGGAGGCTAAGGGCGATGCCGTCGGTGACCATGCCGGAAAAGGTGAACCGCATGGTTGTGCTGATTCCCGTTTTGCTTAGTACCATGGCAAAAAGCAGGTCGCCGGGCACGCAAAAGCGCTTGGCGTCAACATCGTGGATGACGTTGAAGTCGTTGGCGATACGCTTGGCAAACTCGCTAGACTGCTCACGGGTAAAGCAGAATTTATCGTCAATGTTGATGTGAAAACGTTCTAACATGGCGTTAATCTGTTGTTGGGAGTCCATAGGCGCGCCATACTACCACGCGCTTGAAGGGCAAAATGATACATTTTGTGAACGAATTGTGATCACTTGGTTTCGGGGAGAACGGCTGTTTCCGGGCTTCACTGGATTACGCGAGATCTGAATGGAGGTGGATATGTTAACCAGTGCTGCGATGGCAAGTTTTATCGCTACCCTTTTCTCAATGATGAACCCCATTGGTAATGTGGGGGTGTTTGCCGGTATGACAGCGGGCAGGCCCGACCCGGAGGTGCGCAAAATAGCCTTGCAGACAGGGGTGGCCATCGCGGTCACGCTACTGCTGGTGGCATGGTGTGGCGATCTTCTGCTGCGATTTTTTGGTATCAGCGTAGAGGAGCTGAGGGCGGCCGGTGGCGTTGTGGTGCTGATCATTGGCCTGCATATGCTTTTCAACAAGGCTGAGCATAAGCACACCAGCGAGGAGCTTGAAGATGCCGAAAACCGGGAGTCGATCGCCGTAGTCCCCATGGCCATCCCGATTACAGCGGGCCCCGGCACAATGACCAGCGTCCTTCTGGTTTCCCAGCACCAACACCTGATCAGCCTGATCGAGATCTCTGTTATCGTGCTGGTGATGTCAGCGCTCACCGCTCTGTTATACGGTTTTTCCGGGCCTGTGTCCCGCCGCCTGGGGGCGTCCGGGGTCGGGGTTGTCACCCGCATTATGGGGTTGGTGCTGTCGGCCATCGCGATGGGGATGCTGGCGGCGGGGCTGAAGGAGTTGCTCCCCGGTCTGGCTGGATAACTGTCAGCCTTTTTTGTGATTCTGCGGTTTGCAGGGTTTGACAGCTTTGGGGTGCAATGTATAATCGTCGCGTCCAAACGACAGGCGCGTAGCTCAGTTGGTTAGAGCGCCACCTTGACATGGTGGAGGTCGTTGGTTCGATTCCAATCGCGCCTACCAAATTTAGTCTTAAAAAGCCGGCCTCGTCGGCTTTTTTCGTTTTTAAGCATGTGGCCTTTGGTAGGGGTCACCACTGATAAGAAGGATTTCCGTTATGCCCTCCATTACTCTCCCCGACGGCAGTGTTCGCCAGTTTTCAAATCCGGTTACCATCATGCAGGTGGCTGAGGATATCGGTCCAGGGCTTGCCAAGGCGACCATCGCCGGACGGGTGAACGGCCAGTTGCAGGATGCCTGCGAGCTGATCGACAGCGATGCAGAGTTGCAGATCATCACCGCCCGGGACGAGGAGGGGTTGGAGATCATTCGCCACTCCTGTGCGCACCTGATCGGCCATGCCATCAAGCAGCTGCAACCGGAAGCGAAAATGGCGATCGGGCCGGTGATTGAGGAGGGGTTCTACTACGATATCGATACCCCTGACACGGTTACCATCGAGGGGCTGGCGGCGCTGGAAAATCGCATGAAAGAGCTGATTGCGAAAGAGTACGACGTCGTCAAGAAGTGGACTCCGGTGGCAGAAGCGCGCCGCATCTTCGAAGAGCGGGGAGAGACTTACAAGGTTGAAATCATCGACGCGATGGGTGCGGATGTGGAGCAGGTGGGGCTCTACTACCACGAAGAGTATGTCGATATGTGTCGTGGCCCCCACGTCCCCAATACCCGTTTTCTGAAAGCGTTCAAACTGACCAAGCTGGCTGGTGCCTACTGGCGGGGTGACTCCAGCAACAAGATGCTGCAGCGCGTCTACGGAACCGCCTGGGGTGACAAGAAGGCGCTGAACGCCTACGTGCAGCGGATTGAGGAGGCAGAAAAGCGGGATCACCGTAAGCTGGGTAAGCGCCTGGACCTCTTCCATACCCAGGAGGAAGCGCCCGGTATGGTGTTCTGGCACCCGAATGGCTGGACCATCTACCAGGTGGTTGAGCAGTACATGCGCAAGGTGCAGATTGATAACGGTTACCTGGAGATTAAAACCCCCCAGGTGGTCGATCGTTCGTTGTGGGAGCGCTCCGGTCACTGGGATAAGTTCCAGGAGATGATGTTCACTACCCACTCCGAAAACCGCGACTACGCCGTAAAGCCAATGAACTGCCCCTGCCATATCCAGGTTTTCAACCAGGGGCTGCGCAGCTATCGCGACCTGCCGCTGCGCCTGGCCGAGTTTGGCTCCTGCCACCGTAACGAGCCCTCCGGGACCCTGCACGGCCTCATGCGGGTGCGTAACTTTACCCAGGATGACGCGCACATCTTCTGCAGCGAGGAGTCTATCCAGGAGGAGGTGGCGACCTTCATCGATCTGCTGTTTGCGGTCTACAGGGACTTCGGCTTTGATCAGGTGATTCTCAAGCTCTCCACGCGCCCTGAGCAGCGGGTAGGCTCTGATGAGGTCTGGGATCGGTCCGAGGCGGCGCTGGAGGCAGCCCTCAATGCGACCGGCCTTGAGTGGGATCTGTTGCCCGGCGAGGGGGCTTTCTATGGTCCCAAGATCGAGTTCTCCCTCAAGGACTGCATCGGCCGGGTATGGCAATGTGGTACCATTCAGGTCGATTTCTCGATGCCGGGTCGCCTCGACGCCCAGTTTGTTGCCGAAGATGGCAGTCGCCAGACCCCGGTGATGTTGCATCGGGCAATCCTGGGCTCTTTCGAGCGCTTTATCGGTATTCTGGTGGAAAACTACGCCGGAGCGATGCCGGTTTGGCTGGCGCCAACCCAGGCTGTGGTGCTCAATATTACGGACAATCAGGCCGAATATGCCCAAAAGGTTGCAAAAACCTTAAAAGAAGCGGGATTCAGGGTCGATGCGGACTTGAGAAACGAGAAGATCGGCTTTAAAATCCGCGAGCACACAATTCAGAAGATTCCTTATCTGCTCGTGGTGGGCGATAAGGAAGTGGAAAATGGCACCGTGGCAGTGCGCACCCGATCCGGAGAGGATCTGGGCAGCCTGCCTCTGGAGAGGTTGACCGAGCTTATGCAGGCAGAGGTTGCCAAGCTCGGCAGAACCCAGAGCGATGCTTGACGATAATCCGAACAGGAGAAGTGACAATTAAGCGAGATAATAAAAGGGATCGACGCGTTCAGCAGCCCCCGATAAACGAGAATATCAAGGCCACTGAAGTACGCCTTATTGGCCAGGATGGTGAGCAAATAGGCGTCGTACCTACCCAGGAAGCCCTGGGAATTGCTCGTGAAGCCGAATTGGATCTGGTAGAGATCAACGCAACATCGGTACCGCCGGTGTGCAAAGTGATGGACTACGGCAAGCATCTGTTCGAGCTGAAGAAACAAAAAGCTGCTGCCAAGAAAAAGCAGAAGCAAATCCAGGTGAAAGAGATTAAATTTCGCCCGGGCACCGAAGAAGGGGATTATCGGGTAAAACTGCGCAACCTGATACGTTTCCTTGAAGAGGGCAACAAGGCCAAGGTTTCCTTGCGTTACCGCGGTCGGGAGATGGCTCACCAGGAGCTGGGGATGGAGCTGCTTAACCGGGTTGAAAAAGACCTGGAAGAGTATGGCGTCGTCGAACAGCGTCCGAAGATGGAGGGTCGTCAACTGATCATGGTATTGGGCCCCAAAAAGAGTAAGTGATCGCCTGCAGCACACCCCGGTCGGCCCCAGGGTCGTCCGGGGTGTGCTGTTTGATCGCTTTCGTTTTTAACTGACCGGCTTTACAAGGGTTTAGCCGAGGAATGCGGAGTATTAGAAATGCCAAAGATGAAGACCAAAAGCGGAGCAGCCAAACGCTTTAAAAAAACGGCTAACGGCTACAAGCGTAAGTGTGCCTTCAAAAGCCACATCCTTACCAAAATGACCACCAAGCGTAAGCGCCAGCTGCGTGGCACCAAGGGCATGGCCCCTGCCGACGTCGCTTCCGTTGATCGTATGTTGCGTGTGCGCTAAGCGTACCCGGTTCTTGATTGGTAAATTAGGTTTTTAGGAGATAGCTTATGCCTCGCGTAAAACGTGGTGTGGTGGCTCGCCGCCGTCACAAGAAGATTATGAAGTTGGCCAAGGGTTACTACGGTGCCCGCAGCCGTGTATTTCGTGTAGCCAAGCAGGCCGTTACCAAGGCCGGACAGTATGCTTACCGTGACCGTCGTCAGCGTAAGCGTCAGTTCCGTGCACTGTGGATTGCCCGTATCAATGCGGCTTCACGTATGAACGGTCTGTCTTACAGCCGCTTCATCGCTGGTCTGAAGAAGGCCTCAGTTGAGATCGACCGTAAGGTCCTGGCCGACATCGCCGTCCACGAGAAAGCAGCCTTTGCTGCCATCGTGAACAAGGCGAAAGAGGCGCTTGCCTGATCTCGTCAGAGAAAGCGTGAAAAAGGAGGCTTCGGCCTCCTTTTTTATTGCCTGCTGTCGGTAGCTGCCAGAATTTGAACACAACCCCCTTCGGGGCGGGGTGGCTCGGTGCAAGTCACTGTTTTTTTAAGTGCTTTCCCGTTAACATACGGGGCTATTTTCTGTGGGGCCAAGGCCCTGGCTGGCGTTCGGAGTGTAATAATGGAAAAACTGGAATCATTGGTCGCCGAAGGCTTGCAAGCCGTGGCTGCAGCGACCGATGCCGCGGCACTGGATCAAGTGCGCGTTCATTATCTGGGCAAGAAGGGGGAGTTGACCTCGTTGCTCAAAGGGTTGGGGCAGCTCTCCGCCGAGGAGCGGCCCGCCGCGGGGGCACGAATCAATGAAGCCAAGGAGCAGGTCCAGGTCGCGATCAATGCGCGCCGGAGTGCCCTTGAGAGTGAAGTGCTGCAACAGCGCCTGGCGGCGGAGACCATCGATGTGACACTGCCCGGCCGTGGGCAGGACCTTGGCGGATTGCACCCGGTCACCCGCACCATGGAGCGGATCGAGGCATTTTTTGCCAATATCGGCTTCGAGGTGGCTGAAGGTCCCGAGATCGAGGATGACTACCACAATTTTGAGGCGCTCAATATTCCGGGCCATCACCCGGCCCGCGCCATGCACGATACCTTCTACTTCGATGCCCACACCCTGCTGCGTACCCACACCTCGCCCGTACAGGTGCGGGTGATGGAGAGCCAGCAGCCGCCAATTCGTATCGTTTGTCCTGGCAAGGTGTATCGCTGCGATTCCGACCAGACCCACACCCCGATGTTCCATCAGGTTGAGGGGCTACTGGTGGATCGCAAGGTCAGCTTCGCGGATCTCAAGAGCACCATTGAGGAGTTTCTGCGGGTCTTCTTTGAACGCGACCTGGCGGTCCGTTTCCGCCCCTCCTATTTTCCCTTTACCGAGCCCTCTGCCGAGGTGGATATCGAATGGGGACGTGACAGTGATGGCAATATCAAGTGGCTCGAGGTGATGGGATGCGGCATGGTGCACCCCAAGGTATTTGCCGCCTCCGGGATCGACCCCGAGCAATACACGGGATATGCCTTTGGGATGGGGGTCGAGCGACTGGCGATGTTGCGCTATGGCGTCAACGACCTGCGCCTCTTCTTCGAGAATGACCTGCGCTTTCTCGAGCAGTTCCACTGAGTGTCAGCTGCGAGGGGGCCGGTCCCCGTCGCCTGGGTGAATAGAGTTTAGGGGCTGGGCCCCTTCGGTAAGTGAATCAGGAAAACAGATGAAATTTAGCGAACAATGGCTGCGCCAGTGGGTCGATCCCCAGGCTACAACCGAAGAGTTGACCCATCAAATCACCATGGCGGGGCTCGAAGTCGATGGTGTCGAGACGGTGGCGAGTGAGTTTTCCGACGTGGTTGTGGGAGAAATTCTCTCGGCGGAGCAGCACCCCGATGCCGACAAACTCCGGGTGTGCCGGGTCAGTGATGGCGACGCGGAGTTTCAGGTGGTCTGTGGCGCGCCCAATGCCCGGGCTGGGTTGAAGGCACCCTTTGCTCGCGTCGGCGCAGTGTTGCCGGGTGACTTCAAGATCAAGAAGGCCAAGCTTCGTGGTGTCGAGTCCTTTGGCATGCTCTGCGCCGAGGATGAGCTGGGCATTTCCGATGATCATGAGGGTTTGATGGAGCTCTCCGCCGAAGCCCCGGTGGGGGTCGATCTGCGCACCTACCTGTCGCTGGATGACCGCATCATCGATGTGGACCTGACCCCTAACCGGGCGGACTGTCTCTCGATTGCCGGTATCGCCCGCGAGGTGGGGGTGAACTATCGGGCTCAGGTTAACCCGGTTGAAGTCGCCCCGGTGGCCGCGACCATCGAGGACTGCTTCCCGGTTCAGCTGGAGGCGCCGGCGGACTGCCCCCGCTATGTGGGTCGCGTCATTCGTAATGTGGATGTCAGCGCCGCTACTCCGTTATGGATGGTGGAACGCCTGCGTCGCAGTGGTATCCGCAGCATCGACCCCATCGTCGATGTGACCAATTATGTGATGCTGGAGTTGGGTCAGCCCATGCATGGCTTTGACCTTAACCAGTTACAGGGCTCCATTGTGGTTCGCCGTGCCCGGGCAGGGGACCGCTTAACGCTGCTGGATGGGCAGGAAGTTGAGCCTGCTGCTGACGTGCTGCTGATCGCCGACGAGCAGCGTCCCCTGGCGCTGGCGGGGGTGATGGGAGGAGAAGCCTCCGGGGTGAGTGAATCGACTCGGGACATCTTCCTTGAGAGTGCTTACTTTAACCCGATCTCCATTGCGGGTAAGGCCCGCTCCTTTGGTCTGCATACCGACTCTTCCCACCGCTTTGAGCGGGGGGTTGATCACCAGTTGCAGGTAGCGGCCACCGAACGTGCCACCGCCCTGATTATGGAGATCTGTGGCGGAGAGCCGGGACCGGTGAGCGAGCATGCCAGTGCAACCCACCTGCCCGTAGAGGTTGTGGTGGACCTGCGCGCGCAGAAAGTGACCGATCTTTTGGGGATCGAAATACCCAACGCCGAGATCGAAGAGCTGCTCACCCGCCTGGGGATGCAGCTGGAAGCTCAGGCAGAAGGGTGCTGGCGAGTGCGTGTTCCCAGCTACCGCTTCGATATCGAAATCGAGGTCGACCTGGTGGAAGAGCTGGGGCGCACTTACGGCTACAACCGCTTGCCCTCGTCTGCCCCGCAGATGAGCCTGAGCATGAAACCCCGGGCGGAGTCGGCCGTGGGTCTGGGCGCGATTCGTCGTACCCTGGTGGCGCAGGGCTTCCGTGAAGCGATTAACTACAGCTTCATTGATCCCAAGCTGCAGGCGCTGTTTGAGCCCGAGCAGTCGCCGGTAATGCTGGCGAACCCGATTTCCGCCGACATGTCGGCCATGCGTACCAGCCTGCTGCCCGGGCTGGTAAAGACGCTGCAATACAATCTCAATCGCCAGCAAAACCGCGTACGCCTGTTTGAGTCGGGGCTGACTTTTGTGCCCGCTCAAGAGGGGCTTCGCCAGGAGCTGAAGCTGGCGGGCCTCATCTACGGTAGCCGGGAGCCCGAGGGGTGGACCGGTGACCGGGAGAGAGTGGACTTCTTTGACCTCAAAGGCCACCTGGAGTCACTCCTGGCCCTGGGTGGAAACCGGGCCGATTATCGCTTTGGTGCGCTCCAGAGCGTTCCCTACCTGCACCCCGGCCAGTGTGCGTCAGTCCACAAATCTGGGGATCTGGTGGGGCTTGTGGGTGCGTTGCATCCCGAGCTTCAGTCTAAGCTGGATATCGATGCACCGGTCTACCTGTTTGAAATCTCGATTCCAACCGGTCGGGTTGCCAAATTCGAAGAGCTCTCCAAATACCCTGAAGTTAGACGGGATCTGGCGGTAGTGGTGGATGAGGGGGTCAGTGCTGAAGACCTCAAAACCCTGATCCGGGAAGTGGCAGGGGAGTGGCTAAGAAACCTCAGGTTGTTTGACGTTTATCAAGGCAAAGGTATTGATCCACATAGAAAAAGTCTGGCTTTGGGCTTGACCTTGCAGCATCCATCGCGCACTCTTACTGATGATGAGGTGAATGAAATTTTCGCCAAGGTTGTGAGTGCACTGAAAGAGAGGTTTGATGCCACTCTAAGGATGTAATCTATGGGGGCTTTGACAAAGGCCGAGATGGCCGAGCGCCTGTTTGAGGAGCTTGGCCTGAATAAGCGTGAAGCCAAGGAAATGGTCGAAATGTTCTTCGAGGAGATCCGCGATGCCCTCGAGAACAATGAGCAGGTTAAGTTGTCCGGCTTCGGTAATTTTGATCTCAGGGACAAAAGCCAGCGTCCGGGGCGTAATCCAAAGACCGGCGAGGAGATTCCCATTACGGCACGCCGGGTGGTGACCTTCAGGCCAGGGCAAAAACTTAAAGCCAGAGTGGAAGCGTATGCTGGAACCAAGCAATAACGATGAGCTGCCCCCAATTCCGGGGAAACGCTACTTCACCATTGGTGAGGTGAGTGACCTCTGCGCGGTCAAGCCCCATGTGCTGCGCTACTGGGAACAGGAATTCAGCCAGCTCAATCCGGTTAAACGGCGTGGCAATCGCCGCTACTACCAGCGCCAGGATGTGCTGATGATTCGGCAGATCCGTAGCCTGTTATACGATCAGGGATTCACCATTGGAGGTGCCCGTAACCGCTTATCCGGAGATGAGGTTAAAGAGGACAACACCCAGTATCGACAAATTGTTCGCCAGATGATCGCCGAGCTGGAGGATGTATTGGAAGTCCTTAAGAAGTAACAGAAAAATTTCGAAAAACTATTTGCGGGTGAGGCCGATTACTGTATTATTCGCCCCGTCCTGCAGTTGAGGTTGTCGCCTTTTCTGTAAGCAGTCGGAACGTAGCGCAGCCTGGTAGCGCACCACAATGGGGTTGTGGGGGTCGGAGGTTCGAATCCTCTCGTTCCGACCATTTTTCTGAAAAGCAGCTTTCGAGCTGCTTTTTTTATGTCCCGGGTTTGGACGGATCAACCGCTCCTGGGCTGTCTCCTGCTTTACACCTCCCCTCCCATTGGTCAGACCGATACCCGGTGTGGCTTTTCTCATTTTTGATACTGGCAACCAAATAATGAGATCTGGTTGGCATTTGTATCCATCTACATTGCGATCCTGCGACTTGAAATGCCAGAAATCCGCTTTTTCTGTTGATCTTTATCAACGGCGACGAGCCGGGGCGTGCTCTGGAGTCGTTGTGGCACCATCGTGTGTTTATTGGCACGAGGTTTGTAAGGTTTTTATGCAGGAGGGCCCCTGGCCACCGGTTAAGGGTGACAGGGACTCAGGTCTCCACCTGGAGTTGGAGTATGTGATGGGTTTACATAACTACCGGGCAGCTGCGGCCAATGAATTGCAGTTGGGAACCTTTGATCGTGATCTGTGGCACTGGGCCCTGAGTATGGAAGATGGCCATATCTCGGCTGCCCATGCCATCTACGTGCGGCTCAGGGCAGAGGTCTTGGCTCAGGGTTCGCTCGATAGCGATAGGTTAAATGGATGTTCCTACAGGGATTAAAGAAAGGGAGTAGAGGGGGTTTTATGTGTAGCATTGAATATTGTCACAACAGCGACTGTGGTCATCCGTTTCGGATTGAGGTGATTGGCGGTAACTTGCCGGGCATGAAAAGCCTTGAGTCGATCACCTGCCCCTACTGCCGTTACACCTACTGGGTGCGTGGCCGGGGAATTTTCCGTAGCTTTCCGCTCACTGCCAAGCAGATGATCGATCATAACCGTAGCCAGGGTATGCCGCTCGAAAAGGCGAGCTAAGGCTCTGTTTCCGCACTGCCCACCCGAGCGGTTTTGTGGGCAGGCGGAGCCCTGTACACTGACCCGCCGGCAATCGCCCCGCTTCTTTCACGCTTCCTGTGGCTTGCCTCGTTTTGCCCCTGTTCTGGTGCTCGCCAGCAGGTTCGGCCTTCCCCTATAATGCGCCTTTGCCTGGCCGGGTGTCGGCCTGACTCTACTTCGCTAGCATCTTTAGGAGCGCCCATGAAGCCTGTAATCAAACCGGCGAACCCCAACTTCTCCTCCGGACCCTGCAGTAAGCGTCCCGGGTATCGTCTCGAGGCCCTTGATGCCCGCACGCTGGGACGCTCCCACCGCTCCGCCATCGGCAAGGAGGCACTGGGCCGGGCCTGCGATGAAACCGCGCGCTTATTGGGACTGCCGGCCGGTTATCGCGTAGGGGTGGTGCCGGCATCGGATACCGGTGCGATGGAGATGGCGATGTGGTCTCTGCTGGGGCCGCGTCCGGTGGACGTATTCGCCTGGGAGTCCTTTGGCAAGGAGTGGCTCACCGATATCCTCACCCAGCTTCGTTTGCCCGAAGTGCAGGCCTTTGAGGCGGATTATGGCGAGCTGCCGGATTTCAGCAGGGCCAATCCGGCCCACGATATCGTCTTTACCTGGAACGGCACTACCTCCGGTGTGAAGGTGGATAAAGCCGACTGGATAAGCGACCAGCGTGAGGGGTTGACCCTCTGCGATGCCACCTCGTCGGTATTTGCCATGGAGATGCCCTGGGAGAAGCTGGATGTAGTGACCTTCAGTTGGCAAAAGGTGCTGGGCGGGGAGGGGGGCCACGGCATGCTGATCCTAAGCCCTCGCGCCGTAGAGCGGCTGGAGAGCTATACCCCGAGCTGGCCGATGCCAAAGATTTTTCGCCTCACCAAAGGCGGCAAACTGATGGAGGGGATCTTCCGCGGGGAGACCATCAACACCCCCTCGATGCTCTGTGTCGCCGATTACCTCGACGCCCTGGAATGGGTCGATGGGATGGGGGGGGTTAATGCCGCGATCGCCAAGTCCCGGGCTAACCTGGCGATACTGGAGCGCTTTGTCTCCGAGCGGGATTGGATCTCCTTCCTGGCAAAGCGGGAGTCGATCCGTTCCAACACCAGTGTTTGCTTCACCCTGGCGTTGGCTCAGGAACAGGTTAAGCGGATGGCGGCACTACTGGAGCAGGAGGAGGTTGCCTATGACATCGGCTCTTACCGCGACGCGCCTCCAGGCCTGCGGATCTGGTGCGGCAGTACGGTGGCGGCCGAGGACCTCGAAGCGCTGCTGCCCTGGCTGGACTGGGCTTATAACGAGGTTGCCCGCTAGTCTGCGGTTCTGGTGGCCGACAGCCGTCGATAGGTGTGGTGGACAGGAGACTGCCCGCCACACGCCTCTGTGTCGCCGGCGCGCTGAGTTGGCCGAAATATATCCAGTTTTCAGCCCCTCAATATTGGAATACTGACCCCCGCTTGAGTACAATGCGCGGCTTTCACCTTCGAGAGCCCCTGCCATCATGCTCACAACACCCTACTACCTGATTGACAAGGCCAGCCTGACCCGCAACATGGAGAAGATCGCCTACGTGCGTGAACACTCCGGAGCCAAGGCCCTGCTGGCGCTCAAGTGTTTCGCCACCTGGTCGGTGTTCGACCTGATGCAGCAGTATATGGATGGCACCACCTCCTCGTCGCTGTACGAGGTGAAGCTGGGGCGCGAAAAGTTTGCCGGTGAGACCCACGCCTACAGCGTGGCCTACGCCGATGACGAGATCGATGAAGTGCTCGCCAACAGCGACAAAATCATCTTTAACTCCATTAGCCAGCTGCAACGCTTTGCCGACGCCAGTCGTGACAAGGTGCGCGGATTGCGGGTGAATCCACAGGTCAGCACCTCGGAGTTTATTATCGCCGACCCGGCGCGTCCCTACAGTCGCCTGGGGGAGTGGGATCCGGTCAAAATCGAAGCGGTGATCGACCAGGTCTCCGGCTTCATGTT
This sequence comes from Aestuariirhabdus litorea, assembly GCF_003864255.1. NCBI lineage: Bacteria > Pseudomonadati > Pseudomonadota > Gammaproteobacteria > Oceanospirillales > Aestuariirhabdaceae > Aestuariirhabdus > Aestuariirhabdus litorea. The sequence goes on from NZ_QWEZ01000001.1 coordinate 924,398, forward strand.
CCACAACAACTGTGAGAATGAAAACTTCGACCGCTTCAGCGAGATGCTGGACCTGATCGAGGAGCGCTTCGGCCACCTGCTGGCACGGGTCGACTGGGTCAGCCTGGGCGGTGGCATCCACTTCACCGGTGAACAGTACCCGGTTGATCGCTTCTGCGCGCGCCTGAAGGCGTTTTCAGAGCGTTTCGGGGTGCAGGTCTACCTGGAACCGGGTGAGGCGGCCATTACCAACAGCACCTCCCTCGAGGTGACGGTGCTCGATACCCTCTACAATGGTAAGGACCTGGCGGTAGTGGACAGCTCCATCGAAGCCCATATGCTCGACCTGCTGATCTACCGTGAAACGGCCCGTATGGAGCCCTGTGACGGGCCCTACTCCTACATGGTCTGCGGCAAGTCCTGCCTCGCCGGTGACATCTTCGGTGAATTTAATTTTGACCAGCCGCTGAAGATCGGTGACCGACTGTCGTTCAAAAACGCCGCCGGTTACACCATGGTCAAGAAGAATTGGTTCAACGGTGTGAAAATGCCGTCGATTGCGGTACGCCAATTGGATGGCAGTGTCGAGTTGGTGAGGGAGTTTGGTTACGACGACTTTGTGCACAATCTTTCCTGAGGTGTGCGACCCCTGAAAAACCTGGAGTATGTGATGAAGAAAAACGTATTGATTATTGGGGCCGGAGGTGTGGCCCGGGTGGTGGCGCATAAATGCGCCCAACACAATGACACACTGGGCAATATTGTCATTGCCTCGCGCAGCGTTGCGAAATGCGACGATATTGTGGCCAGTGTACTCGAAAAAGGCAGTATGAAGGTTCCGGGCAGCATCAAGGCATATGCTCTGGACGCCATGGATGTTGCCGCAACCGCCACCCTGATCAGGGAGACCGGGTCCGAAATCGTCATCAATGTGGGCTCGGCATTCGTCAATATGTACGTTCTGAGCGCCTGTCTTGAAACCGGCGCCGCCTACCTGGATACCGCGATCCATGAGGATCCGGCCAAGATTTGTGAAACCCCTCCCTGGTACGCCAACTACGAGTGGAAGCGCCGTGAAGCCTGCAAGGAGAAGGGCGTCACCGCGATTTTGGGGGTGGGTTTTGATCCCGGCGTGGTCAACGCCTATGCCGCACTGGCGGTGAATGAATACCTCGACAGCGTCGAGTCGATCGATATCATCGATATCAATGCCGGTAGTCACGGCCGCTACTTTGCCACCAATTTCGACCCTGAGATCAACTTCCGTGAGTTTACCGGGCAGGTGTGGAGTTGGCAGAACCGCCAGTGGGTCAGCAACAAGATGTTCGAGCACAGCCGCACCGACGACCTGCCGGTGGTAGGCCAGCAGACCGCCTACCTCACAGGCCACGATGAGGTTCACTCCCTGTCGCAAAACCTTGATGTTGACAACGTGCGCTTCTGGATGGGCTTTGGTGAGCACTACATCAACGTCTTTACCGTGCTCAAGAATCTGGGCCTGCTATCCGAGCAGCCGGTGACCACCGCCGAAGGGCTGGAAGTGGTCCCGCTGAAAGTGGTCAAGGCGGTTCTTCCCGACCCCTCCTCCCTGGCCCCCGATTACACCGGTAAAACCTGCATCGGTGATGTGGTCAAGGGAACCAAGGGTGGCAAGGAGAAGGAGGTGTTCATCTACAACATCGCCGACCACAAAGAGGCCTACGACGAGGTGGGCAGCCAGGGGATCTCCTACACCGCCGGGGTGCCGCCGGTTGCCGCCGCATTGCTGGTGGCCTCGGGCGAGTGGGACGTGAAGGAGATGGCCAACGTCGAGCAGCTCGACCCGCGTCCTTTCCTCAACCTGTTGAACCAGATGGGTCTGCCGACCCGTATCAAGGATGAAGAGGGCGACCGCCCCCTGAACTTCGCTTGATCAAGCCGGGTGGAACGCTATCGCTGATGGCGTTTCACCCACTTTACTCGCCTAACCGGAGAACGAACCATGGCCGATTTCCCCGCCTGCCCTAGCTGTCAGGCTGAATACACCTATGAAGATCGGGGGCTGTTCGTCTGCCCCTCCTGCGGCCACGAGTGGTCCACCGATGCCGCTGCCGAGGTAGAGGAAGAGGGGCTGGTGGTGCGCGATGCCAATGGTAACCCGCTGGCCGATGGCGACAACGTCACCCTGATCAAGGACCTGAAAGTGAAGGGTTCCTCTTCGGTGATCAAAGTGGGCACCAAGGTGCGCATCAACCGCCTGGTCGAGGGCGACCACGACATCGACTGCAAGGTGGATGGCATCGGTGCGATGATGCTCAAATCCGAGTTCGTCAAAAAGGCCTGATCCCATCCGGGTTCAGTACAAAAAAAGCCGGCATCGCGCCGGCTTTTTTGTGCCTGCAGTGCAGGGGAGGATGGACTTAGCCGATCACCTCGCCGATGGAGCGGCGCAGGCGCTCGATAAAGAGGTCGATCTCCTGCTCGCTGATGGTCAGGGGAGGGGACATCACCAGAGTGTCGCCCACGCCGCGGCACAGCAGACCGTTCTTGAAACACTGATTGTGTACCGGCACCGCAGGCCCCGCCGGGAAGCGGCTATCGGCGGCGAAGGTGATGGCACCCAGCAGGCCGAAGTTGCGGATGTCGATCAGGCAGTCGAGGTCACGCAGCCCGTGCAGGGCATCCTCCCAATACTGGCCAATAGGACCGGCCGCGCGGGTCAGTAGCGCCTCGCGCTGGTAGATCTCCAGTGCCGCCAGGCCGGCCGCCGAGGAGACCGGGTTGCCGGCGTAGGTGTTGCCGTGGAAGAGCTCGGGGCCTCCGGCGGGGGCCGCATCGAAGATCACCTGCTGGATGGCTTCGCGCACAAACACCCCTCCCATGGGCACCGTGCCGCCATTGATCGCCTTGGCACAGGTGATCAGGTCCGGGGTGACCCCCATGGACTGGGCGGCGAAGGGGGCACCGGTGCGGCCGAAGCCGGTTACCACCTCGTCGAAGATCAGCAGGATATCGTGCTGGTCACAGAGCTCACGCAGGCGCTGCAGGTAGCCTTGTGGCGGTGGCACCATGCCGCCGGCGCCAACGCAGGGCTCGACAATCACTGCACAGATATTTTCCGCACCGCGCTGGGCGACCAGCTTGTTGAAGGCAGCCTCCATGCGATCCGTACCGTGCTCCGGGAGCCCGCGACTGAAGGCATTGCGCTCGATATCCAGCAGGTCCGGCAGGAAATCCACCTGATCGTAGACCGGGAAGCCTTTGCGGTTATTGGGCAGCCCCTGCAGGGAGGTTCCCCCCATGTTGATGCCGTGGTAACCGCGCTCACGGGCGATGAAGCGGGTCTTGCTGGCCTTGCCACGGGCGCGCTGGTACTGGTAAGCGATCTTGATGGCGGTATCCACCGACTCGGACCCCGAGTTGGTGAAGAACACCCGGTTCAGCCCCTCGGGGGCCAGCTTGGCCAACTGCTCGGCAAAACGGAAGCTGACCTCATGACCGAACTGGAAGGGGGGCGCAAAGTCGAGGGTCATCAACTGCCGGCTGACCGCATCGGCCACCTCCTGGCGGCCATGGCCCAGGTTGGCGCACCAGAGACCCGCGGTGATATCCAGCACATCGCGGCCATCATCGGTATAGAGGAAACAGCCCTCGGCGCGGGAGAAGAGACGGGGGTTGTCGCGAAAAGCCCTGACGTTGGTAAATGGCTGCCACCAGTGCTCGAGGTTCAGCTGGGTCATACCGATGCTCCTTATCCATAAAGGGGGTGAGAAAGTAGACCGTTAATTCTATAGCAGTTCTCCGGGCGCGCAATCGGTCGCGGCCCTAATGGCGGGACTATCGATCCGCCTGTGGCAGAGTCTACAACTTCAGCATCGCCCACCGGAAAGTGGGAAGTGCCGGTCCAGCAGGAGTAGTGCCCAGCACATGCCTGGCTGTCGCGGCATACGACCTACAGGGTTGTGGGGAGTGCCTGGTTGACGATAAGGAGCTGCAGGAGCACAGCTGCCGGCCCGCCCATCCCTGGACATCGCCGCTGACGCCATCCCTGGCTCTCGCGGCATACGACCTACAGGGACGTAGGGAGTGCCGGCTGTGCAGGAGCACAGCTGCCGGCCCGCCCATCTCTGGGCATCTCCGCTGACGCCATCCCTGGCTCTCGCGGCATACGACCTACAGGGACGTAGGGAGTGCCGGCTGTGCAGGAGCACAGCTGCCGGCCCGCCCATCCCTGGGCATCGCCGCTGACGCCATCCCTGGCTCTCGCGATCTGCTTACCTCCCTGAGATCGCTACCGGCATCCCTGCCTCTCGCGATCTACTTACCTCCTTGTAAGCAAAAAAAGGGGATGCGATGCATCCCCTTCGGTTCTATGGCCTTGGGCATAGATGACCGTAGATCAACGACCCTCGGCGTGACAGGCGCGCTTGGCCGCCTCGGCTTCAAAGGCGATCTCTTTCATGCCCCAGCCATCGTCATCGGCTGTATGGCCGTAGTAGTAGTTACCCGCGGTCTGGGTGTATTCGTTCCGCACATCAATCGCGGCCTGCCGGCATTCATCTGAATACCCGGCCGGCTCGTTATTCATCGCTTCAACACCCACCAAACCAGCAAACGCTGCTGCAAATACAACACCTACCATATCAATACCTCCATCGGAGAACAGGAAAAACCAGAACTGAGAAACGCTGCCCGGCTATCTAAACGCTTGGCCTGGGCATTGCTCATCAATGGGTTCATTAAAGAGAATATGAGGCTTTCGAACCATACGTAGTGACGCTGAATGCGCTGTGAATTATGCCTATTAATTGTGTGGTTTTACTGATGTCCGGCTCCCGGGATCGATAATAACGCACCCACTCGTCGAACCCTGCTACCATGCCTGCACCCCTTCAACGCTAAGGGGCTCTGCCACGGGTCGGGCTCGATACCGACTGCACACGTAGGTCTGTTTTAAGGATGCTAGAGACTATGCTGTTACGGGATTGGGTGCTGGCGCTTTTGGTCGTGGTGGCCTGGGGTTTTAATTTCGTCGTGATCCGCTGGGGGCTGGATGGGGTGCCCCCCATGCTGCTGGGAGCCCTGCGTTTTCTGTTGGTGGCTTTTCCGGCCTTGCTCTTCGTTCGACGCCCGCAGCTGCCCCTGAGGTGGCTCTTTGGTTACGGCATCACCATCAGCTTTGGCCAGTTTGCGCTGCTGTTTGGCGGCATGCACCTGGGTATGCCTGCGGGGCTGGCGTCACTGGTCCTGCAAGCCCAGGTGCTTTTTACCCTGCTGTTTGCGGCCCTGCTGTTGAAGGAGCCTCCCCGCGCCGAGCAGTGGATCTGTATCGGAGTTGCCAGCGCCGGGTTGCTGCTGCTGGCCCTGCAGGGTAACAATGCCGGCGGGGCGACGATGACCCTGGTCGGCTTCCTGCTCACCATCGGTGCGGCGGCGAGCTGGGGGCTGGGTAACATCATTAACCGGCACATCGGCTCCATGGGTGGAGTCAACCTGATGGGGCTGGTGGTGTGGGGGGCCCTGATCCCGCCGTTGCCCTTTATGGCGCTCTCGCTTTGGCTGGAGGGGCCCGCGCAGGTGAAGGAGACCCTGCTCAACCTCAGCGGCCAGTCGATGCTGGTGCTGCTTTACCTTGCGGTGGTCGCGACCCTGTTTGGCTACCGGGTGTGGGGCGGTTTGCTGACCCGCTACTCGCCCGGTGTGGTGGCGCCCCTCACCCTGCTGGTCCCCGTCACCGGCCTGCTGTTTGCCGATCTCCTGCTGGATGAGAAGCTGACCCCACTGCAGTGGGCCGGTATCGCCCTGGTGATGCTGGGCCTGGTGATCAACCTGCTGGGAGGGCGGTGGCGACAACGGGCTACACTGGGACAGAGGAGGCTAGCCCCATGAGTATTCGCAAACGCCTGCTGGTGGTTTCCCATACCCCGTCCCCCAATACCCGGGCGCTGGCCGATGCCCTGCTGGCCGGGGCACAGACCGATGCCCCGGGCGTCGAGGTGCGGCTGGTCGCGCCGCTGGAAGCGGGTCCCGAAGATGTGCTGGCGGCCGATGCCCTCATTCTGGGCACCACCGAAAACCTGGGGTACATGAGCGGGGCGTTGAAGGATTTCTTCGATCGCATCTATTACCCCTGCCTGGAGCCCAAGCAGGGGTTACCCTATGCCCTCTATATTCGCGCTGGCCACGACGGCACCGGCACCCGACGGGCAGTGGAGACGATCACCACCGGCCTGCGCTGGCGCGCAGTACAGGAGCCGCTGATCTGCCGCGGCGAGTTCGATCCCGCGTTTATCGACCAGTGCCGGGAGCTGGGTATGGCCATGGCCATGGGGCTGGACGCGGGCATTATTTAAGAATGGTCGCTTTGGAGGACACTCTTTGGTGGGTCTCCATTTTTATTGGGAAAACTATCGCATGACAGAAATCGCCCTCAGCCTTGCCTTGGCGCCCCTGCTGTTGATCCAGGGGATCTACACCCGACTGGTCACCCCAAAGCTGCCCGAGGCGCTTGGCGATCGAGAGGGGGTCAAGGGGGCCGGCCAAGAGCTGGGGCTACTGGTTGTGGGCGATTCAGCGGCTGCCGGGGTGGGTGCCCGGCATCAGGATGAAGCCTTGATCGGCAACCTGATCGCCAGGCTGAGCCCTCACTTTCGAGTGCGCTGGCGTTTGGTTGCCCGGACCGGGCATGACACCAGGGAGGTCCTGGAACTGCTTGATCAAACCCCTGCTGACAGCTTCGATATTGCCGTCGTATCGGTTGGGGTTAACGACGTCACCAGCCGGGTTAGTGTGGAGCGCTGGATCGAGCATCAGGAACAACTGATCCAAATGCTCAGCACCAAATTTGGAACCTCTCATACGCTCCTTTCGCCGGTTCCACCCATGCAGGGTTTCCCCGCGCTACCGCAGCCCCTGCGCTGGTATCTGGGACGGCGGGCGAAGCAATTTAACCGGCAATTACGTACTTTCGTAAGCGGCCGGCTCAACTGCACGCTACTGGAAAACGATTTTCCTCTCGTTGGGGAGATGATCGCGGAAGATGGGTTCCACCCAAGCCCAAAAGCCTACGGAGTCTGGGCAGACGAAGCCATCAAGGTGATCTTGCAGCTTCTGCAGGAGCCGTCAACACGTACCGGGGATCAACCCTCTGCTCCAGCAACTGCACCGGCCTGCGCGGGCGTGCAGTACAGGAGCCTCTGATCCGCCGGGGCAAGTTCGGTCCGGCGTTTATTGGCCAGTGCCCCGAGCCGGGCATGGCCATAACCGTGTGGCTGTACACCGGTACTATCTAGCCGCCCGCTGCTTCACAACGCCTCCTGCTGAGCATTGTTGTTCTGGCGATATAAAGTGCCCGGGATTGGGGCGGTGTCCGATATAGGTGCGCCAGTTCAGTGCCAATGAGTCTTTATCATTTTGAATAATTTCTCTGATGTCCCCTAAAACCCCTGTCCCAGAGCGGTTTTTCGATGTTGGTCTGCCCTTTGCAAAAGTAGAGTCGACCAGTTGGGTTGAAATACAACAAACACTAAATCGAAAAACCGAGTCAATAACACTCATCCGAAAACCAATAGGACAGGAGTTATCATGGGATTCTCTCGAGTCACGTTCAAAAAAAGTTTGCTGGCGCTGAGCGCCAGTGTGATGGTTGCCGGTAGTAGCATGGTACTGGCGGCTGAGACCATCAAAGTAGGGGTGCTGCACTCCCTCTCCGGCACAATGGCCATCAGTGAGACCACCCTCAAGGATACGATGGAGATGCTGGTGGCGGACCAGAACGCCAAGGGCGGCCTGCTCGGCAAACAGCTTGAAGCGGTGGTGGTTGATCCCGCCTCGAACTGGCCATTGTTTGCGGAAAAGGCGCGAGAGCTGATCGAAAAGGAGAAGGTGGATGTCATCTTCGGTGCCTGGACATCGGTCTCCCGTAAGTCGGTGCTGCCGGTCATTGAAGAGCTCGACAGCATCATGTTCTACCCGGTCCAGTATGAAGGTGAGGAATCCTCTAAAAACGTCTTTTACACCGGCGCTGCGCCCAACCAGCAAGCGATCCCTGCGGTCGACTACCTGATGAATGAGCTCGAGGTCGAGCGCTGGGTGTTGGCGGGAACCGATTACGTCTACCCGCGCACCACCAACAAGATTCTGGAAGCCTACCTCAAGGCCAAGGGGGTCGCTGAAAGTGACATCATGATCAACTACACCCCCTTCGGTCACTCCGACTGGCAAAGTATTGTGGCCGATGTGAAGAAGTTCGGCAGCGCCGGCAAGAAGACCGCGGTGGTCTCCACCATCAACGGCGACGCCAACGTGCCTTTCTACAAGGAACTGGGCAACCAGGGCATCTCAGCCGAGGATATTCCGGTGGTCGCCTTCTCCGTAGGTGAAGAGGAGCTGTCGGGTATCGATACCAAGCCGCTGGTGGGGCACCTGGCCGCCTGGAACTACTTCATGAGCGTCGAGTCCGAGACCAACGCAGAGTTCATCAAGAACTGGCACAGCTACATCAAGAACGATGCCCGTGTCACCAACGACCCCATGGAAGCTCACTACATCGGTTTCAATATGTGGGTGAAAGCGGTTGAGAAGGCCGGTACCACCGACCCCTCGGCGGTGCAGGACGCGATCATCGGCATCAGCGTGCCCAACCTGACCGGCGGCTACGCCACCATGGCCCCCAACCACCACATCACCAAGCCTGTGCTGATCGGTGAGATCCAGGAGGATGGCCAGTTCCAGGTGGTATGGGAAACCAGCGGCACCGTATTGGGTGATGCCTGGTCCGACTTCCTAGCCGGTTCCAGGGACATCATCTCCGACTGGCGTGCGCCGCTCTCCTGCGGTAACTACAACGTCAAAACCGGCAAGTGCTCCGGACAAAACTACTGATCCGTTGTTCGGCGGCAACCCTGCGGGGTTGCCGCCAACCTGTCCAGCCTACACGCATCCTTCTCGCCCCCGGGGCTAACAGCGCAGGTGTTTGACCCGCGCCCAAGGATTCTATTGCCATGTCTTTTTCTTACTGCAGCGCTTGTGTTACCCGCCGGCCTCTCTCCCTGCTTGCCGCGTTGCTGTTGTGCCTGGCCGGGTTGCTGAGTGCACCTGCGCAGGCCACCCCCTTTGAGCAAGGGGCCGAACTCCTGAAACAGGGAAGCCTGAAGAAGAACCAGCGGGCCGTTGAGCTGATCGCGGAGAGTGAAGACCCCCGTGCGCTCTCCCTTTTGTTGCCCCTGCAGGAGGGTCAACTCTACCTCCATAAACCCAGTAAAACCCTGGTGCTGGCTGAGTCTTCCGACGAGGGGTACCAGCTGCTGAATGCCTTGACCGGTGAGTCCATGGGCACGTTTCCCAAACGCGCGCTCAAGAAAATTCCAATCAACAATCGCCTGCGCACCCAGCTCAAGGGGGCGGTGGCGATGCTCCAGCTCTCCAGCCCCGATCCGGCGCTGCGCCTGCAATCATTGCAGAATATGCTGGTGGATGTGAGCACTGATCATATTGACCTGCTCACCCGCTTGCAGGGCAAGGAGCAGGAGCCGGCGGTTCTCGACCTGATCTCGGTGGCACTGGCACTGGCCGCACTGGAGAGCCCGCAGTCGGCGCAGCGGGTGGAGGCGGCCAACCTGCTGGGCGACAGCTTGCAGCCAGAGGTCAGGAATCGGCTGGTGGCACTTCAAACCACCGAGAGTGACAAGCGGGTGCTGGCCGCCATCAATGACAGCCTCGCCCGCATAGAGCAGCGGGCCGAGCTCTTCGGTCATATGGAAACCCTCTATTTCGGCCTTAGCCTGGGCTCGGTGCTGGTACTGGCCGCCATCGGCCTGGCCATCACCTTTGGGGTGATGGGGGTGATCAATATGGCCCACGGCGAGCTCATCATGCTGGGCGCCTACACCACCTACGTGGTTCAGCAGCTGATGCCCGATCACATCGAATATTCGCTGCTGGTGGCGGTACCGGCCGCCTTTATGGTGTCGGCGCTGGTGGGGATCGCCATCGAGCGCGGGGTGATCCGTTTTCTCTATGGCCGCCCCCTGGAGACCCTGCTGGCGACCTTCGGTATCAGCCTGATTCTGCAACAGGCGGTGCGCACCATCTTCTCGCCGCTCAACCGCAGCGTGGAAACTCCCGCCTGGATGAGTGGGGCGCTGGAGATCAACAGCCTCTTCTCCCTCACCTACAACCGGCTCTATATCATCCTCTTCTGCCTGCTGGTATTTGCGGCACTGTTCTGGGTACTGAAGAAAACCCGTCTCGGGTTGCAGGTGCGGGCGGTGTCCCAGAACCGTGAGATGGCCCGAGCCATGGGGGTGCGTTCGCAGTGGGTCGATGCCATGACCTTTGGCCTGGGCAGCGGGGTGGCCGGCGTTGCCGGTGTGGCCCTTAGCCAGCTCACCAACGTGGGGCCCAACCTCGGCCAGGCCTACATCATCGACTCCTTTATGGTGGTGGTGTTTGGTGGCGTCGGCAATCTGTGGGGCACCCTGGTGGCGGGCCTCTTTCTGGGGATCGGCAACAAAGTGCTGGAGCCCTGGTCGGGTGCCGTACTGGCCAAGATCCTGATGCTCATTTTCATCATCCTCTTTATCCAGAAACGCCCCCGCGGACTCTTTCCGCAGAAGGGGCGGGCAGCGGAGAACTGATCGATGCTACTCGACAAACTCTTTATGAATGACCGGGGCGGGCAATGGCTGATCGGTACTCTGTTGGCCATCACCACGGCGGTCACCCTGCTTAATCTGTTCGCTCCCGAAGGCAGCCTGTTCCATGTGCCGACCTACACCGTCACCCTGCTGGGGAAATACCTCTGCTACGCGCTGTTGGCGGTGGCACTGGATCTGGCCTGGGGCTACCTTGGCATCCTCAGCCTGGGGCACGGTGCCTTTTTTGCCCTCGGTGGCTACGCCATGGGGATGTACCTGATGCGCCAGATCGGTGACCGGGGAGTTTATGGCAACCCGGAGCTTCCGGATTTTATGGTGTTCCTCGACTGGAAGGAGCTGCCCTGGTACTGGAGCGGTTTTGACAGCTTCGGTTTCGCAATGCTGATGGCGCTGTTGGTGCCGGGGCTGTTGGCCTTTGTGTTTGGTGCGCTGGCGTTTCGCTCCCGGGTGACCGGGGTCTACCTGTCGATCATCACCCAGGCGCTGACCTACGCTTTGCTGCTGGCCTTTTACCGCAACGAGATGGGGTTTGGCGGCAACAACGGCCTCACCGACTTCAAGGACCTGTTGGGCTTCAGCCTGCAGTCCGACGCGACCCGCCTGGTGCTCTTTATTGCCTCCTCGCTGGCGCTGATCGCCGGCTACCTGATCTGCCGCGCGGTGACCCGCTCACGGCTTGGGCGGGTGTGCGTGGCGATTCGTGACAGTGAAGACCGGGTACGCTTTATCGGCTATCGGGTGGAGCGGGTCAAGCTGGCGGTCTTTACCCTGTCGGCGGCGCTGGCGGGGATCGCCGGTGCGCTCTACGTCCCCCAGGTGGGGATCATCAACCCCAACGAGTTCTCCCCGCTGAACTCCATCGAAGCGGTGGTCTGGGTGGCCGTCGGCGGGCGGGCAACTCTCTACGGGGCGGTGGTAGGTGCGCTGCTGATCAACTACGCCAAATCCTTCTTTACCATGGCGATGCCCGAGGTGTGGTTGTTTGCCCTGGGGGCGATCTTCGTGCTGGTGACGCTGTTTTTGCCCAACGGTATCGTGGGGCTGCTCAAGCGCAAGGAGGCCCGCGCATGACCATGATGGAGAGCTTCCGCCACCATACCCGCCGCGACCAGGTGTTTGATTTTTTGATGCCGCCGGCGATCGATAGCCTCGACCTGTCGAAAAACACCATCCTCTATCTGGAGGGGCTCAACGTCAGCTTCGACGGCTTCAAGGCGATCAACGACCTGAGCCTTTACATCGAGCCCGGCGAGCTGCGCTGCATCATCGGCCCCAATGGCGCCGGTAAAACCACCATGATGGACATCATCACCGGTAAGACCCGCCCCGACAGCGGCAGCGCTTTCTTTGGGCGCCGCATCGACCTGCTGCAACTCAGTGAGGCGGAGATTGCCCAGGCGGGTATCGGTCGCAAGTTCCAGAAGCCGACGGTGTTCGAGCCCCTCAGCGTGTTTGAAAATCTGGAGCTGGCGATGTCCGGCAACAAAGGGGTCTGGAGTACCTTCCGCGCCCGGGTGGGGGTGGAGCAGCGTGAACGCATCGAAGCCTGCCTCGAACAGATCGGCCTTAAGGACCAGGCAGCGCAGCGGGCGGGGGATCTCTCCCATGGACAGAAGCAGTGGCTGGAGATCGGTATGTTGCTGATGCAGGAGCCGCGCCTGTTGCTGGTGGACGAGCCGGTGGCGGGGATGACCCATCAGGAGATGGACCGCACCGCCGAGCTGCTGCTCTCTCTGGAGGGGAAGCACTCGGTGGTAGTGGTGGAGCACGATATGGATTTTGTGCGCTCGATCGCCCGCACCGTCACGGTGTTGCACCAGGGCAGTGTGCTGGCCGAGGGCAGCATGGACCAGGTGCAGGGCGATGCGCGGGTCAAACAGGTCTATCTGGGGGAGTAGGGGATGTTGCAGGTACAGGGTATCAACCAGTTTTACGGCGCCAGCCATATCCTCTGGGATCTGGACCTCCAGGTACGAGAGGGGCGCTGCACCTGCCTGATGGGGCGTAACGGGGTGGGCAAAACCACCCTGCTCAAAGCCATCATGGGGCTGCTGCCGGTGGCCTCGGGGCAGATCGCCTTCAAGGGGCGAGACCTGCTGGGGCAGTCGGCGGAGCGTCGCGCCAGCCTAGGGATCGGCTACGTCCCCCAGGGGCGGCAGATCTTCCCGCTTCTGAGTGTGGAGGAGAACCTGCAGATCGGCCTGCCGGCGCGCGCCGATCGGGTACGCCAGATCCCGGACTTTATCTTTGAGCTGTTTCCGGTGCTCAGGGAGATGTTGCACCGCCGTGGCGGGGATCTCTCCGGCGGCCAGCAGCAACAGCTGGCGATCGGGCGGGCGCTGGTGACCGACCCTTCGCTGCTGATCCTCGACGAGCCCACCGAGGGGATACAGCCCAATGTGGTGCAGGAGATCGGCGAGATTATCCGCACCCTCAACCGGGAGATTGGCCTCACCGTGCTGCTGGTGGAGCAGAAGCTGCCCTTCGCCCACAAGGTGGCCGACGATTTCTGCATCCTCGAGCGGGGGCGCAGCGTCGCCACCGGCGAGATGGCAGCGTTGGGGGAGGAGCTGGTGCGCCAGTACCTGACCGTGTGAGCTGCCGGGGGTGGGGTATGCCTGCTCCCTTCTGGTGCGCACCAGATGGATGCGTGCCCCCTGCTTGTGCGCTTGGGGGCTGTGCCGAGGGGGTATCCTCACTGGGCTCGGCTGTAACCCCCGTAGCCACTGGCGTCTGGAAAGCTGGTCTGTGCTTTGCAACATGAGCCCCCATCAGGTGCGTCACCGAGAATCCTGCACCGACCTCAGCCCAAGGAGAGACAGCCGACGATGTTACCTGCGAACTCCCGCCCCCGGGTCCTTTGCCTCGCCATCGTCCCCTGCCTCGGGAGCGGCCGGCGATGAATGCCATCACCGCTCTGCCTGGCGAGTCAGCCGACAACAGCCTGGGGGTGGATCGCCAGTGGCTGGCCTCGCTGGAGCTGGGCTTCGAGCGCCGTAACGGCCGTACCGCCCTCCACCATCTCCTGCACCAGGGCCCGCTGCGGGTGCAGAAGCCCTTTTACCCGGAGGGGGAGTGCTGCCACGTTTACCTGCTGCATCCCCCCGGCGGGCTGGTCAGCGGCGATCAGCTGGCGATCGATATCGAGCTGGGGACCGACAGCCATAGCCTCATCACCACCCCCTCGGCGGGCAAAATCTACAAGGGAGACAGCAATGACGTTGCCCAGCAGCAAGCGTTGGTGGCTCGCGTAGGGGAGGGGGCTGCGCTGGAGTGGCTACCCCAGGAGACCATCCTGTTTGACGGTGCCCAGGGGCGCACCCGAACCCGCATCGAGTTATCCGGGGATGCCCGCTTTATCGGTTGGGAGCTGGTGAGCCTGGGCCGCCCCGCCAGTGCGGAGCGCTTCGAGCGGGGCAGCCTGTTGCAACAGGTGAGCCTCTATCGTGATGGCCGGCCATTGTTGCTGGAAAAGCAGGAGCTGCTGGCTGGCAGCGAGCTGGCGAACCGGGCCTGGGGGCTGGATGGCCGGGTGGTGGCCGGCAGCGCCTGGGCCAGCGGCTTCGTTTCCGAGCCATTGGAACTGGTCGATGCCCTGCGTGAGCTGGCCAGCGATGACCCCGACGCCCGCTACGCCATCAGCTATCGACGCGATGTGTTGTGTGTGCGCTACCTCGGCAACGAGATGGAGGCGGCCCGCCACTACTTTACCGAGGCCTGGCACTGCATTCGCCCGGCCCTGCTGCAACGGGAGGGGGCGATACCGCGCATCTGGCTGACCTGACCCGGCGCCGCGCGACCCGCCCTTACCCCGGCAGATAACGACTTAACCGAAACGACGCAACAGAGAACAAAAGGGACAACCATGGAATTAACCCCCCGCGAGAAAGACAAGCTGATGCTCTTCACCGCCGCTCTTGTGGCCGAGCGCCGCCGGGCGCGGGGCGTCAAGCTCAACTACCCGGAATCGGTGGCCCTGATCAGTGCAGAAATCCTCGAAGGTGCCCGCGATGGCAAGAGTGTGGCGGAGCTGATGAGCTACGGGCGCACCATCCTCAGCCGTGATGAGCTGATGGAAGGGGTGCCGGAGATGATCGACGAGATCCAGGTGGAGGCCACCTTTCCCGATGGCACCAAGCTGGTCACCGTCCACGACCCCATCCAGTAACCGCACCCTGCCGCTCCACGCAGCGCAACCCACAGGAGAAGACGATGCATCCTGGAGAAATGAAGATCAAGGCGGGGGAGATCGAGCTCAACCCCGGCCGCGAAACCCGCACCCTCAAAGTGGCGAACAGCGGCGACCGGCCGATTCAGGTGGGCTCCCACTACCACTTCTATGAGACCAACCCTGCCCTCAGCTTTGAGCGTGAGCTGAGCCTGGGTTTTCGCCTCAACATTGCGGCCGGCACCGCGGTGCGCTTCGAACCCGGCCAGAGCCGCACTGTCGAGCTGGTGCGGTTTGCCGGCAAGCAGCGCATCTTCGGTTTTCGGGGCGAGGTGATGGGTGACCTCAACAGGGGGGAGAACGCAGATGGCTAAGATTTCACGGCAGGCGTACGCCGAGATGTACGGACCCACCACCGGCGACCGGGTTCGGCTCGCCGATACCGAACTCTGGATCGAGGTGGAGCAGGATTACACCCACTACGGGGATGAGGTGAAGTTCGGCGGTGGCAAGGTGATTCGTGATGGCATGGGACAGAGCCAGGGGCTGGCCAGCGCCGTGGTGGATACCCTGATCACCAACGCCCTGATCCTCGACCACTGGGGCATCGTCAAGGCCGATGTGGGGATCAAGAACGGCCGTATCGTTGCCATCGGCAAGGCGGGCAACCCCGATACCCAGGAGGGGGTCACCATCGAGGTGGGGCCCGGTACCGACGTTATCGCCGGTGAGGGGCAGATCCTCACCGCCGGCGCCATCGACTCCCATATCCACTTTATCTGCCCCCAGCAGATCGACGAGGCGCTGATGTCCGGCGTCACCACCATGCTCGGCGGCGGCACCGGCCCCTCCACCGGCACCAACGCCACCACCTGCACCCCCGGACCCTGGCACATCGGCAAGATGCTGCAGGGAACCGACCACCTGCCGATGAACTTCGGCTTCCTCGGCAAGGGCAACGCCAGCCTGCCCGGGGCGCTGGAGGAGCAGCTGCTGGCGGGTACCATGGGGTTGAAGCTGCACGAGGACTGGGGCACCACCCCGGCCTCCATCGACAACTGCCTCAGTGTGGCCGACCGCTTTGATGTGCAGGTGGCGATCCACACCGACACCCTCAACGAATCCGGCTTTGTGGAGGACACCATCGCCGCCTTCAAGGGGCGCTCGATCCATACCTACCACACCGAGGGGGCCGGTGGCGGCCATGCGCCCGATATCATCAAGGCCTGCGGTCTCCCCAACGTCCTGCCATCCTCCACCAACCCGACCCGCCCCTACACCGTCAATACCGTGGATGAGCACCTTGATATGCTGATGGTCTGCCACCACCTGGATCCCAACATTCCCGAGGATGTGGCCTTTGCCGATTCGCGCATCCGCAAGGAGACCATCGCCGCCGAGGATATCCTTCACGACCTGGGGGCCTTCTCCATGATCGCCTCCGATTCCCAGGCGATGGGGCGGGTGGGTGAGGTGATTACCCGTACCTGGCAGACCGCCCACAAGATGCGCGTTCAGCGCGGCCTGCTGGCGGAGGACAGCGCGCTGGGGGCTGACAACTACCGCGCCCGTCGCTACATCGCCAAGTACACCATCAACCCGGCGCTGGCCCACGGTATCGCCCACGAGGTGGGGTCGATCGAGGTCGGTAAACTGGCGGACCTGGTGCTGTGGAAACCGCGTTTCTTCGGTATCAAACCCTCCCTGATCATCAAGGGCGGGGTGATCGCTGCGGCCCCTATGGGCGACCCCAACGCCTCCATTCCCACCCCGCAACCGGTGCACTACCGGCCGATGTTTGGCGCCTCACCGGCCGCTGCGGCCGCCACCAGCCTCACCTTTGTCAGCGCCGCTGCGCTGGAGCGGGGGCTCGAAGAATCCCTGCGCCTGGAGCGGCGCCTGGCGGCCTGTCGCAACGTGCGCGAGGTGAGCAAGGCCGACATGGTACTGAACAGCTACCAGCCGCAGATGGAGGTGGACCCGCAAACCTACGAGGTGCGCGCCGACGGTCAGCTGCTGACCTGCGAGCCCGCCACCGAGCTGCCCATGGCGCAGCGTTACTTCCTGTTTTAACGGAGATCGTATGCTCAAGATTGTGCAACGCCAGGCCGCCGCCGAGGGCATCAACGCCGATGACCGCCTCAGCCTGCCCTTCGAACTGAGACGCAAGGGGCGCTTTCGTGCCCGCACCGAGGGGGGCGTCGAGGTGGGGGTCTTTATCGAGCGCGGGCAGCTGCTGGCCGACGGCGATCTGTTGCTCACCGAGTGTGGCCAGCGGATCCGGGTGTGCAGCCAGCGCGAAGCCGTGGTCACCGCCCGCAGCGCCAACCCACTGGCTTTCGCCCGCGCCTGCTACCACCTGGGTAACCGCCATGTTCCCCTGCAGATCGGTGAGGGCTGGCTGCGCTTTCAACCCGACCACGTGCTGGAGGAGCTGGTGCGCCTGCACGGCCTGGAGGCCCAGCCGGAGCAAGCTCCTTTTGACCCCGAGAACGGCGCCTACGGCCATCTGGGCGGTCACCGCCACAGCGACGATCATGATCACCGTCACGATCATGATCATGGCCACGACCACAGTCATAGCCACGCGCCCAAGGCCGGGGCTCTGGCGGGGCAGGGACGATGACCCCGGCCCTGCTGCCGCTGCTGCAGCTGGTCAGCCCGGCGCTGCCGATCGGCGCCTTCGCCTACTCCCAGGGTCTGGAGTACGCCATTGATGGCGGCTGGCTCACACAGGAGGGGGAGCTGGAGGCCTGGCTCTCGGGCGTTATGGAGTCGGGGCTGGGGCAGGTGGACCTGCCGCTGATCCTGCGCCAGATGCGCGCCTGGCGCGCTGTCGACGACGGGGCGCTGGACCACTGGAACCAGTGGCTGCTGGCCAATCGCGAGACCCGCGAGCTGCTGCAGGAGGAGCTGCAGTTGGGGGGGACGCTCTCCCGCCTGCTGGCCTCCCTCGAGCTGCTACCAGCCGAGCGCCCACTGCCGCCGGAGCCGGCCTACTGCACCCTGTTTGCCATCGCCGCCTGTCACCACGGTATCGAGGAGTCCGATGCGCTGCAGGGGTTCTGTTGGAGCTGGCTCGAGAACCAGGTCACGGTCGCCTGCAAAACCCTGCCCCTGGGGCAGACCGCCGCGCAGCGGCTGCTGCAACGGCTGATGCCGGTGATTGTCCGCACCTGTGATACTGCGCTAGCGCTGGAGGATGAGGCGATGGGGGGCACGCTGCCCGGCTTTGCCATCGCCAGCGGCTGTCACGAAACCCAATATTCACGGCTGTTTCGCAGTTAGGCGTGGCCAACCCCGTTAACCATCGAGCGCCTCGCCTGCGGGCGAGCGCCAACCACAATAAGGAGTTACAGCATGAGTCAACAGTGTTTACGGGTCGGTGTCGGTGGGCCGGTGGGCTCCGGTAAAACGGCCCTGCTTAAGGCCCTGTGCCAGGCATTGCGCGAGCACTACGACCTGGCGGTGGTCACCAACGACATCTACACCCGCGAGGACGCCCAGTTCCTGTTGCGCCACCAGGCGCTGGAGGAGGATCGCATCATGGGGGTGGAAACCGGGGGCTGCCCCCACACCGCCATCCGTGAGGATGCCTCCATGAACCTGGCCGCTATCGACGAGCTGCAGGCACGCCATCCGGGTCTGGAGCTGGTGCTGGTGGAGAGCGGCGGGGATAACCTCAGCGCCACCTTCAGCCCCGAGCTGTCGGACCTCACCCTCTACGTGATCGATGTCTCCGCTGGCGACAAGATCCCCCGCAAGGGGGGACCGGGGATCACCAAGTCGGACCTGCTGATCATCAACAAAACCGACCTGGCCCCGCTGGTGGGGGCCGATCTCGGGGTGATGGATCGTGATGCCACCCGCATGCGCGGCGAGCGTCCCTTTATCTTCAGTAATCTCAAGTCCGGAGAGGGGTTGCGGGCGATCATCGACTTTATCGTCGAACAGGGGATGCTGGAGAAGCGACTGCAGGAAGCGGCCCAGGGCGCAGCCGTGTAGGAGCAGGTCAACAACGAGGAGCAGATCAAGAAAGGGACGAAAAAGTGACTCAGGAGGAGCCAGCGGCACGATGATGGGTTAAACTCTTGGACAATTTTTCTGCCACCCCGCCGCCTCAACCCGAGCGGGATAAGGAACAAGGAACGCTCAATGAACAGCCCTCAATCGGTTACCCAGGCCACCTCCGACAGCCACCCGGCGGTCCCTATTACCCGTAACTGGGTAGAGCGGGTCGTGGTGGGGTTGAACTTTTGCCCCTTCGCCAAACGCGAGTTTGAACTGGGGCGCATCAACTACCGGGTGATGCCGGTGGATGTCGACGAGGCACTGCTGCTGATGCTTAATGAGTGCCAGCGCCTCGAGGAGGAGCCGGAGATCGAAACCACCCTGCTGATCTTCAGTAACAGTCTGCAGGACTTTGACGACTTCCTGGTGGTGATCGATATCGCCAACCAGCTGCTGGAGGAACAGGGCTACGAGGGGGTTTTCCAGCTGGCGAGTTTTCACCCCGACTACCGCTTTGCCGGTTGCAGTGAGGAGGACCCGGCCAACTTCACCAACCGCTCCCCCTATCCCATGCTGCACCTGTTGCGTGAGGCCAGCCTCACGCGGGTGCTGGAAAAGCACACCGATCCCGAATCGATTCCCGCCACCAATATGGAGCGAGCCCGCACCCTGGGGGTGGGACAGCTGAACGCGCTGCTGGCCGGTTGCTCGCAGCCCGAGGCCTAAAGCGCCGACTGGCCGGGCTCGGCCGGGTCCTGAAACTGCAGCTGGGCCAGCCGCTTGTAGAGCGGGGAGCTTGCCAGCAGCTCGCGGTGGGTACCCTGGGCCACAACTTTACCCCCCTCCATTACCAGGGTCCGGTCCGCATGCAGGACGGTGGCCAGGCGGTGGGCGATGATCAGGGTCGTGCGCCCCTTCATCAGCTCCACCAGGGCCTGCTGAACCCAGTGTTCGCTCTCGGCGTCGAGGGCACTGGTGGCCTCATCCAGTAACAGGATTCTCGGGTCCTTGAGGATCGCTCGGGCGATCGCCAGGCGCTGCTTCTGTCCCCCCGAAAGACGGGTTCCCTGCTCCCCCAGGTGGCTGGCGTAGCCTTGCGGCAGGGCGCAGATAAAGTCGTGGGCGTGAGCGGCTTTGGCGGCGGCGATCACCTCCTCATCGCTGGCGTCGGGTTTGCCATAGCGCAGGTTGTACCAGACATCAGCGGTAAACAGCGCCGGTTGCTGGGGCACCACGGCGATCTGCTGGCGCAGCCAGCCCGTATCCAGCTCACGAATATCCACCCCGCCCAGGCGGATGCACCCCTGTTGCGGGTCGTAGAAGCGCTGCAGCAGCTCGAACAGGGTCGACTTGCCCGCCCCCGAAGGCCCCACCAACGCCAGGCTCTGCCCCTCGGTAATCTCCAGGTTGAGTTTGCTCAAAGCCGCGGTGTCGGGGCGGCTGGGGTAATGAAAACTGACCTGCTCCAGCGCCAGCACCGGCCCTCCGTCGGGGCTGCCGGTGGCGGGAGCCTGAGGCCTTTCCGGCCGCCCCTCCTGCGGTTCCATAAGGGCGGGGGGAGGGATCTCGGCCCGCTCGTTAAGGAGCCCGATTAGCCGTTCGGTGGCGCCCGCCGCCCGCTGCAGTTCGCCGTACACCTCGGAGAGGGTGGCCACCGCCATCGCCATCATGATGGCGTAGAAGACAAAGGCCCCCAGCTCGCCCCCGCTCATGCGCCCGGCCAGCATATCCGTACCCCCCACCCACAGCATGCCGGTGATGGCGCCGAATACCATCAGGATCACCACCGCAATCAGCAGCGCCCGCTGCCGTACCCGCTGGCGCGCCACCGCGAAGGCGGCCTCCACTTCACGGCCAAAGGCCGCTTGCTCCTGGGCCTCGCGGGTGTAGCTCTGCACCGTCTTGATGTGCTGGATGATCTCCCCCGCGTAGCTGCCTACATCGGCGATGGAGTCCTGGCTGCGCCTGGAGAGCGAGCGCACCCGGCGCCCGTAGAGCAGCACCGGTAACAGCACCAGCGGCACACACACCAGCACCATCAGGCTCAGTTTGAGGTTGGTGACCAGCAGCAGGATGAGGGCACCGACAAAGGTGAGACAGCTGCGTAGCGCCATCGAAAAGGAGGAGCCGATAATGGTCTGCAGCAGGGTGGTGTCGGTGGTCAGCCGCGACATGATCTCGCCGCTGCGGTTGGATTCAAAATAACTGGGGTGCAGGCACACCACATGGTTGAACACCGCCTTGCGCAGGTCCGCGCTCACCCGCTCCCCCAGCCAGGAGACCAGGTAGAAGCGGGTAAAGGTGCCCACCGCCATCAACAGCGCCAGGCCGATGATAAAGAACACCGCCTGGCGCAACGCCTCGGCCGACTGGGCCACAAAACCCTCGTCGATCAGCAGCCGCACCCCCTGGCCGATCGACAGCGTCACCGCCGCCGTCAGCACCAGCGCCACCCCCGCCGCAACCAGCGTCCCCTGGTAGGGGATCACAAACTGCCACAACTGCAGTAGCACCGAGAGGGATTTTTTGGGGCTGTTCATAAAGGGATAGGGAGACCGTAAACCTGAGTGCCCCTAGTGTATGACGGTGGGGCGGGTTTACAAGGGTGGCGTGGGTGGCATAAAGGATTTGAAGAGGTTTATGTGTCGCTTTTGTATGTCTGTTTTTATATACAGTGTTTATATTGCGCCACAATGCTGAGATCTTGCTAGTCAGGAGCTTATCCGGAAACGTTCAGAAAGCCTTTATTGATCTGAGGCAACGAGCGGATAAATGGTAGAACCATGGTGCCGAAATGGCTGATATTGTATTTAGTGGCCTGTTCGAGTAACGTCAATGTTATGTAACATAACATTGACGCATGGCGTGCGATAGGTGGTTCAAATGAGTATTGGTTCCAGTGGCCGGATAGTGATCGAAGTAGATACAGACACAAAACAGATGCTGTACAGCTTGTTAAAGAAGGATGGCATGAGCTTGAAAGAGTGGTTTCTTAAAAACGTGGATGAGTATCTAGGTGTTCAGGAGCAGCTCCAACTTGAGATGGACCGGTTGACGGACGAGGGAGGAGTAAAATGAAACTCAACCCAAAGAAGGCATCCTTTGGTCGTCATGAGACCTTTGCGCTTCGCTATGGTTGGTTGCCCAAGGGTTACGCTGCGCTTATAGAAGGGCAGGAAAAAGGGGTGGATGTCTTTAGCAGTGATGACGCAACCGTCGTGTTGGGTGTTGGTAAAAATATGGTGGCCTCAATACGCTATTGGTTAAGAGCTTGCCAAATAATAGACCCGGTTAATTCGGAGCCAACTGAAGTAGGGGATCTGATTTTTAACCCGGCGGGTGGATACGATCCCTATTTGGAAGATGAGGCAACAATCTGGCTATTACACTGGCTTTTGGCGAGTAACGCTGAGCAGGCAACAGCCTGGTTTTGGTTTTTTAACAAGTTTCACAAGCCTGAGTTTACATCCCAGGAGCTCACTACAGCCCTAGTAGATTTTGTTAAGGATGTAATGATAGAAGGGAAGAAACCCTCATTAGCAACGTTGAAAAATGACGCTCAATTGATTCATCGCATGTACACCCAATCCAAGGGAAGTGGACGGACGCCACTTGAAGATGCACTGGACTCTCCTTTAGCGCTTTTAAGATTGATGTCTCAAGGAGAAGGGGGCCGTCGATTTATCTCACGTCCTGAGGTCCGGCAGGGTTTACCTTTAGGCGTGCTGGGCTTTGCGGTACTTCAATTGATGAAACAGCGCCAGATTAAATCGATACCCATCGAGGAACTCATGTACTCCCGAGGCGATTTTTGTGCGCCCGGGGCCGTGTTTCGGCTAACCGAAAACGATCTGATCACCAAGCTGGAAAAGCTTATAAACTACATACCCGGTGTGCTCGATATTCGAGATACGGCCGGTATACACCAACTATTTCTTGTTGATGATAAATATGAGCCAGGTGAATGCTTAGAGGAGCATTACCAAACGGCTAGCGGAGAGGTGGCAGCATGAGTATCGAGCAAAAAGTCTCCGTTAACACCCATTACACCCGTTCTGTGAACCTCGAGCGCGATGCCTCATCAGTTGAGGTCGTTAAAGCCTATATTCCAACATCGCGTGCACTGCGAACCTTTGCAAAGGTTGCAGATGGATTTCATAGTAAGCAAGCACCCCGTGCGTGGTCATGGGTGGGGCCTTATGGCTCTGGCAAATCGACCGCATCGGTTTTCTTAGGGCGCTTGTTAGCAAACCCAGAAAATGATGCGGCTAAGGTCGCGTATAAGGTGCTTGCGGAGTCGGATAAAGAGTTGGCGCAAAAGTTTGCGAGTGCTACTGAGGGCTCGGCAGGATACCTACAAATACTAATCACAGGCTCACCTGAGCCGATGGCTAAGAGGCTGCTAAAGGGGTTTGCAAGCGCGGCCAGTGCATTTTGGAGTAGTAGGCCGGGGCGTCCGCCAGCCATTGTGAAGTCGCTGGAGCAGCTTGCTGATGAAGAGAATCCAAAAACAAGCGATATAATTGCCGCAGTCGATGGTTTGCAAGCAGCCCTTGGAAATTCCTCATGTGCTGGAGTTGTGTTGGTTATTGATGAGCTGGGTAAGTTTCTAGAATACGAAGCTCGGCACTATGGAGCCAACGATATTTACCTGTTACAGGCCCTCGCTGAACATGCTTGCCGTGGCCATTCTGTTAACTTAATGCTGTTTGTGCTGCTTCATCAGTCTTTCGAGCAGTATGCAAAAGGTCTAGGCGAAAGCCTCAAAAATGAGTGGTCGAAGGTCCAGGGGCGTTTTGAAGAGGTGCCATTTTTAGAGGCATCTGAGCAGGTGCTTCGTGTTGTATCCGCTGCTTTTAACTACACCATGAACGAGGCCGAGCATAAGCTTATTGAAACAGCGGTGGAAAAAGTGGTTGCCGTGTTGGACAAGCAGGATGCATTGCCGGGTGCGATGACCGCGCAAGAAACGGTTAACCTGTTCTCGAGCTGTTACCCGCTCCACCCTATAAGTGCGCTGCTGCTGCCACTGTTATGCCAGAAGATTGCTCAAAACGAGAGGACTCTCTTCAGTTATTTAGGAAGTCACGAAGAGTTTGGTTTGCAAGATATGCTCCTTAAACTCGAGTCAGTAGGTGACTTTATCTATCCTCACCATATTTACGACTACTTTATTACTAACCAGTCATCGGCGCTTGGGGATTATATGACCCACCGCCGCTGGGCGGAAGTCGTAACGGCTGTAGAGCGGTTGGGGAATGTAGATAAAAGTGATATTAATCTACTCAAAACCATTGGTATTCTCAATATTATTGGAAGCAAGGGCGGCTTCAAGCCATCTAAAGCATTGCTCCAGGCCTGCATGCCAGAAAGTAACCGATTTTCCAAGTCTATAAAGGTGCTAGAGGGACAGTCGGTTGTAAACTTCCGCCGTTACAGTGGAGAGTATCGAGTTTGGCAAGGAAGTGATTTTGATTTAGAAGAAGCGCTTCAAGAGGAGCTAAGTAATCTTGGTGAGTTTTCTCTCGTTGAAGAACTCAATCGTTCTAAGGTGATGGTCCCCGTCGTTGCGCGTCGCTATACCATTAAAAACGGTACGTTACGCTACTTTACTCCCTGCTTCGTTGATGCTTCTTCTTTTAAGAAAGTCCCTGTCAAAACCGACCAGCCACGAATTATTTACTTTTTAGCCGCCGGGCAGGATGATGAAAAGATCTTTCAAAGCTGTGCTAGAGAATACTTTTCAAACCTGGATGTTGTTGCACTTTGTTTGAATGGTTCGCAATTAAGAGAGGCGGTGGCAGAGTCCCAAGCGCTGCGCAGAGTAGGTATAGCTCGACAAGAGTTGAATAGTGACCCCGTCGCAAAGCGTGAATATGAAGATCGGCTGTCAGCGGCCCAGTTGGCGGAGGATAAGCTACTGCAGTCGCTAACGGATATGCCTCAGGATGCTCGGTGGTACTATAAAGGTGAAGAGTACGAAGTAGATAACAAGCGCCAGTTTCAGGTGTTCCTATCCTTAGTTTTAGAAAAGGTTTATGACAAAGCTCCTGCGTTATATAACGAGCTTATGAATCGGGATAATCCATCATCGCAAGCGGTGGCTGCCCGTAATAAGTTGTTGTATGCAATGCTGACTAGGCCAACGGAAACAGATTTAGGTATAGAAAAATTCCCGCCAGAAAAGGCAGTGTATCGATCGCTGTTGAAAATAACCGGATTACACAAAAGGGAGGCGGTTGCTGGGGACTGGTCTTTCGCACCTGCGCCACAGGATGGAAGAAGCGATAAGTCGAACTTAAGGCACGCATGGGCCGAGATAGAGCGATTTCTTGATTCAACGGAGAGTGAAGCACGCTCTTTTATTGCCCTTAATGAAACCCTAATGGCTCCTCCTTATGGGTTAAAAGCTGGTGTGTTGCCCATTCTTTATTTTGCAGCGTACCTGACCTATCAGCATGAAATCGCAGTGTACGAGAGTCGTCGCTATAGGGCCTACTTCACTCAAGAGATGATTGAGCGCTTTGTAAAACGCCCCGATGAATTTCAGATTCAGCGTTTTCGAATCGAAGGAATGCGTGCATCAATCTTTGAACAGTACGGTAAGGTGATCCATGGTGATACAAAAAAGAAGCACTCACTATTAGAGTTGGCAAAGCCGCTTGCTACTTTCATGGGGCAGCTTCCAGAATACACTCAAAAAACAAAAAGAGGTCTGTCGAAAAAAGCACTTGATGTACGTGTTGCATTTAACCTCGCAAAGTCCCCTGAGACACTGCTGTTTGAAGCTCTGCCGAAAGCGTTAGGCTATAGCGCAGTGAGCGGTTCCGAAAGTAACGAAAAGCTTGAATGTTTTTCTTCTGACTTAACCGCTGTACTGCGAGAGTTAAGAGATCATTATGGGGCTCTTGTTTCAACGCAAAGGCAGTTGTTAGCGCAAGCGTTCAATATTAATCCGTCCACTAATCTTTCTGATTTGAGGCGGATTATTTCTGGAAACTGCCATGGGTTGGAGGCTTATACTGTAGATACCCAGGGGCTTCGCGCTTTCATTATGCGAGTTAACAAAGCGGAAGGAAGTGACGAGGAATGGTTAGAAAATATCTTAATTTTTCTGGGTCATAAGCCTAGCGCTAAGTGGTTAGATGCTGACCAGGATGCGGCAGAGTATCGATTAACCGACTTTTCGCGCAGGGTTATTGATTTAGAAAAGCTAAGAATACATGAACGCGACCGAACTTCAAAAATGCAGGGTGATTTTGATGTTTATCTTTTGCGCAGTATCAAAAAAGGCGGCGAAATCTTAGATGATGTCGTAGCGATCGATAATAATTGCGAGAAAAGAATATCAAGTGCCCTTGATGAAATGCGAAGTACCCTTTCACGTTTAGACGATGATGAGTTGAAGCTTGCAGCACTTGCTAAAATATCCGATGAGTTTTTGATGTATTATAAAGCTGGGTCTTTGCTGTCGGCGAATGGTAGTGGCGGTTTAGGTGATAATGTGAAAGCCAACCTAAAAAAGGTAGATAAGAAATGAGTGGCGGATTTAAAAGGTATGTGAGTGATGATGGTTGCCGCCATGTTTTAGGGATTTCTGGTGGTAAAGATAGTGCTGCACTTGCTGTTTATATCAAAGACCGATATCCGGATATTCATGATAAAATAGAGTATTTTTTTACTGATACCGGTGCTGAACTTAGCGAGATCTATGAGTTTCTGGATAAGCTCGAAGCGTATTTGGGCAAAGAGATTATTCGCCTAAACAGCGACAAATGCTTTGAGGACTGGCTTAAGATTCACAATGAGTATCTACCATCACCACAACAGCGCTGGTGTACTCGAATGATGAAGATAAAGCCATTTGAAGCATTCGTGGGTGATGATCCTGTTATCTCCTACATAGGTATTAGGGCTGATGAAAATCGTGATGGATACATAAGTCAAAAAGAGACAATCAAAGCCGCCTTTCCATTTATAGATGATGGGATAGTTCGAGATGATGTGTTCCAGATACTAGAAGATAGTGTCGGTATTCCACAATACTATAAATGGCGTTCACGATCAGGCTGTTATTTCTGCTTTTTTCAGCGTCAGGATGAGTGGCTTGGCCTGAAAGAAAATCATCCGGAACTCTTTGAAAAAGCTAAACAGTTTGAACAAAGAATCCGTGTTAAATACGACTGGAAAGAGGGTGAGATACCCGTTGGAGGCGTTGGCTATACATGGAGTTCGCAGGGAACACTTGATGAGCTGGTTGCTAAAGCAGAGAAAAGGCGGGAGAAGGATGGAATTATCGCATCATCTAAGCATTCTGAACGTTGGCAGGATGTTCTTCGTAATGGTGAAGATGATGATCCTGAAGATCAGTCATGCCTGATATGCAGCCTTTAGCTATCACGTTTGCTATCAAGTAATAAAATGCATAACCTCAGCGAGCTCAGGGTAGGAGTGGATTGTGACAGAAAAGCTTAGAAAAGCTATTTGTGGAATGGGCTTTGAAGGGATGTCGAGACTATGTAATCCATCGGTTCTCGGTATCATTAATGAGTTTGAAGGCTCACCTAACACAAAGAAACTTGCTCAGCTCGTAATCGAGATATACGGAGTTGCCTCCATTTTAGAGGAGGCTAAAAATAGAAAGCTTCTCCTTGAGTATCTCGACGAAAAAAATGCCGAAGAACTATCAAGCAAGCTTGGTGTTAGAGATAAATATTCTACCCCGTGGGAAGGGTTGCTTAGAAAGAAGTTTTCTTTTGAAAGTATTGCTGACCTTTATGAGTACTTTGACTGCGAAAAGCCTGAAGAATCAACTGCTGTCCAGGGGCGCTCCTTCTGTACTACGGTAGAAAGCAATTATGGGCTTTTTGAGCACCAAGAAAAAGCTGCCCAAAAAATCAAATCGTATTTGTCTACTGCGGGTGAGCGTGTTCTTCTACATATGCCAACAGGGTCTGGTAAGACAAGAACAGCAATGAGTATCGCTTGTGATTTTTTGCGTAACTCGATCTCTAATAGATCCGATAAAACAGTTGTATGGCTTTGTGATACGGATGAATTGTGTGATCAAGCAGCAAGCGAGTTTATCAAAGCATGGTCCTCACTGGGGGTGGGTAAGACAAATTTATACAGAGTTTTCGGGTCTGGAGAAGCCGATCTTTCAGTGATAAAGTCTGGATTTATTGTGTGCGGGCTTCAAAAATTAAACTCTATAAGTGTTTCTCAACAAGCTAACTACTATGGTATTTGCTCAAAGACAACGCTCGTCATATTCGATGAAGCACACAAGGCAATAGCACCGACTTATAAACAAGCTATCGAAGTTTTTCAGTCTTTAGGTGGCGCGGCATTACTTGGTTTATCTGCTACACCAGGTAGATCGACTGAAAACCAAGAAGAAAACGCTGAATTAGCAATTTTTTTTAATAGCAACAAGGTTTCACTTGAGATTGATGGTTATGGAAGTCCTATAAGCTACCTGCAGGATAAGGGGTATTTGTCTCAAGTTAAATATCACGATATTCCTTACCAATCATCTGATATAAATCTTACAACCAACGATATTTCATTGTTAAAAAATGGTGGCGAGCCGGACAAAGCTTTATTGACAAGGCTAGGCCTGGATCAAAAACGAAATGTTGTTATATTGTCAAACGCTATAAAGCTTATTGAAGAAGGTCGTAAGATAATACTTTTTGCGCCAAGTGTAGAAAGTGCTGAAGGTATTTATGCTTTGCTTAAATACAAAGATATTAAGGCTGGAATTGTTACAGCTACTACGCCGGAAGATGCTAGAAGGAAAAATATAAAAGACTATAAAGATGGAAAATCCAGCATTCTAGTTAATTATGGAGTCCTGACAACCGGATTTGACGCTCCTAAAACTGATGTTGCCATTATTGCTCGACCGACAAACTCTCTTACTCTGTTTAGTCAAATGGTTGGGAGAGCAACACGAGGGGTTAATGCTGGAGGTACAGAGTTTGCGGATATTTATGTGATAAAAGATACAATGCCTGGATTGCGAGATATGTCTAAAACATTTAAGCACTGGGATGAGTGCTGGGGTAATGGAAATGGGGGCTGAAATGAATAATGAAACTAAATACATGCAAAAGATTTTTCCCATTGAGCTCGTATTAGATGCTATGAAAGATAATGGGTACAAAGATGCAGCTCATGCTGTAGCTGAGTTGATTGATAATAGTATCCAGTCTGGGCTTGAAATAAAAAAGAAAACCCATGTTCAATTAATTTGTAAAGAGCAGTCTTCCTTAATTTCCGATCGTAACTCAAGTCGAATTGAGCAAATTGCTGTTTACGACAACGCTGGCGGTATGGATAAGGATGAGCTTCAATCCGCACTTGCTTTTGGGATGGGATCTAGAAGAAAAGCAAAGGATGGCATTGGGAAGTTTGGGATGGGGCTACCGAATGCGTCTATATCGCAGTGTAATAGAGTTGATGTCTATAGCTGGAAGAATGGAAAAACGTATCACACATATCTAGACATTAAAGAAATTGCTAGGGAGCACTACGATGTTGTGCCAGAGCCACAACTAGCAAGCCTTCCGAACGAGTGGGTCGACTGTATTCAGGGGGAAATAGAGGGAAGCGGAACTCTGGTTATTTGGAGTGACTTAGACCGGCTCAAGTGGAAAAGGCACAAAGCGTTTTTCTCTAACGTGGAATTTATAGTTGGAAGGATGTACCGATATTTTATAGGTAGCAACTGCGAAATTAGAATGGCGGCCTACAATGGTTGTATTGTTTATGATCAGCTTGTAAAAGCAAATGATCCTCTTTATTTGACAAAGGATACGAATACCCCTGCCCCATTTGACAGCAGTCCAGGGTTTGTAAGCTTCTATAATGGCTCTATACCTGTAGCCTGGAATGGAAAAATACACAATGTGAATCTCAAAGTGTCGATGTGTGACCACAAGTTCAGGAAGGACTTCAACTCTTATTACAGTGATAAAAGCTACGGAAACCCAGGTGCTACTCCATTCGGTAAGCACTGTGCGAAAAATCTAGGTATATCTATAGTTCGGGCGGGTAGAGAGCTTGAGCTAAATAATAGCTTCACTAACGTTTACGATCCCACTGAGAGATTTTGGGGGGCTGAAATTTCATTTTCTCCGGAGCTAGATGAGGTATTTGGAGTAACCAATAACAAGCAAGCAGCTACAGCGTTGAGACAGCTTTCATTGGCAGATATAGCTCAAGAAGAAGGGCTGGACAGTAAAAGCGAAGCTGACGCCTTTATGAATGAAAATAATGACATAAGGTTGCCTGTGATCAGGGTGTCTGAAAAAGTTGTTAGCATTCTTAGTGCTGTCCGAGGTGAGTTAGACAAACAACGAAAAGGCTCAGTTAAAAAAAATGATTATTCTTCTGATTTATCCCACAAGGCGGAAGGTGTAGCAACTAAGTTTGATCAAAAGCTCGACGCAAAAGGTGAAAGCGATAGAAAGTCTGATACTTTATCTGATGAGCAAAAAGCTGAGGAGATAAAAGAGGAGTTAGAGCGAGATGGGTTGTCTCTTAGTGAAGAGGATACAAAGAAACTTATTTCTGACGCTCTGCAGAGTAGCGATAAGTTTATCATAACCTCAGCGGATATTAGGGGAGCGGATATTATTTTTGATGTAACCACCCCCGGGGGTAAGCTTAAAGTCACTATCAATGAGTCACATCCTTTCTATAAGAACCTGGTTTCCGATATAGCTGATGATCCACAATACTATGACATCATCAAGCTGTTATTCTCTGCTTGGGCGATTATGGAAGACAAGCAGCAAGATGAGCAATATAAAGAGTGGCTTTTGGAAGCAAGGAAGGACTGGGGTTATTACGCAAAGCAGATGCTTACTGAGTATCTGAAAAATGGATAAAGCATTATTCATTGCTGATGGTGCGCTAAAAACAGACTTAGAGCTACTCCTGCCAGATTGCTCTAATCTAGTTGTAATATCTGCCTATATCACTAAGCCAGCTATAGAATGGCTAATCGGGCTTTCTGAGAAACACCCGTTACGTTCAGTACGAGTTATCAGTAGAGTAACCCTATCAGATATAATGAATGGTGCTACAGACTTAGATGCTCTCAAGTTAATTTTAAAGTCTGGTTGGAGCTTAGGTAGGATACCTAATCTTCACGCTAAAATATATTTGCTTGATTCTACTGTCATGTATATTAGTAGCGGTAATTTTACTGCAAGTGGACTAAAAATTTTTGGCGATGGTAATATCGAGGCTTCGGTTAAAATCAAACCGGATAGCTGTTGTTTGGATTTTGTCAGCAATTTGTTTAATTTGTCTCAGGGTTTAGATCTGGCTGCGTTGGATAAAATGGAAGCATATGTGTCAACTTTTGTGGATGGGGTAAAGTCCGTTTGCGATTGGCCTAGTGAGATTGTAAGCGCGCGAGACTACTTGCTAGTTTCCGACTTTCCCTTGGAGGAGTATGGAAATCGAAATGGTGTAAATGAGGACCCTGTATACAACACGATTCGTAGTAATGGTTCTGGTGGCAGAAGCTTACTGCTTAATACAGCTGCCTATAGGTGGCTAAAAACAACACTAATGTACAAGGAGGGAAACGAAGCGTACTTTGGAGAGCTATCCTCGCTGCTTCACAGCGTACTTAAAGATGACCCTGCTCCTTATAGGAAAAGTGTAAAGACAATACTTTCTAATTTACTAACGTTTATTTCAGAGATAGCGCAAGATGAAATTGAGCTGTCCAGGCCTAGGTATTCGATGCGAGCGAAGTTGAAGTGGAGCGGTTCAGTCCAAACTTAGCCGGTCGCCATGAAGAATATTGCCGATTTTTATTGTCGATAACTATATTGAGGCCCGAAAAAAATCAGAGTTAATAATTTTTAGGTTGTCCTTATGGCTTATATATTAATTTTCCACAGTAATATAGTGGGTGTTTCGTCGAAATAATCAGCTGTGGTGGTGCGTCCTTAGAAACCTTGCTTAATTGAAAATGTTTGGTTGTTAAGGTTTTCAACTAAACTTGTTCTGATAGATACCTCCTGAAAATCTGGTGACTATTAGACAAACTTTGAGTTGCTGTCGATGATGTTACTTTTTTCGAGAAATATTATTTTGTTGTTTAGTGGCTCCGGTTGGTATTCCCCAACATAGTCGAAAAAATCAACGTCCTGCTCTCTAAGTTTTATCTTTATGCGCTCGACCAGCATGGGAGTCTCTGACTCCCAGTTTTTATAGCCCATAAGGCTAACTTTTCCTGACAGCATGTGGGCTTTTATTAGCTGTATCTCTTCTAGGTCACCATAGAGCTGGGTCGCACAGCCTACGTATATCCTGAGTTCGGGGGGGATATCTCCCAGATAGTCTTTATGAAAGGTGTAGCTGTGCCCTTCGTTCATCTCTCCGCATTGAAGTTGATCGTAGGCTTTGTAGCAGGCCTCTCGAATCACTTCTGGGTTTCCGACCGCAAACAGGGCTGATCTGGCCTGTTCGAGTGCATCGTTGTAGGATTCAAAAAAGGCTTTGATATCACGCTTTAACCCTTCGGGAATCTGGGTTTGTGGCTTTCTTTTTTCAAACAGCCCTAGCGCGAAATAAACAATCAAATCCTCTTTTCTTTTTGTATGGGCTTCCTTAAAAAGCGATTCACCAAACTGCTTCACCAGTGCTTGATGGGCCTTGTTGTGTGATCCCGCGATTCGTCGTATCTGGTCGCTGAACTCGAACTCGCTGTTTGCGGGTATCCTACCTAGCTCTAGGCTTGTCTCCCAAAAGTCTGTGAAAAGGTCGATATGCCGATCAATGATATCTTTAGTCAGGTTGTTTTCCCTGGCTTTTATCTCTCGCTGTGTTTTTTGTTGCCAGTTACGTTTTATGTGCTGCCGTTCAACGAGAAACGTTTGTTCCTCTATCTTGTCCTTGAAAATGACAAATATCCCCTGACCAACGGCTATTACTTCCTCTTGTAAAACCGATTCTAAATAGTAACGGAACTCCCCTTGGCTATAGTAACGTTGAAAAGTGTTACGGCTGGTGAGAACCCCATCCTTGTAGGGTTTGAATTGGCTGATCACTGAGTCACCGGCGATCATCACCGATACCACTAGCAATTTGTTTGCGTATTCCCATGCACGCTTCAGCGTATCGTCCCGCTCTTCCCTATCTTCAATCACATTCAGCACAAAGCCTAGGTTGACGATATCGCTTTCTATCAACTCTCCTTCGGGATTATGGTTCGGGTCCCAGCTGCTAACGTCAATCCCATGCGCCTCTAACTCACGGACGTCATCACCTTTTCCGCAACCATAATCCAGTAGGCTGTAATCGCCAGAAAGGTAACCATGCCGGGCTAGTACTTTCATTGGACTAGAAAGGTGACTTCTATCAATGGCTGTTTTATGACGCTCAATATTCACATTCCCCTCATTGACAGGCACTACAGGCTTTTCAACTAGAGGGAGAAGGGAGCCATTAGGGTCGAGGTAATATCCCTTACTTGCAATTAAACGCTCCCAGTTCTTTTTGAAACCGATGCTGCGCGTATTTTCATACAACCCTAAGGCTTCGCCTTGGGCGGTATAGGTTGCGAAGACTTCACACGCCTCATGTCCTGGCGGAAGGAAGGTTTCTTTGCGGTGAAGGATGGGCGGGTTGTCTGAAGTGGCGTAATTGGCCTGTCGGACGCTGAGCTTGGCCAGATCAACGGTATAGCTTCGAGTAAGGCTCGGGTAGGCGTAATCAAAAAAGTCCGGGTAGTTGAGGAACGCGACCTTAAAATCGCGGGTGTAGAACTTGACTATGTTCCAGGCGTCGAGGTCGATTTTAACGGCATCGGATATTTTAATGGTCAGGCTAGCGAGAGTGGTATCGATCTCGTTCAATGCGAACTGATGCAGGTAGATCGCGTCAGGTAGCCGCTTGCCGATTTTTAGAGAGGCCACTAGATTTTTGTATGCCGGAAAGTCCATGTTTGGGTCGCCTTTAATGCTTTACCGGCATCATGATAACGCGATTTGCCGGTGATAGACGAAACCTGTGTGCAGTTGTCCGGAAAGCCTCTGTAGCCCCAAATCAGGAGGCGCTAATCAAACACCATCTGCCAGAACTTGTCGCGGTTGCGTTGGCCGGTGTCGCGGCCGGCGTGGTAGCGCACGTGTTGGCGGGGATCGGCGCCGGGGTTGAGCTCGATGCCCCATAGGGCCTTGATCTCGTTGGGGATCACCGAGTAGCGGATATCCACTACCCGGTTGGGGTGCTCGGGGTCACGGGCGATGTAACCGTTGGAGAACCAGCGGAAGCGCTCGATATCCTGTGCCTGCTGTGAGGCGGGGTCGAGCCAGGGCAGGTCGCGGGGGATATCCAGCTTGGCGACGTGCTGCCCCGGGTAGGTGCGGCTGTTGATGCCCACCCGCACTGCATCGACAAAATAGCGATCTTCGGTTTCGTAGACGATCTTCCACACCAGCAGGTTGGCGAAGCTGGGTTTGGCCTCCAGTCGCACCGGTTCGTGGCCGCGCGCGGCCGCGATCTCCCACCCCAGCGCTTCGGCGCGCTCGCGCTGCAGTGCCCCGATGCCGGGGTAGATAAGGGCCCAGGCGAGGGCGATGCGGCCCAGCTGCGGGCGTTTTTTAACCGCGGCCGTGATCACCAGCCCCAGCAGGGGGAGGGTGTAGAGGGGGTCGATGATCGACAGCGTGTTCCAGGCGATGCGGGCATTGCTGAAGGGCCACAGCAGCTGGGTGCCGTAGGTGGTGCAGGCGTCGAGCAGGGCGTGGGTTGCGTAGCCGAGGGTGGCAAACAGCAGGCTCTGCCACAGCCGCAGGCCGCAGTGCCGCCCCAGCAGGGCGTGCATCAATAAGCCTACCAGCACACCGCCGAAGGGGATAAAGAACAGCGAGTGGGTAAACTGGCGGTGGTACTCCAGGTAGAGCAGGGGGTCGGTTTCGGAGCGGATCAGCACATCCAGGTCGGGGGCCATGCCCCCGGCGATGCCCAGCAATGTGGCGCCGATGATCAGTTTGGGCTTGCTGGCGGCCTGGGCCAGGGTGGCGCCCAGTACGCCCTGGGTAACGGGATCCATAGGGTGGTTGCTAGCTGTCCGGTGGCTTTAAAAGGGGGTAGCGTCCAGCTTTCGACCCCGTCCGGCACCGAGGGTTCCCGGTGCCGGGGCAGGGGCGGGGCCGCTAGAGCTGGTCGATCACCGCATGGAGGGCATCGAGGGCGTTGGCGCCGAGGCGTTTGCAGCGCTCGGGGGACCAGCCCTCGCGGGGTTGCGGGGTATCGGCGGTATCCTTGAAAGGCATCTCCAGGGTGATCGCCACGCAGTTGAAGGTTTCCGCCACGTAGTTGGTGCACATGGTCATATTGGCGTTGCCCGGCTGGTTGTCGGGGTAGCCGTGCACCAGCTGGAAATCGGGGTTGGCGCGGCGCAGGGCCTGGCCGAAGCTGTTGTGCACGTTAAGGCGCTTCTCGTTCCAGGAGGGGATGCCGTGGGTGCCGGCGATAAAGTTGTAGGGCAGGGATTCGTCGCCGTGCACATCGAGGCAGAAGTCGACGCCGATCGACTCCATCTGCTGGCGTACCAGCAGCACTTCGGGGCTGCGCTCGGCGCTGGGTTCGAGCCACTCACGGTTGAGGTTGGCGCCGGCGGCGTTGGTGCGTAGATGGCCGCGGCGGCTGCCGTCGGGGTTCATGTTGGGCATCACGTAAAACACCGCCTTGTCGAGCAGGGCGCGGGCGATGGCATCGTTACCGTCGATCAGGCGGGGCAGGAAGCCCTCCATCCACCAGGAGGCCATGGTCTCGCCGGGGTGCTGGCGGGCCTGGATCCAGATCTTTTTCTTGCCGCTGTCCGCCTGGCCGATCACCAGCTGGTCCAGGGGCTGGCCATCGAGGGTCTGGCCCAGCATGCGATGCTCCACTTTGGGGTGGGCCTGCAGTTTGGCAATAAAGTCGGCCAGGCGCTCCATGGAGTAGGGGGCGAAGTAGGCGTAGTAGACCAGGTCGTGGACCGGCTCGTGCTTGATGTGAAGCACCCCGTCGCGGTAGCTGGTGGGGACCCGGAACCAGCTTTGGCGGTCGTAGGAGGCGACCGCCTGGTAGTTCTGCCAGCCGCCGGGGTAAGCGGCGCCCTCGGCGTTGAGGATCTTCATGTGGCAGGCCTGGCTGCGTACACCGCTGAGGCGGTAGTAGAACCATTGGTAGAAGGAGCTGTTGTGATCAGCGCGGATCCTCAGTTGGATGTCGTCGGCCGCCTCGGCGCTGACCACTTCAATGTTGCCGCCGTCAAAGGCTGCTGTTATCTGCATGGGATCCCTCCACCGGTGATCGCTTGTTGACCTCGATAGGCTGCGATTATTGCAGGTTCGTGGGAGGGCGCAAGGGCGCGCCCTCATTATTCACCGCCACTGGGGGCGACCCGCTCCGCAGGGGGCGCCCGGGCCAGCGCAGCCCCAGCATCAGGGCGTTGCCCGCCAGCACCAGCACCAGGCCGGCGATGCTGGCCAGGCGCCAGTGGTAATCCTCGAACCAGGTGGAGAGGGTCAGCGCCACCACAGGGAACAGCACCGTGGCGTAGGCGGCCTTGTTGGCACCGATGCGCGCCACCAGCGAGAGGTAGGCGGTAAAGCCAACGATGGTGCCTATAATCGCCAGATAGAGCAGGCTGCCGAGGTAGAGGGGGCGTTCATCCCAGCGCAGCGGGGTGCCGCTCAGCGCCATCAGGGCGGCGAGGAATAGGGCGCCGTAGAGCATGGCGTAGGCGTTACTGGTCAGCGGCCGCAGGCCTCTCTTGCTGTGGCGCAGGGAGATCATATTACCCAGCGAGAACAGGTAGGTGCCGAGAGCCGCCATCAGCACCCCTCTGAGGTCGGCGCTGCCGTGGTTCAGTTCCGGCCAGAACATCAGGCAGAGGCCACCGATGCCGAGCAGGCTTGCCACATACACCACCGGTGCCGGCCGCTCACCCCAGAAAAGGCGGCTGTTGAGGGCATTGAACAGGCTGGCAGCGGAAAAGATCACCGCCAGCAGGCCGCTGGTGATGGTCTGGGCGGCGCTGTACATGGTGACAAAGTTCATGGAGAAGAGGCTGATGCCCTGCAGTACCATAAAGGCGTGGTCGCGGCCGTTGGTGGGTTGCATGCGTCCGCTGAGCAGCAGCAACGGCAGCAGCAGTCCGCCGGCGATGGCGAAGCGATAGAACACCGAGGCCAGCACCGGGACCTCCCCCAGCTGCCAGTGGATGGCGATCCAGGTGGTGCCCCAGATGAGGACGGTGGACAGGTAGAGGGTGGCGTTCATGGTGTCTCCTTAAGGCGGCCAGTGTGCCGCGAAACGGGCGCCAACGGTACCGATTTTTTCGGTATGGTGCCGTCTCCGGGTTATTGCCGAGGGCGCGACACCGGTGGCAGCCTCGGTGATACACTGATGTGCACAACCCCTGGGAGTCGCTATGGAAAAACCGGTCAACGAAGCCTGCCTGCGTAACCAGCAGGCGATCTACGAAGCGCTGCGGCTGCACTTTGCCGGCTCCCGCTCGGTGCTGGAGATCGGCAGCGGCACCGGCCAGCATGCGGTCTATATGGCCGAGCACATGCCCTGGCTCGAGTGGCAGCCGAGTGAGCTGGCGCCGGCGCTTCCCGGCATCGAACTCTGGCGCCGGGAGGCGGGGCTCGACAATCTGCGTTCGCCGCTGGAGCTGGATGTGCGCTGCCACCCCTGGCCCCTCGACAGCCTGTTTGATGCCGCCTTTAGCGCCAATACGGTGCACTATGTCGGCTGGCCGCTGGTGGAAGCGATGGTGGAGGGGCTGGCACAGGCGCTCGAACAGGGCGCTTGCTTCTGCCTCTACGGGCCCTTTAACCGCGAGGGGCGCTTCACCAGCGAGGGCAACCGTGCGCTGGATAGCTGGCTGCGTGAGCGCGATCCGGACAGCGGCATCAAGGACCTGGCCCAGATGGTAGAGCGGCTGGAGGAGGCCGGTTTTGATTATAGGGGTGAGCAGGCGATGCCCGCCAACAACCTGCTGCTGCGCTTTACTCGCCGCTGACTCAAAGCGGCCCTGCAATGGTTGCCAAGGGCTCGGGGTCGCCGGATAATGTGCGCCCGAATTTCTCTTTGGAGTATCAGCAGATGAAGGTTGAAGCCGATAAGGTGGTGCAGTTCCATTACCGTTTGAACGACAGCGAAGGCAATGAGCTGGAGACCTCCTACGACGGCGAGCCCATGGCCTACCTGCATGGCCACGACAACATGATCCCCGGGCTGGAGATGGCCATGAACGGCCGCGCGGTGGGTGACACGTTCAGCACCGTCGTGGTGGCCAAAGATGGCTACGGTGAGCGGGTTGAGGATAGCCAGCAGCGCATCCCCATCAAGCACCTGCTGGTCAAGAAGAAGG
This sequence comes from Aestuariirhabdus litorea, assembly GCF_003864255.1. Taxonomy (NCBI): domain Bacteria; kingdom Pseudomonadati; phylum Pseudomonadota; class Gammaproteobacteria; order Oceanospirillales; family Aestuariirhabdaceae; genus Aestuariirhabdus; species Aestuariirhabdus litorea. Next base: position 962,595 of record NZ_QWEZ01000001.1, read on the forward strand.
CCCTGCTGCTGCCGGGCTCGGTGGTGAGCGTCAATACCGAGCAGGGCCCGCGCCACGTCACCATCATCAAGGCGGGTCGCTTCAATGTGGACGTGGATACCAACCACCCGCTGGCGGGGATGGACCTGCACTACGAGGTAGAGGTGGTGGACGTACGTGACGCCAGCGACGAGGAGATTGCCCACGGGCACGCCCACGGCGTGGGTGGCCATCACCACTGATTCCTGCCCCAGGCTGCACCAGGGCGCGGCTCCCGGCGGGCGGCGCCCTTTTTTGTGGCTGTGTTTTTTTCAGTGCCTGCCCAGTGCGAGTACCCCCCGCAGCTTGGGTGCAGATCACCTACAACCTGCTCCTCCATCCCCCACAATCTGGCGCCACCATTCCCTACAACGGGGAGCGGGTTGGGCGGCTTCTGCTGGCCCGGCCAGGACACTATGATCGAGTGCAGAATCATCAGGATGATGATTCTTCATATTGCTCAGGGAGGAGCCAGGGATGAATCAAGTAGGAAAGGGGTGGGCGCTGGCGCTTGGGATCAGTGCACTGATTTGGGGAGCGGGGGCCGATGCCAACAATGGAGAGGATCGGGCGCTTGAGGGCGCACCACCGAGTCAACTGGAGCGGTTGGCCCTGGAGCTGGGTCTGCAATGGGTGCAGCGGGATCTGGGACTATGGAGTGCCCGTGTGGAGGGGTTTGCCGAGGCGGACGGCTCGGTGGATGAGCGGGTGCGTGCGGCCCTGCTGCTGTCGGTGGCCTGTCATGCGGACAACAAGGCGCTGGCGGAGGGGGCCGATGGCTGGTACCTGGGGTTGCTGGACCCACCCGGCAAGGGGGTGGATCCAGCGAGTTTCCTGCTGCTGTTGGTGGACCGGGCGGAGCCGCCGCCGGCCACCGGGCGCTGGGGAATGCGCCACCTCAGCGGAGCGTTGCAGGGCGATTGCGGTTAGCGCACGCCCTGGCCTGATCCCCTAGGCGGTGATGGAGGTGACCGTGTCGATCGCCCACTGATCGTCATCCATCACCACAACATGAGCACGATCGAAGAGGTTGAAGTCACTGGCCGAGGCCATGGTGTAGGCCCCCATCATATGGCCGACGACAATATCACCGATCTGCAGCGGCGGGATCACGATCGATTCGGCGATCATGTCGATGCTGTCGCAGGTGGGGCCGGTGAGGGCCGCCGTTTCACGCTCCTCCAGATCGGAAAATACCTCCAGCGGGTAGTGGGTGTGGTCGTAGATCTGGCCACTGAAGCTACCGTAGACGCCATCGTTCAGGTAGTACCAGGTGGTGTCGCCACGGCGCGCCTTGCCCATCACCTGGGTGATGGCGGTGCCGGCAGGCGCCGAGAGGAAACGGCCCGGCTCGGCCAGTACGCGGAAGTGGGCGGGCAGCTCGGCCAGGGCCTCGCGGATGGGGGCGCAGAACGCCTCAATGCCGAGGGTGTTGTCGCCATAGTTCACCGGGAAGCCACCGCCGATATCGATGGTCTCCACGTTCTCGTCGAACTCGGCATTGTGCTCCTGCATGATGCGAGAGGCGGCACGGATGGCGGCGGCGTGGATCTCACCGTTTTTGGACTGGGAGCCGACGTGGAAGCTCAGCCCCTTGACGCGGATACCCAGCTGCTCGGCGCGCTGCAGCAGGAAGGGAGCCTCCTCGACGGTGCAGCCGAACTTGCGGGAGAGGTCGACGCGGGCCTCGGGGTTGCGGTAGCTGATGCGCAGCAGCAGCTCCACCCGGCCGGCGAAGGGGATAAACTTCTCCAGTTCCCAGATGTTGTCCACCACGAAGGTGGTGACCCCGAAGTTCAGTGCCGCACGGATATCCTGGGGCCGCTTGATGGGGTGGGTATGGATGGTCTTGTTGGTATCCACGGGCAGGTCGCGGATCATCTCGATCTCGCCGGCGGTGGCGATATCGAGGCCGCAGCCGAGGCTCAGCAGGTGTTCAACCACCGCCGGGTGGGGCAGCGACTTGATGGCGTAATAGGGCTCGACGCCGGGCAGTGCGTTGCACAGGGCACGGTACTGCTCGGTTACTTTGCTGAGGTTCAATAACAGCACGGCAGACCCTTCTGCGTGCAGCAGCGAACGGTAACGGTCACCCAGGTGGGCGGGAGAGATACGGCAAATGCTCATGTAATTAGTTCTCGAATGGACGAACAGAGGGTAGGGTCTGCGCAAAGCTTCCCCGGTGGGCTGTCGGATGGATACAAAGGGTTGTCAGCTCGCGGTAGCCAGGGCATAGCGCGAGGAGGGCGTGGACGCGGGGATCGCGCACAGCGCCGCGGCTGTTGGCCACAGGGACAACAGACGGGGTTACGCCGGTGGGCGTAATTCGGGGTTCACCCAGGCGCAGGGCCGGGTGGCAAATCGGTTGGGAGGGGGCGGCCACCGGTCCAATACCCTTAAGGGGGGGACGGTGGCCTTTGGCCTCGGTGATATCGGGCTCGGGTGCGAGCTCCCTGGTTGCGTTATTCATCCACAGGTTGTCCTTAAGCTAGTGTTGCGCCAGCCCTCGGAGTCTCTGCTCGCTGTTGGCTAACGCTGATTGGGAATCGACATAAAATCCATTGGGTAACTTAAAACGCGTTGAGTGTATGAGAATTTAGGCGGCTCGCAAGAAAAAATGTTGGCGAGCCCTAAAAATGTTTCGAACGTTGGTGCCAATTGAGAAAATGGCAGGTACTGGAATGATAAGGGGCGGGTGGCTACCCGCCCCTGAAGGGCTATTTGCGGCGCTTGGGGGGCTCGAAACCGCTATCCGAGCCCCAGGGGCTGGCGGCGGCCGGTTTGCCAGTGGCGCGGGGTTTAGCTGCGCCGCCGGGCTTGCGCCGCAGCGGTGCATCACCATCGACCGGGGTAGCGGGACGGTTCTCGCGTTGCTCGCTCGCGGTTTTTTTGCCGGCGCCTGCCACCGGGCTGGCGGGTCGCTTGCCGCTGGCTTTGGCGCCCGTCTTCAGCTTGGCTTTGGTGGCGGGCTTGCGTTTTTTGGTGCTCGCGGCCTTACCGGAGCTCTTCAGTTTTTTGGGCCCCTTGTAGCTGGCGATCAGCCCCTCGACCTGTCGCTTGCGCAGGCCGGTGTTGATATAGCGTTCGATACCGGCCTTGAGGTTCCAGTCGTAGGCGCAGACCAGGCTGATCGCGACACCGCTGGCATCGGCCCGGCCGGTCCGGCCGATACGGTGGATGTAATCGTCTCCGTTACGGGGCATGTCGAAGTTGATCACCAGGTCGACCCCCTTGACGTCGAGGCCGCGGGCGGCGAGGTCGGTGGCGACCAGTACCTTGAAGTGGCCGTCACGGAACAGCTGCATCCCCTGGTTGCGTTCGGGCTGGGTCATCTCGCCGTGCAGTACCCCCACCGGTAACCCCTGGCCCCGCAGCTGGCCGCACAGGCGGTCGGCCAGTTCCCGGGTGTTGGTGAACACCAGCGCCTTGTCGAAGGGGTCATGCTCCAGCAGGTGGGCCAGCAGTTTCACCTTGTGCCCGGTGTCGTCGGCCAGGATCATCTGCTGGTCGATGTCGCCGCTTTGCTTACGCGGGGTGTCCAGGATCAGGGATTCGGGGTTATCGAGGGCACTGGCGATGATCTCACTGAGCCCGCGACGCTTGAGGGTGGCGGAGTAGAGCAGGGTCTGGCGCTTATCGGCGCAGGCGTTGCAGATCTTCTCCAGGTCCTCGCTGAAGCCCATCTCCAGCATGCGGTCCGCTTCGTCGAGTACCAGCGTCTCGATATCGTTGAGGTGCAGCGATTCGGCCTCCAGGTGTTCCACCAGTCGACCCGGGGTGGCGATCAGGATCTCGGGATTTTTGCGCAACATGGCGCGCTGCTCCTTGAAGCCCTCACCGCCGATGATCATGTCGGCCTTGATAAAGGTGAAGCGTCCCAGCTGCTCGCAGGCTTTCATCACCTGGCGCGCCAGCTCGCGGGTGGGCACCAGGATGAGTGCCCTGGCCTGGGCGTCGGGGCGCTCACTCAGTTGCAGGCGATGCAGGATCGGCAACACGAAGGCGGCGGTCTTGCCACTGCCGGTGCGGGCGCAGACCAACAGGTCCCTGCCCTCCAGCGCGGGGGGGATCGACCGCTTCTGCACCTCGGTGGGTTCGGTAAAACCGAGGTTGTCGAGGGCTTTCAGCAGGCGCTCATTCAGGGCGAGTTGGTTGAACACGTTGGCGGCCTCATGGGCTGGGAAAAGGGGGGCATTGTAAACCGCAGGCGGTAGCGAACAAAGCCCAAGTGGTTAAAGATCCGATCCCAGAGTATAACCGTGCAGGGTCAGGAAGGTCTCCGCCTCCCGGGGACTGGACACCACCCGGGAGCGATTGTCGCCTTCGTAGATGAGTAACTGCTCCATTAACTGCTGGTTGAGCAGCCCCTCGCCGGGATAGATCAGGGTGTATTGCACGCCGTTGGCGACCGCCCAGGCCACCGACTCGCGCAGATAGGGGATGGCTTCCGGGTTGGCCAGTTGCCACTGGGAGACATCCACGTAGTGGGACCAGCGCGTGAGGCCAGCCTGCTCGACACAGTGGCGCAGGTCCTGCAGCCACTGGCGGGCGGTGACCTCATTCCAGCCACCATAGCCACGGCAGATCACCAACTGGTGATCTACCTTGATGCGGTAGCTGCCGTGGGCTCGTTTCATGGTGACTCTATCGAAAATAGGGGCGCGTACTATACATCTTAGTATCAACAGGGATAGGCGTGGGCGCACCGGGGGCGGCGCCGGTGATCGGCGCCGGGGGGAGGGAGGGGTCAGTCGAACTGCAGGCTGACGTCACCGAGTCCGCTGTCGAAGCGGGCAATGACGCTGTCCCCGGCCTGCACAGGGATCGCGCGCACGAAAGAGCCGGAAAAGGCCACATCACCAGCCTCAAAGGCGATGCCAAACTCGGAAAGCTTGTTGGCCAACCAGGCTACCGCGGTGAGGGGGTTACCCAGCACCGCGGCCGCCGCGCCACTCTCCTGCACGGAACCGTTGATGATCAGGTCGCCGCGGATGGCGCCCAGCTCCACCTCATCGAGGCGTTTGGGCTGGCTGCCCAGAGAGACGCAGCCCACCGCAGCCAGGTCGGCAATGGTATCGCGCACATCCATACCGGGGGCGCGGGCGACGCGGAAGTCGACGAGTTCAATGGAGGGCAGGATATAGTCGGTGGCCGCCGCCACGTCAGCCTCGGTGATGCCGGGGCCCTTGAGGGTCTGCTTCATGACGAAGGCGATCTCGATCTCGATCAGGGGGTCGGAAAAGTCGTCGCACTTGAGGCACGAGCCCGACTCCACAAACATGTGGTCCAGTACCGAGCTGTAATCGGGTTCGGTGGTCCCTGCCATCTGCTGCATTACCTCGGAGGTGAGGCCGATCTTGTACCCCTTTACCTGTCGCCCATCGGCCTGGAACCGGCTAATCACCTGCTCCTGGATGCGGTAGGCGTCCTCCACCTCGATCTCGGGGTGGCTCTGGGTCAACAGCGGAATCTGGCGCCTGTGGGTGAAGCAATCGAAAATCTGCTGCGCAATGGTGCTGCGGGTTTCTTGGTTAAGCATAGGAAATCCTTGGGGGCAGGGGAGGGAGCGCGAACCCACGGGGGGCTCGCGGCCGTTATGGGCGGTTACGGCCCTCCCTTAGGGGTTAAGCATTTTGTGCATGGCGCGATCGCTCATCACCATAATCGGGATCATGGTGTGGGTTGAGCTGGTGGTGGGCATCACCGAACCGTCGACCACGTAGATGTTATCCAGGTTATGCAGTTTGAGGTCCTGGTTGACAACGCCGGTGCTGGCGTCCAGGCCGATGCGGCAACTGCCCTGTACGTGGGCGGAGGTCAACTGCACCATTCCCGGCTCCACCGGCAGTTCATCGATCCGCGAGAGCTGGTCTGGGCTGGTGAGCGAGGGATAGACCGCGCTGTTGTAGTTGACCTGTCTGGCGCCCGCCTCGAAGAGAAACTCGGTGGCGGTTTTCATGCCGGTCTTGAGGCGCTGAACCCATTCGGCCGTTGGGCGGTAGTGGATTTTGGGTTTGACTTTACCGTCCGCCCCCCACTCCCAGTCCATGGTGCCGGTGGGCTGGTCGGGCACCAGCAGCGCCGAATAGTGGGTATGGGGATAGGCCTGCATCATCCGCTTATGCTCCTGGCCGATGGCGGAGGAGAAGGCTCCCAGTACACCGGGCAGTCCACCCACCCCCTCCATGCGGAAACCGCCCAGGCCGTGGTCGGCGCGGTTGTCATCGAACTCGCTCATGTAGACCGACTGGGGGGCGCCGCGCCAGGAGATCATTTTGTCGGAGGCGTCGAACTGCGCGGAGATGCCGAGCTGCGGCTGCAGGGAGATGTTGCGCCCCAGCTGGGGGAGCCCCTTGTCCAGGCCCGAACGCTTGAGAATGGCGGGGGTGTGGACGGTACCGGCCGCGAGGATGATGCGCTCGGCGTCGATGGTGATCGGCAGCCGGAGGGCGCGGGTGCCTCGCTCCAGCACACTGGCGTGAATGCGATAGGTGCCACCGAACAGCGGCTCGATGCGGTCAACCCGCACATCGGTGTAGATCGAGGCCCCCAACGCCGAGGCACGGGGCAGGTAGGTGAGGTTGGTGCCCTGCTTGGCGTCGTAGGAGCAGCCGGAGAAGCAGTACCCGCTGCCGATGCAGCCCTTGCGGTTGGAGTTAAACACGCCCGCCTTGTAGCCGAGGCGATCGGCGGTCTCCAGTAACACGTTGTTGTTGCGGTTGAGGATTCGATCCTCCAGCCGGTGGACGTTGAGATCCTTGTAGACCCGCTCGTAGGAGGCGGTCAGGCTCTCCTCGGTCAGCTCGGTGAGGCCGAATTTCTGCTGCCAGTGGTGCAGCACCTCGGCTTCGATGGGGGTGGCGTCGGCGGTGTTAATGACGGTGGAGCCGCCGAAGCAGGAGCCCTGCCAGACGTAGATCATGCCATCGGTGGTGGTCTGTTGCCCCCCGGAACGATACAGGGCCGGCATCATATCCTCTTCGCGCTGGTTGAAATCCCGGGCCTGGAAGTACCCCCCCTCTTCGAGGACGAGGGTGTCGACCCCGGCAGCGGCGAGGTGATAGGCGGCCACGCCGCCACCCGCGCCTGAGCCGATCACCACAGAGTGGGTTTTGAGTTTGAGGTGAGAGTGAATCTCATGACCTTGAATAATCATATCAACCACCGTTTTTGGGGTTAGGGGCGCTTTGCGCAATCAGGGGACCGTCGTAGCCGATATGGGGCCAGCTGTGCTCATCGGTATAGAAGTAGAAGAGGCACAGACCCCGCAGGGCGGCAAACACGCTGACCGCAACCGGTCCTGCCTCCTTGAGGGCCAGCAGGCAGCGCTCCCGCTCGCTGGCGGACAGCGCCGAGAAGGGGGATGGGGCACCGATCAACTCGGGGGACTTGTGTTCGACAAACAGCAGGGCGCCGCGCAGGCCGGTCAGCAGGTCGTTGTCGGTGGGGTCCAGGTAGTGGTCGATACGCAGGGCCAGGTCAATATCCCGGGCCCCGGTATCGAAGGCGCCGCCTTGGGGGATGAGGGTGTCGGCGACCACCGCCAGGATTCGGTCCTCATCCGCTGAGAGTACCCGCAGCCTGCGGGGGCCCAGGTTCACGGCGGCGTTCTCCATGGCCAGCAGTTGTGACGGTGCCACCAGAGCGGCCAGTGCCAGCATCGACTGTTGCAGGAACAGGCGGCGGGTCGCGGAGGGCAGAGATCGATGATTACCCATTGTTATTCACCTTACTTGGGGCCAACGGTTTTATTATTGGAGGCGTCCTCACAGGTGCTGAGGGTGGGGAGTTCAGCGGTGGTGGGATGCCTGCACTCCACTTCATGCTAGATCCCGCTAGCGGTCGTCGCTTGACAGATAGCGCCGACAAGTTGACCAAACACGACAACTGCTCTCCGCTGTCCCGCAAGGGCGGGCCCCCGACCTGTGGATGCGGGACCCTAGGGGTTACCCGTTTGCTGGGCGCGTTGGCGCCACTGCAAAGGGGATAGACCGGACCAGCGTTTGAAGGCCCGCGAGAAGGCGCTCAACTCCGAGTAGCCCAGGTTGAGGGCGATGTCGGTGATCGGGGTGTCCGCCGCCAGGGACTCGCGGGCGATCTCAAAACGCACCTGGTCCAGCAGGGTGCGGAACTCCGTGCCGATCAGCTTCAGCTCGCGTTGCAGGGTGCGGATATTGAGCCCCAGCATGGGAGCGATGGTGGTGAGGGTGGCCTCACCGGTCGGGATCAGTTCGTAGATCAGCCGCGACACCTTATGGGGCAGCGGCTGCTCGCGCCCCTGGGATTCCTGCTCCAGAAACGATTCCAGGTAGCGTTTGAGGGCATCTGAGGCGGGGCGTGGGGGCTGCCGGAGCAGGCGGGGAGGGAAGACGATGGCGTCTTTGCTCTGGCCAAAGCGTATCTCGGCATCGATGTACTGGCGATACGCCTCGGGGGGCACCAGTGGTGAATGCCGGAAGTGGATGCGTGCACCCCGCATGGTGTCGGGGGCCATCTCCCGGAGGACGTTGTAACCGAGACCGAGGCTGACCTCGACCACCTGCTCCAGGCCGATCGAGGGGTCGAGATCAAACTCGATCGCCAGTTGCGCCTCCCTCTCCAGCAGGGTGGTGGTCAAGCTGACCCCCAGCGCGTGAAAGTGGAAAAACTTCTTGATCACTTCAAGGCTGTCGGCCACCGTCGCCGCCTGGGAGGCAAGCAGCCCCAGGGGGCCAAAGGTTTTTAGCCCCTGGTAGGTGGAGAGCGCGAGCCCAAAAAGAGGGAAATCGGCACTGTCGGCCCCCCGGTTTAACAGGTGGGCAAAGCTGTTGTAGTCGATCATCAGGTCGTTGGAGCGTAACACGGTGCTCGACAGCCCCTCGGCGGCCAACAGGCTGACGGGGTTGATCTGCAGGCGTCGGCAGAGGGGGTTAAACCCCATCAAGGCGCTGCTTTTCACCTTGAGCCTATTGCTGGCCTGGGACACGGGTGCTCCTTTTATTGTTATGGGCGGCAATCGCGGTGCTGTCGTTAATGATCAATAGGCTGGCGCCAACTGTCAATCATTCGGGCAAGATGTCGCCTTATGTCAATGTTGGGGCGCTAATTGTCAAGCTGGTGCGGGAGGGGGGTGGGTAGTCTGGTCGCTGTGAGTCCCCTGATTGAATCGCCGAACGATTGGCACAAGCCTGATAAGAGGTCGTGATGAGTAACACCGCATTGAAAGTCGCTAATGAACCGAGTCGCATCGATTTCCTGTTTGACAAGCAACGGCAGGCATCTCGCTCCCAGGCGGGCGCCTACCCCAGTCTGCAGGAGCGCCTTGCGCACCTGGACACCCTGGAGCAGTTGCTGGAGAGCAACCAGGATGCGATCTGCGAGGCGATCAACCGGGATTTTGGCAATCGCTGTGCCCAGGAGACCAAGCTCGCTGAGATCTCGATGCTACTGGGCAACATCGCCTACGTTAAAAAGCATCTCAAGGGCTGGGTGAAACCGCAGAAGCGCCACGTGGGGCTGGGATTTTTGGGGGCCAAAAACCAGGTTATTCCCCAGCCCAAAGGGGTGATCGGGGTGGTTGCTCCCTGGAACTATCCCCTGCAGCTGACCGTGGGCCCGGCCATCTTTGCCCTGGCGGCGGGTAACCGGGTGATCATCAAGATGGCGGCTAACTCACAGAACCTGTGCCGCCTGATGGATGAACTTACCGCCAAGGTGTTCGACGAATCGGTGCTGGCCTTCGTGCCCGGCGTTTCTGCCGGCGAGTTTACCGCCCGCCCTTGGGACCACCTGGTGTTTACCGGCTCGCCGGAGACCGGCAAGACAGTGATGGAGACCGCCGCCCGCTACCTGACCCCCGTGACCCTGGAACTGGGGGGCAAGTCCCCCACCATCGTGGCGCCCGATTTTGACCTGCGCACAGCCGCCGAGCGCATGCTGTTCGGTAAGTTGCTGAACGCCGGCCAGACCTGCACCGCCCCTGACTACCTGTTCCTGCCAAGGGGTTCGGTGGATGAGTTTATTGGTCATGCCAAGGCGATCGTGGCCGAACGCTACGGCCGTGCCGACTCCGGCGACTACACCTCCATCATTGACGGTAAGGCGTTCAGCCGTCTCTGCTCAACCCTGGAGGATGCCACCGCCAAGGGGGCCAAGACGGTGCCTCTGACCCAGGGTGACACCCCCAACCCCGAGACCCGCAAGTTGCCGCCCCAGATCGTTCTCGATGTGACTGCGGAGATGGTGATCATGCAGGACGAGATCTTCGGCCCCCTGCTGCCCATCAAGCCTTACGACAGCATCGACGAGGTGATCGACTACATCAACGCCAACGAACGTCCGCTGGCCCTCTACCTGTTCAGCAACAACAAGGCGCTGCAGGAGAAGGTGGTCTACAACACTGTGTCCGGCGGTGTCTCTGTAAACGATACCCTGCTGCACGTGGCGCAGCACGACATGCCCTTTGGAGGTATCGGCAACAGCGGCATGGGCCACTACCACGGCAAGGAGGGCTTTATCGAGTTCTCCAAGCTGCGCCCGGTGTTCAAGCAGGCACGCAACTCCGGCATTCTGATGCTGGCTCCCCCCTACGGCCCGCGCTTCGAGAAGCTGATGAAGCTGATGATCCGCTTCCGTCTGTAATTCGCCGAGATCCTTCTGGCCAGCTGTGCTGGCCGGGTGGATACCCGAGACCCTAATTGAGTGAGAGAGCCCATGTCTGAAGCCAACCCGTCCAGCACTGAAATCCGGCAGCCAGCCCCCCAGGGCGCCACCCGTATCTTTGGGTCGCCGGGTCGCTACGTGCAGGCCGCCGGTTTAATCGACCGCGCCGCCGAGGTGATCAGCACCCTCAAGGTGGCGCGCTGCGCCATCCTCTGCAGCGCACGCAGCCAGCGCAACGAAGCGCTGCGTTTGCAGGCCAGCCTGCATGGCGCGGGAATCGAGACCCGCATCGCCACCTTCGGCGGCGAGTGTTCCCTGCGGGAGATTGAACAGCAGGTGGCCTTCCTGCGCGACGACACCCAGCCAGTGGATGCCTTGATCGCCCTGGGGGGCGGCAAGACCATCGACGCCGGCAAGTCGATCGCCTATCGGTTGCAGGTGCCGAGTATTGTGATGCCAACCCTGGCCTCCAACGACGCCCCCTGCTCGGCGATCTCGGTGATCTACACCCCGGAAGGGGTGACCGAAAGCTTCGAGGTATTTGAGCAGAGCCCGGCGTTGGTATTGGTGGATACCGCCATCATCGCCGAGGCGCCGGCCCGTTTCCTGGTGGCCGGTATCGGTGATGCCATGGCCACCTGGTATGAGGCGCGCGCCTGCCAGCGCAATCCCGCCGGCATTACCCCCTTCGGTGTCCGCCCCACCCTGGCCGGTACCGCACTGGCCGAGGTGAGTGCGAGGGCGCTGTTCGATTACAGCACCCTCGCGGTGCAGGCGGTCGAGTCCCGCCGGGTAAACGAGGCCCTGGAACATATCGTGGAAGCCAACACCCTGCTCAGCGGACTGGGCTTCGAGAGTGGCGGTATTGCCGCTGCCCACGCGGTCGCCCAGGCCTTTACCCTGCTGGAAGAGGTCGATCACAACTACCTGCACGGTGAGATGGTGGCCTACGGTGTACTGACCCAGCTGTTGCTGGAGGGTGACCAGACTGAGGCCGAGCGGGTAGGGCGCCTGTTTGCCGCAGTGGGGCTGCCGGTCAATCTGGCCCAGCTGGGTCTGGAGGCCACGGACAGCCAGTCGCTTGCCACGGTGGTTGAAGCCACCCTGGGCTTCCCCTTTATCGGCAATATGCCGCTGGAGATCACGGCCGAGCAGGTGCAGCAGTCCCTGCTGGCAGTAGACCAGCTGGGCACCCGCCTGATGACAGAACTGGGGGATCTCCCCTACGCACGATTGCATGGAGCCGAGTAACGGCGCGGCTCTCCTTTCCCCGTAAGGGGATTTGCCCCCTGTCCCTACCGGGCAGGGGGTTTTTTTATGCCCAGGGAAGGGCGGTAGATCGCGAGAGGCAGGATGCCGGTAGCGATCAAAAGGGATGTACGGTATGCCGCGGGGCCATGGATGGCCAGGAGCGGCTTATGTCAGGATGTACGGGCCGGCAGCTCTGCTCCTGCAGCTCCTTATCGTCATCCAGGCACTCCTCACTACCCTGTGGGTCGTGATCAAAGGGAAGGGCGGAGTGCCTGCTCAATCGGCAGCGCCTTCGACGGTGGGCCTAGAAACCGGCGATCCGCTGCAGGGTCCAGAAGGCGGCCAGGCTGCCGACGCCGTAGATCAGCAATTGCTGCGCCCGTGCCAAAGGGAAGGCGCGCCAGCGGCGAAGGCCGGCAAAAAGCGCCATTACCAGGGCGACAAAGAGCAGCTGTCCCAGCTCGACCCCGAGGTTAAAAAAGAGCAGGGCGGTACCGATCTCCCGTTGGGGTAACCCCACTTCGCCCAGTACGGAGGCGAAACCGAAGCCGTGGATCAGGCCGAACAACAGCGATACCACCACCGGGTGGCGCCAGGCGAGTGTATCGCGGCGGTCGCGGCTGATTTCGGCGGCCAGGAAGAGAATACTGAGGGCAATGACCGCCTCAACCGGCGGGATCGGGATACGCAGCAGCCCCAGGGTGGTCAGCGCCAGCGTGAGCGAGTGGGCCAGGGTAAACCCGGAGACGGTGACCAGGGTGCGTTTGAGGGTGCCGGCGATCAACAGCAGGCAGAGCAGAAACAGCAGGTGGTCCCACCCCTCCAGAATATGGACAACCCCGAGATAGGCGTACTTCCCCATAAGGTCGCCGGAGGTACGCTGGGCCGGTAGCTGCCAGTGGGTTTCGCCCGGTGCCAGCAGCGTCTGGTGGCGCTCCCCCGAAGCCAGGCTGACCCGGATCAGGGTGGCGATGGAGGGGTTGAAGCGGGGGTAGTCGACGATCAGGGTCTGCCCCGTCAGGGGCTGGCTGCAGAGGGCGAGGGCCTGCGCCCCGGGACCGTCGCGCCGACAGTGCTCGGGCAGGCGCAGAAACGGGGTATTGGCTGCCTCTACCGAAGGGGGAATCTTCAGTTGAAGGTGGTAACGGTAGCTACCCGTCGCCGCGGGCAGTTCCTCAACCTGCAGGTAGAGGGGGCGGCTCTCGTGGGCCAGTAGGGGGGTGGCCCCCAACAGCAACAGGGCGAGCAGGAGCCTAAAGCTGGTTTTCAACATGGTACTGATCCACGATCTTCTGGATGGCCAGGGCCTGCTGTGTTTGCTGTTGCCATTGGCGGTAATCCTGCTCGACACGGGGTCGGATCTCCTCCAGCGCTGGTAGGCGGCCGGCTTGATGCTCGCGGATCAGCACCAGGTGTTCCCCCTGGTCGGAGGCGATGGGTCCCTGCCAGCGGGGGCCGGGGGAGAGGGTGTCCAGTCGCTGCCCGAACCCTGCGCCAAAATGGCTGGCGATAAAGTCGGGGGTGCGCTCTACGTAGTTGCGGTGGTAGAGGTAGCGGTCGCCGTAGCGGGGAGCATCGGCGAAGGCCACCCCCTCGCGGTTGAGCTCGGCGAGCAGGGCCACGGCCGCCGTCCGCGCGGCTTCGCGCCCACGCTTGTCGGCGTTGAAGTAGACGTGGGTGAAGGTCAGGGAGGGGGCTTCGTAGTAGTCCTGGTGGCGACTCTCGAAGAAGTCGGCCAGCGCCCGGGGCTCCACCTCGACCGCGTTGGCCGCCAGCCCCTGGGCGATAAACTCCAGCTTTTGCACCGAACGGCGGCGCACGATGTAGTCGTTGTCGATCATGCCCAGTGCCCGGGCTTCGCGGTAAAGTGCCTCCTCCTTGATGAAGTCCCGCACCAGGGCCTCCCGGTCGCCGGGTGTCAGGGCGTCCAGCCGGCGCTCGGCCAGCTGGGGCTCAAACGCTTTGGAACGGTACTGGATAAAGGTCAGCAGGGCGTTACGATCCACCACGATGGTGTTGGCATCCAGCCGGCTGTTTGCCGGCTTTATCCACTGGTAGCCGGCGAACACCAGAGCGCCCAGGAGCAGGAAATGCAGCAGAGGGTCACGCATTAAACGCACAATCATGGCCGCGCTCCGGTATCAGGGGGTGTACCAGATCGGAGAGGAGTACCCCCGCTCCTGGATCACCGCCGGGTAGTTCAGCTCCTCCTGGGAGCGACCCAGTGCCACCGCGTCCAGCATGGTGTGGCGGGGCGTTGGGATCTGCAGCACGCGCAGGTAGTAGAAGGCGCGTTGGTCCGGATCGAAGGAGGGGTCCTGCCAGACAGTGACCAGCTCGGTGGCGCCGATGCTGTTGCTGTAATAACCGGTTTTGAGGTCGACGGTATTGCCCACCGGCTGGGTATCGGCACCGCGATCTTCCCGCTCGTCGGAGAGGGCCACGTTAAAGACCTGCTCCTGGCTATTACCCTCCTTGTCCAGCCAGCCCTTGACCACCTGTACCCGGTCCAGGTTGGCTCCTTGCGGGTCCTTGACCGCTTGAATCAGGAAGGAGGGGGCTTTGCCTTTCGGCGCCCTGACCAAGTCGCCGCCCATGGGAACCCCCTTGCGATAACCGATTTCGGCCAGGTCATTGGCGGTGGCATCGCTGGCTGTGAAATCAAAGCCGCCAAACAGGCGTACCTGCATGCGCGGCCCGGTGGTGGCGTACACCTCCTTGCGCTTGAAGGCGGCGAACAGGGATTCACGGGTGTTCTGTTCGGCCCACACTGCGACCATCCCCGCGGCGGACATGCTCCAGCCATCGGCGTGGGGGGTGGTCTCCTTGTCCTTGTTTTCGGGGATGGAATCCAGCCCGAATTTGCCCCAGAAGTTGGGCTCGCTGGCGGTGCTGAGGCCAGTATGGGAGTCGGTGGAACCGATCATGCCGAACTTGAAGGGGTTGGCCCCGGTTTTGGCTTCGATCTCCAGTCCCCGCTTAAGGCCGCTTCGGGCGAAGTTGCTCACCTGGTCCACTTCGGTCTGTTGGTCGGCACCGAAGGTCATCACGTGATCAAAGGTTTCGAAGTCGGCGAAGGGGTCCTTGGGTGATACGCTGGGATGGGTTTCGGAGTCGCCCTTGACCTGGGTGATTTCGGCCACCGGTTCCCAGCGCATGCGGGTTCGCGCGTAGCTGGCGCTGATGGGGTGACCGTCGCTATCGAGGTCATTAAACATCAGCCCGTTGCTGATGTTGGAGTTATGGGTGATGGCGACAAAGTCTGCGCCTGTGGCGGTGGAGGTCTTGTCGAGCCAGCTCCAGAAGTCCTCCGGTCGATTACTGTCCATAGAGGAATAGGGCAGAAACTGCCTGGCTGCCTCGCCCCCCTTGTTGGTAAAGACGATACGGTGCAGGTTGGCACCGCCGGGCATGGAGGACCACTCCCAGCCGATAAAGGAGGTAAATTTGCCCGGTTCGTTGTTGCTTTCGGCGGCCTCGATAATGCGGTTCCAGATCGGCTCTCGCACCTGGGAAGTCAACAGTTCGGGGTAGGGCTTGCCTTTGACGACGGTCCCGGCCAGGTCGTAATAGACGCCCTTGCCACCTTTGTCGGCCATTAACTGCAGCAATCTCTGGCCGGTTTCAGTGTCGGTGAGCAGTGCGCTGTTCTCCTCGATCAGCTGCATCACCCCCATGTACTCAGCGTGGTCAGCGACCACCAGGAAATCCAGTGGGCGCTTGAGCTGTACCCGTACCCGGTTAAAAGGGTGGATCACCGGCTGCCCCTTGGCAAAGCGGTAGGCGGTGTCGGGGTCGGCACTCTCATTACCCATCCCGTACGCATCACCAGAGTAGGAGGTGTGCAGGTGGGTGTCACCCCAGAAGAGTTGGGTGGGGGCAGCGAGTGAGGGGTGGGCGCTGAGTCCGGCCAGGGTGACCAGGCCAAGGGCTATTTTTTTCATGAGGGGGCTCCTGACGGGCGCTTGGTTACGCCGCGAATTGTTATTGCCGCCATCATAGAAAAAGCGCCCCAGGATGTGTTGACACTATGCGCAACCGGCTTGATCTTTTGCGACACTGGTCCTGCTTGCTAGCCGCGAGGGGAGCCGGGTTACACCACCTCACCCGCCGCGTGACCCGAGGCCCAGGCCCACTGGAAGTTGTAGCCGCCCAGCCAGCCGGTTACATCCACCACCTCGCCAATGAAGTAGAGGCCGGGCTGGCGCTGGCTCTCCATGGTTTTGGAGGAGAGCTCGTTGCTGTTGACCCCCCCCAGGGTCACCTCGGCGGTGCGGTAGCCCTCGGTGCCAGAGGGCTTCAGTGACCAGCCGTTGAGTTGCTCGCCAATCTGCTGCAGGCGGCGGTCGGGAATCTGGGCCATGGGAGTTTCCCCCAACTCGCTCCACCAGAGCCCTTCCAGCTCGGCGACCAGCGCCTTGGGGAGGTGACGGGCGAGCAGGGTGCGCAGCAGGCTCTTGGGGTGCTCCTGCTTCAGCCCCCGCAGCAATGCGGGGGCCTCCTCCGATGGCAGCAGGTCCAGGGTGACCCTTTGCCCCGGTTGCCAGTAGTTGGAGATCTGCAATACGGCGGGTCCACTCATGCCGCGGTGGGTAAAAAGCAGGGCCTCGGTGAAGCGTGCCTGGCCGCAGGTGAGGGTCGCTGGAATGGCAGTGCCGGAGAGGCGCTCGCACAGCCCCTTGAGCTGGTCGCTGAAGGTAAAGGGGACCAGCCCCGCACGGGTGTCCGTGACCTGGTGGCCAAACTGGCGGGCGATCTCGTAGCCGAAACCGCTCGCCCCCATGGTGGGGAAGGAGAGGCCGCCGGTGGCGACCACCAGTGAGGAGGCGCTGAATGAACCCTGGCTGGTGGTGAGCTGGAACGGCTGCTGATGGCTTATCTGTTCTATAGAGCAGCCAGTGCGGATCTCCACCCCCGCGCTGCGGCACTCCTCCAGCAGCATGGCCAGAATCGCCTTGGCGCTGTCGTCGCAAAACAGCTGGCCGTGGTCTCGTTCGTGCCAGGGGATGCCGTGGCTTGCGACCATGGAGATAAAGTCCCACTGGGTAAAGCGGCTGAGGGCGGACTTGCAGAAGTGCGGGTTGTCACCCAGGTAGTTGTTGGCGCTGACATCCAGGTTGGTGAAGTTGCAGCGCCCGCCGCCGGAGAGCAGGATCTTCTTGCCCGCCTTGTTGCTCTTGTCGAGCACCAGCACGCGCCGACCACGGGCGCCGGCAACCCGGGCACACATCAGGCCGGAGGCACCGGCTCCGATGATAATGACGTCGTATGGCTTCACGCTGGGGTCCTGCAGGCTGGGGGCGGGGGCTGCGTATTGTAGCGGCGTGCCCCCGACCTGTCAGCCTGTCGATGCCAATGGCCAGGCCGGTCATGATTTACTCGGTGTCGATGCTGAAGACCGTCTGCTCGAGGGTGCTTTCGGCATCGTCGATAAACTTGAAGTGGTTCCAGGCAATACGGATCAGGTCGTTGTTGTGCAGCTTGCAACGGCCATCGACCCGCTGGTTATTGACGAAGGTGCCGTTGGTGCTGCCCAGATCCTCGATATAGACATCCATCACCGTGTTGATGGCGGCGTTGGGCTCGCGCAGCAGCCTCGCGTGGCGGCTGCTGACGGTTGCTTCGCTGATCTCGATATCGTTGTCCGGGTGGCGCCCGAGGGTGGTCAGGGGTTGGTCGATCTCGACGCGGTTAACGACAACGTCATCGATCAGCTGGGCCAGTGTTGCCATGGTAATCTCCAGTGTCAGGCGGGTTCGCGGACGAACTCTTTGGTGAGGGATTTGCGCAGGGCCTCGGCCATCTCGGCCGCGTCCTGGTAACGCTTGCCGGCCTCTTTCTGCAGCGCCTTATTGACGATGCGGGTCGCACTCGCCGGTAGGTCGCTGCGGTGGCTGCGCACGCTTTTGTACTTGCTGTTGATGATCTGGTGGGTGAGGTTGACGAGGTTGTCGCCGTTGAAGGGCACCTCACCGGTCAGCAGTTGGTAGAAGGTGACCCCCAGGCTGTAGATGTCGGCAGTGCCGCTGACCTTGGCCCCCTTGATCTGTTCGGGGGACATGTAGAGCGGGCTGCCGAGGATGCTGCCGGTTTTGGTCTGGGAGTCGTCGCTGATGCGGGCGATTCCGAAGTCGGTCACTTTCACCTCGCCGCTGTCGGCGTCGAACATGATGTTGCCGGGCTTGATGTCGCGATGCACGATCTGGTGCCGGTGGGCATAGCTGAGGGCGTCGGCCACCTCGGCCACGATGCGGTAGACCGTGCGCACCGGCAGCAGGCTACCCCCCTTGCAGTGGCGGTTAAGGGGTTCCCCCTTGGCGTAGTCCATGGCGATGAAGGCGAGGTTCTGCTCCTCCCCCATGTCAAAGATGGTGACGATGCTGGGGTGGTTAAGACGCCCGGCGGCCTCCGCCTCACGGAAAAAGCGGGACTTCATCTCCTTGATGCGCGAGCTTTCAAACTGGTCGTAGGTGAGGGTCTTGATCGCCACCGTACGGGCGATACGGGGGTCCCGCCCCAGGTAGACCACCCCCATGGCACCGCGGCCGATCTCGCGGATCACCTCATAGCGCCCCAGGTGCGGGGTGCGACCGCTCTGCTCGGGCAGCATCAGGGTCTGGGTGGTGGCCAGGGGGATCTCAACCTGGGTCTCCCCCAGCTTGCCGCTCAGCTGGTCGATGCGCTGGCCGACATCCTTGAACTGGCGCCTGTGCTGCTGGATGCGGCGGTAGTTGCCGAGGGCACCCAACAGGTCGCGGGTTTTCTCCTGCTGCAGGGCGATGTCGTAGGTGAGTCCCAGCAGTTCGTCGTTGGTACGGCAGCCCGCGATCGCGGTGGCGGCCTCCTCCAGCTTTCCCTGGTGGTAGAGGGTGCTGCCGAGCTGCAGGCTGTTGTGTTCATGGCGCGCCTGCAACCGCTGGTAATCCTGCTGGTAGCGCAGCTGAATCATCATCAATGCCGACCCGCCCAGCAGCAGCAGCAGGGGCTCGGCGATGGGAATCCAGAATCCGTAGAGTGGTTGCAGTGCCAGTTGGCTGCCAGCCAGCAGTGTGCCCAGCAGCAGGCTGGCCAGGGCGCCTTTCGCCGGGGACAGCAGGGGCATCAGCAGTAGCAGGTAGGCGAGAATTAACACTAACACCCCGGCCGATACTCCCGCTCCCCAGGGGGCGCTGCGCAGGTAGTGCTGCTGCTGGAGTGAGAGTAGCGCGCGGGCCAGCGCCTCCCCCTCAGCGGATTCGGTGGCATCAATGATCAGCAGTGTGCGGGGGGTGGCCGCAAGCGCGGCCTGCTCCAGGTCGGTACCCGTAAAGGGGAGGGCCTGACGTGGAAAGATACGTCCATCGCCCGCGCCAGGGGGGAACAGGCTGGTAGCGGAAAGCCCCTGCAAGGGGTCCAGGTTAAGTCCCCTGGCCAGCACCAGCAGCACACTGGGGTAGTCGTGTCCCTGGTTCTGGTAGAGCAGTGGGTAGCCGTAATCCCCTGGCGCTGCCGTAGGCCAGATCCTCAGGTGCGAGGGCCGACTGTTGTCGAGTCTGAGCGGGGGCAGGGGTGTGGACAGGAGGCGGCTAAGCCGCGCCATAAGCGGTTCATCCGGGGATGGGGTGGGGGCGACGGCTGTTGCCTGAGGCGGAGCGGCGGGGAGGCCTTCGGGGGGGGTGCCGATGATCAGCTGCGAGGCTTTTTGCCAGCTCTGGATCTGCTGTAGGCGCGCCATCAGTGGCGCCCCGGCTCCCAGCGACTGCAGAAGATCGGGAGCGAACAGGGGGGGGGCGGGAAGCAGCAAAGCGGCTCGCCCTCCGCGCTCTATATGCTGTTGCAACAGGGCGAAGCTGTCGCTGGCCAGAAGCGGATGCGCCTGCAGACGATCGCGCTCGGCCTTGTGCGGGGTTACCCACAACAAGGGGTGGCGGGTTGGGGTCTCGGCGGCCGGGAACAGGGCGCTGCTCCATTCGAGCCATTGCTGGTTCATCCGCTCCAGCGGGAGCAGGGAGCTGGCCACGGCGCCGGCCAGCAGGCAGACCAGAAAACGGGTGCTAAAAAGGGCCAGCAGCCAATGGGTTATCAGCGTTTTCACGAAGGGTGATCGGGCCTTGTGTTGAAGAGAGAGTGGGCCTGGGGGCTTCGGCCATGGTCAGGCATTATCACAGCTTACCGGAGAGTCTATCCAAAAGCGTGGTTTGCAATTGTGTACCAGGTCTCAGCTTGGTTTTGGCAGACGGGGTTTGGCCGGTATAGATAGCAACCGAGTAAAAAGCTCAGTTTTAGTGACCATTGGTTCCGTTAGCGAGGGGAGTGGCTCGCTAAACTGGGGGAAAGCAGTCATGGAGGAGTAGGGCATGAGCAGATTGATCCACCTGATGGCGCTGCTGGCCAGCGTGCTTGCCTTCAATGCGGTAGCGCTGGAGTCCCCCTTCAAGGTGATCGGGGCAACCACCATCAACGTCCACCAGGCCAGGCAGTTGTTCGATGCGGGGGCGGTTTTCGTTGATGTGCGCAGCGATCGCCAGTGGCGCTGGGGGCATATCAAAGGGGCCCGCCATCTGGAGCTGCGGCGAGATTTCGGTAAATTGTTTTATCCCGGCTACCTGAACCGGGACACCCCTTTAGTGATCTACTGTAATGATCTCGACTGCAAACGCAGTGCCTTTGCCAGTTATCTGGCGGCCCGCTGGGGGTACACCCAGGTGTACTATTTCCGCGACGGCTATTACTCATGGCTGGCTTGGGATATGCCGATCCAGACCCAGCGCAGCGATGAGCGTTTCGACTGGGCCGAGCGATAGTTGCACACCCTTGGTCCCTGCTTAGGGGGCAGGAGTGTGTGGGGTCAGGATGCTGCGGGCTCTGTCCAACCGGGGGGGACCTTACCTTGAACGCGATAGGCAAACGCAATCAGCTGGGCGATGCACAGGTAGAGGTTGTGTGGAATCTCCTCCCCCAGGTCCAGCTGGGCCAGCAACCTTACCAGCTCGGGGTTTTCGTAGAGAGGTATCTTGTGTTCACGCGCAATGGCGATGATCTGCTCGGCCAGGTCGCCCTCACCTTTGGCCGACAGGTGGGGGGCATGCTCGCCGTCGTACTGGAGGGCGACGGCACGGGCGGGGGGCTGTTCGGGAGGTTGCTTCATACGCCCATGCTACGCCAATTTCGGAGCACTGTAATCTCTCGCTTTATTGCGCTGGCTCATTGTGATGGAAGTTGCTTTCAGGTCAGATGGCGGGCTATGTCCAGTGTGCGCTTACAGGGATTGTGGCGGTGAAGGGGAAAGTATGGGGTTACGCACAGTAATCGGAGTGAAGGGTTGGTTGATCTTGCTGGCCTGTCTGTTGCCGCTGGCCACCTCCGTAGAAGGAGCAACGGAGGCGGCGGTCGAAACCACCTACCTTAAACTCATGCGCATGGCTGAGCTGGGCGATGCCCAGGCGCAAAACCTGGTGGGGGTGATGCTCCTTTATGGTGAGGGGGTTGATCGTGACTACGAACGCAGCCATGCCTGGTTTCACGAGTCCGCCGAGCAGGGTCACTTCGTGGCAGCACGAAACCTGGGTATTTTCCACAGTGGCATTTTACCGGGGCTCCCGGAAATTTTCGTTGACACCCAGGAGAGCAATCTCTGGTTCAGCCTGGCGGCGGCCAGTCTTGCCAACCCGGAGCGAGCCGAGTTAACCGGTGACGTCTATGAGCTTATTCTTCAGGAAAAGATGACGCCCCAGGCCCAGGATGAAACCGACTATCAATTTGGTGAGCGTATCTATCTGGGGCTTTGCGCGGGCTGTCATGGGTTTAATGGGTGGGGGGTCCATGAAGGGGTGCCCTCCTTTGCCCAGCACGATCGCCTTAATAAAGACGACTCCGAGTTGGTGCGTTCGGTCCTCTATGGGTTGGGCAATATGCCGGCCTGGGAGGATAGCTTTTCCGTCTGGGAAAGCTATAAGGTAGTGGCCTATATCCGTGAACGCTTCATTCTCCGCGGCGATACCATTCCACCCCGTCCGGGAGTGGCCACTGTGGATAACCCTGGCGAGCTCCAGAAGGGGGAGCGCGCCTATTTCACCTTCTGTGCCGGTTGCCACGGATTTAGCGGTATCGCCTACTACCGTAACTCACCCTCGTTTGCGCTGGGTGACCGAATGGATAAACCCGACTGGGAGTTAATCCGGAGTATCTCCAATGGTAAAGGACAGATGCCGGGTTGGGAGGGGAAACTTGAGGATTCCACCCTGGAATCGTTGATGAAGTATATCCGTACCCTGAAACCCAAATTTGACTCCGGTCTGGTGAACCACCTGCGGGAGTCTCCTGCCTACTATTTTCGCTTTCGTCCGCGGGGCGAAGAGGGGAGCGGGGAGGACTGGGGTTGGATGAGGCGCTAGGCGGCTGAGTTCGGTTGTGGCTAGGTATGAATATCCACCAGGGATCGCTCCAGGCGGGTCTCCCTGGGAGGAGGCAACCCCCGCTTGCAGCGTAGCTCCTCCACCTCCAGTCCAGCGCTGGTTAACGCGCTTCTTAACTCGCCCAGGTGGGCCCCCAGGAGCTGTAGGGTTTGCGGTGCATCTGCCCATAGGGTGATGGCGGCACGGTTGTCGACCAGGCTTAGCAGGGCCTGAAAGGGCGCCAGTGGGGCGACTTCAAAGGCCAGGTTGATCTGCCAGCGGAGCTCCTTGTCGGCGCGCTCTTTTTTCTTGTCACGCTGGGCATACTGCTCAATCAGCAGCTGAATACTGTCCAGCTGCTGCCCGTTACGGATGGGCAGCTCGTAGAACCAGGTGTTGATGGGTGCGTTAGGATCCGCCGAGGGTGCCTGTTGCTGGATCAGGCTCTGGATCTGCTGGGTCTGGATGCGGGCCGCGGCCGAAGCCAGCTGCAGGGCGAGGCTCGTGACCGAGAGTTCAGCGCTGGTGGCCGGTGCATCGGAACGGATACCCGAGATCGATGCGAACTGGGGAAAGGGCGGAAGCGTGCTGGCCCGGGGAGCACTGTCGTAGGGGGTGGCGGTGCCGGCCCTGGCGGCCGGCGATAGTTGTTGTAGCCACTGCAACAGGGTGCGCCCCCCCTCGCTGGTGCCGGCCGCTGAGCTGCCCAGTGCCTGTAAGGCATTGAGCAGAAGTCCTTTGAGGTCGCCACTGATGTTGGTGGTGGTATTGGAGGGAGGCGCAGCCGGGGTGGTGGCGGTATTGGCTATACTGAGCAGCGCCATGCGCGACTCCAGTTGCAGGCCACTGTTGGCCAGCTGGCTGCGCACCGCTTCGGGTGAGCTTAGGCGGGCAGGGGTGGGTAGCTGGTTGAGCAGTCGTTCCACCGCCTGCTGCGCCGTTTGGCTCAGGGGGGAGGATTGCCGGGCCTGGAGTTGTGGGTACTGTTCAAGCAGTTGCCCGATAGAGCTGAGTAAAGGCCGCTGGATAAAGGGCGCCAGTTGCTGAAGCTGCTGGTGCAGCGGGCTCTGGCGGATGGCGGCGGGCGGGTTGGGCTGCAGCTCCAGGCTCAGCTTGCCGTCGCGAATCACCAGTACCAGCGGCTGGTTGGGGGGCGGCAGCTGACGGGTAGCCAGCAGCAGCTCCTTGCCCGCCACCAGGGCGCGAATCAGCAGGCTCGGATCCCGGGTCAGTTCGATCACCGGCTCTTTGCCGGGCAGGTAGCTTTGGATCGATTTGACGATCACGGCCAGTTGCGGTGGCGAGCGCTCCCGGATCGCCTCCAGCAGGCGTGCAACCGGGTCATTAGAGGGGCGTGGCGGGGTGTCGGTTTTGTGGTGGTTGGCGGGAGGGGTAGGCAAACCTGGGCTTGCTGCGGGCGGCAGGCGGGGTATTGAAGGTTTTGGGGGATCAACCGACATGAGCAGAAGAGGTGCCGATGGTGTCTCAATGTGGCACTATTATTGACTAGGCTCATCGGTTTTGGAAACTTTTTGTATATAATGCCAGACGCTTAAGGGACGCGCCCGCGGTTGTCCTAAGATGAAAACGGCTCGATTTCAACCCCGCGTTTTTGCCGTTAGCCGTGGTTAACCTGACAGATAGACGGAGTAACGTTTGAACCCCTTTCTACAAGTGCGCCAGCTGGGATGTGAGCGAGACGAGCGGGTATTGTTCAGCGCTCTGGATTTCGACCTCAGCGCGGGCGATATCCTGCAGATCGAAGGCCCCAATGGCAGCGGGAAAACCACCATGCTGCGAGCGCTCTGTGGCCTGTCCGCCGATTTCGAGGGTGAGATCAGCTGGCGTGGAACCTCCATTAAGGATGACCGTGAAAGCTATTTCAGCGAGCTGCTTTACGCCGGCCACAGTGTTGGGGTGAAGGCCCAGCTGACCCCGCAGGAGAACCTTGCCTGGTACTGCGGTCTGCATGTGAGTGTGACCGACGAGGAGGTCAATGAGGCCCTCGAAAAGGTGGGGCTCTTCGGGTTTGAAGATGTGCCCTGTCACAGTCTCTCGGCCGGCCAGCAGCGACGGGTCGCCCTGGCGCGCCTGCATCTGGCCAGACAGCCCCTGTGGATTCTCGATGAGCCCTTTACCGCCATTGATAAAGCGGGGGTGGCGGCCCTGGAGCAGTTGCTGGTCCGGCACGCCGAAAAGGGCGGTGCCATCATCCTCACCACCCACCACGACCTGGCCATGGTCTACCCAGATCTCAGGCGCATCAGCCTTGCCACTCGGGAGCAGTAGTTAGATGGAAATAAACTCCAAGCCCAGTTTATGGCAGTCCTGTGTCATGGTGCTCAAGCGTGATCTGCGCCTGGCGTTACGCAACCAGAGCGACCTGGTTAACCCGCTGATCTTTTTTGTGATGGTCGCGACCCTGTTTCCCCTGGGGGTGACGCCGGATAAAGAGTTCCTGTCCCAGATCGCGACCGGAATTATCTGGGTGGCGGCCCTGCTGGCTACCCTATTATCGCTGGATGCGATGTTTCGTTCCGATTATGATGACGGCTCGCTGGAACAGCTGTTGCTGAGTCCCTATCCGTTGTACCTGCTGGTACTGGCCAAGGTGACCAGCCACTGGATTGTCAGCGGGCTACTGTTGACGTTGTTGTTCCCCCTGCTCGCCATCGTGCTGTTTCTGCCCTGGGAGGGGTATCCTGCCATGTTGGCGAGCCTGTTGCTGGGTACGCCGCTGTTGAGCCTGATTGGGGCGATCGGGGCGGCCCTGACCGTGGGGCTGAAGAAAGGAGGGGTGTTGCTCTCCCTGCTGATTTTGCCGCTCTATATCCCGGTGCTTATTTTTGGCACCGGTGCCGTAGGGGCGGCGATCAATGGTACCCCCTATATTGGGCACCTGTTGTGGTTGGGGGTGTTTCTGGTGATGGCGATAACACTGGCCCCCTTTGCAATAGCGGCGGCGCTGCGGGTGAGCATCGCCGGATAGGGCCCTCGCATGCCCCCTCGGGGGCTAGCCCTGATTTGGTCATTGCGGAGGATCGACCGCAGTGGCATAGGTTTTAGATAAACGGGACGCGGAAACGATGAACTGGACTTGGTTTCACAAAATGGGCTCGCCCAAGTGGTTTTACGACATCACCGACAAGTGGATGTTCTGGCTGGGGCTGGCCAGTGCGGTGCTGCTGGCGGTAGCGATGGTGTGGGGGCTGGCCTTTGCCCCCGCCGACTACCAGCAGGGAAATAGCTACCGGATCATCTTTGTCCATGTCCCCTCCGCCTTCCTGGCTCAGGCCTGCTACATCATGATGGCGGTCGCCGGTGCCATTGGCCTGATCTGGAAGATGAAACTGGCCGATATGGCCGCCAAGGTGAGCGCCCCCATCGGTGCCTCCTTTACCATTCTGGCGCTGCTGACCGGTGCCATCTGGGGCAAGCCCACCTGGGGTACCTGGTGGGTGTGGGATGCACGCCTGACCTCCATGTTGCTGCTGCTGTTTCTCTACTTCGGTTATATGGCGCTGCAGTCGGCTTTCGATAACGAGGCGACTGCCTCCAAGGCCAGCTCTATCCTGGCGTTGGTGGGGCTGGTCAATATCCCCATCATCAAGTACTCGGTGGAGTGGTGGAACACCCTGCACCAGCCAGCGACCCTGACCCTGACCGAACGGCCCGCGATGGCAACGGAGATGCTGATCCCCCTGTTGTTGTCGATTGCCGCCTTTTACTGCTTTTTTACCCTGGTATTCCTCATGCGACTGCGTACCGAGGTGCTGATTCGTGAAAATCGCACCAACTGGGTGAAGAAAATTGTTCAACCTGATGTCTGATTGAGGTAGCCGATGTATTTTGACAGCTTCGCGAGCTTTATCGAGATGGGTGGACATGGCCCCTATGTGTGGGTCTGCTATGCCATCACGGCGCTGGTGGTGATCTTCAACGTCTGGAGTCCGCTGCGCATTCGCAAGAGTTTTATCGCTGATATGAAGCGCCGTATGCGCAGAGAGGCCAAACAATCATGAATCCTATCCGTAAAAAACGCCTGATAATCGTTCTGTTCCTGGTTTTTGGGGTGGCAGCCGCCGTGGGGCTGGCTCTGGTGGCGCTGCAACAGAACATTAATCTGTTTTTTTCTCCAACGCAGATCGCCGAGGGCGAGGCCCCGGTCGGTCAGCGCATTCGTGGTGGCGGCCTGGTGGTAGCCGGTAGCGTTAACCGTGACACCCAGAGCCTGAAGGTGCATTTCGAGATTACCGACGGTGCCAAGAGTGTGCCGGTCGAGTATGTAGGTATCCTCCCCGACCTGTTTCGTGAGGGACAGGGCATCGTTGCCCAGGGCGCGATGCGTGAAGACGGAGTCTTCGAGGCGGTAGAGGTGCTGGCCAAGCACGATGAAAACTATATGCCGCCCGAGGTGCAGGAAGCCATCGATAAGGCAGGTCACCCGACCAAATCCACCGAAAGCTAGGGGCTTGAAAAAGCAGAGCGAACAACCTGAAACGCCGGAGGCGTGTGGAATATGAATGAAATTGGAACTCTGATTCCAGAGTTTGGGCAATTGGCCCTGATTCTGGCGCTGATGTTTGCGGTGCTGCTGGCCTCGGTGCCTCTGGCCGGAAGTTACACCGGTAATCGTCAATGGATGGCGCTGGCTCGCCCCCTCAGCTGGGGAATGTTCAGCTTCTTGATGTTTGCCCTGGTGTGCCTGGGGATCTCCTTCGCCCGCGACGATTTCTCGGTTCGCTACGTGGCGCAGAACTCCAACAGTATGCTCCCCATGCAGTACAAGATCAGCGCTGTCTGGGGCGGGCACGAGGGCTCGCTGCTGTTGTGGATTGTGATTTTAGGGGGCTGGTCCTACGCGGTGTCGATCTTCAGCAAGGGTCTGTCCCGCGAGATGATGGCCCGTGTGCTCTCTGTGATGGGAATGATTGCCATTGGCTTCCTCCTGTTTATGATCATCACCTCCAACCCCTTTGATCGCCTGCTGCCCAACCATCCCGTCGATGGTAACGACCTCAACCCGTTGTTGCAGGATGTGGGGCTGATCGTTCACCCGCCGCTGCTGTATATGGGGTATGTGGGCTTTTCGGTCGCCTTCGCCTTTGCGATTGCCGCCCTGTTGGGCGGTCACCTGGATGCCGCCTGGGCCCGTTGGTCCCGCCCCTGGACCAATGTGGCCTGGGCGTTTCTGACCCTGGGTATCGCACTGGGTAGCTGGTGGGCCTACTACGAGCTGGGTTGGGGCGGCTGGTGGTTCTGGGACCCGGTTGAAAACGCCTCCTTTATGCCCTGGCTGGTGGGAACGGCGCTGATGCACTCCCTGGCCGTGACTGAGAAACGGGGAGTCTTCAAGAGCTGGACCGTACTGCTGGCGATCTTTGCGTTCTCCCTCAGCCTGCTGGGCACCTTCCTGGTGCGTTCGGGTGTGCTGACTTCGGTTCACGCTTTTGCCACTGACCCGGCCCGGGGTGTGTTCATTTTGCTGTTCCTGCTGTTTGTGGTGGGTGGCTCCCTGACCCTTTATGCCTTCAAGGCACCCGAGGTGCGGAGCAAGATCACCTTTGCCTGGAGCTCCCGTGAGGCGTTCCTGCTGATCAACAATATCCTGCTGACGGTGGCCGCTTCCATGGTGCTGCTGGGTACACTGTTCCCGCTGCTGCTGGATGCGGTGGGTGGAGGTAAGATCTCGGTCGGCCCTCCCTATTTCAACGCTCTCTTTACTCCGCTGGTGGCGCTGATGGCGGCCACGCTGGGGGTAGGGATGATCTCCCGCTGGAAAGAGACGCCGCTGAGCTATATCTGGAACCAGCTCAAGCGCGCCCTGCTGCTGACCGTGGTGCTCGGCGTGCTGTTCAGCCTTTTCTACGGTGATGATTTCTACTTCTCCGTGCTGCTGGGTATGACCCTGGTGTTCTGGGTGGTGTTGGCAACCCTGCAGGATATTTTGAATCGGACCCGTAACAAGCGCGGTATCCTGGCACGTCTTGGCTCTCTCAAGCCGGTCTACTGGGGCATGGTAATGGGTCATCTGGGGTTGGCGTTCGCCATTGTGGGTGCCGTCCTCACCAGTCATTACACGGAAGAGCGTGACCTACGCATGGTGCCCGGCGACACCCATGAACTGGGGGGCTATACCTTCAAGTTTATGGGCGCCCGCCACCTGATCGGCCCCAACTACGAGGGGGATGAGGGTGTGTTTGAGGTCTACCGTGGAGACAAGCTCTATCGCACCATGACGCCGGAGAAACGGATCTATAACGTTTCCCAGATGCCGATGACCGAAGCGGCCATCGACCCGGGCCTGAGTCGCGATCTCTACCTGGCGATGGGGGAACCCCTGGGCGAAGGGGCCTGGGCGGTCCGTATCCAGTACAAGGCGTTTGTGCGCTGGCTGTGGCTGGGTGGCCTGATGATGGCCATCGGTGGCCTGCTGGCAGCATCGGATCGTCGTTATCGCCTGCGGGAGCGGGTGGCGCAATCGGATGCGGCCGGCGCTGCATCAACATCTACCCTGGTGGCCAGATAGTTAAGGAAGTCGGATGAAACGTTTAAAGCTGTTTATCCCCCTGATCATCTTCGTGGTGATCTCGGGGTTCCTTTACAAGGGACTGTTTCTGGAGAAGGAGATTCTGCCTTCTGCGCTGATCGATAAGCCGTTTCCGGAGTTTTCGCTGCCGACGGTGAAGGATCCGTCCCGCAGGATTACCCGCAACGACCTGCTTGGCGAGGTGTCGTTGGTCAATGTATGGGCGACCTGGTGTCCCTCGTGTCGCGTAGAGCATCCCTACCTGGTGAAGCTGGCCCGTGAAGAGGGCATTCGCATTGTCGGTATCGATTACAAGGACGAGCGCGACCAGGCTCTGCGTTGGTTGAAGGAGCTGCATGACCCTTACGTGTTCAGTATTGAAGATGCGGATGGACGCCTCGGGATCGACCTGGGTGTCTACGGTGCCCCCGAGACCTACCTTGTGGACGCTAAGGGCATCATCCGCTATAAGCACGTGGGGGTGGTGGACGAGGTGCTGTGGAACAACACCCTCAAACCCCTGGTTGAGCAGTTTCGCAGGGAGGAGGGGTGATGGTTAGAGCCTTGATGCTGATGATCGCGCTATTGGTGCCCCAGGCACAGGCGGCGATCGATACCTACGAGTTCAGTACCCCTGATCGTCAGGACCGTTTTGCAGTGCTGACCGAAGTGCTGCGCTGCCCCAAGTGTCAAAACCAGAATATCGCCGACTCCAACTCACCCATTGCCAACGACCTGCGGCATGAAATCTATCGCATGCTCGAAGAGGGCAAGAACGATGATGAGATTGTCAACTTCTTGGTGGAACGCTACGGAGAGTTCGTGCTTTATGACCCGCCTTTTAGCACCAAGACCCTGGTACTCTGGGGTGGGCCGGTATTGCTGCTGCTGATTGGCCTGTTCGTTCTTGTCGGCCTGTTGCGTAAAAACAGCCGTCAGCAGCGGGATTTTGCTCCCAGCGAGGCAGGAGGCGAGGAGGCTTCCGAGGCCCTCTCCGAGGAAGAGGCGCAACGTCTCAACCGTCTCCTGCAGGGTAAATAGCCGCCGCTTTTTGTGCCCGGGCCGGTGTCAAACCGGCCCCTTTCTCCCGCCAATTGCTCGTTTCCCTTGGCCCGGGTGGCGTGTAAACTGATCCCTCAATAAGAACCCCTGCGGCACCGCCCTGTGGTCGCTGTAAACGGGGCTTTCCAGATTCAGGACCATTAGAAAGCATGCGACTCAAGTGTATTAAACTCGCCGGATTCAAATCCTTTGTGGATCCGACTACGGTACAGTTTCCCAGCAATATGTGTGCGGTGGTGGGCCCTAACGGTTGCGGCAAGTCCAACATCATCGACGCAGTGCGTTGGGTGATGGGGGAGAGCTCAGCGAAAAACCTGCGGGGAGAGTCGATGACCGACGTCATCTTTAACGGCTCCAACGCCCGCAAGCCGGTGGGACAGGCCTCGGTGGAGCTGGTGTTCGACAACAGCGATGGCACCATTCGGGGCGAGTATGCCGCTTTTGCAGAGATCTCCGTGCGTCGCAAGGTAACCCGTGACGCCAAGAACAACTACTACCTCAATGGCACCAAGTGCCGCCGCCGAGACATCACGGATATCTTTCTGGGTACGGGTCTCGGCCCTCGCAGCTACTCCATTATCAGCCAGGGGATCATCTCCAACCTGATCGAATCGAAGCCGGAAGAGCTGCGTGTCTTTATCGAAGAGGCCGCGGGCATCTCCAAATACAAGGAGCGCCGCCGTGACACCGAAAACCGTATCCGCCGCACCAATGAAAACCTTGAGCGACTCACCGACCTGAGGGATGAGCTTGAGCGCCAGCTGCATCACCTGCACAGTCAGGCCCAGGCGACCGAGAAGTACAAAGAGTACAAGGCCGATGAGCGCCTGAAGAAAGCGCAACTGAGTGCCCTGCGCTGGCGCGGAATCGACTCTGAAGTCAGTGACAAGGAGGCGATCATCCGCGACCTCGAGGTGCGCATGGAATCCTTCGTGGCGGACCAGCGCTCAATGGATGCGGCCATCGAGAAGAAGCGCGATCATCATACCCAGCTGACCGACCGCTTCAACGAGGTGCAGGGGCGCTTCTACAGTGTGGGCGGCGAGATCGCCCGCATCGAACAGACCATCCAGCACACCCGAGAGCGTTCGCGCCAACTGCTCGAGGACCTGCAGCAGGTCGAGCACAACTGGGATGAGAGCAACCGGCACCTTGAGGCCGACCGGGAGCTGGTTGAGCGCTTGCAGCTTGAACTGGAGGAGCTGGAGCCGGAGCTTGAGCTGGTGCGCGAGACCGAAGAGGAGGCCACCCTGACCCTGGAAAGCGCCGAGGAGGCGATGCAGGAGTGGCAACAACAGTGGGACAGTTTCAACCAGAAGGCCTCGGAGCCGCGCCAGCGGGCTGAGGTCGAGCAGTCTCGCATCCAGCATATAGAGCAGGTGGTTGCGCGCCTCGGTGAACGCATCCGCAAGCTACAGGATGAACGCGCCGAGTTGAGCGTTGGCGAGGCCGAAGAGGAGTTGGAGCTGCTCTCGGAGCAACTGTCCGAGCTGGAGATGGCGGGTGATGACCAGCAGATGAGCCATGAGGGTTTGCAGGAAACCATCGAACAGCGGCGCGAAGCGATTCAGCAGACCAGTGCCCAGCTGGACGCGCTTCGCACCCGCTTACAGAGTCAGCAGGGTCGGCGTGCCTCGCTGGAGGCATTGCAGCAGGCCGCCCTCGGTCAACAGGGCAGCCTTGGCCAGTGGCTGGAGCAGCAGGCGCTGGCGGACCGCCCCCGGTTGGCGGAAAACCTGCAGGTGGAAGAGGGATGGGAGCAGGCACTGGAGACCGTGCTCGGTGACACCCTGCAGGCGGTCTGCGTGGAGGGGCTGGACCCGGTGGTTGAGCTGCTGGAGGGGTTGGATGCGGGCACCCTGACCCTGTTTGAGTCGAACTCCCCTGGGGGAGCGTCTGGCACCGCGCCCAATACCCTGCTGTCGAAGATACGCTCGGATAGCGATCTTAGCGGTTTGCTCGAGGGGGTGCTGGTCGCGGATGAACTCAGCGATGCCCTCGCACAACGGGGAGCATTGAAGGGGCAGCAGTCGATCATTACCCGTGATGGCGTCTGGGTAGGGCGCAACTGGTTGCGGGTCGCCCGCGACGAGGACCAGCAAGCCGGCGTGCTGCAGCGCCAACAAGAGTTGGAGGAGCTGGTCGCTGCCATCGGCAACGACCAGATGCAGGTTGAGTCAATGGCGGAGCAGCTGGAGAAGGAGCGTGAGGCGCTGAAAACCGCCGAAGCCGAGCGCGAGTCCCTGCAGAAGGCGATCGCCGAGCAGGGGCGTCGCCAGAGCGAGGTGCGGGCTGAACTGAGTGGTCGGCGTGTTCGCATTGAACAGGTGGCCGCTCGTCGTGACAGCATCGACACGGAGCTCGAGGAGCTTCGGGAGCAGCAGGGACTCGAGCAGGAGAAGCTGGGGGAGGCCCGCCTGGTACTGCAGGAGTCCCTCGACCGCATGGAGAACGATGCGGGGCAGCGTGAGCAGCTGCTGCGCCAGCGCGACGACAACCGGGCACGTTTGGATACGGCCCGCCAGCGCTCCAGGCACGATAAGGACCGCAGTCACCAGCTGCAGTTGCGCTACCAGTCGATACGGACACAGCTGGACGCCACCCTCGGGGGGCAGCAGCGTCTCAAGGCTCAGATCGAGCAGCTGGCCGAACGCAAGCAACAGTTACAGCTGGGGCTTAGCCAGACCGATGAACCGGCCTTGGAGCACAAGCTGGTGCTTGAAGAGCTACTGGAGCAGCGGGTATTGGTTGAGGAGGAGCTGGCGGAATCCCGGCGCCAGGTGGAGGCACTCGACCACCAGATGCGAGAGCATGAGAAGCAGCGTTCCGAGGCGGAGCAGCAGGCCAATACCCTGCGTGGCCAGCTGGAGCATATTCGTATGGCCTGGCAGGCGCTGCAGGTGCACCGTGAGAAGTTGCAGGAGCAGCTGCTGGAGGAGCAGTTTGACCTGCCCACCGTGCTGGATAACCTGCCCCCTGACGCCACCGAGAGTGAATGGGAGGATCAGCTGCGCCGTCTCGATAACCGCATCCAGCGCCTCGGGGCGATCAACCTTGCGGCAATTGATGAGTACAAGGCCCAGGCCGAACGCAAGGAGTACCTGGACGCGCAGAATAATGACCTGGTGGAGGCCCTCACCACCCTGGAGAACGCGATTCGCCGTATCGACCGGGAGACCCGCAGCCGCTTCAAGGAGACCTTCGAGAAGGTCAACAGCGGGCTGCAGCTGCTGTTCCCCAAGGTGTTTGGTGGCGGGCACGCCTACCTGGAGCTGACTGGCGATGATCTGCTGGATACCGGTGTGACCATTATGGCGCGCCCCCCCGGCAAGAAGAACAGCACCATCCACCTGTTGTCGGGCGGCGAGAAAGCGCTGACGGCCATCGCCCTGGTGTTCTCGATCTTCCAGCTCAATCCGGCTCCCTTTTGTATGCTGGATGAGGTGGACGCGCCCCTGGATGATGCCAACGTGGGACGCTACGCCCGCATGGTGGAGGAGATGTCGTCATCGGTGCAGTTTATCTACATCACCCACAACAAGATCGCCATGGAAGCAGGCAACCAGCTGATGGGGGTCACCATGCATGAGCCCGGTGTCTCCCGCATGGTGTCGGTGGATATCGAGGAGGCCGCCGCCCTGGCTGCCGTCTAGCCATTGGTGGCCCTGTTTGTGGTTGGCATGGCGCGGTGACCTTTTGAGTTTTGGGCGGCGCTGTCCGATAATAGGCACCATATACAAGGGTGCGAGGGCAGCCGATCGCGCAGGGCATCAGGCCGGATATCGGTAGGCGGTGAAGGGTGTTTTGTGGCGCAATCGGAGTGTTAGTCTGTGCAGGTAGATGTCATCCGGTGATGACGGAACAGGGGTAACAAAAGCAAGATGGATATGGGTGTGCGTGAGTGGCTGGTCGTCGTGGCCGTGCTGTTGATAGTGGGTATTTTGGCGGACGGATACCGGCGTATGCGGGCGGCCCGCCAACGTTCCCAGGAGCTCGACTTCTCCTTCAAGGGACGCTCGGAGGAGTTTAACGACGAGCTGCCCAACGGTGGTGCGCGGGTTATTCTGCGTTCTCAAGCCGCGGATGCCGATGCCGGCCAGCCCGAAGAGGATGATGAGCAGGACCCGCTCTTTATGCCTCCCCCCCGTAACACCTCGCGCCCAGTCATTCCGCCAGCGGAGGATCAGGATCTGGAGTCAGGTGAAGCCTTTGGCTCAGCCCTTGATGAGGCCCTCGCCTTCGACGCTGACCCCGAGCCCTTTAGCGCGGATGTCGGGTCGGACACCCCCGCGCAGGAGGAGCCCCTCTTCGATCCGGCGCCCGAGCCGATCAGTGCCACGCCCCGTGAAGCGGCTTCCCGGCCAGCGCAACCTCCCAAGACCAAGGACGCCCAGGCCGAGAAACCCGCTGCACCCGCTCGCCCGGTCAAAGCGGCGCCCGAAGAGGCGGAGATGCCCTTCGCCCAGGTGCCACTGAACCTGGATGAGCCGGTGCCGGTGCTGATGGAGGTGGATGGTAAATCCCCCGACGCGGTATCGCCCCGCGCCAGCGAACGCAAACGTAAGCCGCGGGTTGAGCCCAGGCCCTCGCAGGATGAGAGTCCCCGGGAGAGCGAAAAGCGCCCGGCCGCCGAGGAGATCATTGTCATCAATGTGGTCTCCCGTCCGGGCCAGGTATTCTCTGGCGAGGCCCTGCTGCAGCAGTTGCTGGCGCAGGGTCTGAAGTATGGGGAGATGAGCATTTTTCATCGTCACGAGCAGTTTAATGGCCAGGGACCAGTCCAGTTCAGCCTTGCCAATGGGGTCGAGCCTGGCAGCTTTGATCTCGACCACATGGATCAGTTACAGACCCCGTTGGTGACCCTCTTTATGGGGCTGCCGGGCCCGCGAGAGCCCCTCAAGGCCTTCGAGATGATGGCGACCGCGGCCCAGACCCTGGCGCGGGAACTGGGAGGCGAGCTCAAGGATGAGAGTCGCAGTGTGATGACCCAACAGACCCTGGCCCACTGCAAGCAGCGGATTACCGACTTCGAGCGGCGCCAACTCACCCGTAGCCGACACTAAGAGCCCCGGGTTGTTGTTGATTTCAAGAGATAACCGATGAACCAGACCCTGTCGGCCGCGCAGGAGATTGCGCAGCTGCGTGAGCAGCTTAACGAATACAACTACCGCTACTACGTGCTCGACGACCCCACGGTGCCCGATGCCGAGTACGATCGCCTGATGCGTCGCCTGCAGGGGCTGGAGGCTTCGCACCCCGAGCTGATGAGTGCGGACTCCCCGACCCAACGGGTTGGCGGCGAAGCGCTGGCGGCCTTTGACCAGGTCACCCACGAAGTGCCGATGCTGTCGCTGGACAACGCGTTCAGTGTGGACGAGCTGAAGGCCTTCGAGAAACGCTTGCAGGACCGCCTCGGGCGTCTGGACCAGCTTGAGTTCGCCTGCGAGCCGAAGCTTGACGGTATTGCCGTCAGCCTGCTCTACGTCGAGGGGACGCTGGTGCGTGGTGCCACCCGTGGCGACGGCACGACCGGTGAGGATATCACCGCCAATGTGCGTACCATCGACTCGATCCCGCTGCGGCTGCGGGGACCCTCGGTGCCGCCCTTGCTGGAGGTGCGTGGCGAGATCTATATGCCCAAGGCGGGCTTCGAGTCTCTTAATGCGGCGGCCCGTGAGCGGGGTGACAAGCCCTTTGTGAACCCCCGTAACGCCGCCGCCGGCAGCCTGCGCCAGCTGGACCCCCGTATCACCGCCACCCGCCCTCTGCAGATGTGCTGCTACAGCCTGGGGCGGGTAGAGGGGATGGAGCTGCCCCTCAACCACAGCGAAGTGTTGCAACAGTTAAACGCCTGGGGCTTACGCATCAACCGTGAAATGCAGGTGGTTGAGGGAGCCGAGGCCTGCCAGTCCTACTACGAGCAGATGGCGCTGAAGCGGGTTCAGCTCCCCTACGAGATCGATGGCATCGTCTTCAAGGTGAACTCCCTTGAGCTGCAGCGACGGCTCGGATTTGTCTCCCGCGCACCGCGCTGGGCGATCGCCTACAAGTTTCCGGCGCAGGAGGAGATGACCCGCTTGCTGGATGTGGAGTTCCAGGTGGGACGCACCGGCGCGGTCACGCCGGTGGCGCGGCTGGAGCCGGTGTTTGTGGGCGGAGTGACGGTTAGCAACGCCACCCTGCACAACATGGATGAGGTGACGCGGCTCGATATTCGGATCGGGGATACGGTCATTATCCGCCGTGCCGGCGATGTGATTCCCCAGGTGGTGAAGGTGGTGCTGGAGCGACGGCCGGCGGATACGCGCCCCGTCCTGCTGCCTGCACGCTGTCCTGTGTGCGATTCCGAGGTGGAGCGCGAAGAGGGGGAGGCGGCCGCGCGTTGCAGCGGGGGGCTCTACTGCCGAGCCCAGCGCAAGCAGGCGATCAAACACTTTGCTTCACGCAAGGCGCTGGATATCGACGGGCTGGGTGACAAACTGGTGGAGCAGCTGGTCGATGAGCAGCTGATACAAACCCCCGCCGACCTCTTTACCCTCGCACTTGAGCCGCTGGCGGCACTGGAGAGGATGGGGGAGAAATCGGCCCGTAACCTGCTGGCGGCGCTGGAGAAAAGCCGCACCACCACTTTGCCCCGTTTCCTTTACGCGCTGGGGATTCGCGAAGTGGGGGAGGCCACCGCGCTCAACTTGGCGCGACATTTTAAAACCCTGGACGCTTTGCTCACCGCGGACGAAGCGGCCCTGCTGGAGGTGGAGGATGTGGGGCCTGTGGTGGCCCACCACATCCAGCTTTTTTTCCGTCAGCCCCACAACCTTGAGGTGCTGGAAGCATTGCAGGAGCGTGGTGTTCACTGGCCCGATATGGTGGTGGATGCTGGCGCCCGCCCCCTTGAGGGGCAGACCTGGGTGCTGACCGGAACCCTAACCAGCATGGGGCGTAGCGAGGGCAAAAGTCGTTTGCAGGCCCTCGGGGCCAAGGTCGCCGGCTCGGTATCGGCCAACACCAGTGTGCTGGTCGCCGGTGACAAGGCGGGCTCCAAGCTGGCCAAGGCGGAGCAGCTGCAGGTGCCGGTGCTGGACGAGGTCGCCTTCGTCGCCCGCCTGGCGGAGCTGGAGGGGCGTGCATGAGCCGCTGGCGTGGCCTTCTGGTGCCGGTGATGGCATTGCTGCTGACCGGCTGTGTCACCTCGCCGCCGCGCAACCCCGACAACCTGTGCTCCATCTTTCGCGAGCAGGACGACTGGTACGAGGCGGCCAGCGACGCCAATGAGCGCTGGGGTACGCCGATCCAGGTGATGATGGCGATCATGCACCAGGAGTCGCGCTTTGTCGCCGATGCCCAGCCACCCCGTACCTGGTACCTCGGGTTTATTCCGGGGCCGCGTCCCTCATCGGCCTATGGCTATGCCCAGGCGCAGACCCCCGCCTGGGACGACTACCTCAAGGAGGCGGGCAGCTGGGGAGCGGACCGTGATGATTTTGCCGATGCGGTGGACTTTATCGGCTGGTTTACCTGGAAAACCCATCAGGTCAACGGCGTCTCCAAATGGCACGCCGACAAGCAATACCTGAACTACCACGAAGGCTGGGGGGGCTATCGCCGCGGCACCTACAAGAGCAAGCCCTGGCTTGTGAAAGTGGCGGCCAAGGTGAAGAGGCGGGCCAGCGATTACGGCGCCCAGCTGCGCAGCTGCCAGTCGAGCCTGGAGGGCGGTTTTTTTAACTGGTTCTGAGTTTTTCCTTCCCGGCCCGATTCCCCTCGGCGGGGGATTTGGGTATCGTTGATCGGAGTGGTGCCCGCGGGTGCCGGTCAACAGGGTTAGCTTTTCAAGGAGAGGATTGGGTGGATCACGAGTCGATCGTCTATGGCTGTATCAAGGACCTGCCGTTCGGTGATGACCGCGAAATGATGGTGCGCCGCAAGCACAACCTGAGGGCGATCAAGTCGCTGCCGGGTATGGATGACTGGCCCTTCCTCTCGCGGGAGATGTTTGCCGCCACGGCAGGGCTGCCTACCGAAGTCAGTACCTACCAGACCCAGGTGATCCACTTTGGCGCCTCCTACCGGGCGATCGAATATGAGTGGGAGCAGTGGATTGCCAAGTTCGAGCAGTTGCTGCAGTCGATGTACTGGGTGTCGGTGGCGGTTCACCTGGAGACCGAACTCTCCGGTACCCACACCTTCACCTGGGATTCCGATACCAGCTTCCACCAGCCCGGCTCCGGTGATATCCGGGTACGCTGCGAGTGGCAGCACGAGGGGAGCCTGGGGGGCTCGCGCTTCTAGCTCTCCTCCGGCAGGTCACGGCGCAGGACGATATTCACGCTCTCGGTCAGCTGAGTATAGAGAATCACCGCCTCACCCCGATCGAGCAGGCGGCGAACCGCGCTGACCCGCTGCTCCAGGCTGTCATCGTAGCCGTTGTCGGTCCCCTCCCGGGAGACAAACTCTTCTATCAGGTTGGTCAGGGTTGCCGCTTCCAGGTCGCGGTGGGGGATAATCATGGATCGGGCTCGTCATCTGCGGGCTAAGGGGTGCCTATGGTAGCCGACAATCCCCGTTCGCGGATAGCCTCGGCGCCAGGTTGGCGTGGCTGGAAATGTGTGCCTGGCGTGGTAGAGTACGCCCCATTATCGCAACAGATCCATGGCTGAGAACGCCCCGGCATTGAGGACGAAACGGAGTATGGTCGAAGATAACCGCCAACAGGCGCGGCAGGAGTTCATGACCCGGGAGGGCTGGGGGGCGGCTGAGGTGGAGCCGCTGGCGGCCGATGCCTCCTTCCGCCGTTATTTCCGTCTCCGGCGCGCCGGCGAGAGCTGCCTGCTGATGGACGCGCCACCGCCCCAGGAGCAGATACTTCCCTTTATCTCCATCGCCCAGCACCTGGTCAGCTTAGGCCTTCGGGCGCCCCGGGTGCTTGCCAGCGAGCTCGATGCGGGCTTCGCGCTATTGGAGGATTTCGGTGACGACACCTTCACTCGCCTGCTGGCCCGGGGCGAAGCGGAGGCTTCCCTTTACCGGATGGCGGTTGATGTGTTGATCCAGCTGCACCGCCACCCGGCGGCTACGGAGCTGGAGCTGCCCCCCTACGACGAGCAGGCACTGCTGCGCGAGGCGCTGCTGCTGGTTGACTGGTACTACCCGGCGTTGAACGGCGTTGACTGTCCCGCTGAGGCGGTGGAAAGTTACCGGGCTGCCTGGGTCACTGCCCTGGCGCCGCTCAGGGCAGAGCCGGCCACCCTGGTGCTGCGGGATTTCCATGTCGATAACCTGATGCGGGTGGGGGACGGCTCCAGCGTTGCCCACTGCGGTCTGCTGGACTTCCAGGACGCCCTGATCGGCAGTCCCGCCTACGACCTGATGTCGCTGCTCGAGGATGCCCGCCGCGATGTCACACCGGCCCTGCAGCAGGCGCTGATCGACCATTACCTGACGACCCGAACTGAGCTGGATGCCGGTCAGTTTATGAGAGCCTATCGTATTTTGGCGGCCCAGCGTCATGCCAAGGTAGCCGGAATCTTCGTGCGCCTGATGGTGCGTGACGGCAAGCCGATCTACCTGCAGCACCTTCCCCGTGTAGTGGCGCTGCTGACCCGTAACCTTGAGGCACCGGAGCTGGC
Source organism: Aestuariirhabdus litorea (assembly GCF_003864255.1). Classification (NCBI taxonomy): domain Bacteria; kingdom Pseudomonadati; phylum Pseudomonadota; class Gammaproteobacteria; order Oceanospirillales; family Aestuariirhabdaceae; genus Aestuariirhabdus; species Aestuariirhabdus litorea. The sequence continues at coordinate 1,002,095 of NZ_QWEZ01000001.1, forward strand.
ACCGGTTCGGGAGTGGGTGGCGCGCTGGATGCCCAACCTGGGAGTCCCCCTGGTGCTGGCGCCGTGATCACCGATCCTTTTTTTTACCTCTGCGCCATTCCGGCGGTGTTGCTGTTTGGCATGGCCAAGGGGGGATTTGGCGGTACCGTAGCGGTGGTCAGTGTACCGCTGATGGCGCTGGCGGTTCCCCCGTTGCAGGCGGCGGCCATACTGCTGCCGATCCTGGTGGTGATGGATGCGGTCGCGCTCTGGAGTTTTCGCGGCCAGTATGATCGGGTCAATCTTAGAATCCTGCTCCCTGCGGCGGTGGCCGGGGTGGTGGTGGGGGCCTTTTTCTTCCGTTACCTCTCCGACGATGCGATCCGCATCCTGATAGGCCTGATCGCGGTGGTCTTCTGCCTCAACTACTGGCTCAGTCCGGGCTATCGGAGCAAAACCGAACCCAACTGGGTCAAGGGCTCCTTCTGGGGGATGATGGCCGGCTTCACCAGCTTTGGTATTCACGCCGGCGCGCCACCGGTCAGCGTCTACATGTTGCCGCAGCAGCTGGAGAAGAAGTTATTGATGGGGACTTTTGCGGTCTTTTTCGCGGCGGTCAACTTTGTGAAGCTGTTTCCCTACGCATGGCTGGGCAGCTTCGACAGCGCCAACCTCCTGACCTCGCTGGTGCTGATTCCCCTGGCGCCCATCGGGGTGCGGCTGGGCTTTTACCTGCTGCACAAGGTGAAGGAGCAGACCATCTATCGACTGGCCTATTTCTTCCTCTGTGTGATGGGGGTGAAGTTGCTCCACGAGGGTGTTCTGGGCCTGATCGCCGCCCAGCCGCTGGGGGCGATCTAGTGGCCTGCACGTGCAGACCTAGAACAGGTCCATAAAGCGGTAGTAGAGCATGCCGGCGGCCAGCAACGGGCTACGCAGGTGCTTGCCGCCGGGGAAGGTCATGTGCTTGATGCGGGCAAACACATCGAAGCGCTCGGCCTGGCCGCTGATCATATCCGCAATCAGGCGCCCCATCATATGGGTGGCGTTCACGCCGTGGCCGGAATAGGCCTGGGCATAGATCACGTTGTCACTGAGGCGACCCAGCTGTGGCATGCGGTTGGCGCCGATACCGATGTTGCCACCCCACTCGTAGTCGATGCGGACGTCGGCCAGCTCAGGGAACACCTTCAGCATCTTGGGCTGCATCGCGGCCTTGATGCTCGCGGGTTCACGGCCGGAGTAGTTGCACATCCCCCCAAACAGCAGGCGTTTGTCGGCGCTGAGGCGGTAGTAGTCGAGGGCGACCCGCTGGTCGCAGATCGCCATGTTCTGTGGGATCAGGCGGCGGTGGACCGCTTCGGGAAGGGGCTCGGTGGCGATCACGTAGCTGCCGGCCGGCAGCACTTTACCGGCAATTCTGGGTTCCAGGTCGCCAATGTAGGCGTTACCGCCCAGTACCACAAAGTCGGCACTGACGCTGCCGTGCTCGGTATGCACCACCGGCTTGCTGCCATGCTCGATACGGATCGCCGGTGAGTACTCGAAAAACTGTGCCCCCATCTGCTCGGCAGCTGCCGCTTCCCCCAGGCAGAGGTTGAGGGGATGAACATGGCCACTGCCCATATCGATCATGCCGCCGATGTACATGTCGGAGCCCACCACCGAGGGGATCTCGCTCCGGTCCAGCATGCGAATCTCGTGGGCGTACTGGTAACGGCTGAGCTCGTCGAAGCTCTCCTGCAGCTCTTTCATATGACGGGGACGGGTAGCCGCGTCAAAGTAACCCCAGGTGAGGTCACAGTCGATATCGTATTTGGCCACGGTGTGACGCACGATCTCGACCGCCTCCAGCCCCATGCGAAAGATCGCCTCGACCCCCTCGCTGCCAATCTCGTTACGGAACTGCTCGGCGCCATGGCCGATGCCCCGAATCAACTGTCCACCGTTGCGACCGGTTGCTCCCCAGCTCAGCTTGCGGGCCTCCAGCAGGATCACGCGATAGCCCCGTTCCGCCAGGTTAAGGGCGGTGCTGACGCCGGTGAAGCCGCCCCCCACCACACAGACATCGGCGCTGAGGCTACCCTCCAGGCGCGGATACTCGGTGTGCCGATTGGCGCTGGCCAGGTAGTAGGAGGGGGCGTGCTGGTCGGTGTGTACGGGTGCGTTCATCTGTTTAATATTCTAATTGACTTTGTAAATTAAAATTTACATGAGCATACCCCGCGCCTTTGCCCTATGGCAAGGAGAGATTCCCGCCAGTGGCAGTGCCGGCTTAGAGGCGGTTGCGGATCAGCTGCCTGACCAGGAAGCGGCTGGGGTTGATGGCACGCCATATACGTTGGCTGACCGGCAGGGGGTCATTGCAGATCATACTGGCCAGGATCTCCCCGCCCAGCGGGCAGGTGACCAGCCCCCGGGAGCCATGGGCCGTGCTCAGGTAGAGGCCTGGCAGGTAGGGGCAGTGTCCCTCGAACGGGGTGTTGGCATCCTTGCGCAGGCGTCCATAGCGCTGGATAAACTCTGTTGCATCCACCAGCGGGCCGATCAGCGGCAGGTAGTCGGGACTGGTGGTACGAAAATGGGCGCGCCCCCCCTGCACTCGCGAGAGGGAGGCGTCGAGGGCCTGGTGCAGCAGGGGGCTGATCTGGTGAAGCAGCTGCAGATTGTGCAGGTGATCCTCGTCGCGGCACTCGGTTGAGTCGCTGTCAAAGTTGAAGGTCGCCCCCAGGGTGAGCTGACCCTCACGGGGAGGGGCGATATAGCCCTCTGCGCACACTACCGCGCGAGGTGAGACTTTATCACTCGATGGCAGGTAGCTGATCTGGCCGCGGATCCGTTTGAGGGGCAGGTATTGGCTCTGGGGGAGTTGGTTACAATCCTGTCCAGTGGTAAGGATCAGCTGGCTGGTGTCGATTGTCTCACCTTGCTGATTGGTTAGCCGCCAGCCTGCACCGGCGACCAGCGGCTCTAGGCGGGTTAACTCCCAACGGTTGATCAGCTCGATATTGGGGTGCTCCAGCAGCGCCCGGCACAGGCCCGGAGGGTTTACCCAACCGCTGTCGGGAAACAGCAGGCCATCGCAGTTAAGCGCAAGACCACTGGTTTCGCTGAGCTCGGCGGCACTGGCCCGGGTCATGAAAGTGGGGTGGAAAAGGCCGCACTCAATCAGTTGCTGCTGACGTTGCTGCTCACGCGGGTTATGGGCCAACTGGATGACCCCGCAGGGTGACCAGACAGAGGGATGCTGATCGGGGGGCAGCAGTTCATGCAACAGCGCCAGGCTGAACTGGGTGCCCTGGTGCACCAGCTCCGACAGCTCGGTTCCCTGGGCTGAGAGTTTGCTGTAGAGCACCCCCTGGGGGTTGCCCGAGGCTCCGAGGGCGGGGGATTCCTTGCGTTCGAGTACCCTTACTTTCCAGCCCCGGCGGGCCATAGCGAAGGCTGCGCTGCAGCCCGCCAACCCGGCGCCCACGACGACAATCTCCCGTGAGGCTGTGCTGCTGGGGTAGCGCTGCCAGGGGGGGGCGGGTGTGCGATCAGGGGCGGAAGTGGTATGCGCGAAGGTGCCTCGAAGCATATCCCGCTTGGTGCCAAATCCCGCTACCTTTTCCACCCTGAAACCCACCGCCTGCAGGCCCCGGCGAACCAGGCCGGCGGCGGTGAAGGTTGAAAAAGTGGCGCTCGGGCTGCTGAGTTGCGCCATCCGCTGGAACAGCGCTTCCTGCCACATCTGTGGATTCTTGGCGGGGGCAAAGCCATCAAGGAACCAGCAGTCGATCTCGGCTTCAAGTGCCTGCAGTGACTCGGTAGCATCACCCAGGCAGAATGTGAGGCTGACTCTCCCTTCGTCAAACAGCAGGCGGTGCATGCCACTCAGGGCTTTGGGTAAACGTTGCAATAACCGGGCAGAAAAGGGTTCAAGCTCGGGCCACAGCGCCAGGGCGCGCGCCTGCTCCTCGATAGCGAGCGGGTATTTTTCGGTGGTAATAAAGTGGAGTCGGGCACTGGCCGGGGCCTTCTCCCGCCACAGTTTCCAGCAGCAGAGAAAATTGAGGCCGGTACCAAAACCGGTTTCAGCGATGGAAAAACAGCCCCCTGGCGACAGCGCCTGGAAACGCTCGCTAAGTCTGTTGCTGCGCAGAAACACATGGTCTGATTCAAGCAGGCCGTTATGGACGGAAAAATAGATGTCGTTAAAGCGTGGGCAGAGTGGCTGTCCCTGCTCATCCCAACTCAGGCCGTTGGAGTGATGATCGTTGGAAGTGGGAGGGGACAAGTGCGCCACCATAAGGTAAATTGGAAATAACTCGAACTATTCTACTAATAAGATGATCGTGACCCAATCCCTTGCGGAGCTAAGGCACCGCTATGCCCGACATCACCTTCGCCGATGGAGGGACTTGCCTTGAGCTTGACGGCACTGCAGCTCGTAGCGGCAGTTATTCTCGGTGGCATGGCTTGCCTCTTTGTGGGGCTGCGCAACTACATCGGGTTGGTGCCCTGTTATGTGTTGCTGGGCGGTATCAACCTGATCCACTTCTCCCCCGCGGTGTCGCTGGAAAGCTTCAGGGCCTGGGAGGCGATTACCCCGCCGATATCGCTGCTGGCCCTGCTGCTGATTGCGCTTTACCGTGGCGCTTCTGCGGCGCGCATCGCGGTCGCCATTGTCGCCTGCACCTCCGTTGGCCTGCCACTGCTTGAGATTGTAGCCGGCTCCTTTATGGGCGGGTCCCTGTTTTTCGATTCGGTGGTGGCGATTCCCTTCGAGCAGGCGCTGTTCAAAATGGCGACCCTGGTGGTGCTTATGATCTTCACCCTGGCGGCTTACGAGCAGGTGCGGGGGCGGATAGGCGGTATCCGGTTTTGGGCGCTGTCGACGGTGCTGTTCGGCAGTGTCTTCATGGATGCGCTGTTGACCATGCTGGTGATGGGCGGCAGTCAGTGGTTTGTGCAAAAGCTGGTGGTGGCCGCGATTGTGCTGGTTCCTGCAGGAGCGCTGTTGCTGTTTGCCGCCAGTCCCCGAACGGCTGAGCTGCATGGGCTTGGGTTCTGGTTCGGTGGCCGCAGCGCCCTCGGGGACAAGCCGGGCCGTTCGGGTACCCAGCGCCATTACCACAGTGACCAGCAGGCCCACGGGCAGTTGGATAATATATTGGAGACTCAACTGGTCTACGCCTATGCCGTGGACCTGGACCTGCGCTACACCCTGTTTAACAAAGCCCACGCCGACCTTGTGCGGCGGGTAAACGGTACCGAGTTGCGTCTGGGCATGGAGCTTTTCTCCGGTGTCTCTCACAAGGATTGGGTGGAGGAGATCCGCATTGCCATCAACCAGGCGCTGCGAGGAGAGAATTACCGGCTCGAACGCCAGATCGAGACCCGTGATGGTGAACATCTGGTGCTGGATACCCGTTACGGTCCGGTGCTGGATGAGCTGGGCCACATCGCCGGTGTCGGGGTCTGTGCAATCGATGTCTCCGATGTACGTCGAACCGGCGATGCCCTGAAGGCCTCCGAACAGCGCTGGCAACTGGCTCTGGAGGGGAGCCAGGAGGGGTTGTGGGACTGGAATATTGAGGAGGAAACCCTGTTTCTCTCCAAACGCTGGTATGAGATCACCGGCTACGATATCGATGAAGGGATCGATGTGAGTTGCTGGAAAGGGCTGCTGCACCCGGATGATCGTCTCAAGGTGGGGCGAGAGGCCGTGGCTCACCTCAGGGGCTCGGACCCCTACTATCACAGCGAACACCGAATCCGGGTGGCGGGCGGCCAATACCGTTGGGTATCCGAGCGGGGGATTGCCACCTTCGATGCCCAGGGTAAGCCCCTGCGTATGATCGGTACCATGACCGATATTGACGATGCCAAGTGTGCCGACGAACGCATTCGCCAGAGTGAGGAGCTGCTCAGCTACGCCTTTGAAGTGGCTGACGAGGGGATTTGGGATGCCCATATCCCTTCAGGCCGGGTGTTTTACAGTCCCCGCTTCCTGGCGATGCTGGGGTACAGTCTGGAGGAGTTCGGCGACAACCTGGCCTTTTGGCCCCGCTTTATCCACCCGGATGACCGGGCGCGGGTGGCGGCCATGTTGCAGCTGCCTCAGAGTGGCGGCGGGCGTTTCGAGGAGCGCTTTCGGATGTACCGCCAGGACGGCGAGATTATTCATATCCTCTCCCGCGGGCGTGTTGTCAGCTGGCGTGATGACGGCCAGCCCCTGAGGGTGGTGGGCATCCACAAGGATATTACCCAGGATGTGGAACGCCTCGAACAGATCGAGAGCCTGGCGTTTTATGACTCCCTCACCAACTTGCCCAACCGACGCCTGCTGACGGAGCGTGCCGAGCAGAGTCTGGCGTTGGCGCGGCGGAACAAGGGTTCACTGGCGGTGCTGGTGATTGACCTCGACAAGTTCAAGGATGTGAATGACACCCTGGGCCACGATGTGGGGGATCTCCTGCTGGTTGAGGTGAGCCAGGCGATCAGGGGGTGCCTGAGGGATGTGGACACCCTGTGCCGGCAGGGGGGGGATGAGTTCACCATCATTCTTCCCGACTGTTCGGGGATCTCGGCGCTGGAGGTGGCCGAGCGCATTGCCGACGCGGTGGAGAAACCACTGCAGCTAAAAACCCACCGCGTCCAGGTAGAAGCGAGTATCGGGGTTGCCTGTTACCCGGAGGACGGTGAAGACCTGACCAGCCTGCTGAAGCATGCAGATATCGCCATGTACCAGGCCAAGCAGCGAGGGATTGCGGTCTCCCTGTTCCACCTGGACCAGGCGAAGGTTCTGGAACGGCGGGTGATGATAGAAAAGGAGCTGCATGAGGGGATGGAGACCGAGCAGGTGTACCTTGAGTACCAGCCCAAGATCGACCTGCTCAGCGGGCAGATCGAGGGGGTAGAGGCGCTGGCCCGATGGAACCATCCAGAGCTGGGGATGGTTAGCCCGGCCGAGTTTGTTACCATCGCTGAGCAGTCGGCCCAGATTCACCGGCTGGGTAGGCGTGTTCTCGACCTGGCCTGCCGGCAGCTGATGCAATGGCGGGGGGAGGGGATTAATCTCAGCATGGCGGTGAACCTGTCGGCTCAGGAGCTGCAAAACGAGCAGCTCCCCGATTACATCGCCAGCCTGCTTAGCCGCTATCAGATCGGCCCCCGGCAGCTGGAGATCGAGCTGACAGAAACGGCCATCATGGGCAATGTCGACCGCTCGATCGCTTTGCTGGAGCGGATACGTGCATTGGGTATACGGGTGGCGGTTGATGACTTCGGCACCGGCTACTCCTCCTTCAGCTATCTTAACCAGCTGCCCATTGCCAGTATCAAAATCGACCGTACCTTCGTCAGCCAGCTGGGTCGCACCACCTCGCAGAGGGGGGATGCGGAAACCATTATCCGGGCCATCGTGGGGTTGGCGCACAACCTGGACCTGCAGGTAGTGGCCGAGGGGGTGGAGACCCCGCTGCAACAATCCTATCTCCAGCGCCTGCGGTGCGATCAAGGGCAGGGCTACCTGTTCTGCAGGCCTACCTCGGCCGGCGAGGTCACCCGCCTTATCCGGGAGCAGGGCAGTCTGCTGGCCCAGGAGGCAGGTTGACCTGATGGCAGCAGGTTAACCCTGTCCTGGCGGCGGGAAGAAGAGAGGCCGTTGTTAGTGCAAACTGTTCTCAAGGCTGTCTGGACTTGCCCTGGCACGGAGGTTATAACTGTAATGGCTCACCAAGAGTGTCCAGGGAGGTATAACCACCTCCCACCGCGTGACTACTGGGGCCGGCCAATCCAAAGAGAGTGGCCGGCCCTGTACGTATCTGGAAACGGCCTTTCTGCCCCCTGACCCTGAAATGACCTGCGAGCTCGACCGTTTTTTGCAGCAGCGGATCCCCGGTGCTGCTGTCTGCCCCCAGCGCTTACCCGGTTGTGGAGCGCTTCAGCTCTACCTGATCGACCCCCGGAGTGTTCAACGGCATTACAGCACCGAGCAGATGCTGGCCATTATGCAGCAGCCCGCCTACTGGAGCCTCTGTTGGGGTAGTGGACTGGCGCTGGCGCGTTATCTGTTGAACCAGCCCCAGCGGGTGGCGGGTAAGCGGGTGCTGGACTTTGGGGCCGGTTCAGGCGTGGTGGCGGTTGCCGCCGCCCTGGCGGGAGCCCGTCAGGTGATCGCCTGCGACATCGATCCCCAGGCCCTTGCCGCCACCTCCGCCAACGCCCGCCTGAACGGGGTGGAGGTGGAGCTGCTCGACGACTTCGCAGGGCTTGAGGCTCCGGTGGACCTGCTGGTTGCCGCCGATGTGCTCTATGATCGTGCTAACCTGCCGCTGCTGGAGCAGTTTTGTCGGTGCGCCGACTCGGTGTTGGTCGGGGATTCTCGTATTCGCAATTTCCAGGTCGCCCCCTACCGGCGTATTGCCCGGATGTCCTGTGGTACCTTTCCTGATCTGGATGAGTTTGAGGAGTTTTCCCAGGTCAGTCTCTATGAGACCCAGCCTGAGGCTGGCTCCCCCTGATCAGGGGGTCCACCAGCCTCCCACCGCCTGCAGCGGTTGCAGGCGGTCGCCGCGACCGACCCAGGCCGATATCGCCAGGGGAACCCCCTGGGGGGCGATGGGGTCCGGTAGCGGCAGCCGCCACTGTAGCCCCTGCCAGAGTTGGGGGTGATGCTTAAGGGAGCTGAACCTCCGGTCCGCCGGCGGGCAGCTACTGCAGCCTTGTGAGGTGTAAAGCTCCAGCAGGGGCGTGTGACGGCTACCACTGTTGATTTGCCAACCCCAGCTGGGCAGCGATAGCATGAGCAGTAGCAGAATCGAGCTTCGGGCCATCTTCGTCTCCGTGATCCGCCTTATAGGTGCCAGGGGCCATTCCCAATAGACCCGCCAGCGCCGGGAATGATTTCACCGGATTCTGCAAACCCATCCACCGGGACGGAGTATTCATGAATGAGACACCTGAGATAACCGCCGTTCTCGACTTTTGGTTCGCTGATCGAGCCGGCTTTCCTCCGGGTGGAAAAGCACTCTGGTGGGGGAAAAGTGAAGCGGTCGACCGCTATGTCCGCGACCAGTTTGGCGAGTTGCTGGGGCGTCTATCCCGCAAGAGGCCACCCCTGTTGGAGGACAGCCCAAGGGGGCGCCTGGCCAGCATTCTTTGCCTGGATCAGTTTCCCCGCCACCTCTACCGGGGGCGGGAGCGGGCCTTTGCCTGGGACCGACGTGCCCGAGCCCTGGTGCGGGGTGGATTGGCGCAGGGGCAGGATCAATCCCTGGCGCCGATGGAGCGGGTGTTTTTCTACCTGCCATTGGTGCACAGCGAAGCGCTGGAGGACCAGGATCAAGCGATTCTGCTGCTGGAAGCGCTGCGCCAAGAGGTCACTGAAGCGGACGGTAAGGATGTCGATGGCAGTCTGCAATCGGCTCGCCGACATCGGCAGATTATTGCCCGTTTCGGCCGATTCCCCCACCGCAACCGGGCGCTTGGGCGGCAGAGTAGCGAGGAGGAGCGGGTGTTTCTTACCCAACCCGGTTCCTCCTTCTAGAGGATCAGGTGTTTGAGCAGCAGGAAGACGCACATGCCGACGACGATGGTCAGCAGCAGGTGGCGGCTGAACCAGGCCACCGCCACGGCGATCAGGGCGCCCAGCAGGTAGGGGTTATCCAGTGTCAGCCAGGTCTCTCCCGAGGGCATCAGCACCGCCGGTACGATAATGGCGGTTAGCACCGCCGGCGGAACGTAGCGCAGTGCGTCGGCCACAGCGGGCGGAAACTGGAAACGGCCGGCGAGGGCGAAGAGGGTATAACGCACCGGAAAGGTAGCGGCCACCATACCGAGAATCAACAGCAGGTCTTTCATTTTTTGTGCTCCCGAGAACCCTTTAGCCGCTCGCAGATAACGCCGGCCAGTACGCCGCTCAGGGCCGCCAGGATCAGCCCGAGGTTGTGTGGCAGGGGGTGGGCAGCCCAGGCCATGGCGCCGGAGGTGAGCACCGCAGCCAGCATCGGCCAGTTGCGCACATAGGGGACCACCAGCCCAATAAAGGTGACCGACATGGCAAAGTCCAGCCCCCAGCTGCTCATGTCGGGAATCAGGGTGCCAAGGGTGATACCGATCAGGGTACAGAGCTGCCAGTTACCCCACATGGCCAGGTTCGAACCCAAAAAGAACCAGTGGTTGTTGGGGCGAGGTGCTTCGTTGAGGTAGCGTGAGGCCACCACCGCATAACTCTCATCCGTCAGGCCGAACGCCAGTAGTACCCGCCAGCGTTGAGGCAGGTGGCGGACATAGGGGACCAGGGATGCGGCGTAGAGAAGGTGACGAAGGTTCACCACGAAGGTGGTGAGGACAATGATTGCCGGACTGCTCCCGAGTGCAAGCAGCCCGACCGCAATAAACTGGGAGGAGCCGGCAAACACAAACAGCGACATCGCCATTGCGGTCCAGGCCGAGAGGCCATTGGTGACCGCCAGGGTGCCAAAGATAATGCCAAAGGGGATGGCGCCGACAATCAGGGGGATGGTATTGCGAGCCCCCGACAGCAACTCCTCCCCAATAGAGGGAAGCGGAGAGGTTAAATGGGTGTAATCGGAGGTTGTTGGCACGGTTACTCCCTGTCCCTGTGCGCGAAAAGAAAAATTGCCGGACTCTGAAATAGCCCGGCCTCTGCTGAATATGGGGGGTGGCTGCTGTTTTACAAGCGGCGTTTTCGCTGTTGATGCCAGGCGTCGAGGCTGAACACCAACAGCGCCGTCCAGATAATACCGAACACCACCAGTTTGTCATGGCTGAAGGGCTCATGGTAGACGGTGATCGCTATGGTAAAGGCGATGGAGGGGGCCAGGTACTGGATAAAGCCGACGGTGGCCAGCGAGAGGCGGGTAGCGGCGGCGTTAAACCAGACCAGGGGGACGGTGGTAATCACTCCGGCCAGAATCAACAGTGCAGCGGTGTCGGGCAGTTGCAGGCTGAAGCTGGAGCGCTGCTGAACCACCAGGTAACCGAGGTAGGCCAGGCAGAGAGGGAGCAGGAGCAGGGTCTCAATGGCCAGCCCGGGAACCGCCGCTACTGCCACCTTTTTGCGTACCAGTCCGTAGAAGCCGAAGCTGAAGGCCAGGATCAGTGCCACCATCGGGATGCTCCCCAGCACCAGCAGCTGGTAGCCCACGGCGCTGAGCGCCAGCAGCACGGCGATGGTCTGCCCCCGGTTGAGACGCTCGCCCAGAAACAGCATGCCCAGCAATACATTGACCAGGGGGTTGATGAAATACCCCAGGCTGGTTTCCAGAATGCGCTCGTTGGCCACGGCCCAGATAAAGGTCAACCAGTTGGCCGCTACCAGCAGCGCCGAGAGGAGAAGGAGCTTTAGTTTGCGGGGATCGCGCAGAAGATCCCGGGTCAGGGTCCATTGGCGGGCGATGGTGATCAGCCCCATCAGCAGTAGCACTGACCACAGGATGCGGTGTGCCAGCACCTCCAACGGCGGGACATCAGCGACCGCCTTGAAGTAGATCGGGGCGATACCCCAGAAGGTGAAGGCGGCGAGGGCAAAGAGTATGCCCTTGGTCGATTCGGATCGCTGTTGCACGAAGGGGTTCCCGAACAGGTGAGTTATCCTCAGGGTACTGGTTATCCTGAAGGCAAAGTGGTCCGGTGCGCTTGGGGCCGGCGCGACCGGGGCCGGCTATTATGGCGGGATTTGCCGCGCTTGCCACTCCCTTGCTGATGAAAAGATCGCTGCAGGGGGTGGGTGGGCGTCTATAGTGAACGAAGCGGGTAGGCAAAACGGTGCCCGTTCGCAACCACTAGAGGGATGGGGACGCGGGTATGATGCACAATATGGTGGAGTTTTTTTTGCTCTGCGTAACCTCCCTGTTTACGGTCGTGAACCCCCTGAGCGTCACCCCCATATTCACCTCCATGACCTCGCAGCTGGATCGCAAGATCACACGGCGGGTGGCGGGCAAAGCGACCCTCACAGCGGCCATCATTCTTGTGCTCTTCGCCATTACCGGTGAGTTTGTGTTTCGTGTCTTCTCCATCACCGTTGACAGCCTGCGCATCGTCGGTGGGGTGATCTTCTTCATTATGGGGTACGAGATGATCCAGGCGCGGCTCAGCAGGATCCGCTTCGACAAGGACAACCTTCACGAGATGGAGTCCTATACCCAGGATATCGCCATCACCCCGATTGCCATTCCTCTGATTGCCGGGCCCGGAGCCATCGCATCGGTCATCATCCTGATGAGCACCCACGGGGGGGTGGAGTACCACCTGGTGCTTTTTGTCTCGATTGCGCTGGTGTCCCTGGTGACCTACCTGTTCCTGCTGTTTGCCACGCCGATCATGGATCGGCTGGGGGAGAGCGGTAACAAGGTCCTGTTGCGGATCATGGGGCTGATCGTGATGGTGATCGGGGTCGAGTTTTTTATAAGCGGCCTGACCCCCATCCTGCGGCGCATCCTGATGATTGAAGCCTAGCGCCATCGACTGCGGCACGGCCAGGGCCAGCGACTGGAAGTGTCAGGCGGCGGTTGCGGCCGGGTCCGGGGCAGGGCCCGTAATGGGTTGCTGGCGGGTGCGCAGACCGCTGATCTGTGGCAGAACCACCGTTGAAGCCTGTTGCCCGAGAAACTGTTGTGCCTGCTCAATGGAGGCAAAGCGCCACTGGCGATAACGGCTGGCGCGGGTAGCATCGCGGTATTCGATGTAGAGAAACACCACCGCCTCGCCCTCGCGATAGCGCGCGCTGGAGAGCCAGCAGTAGAGCGGGCAGTGATAGTGGAGGTGCTCAATCACCTGGGCGGGCGCCTCCCTTGACGGTTGCCGGGGCTGGCAAGCGGGGAGCTCTGCCACAATGGGTCTGATAGACATACTGTTCTCCAATAAACAGAGAACTGACGTTAAGGTACGGGGAAATCCTAGATGGTTGCCGCGGGGGCCACATCTCCGTTACCGGAATCCACCTTGCCTAGGGGCAGGTTGGAGAGGACGTCAGTCCTTCTCTTGATGCATGAATGAATCAGCAGCCATTGTACCGTCCGGCTTGACGCGCTGGCAAGCGGGGACCCTGGCTGTCCTATTCGGTCACTGGGATTGACCATTGCGGCCATCGTCAATGCCAATGGCGATCCAGTAGGGTGTGAGACAGAGCTGAAACCGGGCTTGCTTGCGGGCCGGTCCCGGTAACGGCAGCGCCTCCCAACACACATAACAACGAGCCGTTCCACGCGAGTGGTCAGGGCCAATGAGGAACCTATGAGCACAGAAGCCTTTATCTTTGATGCCATCCGAACCCCCAGGGGTAAGGGGAAGAAGGATGGATCCCTTCATACCGTCAAGCCGGTGGATCTGGTGGCGGGGTTGTTAACCGAGTTGCAGCAGCGCCATGACCTGGATACCTCCCAGGTGGATGATATTGTACTGGGCTGCGTGACCCCGGTGGGTGACCAGGGGGCGGATATCGCCAAGACCGCGGCCAGCGTGGCTGATTGGGATATATCGGTGGCGGGTGTCCAGATCAACCGTTTTTGTGCCTCGGCGCTGGAGGCCCTGAATATGGGGGCCATGAAGGTGGCCTCTGGTTGGGAAGACCTGGTGGTTTGTGGCGGCGTCGAATCGATGTCGCGGGTGCCCATGGGCTCCGACGGCGGAGCCTGGGTCGCGGATCCGGCCACCAATATTCACACCGATTTTGTACCCCAGGGGATCGGCGCCGACCTGATCGCCACTATCGAGGGGTTCAGCCGTGAGGAGGTTGACCGCTTTGCACTGGGGTCCCAGCAAAAAGCCGCTGCCGCCCGTGACAGCGGGCGCTTTGATCGCTCGGTGGTGCCGGTCACTGACCAGAATGGCATTGTGCTGCTGGCCAGGGATGAGTTCATCAAACCCCAGAGCACCATGGAGGGGTTGGCCCAGCTGCGACCCTCCTTCGAGGCGATGGGGGCCATGGGTTTCGACGACACCGCCCTGCGGGTCTACTCCCACATCGAGCGTATCAACCATGTTCATACCCCCGGCAACTCTTCCGGCATTGTCGACGGCGCCACCACGGTGCTGATCGGCAGCGAGCGCAAGGGGCGTGAGCTGGGTCTGACCCCGCGGGCACGCATTGTGGCCACCGCCGTCACCAGTACCGACCCCACCATCATGCTGACCGGTCCTGCACCCGCCGCGCGCAAGGCCCTGGCCCGGGCGGGCATGAGTGTGGATGAGATCGACCTGTTTGAGGTCAATGAGGCCTTTGCCTCGGTGGTGTTGAAGTTCATCAAGGATATGGGGGTCGATCCGGCCAGTGTGAATGTCAACGGAGGCTCCATCGCCATGGGCCACCCCCTGGGCGCTACGGGAGCGATGATTGTGGGCACCCTCATCGACGAGCTGGAGGCACGTGGACAGCGCTATGGCCTGGCTACCCTCTGTGTCGGTGGTGGTATGGGTATCGCAACAATCGTGGAACGGGTATAGGGGATAGAAACATGAGTGCAATTCGATTTGAAAAAGATGCCGACAACATCGTCACCCTGGTGCTCGACAACCCGGGCCAGTCGGCCAATACCATGAACGCCGATTTCCGCGCCGCCTTCGAGGAGGTCGTGGTGCGGATTGAGGCCGAGCAGGCGGATATCAGCGGCATTGTGCTGACCAGCGCCAAGAGTACTTTTTTTGCCGGCGGTGACCTCAATGAGTTGATCTCGGTGGCGGAGGCGGCCCCTTTCTATGAGATGGTAAACCGCCTCAAGGCGGGTATGCGTCGGCTTGAAACCCTCGGTAAGCCGATGGTGGCGGCGATTAATGGCGCTGCACTGGGTGGCGGCTGGGAGCTGGCCCTGGCCTGTCACCACCGCATCTGTCTTGACAGCCCCAAGGTGAGCATCGGACTGCCGGAGGTCACCCTGGGACTGCTGCCCGGTGGCGGGGGGGTGGTGCGGATGGTCCGTCTATTGGGATTGGAGAAGGCGCTGCCCTACCTGATGGAGGGCAAGCAGGTTAAACCCGAGGCAGCACTTAAGGCGGGCCTGGTGCACGAGCTGGTTGCTTCCCCGGAGGAGCTGGTCAGCCGCGCGAAGGAGTGGGTCAAGGCCAACCCTAAGGCGCAGCAGCCCTGGGATGAGAAGGGCTATCGCCTGCCGGGGGGCACTCCCTCTTCCCCCCATGTGTTCCAGATGCTCTCCATCGCACCCTCCATGCTGCGGCAGAAAACCAAGGGTTGTTTCCCTGCTCCGGAGAAGATCCTGGCGGCGGCGGTTGAGGGGGCCCAGGTCGATTTCGATAACGCCTGCCTCATCGAGAGCCGCTACTTCACCGAGCTGGTGATGTCGCCGGTGGCCAAGAACATGATCAATACCTTCTGGTTCCAGCTTAATCATATCAAGGCCGGTGGTTCCCGCCCGGACGGCTTTGCGCCCAGCCAGACCCACAAGGTGGGGGTGATCGGAGCTGGCATGATGGGAGCCGGCATCGCCTACCAATGCGCCATCAGCGGTATCGATGTGGTCCTCAAGGATGTCGCCCTTGAGAGCGCCACCAAGGGCAAGAGCTATAGCGAAGGGTTGCTGGCCAAGCGGGTTGCCCGCGGCAGCATGACCCAGCAGAAGATGGATGAGGTGCTGGCGCGTATCCAGGCCACCGACAACAGTGGTGACTTTGCCGGTTGCGACCTTATTATCGAAGCGGTGTTCGAGGATCGAGCACTCAAGGCACAAGTGACCCGTGAGGCAGAGTCGATCTGTAACCCCGATGCCCTGATCGCTTCCAACACCTCGACCCTGCCGATCACCGGCCTCGCCGAGGCGGTGCCGGACCCCAGCCGCTTTATCGGTCTGCACTTCTTCTCGCCGGTGGACAAGATGCCGCTGGTGGAGATCATCTGTGGAGAAAAGACCTCCGACGAAGTGCTGGCCAAGGCCTTCGACTTTGTACTGCAGATTCGCAAAACCCCTATCGTGGTGAATGATAGCCGAGGATTTTTCACTTCTCGCGTATTCGGTACCTTCACTAACGAAGGGATTGCCATGCTGGGGGAGGGGGTCGAACCCGCCCTGATCGAGAAGGAAGCGGTCAAGGCGGGTATGCCGGTTGGGCCGTTGGCGATCTCCGACGAGGTCAGCATGAGCCTGATGAAGCATATCCGTGCACAGACTGAGTCCGACCTGGCCGCCGAGGGCAAAGTTATGCCCGCTCACCCTGCTATCGCAGTGATCGACACCATGGTCGATCAGCTCAAACGTCCCGGTCGGGCGGCGGGCGCAGGCTTTTATGACTACCCCGAGGGCGGTAAAAAACGGCTGTGGAGTGGTTTAAAGGAGCAGTTCGTCCGTAGTGAGCAGCAGATCAGTCGGCAGGATGTGCGTGATCGCCTGCTCTTTATCCAGGCGATCGAAACGGTTCGTTGCCTGGAGGAGAAGGTGCTGCGTTCGGTGCCCGATGCCAACATCGGCAGCATCTTCGGCATCGGCTTTGCGGCCTGGAGCGGTGGTGCACTGCAGTTCATCAACCAGTATGGGCTGGCCTCCTTTGTCGATCGGGCGCGCTACCTGAGCGAGCAGTACGGGGAGCGCTTTGAACCGCCGGCACTCCTCCAGGAGATGGCAGCCAGCGGCCATCGATTCGAGTAGGGCTTACTCCCCCCGGGAGTTTCCCGGGGGGAGCATGCGCCCACTCTCCGGTTGCTGGGAGGGGGTGTCGCCCAACAGCGATTGCCACAGGGACCATCGGGGCGGCCGGGTTGCCCCGGTTTCCCCCTTGATCCAGTAGTTGAAAAACCGGTCGAGTGTGCCATCCACGGTACGCAGTTCCAGCCAGCTACGTACATAGAGCTCAAATGCCATATCGTTCCGTGCCAGGGGGAAGGCGAGGGGGACGAACAGCCGCTCCGGCTGCGGCAGGCTGATGCTGTAGTCCGGGTTGATCATGCCCCAGCCCGCAGCGGCCGTTACCCCAAACAGCAGGGCATCGTACTTGGCCATCTCCTCGCTGTCACGAAAGAACATGCGGGGGGTGGATATCTCCCAGAGCGTGGCTGTGGGCAGGATTTTTTCGAGATCAACGGCATCGGTGAAACCATCGGGTATACCGATCACCAGGCTCTCCTTTTCTCGTAGCTCACCCCAACTGCGGAATTC
The DNA here is from genome assembly GCF_003864255.1 of Aestuariirhabdus litorea. NCBI lineage: Bacteria > Pseudomonadati > Pseudomonadota > Gammaproteobacteria > Oceanospirillales > Aestuariirhabdaceae > Aestuariirhabdus > Aestuariirhabdus litorea. The sequence goes on from NZ_QWEZ01000001.1 coordinate 1,019,188, forward strand.
CCGACGCCTCTCGTAGGGTACCATAAGGGACATCAGCTCCAGGGTATAGGCCGGGGACAGGGTAAAGCGCTTGAGGTGGTTGGGGCTGGAGGCGACCCCGGAGGCGATATCCAGGTAGCCATTATTCAATAAGTGCTCGACCTCATTGCGATAGATATTCACAAACTCAATCTCTACCCCGAGATCGCGGGCCATCTGTTGGAAAATTTCGATGTCGTAGCCGACCAGATCGCCGTTCACATTATGGAAGGCATAGGGTAGCCAGTCCCGGTAGTAACCCACCCGCAGAAATCCACGCTCGCGGATTCGCTTGAGGACGGGCTGGGTGGAGATGCGAGGGGCGTTCAGCACGGTGTCGGGCACTGAGCGGACCACCTGGTGGGGGACGGGGGGGGCCATCAGCTTACGTTCGATAAACAGCTGGTAGCCGTTGTATTGGTAGTCGATAGAGGAGAAGGTGGCGTAGAGCAGGCCGATCAGGGCTGCCATTAAGGCGGCGGTAAACAGAAAGGCGTAGCTCACCCGGCGCCAGCTGACCCGCAGCATACGGGTAGCGCCGGCACCTACAATCAGGGCCATTCCAACGATAAACATCACCCCCACCAGCGCCGCGAAACGGTTGAAGAGAATCTGGTCGGTCAGCAGATAGAGTTTGAAGGTGTCCGGGTTGATATGGAATTGCTGCAGTAGCTCGGGGATGGAGAGGATCATGGGGCTGAAGAAGCTGCTGATCCCCAGCAGAGCCAGCGTCGGGTAGTCGGCCAGAGCCAGGTCCTTGCCGCTGAACCAGCCGGCAAAGATCACGAAGATATAGCCCAGCATCTTGCCGGCCGTGGGCAGACTGTAGCTGATGGGGACGATCACATCGATGATCGACAGTCGTCGCTTGCGTGCGGTGGCATGCTGCCTGGCCAGCTGCTGGGTGCGGTAGCTGATCATCGGCAGCACCACAAACAGGTTACCGGTCGCAAAGGCAGTGACCAGGGCATCCCGGCTGCAGGCCATGACCTCGGTGTAGCGGAAGGGGGTCAGGTTTTTGATCAGGTGGGGAAAGGCCCAGAACACCAGGAACAGCGACATTACCGACAGCAAAGTGACAAACACATAGATGCCCTTGAGCTCCTCCAGGTTGAGACTGCCTGCGGCGGCGGCGGTGATGGCAAACACCCCGTAGGGGGTGAACCGAACCACCAGCACCGACAGGCTACTGATCAGGTCACGGGCCAGTTCGAGACCCTCGAGGATGCGTTTCTTGTTATCCATGCCGATGATGGCGATCCCCATAGCGACACTGAACAGCACCACCGCCGGCACCGACTGCTGGGTAAGGGACTGGAAGGGGTTGGCGGGGATGAAACTATCCAGCGCCAGGGTTGTGGTGTCGGGCTCCAGCCAGGAGAGGCTGAAGAAGCTGGCACTGACCCGGGTGGGCAGGGCGAAGCCCGCCTGCAGCAGCAGTACGATGGTGGTAGCCCACATCAGCAGCAATGCAAGGCCACCGTATTTGGCGATGGGCAGTATCTCATGGCGTTTAAGGGAGCCGACCCCGAACATCACCGAAGTGAGGATGTAGGGCAATACCGTCATCTGCAGCAGCATCAGGAAGATCTTGCCGACCCACTCCAACGGAGCGGTCAGCTCACCCAGTAACAGGCCGCAGGCGATACCCGCAAGCAGCCCCAGCAATACTTTGGTTGCCAGACTCATGATGTGTAGTGGCCTCACCCGGTGAGCACCGCGAAGGGGCGCCCGTTGTGTAGGAAGTTTGAGTATAGAGAGCGGCCAGAGGCGCAATCAGCGACTGTCAGTGTCTTTAACAGTAGCGCAGTCTGATCCCCATGGCTTCCTCTAATCGATTGATCAATAAAGAATAATTATAAAAGGCATTGGGTTTGCAGTGGTGCGGCACAGGTCTTGTTCTGCCGGTTTTTCTATAGGGGCGGCCCGTTTTATGAAGGCTTAGTGAAGGGATTCTCATTGGCCGACCCCTTTTTTCCTGTACAGCCTTGATGCTTTTTGCCAATTCAGGGGCCGCTCTCGGCCATTGCATCGTCCCGCCGGCTGGCGGACACTCAGGTGAACCATCGCGCCATGCGCCCTTTTCCTGACCTCCTGGTGAGCCCCTTATGACTCTGGATACCTACCTGACCCCCACCCCGGCCATCGACAGCGACCACCCTCAAGTGCGCCGTTTCACCCAGGTTTCTGTGGAGGGCATAGAGGGTGTTCGGGAACAGGCGGTAGCGATCTACTACGCGGTTCGTGATGGCATCCGTTACGACCCCTATCGAATCGCTACCCGTCTGGAAAGTGCGCGTGCCAGCGCCACCCTGGCCAACGGCTATGGTTACTGCGTCTCCAAAGCGGTGCTGATGGCCGCCATGGGGCGGGTGCTGAACATCCCCACCCGGCTGGGATTCGCCGATGTACGCAATCACCTGACCTCCGATAAGCTACGGGAAGTGATGGGAAGTGACCTGTTTGCCTGGCACGGTTATGTGGAGCTTTGGATCGAGGGGCGTTGGGTGAAAGCCACCCCGGCCTTTAACCTTTCCCTCTGTGAAAAGACCGGGGTCAAGCCGTTGGAGTTTGATGGCCGTACCGATTCGATTTTTCACCCCTTCGATGCCAGTGGCCAGCGCCATATGGAGTACGTCACCGATCATGGCCAGTACGCCGATCTGCCGCTGGCACTGTTGTTGAAGGAGTACGAGCGCCACTATCCGGGTATTATGCCGGAATTGGAGCGCACAGGAGGCATCGAGGGTGATTTTGAAGCGGAGGCAAGGGCGGATATCAGCTGAGAGGAGCCGGTAGCGGTGAGCGAAACGTCCCCGCCCTCGACGGCACCGCCATCGACCCGCCAGACCCTGCTGCTGGCGGTGGCAGCCGGTTTTGCCATTCTGGCAATCAATATGGGGGTGCGGCAGTCGATGGGGCTGCTGTTGCCGGATATGGCCCAGCAGTTGCGCTGGCCCCTCGGCGATCTATCCCTCGCCTTTGGCGTACAGAACCTGGTGTGGGGCGCGGTGGCCCCCTTTGCGGGGCTGGCGGCCGAGCGTTACGGCACTCAACGGGTGTTGCTGGTCGGCGGCCTGATTTACGTATTCGGCCTGGTGTTGTTGGCGCTGAGCGAGAGCTACTGGCTCTACCAGCTCAGTAACGGCCTGCTGGTGGGGGTAGGGGTGGGGGCGACCACCTTCCCGGTGGTGCTGGCGGCGGTGGGTCGGCTGGTCGATGAACACCGGCGCTCCTTCGCTCTCGGTATTGTCAGTGCCGGCGGCTCCAGTGGCCAGTTCCTTTTCGCACTGCTCACCCAATGGGCCACCGAACACTACGGTTGGTCGTTGGCGCTGCTGTTGCTGGCGGCTTGTACCCTTATTATCCTCCTGTTCTCACCCTGGTTGAGGTCGCCCCGGGAGGCGGGGGCCGTCGCCAGTCCCCCTCTCAGTCTGCCGGCCAGCTATCGCGATGCGCGGTTGTGGCTGCTGGCTACCGGTTTTTTTGTGTGCGGGTTTCATGTGGCCTTTATCTCGGTGCACCTGCCGAACCTGGTGGCGATCTGCGGTCTGCAGCCCGAGGTGGCGGGTAACGCCCTGGCGTTGATCGGCCTGGTGAATGTGGGGGGGGTGATCCTCGCCGGCTGGCTGGGGGGGCGCCACCACAAACCCTATCTGCTTTCGCTCATCTACCTGATGCGGGCGCTGCTGGTGGTCGTTTTTATGCTGGCCCCCAAAACCGCCCTCAGCTTCTATCTGTTCGCCGCGGTAATGGGCATGCTCTGGCTCTCCACTGTCCCCCTGACCAGTGGCAGCCTGGCGCAGTATTTTGGCATCCAGAGACTGGCCAGCCTGTTCGGCTGGGTGATGTTCAGCCACCAGGTGGGGGCCTTTGTGGGGGCCTGGTTGGCCGGCTGGGTCTTCGATACCACGGGCAACTATGACCTGATCTGGATCCTCAGCGCCGCACTGGGCGTGGTGGCGGCCCTGGTGCACCTGCCGATTCGCCCCCCCCTCCGGTTGGCCTCCAGCGAAGCCTGAACCGGCGGGATTTGACCTGTCTACGGCTTCATGGTTGAGACTGCCCTCAAACCCATCAACAACAGGAGAACACCCATGAATCAGCCCATGAACCCACCCCAGGGGGGGATCAGCAAGGAGCAGTGGGTAGAGCTGTTTGAGGCCACGGGCCTGAACGAGGCGACTATGCAACGCTGGCACCAGCTGTTTGAAGCGCGCTACCCCGAGGGGCATGCCAGCTTTTTAACCTGGCTGGGGGAGAGTGCGCAGGAGGTGGAACGGATTCGCCGCTGGTCCCGTGAGTCGGCAACGGGTCAGGAGTAGGGATGCCGGACTCCGCTATTACCATCGGTGAGATGAGCCGCCGGTTTGGACTTTCGCGCAGCGCATTGCTCTATTACGACCGTATCGGCCTGCTTTCCCCCTCGCTTCGCTCTGCCGCCAACTACCGTCTATATGGGTCTGGGGATCAGCGCCGTATGGCGTCGATCCAGCGCTACCGGGAGGCGGGGATCGCTTTGGACCGGATTGCCGCGCTGCTCGATGGCGACGGGGGAGAGATGCAGGCGCTGCTCGAGCAGCGCCTGCAGACCATTAATCGGGAGATCCAGGCGCTACGGGACCAGCAACGGCTGTTGGTGAGCCTGTTGCAGGATCGCTCTAGGTTGCAGGAGTGCCGCACCCTCGACAAACAGGGCTGGGTCAGGCTACTGGCCGCGGCGGGGATGAGTGAGGCCGATATGCGCCGCTGGCACGTTGAGTTCGAGCGCCAGGCGACGGAGGCCCACGAGGATTTTCTGCAGGGGTTGGGCATCGAGACGCAGGAGATCGGGCAGATTCGCCGGTGGTCCCGCGAGGCCACCGACGAATAAAGGGCTTATTCGATGCGGCTGGTGCCAATGATCAGGATATCTTCGCGGGGAACATTCTGGAACGGACCGCGGTTACCTGTAGGGCTCATGACGATACGATCCACCACCTCCATCCCTTCGACCACCCGGCCGAATACCGCGTAGCCCCACCCGCTCTGGCTTTCGCTACTGAAATTTAGGTAAGGGTTGTCGGCCACGTTAATGAAAAACTGGGACGTGGCGGAGTGGGGGTCCCCGGTGCGCGCCATCGCCAGGGTGCCGCGGGTGTTTTTGAGCCCGTTATTGGCTTCGTTCTTTATCGTCTCTCGGGTTTGGCGACGCAGCATGCCCGGCTCGAACCCTCCCCCCTGGGCCATAAAGTTGGGAATCACCCGGTGAAAAATCAGGCCGTTGTAAAAACCTGCGTCCACATACTGTAAAAAGTTGGCGCTGCTCAGGGGGGCTTCATCGGCAAACAGCTCAATCGTAAAGCTTCCCGCGCTGGTCTCCATTTTGACTCTGGGGTTATCCGCCTGGGTGATGGATGAAAACCCCAGTAACAGGGTCATTAACAGGGTACTAAGGCGACGGTTCATGGGGGTACTCCTTGGGTAGTAATCAATACGAGGGTTAAGGGGTTAAAGCCGGTAGTTGCAATATTATGAGTTCTCATCACTATCGCGGTAGGCGCCCGGCGTTACACCGGTCCACTTTTTGAATGCACGGTGAAAGGTGCTGGGTTCTGAAAAACCCACTTCATGGGCGATCTGGTTGATCGACAACTGGTTGCGCTCAAGGTGGTAGATGGCCGCATCACGACGGAGGTTGTCCTTGATCTCCTGGTAGGAGGTCCCCTCATCCCGCAGGCGACGCCTGAGGGTTTGTGGGGTCAGGTATAGACTCTGTGAAATCTGTTCAAAGTCGGGGAAAGGGCGGCTGAAATCCTTGCCCAGGCGGCTGCGGATAATACCGGTAATACTGTTGCCATAATCGGGCTTTGCCAGCAGTTGGGCGGGCGAGGTTTGGAGAAACTGTTTGAGGGTGCGCTCATCCTGCAGGATGGGAAGCTGCAGAAAAGAGGCCGGAAAAATCAATCGCGTAGCCTTGCGGCCAAAGTAGTGTGGGCAGGAGAACAGCTGCCGGTAGTCGGCGGCGTGGGCAGGCGCCTCATAGCCGAGCTCCACCGCCTCCAGCGGTATGCGTCGCCCGATCAGCCAGCTACTGAAACGGGACCAGATCACCAGCAGCGACTCGGACAAATAATGCAGGGGATCGGTCCGGGACTCTATATCCAGCTCAAGAACCGCTTGCTCCCCTTCGCGACCAAGCTGGAAGGTCGGGGCGCCGGGGAACAGCCCGTAGAAGCGACTGGCCCGACGCAGTGCTTGCTCAAGGGTGGTACAGTGGATGATCGCCAGGCTCATCATGGCAAAGGTGCCCTGCCGGCTGGGATGGGGGCCGAAGCCGCCAAATTCGTCATCCAGCTCCTGCCACAGGGTACGGACCAGGCGAGCATACTGGCTAGCGGTCACCCGTATCCCCCTCTCTGCCAGTAGTTCGGTAGGGAGCTGCGCCTTCTGCACAATACTCGCTGCCGATCGTCCTCGCCGCTCAGCCCCCGCCAGTAAAGCCATTACGAAATGGTGGGGGATGGTGTGATTTTGCATGCCCGATAAAGCCGTTGGTTGTTCTTGTCGATGGGCAGTGTGTACGCTTTCTGGAAGCTTGGCAACCGCGCCACCGGCCAGCGGTCGGGTTGAACTGCTCTGGCGTTTCCTGCTGAAGCGGGGAGCCCTTCGGCTGCTCGGCTATACTGAGCGCAAAACCTCAGTCAGGAAGATGGAATGTTGGTACAGGGGAAAGGGGTGGCAGGAGCGCTTGAGGTGCCCTGGTGAGCTGGCAGATAGCGGCGGCGGTGGCGCCAGGGCTGCCGCTGGGTGCGGGCGTACGCACTGAGCTGGAGGCGGCAGTCAATGCCTCGGGTACGAACTTGTGTGCGGTCCTGGAAGGATTTTTTGGATGCATAGCCTTGAGTTGGAGTCGCTGGAGAGCGGAGCCATTTGCCCGCCGCGATCGCCTGACCCTGGTGCTGATCGGGGATTGCTATGGCGAACAGGCGCTGACCGCCGACCAGCTATTGGAGCGTTATCTTATACAGGGCTCCGGGGCGTTGGAGGGATTGAATGGCCGTTATATGGTGTGGGTACTGGATGAACAGCACCAGCGGCTCGAGTTGATCGGTGACCCGCTTGGGTTGCGTAAACTCTATGTCACCGATCTAAAGGATTGCCGGCTGTTTTGCAGCCATCTGAGCGCCCTGCGCCATGTGAGGGCTTTTCATCCCCGGCTCGATCCCTACGGGGCGGCCCAGCTATTGATCACCAGCCATTTGTGTGACGAACACAGCCTGCTGGAGGGCGTACGCCTTATTGCCCCGGCAGCCCATCTGAGTTGGGGGCCCGAGGGCTATACCCAGCGCTGCTACTGGGCACCCTCCATCGACCCCACCCGTGGTGACCTGGAGGGGGGGGCTGAGGCATTACAGCCACTGCTGGAACACGCGCTACAGCGTCAGGTCGGGGAGAGTGACGAGCTGACACTGCCCCTTTCCGGTGGGTTGGATTCCCGTCTGCTGGCCGGGCTGTTGCCGGCGGCGCTGCGACCCATGACCCATAGTTTCAGTTACGGCCACGCCCACAGTTACGATCGGCGCATCGGCCGACGGGTGGCGAAAACGCTGGGGATTCGACACCAGCGGCTGGACCTGCCCGCGCGGCTTTACCAGCGTTATCAGGCGCAGGCATTAACCCTCGCTGATGGCGAAATCTCTATTGAGGCTTTCCCCCTGTTCCGCCTGCTGGAGGCGGGGGTTGAAGGAAGTACCCTGGTCAGTGGTTATGCGGGTGACTGGATCTCCTCCAAGAAACGACTTCACCCGCAGGAGGGCCGTGACCGCTCCCTGCAGTACCTGTGGCAAAAGCTTTACGTCAGAAAGGGGTTCAGCGCCCGGGATCTCGAGGCGGTGGTGGTTCACCCGCAGGTGCGAGAGGGTTATGAGCGCTTGCAACAGACCATGCTGGAGGCCTTTGACAGTGCCTGTGCCGACACCTTTGCCGACAAGGCGCAGCTGCTCGAGTTCTGGCACCGACAGCGGCGCTACGTCAGTTACCAGTTAAATGTGTTGGAAACTCGTTTTCGTGTCTGTGCTCCCCTGTGTGATTATGAGCTGGTGCGCAACTGGCTCAATATGCCCGCCCATTGGAAGGAGCAGCAACGGGCGTACCGCTCCCTGATCGAGCGTATCTCCCCAACCCTCGCGGCCCTGCCAGTGGCGGGGAGTAGCCGGCTGCAACCACTGCAGGCCGGCTCGGGTGGGGCACGGCTGGACCTGATCGGTGGCCTGCGCCAGCGGGTGCTCCAAAGCAATCTCTCCGAGGGGGCACGTTGGCGCCTGAACCTTCTGCTCAGGGGGGGGGGGCGCGGGCTGGTGGCGGCCAGCGGAGGCTGGCTGGGACCGCACAACCGGGGTCTGCTGGTGCACCATGACGAGGACATTCGCCAGGACACCGAGTGGTTTTTCAAGCGCCTGATGGACCCGCAAATGGCTGAGGGGATCTACAATCTGGATGCCCTGCGGCGTATGTGGGAGGAGCACCTGAGCGGCCGGCAGGACCACTCGGTCCGTTTCAACAACCTTATTGTACTCTCCGCTTTTCGTCGGTTTTGGTCGCTGTAACCCGCAACAGAAGGCTCTCTTCTTGCCAACCAAGCACTTGCTTGGTAAGTTGGCCTTCGCTGTTACACAAAAAAAATAAACGGAGGCAGCATGAGTCAGGCCGTTGTGGAGACCGGTGAGGGGCAGTCGGAGCCGTTACAGAGTTACAAGACCCCACTGGAGATGTTCTATCACTGGGAGCGCAGTTGTCCCGACCGGGTTTACCTGCGCCAGTCCACGGGTGAGGGCTTCCGTGAGCTGAGTTGGAAGGAGGTGGGCCAGCAGGCCCGAACCATGGCCAGTGCCCTTAAGGATAAAGGGTTTGAGCCGGGCGCCCGGATCGCGCTGCTGTCGAAAAACTGCGCCGAATGGCTGATTGCCGACCTCGCGATCATGCTGGCTGGTTACGTCAGTGTACCGCTTTACCCCTCCCAGCATGCCGATACCATCGCCTATACCCTGCACCATTGCGATGCCCGGGCGATCTTTGTCGGTCGCCTCGATGACTGGGATTCCATGGAGGCGGGGATACCCGGTACCCTGATTCGAATTGCCCTGCCTTACGAGACGATGCCGGCAGACCATCAATGGGACGACCTGCTGCGGCTCTATGAGCCGATGGAGGCATCCCCCTTACCCGACAGTGATGAGCTGATGACTATCGTCTACACCTCGGGTACCACCGGCAACCCCAAAGGGGTGATGCACAGTTTCGGTAACTTTGGCTTCGCCTGTACCCACGCGGTCAGCTTTTTACCCCTCAAGCAGAGCGATCACTTCTTCTCCTTCCTGCCGCTGTCTCACATTGCGGAGCGCTTTTTTGTGGAGGGCAATAGCCTCTACGCCGGTGCCCAGGTCTCCTTTCCCGCCTCACTGGAGAGCTTTGCCCAGGACCTGGTAGCGGTGCAGCCAACCATCTTCTTTGCGGTGCCCAGGTTATGGACCAAATTCCAGTTGGGCGTACTACAAAAGCTGCCACAGGCGCGCTTGAACCGCTTGCTGAGGATACCGATTCTGGGGTCTCTGGTTGCGCGTAAAATACGTACCCAGCTGGGGTTGTCGCGGGCACGGGTGGTGGTTTCAGGGGCTGCGCCCATCGCCATGGCATTGCTCGACTGGTACCAGCGCATCGGCATTCGCATCAGCGAGGGCTATGGCATGACCGAGAACATGGCCTACGGGGTGATCAACCTGCCTAAGCGTTACCGTCGTGGTACCCTCGGGCATATTCAGGTCATGCCCCACAACGAGGTGAAGATATCCGCTCAGGGGGAGATCCTGTTTCGCAGTCGCGCGTTGATGCTGGGCTACTACCTTGACCGGGAGAAAACCGATGAGGTGTTGCAGGGTGGGTTTTACCATACTGGCGACCAGGGTGAGATTGATGCCGATGGATTTTTGCGCATCACCGGCCGTATCAAGGACAGCTTTAAAACCTCGAAAGGGAAGTTTGTCTCGCCGGCGCCTATCGAGAGCCTGATCAGTGAAAACGAGTTGGTGGAACAGGTCTGCCTGGTCGGGCGCAGCCTGGCGCAGCCGGTGGCGGTGGTTGAGCTGTCGGAGATGGGTAATCAACAGCCCCGGGCGACGGTCGAGGCGCAGCTGGAAAAAACCCGCCAGGCGGTAAATCGACGGGTGGAGCATCATGAGCAGACCGATGCCCTGCTGATTGCCGCCGACCCCTGGACCATCGAAAATGGGATGATGACACCGACCCTGAAGATCAAACGTAACCGGGTGGAGGAGGTCTACCAGAGCTGGATCGAATCACCCCGTACCGGAACCGTAGAATGGGAGTCGCCGTAAACAATGAATGGAGCGTTAAAGGGCCTCAAGGTCCTCGATTTTTCAACCCTGTTACCCGGACCCTATGCCACCATGATGTTGGCCGACATGGGGGCCGATGTCTTGCGCATCGAGTCGCCGACCCGTCCCGACCTGGTGAAGCTGTTACCGCCGATGGATGCCGGAACCTCCACCGCTCATGCCTACCTTAACCGGGGTAAAGCCTCCCTGGCGCTGGACCTGAAACAGCCCGAGGCCGTTGAGGTCGTGAAGCGACTGGTGCTGGAGTACGATATTTTGGTGGAACAGTTCCGTCCCGGCGTTATGGCTCGCCTGGGGCTCGACTACGAAACCCTGCGCGCGATCAATCCGCGCCTCATCTACTGCTCGGTGACCGGCTACGGCCAGACCGGGCCCTATCGTGACCGTGCCGGTCATGACATCAATTACCTGGCTACCGCCGGGGTCAGCAGCTATACCGGCCGACGCGACACCGGACCTTGCCCGATCGGGGTCCAGGTAGCGGATGTCGGTGGCGGTAGTTTCCACGCGGTGATGGGGATTCTGGCGGCGGTGATCGAGCGTCAGGGCAGTGGTGAGGGGCAGTCCATCGATATCAGTATGACCGATGCCAGCTTTGCCATGAACGCCATGGCGGGGGCCGCTTGGCTGGGTGGCGGCGTCGAGGCGGAGCTGGAGAGCACCGCCCTCAATGGCGGTAGTTTCTACGACTACTACCGCACCCGCGATGGGCGCTATTTTGCGGTGGGTAGCCTGGAGCCGCAGTTTATGGCCCAGCTCTGCCAGGCGCTGGGATGCGAGGAGTTCGCCAGCCAGGGACTCTCACCCGACCCAAGGGTGCAGCAGCAGATCAAACAGCGCCTCTCGGAGGCCTTTGCCGACCAGGATTTCGCCTACTGGTGCGAGCGCTTTGCCGCCCTGGATGCCTGTGTAGAGCCGGTGTTGTCACTGGCGGAGGCGAGTCAGCATCCACAGCTGGTTGCCCGGGAGATGGTGGTGGAGGTCCCCCGGGAGGATGGTAGCCTGCAACCCCAGCCCGCCAGCCCACTGCGTTTTTCCCGCAGCCATTCCCGTCCCACGCGGGTAGGGGGGGCATTGGGAAGTGACGGTGGCCGGGTGCTGCGCTCGCTGGGCTATAGCGAGGCGGAGGTAGATGCGATGAAGGCGGCCCGTATCACCCTTTAACCGCCGGCTGGTGGTGCGGCAAAAAAAACGGCGCTGGCGCCGTTTTTTTTGGGGTTTATTCCTCCAGTCGGAGGTGACTGGTATCCGGGGGAGGGGGATCGTTGCGGGGTTCCGGGTCGACCAGGTTACCCTTCATCGGACGCAGTGAGAGGTGGCTGGTGTCGGGGGCTTCCGGGTCGTTGTGCTCGTAACTGTCCTGCATGTCAGCCCCGGTCGGAGCGATATCCCAACCAGGGGTCGCCACCTCCACCTGGGCGCTGGCCGTCCCCACCAAAGCCTGTGCCGGACGTGCTGCGGCTGATTCGGCGCGGGTGCCAAAGTCGGCGCGAGCAGGGGTAGGCTGTGGTCGTGTTTCGTTTGCAGAGACTGGGGGTTCGTCCACCGGCGCAGCGGCCAGGGGGTCTATCCACTCGCGACCGGTTGCCATATCAAACAGGTGACCCTTAACGCCCGCCTTGTTAAAGGCCTGCAGGTATTTTCGTCCCGCAGGGAGCTCCAGGTTGTTCTTGATGATCACCCGCTGGCCGGAAAAGAGACGATCCAACTGGGCCGCATTGGCCTTGAAGAGTTTTCCGAGATTCTCCCTTGCCTGGGCCGGATCGGCGCCGGCCACCAGTTCGCCACTAAAAGAGAGTTCGTACAGCATGGTTGACATGGTGGTGCGGAGTCCTTGGCTACCTGATCTCCTAAATTTACCCTATGTGGTTTCTCCCTGCCATTTCAATTTCCCCGCTTTCGCCTCTGCCGGTAAGGGGGTGTGACTGTCATCAAAACCTTGCCAATCGGAGATGGTTTCTTGGCAGGGTACCGGGATCGGGGTTGTAAGGTGTCGAGGATGATTCAATGGGGAGCGGGACGCTGTCTCCTGCAGCAGGGCAGGGGCGACCCCCGCCCCGGCCCTCATCACTAGCCGTTGCGGCGTTTGCCAGCGCTCTTTTTCCCGTTACGGGGGCTTCCTTTACTGGCTCCCCGAGCGGACTTGTCGAAACCTGGCTTCTCCTCCGGGGCCTGGTAAAGCAGATAAAGTTCGGTCAGCACCTGGGGCAGTTGTTGTGCCATATCTTCCACCAGCCCACGGTCGGCGGCCATCTCTGCAAACTCCTCGCTCTCCTCTTCGAGCAGTCCGGAGAGCACCAGCAAGGGCAGCAGCAGCTCACTGGCCAGTTGCTCATCGCGTTCATACCAGCGCTCCTCGTCCAGCAGGTGAGCCGCTACAAAGCCAATGCACCAGCTACGGAGGTCGGAGTCGTCAAGCGCCTCGTCGGCCTCCAGTGTGCAGGGCAGTAGCAGGTCGCTATCGGAGTATAGCGTGCGGTGAATGGCGGCTTTCAGGTTGACCAGCTCGTTACAGGCCTCGGAGCCCTCTGCAGAGTCCGGGATAGCGCCTCCAAACAGCTCGGCGAGCCATTGGGGGGGCTCCATCGCCTGGGGTCCGATGTTGAGAGCGGTGAGGAAGCCATGGGCTTCCATCAGGTCCAGCGCGTCTTCGGGAAGTTGCTCGGAGCCAAAAAAGGTTTCCAGCGCGGGGCTGAAGGGGCTGTCCTGGGTCATGCTCGGGTCCATTGCAGAAAAGCTGCATTGTAGTCGCTGGACCGCTGATGGGAAAGCGCTGCCCCTCACCAGCAAGACTTGATTAAGCTGTGCCGCGGTACCATATTGGGCTCTGTAAGGGAACGCACAGGGTGCTTGATGCAACAAGGTCTACGGGTATGTGTGATTGCGGTGGGTTGCTGGTGGGCGGCGACCACCTACTACGGTGCGCCGGAGGGGGTCTCTGGTGAGGGGGCGGTGTCCTCTTCGGCGTTGCTGGGGAAGCCGTTACCGGACTTCAACCAGATTGCCGATGTTGGTGAGAAGAAACGCCGATTTTTCGATTTTCTGTACCCCTTTATTGTCGAGCAGAACCGCCAGATAGCAGAGACACGCTCCAGGCTGTTGGCGTTGCGAGAGAAAGAGCCCAACGATCGGGAGCTGAGGTGGCTGAGCGACCTGGCCCGGAAGTACAGGGTGAACTGGGAGGTGGAAGAGGCGTCTGCTGTTCCGCCGCAGGTGATGGATGAGCTCTTGATGCGAGTCGACCAGATTCCACCCTCACTGGTGATGGCTCAGGCCGCCAACGAATCCGCCTGGGGAACCTCCCGTTTCGCACGTCAGGGTAACAATCTTTTTGGCCAGTGGTGCTTCAAGCCGGGGTGCGGAATCGTTCCTGCCTCCCGGCCCGAGGGTAAGTCCTACGAGGTGAGGCGTTTTAAATCGGTAGCGGGATCGGTGGCGGGCTACTTCCACAATATCAATAGCCAACCCAGTTATCATGAGCTGCGCGAGCTGCGGCGCGGTTTTCGGCGGGTGGGGCGAGGTCACGAAGCGAGCGAGTGGTTGGCGGAGGGGCTGCTCGCCTACTCCTCACGCGGGGAGGATTACGTGCGAGAGATCCAGGCGATGATCCGCACTAATCAGCTGGCCGAGTATGACTACGGTGTTCTGGGGAGCACCGGGGTGGCCCGCAAAGACGCCGACAGCAAAGAGGGGTAGAGCCTACCCCCGCTTTGGGGCGCCTGCCTGCTGCCGTTGGGGAGACTGCCCCATGGGCCCCTATACGTTAACGATTTTGACCATGGCTGCCGGATCCCGCTGCTCGGAGGACTCTGCGCTGCCCATGAACTGAGCGGGGAGCTCTGGCGCGTCGAAAGCGGTGTCGCCGTCGGCGAAGGCACCCTCCTGGGTCTGCAGGCTCGCAAAATCAAACAGCCCGGTATCGGCCATATGGGAGGGCACAATGTTCTGCATGGCCGTAAACATGCTTTCAATGCGCCCGGGGAAACGTCGGTCCCAGTCGTTGAGCATCTGCTTGATTGCCTGGCGCTGCAGGTTCTCCTGGGAGCCGCAGAGATTGCAGGGAATGATAGGGAAGTTCTTGAGCTGCGCGTAGCGAATCAGGTCCTTCTCCGGGCAATAGGCCAGGGGTCGAATCACCATCTGCTGGCCATCGTCGCTCACCAGTTTGGGAGGCATGCCTTTCATCTTGCCGCCGTAGAACATGTTGAGTAGCAGGGTTTCCAGAATATCGTCGCGGTGGTGACCGAGGGCAATCTTGGTCGCTCCCAGCTCGGTGGCCGTGCGGTAGAGAATGCCGCGGCGTAAGCGTGAGCAGAGGGCACAGGTGGTTTTCCCCTCCGGTACCTTCTCCTTGACGATGCTGTAGGTGTCCTCTTCGACAATCCGGTACTCAACGCCCAGCGACTCGAGGTAGTTGGGTAGCACCTCGGCGGGAAATCCCGGTTGCTTCTGGTCCAGGTTGACCGCCACAATGTCGAAGTTGACCGGCGCGTATTGCTGCAGGTTACGCAGGATGTCGAGCATCACGAAGCTGTCCTTGCCTCCCGACAGGCAGCACATAACGCGGTCGCCGTCGGCGATCATATTAAAGTCTGCGATGGCACGGCCGACGTAACGGCGAAGGCGCTTGTGCAGCTTGTTCTGGTTGACGCTCTTGGCGCTCTCTTCGCTGGGAACAGGGGAACTGGAGGGGGCGATGGACATAGTGAAGTTAGGGGCCTGCAGGCCGGTCTGCTCAAAAGGGCGGCTATTATAGCGGAAGCCCCCTGTACTGGTAAGGGCGCGTAGCGGCGTTTGGAGGGAAGTGTATGGAGCGGTTTGAGCGAATTCGAGAGCGGGCCCTTGAGCGCTGGGGGGAGGGAGAGCTGGTGCAGCGACTTCCTCGGGTGTCGACCGATGACGAGCTGGTCTCGCTCAGCGACAGCGATTACCTCTCGGCCATCACCCGGCGCATCTTCCGCGCCGGGCTGAAGCACTCATTGGTTGACAGCAAATGGCCGGCCTTTGAGGAGGCATTATGGGGCTTCAAGCCGGAAGCGCTGGCGCTGCTGAGTGAGGAGCAGATTGACCAGTTGATGCAGAACCGCGACCTTATTCGCCATAGGGGCAAGCTGCGGACTGTTCCCGTTAATGCCCAGATGGTGCTGGATATTGCCGCGGAGCACGGCAGCGTAGGACGATTTCTGGCCCAGTGGCCCTGCAACGATATTACCGGGCTGTGGCGCTGGCTGGCCAAGCGGGGGGCTCACCTGGGGGGCAGCTCGGGCGCGGCTTTTCTGCGCATGGTGGGCAAGGATACCTTTATGCTCTCGAATGATGTGGTGACGGCCCTTAAAGCCCAGGGTGTGGTCGACAAGGCGCCCACTAGCCAGCGTGACCTGGCGCTGGTGCAGCAGGCATTTAATGGCTGGCAGGCCCAGTGTGGGCGCCCCCTGAGCGAGATCAGTATGACACTCGCCTGCAGTGTGGCGTCGCCCCGTTGATCTGTATCAAGCGTTGCGGGTGACAGGGAAACTACACTGGTGGACTGTGGTCCAATGTTATATCTATGCTGCTCAGCTGGTATAAAAGTCTCTGGGTGACCGCAGCAAAAACCCCTTTAATGATCAGGAGAGTCCATGAAGTACTCACAGGTGCGTGAAGATCTGCTCAAAAAACAGCGGGAGCTGGAGGATCGCCTCGGGCGCATTGACCAGCACCTGACCAAACCTGGCAACCAGGATTGGTCAGAGCAGGCACAGGAACGGGAAAATGATGAGGTGTTGGAGGCGATTGGCCAGGAGGCGGCCCTCGAGTTGCGCAGCATCAAGCTGGCGTTGCGTCGTATGGATGAGGATGAATATGAGCTGTGCGACAGCTGCGGTGAAACCATCCCTGAAGCACGATTGAAGGCGATGCCCTTTACGCGCCATTGCATCCGCTGTGCGGAGCGCCTACAGGGCTAACGGCCGGGAGGTACCCCATGAATGCCCGTTTTCTCCTGCTGCTGGTGACCCTGTGCTGGAGTGGGTGGAGCCTGGCTGCGGACAGCTATGTGATCGACTTCGTCCTCAGTTACGATGGCAAGCAGGAGACCTATCAGTACCGTAACCGCTTCAATCAGCCCTACAGAGCCTTTTCGGGACGCGAGGTCAGTTACGTCAAGAGTGCTGAAAGCGGGGTCAGTAATGGCACCCTGATCACCAATTTGACCTCCGACAGCCTGGATGACGGGTTCCGGGTCAGTTTTACGCTGAGTAACCCTGCCTTTGATATGCGCCAGTTGGCCAACCTGGAGTACCAGGTGGCCCGCTCGCAGCTCATTGCCCTCGATACCCAGCCGAGCGGTATCCAGGTACCTGAAACCCGGGTGATGGCGGCGCAGGGCATCATCAATATCAAGCCCGGGGAGATGACCCTGATCCATGAGGACCTGAATGCCGGGTTCCGGATCGAGGCCCGCTTTACACCCCAGTAAGCCGGGATTAGCTCTCCTTAGCCAGGCGCCAGAGGCGGATCAGCTGCCCGACACAGCGTTCCAGCAGCTGCGGTGCCTGTGACATGGCCGCTTCCAGAGAGCAGGCTCCGGGGACGATGCTGTGGATGCTACCGATCCCTTCGCTGTGGGTGCGCTCGGCCCCTTCGCCTATGTTTCCCACCACGGCAATCACCGGTATTTCGCGCACCGCGGCCAGGCGGGCAACGCCCACGGGCAGCTTTCCCTCCAGGGTTTGGCTGTTGATCTCTCCTTCACCGGTGATGATCAGGTCATACCGCTCCCGCTCAAGACGCTCCTCCAGCCCCAGTGCATCGGCGATGATCGGGAAGCCCGGCTTTAGCGTCGCGCCCAGGGCCGCGGTGAGTCCTGCGCCCAGGCCTCCGGCTGCCCCGCAGCCGGGCTGATCAAAGAGGGCCGCAGGAAGGTGGCAGTCACGGCAGGCCACGGTGACAAAGCGCTCGAGCGCCGATTCCAGTTCCGCCATCTGCTCCGGGCCGGCCCCTTTCTGGGGGGCATAGACCGCAGTGGCGCCATTGCGACCGAGCAGGGGGTTGGCCACATCGCAGGCGATCTCAAGGCGAGCCCCCTGCAGGCGAGGGTCCAGCCCTTTGAGGTCGATCTGGTTAAGGGTCAGCAGGCCTTTGGCCCCCGCGCCGATGGGCTTGCCTTCGGCATCGAGCAGGAGCGCCCCCAGGGCACTGAGGGCGCCGGCACCGGCATCGTGGGTAGCACTGCCGCCGATTCCCAGAATCAGGTGGGTGCAGCCCCTCGACAGGGCATCTCGCATCAGTTCGCCGGTGCCAAAAGTGGTCGTGAGCATGGGGTCGCGCCGTTTGGGTGGCACCAGCGGAAGCCCCGAGGCGCTGGCCATCTCGATAACTGCGGTGGTGCCATCCCCGAGGATGCCGTAGCTGGCCTCAACCGGGTCACCCAGGGGGCCGGTTACCTCGAGCCTGATGCGCTCTCCCTGGGTGTTGGCAATCAGGGCATCGACGGTGCCCTCGCCCCCATCGGCCAGGGGGCAGCTGTGAACGATCGCCGAGGGTAATTGAGCCAGTATCGCCCGTCGGGCGATGGTACAAAACTCAGCGGCGCTAAGGGAGCCTTTGAAGGAGTCGGGGGCAAGCAGGATTTTCATAAAACGGGGCCTTGGGAGTCAGACCCCTTTTTATCAGTATCCGGCGCCTAAGGCTACGGTGCTGACCCGTTACGCGGCTCGTGTTAAGGGGTAGTGCTTTACAAAGCGAGCCCCGTCGGGGTCGGTTGGGTGGTAGTAGTGCCACCAGATATCGGCCAGGGCCTGGGTGTTGGATGCCTCAACCCCCGTCAGGTCGGCACCGCAACGCAGGTAGTTAAACCAGGCGATCGCCGTGGCGTAGGTGAGGTTAAAAACCAGCTCCTGGTGGGGCTGTTGCAAAAAGTGACGCTGGCTTGCGAGCCCCCGGGTGCGGCTGGCGAGGTCTGGATAGTGCACCAGGTAATCGTCCCATACCTGTTGGTGCACCTGCGGTGAAATGCGGTAGAGACCCAGTCCGCCCTCTTTGCCGTAGAGCTGCTCCCCCAGGTTGCTCTCGGCGGCGGCAGTGCCCAGTAACAGCCGCTGGGCCGCAGCGGTGTAATAACCACACTCGGTCAAAGTGGGTTGAATAATATGCAGGCCGAGCTGCTCGGCATCAATTCCCATCGGTTCACCCCCCAGTGTCCCTATGAAGCCTGCCGTCGATGATTGATTGCCAAAGTTAGCAGGTAAATTTGATTCTAGACACAAAACATCCGCCTAACAGCCTGTTTTTGATTGTTTTTTCTTTTTTTTTGGAATCTTTGGCTATGGGTGTTGCAGGGGCTTAGCTGATTTGACTATTTACAGGCTAAAGGGGGAAAGGGTGCCCCGCTGCAGAGGGGCGCCCTCAGGAATTAGAATGCGCAGAGGGTGTAGGTGGGTATGCCAAGGTCCTGCAGGCGCTGGCTACCGCCGAGATCGGGCAGATCGATAATCGCGGCCGCTTCGTAGATGGTCGCTTGCAGCGCCTTCACCAGGGAGGCGGCGGCGCACAGAGTGCCGCCGGTGGCGATCAGGTCATCCAGCAACAGTACGCTGGCGCCTGCCGGGATGGCGTCCTTATGAACTTCCAGTACCGCCTGTCCATACTCGATATCGTATGCCTGCTGCAGGGTATCGGAGGGGAGTTTGCCCTGTTTGCGAAACAGTACCAGGGGCTTGTTCAACTCGTAGGCCAGCACTGAGCCCAGCAGGAAGCCCCGCGCATCGAGGGCGCCGATGTGGGTGATCTCGGTTTCGACGTAGCGCTGGATCAGGCTATCGGCCACCATACGCTGGGCCTTGGGGGAGAGGTAAACAGGGGTGATGTCGCGAAAGGTGACCCCCGGTTTAGGCCAGTCCTGAATGGGGCGAACCAGGGATTTAATATAGTATTCATCAAAGATCATTGCGGGTCCTTGAGGGCTATCAGTGCGACTGAGCGGTGTCCTTGGGCTTATCGACCAGGCGACCGCCGGCCAGGGCGCACAAGCGCTCCGAGTCGAGGATGTTGATATCCTTGCCGTTGGCTTCGATCAGGCCGCTGCGCTGAAAACGGGTAAAGACGCGGCTAACGGTTTCTACCGCAAGCCCCAGGTAGTTACCCATCTCGTTGCGGGACATCGACAGCCGGAACGCATGGGAGGAGTAACCGCGGCGACGGAAGCGTGCCGACAGGTTGACCAGGAAGGTGGCGATGCGTTCGTCCGCGTTTTTCTTGCTGAGCAGCAGCATCATCTGCTGGTCGTCACGGATGCGACGGCTCATCAGTAGCATCAGTTGCTTCTGCAACTGGGGCAGCTTGTCCGACAGCTCGTCAAGCTTCTCGAACGGGATCTCGCACACCATGGTGGTTTCCATGGCCTGGGAGGAGACAGGGTATGTGTCTCCGTCCATACCGCTCAGGCCCAAAATTTCACTGGGCAACTGGAAACCGGTGATCTGCTCCTCTCCCTCATTGGTTGAGGTATAGGTTTTGAGGGCGCCGGACCGAACGGCGTAGATGGAGGTAAAAGGGTCTCCCTCAAGAAACAGGTGTTCCCCTTTCTTCAGGGGGCGTCCCCGCTTGATGATGTCATCCAACTGGTCGATTTCGTCGATGGCCAGGGCAATGGGCAGGCAGAGCGAGCTCAGGCTGCATTCCTTGCAGGCCACGGAATTTACGTGCTTAACGGTGAGTTTTGAGCTCATGGATGGCAACAAGCCCCTTCATTGTGTCAGGTTGGCAGTCATTGTAGGGGAAATCAGGCATAAAACAAAACCCTACTGCAGAGACAGGCTGCAGAAGAGCGGGAGTGGGCGGGAAGGGGGAGTGTTCGTACCTCCGCCACAGAGGTACGAACATGAAGGGGTTAGATCACCTTGGAGAAGCGCCCCTTATTGCTCTCCTGTCCCAGATAGTGATCGAACTGCATACAGATATTGCGGATCAGAAGGCGGCCGCGGCCGGTCACTTCGATGCCGTTCTGGTCCAGTGCGACCAGCCCATCCTCCGCCATCGGCTGCAACTGCTGAAGCTCCTTGGCAAAGTAGTCGGCAAAGTTGATGTTCCAGCGCGCTTCGATGCTTGAGAAGTCGAGCTCAAAGTGGCAGATCAGCTGTGAGATGACGGCCTGGCGAATAAAATCGTCCTGATTCATCTCTAGGCCACGCTTGATGGCGAACTCACCGTTTTCGATGCGGTTCATGTACATCTTGATGTCGGCGTGGTTCTGGCTGTAGGCGCCATTGACCTGGCTGATAGAGGAAACCCCCATGCCGACGAGGTCGCAATGGGCGTGGGTGGTGTAGCCCTGGAAGTTACGGTGCAGGGTGCCCGACTCCTGGGCAATCGCCAGCTCGTCATCGGGACGGGCGAAATGATCCATGCCGATGTAGACATAGCCCGCCTCGAGCAGCCGCTCGGTGGTGTTTTGCATGATCGCCAGCTTCTCAGCGGACGAGGGCAGGTCTTCGGCATTGATCCGCCGCTGGGGCATAAAGCGCTCGGGAAGGTGGGCATAGTTAAACACCGACAGCCGGTCGGGAGCGATCTCGATGACCCGCTCCAGTGTCTTCATGAAGCTGGCTTCGGTCTGGAAGGGCAGGCCGTAGATGAGGTCGATATTGATCGACTGGAACTGCAGGGTACGGGCTGCGTCGATGATCGCCATGGTGGCCTCTTCGGACTGCTCCCGATTGACTGCTTTCTGCACTTTGCGGTCAAGGTCCTGCACCCCGAGGCTGCAGCGGTTAAAGCCCATCTCGCGCAGGGCATTCATGGTGGACCAGTCAGCCTCACGGGGGTCGATCTCGATGGAGAAATCCCCCTCGCTCTCATCCACCAGGTTGAAGTGCTGGCGGGTTTTGGCCATCAAAGCCTGCATCTGCTCGATGCTGAGGAAGGTGGGGGTGCCGCCGCCCCAATGCAGCTGTTCGACGATCTGCTGGTTGCTGAACAGCTCCGCCTGCATCTCGATTTCGCGGTGCAGCAACTCCAGGTAGGGGATCGCCTTGGTGCGATCCTTGGTGATCACTTTGTTGCAACCGCAGTAGTAGCAAACGTGGGTGCAGAAGGGCAGGTGAAAGTAGAGTGACAGGGGGGTGTTTTTCTCGACACTCTTGGCCGCCGCGGCACGGTATTCGTTAATGCTGAACAGTTCGTGGAACTGGACGGCCGTGGGGTATGAGGTGTAACGGGGACCGGCGCCTTCGTAGCGCTTGATCAGGTCAAGGTCCCAAACCAGCTTGTTGCTCATTGAATATCCACTTTCAGTCGTTAGTGTCACAGGGTCTACGACGAGCCATATCGCCGCTTTGGATCAGACGTAAAGTCTAATCAGGGGTTCCGTCGAATGCGTTGACTCTCATCAAGTGCCGGCGGCCAGAGGCTGAAACAGCTGCATCAACCACTGTTGATGGCCCCCCGGAAGGGTCCATAACCCGAATAGTATCACCAGCATACCAGCCAGTCCCCGCGTTGTCCGGTTCCGCATCACATCGCCGAGGCGCGAGGAGAGGATTCCCGCGCCCAGCATCAGGGGCAGGGTTCCGCTGCCAAAGGCCAGCATCAACTGGGCGGCATCGAGGGCACTGCCCTGGGTCGCGGCCCAGATCAGGGTACTGTAGACCAGGCCGCAGGGTAACCACCCCCACAGCAGGCCGAGCAGCAGGGCGGGCCCTGCGCTCTGCACCGGCAGCAGGCGGCTGGCATAGGGTTGCAGGGGTTTCCACAGCAGGGCTCCTGCGCGCTCAACCATCACCAGTCCCCGCCACCAGTTGGCGAGGTAGAGCCCCATGGCAATCAACATCACCCCGGCCAGGGTACGCATGCCGGTCACCACCAGGCTGCCCTGTTGCTGCAGTGCCCAGCCGAGGCTTCCCATCAGGGCGCCGGCCAGGCTGTAACTGAGGATACGGCCGAGGTTGTAGCTGAGCAGGAGGGGCAGCAGTCGGCCCTTGCCCGGTGCCATTCCCGAGCTGAGGGCGGCCATGATCCCGCCACACATCCCAACGCAGTGGGCGCCGCCAAACAGTCCCAGGGTAAAAGCCGTTAACAGCAGGTAGAGGTCAGTCACCGTGCTTGGGGCTCTCTGTGGTGGGATTCTCTGACGTAGGGTTCTTTTGCTCCTGGGACTGGTCGCCGCTGGATGGCTTTTGCGGGAGTTCCTCGTCGAAGAGGATGCTGTGGGCGGGCCCTTCAAGGTCGTCGAACTGCCCGTTGTCTACGGCCCAGAAAAAGATCCATACGCCGAGGGCAACAAACAGCAGGGCGATCGGGATCAGCAGGTAGATCGATTCCACGGGGGGACTCCCTTAACGATTGGATGGGATGGCTCGCCCCAGGCGCAGGGCGTTACCCACCACCACCAGTGAGCTGGTCGCCATGCCGATGGCTGCCATCCAGGGGGCAAGCAGGCCGCTGGCCGCCAGCGGCAGGGCTAACAGATTATACCCCAGTGCCCAGGCGATGTTCTGGCGAATGATGGCGCGGGTTTTCGCTGCAATATGCAGGGCATCGGTAAGCTGGTTGAGGTCGCCGGACATCAGCACCATGTCGGCATTGGTCTTGGCCAGGTCGGAGGCTCCCCCCATGGCAATTGAGATATCGGCGGCCGCCAGCACCGGTACGTCATTGATACCGTCGCCTACCATCAATACACGGGCACCCGCTTTTTGCAGTGCCTGTAGGTGGTCGAGCTTGATATCCGGGGTTGCAGCCGCCAGGGAAAGGTCGGTGTTAAGCTGGCTGGCCATCGCATCCACCACCGGCGCGGCGTCTCCGCTGACCAGCTCTACCCGGTAGCCCTGCTGTTGCAGGCGGGCGACGGTGTCAGCCGCTTCGGGGCGCAGCTGGTCGTTGAGACGAAACCAGCACAGGGGAGCTTCGTTATGGGCCAGTAGCAGCCACTGTCCCTCCGCCTTTGGGGTTGCAAGGGGGGCGCCGGGCAGGGCAAAGCCGGGTTTGCCCAGGCGGTAGCGCTGGCCGTTGATGACGCCCTCGACCCCCTCTCCGGTAAGATGCCGCAGCTGCTCCGCTGCCGGGAGCTCGGGACGCTGAAACACCCGCGCGATGGGATGTTCCGACTGTGCCTCCAGGCGCGCGGCCAGGGCCAGGCACTGTTCGGGATCCCGCTCTCCCAGCAGGACGACCTCCTCCAGAGTCAGTTTGCCCCGGGTCAGGGTGCCGGTTTTGTCGAACAGGATGTGGGTAATGCTGTTCAGGGACTCCAGCACATGGCCACGGGTGACCAGCAGCCCACGGCCGTGGAGAAACCCGGTAGCGGCTGTCAGGGCGGTGGGGGTTGCCAGCGAGAGGGCACAGGGACAGGTCACCACCAGAACCGACAGGGTGATCCAGAATGCATCGCTGGGGGCGTGTTGGTACCAGAAGCCAAACACCAGGGCGGCCGTCACCAGTACTGCCGCCACAAACCAGCTGGCGACCCGGTCGGCGATACGGGCGGCCCTGGGTTTCTCCTGCTGAGCCCGGTCGAGCAGGCGCACAATGGCGGACAGGCGGGTCTCGGTACCAATGTTGCTGACCTCGATCAGCAGGCTGTTCTCGGCATTGGCGCTACCGGCGATGACCCGGTCTCCAGCCTCCTTGCGGATCGGCATATACTCGCCGGTTAGCGCCGACTCATCGACACTGCTGCACCCCTCCAGCACAAGACCATCGGCGGGAATGTTCTGGCCCGGTCCCACCCGAACCCGATCACCCACCTCCAGTTCGCCGATGGCAATGCGTTCCTCGCTACCGTCGCTCACCCGCACCGCGCTGGCCGGAAGCAGGCTGAGCAGGGCGTTGCCGCTGCGGTTGGTGCGGTGGCGCGCGCGCATCTCCAGGAAACGACCCAGCAGCAGCAGGAAGGTAAACATACAGACCGAGTCGAAGTAGACCTCCCCGCCGCCGAACAGCATGGCCCAGCTGCTGGCCAGGTAAGCGCCGCCAATGGCGATCGAGACCGGCACATCCATGCTCAGGTGGCGGGTCTTCATGTCGCGCCAGGTGGCCTCAAAAAAGGGGCGGGCAGCGTAGAGCACCACCGGGGTGGCAACGACGAAACTGACCCAGCGCAAAAAGTCTCGGTGCACCGTCTCCATCCCCTGCATAGCGCCGGCATAGAGGGCAATGGCGTACATCATCACCTGCATCATGCCGATGCCGCTGACCGCGAGGCGACGAATGGCAAGCCGGTTTTCGCGACGTACGATGGTGTCCTGCTGGTTCGGCAGGTAGGGGTGGGGGCGGTAACCAATGCTGGCGATCCGCTCCAGGAGCTGGCTCAGTTTTAGTTGGTCGGGATGCCAGCGTATGTTGGCCTGGTGGGTACTGAGATTGACCGATGCCGACTCCACCGCATCGAACTGTTTCAGCTGCTGTTCCAGCAGCCACACACAGGCCGCGCAGGTAATCCCCTCAATGATGAGTGTCGCCTGCAGGGTGCCATCGGCGTGGTGGTGCACAAAGCCCCTTTGCAATGAGGGTTGATCGTAGAGTTGCAGCTCTTCGCGGTAGCTGTCGGCGACCGGCTCGGGGGTGACTGCCAGCTTGGAGCGGTAGCGGTAGTAGTTGCCCAGCCCCCCCTGGTCAATCGCCTCAGCCACGACTTTGCAGCCGATGCAGCACATCGGCTTGATCTCGCCCGCCAGAGTGGCCTCGAAGCGGGGGCCACTGCGGATAGCCTCGCCGCAGTGGTAACAGTGAGTTGTGCCCTCGGCCATGGTCAAAAGGCACCTTTATGCATAAGGGTTAAACATGATCGAGCCACCTGCGATCGACGCTGGCGCCACCTGCCTCAGGAGCCCGCGTGGCCCATGATAAAGCGGCTGCCCGCTTCGATCTGCTGTTGGGACTCGATCAGCCACCCCTCTTCGGAGGGCTTAAAGGAGTCCTGCGCCTCAATGGTCTCAAGGTGGAGGTAACGACGCCCGCTGATCTGGCTCTCAAGCTGGCCGATATAGCGGCCGGGCGCGATCTGCTTCATATCCAGGATCTGGTCCTGACTGGCCAGGGTGGGGGAGAGGAAGCTCAGGCGCAGGGTCTCAGGCATCTGCTGCTCCCGGCTGCTCAGTTGCAGTGCCACCTCGCCGGTGAGCTCGTCGATGCTGATCGCGGCGGCGACCTCCAGCTCCTCGGCGCGCAGGTTGCGGGCCAGTACTTCGTTGATCGCTTTGCCATCGCGATAGTACTCATCCTTCACCAGGCTGTCCTGGTGGGTGAATGCCACGATGACCATGGTGGTGCCCAGGCAGATGGAGGCCAGCGGGATACCAAATACGAACCAGAACCAGCCCTGGCGATACCAGGGGGCAACGGTTTCATCGGTGGGGTGTGGGATCGTCTTGCTCATTGGGTACGGCTCGTTAGGGGTAGCCCTGGGGAAGGGCTACCGGTTTGTAGTGGGGTGGGCTGGAGGCTCACAGCTGGGTAGGGCCGATAAAGCGGCTCTCCTGAATGCCTCCGACCCTTTCATCATCGACGGAGCGCACCTCAAACTGGATATTGGTGGTGCGGGTTTTGATCTGCCGGGGATCGGCCTGCAGGCGAACGGGAACCGAGGCGACATCACCGGAATGGACCAGCACGACCTCCTCACCCTCATAACTGAGCCCCTCAAGGCCGCTGGCGGTGATCTGGAAGTGGTGATCCCGGCCATCCATGTTGGCGATCTTCAGGGTGTAGACGTTCTCGATCATACCCTGGTTGGTTTCGCTGAAGAGGCTGTTGCGGTCACGCAGCACCTCCATCGACAGCGGAATCCGGGTATTGAGGGTGTAGACCACCATGCCGATCATGATCAGCAGCACCGCCAGGTAGCCGAGCAGGCGGGGGCGAAGGATCTTGGTTTTGCCCCCCTCGAGATTGTGCTCAGTGGTGTAGCTGATCAGGCCCCGGGGGTAACCCATCTTATCCATAATCTCGTCGCAGCCATCGATACAGGCGGCGCAGCCGATGCACTCGTATTGCAGTCCGTCACGAATGTCGATACCCACCGGGCATACGTGGACACAGACCTTACAGTCGATACAGTCGCCCAGCCCTTCGGCCTTGTAATCGGCCTCTTTGCGGCGGGGGCCTCGGGTTTCACCCCGGGCGGGATCGTAGGAGACGATCAGGGTGTCCTGGTCAAACATCACCGACTGGAAGCGGGCGTAGGGGCACATGTAGATGCACACCTGCTCGCGCAGGAAGCCGGCATTGACGTAGGTACAAACCGTGAAGAACAGAATCCAGAAGGTCGCCCAGGCGCCGACCTCAAGGCTCAGCAGGTTGGGCACCAGTTCGCGAATCGGGGTGAAATAACCGACAAAGGTGACCCCGGTGGCGAAAGCGATGAACAACCAGATGGCGTGCTTGGCACTTTTGCGTAGCAGTTTGCCGGCGCTCACCGGCTCCTGGTCGAGCTTGATGCGGCGGTTGCGCTCGCCTTCAGTGACCCGCTCGGCCCACATGTAGATCCAGGTGTAGACGCTTTGGGGGCAGGTGTAGCCACACCAGATACGGCCGGCCAGCACCGTGATAAAGAAGAGGCCAAAGGCGCAAATAATCAGCAGCCAGGAGAGCAGCATAAAGTCCTGGGGCCAGAAGGTAGTGCCGAACAGGTGAAACTTGCGGGCGGGCAGGTCCCACAGAATAATCTGCTGTCCCTCCCAGTTGACCCAGGCGAAGCCAAAATAGAGCAGAAACAGGAACCAGCCACCGGCAAGGCGCAGGTTACGGTAAATCCCTTTGAATGAGCGTGTGTAGATCTGCTCCCTTTTTTGGTAAAGATCCACTACCTCAATGGTTTCGACGGGATTATTACCAGGTTCCTTGGGGTCTACAGGTGTGTTCATCAGAACTCCAGACGATAAGGATCAATCGGTCAACGCCCGAAGGGGCCTTCGAGCGAGGAGAGTGTACGGTTTTCCATAGCGTTGTGCATGCTCATTACGCCATTATCGATCCCGGGGTGACGGATAACAACGCTATGGAAAACCGGCTGCCCGTGAAGGGCAGCCGAAAGGGTTTACTTATTCGACAGGCTGTAGACGTAGGCCGTTACCAGGTGGACCTTGTCCTCGCCCAGAATATCGTTCCAGGCAGGCATTACACCGTTACGGCCGTTACGGATGGTGTAGGCAACACGGGCCGCTGAAGAGCCATAAAGCCAGTTGTTATCCGCCAGGTTGGGGGCGCCCAGGGCCTGGTTGCCCTCGCCGTTCGCACCGTGGCAAGCCGCACAGGTGGCGTCGAAGATCTTCTTGCCAGAGGCCAGCTGGGTCGCATCCGCTGTCTGCTCAATGCCGCTCAGGGCGCGCACATAGGCGGTGACATCGGTAACCCCTTTGTCGCCAATGACA
This sequence comes from Aestuariirhabdus litorea, assembly GCF_003864255.1. NCBI lineage: Bacteria > Pseudomonadati > Pseudomonadota > Gammaproteobacteria > Oceanospirillales > Aestuariirhabdaceae > Aestuariirhabdus > Aestuariirhabdus litorea. The sequence continues at coordinate 1,046,945 of NZ_QWEZ01000001.1, forward strand.
GCACCCCAGGCGGGCATCTGCCCTTTACGACCGTTGGCGACAGAGGCCTTGATCGCAGCGGCAGTACCGCCGTAGAGCCAGGTGCCGTCGGTCAGGTTGGGGAAGCCGAAGGCGCCGCGGGCATCGGAGCCGTGGCACAGGGCACAGTTATTGGCGAAGATACGCTGTCCCATCTGTACCGCCTGCTCATCCTTGGCGACCTCTTCGATCGGCATGGCGCTGAACTTGGCGTAGATAGGGCCGTACAGTTGCTCCGCCTCTTGCATCTCCTCCTCATACTGACCGACCTGGGTCCAGCCGCCAATACCGGGGAAGCTGCCCATGCCGGGGTAGTAGATCAAGTAGCCAGCGCCGAACAGCAGGGTGGCAACAAACATCTGGAACCACCAGCCGGGCAGGGGGTTGTCATACTCTTCGATGCCATCGTAGCTGTGACCGGTAGTCTTTCCACTACCCAGAGTCGAGGTACGGTTGGCAAACAGGACCCAGGTGACCAACGCGATGCACGCGGTGGTCAGCAGGATGATCCACCAACTCCAGAAACTAGTCATGATTTCTTCTCCTGATCAGAGTTATCCAGTGCGTCTGGATCGTCTTCGAAGGGCAGGTTAGCCGCCTCATCAAAGTCCTTTTTCTTGCCGGAACTGTAGGCCCAGAGGACAACGCCAATGAACGCAACCAGCGCGAAAACAGTAGCCAGACCACGTAATGTATTGATATCCACAATGTTTACCGCTTCTGAGTGATCACAGTGCCCAGGTTCTGCAGGTAGGCAACCAGTGCGTCAAGCTCGGTCTTGCCACGAACGGCATCGGCGGCACCGGCGATATCTTCATCGCTGTAGGGCACACCGACGGTACGTAGCGCTTCCATCTTCGCAGCCGTGTACTTTCCGCTGAGCTTGCTCTCGGCAAGGAACGCGTACGACGGCATGATGGAGGCCGGAACCACATCGCGGGGGTTGATCAGGTGAGCGCGGTGCCAGTCATCGGAGTAACGTTGGCCGACACGGGCAAGGTCCGGACCGGTTCGCTTGGAGCCCCACAGGAAGGGGTGCTCGTACACGCTTTCTCCGGCTACGGAGTAGTGACCATAGCGCTCGGTTTCAGCACGGAAGGGGCGGATCATCTGTGAATGGCAGCCAAGGCAGCCTTCACGGATATAGATGTCGCGACCTTCCAGTTGCAGCGCGTTGTGGGGTTTCAGTCCCGCAACGGGCTTGGTGGTTTCTTCCTGGAAGAACAGAGGTACGATCTCTACCAGGGCACCAAAGCTGATGGCGACAATCAGGCCGACCATCATCAAGCCGATATTTTTTTCGACGATTTCGTGATTCATAGTTCTGTTCCCCCTACGCCATCTGAGCCGCGGCGTTCGCTTTAGCCGGATCGGCGTTGCGAACGGTGACCCAGGTGTTGTAAGCCATCAGGAGCATGCCCAGCAGGAAGAAGGCCCCGCCGATGGCACGCACAACGTATCCAAACTCACTGGCCTGCACCGATTCGATAAAGCTGTAGGTGAGGGTGCCGTCGTTGTTGACTGCACGCCACATCAGACCCTGGGTAATGCCGTTCACCCACATGGAAGCGATGTAGAGCACGGTGCCGATGGTGGCCAGCCAGAAGTGAGTGTTGATGAGGGAGATGCTGGCCATCTGATCCTTGCCCCAGAGGCGTGGGATCAGGTGGTAAAGACAGCCGATCGATACCATGGCAACCCAGCCCAGGGCACCGGCGTGTACGTGACCAATGGTCCAGTCGGTGTAGTGGGAGAGTGCGTTAACGGTCTTGATCGCCATCATCGGACCTTCGAAGGTCGACATGCCGTAGAAGGAGAGCGATACCACCAGGAAGCGCAGTACCGGGTCGGTACGCAGTTTGTGCCAGGCGCCGCTCAGGGTCATCATGCCGTTGATCATACCGCCCCAGGAGGGAGCGAGCAGAATCAGGGACATCACCATACCCAGGCTCTGGGCCCAGTCGGGCAGGGCGGTGTAGTGCAAGTGGTGTGGGCCGGCCCAGATATAGATCGCAACCAGGGCCCAGAAGTGGACGATGGAGAGGCGATAGGAGTAGACCGGGCGGCCTGCCTGCTTGGGTACGAAGTAGTACATCATGCCAAGGAAACCGGCAGTCAGGAAGAAGCCAACGGCGTTGTGGCCATACCACCACTGGATCATGGCATCCTGCGCGCCTGCGTAGACGGAGTAGGATTTCCACAGGTTAACCGGAATCACAATGTTGTTAACGATATGAAGTATGGCAACCGTGAGGATAAAACCGCCGAAGAACCAGTTGGCGACATAGATATGCTTGCTTTTGCGCTTCATGATGGTGCCGAAGAACACGATTGCATAGCACACCCAGACCACTGCGATCAAAATGGCGATAGGCCACTCCAGCTCAGCGTACTCCTTGGCCTGGGTGATGCCCAGGGGCAGGGTAATAGCGGCCAATACGATGACCAGTTGCCAACCCCAGAAGGTAAATGCCGCCAGGCTATCGGAGATCAGGCGCGCCTGACAGGTGCGCTGAACCACGTAGTAGGAGGTGGCGAACAGGGCGCTACCACCAAAGGCGAAGATCACTGCGTTGGTGTGAAGCGGACGCAGGCGGCCAAAGGTCAGGTAAGGCTCGAGGTTTAAATCGGGGAAAACCAGCTGGGTCGCGATTAAGACTCCAACTGCCATTCCAACGATCCCCCAAACGACCGTCATAATGGCAAACTGGCGTACGACCTTATAATTGTAGGACGAAGTATTGGTTACCGTACTCATCTTTCAGGTTCCATCAGTTGCACGTGCTGTTTTGTCATAGCCCCTGGCCGAACGCACTGCAGGCGTTGCTGCGTGCCCATTATTGATTTTGGTGTGCGGGTATTGTTCGTTGAGGCTGTGACTGTTTGATAAGCAGTCAAGATCGAAAAGCATCCCGGCTACTTGGCTCCCTTAATAAGCCAACATCGATCACTATAGGCTACCGATGTCGGCTGCGGAGAATAAATGTTGCGCATGATATATGTCAACAAACCCCGCAGGGCCTTTGTATCAAACCGCCTCTGTGGGCTAGTTGATCTGGATCAAAGTTTGATGGCCTGAGGCGGGGTTCAGGGGAAAAGGGTTGACGCCTGCTCAGAATCGCGACCGGGCAGCCCGGCGGTGTTGAGAAGTTGCTGGTAATCGACTAGCACCAGCTTGCGACCGTCGAGTTCGATCAGCCCCTGCTGCTGGAACTTGCTGAGCGCGCGGCTGAGGGTCTCTTTGGGAAGCCCGAGGAAATTGGCGATATCGTCGCGGCGCATGCTCAGGGTCAGGGTAGGGTTGTTGAAACCTCGACGACGGGTCCGCTGCTCGAGGTTAACCAGGAAGGAGGAGACCCGCTGGTCGACATTTTTGCGCCCCATCATCATGGTAAAGCTCAGGTGGCTGTGGAAGCTCTCCATGCTGAGCATGGTAAAGAGGTTGTTGCGGATCTCCGGTACCTTCTCGGCATAATCCATGAGCCGCTGATAGGGGATTTCGCACACATAGCTTTGCTCCATGGCCGTCGCTGTATAAGGGTAGCGTCCCACTGCCATGCCACTGTAGCCGACCAGCTCGCCGCTGAAGCTGAAGCCGCAGACCTTTTCGTTGCCCTGCTCATCGGGAAGCGTCAACTTGAAGGCGCCGGCACTGATGGCGTAAATCGCCCCGAAGCTGTCCCCTTCGCTGAATAGCGGCTCTCCGGGGGCGATGGGGACGCGTCGTTGAAGCAGGCCTTCGATCAGGTTGAACTGTCCATCGCTCACATCGACCGGGTCACAGAGCGGGAACAGGGCGCAACGTTCGCACTGAACGTACTTCTCTTCATCCTGAGGGCGGGAGTGGTTAGCGCAGGGGGGCTGAGGTTGGCTCATGGGTTGTCAATGTATCAGCGGAAATCGTGAATGGTATGACAATCAGTATGCAGGGGTTTTGATAAATATCAAAGGGAGGCGACTCAGCGGTTTCGGGTACCGCCGTTCTTGTTGTGATTATGCAGTCGCCATCGCGCCAGGGGCGCTAGTGTGACAGGACGGTGATTTTTTCCTCGCCCTCCAGCATGGGCTGGATCGCTTCGAGCAGCTGTCGGCGCTGAGCCGAGCCTTCCCACATTTGCCAGGACTGGACGTTCGCCCAGTTGATGATCACGAGGCGGTGGTTGGCGTTGGCGATATCTTTCAGTGACTCACTGGAGATGAAGCCGGGAGCCTGTACCACACCGGAGATCGTTTTTTTGATGGCATCTTCGTAATGGGGGCCTAGTCCTTCTGCAATATTTCTTTCGATTACTACTTTAATCATTGGGTTACCCTTACCGGTGTTTGCAGTTAAAAAACTCTCTACAGATACTGATCTTTATAACCCAACTGCCGTCCAACGCAAGTCTTAACCTTGGGTTTGAGGGCCAATACTCGACCAATGGCGGATAGCCTGGCCCGGTCGTGGTGCAGGCGCCCGTGCCTATTTTTTTGCCTCGGGTGGGCGCTCTGGTAAAGTAGCCTCAGATTTTATGCGGGGACCCTTCCATGTCGTTCAACCCAACCCATGTTCTGGATGCCAGCGGACTCTTTTGTCCTGAGCCGGTTATGCTTTTGCACAATAAAGTGCGGGAGATGGAGGCGGGGGAGGTGCTGGAGGTGATCGCGACAGACCCCTCCACCACCCGTGATATTCCCAAATTCTGTGCGTTTCTCGATCATGAGCTGCTGGCGCAGGAGCAGCGGGACCAGAAATTCTTCTATTACATCCGTAAGGGGTGACCCCGGTAGCGGCGAAATACCCGCTGCAGGCGCCAGCCCAGCAGCAGAGCTGCTGTACTCAACCCGGTTAGCAGGCCAATCCAGAACCCGGCTGGCCCCATGGCCTCCGTAATGCGGTCGGTGAGACCCAGTGTGTAGCCGAGGGGCAGGGCGATCACCCAGTAGGAGATCAGTACGATCAGCATGGGTACGCGGGTATCCTTGTACCCCCGCAGGCTGCTGGCGGCCGCCACTTGCAGGGCGTCGGGAAGCTGGTAGGCAGCGGCGAACAGCAGCAGGTAGGCGGCCACCTCAAGTACGGCGCTATTGTCGCTGTAGAGGGAGACAATCTGCAGCGAGAACAGCATCAGCAGCACGGCGGACAGGCTCGATAGCAGGGTGTTCAGCCCGATACCGGTGAGGGCCGCCCGCCGAGCCTGCTGGAAATCACCGCTGCCCGCCGCCTGGCCCACCCGAACCGTCATGGCCAGCCCGATACTCAGGGGAACCATGTAGGTGATGGCGGAGACGTTGAGGGCAATCTGGTGACCGGCGATCAGCTCGGTGGGCAGGCGCCCGATCAGCAGGGCAATGACCGAGAAGATACTCGCCTCGACAAAAATAGAGATACCGATCGGAATACCCAGCCGTACCAGCGGTGCGATTAACGCCAGCTGGGGGCGGCTGAGTCGTGCCAGAATGCCGAGGCTCCGGTGTCCGTTGTCCAGCGCTATATAGAGCCCCATACAGACCAGCATCAACCAGGCCGAGAGGGCGGTGGCGTAGCCGCAGCCCGCCGCGCCCAGCTCGGGGAAACCCCAGCCGCCATAGATGAGGGCGTAGTTGGCCGGGATATTAAGGAGGAAGCCCGCAAAGGCGAACACCATGCCGGGCTTGGTTTGGGAGCGACCCTCGCAATAGCAGCTGAGCGCCAGGTACAACGCCATGGCGGGAAAACTCCAGCTGAAGGCGTCCAGGTAGCGGCTGGCCTCCAGGGCGACCGCCGGAGTCACTTCAAGCCAAAGGAAGGCGATCTCGGCATGGCGAACCAGGATCAGGGCCCCGAAGCCGGCGACCACGGCAATCCAGAGGGATTGCTGTACTGTGGACGCCAGTAGCCCCGTTTTGCCTGCCCCCACCAGATGTGCAACGGAGGGCACAATAGCCATCATCAGCCCGCGCATAAAGAGGAAGATGGGCAGCCAGATACTGTTGCCTACGGCGACAGCCGCGAGGGTGGTGGCGTTGTAGTTGCCGGCCATCAGCGTGTCGACAAGCCCCATGCCACTGGTGGCTATCTGCGCAGCGATAATCGGGGTGGCAAGAGCGCTCAGTTGCTTGAGTTCGGCCAGGACTCGGTGGCGCCGGATGGGCTGCATAGATCAATCCGCAAGAGGGTGGGGCGCTATAGTAACGTGACATCCTTTGCGGTGATATGGTTAAGGTGCTCATAGGCGCAGTTGCGACCCGGGGCGCGCTGGCATAAGCTGCTGCGCCTCACACCCGTTAAACCTCCCAGGAATGCCTTCGATGAAGATAGTTGCCGATGAAAACATGCCGCTGGTCAGGGAGTTTTTCTCCGCCTGGGGCGAGGTGGTACCGGTGGCAGGGCGGGAGATTACAGCGGACCAGGTAGCCGATGCTGACCTGTTGCTGGTGCGCTCCATCACCCGGGTTGATAAGGCGTTGCTGGGGCAGAGTGCGGTGCGCTTTGTGGGGTCGGCCACCATCGGTACCGACCATGTCGACCGCCAGTGGCTGCAGCAGCAGGGCATTGGCTTTAGCGCTGCCCCCGGCTGCAATGCCGCGGCGGTGGTGCAGTATGTGCTTTCGGTATTGGCCACGTTGTGCGACTGGCGTCAATGCACCCTCGCGAGTTTGAGCGTTGGCATCGTGGGGGCGGGTAATGTCGGTGGGCGTCTTTATCGCCAGCTCTCCGCACTGGGGGTTGAATGCCGCATCAATGACCCCTTTCTGGAGGATCCGAACCTGCCCTTGTGTTCGCTCGACGAGGTGCTTGAGCGGTCGGATGTGGTCAGTTTGCATACCCCCCTGACCCGCAGCGGCCCCTTCCCGACCTGGCACCTCATCGGCGAGAGCCAGCTTGAGCGCCTGTCGACGGGGGCCTTGCTGATCAACAGCGGGAGGGGTGCGGTTGTCGAGCAGGCGGCGCTGCTCAAGGTGCTCAACCGGCGTCCTGATCTGCGGGTGGCGCTGGATGTGTGGGAAACCGAGCCCGATGTGGACCTGACGCTGCTTGAGCGGGTCGATCTAGCTACCCCCCATATTGCCGGCTATAGCCTGGAGGGGCGCCTGAGGGGAACCGAGATGGTCTATCAGGCCGCCTGTGCCTTCTTTGACCGGCCCCAGTCCTGCACGCTGCAGCAGCTGATGCCCCGGCCCCTTTTACAGGCGCTGCAGCTGTCTTGTGACACCTCTCCGCCCGAGAGTGATGATGCCCTGGGGCGTCGACTGGGACGCTTGCTCTACGATGTCAGGGAGGATGACCTGAGGATGCGGCAACAGCTGGGGGCCAGCGACCAGGTAGCGCTCACCTTTGACCGGCTGCGTAAAAACTACCCCATGCGTCGTGAAAACAGCAGCCTGAGCCTGAGTGGCGCCGGGAGCGCACTGTCAGCCGGGTTGCAGGCACTGGGGTTCACCATCAATCCGGATAAGGAGGAGAGCCTGTGACGGGATCGACACGAGTATTTCGACTGGGGCTGATCATCAACCCGCTGGCGGGCATTGGCGGTGCCGTTGGCCTCAAGGGCAGTGATGGAGAGGCGATTGTCGATAAGGCGCTGGCCATGGGGGCGGTCCCCCACGCCGCCGATCGTACCCGTCACGCGTTGTCGGCGATTCTGCCCCTCAAGGCACAGGTTAAGCTCCTCACTTATCCTCGTGAGATGGGCGAGTCGCTGGCGCGGGAGATGGGCTTCGAGGTTGAGGTGCTGGGGCAGATTGAGTCGGGGCACACCACCGCGGCCGATACCGAACGTGCTGCGCGTGAGCTCCAGCAGGTCGGGGTAGATCTGATCCTGTTTGCCGGCGGGGACGGGACGGCCCGTAACATCTGCCACTCAGTGGGGGAGATGCAACCGGTGTTGGGGGTGCCCGCAGGGGTCAAGATCCATTCGGGTGTCTATGCCGTGACCCCGCTGGCCGCCGGGGAGGTGGTGCGCCAGCTGATCGCCGGGGATCTGGTGACCATCGCCGAGGCGGAGGTCCGGGATATCGACGAAGAGGCGTTTCGCGAAGGACGCGTGCGCGCCCGCTACTATGGCGACCTTCTGGTTCCCCGTGCCCACCAGTACCTGCAGCGGGTCAAGCAGGGGGGGCGCGAGGTGGAGGAGCTGGTGCTGCAGGATATTGCCGCCGGCCTGATCGAGGAGATGGAGCCGGATGCCTTTTATGTGGTTGGTCCGGGCACCACCACCCGCGGTCTTATGGAGGAGATGGGGCTTGATAACACACTGCTGGGCGTCGACCTGGTCAGGGATCAGCTGCTGCTGGCGGCCGATGCCACTGCCGAACAGCTTCTCGAGCTAACCGAGGGGGGAGAACTCTATATCGTTGTGACCGCCATCGGCGGGCAGGGGCATATCTTCGGGCGCGGCAACCACCAGATCTCACCGGAGCTGATTCGTCGGGCCGGTATCGATCACATTCGGGTCATTGCCACCAAATCCAAGCTGGCCGAACTAGGGGGGGCTCCCCTGCAGGTGGACACCGGTGAGCCGGATCTGGATGCCGCGTTATCGGGGCATATCCGGGTCATTACCGGTTACAAGGATGCCGTGCTCTACCCGGTAGGGTTGGGAAAAGGGTAGCTCGGTCTTCAGTCCGACATATCTATCCCGGCACAGGCATGTCGGGCGAAAGCCCGACTCACAGGGTGCAGCATAGGAGGCGGGCGTAGGTTGGCCTTTAGGCCAGCAAGTTGGCCTTTAGGCCAGCAAGTTGGCCGGTACGGGAAGTACCGGCCAGGGGAGGGTTACTGAACGCTACGCAGGGCCGCGATGCGCTTTTCCAGCGGCGGGTGGCTCATAAAGAACTCCGCCATGCTTTTCTTGCCGTTGATGCCGAAGGCGACCAGTGACCCCTCCAGGTGGGGCTCGCTGTTGTTGCGCAGGCGCTCGAGGGCGGCGATCATCTTTTCACGTCCGGCCAGCTGGGCGCCGCCGATGTCGGCGCGGAATTCGCGCTGGCGAGAGAAGAAGGCCACCACGATGCTGGCGAGGATGCCAAACAGCATCTCCAGCACGAAGACCACGCCCATATAGGCAAACATGCCCAGTCCTTCACCCTCTTCATTATTCTGGCTGACAACGCTGCTGATGATGTTGGCGATGATGCGGGCGATAAAGATCACGAAGGTGTTCACCACCCCCTGGATCAGGGCCAGGGTCACCATGTCGCCATTGGCGATGTGGCTTACCTCGTGTCCCAGCACCGCTTCCGCCTCGTCCTGGCTCATGTTGTTCAGCAGGCCGGTACTGACGGCGACCAGCGCATCGTCACGCTTCATACCGGTGGCAAAAGCATTGATATCCTCAGCGGGGTAGATCGCCACCTGCGGCATGCCGATGCCGGCGGCTTTTGCCTGACGGCTAACGGTCTCCAACAACCAGCGCTCAGTGCTGTTTGCGGGGGTTTCAATCACCTTGGCGCCGGTGGAGCGCAGGGCCATGGTTTTGGAGAGTGCCAGTGAGATCAGGGATCCACCAAAACCAAAGGCGGCGGCGATCATCAGCAGGCCCGTGGTACTGCGACCATCGACACCGAACAGGCTCATGACGATGCTCAGAACGAGCAGCACGGCGAGGTTGGTTATCAGAAAAAGTCCAATACGCATCATGGGTAGGGTTTCCTTGTGAGGATGAAAATTCAGTTAGCTAAAATATGCGGACAGGTGGACCTATTTCAATCCCCGCAATGTAAAGAGAATGAAAAGGCCAGTGCGCCCGCAGCTCGGCGCTAAAGCGCCCCCCAGGTCCCGCTCCACAGCCGGGGTGGGGCTGGGTAGGTCGGGCTTTATTTAACCCGGCATTTAACCCGGCAGGGTGGGGCAGCAGGGCGGAGGACTAACTTCCGGGGCGTTTGCGGTGAAACAGCTCCAGCAACAGGCGCCTGACCAGTAACGCATCCTGTTGGTTAAGGGCGGTGCGTAGCTGGTGGGCGAGGGTGCCCTGCTGGGTGGCCACGGTGGCGGGCAGGTCGTCCAGGGGCTCCAGGGGGAGGTCAACCGGGGAGGTCAGCGCCAAAAAGGCGCGCTCGGCCAGTACCGCTTGCCCCAGGCCATCCTGGCGGGACTGGTCGTGGTAACGAAGGTATTGCTCATCGGCGAGCCAGAGCATGCTACTGAAGCAGGCCAGGTGGCGGGCGCTGGGGATGCCGAACTCGTCGAGCTCAAACTCGCCGATGATCTCGTCGACGTAGATATCCCCCTTGCGGGGGAAGTAGCTGTAAAGTTTTAGCAGGATGCGAGCACAATCCTGGTAAAAATCATCAATGTGGATATCGGCCATTGCAGCTCCTCTGCGGTTGTCCAGAGTCCATCTCGCCTCGACTACTGGCGGTAGGTCTTAAGGAAGTGTCCCAGGCGTTCGATCGCCATTTCCAGTACATCGACCCGGGGCAGGGTAACGATGCGGAAATGGTCTGTCGCCGGCCAGTTGAAGGCACTGCCTTGTACCAGCAGGATCTTCTCCTGTCGCAGCAGATCGAGCACCATCCGCTGATCGTCGATAATGGGATAGCGCTTGGGGTCCAGGCGTGGGAACAGGTAGAGCGCCCCTTTGGGTTTGACGCAGCTGACCCCCGGAATCTCATTAAGCATCTCCCAGGCGCGATCTCGCTGCTCGAGCAGGCGGCCGCCGGGAAGCACCAGGTCGTTGATGCTCTGGTAGCCCCCCAAAGCGGTCTGGATGGCAAACTGGGTGGGCACATTGGCACAGAGTCGCATATTGGCGAGAATGTCGAGCCCTTCGATATAGCTGGCCGCGGGCAGGCGGTGGCCGCTGATCACCATCCAGCCGGAGCGGAAGCCTGCGGCGCGGTAGGATTTTGAGAGGCCGTTGAAGGTGATGATCAGCAGGTCGTCGGCCAATGCCGCCAGCGAGGTATGCTGGGTGCCGTCGTAGAGAATCCGGTCGTAGATCTCATCGGCATAGATGATCAGCGAGTGCTCGCGGGCAATCTGCAGCAGCTCCTGCAGCAGCTCCGGCGGGTAAACGGCCCCGGTGGGGTTGTTGGGGTTGATGATCACTATGCCGCGGGTCTTGTCGGTGATTTTGCGGCGAATATCCTCAGGGTCGGGATACCAGTCTGCCTGTTCGTCGCACAGGTAATGGATCGGTTTGCCGCCCGCCAGGCTGACAGCAGCGGTCCATAAGGGGTAGTCGGGGGCGGGGATCAACATTTCGTCGCCGTTGTTGAGCAGTGCCTGCATCGCCATCACGATCAGCTCACTGACACCGTTGCCGATGTAGATATCCTCAATGCCGACATCCATTACCCCCTTTTTCTGGAAGTCCTGCATGACCGCTTTGCGGGCGCTGAACAGCCCTTTTGAGTCACAGTAGCCCTGTGACTGGGGCAGGTTGTGGATCACATCCTGGATGATCTCTTCCGGGGCGTCGAAACCAAAAGGGGCGGGATTGCCGATGTTCAGCTTCAGGACCCGGTGACCCTCCTCTTCGAGCCGCTTGGCCTCCTGCAGCACAGGACCACGGATGTCGTAACAGACGTTAGCCAACTTCCCAGACTTTCTGATCTCCTTCATACCCTTCCCGCTTGGCTCCAACTTGGTTTTTGTCGTGTATCGGTGTGTGCCTGTGGCTGATAAGACCCGCTACCGAGGCAGGTTATCATACGGTTTGCCGGAGCAGGTTGCATCACCCAAATTCCCGAAGCCCCTGTCGTCATCGACATTCGCCAGGTCTGCGCTTGCTTATATAGATTGCTCACAATATAATTTTGCAAACAGTAAAAGGAGAGCGTAATGAGCACTGACCTGTACAGCCTGAAGTGTCGAACCATCAATGGCGAGGAGACGAGCCTGGAAGCCTTCAAAGACAAGGTGATGCTGATCGTCAATACGGCCAGCCGTTGTGGCTTTACCCCGCAGTACAAGGGTCTTGAGGCGTTGCACCAAAAATACAAGGATGAGGGGTTGGTGGTTCTGGGGTTTCCCTGTAACCAGTTTCGTGATCAGGAGCCGGGGGACGAGGGCGAGATCGCCAGTTTTTGTGAAATGAATTTTGGCGTCAGCTTTCCCCTGTTTGCCAAAATTGACGTCAATGGAGACAATGCCCATCCCCTGTTCAAGCAGCTCAAGCAAGCCGCGCCCGGCCTGCTGGGCTCGCAAGGGGTTAAATGGAACTTCACCAAGTTCCTGGTTGCACCCGGTGGACAACGGGTCAAACGTTTTGCCCCGCTGACCAAACCGGCCAGGCTGGAGCAGGAGGTCGAGGCGATGCTGAGAAGCTGACCCTCACGCCCGGCCAGCAGGAAAGGAGACCCATGAGCGCTGCGGACCAATTAAAGCTCGATAACCAGCTCTGCTTTGCCCTCTACGCAGGCTCCAGAGCCATCACCCGCCTTTACCGGCCCTTGCTGGAGCCTCTGGGCTTGACCTACCCGCAGTACCTCGTGTTACTGGTGCTGTGGGAAAGGCGCCCCCAGGCGATCAATGTCAAGGAGCTGGGGGAGAAGCTTTCCCTGGACAGTGGCACCCTGACCCCCCTGCTTAAGCGGATGGAGCAGTCGACATTGATTGTTCGCAAGCGCAGCAAACAGGATGAGCGGGCCCGCGAGATATCCTTAACCGCGAAGGGGACCGCTTTGCGGGTTCAGGCGAGCTGCATCCCGGCCAGGTTGATGCAAAGTGCAGGGGTCTCGGCAGAGCAGGTTGCTGAGGTGCGAGGGGTGTTGCGAGCGTTGCTGGCCCAAGTGGAGGCTGGCGAATAATCGCCTAGGCCGGGCTACTCGCGGTTGCAGTCTCGCTGGGCTGCCTGGCCCACTTGTCGATGGTCCGGGCCAGCTCCTCTTTCCTGAAGGGTTTGGAGATATAGTCGCTCATCCCGGCATCCAGGCACTTTTGCCGGTCTTCACTGAGTGCGTTGGCGGTCAGGGCGATGATCGGCAGGTTGCGGACGCCGTTGATCTGTCGCATGCGCCGGGTGGTTTCATAGCCATCCATGATAGGCATATTACAATCCATCAGAATCAGGTCGAAGGCGCGAACGCGACTCAGCTCAAGGGCTCGCTTGCCGTTTCCGCAGAGGGTCACCCGATGTCCCAGATGCTCAAGCATTGCCTCGGCCACCCGCTGGTTGGTTTCGTTATCCTCAACCAAAAGCACCTCCAGGGACTGGGTGTTCCTTTCAATTCCAACGGACTCGATAGGGGCTTCACTGATGCGGTACCCCATCAGGTCAGCGAGCAGCTGAAACAGCTCGTTACGTTGCAGGGGGAGCGTAAGCTGGGCATCGTAGCCCAGGGGCTTGAGCTCGGATTCAGCCACCAGGTCCCTTTGCAAGGCGGCCCGCACGATGCGGATACCGGGCTCTTGCGCGCGGATCAGTGCCGCACTTTCATCGGACTCGACAATGGCCAGCGGATAGCGCTGTTTGCCCATGACCGTGGATCGAGTAGCGCCTTCTCCACCTAGGGAGAGGTGGGGGATATTCCAGTGGCTGAGGTGTTTTTCCAGCGAGTCCATCAGCCCGTGATGGCACAGGCAGAGGATGGGCTCAACCGCAATATCATCCGGAAACGCGGGCGGGGCGACCACCGGCTGGCTCAGTTTGAGGGGCAGCACGACTCGGAAGGTGCTGCCCTGGCCCGGGGTGGAATCAATCTCCAGCGTGCCCTCCATGGCATCGGTCAGACGTTGGCAGAGTGAGAGCCCGAGTCCGGTTCCGCCGTATTTTCGGGTCGTTGCGGTATCGGCCTGGGTGAAGGGTTTAAGAATATCGCTGAGAACGCTGTGATCGATACCGATACCCGTGTCATTGACCTCAAGGGTTACTCGTATCCTGTCCGCTGCCGCGTAGGTAAAGCCTGCGCAAACCTGGACCTCCCCCTGTTCGGTAAATTTGATCGCATTGGAAAGCAGGTTGCTGGCCAGCTGATGGACCCGCACGGGGTCTCCCACCAGCCTTTCCGGCAGTGCGGGGTCAATATCAATCGACAGGTAGAGCGACTTTTGGGCGGCGTTTTCACTCAGCAGTCGCGTGCTTTGCTCCAAACAGGCGCGCAGGTCAAAGTCGATCTCCTCCAGTACCATGTTTCCAGAGTCAAACTTGGTGAGGTCGAGAATATCATTGAGCAGCTGGGTGAGGATGGTGGCGGAGCTGTAGGCGGTTTCCAGTTGCAGGCGCTGCTTGTCAGGAAGGTCTCCCTCAAGCGCAAGGCTGATCATGCCCAGCACCCCGTTGATCGGAGTGCGGATTTCGTGGCTCATATTGGCCAGGAAGACGGAGCGGGCATGGGCCATCGACTCGGCTTCACTGCGGGCCTTGTCGAGCTGGGCGTTACTCGAGACCAGCTGGCGGTTGGCGCGGCTGAGGTCGGCGGTGCGCTGCTCCACCACGGTTTCCAGCTTGCTAAGGTGCTCCTGCAGCTGTTCCTCGGCGGCCAGACGCCGTTTAAGATTGGCCCTGATGCTGCTGACGTGCTCGTTAGTCGCGGCCACCAGCACCCCTATTTCGTCCGCTTCGTGGCCAGTGGGGCAGGGTATAGGGCTGGGGCCGTCCCGTTCCGGGTTGCGGCGGCTGATGGACTCGATCAGTTTCACCAGCGGCTTTGTGAGCATAAAGTAGAACAGCACCAGCAGGATGATGGAGAGCACCAGGGTGCGTACAAAACCACTGAACAGGGTGAAGCCCGCGCGACGCAAAAAGGCGGAGCCGATTGCAAAGGTGTCGACCTCAAGGTGCAGGTAACCGAGCTCTTCCTCAGGATCATGGAGCACCTGTAAATGCTCGCGATACTCCCGGCTGCGCCCGAACAGCAGGTCACTGATTTCACGATAACTTGAATCGGTCTTCTCTCGCTGGGCAAAAGCGAGGGTAGTTCGGGTATTGTCAACGATCTCGGCGCTGATGATGATGGGGGACTCAAGAAGCCCTGTAACCAGTTCCTGGGCCAGCTCCGAGTCTATGTTGTAGGCGATACGTGAGGCAGGGTTGTGGGTTATGTCGATAATCGCCTTGACCTGGCTATCGATCGATTGCTTTTCGTTGAGGTAATCGATCGATATCTGGGCAATACTGAGGGTCATACCCAGAAGGAATGCAAGTATGACCGTGTTTCGGGCCTGCTTGTAGGAGAGGCGATCGCTAAAACGTATGTTCATGGCTGCAGCGATCGGTGGTGATTAGTCATACACGTTCTTTTTCTTCCACTCATCCTCGGGCGATGTGATTTCATCGAGTTTTTGGCTCAGCTGGTTGTCCGTCTCCGCTGCTGGTTGGGCCTTGCCTTTATTGCGTGATCGCTCCTCTTCCTCCTGCAGGTGTTTTATGAGCGTACGCAGCTTCTGGATCTGCTCCGTATACTGATTGTTGTCGTTGTTCTTGGTGAGGTCGGCAGAGGCGCGCATGTAGTGGTGAAGCGCGAGTTTGATTTTGCCTTCCCGGCGGGCCTGGGTCGCCATGTTGCGAAATGCGTCGTAACTGGTGACAACCAGCAGGTGCTTAAGCAGGGCGTTGTATTTTTTGGCGTCGGCTTTGCTGACTCTTCCCGCTTTGGCCCCGGTTACCAGAACGCGATGGGCATCCTGCAGCAGGCTTTGAATCTCGGCCGCCTGGCTTTCGCTGCTGATCTGAAGGGGAGTGGTTGCAGGTGCTGGCGGGGCCTCCATCTCCTCCTGGGTGAGCTCTATCCGTTTTTGTACGTTGATCTGTTGATCTTTGGGCGCATAGGGAAGCATCTGCTTTAACGTAAACAGCTTTTCCGAAAGCAGGAAAGTGAGCAGTCCTTTTTGCAGGTAATGGGTGGGCAGGTCGGCCAGCATATAGTCGATACGGCGAACACGGTCGTTGCCTTCAGCCACTTTACGGGCACGCTCAAGCTTGGCGTTTTCCAGCGCATGATTGATATAGGCGACGCCGATCAAGCCCAGCACCGCAAATACGATAATGCCGCTGATAAATAGGGGATCCACTCCGTTACTCCCGTAGACGCGTCTGTTGTTTTTTAATGTCGTCGGTAAATTCAACTATAACCGATGAATTTCAACAATTATAGCTTCTGGGAACATCCGCAAGGGGGTGTAGGAACGGCGGCCGCAGTAGTCTATGAAAACCGGGTTGGCGTACTCTGTAAAAAGGGGGGGGGAGAAGGTGGTGGGCAGCCCGGGGAGGGGGCTCTAATAAGGTCACGGCGGCCACCCTGTGAGGGCCGTGCCGCCGCGAGCAGTTGCCTGGCTTAGTGGTAGTCCACCTCGCCGTTATGATCGGCACGAATAACCGTGCCGGCCTGGCCATTTACGATCTCAAGGGCTTGCGCCAGGGAGCCGATGCCACCGATCTTTCCACCAGAGCGAACAAAGGCGTTGGCGGCTTCAACCTTGGGCCCCATGGAGCCGGCGGCGAAGCCATGCTCTTCCATCTGCTCTGGAGTCGCGGTTTTGATGGTCTTCTGGTCTGGCTTGCCCCAGTTGATGGCCACACCCTCAACATCGGTCAGTACCAGCAGGGCATCGGCTTTGAGGTCAATGGCCAATACCGTGGAGGCGCGATCTTTATCGACCACGGCCTCAACGCCTTGCCACTTCCCGCTCTCATCCCGGGCGACCGGAACACCTCCACCTCCGGTGCAGATCACCATGGTGCCATTATCAACCAGCTGCTTGATGGAGTTAAGCTCCACAATCGACTTCGGCATGGGGGAGGGAACGACCCGGCGGAAAAACTCGCCATCGGCCTTCATGAAATAGCCTTTGGTACGGGCAAGCTCTGTCGCCTGCTCCTGGCTATAGATGGGCCCCACAAACTTGTCGGGGCTGCTAAAGGCGGGGTCCTGGGTGTCGACCACCGTCTGGGTGAAGAGGCCGGCGATATGGGCATCGGGTAGTTCGTTGCGAAGCGCTTTCTCGAACTCGTACCCGATCATGCCCTGCGTCTCGGCCCCCAGCACGTCAAGGGGGTAGTTGCTGACATCCGGGTAGGCTTCGTTCTGCAGAGCCAGCAGGCCAACCTGGGGACCGTTTCCATGGGTGAGCACAACGGTATGCTCGCGGGCCACTTTGGCAATCGCTTTGGCGGCGGTTTCGATGTTGCGCTTTTGATTTTCAGCTTCCAGAGGTTCGCCCCTTTGCAGGATAGCGTTGCCTCCGAGTGCAATGACGACTAACATTTTGAACTCCTCTCAGGAGGGGCGCTGGCTGCCCGTGACCCTTTCAACTTTCGCGGGTAGCCAGCATTTATCTGCCGTAGATAAGGGGTATCCCTTACTGTCCGAGGGTGGCCACCATCACAGCCTTGATGGTGTGCATGCGGTTTTCAGCCTGGTCGAACACGATGGAGGCGGCAGACTCGAATACCTCGTCGGTAACCTCAAGGCCATCCAGTCCGTACTTCTGGAAGATCTCCTCGCCAATAATGGTTTCACGGTTGTGGAACGCGGGCAGGCAGTGCATGAACTTCACATTGGGGTTGCCGGTTGCTTCCATGACCTGCTTGTTGACCTGGTAAGGGGTCAAATCCTTGATGCGCTCTGCCCATACGGAATCGGGCTCACCCATGGATACCCACACATCGGTATAAAGGAAGTCAGACCCTTTAACGGCCTCTTTCACATCGCTGGTAATGGTGATCTTGGCACCGGTGGTTTTGGCGATCTCCTTGGCGACCTGAATCAGCTCAGGAATCGGGCGGCAGTGCTCCGGAGCGGCCATGCGGAAGTCCATCCCCATCTTGGCGGCACCGATCATCAGTGAGTCGCCCATGTTATTACCGCCATCGCCCAGGAAGGTAAAGGTGATTTCGTTGAGCTCTTTGCCGCTGTGCTCTTGCATGGTCAGGAAGTCGGCCAGGATCTGGGTGGGGTGGAACTCGTTGGTAAGGCCGTTCCACACCGGAACGCCGGCGTGCTTGGCCAGGTCTTCTACCACATCCTGCCCGAAACCGCGGTACTCAATGCCGTCGTACATGCGGCCCAGAACGCGGGCGGTATCCTTCATCGACTCCTTCTTGCCGATCTGGGAGCCGGTGGGGCCCAGATAGGTAACGTGGGCACCCTGATCGTAAGCCGCCACTTCAAAGGCGCAGCGGGTACGGGTAGAGGTCTTCTCAAAAATCAGGGCGATGTTTTTACCCTTCAGGCGCTGGATCTCGTTGCCGGTGTATTTGGCCACCTTGAGGTCATCGGCGAGGCGGATCAAAAACTTGATTTCACGGGGAGTGAGGTCTTCCAGCTTCAGGAAGTGACGGTTACGAAGATTAAAAGCCATGATCAAATTCCTTCTTTTTAACGGGGGTTATTACTCGCTCCGGCTCCACTGAGCCCAGAGCAGTTTTACAGGAGAGGTGGCCGGGTTAGCGGCCACCGGAACTCATCAATCAGATACCATCACGCTCAAGCGGGCAGCTCATGCAGCGTGCGCCACCTCGGCCGCGGCCCAGGTCCTCACCGGGGATGGGAAGGACAGTGATACCGGCCGCTTGCATCTTCTCGATGGTAAACACGTTACGCTCGTAGCCGATTACAACACCGGGGCGCACGGTCAGTACGTTGTTGGCATCATTCCACTGCTCACGCTCGGCTTCGAACACATCGCCGCCGGTGGTGACCAGGCGCAGCTCAGGCACACCCAGGGCGCGGGCAATGGCATCGGTAAAGCGGTCTTTTACGCGGGTAAATACAATCTCACCCGCCGCGTTACCGGGCGTCAGCTCCCAGGCGGCGATATCGTCACGCATGATGTCGGGATAGACGGTGAAGCAGTCGAGGTCCATGTGGGTCATCACGGTGTCCAGGTGCATGCAGCTACGAGCCTTGGGCAGTTGAAGTGCAATCACCTTGGTCGCCTGGCCGGTCCGGAACAGGTTTTGAGCCAACAGCTCAACCCCCTGGGGAGTGGTACGCTCGGACATACCAATGAGAACCGCACCCTTACCGATAACCAGTACATCGCCCCCCTCAATGTGGGAAAGCTCGAAATTGCGGTCTTCGTCACCGAAGTAGATCTCGAAGTCGGCATCCTTGAACATCGGGTGGAACTTGTAGATGGCGCGCAGGTGAACGGTTTCACGCTTACGGGCTGGCTTCGTCATCGGGTTGACTGACACGCCACCATACACCCAGCAGGAGGTGTCACGGGTAAACAGGTGGTTGGGGATCGGGTCCATGATGAAGTCGGTCTGGCTCATCACCTGCAGCGTGGGGCTGCCCAGGTCGGAGTTGAGCTCGGCAACGGTCAACCCACCTATCAGGTGAGAGGCCAGCTTGGTGGCGGGAAGGTTATCGTAATATTCCCTGACAACCTTGGCCAGGGCGGGGCCGTAACGGAATTGGGAGATCTGGCGGTCAAGTACAAACTGCTTGGCTTCTTCAATTTCCAGGGTTTCAGCGAGGACCTCGCGAAGGTGGAAAACCTCAACCCCTTCGTTGCGCAGGGTTTGGGCAAAGACATCGTGCTCTTTACCGGCTTGCTCAACCCTGAGCACATCATCAAACAGCAGGTCTTCGCAGTTGGTTGGGGTTAAACGGCGAAGTGAAAGCTCCGGCCGGTGGATGAGAACTTTGCGCAGTTGACCAATTTCAGATCCTACATAAAAGCGAGACATCGTAATTCTCCTTGCTATCCAAAAAATTGCAGTCCTTTATCAGCTCCAGTTTGTTTGGAGCCGTTAGTACAAAAGGACAGCTACAAAACTGATGAGTTCAGACTAGACCTGAAAAGGGCTACTGGCATTACGTAGAAATACCGAACTTTCTGGGTACACTTACACTCCTTGTACGTACAGTTGGCAGTATTGGACCACCAGGGTAGGGAAAGGGGGAAAACGGGATAGAAAAGGACCGCTTTGACCCCTCAAATCTTAAGTCATTATGAGTTGATTTTTTTTGTTGTCTAGCATGGTTACATAATGAAACCGAAACGCGTCTGCTGCCGGTATTGGAGTGCTGGTATTACTGTTTTCTTGAACCTTGGTGCTGGAAAGTGGCAAACAAACGCTTGTTTTAGGTTGTGTTTTGGTTGCGGACCAGGACGGGAACGGGTGCCTGTCGACTCTGTTTTGTGCAGGCCGGTTATAGAGTTATTTGATTAACGCTACATCGGTTAGATCGACGGGCAGGGCACCATCGTTTTTGCCCGCACGCTGGGTGGTTCCGCTTATTGGCGAGTTGTCGAACTTCTCTTAAAGACTCAGGAAACCACCCTAAAGAACATAGGCGGCGATGCCGGCGCCAATCCGCAGGGCGACGACACCGGCCGCCTTCACGGAGGTGAATGCCGCCTGGTCGATCGTATCGCGGCTACCGGTGGGTTGATAAACCAACTGAGGATGCTGGCGTGGTCAGAAGTGGCGAAGCTTTTGGGGAGCGTCTAGGATAAGCAATCATTCATCATGTTATTTACATGGACAAAAAATAGGTACGTATGTGCCATTTTTTAAAAACGGTTTAGGGGTTAAGTTTTTATCAAACTCATCTTTATCGGACGCTGAGGGAGTAGCGAAATGTGGTCGCAAAAAATTGACTTGTATCAGGCTTATAACCGGTTAGCGCTAAAATGCGCTTTTGTAGTTCGTAATTCTTCGGTAAACCCTTATCGACATTCCTCAACTACGGATGGTCCCATCGACCGCTGAGAGCAATACTGGAGATGTGATTTTTAATTGGTCATGTCTGTCCACTGCCTCATACAGGTATTTATTACCAGATGTGCAGGAAGCAGCATGAGGACTAAGCAACACACCTGACCTGGGTGTAAGGATGCAAGCCATGAGTAAATTTAAATTCCCTACCGCCTACACGGTGCTCTTTATGTTGATTGCAGCGGTCGCTGCATTGACATGGGTAGTACCGGCCGGCCAATACGATCGTGTCATGAACGAAGACCTGGGTAAGGAGGTTCCGGTATCGGGAACCTACAAGCAGGTCGACGCCAACCCACAGGGCCCTGTGGACATGATTCTGGCCCCGATTGATGGCCTCTATGACCACAACACCTATGAAGCCAACGCCATTGACGTGGCCCTGTTCGTGCTGATCATTGGTGGCTTCCTGGGTGTGGTTACCAAAACCGGCGCCATTGATGCCGGTATCGAGCGGGTAACCCATAAGCTGCAGGGGCGCGAAACCCTTATGATCCCCATCCTGATGGCGCTCTTTGCCGCCGGGGGGACCGTGTATGGGATGGCGGAGGAGACGATTCCGTTTTACGCCCTGTTGATCCCGGTGATGATTGCCGCCCGTTTCGATTCCGTCACCGCGGTAGCGACCATTCTGCTGGGAGCGGGTATCGGAACCCTGGGCTCTACCATCAACCCCTTCGCGACCGTTATCGCGGCGAATGCGGCCGGCATCCCCTTCACCGATGGCATGGGGCTGCGCCTGGCCATTCTGGTGATCGGTTGGGCGATCTGCGTTGGCTTTGTGATGCGTTACGCCAAAAAGGTACAGGCCGACCCCTCTGCCTCTATCGTTGCCGATATGAAGGAGTCCAACGAGGAGCACTTCCTGGCTAACCGCGAGGGAGCTGCCGCTACCGAGCTGAACGGAGTTCGCAAACTGATCCTGGTGCTGTTTGCGGCCACCTTCGGCGTCATGATCTACGGTGTTGCCGTGGCCGGCTGGTGGATGGCCGAGATCTCCGGCCTGTTCCTGGCTTCAGCCATCGTCACCGGCTTGCTCTACCGCCTCAGCGAGGAAGACCTGACCTCCAGCTTTGTGGACGGCGCACGTGACCTGCTGGGTGTTGCCCTGATCATCGGTATTGCCCGTGGTATCGTTGTGGTGATGGACGCCGGTAACATGACCGACACCGTGCTCTATCATGCCGAGCAAGCGGTCAGCGGCCTCTCCTCTGTGGTGTTCATCAACGTGATGTACTGGCTGGAAGTGGTTCTGAGCTTCCTGGTGCCTTCATCCTCTGGTCTGGCTGTACTGACCATGCCGATCATGGCGCCTTTGGCCGACTTCTCCGGTGTGGGTCGTGACCTGGTGGTCACCGCTTACCAGAGCGCCAGCGGTATCGTTAACCTGATCACCCCCACCTCTGCTGTGGTAATGGGTGGCCTGGCCATCGGCCGCGTCCCCTACGATCGCTGGTTGAAGTTCGTAGCACCGCTGCTGCTGATCCTCACCCTGCTGATCACCGTGGTGCTGAGCGTGGGTGCCATGATCTAATCGTTCACCCTCGCTAACCACGACCCAAACAGACCCGGCCCCGCGCCGGGTCTTTTTTATGTACAGGATGTACGGGCCGGTAGTTGTGCTCCTGCACTACCGGCACTCCCTACGTCCCTGTAGGTCGTCTGGCGCGAGGCCAAGGACGGCCTGGAGCGGCTTATGGTACAGGATGTACGGGCCGGTAGTTGTGCTCCTGCACTACCGGCACTCCCTACGTCCCTGTCCCTACGTCCCTGTAGGTCGTCTGGCGCGAGGCCAAGGACGGCCAGGAGCGGCCGCCGAGCCGCTCCGTGCGGGCAGGAGGGTGGCACATTGCTGCAATCGACTGCCCCCTTACTTTCATCAAAGGGTTCAACATCCGCTTCCATGTAGGTCGGGCTTTAGCCCGACAGACAGGTGTTGCGGAAGGGTTGTCGGCCTGAAGGCCGACTCACAGCTATACTCATCCGGCGGAGCAAGGATGGCTCTGCTTGTTTCAGTACTCAACAGGGATTGTGATGCAGATACTTCACCACGGCGCCGTGGAGGGCGTCACCGGCTCCTGCCACCAACTGCGCCTCGATAGCGGCGTCTCGATTCTGGTCGACTGCGGCCTGTTCCAGGGCGATGAGGCACGCGGCGGAGCCGCCTCCGACTCACTGACGATCGACTTTCCTCTTAACGGGGTAGCTGCACTGGTGGTTACCCATGTGCACATCGATCATGTGGGGAGGCTGCCCTGGCTGATCGCCACCGGCTTTCGCGGGCCGATTCTCTGCTCGGAGCCCTCGGCGCTGCTGCTGCCGTTGGTGTTGGAGGATGCCTTTCGCATAGGCGTCAGCCGCGACCTGGGGCTGTTGGATCGCTACCTGGCCCTGATCAAGGCGCGTATTGTGCCGATCCCCTACGGTCGCTGGCACGAGCTACCCACCGGCGGCGACGATCGCCTGCGTATCCGCCTGCAACCGGCGGGGCACATACTCGGCTCCGCCTACGTCGAATGTGACCTCAAGGAAAGCAGCCGTAAAACCCGGGTGCTATTCTCAGGAGACCTGGGCGCTCCCCATGCGCCGCTCCTGCCGGCACCGAGGCCCCCCTATGGAGCCGATATCGTAGTGCTCGAAAGCACCTATGGTGACCGCCAGCACGAGGATCGACGCACCCGCAGCCAGCGCCTGCAGCAGGCCCTTGAGCGCGCGCTGCGGGACAAGGGGGTGGTGCTGATCCCGGCGTTCAGTATCGGTCGTACCCAGGAGATCCTCTACGAGATGGAGGGCATTATCCATAAAGCCTCCGGGCGTGGGCGCGGGGCCGGTGAGCTGGACTGGCAGCGGCTCAATATCGTTGTGGACTCTCCGCTGGCGGCCCGTTTCACCCAAAGCTACCGTCAGCTGAAACCCTTTTGGGACAGGGAGGCCCATCGGCGCCTGCGCCAGGGGCGGCATCCCCTGACCTTTGAGCAGCTCACCACCATTGACAGCCACCAGGCACACCAGCGGCTGGTAGCCGGGCTCGCCAGGGAACCCGAGCCCCTGGTGGTGATCGCCGCCAGCGGCATGTGCGCCGGAGGTCGTATCGTCAATTACCTGAAAGCCTTGCTGGATAATCCCACCACCGACCTGTTGCTGATCGGCTACCAGGCCCGGGGCACGCCGGGGGCTGACATTCAGCGCTACGGCCCCAAAGGGGGCTATGTGGTGCTCGATGGCCAGCGCATCGATATCCGTGCCCGTATCACCACCCTTGGCGGCTACTCCGCCCACGCCGATCAGGCCAACCTGCTGGGCTTTATCCGCCGCATGTGCAAACGCCCTAGCGAAGTGCGGCTGGTACATGGGGATAGCAGGGCCAAGACGGTCCTGAAACAGGAGCTGGAGCCCATGGTGGAGCGGGTAACCATTCCTTAAGCAAGTAAAGGGGGGGGAGTTTTGTTGTTTGACCCCTGTCATAGAAGTTACCGGTATACCCGTTGAGGCCAATGTCAATAGTGACTTGTAAGCCCTTTTTTGGATAATGAGCACGCTGGTGCACGTTCTGGCCTCCAAATGGCGCTTTCCTTTGCTGAATTTATCCTGTGGGTGGCAGAGCCGTCTTGCGTGTAGCTGCAGGGTTGATTTGGTACGAATGTGCTTTTTTTCGTCCCTGGGGTCAGGGCGCGCTATAGGTGCCCGTGTTGAGGTTGTTCGGTAGTTGGTCTCTGGAGAACCCCCTCGAAACCGAGTTGGGTGGATACCGCTTATCGATGAGCAGATTGTTGAGTGGCCACTGTGAGTGGTTAAGGAAAAGGGTGATCGAGTGACCGCTGAAAACGAGTGGTTTGTGGTACGCACCCGTTCCCGTGAAGAGTCGCGGGCGGAGCAGCAGTTGCTGAATCAGGGCTATCGGGTCTACCTGCCCTGGTTGCCCCGGCCACCCAGTGCCAGTCGCCCTGGTCGTCAGCCCCTGTTTCCCGGTTATCTCTTTGTGGCCGTGGAGGAGGGGGATCGCTCCTATGCCAGCGTTCGCTCCACCCGTGGAGTACTCGGTTTTGTGCGCTTAACGGGCAAACCGGCCCGGGTATCCAACACCCTGATCCAGCAACTCCAGGCCCAGGAGCAGGCCCTGGCCGAGGAGCCGCGCTGGCAACCGCAACAACCGGTACGGATTACCCAAGGCCCCTTTGCGGACCTGGAAGCGATCTACCTTTGCGACCGCGGTGAAGATCGCTGTCTGCTGCTGCTCAGCCTCCTTGGCGGCCAGCAGCAGATGGAATTTCCCCTGGTAGGGCTACAAGCCAGATAGAGAGGCCCCCACGCCGAGGCCACAAGCAGAGTGGGGGCTCTGCTTTTTTACTGAATTGAGTTTCAGGGGCGGTAGCGTGCTTAAAGAAAGGAACAAGTTTCAAGTCTTAAGAGGCAAGTTTTAAGGTTATTAGCGTTTGAAGGAGGAGCTTGAAATGGATTTCGAAAAGCTCGAAGTATGGAAGCGTTCGGCACGCTTGAGTGTGGAAATCTATAAGGCATTGGAGGCCTGTAGGGATTATGGCTTCAAGGATCAGATAACGCGCTCGGGCCTGTCGGTACCCAGTAATATTGCCGAGGGCATGGAGCGCAGCTCGGAAAGAGAGAAACTAAGGTTTCTGGATATAGCCAAAAGCTCTTGCGCAGAGCTGCGGACACAAATTTATATAGGACTTGAGGTGGGCTACATCAATCGTGAAAGGTGCGGCCACTGGAAAGCAGAAACACTCGAACTATCCAGAATGATAAGCGGACTGATGAAAGCGATTAACTCAACTGGAAACTAAACCACAGCTTATAGCTTACAGCTTACAGCTTAGTGCTTAGAGCTTAGAGCTTAGTTTAACAGGAACCCCATGCCCCACTGTTTCAAAGCCTACGATATCCGCGGCCAGCTCGGCACGGAGCTGAACGAGGAGATCGCCTACCGTATAGGGCGCGCTTATGCGCGTTTCCTGCTGCCCGCCGAGGTGGTGGTGGGCAGTGATATCCGTCACTCCAGCGAGCCGCTTAAGCAGGCCCTGGCCAACGGCCTGCGCGATGAGGGGGTGGACGTGGTCGATATCGGCCACTGCGGCACCGAGGAGGTCTACTTCGCCACCCGCCACCTGGGCGTGGATGGGGGAATTATGGTCACTGCCAGCCACAACCCCATCGACTACAACGGCATGAAGCTGGTACGTCGTGAGGCCCGTCCCATCAGTGGTGATACCGGCCTTAACGAGATCCGGGATCGGGTCTACAGCGGCGAGCTCGAAGCGGCTCCTGCGCTGAGCCCGCGGGGCGGTTACCGCCTGCAGGATACCCGGGCCGATTACGTCGCCTTTTTGCAGGGTTTTGTTGAACCTTCACTGTTGAAGCCCCTGAAACTGGTAGTTAATGCCGGAAATGGCTCGGCCGCCCCCCTCGTGGATGAGCTGGAGAAGGTGTTGCCCTTTGAGTTGGTCAAGGTACACCACCACCCGGACGGGGATTTCCCCAACGGCATTCCCAACCCGATCCTGCCGGAAAACCAGCCCGCAACTGCCAAAGCCGTTATCGAGCACGGAGCCGATATGGGGATCGCCTGGGACGGCGATTTCGACCGCTGCTTCCTGTTTGATGAAAACGGCCGCTTTATCGAGGGCTATTACATTGTGGGTCTGCTGGCCGAAGCCTTTTTGCAGAAGCAGCCCGGAGCCCGCATTATTCACGACCCGCGCCTCACCTGGAACACCCGTGAGATCTGCGAAGAGAGCGGCGGTGAGGCGATCCAGAGCAAAACCGGCCACGCCTTCATCAAGGAGCGAATGCGGCTGGAGGATGCGGTCTACGGCGGCGAGATGAGCGCTCACCACTATTTCCGAGACTTCGGCTACTGCGACAGCGGAATGATCCCCTGGCTGCTGGTGGCCGAGCTGATCTCAACCCGCGGCAAACCCCTGTCGACCATGCTGGATGAGCGCATGGCAAAGTTTCCTGCTTCCGGCGAGATAAACCGCCGCCTGGATAACCCGGCCCGGTCGATTGAGCGGGTACGTACCCGTTACGCTACCGAGGCTATCAATGTAGACACCACCGATGGCATCAGCATGGAGTTCGAAAACTGGCGCTTCAACCTGCGCAGCTCCAACACCGAACCGGTGGTGCGTCTCAATGTCGAGAGCCGTGGCGATCAGGGGCTGATGCAGCAGAAAACCGACGATATTCTGGCCCTTTTGTAGGCGGCGAAATGACAACCCGACCGATAACCCTCAACAATAAAACGGACCAGGCGACCTTGCCCCGTCAGCAGATGGGGAGGGGGTTGCCCCGCTACCCGGCCAACGGAGCCTTGCTGGAGCAGGCAGAGCGTCTCCTTGCCCTCTCGCCCAACCGGTTGTGTGGAGACCAAGCTGAGCGCCAGTCATTGAGCTTTTCCTTCGAGGATGTCGAGCTGGATATGCGGGGTCAGCGCTGGGACGAGCAGACTCTCAATGCACTGCATAAACTGGCCAAGAGCACCCGCTGGCGCGATGAGCTCGACCGAATGATCGGTGGCGAGCGGATCAACCACAGCGAAAATCGGGCCGTGCTCCATATGGCGCTGCGCCATCGCGAGAGTGGCCTGCCCTTTCCCGAGTGGGCCACCGAGGCCGTGGATAGCAGCCTGGTGCGGATGCGCCACTTCGCCGGGGCCATCCAGTCGGGGACCTACGGCAACGCCGATGGCCAACCCTATACCGATCTGGTGCTGGTGGGGATCGGCGGCTCGATGTTAGGCCCCCGCCTGGTGTATGAAGCCCTGCGTCCCTATTGGCAGCCGCAGCTGAGGCTCCATTTTCTGGAAAATCTGGATCCGGCCGAGTTCAGCGACCGGGTAGAGGTGCTCAACCCCCACACTACCCTGGTGATGGTCGCCTCCAAAACCTTCACTACCCTGGAAACCCTGAAAAACGCCGAAGCGCTGAAGCGCTGGATGGCGGCCGCTGGACTTGATCAGGAGCAGCTGAACAGGCAGTTCATCGCCCTCACCGCCGCCACCGGGCGTGCCATCGAGTGGGGCGTCGCCGAGGAGCAGGTCTTTCCCATGTGGAGCTGGGTCGGGGGGCGGTTCTCCCTCTGGTCCACCATTGGCCTGCCGCTGATGGTCGCCCTTCAGCCCGGTACCTTTGAGCAGCTGCTTGAGGGGGCGGGCCTGATGGACCGGCACCTGCTGGATGCCGATGACCAGCACAACCTGCCGCTGCACCTGGCCCTGGCCGATCTGTGGAATCATAACTATCTGGGAGCCGCAGGCCGGGCGGTGGTCCCCTACAGCCATCGCCTGTCGCTGCTGAAAAGCTACCTTCAGCAGCTGGAGATGGAGAGCAATGGCAAGGGGGTGGATGAGCAGGGCAGGTCGCTACCCCACCATAGCGCCCCCTTGGTATTGGGGGGGGTGGGAACCCCCTCCCAACACGCTTTTTTTCAGTTGCTGCACCAAGGCACTCACCGGATTGCGGTGGAGATCCTGACCATCGGAGCCCCCGAATCGGAACTGGGGGACCATCACGCCTGGCTCAACGCCAACGCCCAGGGGCAGATTGAGGCGCTGATGCACGGCTCCGCGCCCAGTAAAGAGGATGCCCAAAGTAGGGTAGAGGGGGGGCAGCCGGTCACCCATATTCGACTCAACGCCCTGACCCCCTCGGCCCTCGGCCAGCTACTGGCTCTTTATGAACACAAGGTGTTTATACTCGCCTGCCTGTGGGGTATAAACGCCTTCGATCAACCCGGCGTCGAGCTAGGTAAACAGCTGGCGAAAGCCCGAATTCAGCCCATAAGCTTCAAGCCGTAAGCTTTTAGCGGCAAGATAAATGATTATTAGCTTCAAGCTCTAAGTATTAAGTGTTTTGCTATACGGCTTATAGCTTATAGCTTATAGCTTATAGCTTATAGCTTATAGCTTATAGCTTATAGCTCCTACAAACCCTTATGAGTAAATCCATGTCACAAACCACCCCGCACCCTCCTATTACGCAATATCCTCAAGCCGCCTATCCGCCCATGATGGGGGATGAGATCGACCTGATCGAGCTGTTCAACAAAATCTGGCAGCGCAAGTTCTGGGTGGTCGGCATTACGGCGTTGATCAGTTCGCTGGCACTGGTGTATCTGATGGTTGCCAAGCCGGTTTATGAGGCGGAGGTTTACCTTATGCCTCCAGCAGCCGCTGATATTGAAGGGCTGAATATAGAAACCAGTGCGTTTAAAAATCAGGCCAAGATCGAGGATGTATACGACCAGTTCCTGAAAAATGCCCAGTCCCGTTCCCTGCAGTTGGAGTATTTTCGCGAGAATGGATATGCAGAGTTCTATGGAGGCGCAGACACGAGCGAGCAGAAAGCGTTTGAACAATTCAAGAAGTCTTTGGCGGTTAATGTGCCTAAAAAGGGCGAAGTGGTATTCACAAGTATTGCCCTCCAGGGCCCCACCCCCGAGCAGGTGCAGGCTGGTATAAACGGCTATCTGGATCAGGTGGTACGGGTCACCCAAAACGCATTGGTAGAAGATCTCAACGGGGCCATCGCACAAAAAGTCCGGCTGCTGGAGGACAGCATATCAAGCAAACGAAAGCTGGCTGAAACCTTAAGGCAGGATCGAATTGTACAATTGAGAGAGGTGCTACCTGTTGCAAAAGCCAGTGGAATCGTGCGGCCGGGGGTGGGCAATGCAGAAGGCGTTTCCAACCAAAATATCAGCATATTGAATAATGACCTTCTCTTTATGCGAGGCACAGAAGCGTTGGAAGCGGAAATCAAGGTGCTCACCGAGCGGGTAAGCGATGACCCTTTTATAAGCGGCCTAAGATCGCTTCAAGAGGCGAAGGAAAACCTGCTGGCCGTGAAACTGGATGCCAGCATGATCTTCCCCGTGAGTATCGACCAGCCCGCCACTCTGCCGGAAAAACCGATCAAACCCAAAAAGCTGTTGATACTGGCGGCTTCCATTGTGTTGGGCGGAATGCTGGGGTTGTTTGTGGCCTTGGTGGTACCGGCTCGTAAGGAAGAGGTCGCAGGTTAACGGCGGTAAGGCTTTAATGCTGGACGGCTAAAAACTGGAAGATTCAAGGGGTGAATGCTGGACGTAACCGGGTCGATTCAATATGTCTCCTCTCCAGCCCTCCAGCCCTCCAGCCCTCCAGCCCTCCAGCCCTCCAGCCCTCCAGCCCTGCAGCCCTCCAGCCCTCCAGCGCTATTTAAGAGCTAAACGATGAATAAACTAAGATCCAGATTAATTAACCTGAGCCGCCGGCAGAAGCGGGTGATTCAGGTGTCAATAGATATTCCGCTGGTATGGATTGCGCTTTACCTTGGTTTACTCATGCGCCTGGGATGGGAAGATATGCCCGCAATACAGGGTGCGATGCTGAATCTTTTTATAGGTGCAGCGGTTATTGTGGTGTTTTTCCTGGTCAATTTAGGCTTATATCGCTCCGTAACCCGATTTTTAGGTTTGGAGGGGTTGTGGAGCCTGTTTAAAGCCGTGACCCTGTCTGTGCTGGCCTTGTCTTTCATTGTATTTTGGTTTCGTGAATACCTGAGTGTCCCGCGTTCTTCCATATTTAATTTTTGGTGGCTATCGATGATGCTGATAGGTGGAGTGCGGCTAGCAATGCGCCACTACTTGCTCGCTGCCGGCTCTTTTTTGCAAAGCGGCTTAACCCGTCAATACGACAATCTGCCGAAGGTTGCGATCTATGGTGCAGGAGCTGCCGGTAACCAGCTGCTGGCGGCGTTGCGTAATGGTTTGATGGTTAAACCCGTGGCTTTTATTGATGATGACAACTCGATCGCGACCCGCACCATCGCTGGATTGAAAGTGTATAAACCCAAGCATCTACAAGAGGTGATCGACGAGCACGGAATCAGCGAAGTGTTATTGGCAATTCCCTCCGTGAGTCGCACTCGTAAGCGTGAAATCATAGAGAGCCTACAGCCTTACCCCCTACATGTGCGAACAGTTCCTGGGATTGAAGATATTGCCGCTGGCCGGGTGGAGGTGTCGGATCTTCGCGAGGTGGATATTGCCGATCTGTTAGGACGCGAAGAGGTGCCGCCTGTTGCTTCTTTGCTGGAGCGTTGTATCAGTGGTCAGGTGGTGTTGGTGACCGGGGCTGGCGGGTCAATAGGATCAGAGCTCTGCCGTCAAATTGTTCGACACGCGCCTAAATCCCTGTTGCTGTATGATCACTGTGAGTTCAGCCTGTACAGCATACACTCGGAGCTGGAGCAGGTTATAAATAGAGATTCTATGCCCATCGAGCTGGTAGCGGTGTTGGGTTCGGTGCGCGACACCCGCCAGATCAACAAAGTGATGAAGGGGTGGCAGGTAGATACTGTCTATCATGCGGCGGCTTATAAGCATGTGCCTATGGTGGAGCACAATGTGGCAGAAGGAGTTTACAATAATCTCTTTGGTACCCTTAATACGGCACTTGCGGCACTGGAGTCCGGGGTAACTAATTTTGTACTGATCAGCACCGATAAGGCGGTGCGCCCTACCAATGTGATGGGCGCTACCAAGCGCTTGTCGGAAATGGTTCTGCAGGCCCTGGCTGCCGAAGCCTACATAGAGCTACCCAAGGTTACAGGGTTGGAAGATACAGCGTCAGTGGAAAACCGTACTCGCTTTACCATGGTGCGCTTTGGTAATGTGCTGGGATCATCGGGCTCGGTGATTCCCCGCTTTAGAAGCCAGCTAAAGCATGGTGGCCCGATTACGGTTACCCACCCCAAAATTACCCGCTATTTTATGACCATTCCCGAAGCGGCGCAGCTGGTGATACAGGCTGGCTCCATGGGCAAGGGAGGGGATGTGTTTGTACTGGATATGGGGGAGCCTGTAGAGATACTGGATCTGGCCCGACGCATGATTCTGCTTTCAGGCCTAAGCGTCAAAGATGACGATAATCCTCAAGGAGATATCAGTATCGAGTTTACTGGCCTGCGCCCTGGCGAAAAGCTCTATGAAGAACTGTTGATCGGTGAAGGTGTGCAGGCTACCGAGCACCCGAAAATAATGACGGCTAACGAGAAGATGCTGTCATGGTGTGAGCTGCAAGAAATGATGAAAGCGTTGGAAGTGCAGTTGGCAAAAAACGAAATTACAGAAATAAGAAAAACCTTCTCATCGGTCGTTGATGGATATCGAAGTGAGGGTGGGGTGGTGGATGGTCTGTTTTTGCGGAGTAAAATCGGTTGTTGATGATGAATCCGTTGGCTGATACTTGTTATGAACCATAAAAAATAGGTAGATCGGACTTGAAATTTTTAGTTACTGGTGGTGCAGGCTTCATTGGCTCGGCTGTTATCCGTCATATTATCAAGAGCACCCAGGATAGTGTTTTGAATGTTGACAAGCTTACCTATGCAGGAAATCTTGAAAATCTAAAAGAGGTCGATGCCTCAAGCCGCTATCGCTTTGAGCAGGTGGATATCTGCGATCGTATGAGGCTAGAGCGTGTTTTTTCCGAATATCAGCCCGATCTCATCATGCATCTGGCTGCAGAAAGCCATGTGGACCGCTCTATTGATGGTCCGGCTGCCTTTATCGAAACCAACATTGTCGGCACTTACACAATTTTGGAAGTTGCTCGGGGCTACTGGCAAGGGATGGATCAAGCGCGAAAGCAGGCATTCCGCTTCCACCATATCTCAACTGATGAGGTATACGGTGATCTGCCGCACCCGGCAGAAGAGGGAAATGCGGCTCAGCATCTATTTACCGAAACCTCGCCTTACTCCCCCAGCAGTCCCTATTCTGCCAGCAAGGCCAGCTCTGATCATCTGGTGCGTGCCTGGATGCGCACCTACGATTTCCCCGTTCTGGTGTCTAATTGTTCCAATAACTATGGCCCCTATCATTTTCCGGAGAAGTTGGTTCCATTAATGATTCTCAATGCATTGGATGGTAAACCTCTGCCGGTGTATGGCAATGGCGACCAGATCCGTGACTGGCTCTACGTAGAGGATCATGCACGGGCACTATACAAGATTGCTGCCGAAGGAGAGGTCGGCGAAACCTATAATATCGGCGGTCATAACGAAAAACAGAATATTGAGGTGGTCCACACTATCTGCGACATTTTGCAGGAACTGAAACCCTCTGAAACGAATTATCGAGATCTGATCACTTATGTGCAGGATCGCCCCGGCCACGATCGGCGCTATGCCATTGATGCCAGCAAGATTCAGCAAGATCTTGGCTGGCGGCCTGTTGAAACCTTCGAAACCGGCATCCGTAAGACAGTTCAGTGGTATCTGGCCAACCTGGAGTGGTGCCGCAGAGTTCAGGACGGAACGTACCAGCGTGAGCGCCTCGGACAAGTTTGATTACGGCAAGGAATGACAATGAAAGGCATTATCCTCGCGGGTGGCTCTGGCACGCGCTTATATCCGATCACTAAAGGGGTGTCTAAGCAGCTTTTGCCTGTGTATGACAAACCGATGATCTACTACCCCCTTTCGGTATTGATGCTGGCGGGTATTCATGAAATTTTAATCATCTCCACCCCTGATGATCTACCTAATTTTAGAAAAATGCTGGGTGATGGGAGTAACTTCGGCATCCAGCTCAGCTACTCGGAACAACCAAGCCCGGACGGGCTCGCGCAGGCCTTTCTTATCGGTGAAGAGTTTATCGGTGATGAAAGCGTTTGCCTGGTGCTGGGTGATAACATCTTCTACGGTCAGGGTTTCTCGCCCAAACTGAAGCAGGCGGCTGCCCGCACCTCCGGCGCTACTGTATTCGGCTATCAGGTAAAGGATCCGGAACGCTTTGGCGTGGTTGCTTTCGATGAAAACAATAAAGCGATCTCCATCGAAGAAAAAC
The DNA here is from genome assembly GCF_003864255.1 of Aestuariirhabdus litorea. Taxonomy (NCBI): domain Bacteria; kingdom Pseudomonadati; phylum Pseudomonadota; class Gammaproteobacteria; order Oceanospirillales; family Aestuariirhabdaceae; genus Aestuariirhabdus; species Aestuariirhabdus litorea. Next base: position 1,080,388 of record NZ_QWEZ01000001.1, read on the forward strand.
CGGAAAATCCCAAATCCAACTACGCGGTAACTGGCCTGTACTTCTACGACAACGATGTGGTAGAGATCGCCAAACAGGTGAAGCCATCGCAACGAGGTGAGCTTGAAATCACCTGTATAAATAAGGCTTATCTTGAACGGGGTGATCTGAATGTGGAACTCTTGGGGCGCGGCTTTGCCTGGCTGGACACTGGCACCCACGAAAGCCTGCTTGAAGCTGCCCAGTTTGTGCAAACGATAGAGCACCGGCAGGGGTATAAGATTGCCTGCTTGGAAGAAATAGCGTTCAACAATGGCTGGATGACAAAAGAGCAACTGATAGAGCAGGGTCAGGCGTTGAGTAAGAATGGATATGGACAGTATCTGCTCAGGCTGGCAGGAGAACAAGCATGAGCATTACCGAACATCGTATACGGGGTGATCACCGCGGGCAGTTGGTTGCAATTGAAGGCCTGCAAGATATTCCTTTTGAGGTGAAACGCGTTTTTTACATCTACGGTACGCAGCCAGATGTACCACGTGGCCAGCATTCACACCATCAAACTAGACAGTATCTGATCGCGGTGAATGGCTCCTGTAAAGTTACGTTGGATGATGGCAAACAGAAAGTCACCTACGACCTAAATAAGCCTAATATTGGTTTACTTCAAGATGCTTTGATATGGGGGGCAATGCATGACTTTACCGTCGATTGCGTGTTGCTGGTAATGGCCAGCGAGCACTATGACGAAGCCGACTATATTCGCGATTATGACGACTTCCTTAAGGTGGTGGGTGCATGAGCTTTATTCATCCACTAGCAGATGTAGCCACTCCATCCATTGGCGAAGGCACGCGAGTTTGGCAGTTTGTTGTGATCCTAAAAGGAGCGAAGATCGGCAAAGAGTGTAATATCTGCGCCCAAACATTGATCGAAGGTGATGTCGTTATCGGCGACAGAGTGACATTGAAATCGGGTGTGCAACTGTGGGATGGTACACGCATTGAGGATGATGTTTTTATCGGCCCCAATGCCACCTTCGCCAATGACCCTTACCCCCGTTCCAAGGAATACCCAGAACAGTTTTCCAGCATAACTATAAAGCGCAACGCCAGCATAGGCGCCAACGCAACATTGCTGCCCGGCATTACTATCGGTGAATACGCAATGATAGGCGCAGGCGCTGTAGTTACCAAGGATGTACCCGCAAACGCTGTCTTGGTGGGAAACCCTGCAAAAATCATCAGGTATGTAACTAAATGATCCCATTTCTTGACCTTAAAACCATCAATGCCCAATACCGACAAAACCTGATTGATGCCGCCACTCGTGTAATCGACTCCGGCTGGTACATTCAAGGAACACAACTGAAAGATTTTGAGTCCGAGTTTGCAGCATACTGCGGCGCCAAGCATTGTATCGGTGTAGCAAATGGCCTAGACGCATTGACACTAACACTCCGTTCTTGGAAAGAGCTTGGCAAACTTAAGGATGGGGATGAAGTTATCGTCCCTGCCAATACCTACATTGCCAGCATGCTTGCGATCACTGAAAACCGACTGAAACCGGTATTGGTTGAGCCAGATGAGCACACCTATAACCTATGCCCGACTAAAACAGCCACTGCCATTACTGCCAACACAAAAGCCGTCCTTGCGGTTCACTTGTACGGTCAGTTGGCCCCCATGCCTGCGCTCATGGCATTGGCAGATGAGCATGGTCTATTGGTACTGGAAGATTCTGCCCAGGCGCATGGCGCGGCGATTAACGGTAAAAAAGCGGGCAGCTGGGGACATGCATCAGGTTTCAGTTTTTATCCTGGTAAAAACCTGGGGGCATTGGGGGATGCGGGTGCAGTTACAACGGATGATGACGAGCTAGCAACAACGATACGCGCTCTGGGTAATTACGGCAGCCACAAAAAATATGAAAACCTCTACCAAGGTGTCAATAGTCGCTTGGATGAGATGCAAGCGGCCATGCTGCGGGTGAAGCTACAGCACCTTGATACAGAAACCCAGCAGCGCAAAGAGATTGCACTGGCCTATGCCAAGGGCATCACGCATCCCGCACTGTCACAGCCAATACCGGCGAACAGCACACTGACATCATTGGAAAATCACGTCTTCCATCTATATGTGACCCGCACAGCAGAGCGTGAAGCTTTGCAGACGCACTTGGCTAACACAGGCGTCCAAACACTGATTCACTACCCGATCTCGCCGCATCAGCAACAAGCCTATGCACAGTGGAACGAGCAGTCGTACCCGCTGACAGAAGCCATGCATCAGCAAGTGCTGAGCCTGCCAATCAGCCCGGTGATGACTGATCATCAGGTAGACGCTGTTATTGCCGCCTGTAACAGCTTCGAGATGCCGTAACGCATGACACTGATTAAAACCAGCCTGCTCAATGGCATAGCGGTCGTCATTAAAATGCTAACTCTGCTGGGCCTTAACAAGATACTGGCTATCTATGTTGGCCCATCCGGTTACGCTGCGTTGGGGCAGTTTCAAAATGCAGTACAGATGATCACAACGCTGGCCAGCGGCGCAATCAACACCGGCGTTACCAAATATACGGCTGAATACCACGAAGACGAAGCCAAACAGCATGCCGTATGGCGAACAGCGGGCACCATCTCACTGGTTGGCTCGGTGTTGGTTGCAATGGCTGTAATTGCGTTCAACAAACCTTTAGCGGGCTGGTTCCTTAAGGATGAAAGTCTTGGTAGTGTATTTATCTGGTTTGCTGCAACACTGGTGCTGTTTGTGTTTAATACCCTCTTGCTTGCCATCCTCAATGGTAAACAAGAGATACAGCGCTATGTAACTGCCAATATCGCTGGTAGCCTCTTCGCACTGGCGGTAACGACCGTCATGGCGATTCAGCTGGGCTTGTATGGCGCACTGGTTGCATTAGCAATCTACCAGTCACTGACATTCTTCGTCACCCTGGCGCTCACCTACAAAGCCAGTTGGTTCAAACTGGCTTACCTGCTTGGCGGCATCGATAAGCAATCCGCTAAAAATCTGGCTAAATTCACAGCAATGGCGCTCACCAGTGCCGCCTGCATACCCCTCAGTCATATCCTGATTCGTAACCACTTAGGTGAAACCCTAGGTTGGGAAGTTGCAGGTTACTGGGAAGCAATGTGGAGGCTAAGCTCGGCGTATTTAATGTTGGTTACAACAACATTAAGTGTTTATTATTTGCCTAAATTATCAGGGTTGAAAAACCGTACTGATATTAAAAATGAAATAATACGAGGCTATAGAATTATATTGCCAGTATCAGTCGCTTGTGGGCTGCTTGTCTATGTTTTACGCGATTATATTATCCGGCTTCTCTTTACTGTCGATTTTTTGCCGATGGAGATCCTGTTTGGATGGCAGGTGATCGGGGATGCGTTGAAGATTGGAAGTTGGATTTTGTCTTACTTGATGTTGAGTAAGGCCATGGTAAAGCTTTTTATTTTATCGGAGCTGTTTTTTTCAGTTTTTTTTGTTTTGTTGTCAATTGTGTGTACTGGTTTTTTTGGTTTAGAGGGCGTGGCCATTGCTCATATGATTAATTATGCGGTTTATTGGTTCTTTGTTTTTTTTGCTACAAAAAAGGCTCTTTATGGGGCTTAGATTTCGAACTATTAGAAAAGATGTTTATGTTTTATGTCTTTCTGTTTTTATGCTTGTTTGTTTGAATACTTTTTATGTATGGGGGAGCTACCAGCTGGTCTACGGTTTTGTTTTTTTTTCTGCTTTTGGGCTTTCTTTGTTGAATGTGGGGCTTTTTTCTAGGAAGCAGGTTTGTTTGTCTTTGTTTGTATGCCTTTGTGTATTTATGTATAGCTTTTTAAATGGGGCTAGCCTTGTTGGTGGGGTGGTTTTTTTGTTAGCTTCTAGCCTGGTTGTGCTAATGAAGCCGCATATGTTGTTACAGGTTTTTTCCTGGTTTAAGTTTTTTCTGTCGTTAGTTTTATTTCCCGGAGTTTTGTTGTGGGGGGGCGCATCAGGTTATAGGTACTGATTTTTTATATTTTGGTCATATAGATAGTGAAGTTATACCCAACCGTTTGAAAGTAGATGAAGGACAAGGATATGCCCTATATCCTTTTAGTATTATTTTGGACTATATGTTAGATAGGTCAATGTACAGGTTTATGGGCCCATTCGAAGAGCCTGGGGTGGTGGGTACTATTTGTGCGCTTGTTTTAGTGGCTGATTGCTTAAAATTTAATAGTGTATCTGATGTTGTTTTGTTGGTTTCTGGAATTATTAGTTTTTCTCTTGCTTTTTACTTGTTGGTTGTGTTTTTTTGTCAATATTAATAGCCAGTTTTTTGAGTATACTGTCGATAGGGTTAATTTTGTAGATGGTTCTTTTAGTGGTAATAATCGTATTAATGGTGAGTTTCAAAATAAATTTGATGAGTGGGTGAGTGGTGATTTGGTTGGTGTTTTTTTTGGTTTGAGGGATTACACAAATTCCGGAGAGTCAACGTGGAAGTCTATTTTTGTTAAAACTGGAGTAGTTGGTTTTGTGGAGATGGCTTCTTGCTATCTGGCGCTGCTCGGTTTCTTTTCTAGAGTGTGGAGTGATAGGCTGCTATTATTTATTTTGGTTTTTGCTGCATCAATTTATCAGCGCCCAGATGTAATGGGGCCTCTGTTTATTTTCATCTTTATTATCGGTGTTTTAAATTCTCTACACACTCATCGCTTTGACCGTTATATGCCAAGTCACGTTTGCCGCTTATAACCGTAAAACGGTCGTTAAAACGGTGTCAGGCTGGGGGCCATGAAATTGGAACTTGTTCGCAGGTTCCCTAACTCGGACATAAGATTGAACAAATGATTGAATTTTCGCCAAAGCCGCTCGTAAGTATTGTAATTCCTTGTTATAACCATGAAAAATACGTTCAGAAATGTATTGTAAGTGTTATGGAGCAAGATTATGAAAATATAGAGCTTATCATAATCGATGATGGCTCAAAGGATGGATCTGTAAGTAAAATTGAAGAACTGGTGGAAGAGTGTGAGGGGCGATTTGTAAGGTTTGAGTTTAGGGCAAGACCGAATAAAGGTTTGTGTGCGACTCTAAATGAAGCTATAGAATGGTGTAAAGGTGAATTTTATTCGGCAATTGCATCAGATGATATGATGTTGCCGGGAAAGACCAGCTTACAAGTGCAGTATTTCCAAAAACATCCAGAGTGTGATGCAGTTTTTGGTGGTATGTATATTATTGATGACAATGGAAAGGTCGTGAAGACGAGAAAAGGATTTAACGGTTTTGTTAGCTTCAAAGATCTTTTTTTGATGAAAAGATCTTTGGCCACGCCAACGCAAATGATCAGGCTTAAGAAATTAACTTCCGCAGGATTATATCCTCAAGGCCTTTATATCGAAGATTGGTATATGTGGCTTAGAATTAGTCATGCCGGTTCAATTATTTCATCATTAGACACCCCTTTAATTTATTATAGAAGGCATGAAAGTAACATGAGCGGAAAGGTGGATGTAATGAGTGCTGCAAGAAAGATTATTATCGCAGACTATAAAGACCATTCGCTGTATCGTAAGGCTCAAGCTGCTTGTCAATTATCTGAAGCTATTGATTTGCAGAGTTCATCGCAGAAAAAAAGTTTATATGCGTTTATGCGTGTTTTGCGTTTAAATCCCTTTGCGCTATTCGAAAAGCGTTCGTTTAACTACATTATAAAAATTTTATATTTACCAATCAAAAGTAAACTTTTTGTAAGGTAGTTTAAATGATTTATCCATATTTATTCTTGTTCCTATCTGCCTTTGATCCGCAGTTACCATTTTTTCCTAATGGCATAGGTTTTTCCCTGGTTGTTTCATTGTTATTGGCACCATTTTCTCTACTCAAGCTAAAAAATTCTGGAAAGAGTAATTGCAAATTTTTCATCAATAAGTCTTTGCCCTTATTTTCTATTTTTTTTGTAGCAGGTGCGTTTATTATTATAAGAATAATCATAAATGGTGGTGAGAATGTAGAGTTCATACTATCCTGGTTAAAGGCATTTTTTGTTTTTGTATCTTGTTTTTCTACGTACCTGATTTTTTACTCAGAAAAAAAACCTCCTGAATTCATAAAAGCATTGGTAATTGTGTACGTATTCAATGCGGTAGTGAATTTTTCGGCTGGTACCTATCCTGAATACTTCCAGTTCCTGAGTGTTTTTAAATCAAATGTAATCAGTGATAGTTTAGGTGCAAACCCTTATCGAAACTCTTTTATATCAGGTTCGGGCTATTTCAGTATAGGTACAGCCTATGGCTTGATTGTTTTTCTGTTTGCTTTTTATCTTGTGCATTCAAAATCTAAAAGTGCAATGCTGGCTATTTCAATCGCATTTACTGCAATAAGCGGTTTTTTTGCAGCAAGAACCGCCTTTTTTGCAATAGCACCTGCATTGTTCTATGTATTCAAGTCACGAATAATTTATTTCATTTTCTTTATGCTTACAGGTACAGCTCTTATATATCTTTTGCTGGACCTTCCTGCATTGCGGTCTTATAAAAATTGGATGATAAGTTTCTTTCTATTTTCTAGTGATCGGTCAGCGGAGTATCTGATTCAGCAGATGTATTTCTGGCCGGGTGAGGCTGTTGTTATTTTCGGGCTGGGCGCAGTTAATGATGGTACTTTTGTATACACTGATGCTGGTTATATGCAGGATATTCTATTTGGAGGTGTCCTATTCCTGCTAATAAAGCTGTGCTTTGTTCTTTATTTTGTGTATTTATTCTTATTCAAATATCCCCTATATGTTATGCTGGTTGTTTTTTCCATCCTCGCGTTTCATTTCAAAGGTCTTTTTTTGTATAATAATGCACAGGGTATGGCTGCTTTCTATTTCATATTCTTCTATTTGTGGTCGTTAAGTGAAAGGGGCGATACTAACTCGGGAGAAAGGTCAGTAGGTAGGCGCTGAGAGAGATGCGATTTTGAATTACTTTATTTTTAAATTATAATTATGTTGGTTAATGTTATTTCATCCTTGAAGGGTGGTGGTGCAGAGCTTCTTGTTAGGGAAATTAACAAAATATACAAAAAGCTTGGTGAGGATTCGTGTGCAATATATTTTTGTGGCGACCAGTCGGAGCTGCAAGAAGGTGAAGTTGTTTTTGGTTTAAATCCACGTAATCCTGTTAATATTTTTCGTGTGAGGAGGGTGTTAAAAAATATTATTTCGTTGTCTGATGAGGTTGTAGTTGTAAATGTTAACCTTACCTGGCCATTCTTTTATGTGGTGTTTGCATGTATAGGGTTGCGTAACTTGAAGCTTGTATATACTGAGCATAGCACTAATAATAAAAGAAGGGTGTTTCCAATAGTTAGGTTTTTAGACCGTTTTTTTTATTCTCGTTACTCTCGTGTTATTTGTATTAGTAATGGTGTTCGACAGTCTCTTGCTAAATGGGTAGGGCCTGAGATTGCCAAGCGTTTGGTGACTATTCCCAATGGTTCGCGGATCTACTCCCTGCCCGAAAGGCCTTTGCTAGATAGGCGGTTACCACATTTAATATCTGTAGGCTCACTCTCTTCTAGGAAGAACTTTGCTACATCAATCAGTGCCATTGCTCAGCTTAAGGATGAAATTGAAACTTACACTATCATTGGTGAAGGCCCAGACCGTACACGTCTTCAAAAGATCATTCAAAGCGAGCAATTGGAATATAAAGTACAGTTGCTGGGGTGGTCTGATGTCATAGAGTCACATCTGCATGCCGCTGATATCCAGCTTATCCCGTCCCTCTGGGAAGGCTTCGGTCTGGTGGCTGTGGAGGGTATGTCCACAGGTCTGCCCGTTGTTGCTTCCAACGTGGATGGCCTGCGAGAGGTATTGGGTGATTCAACCCCATCCGTTACTCTTGTGAATCAGCCAACGTCTGTTAATGAGTGGGTTTCTGCTATTCGTAAGGCGATAGTCGATATACATTCTATGGGGGCTCATAGCCTTGCTCAATCATCCAGGCAGCAGGCGCAAAAATTCACGTTGGATAAAATGGCTCAGAGTTATCTTGAAGTTTTCCGCCAATTATAACTTTATCAATTAGCAGCCAATATGGAGTATCTCAATTTGAGTATCGATTTCAATTATAATATTGCCATCATTGGCCTCGGCTACGTCGGCTTGCCCCTCGCGGTCGAATTTGGCAAACAATACCCAACTTTGGGTTTTGATATTAATACTGCACGTCTGGCTGAGCTTCAGCGAGGTCATGACAGTACGCTGGAAGTAGGCGATGATGAGCTGGCAGAAGCTCAGTACCTCTCCTACACCAGCACGCTTGAAGATCTCAAAGCCTGCAATGTGTTTATCGTAACCGTACCAACCCCCATTAATGAGCATAAGCAACCGGACCTTACACCGCTGATCAAGGCTAGCGAGATTATTGCCAAAGTGCTCAAGCAGGGTGATATCGTTATTTACGAATCCACCGTCTACCCCGGTGCAACCGAGGAGGATTGTGTGCCGGTGCTGGAGAGGGTATCGGGTCTCACCTTCAATAAGGACTTTTTCTGTGGTTACAGCCCTGAGCGTATTAATCCAGGCGACAAGGAGCATCGCGTTACGACCATCCTTAAGGTAACTTCCGGTTCAACACCCGAAGTGGCGGAAACCGTTGATCAGCTTTACCGTTCCATTATTACCGCCGGTACCCACAAGGCCAGCTCCATTAAGGTGGCAGAGGCCGCCAAGGTGATCGAGAACACCCAGCGTGATGTGAATATTGGTCTTATCAATGAATTGGCCTTGATTTTTAACAAACTCGGTATCGATACCGAAGAGGTGTTGAAAGCCGCCGGTACCAAGTGGAATTTCCTGCCGTTTCGCCCTGGTCTGGTGGGCGGTCATTGCATAGGTGTTGATCCCTATTACCTTACCCATAAGGCTCAGGCCGTCGGCTACCATCCTGATATCATCTTGGCTGGTCGCCGTTTGAATGATGGCATGGGCGCCTATGTGGCCAGCCAGTTGGTCAAGGGAATGTTGAGAAAACGCATTCAGGTTGAGGACTCCCGTGTATTGCTCATGGGTCTTACCTTCAAGGAAAATTGCCCGGACCTTCGCAATACAAAAGTGGTTGATATCGTCAGCGAGTTGCGGGACTACGGTGTTCAGGTAGATTGCTACGATCCCTGGATTAATCCACAGGAAGCCCAGCATGAGTACGCCATCACTCCTATTCATGAACCAAAATCGGGTGATTACGATGCAGTGGTGATTGCTGTGGCGCATAAGCAGTTTGCCGATATGGGGGCTAGTGAGATCCGTGCCCTTGGTAAGCCAGTACATGTACTCTATGACCTGAAATACATTCTTCCGGCTGATGCCAGCGACCTGCGCTTGTAACTCCCTTTCTGTACCATTTTATTAAGGATGCTTAGCCCTCAATAAAGGCTGAGCATATGGATGATGACTGCCTATTCTCAATTACTTGAAACTCTACCAGACGACCCCAAAGTCTGGCTGATCACCGGTGTGGCCGGTTTTATCGGATCAAATCTGCTGGAACACTTGCTGAAGCTCAACCAGCGAGTGGTAGGTCTGGATAATTTTGCCACCGGTCACCGGCACAACCTTGATGAAGTTGAGCGAATGGTAAGCCCACAGCAATGGCCCGGGTTTACTTTTTTAGAAGGTGATATCCGTAATCTGGAAGATTGTCAGCGAGCCTGTAGTGGGGTGGATTATGTGCTGCATCAGGCCGCGCTCGGATCGGTTCCGCGCTCCATTAATGATCCGATCACGAGTAATGCCACCAATATCTGTGGCTTTTTGAATATGCTGGTGGCTGCTCGTGATGCCGGTGTGAAGAGCTTTACTTACGCGGCCAGCAGTTCAACCTACGGCGATCATCCGGCACTGCCCAAGGTTGAAGAAAATATTGGCAAGCCACTCTCACCCTACGCGGTGACAAAATATGTCAACGAGCTTTATGCCGATGTGTTTGCCAAAACCTATAGCTTCAATACTATTGGTCTTCGCTATTTTAATGTGTTCGGTAAACGCCAGGATCCCAATGGGGCCTATGCCGCCGTTATCCCGAAATGGACCGCTGCAATGATTCAGGGGGATGATGTTTTTATCAACGGGGATGGTGAAACCAGCCGCGACTTCTGTTTTATCGAAAATGCAGTCCAAGCCAATCTATTGGCAGCTACAGCAGATTCTAAGGCGAAAAATGAGGTTTACAACGTGGCAGTGGGTGATCGTACTACCCTGAACGATCTTTTTAATGCTCTTCAAGCCGCGTTGAAGGAAAATGGTAAGCCCTATAAGAACTCTCCGGTGTATCGTGATTTTCGTGTCGGTGATGTGCGTCACTCCCAAGCCGATATTAGTAAGGCTGCCAGCATGCTGGGTTATGCGCCTGTGTACCCCATTATGGATGGCATAGCCAAGGCGATGCCTTGGTATATTGAGAATGCGGGATAAGTGTAACTTGGCTATCCGACCTAAAGTTGTTCTGTTCGTGGTGAATGCGCCGGAATTTTTTCTGTCTCACCGTTTTCCGTTGGCCGTTGCTGCACAGAGTGCGGGTTATGAAGTGCATGTGGCAACCGCTGACGGCGCTGATGTAGCTCACATTCAAGCTAGCGGATTTACCCACCATGTAGTGCCTTTTGCACGAAGTGGCCAGAATCCTTTGAATGAATTGACTACTCTTTGGTGCTTGCTTAGTCTCTCTCGACGACTAAAGCCGGACTTGATGCACCTTATCACGATCAAGCCTGTGCTCTATGGCGGTATTGCCGCGAGAGTAGCAGGTATAAAAGCTGTCGTTAGCGCTGTTTCTGGGTTGGGGACGGTTTTTATGGCTGAATCGAAATCTGCAAGGGTACGTCGATGGTTGGTAACCGGCTTGTATCGCTCTGCATTTAAGCAGAGGCGCTTGGCGGTTATTTTTCAAAACCCGGATGATCGTGATACTTTGCTTTCTCTTGGAGCCCTAACGCAAAATCAGGTGCGCATGATTCGAGGTTCAGGGGTTGTCCTCGAGGACTATCCGTGTGTGCCGGAACCTGAGGGTGTCCCCGTAGTAGTGATGGCGGCGCGCTTGCTCAAGGATAAAGGTGTATTTGAGTTTGTTGAGGCAGCAAGGCTGATTAAGCAGCGTGGTGTGCAAATAGTCGTGCGATTGATCGGTTCCCCCGACCCTGGTAATCCTACCAGTGTGACTCAGCAGGAGCTGGATCAGTGGGCTGATGAAAGTGGTATTGAGTTATTAGGTTATCGCAATGATATAGCTAGGCAGTATGCGGGTGCTAGCATTGTTTGCCTTCCATCATATCGAGAAGGTTTACCAAAGAGTTTGGTTGAGGCTGCTGCCTGCGGGCGTGCGGTTGTGACTACGGATGTGCCAGGGTGCAGGGATGCCATTACTCCTGGTGAAACTGGGATCTTGGTGCCGGTTAAAGATCCAGTTGCACTGGCTGATGCCATTCAAACTTTGGCAGAGAATCGAACGTTGCGCCTGAAAATGGGGCTTGCTGGCAGGAATTTGGCTGAAACTGAATTTGCGATTGAGAAGATTGTAGAGCAACACATGGGGATTTATCAGGAGCTTATCAACCCATGAGGGAGCTATCAAATATACTGCTGACCGGCGCGACAGGGTTTGTTGGCTATTATCTGTTGGGGCAGTTAGCTGATCGTGAAAGGATTAAAGTTGAAGTCGCGCTGCGTTCAGATAGAGACTTTGATCACTGTCTCTCACACGCTGTTGGCGATTTCGCTGATAAGACTTGTTGGTCAAACGCCTTAACCGATAAACAAGTCGTCATCCACGCTGCCGCCCGTGCCCACATCATGAAAGACGAAGCGGCAGATCCCTTGGCTGAATATCGCAGGGTCAATGTCGCTGGCACTCTTAACCTTGCCCGCCAGGCCGCTGCGGCCGGTGTGAAACGTTTTATCTTTATCAGCTCCATCAAGGTAAACGGTGAACGGACCTTGGGTAATGCACGTTTTACCCATTTGGATATCCCCGCACCGGAAGATGCCTACGGTGTATCCAAGGCCGAGGCAGAGTCGGGCTTGCTTGCATTGGCTGAAGAGACGGGTCTGGAGGTGGTTATCATCAGGCCTCCATTGGTCTATGGCCCAGGGGTGAAAGCAAATTTTGCGTCTCTGTTGAATCTGGTGAACAAAGGTACTCCTTTGCCTTTTGGTGCTATTACCTCGAACCGGCGCAGCCTGGTTTCAGTTCACAATCTGGTTGATTTAATTATCACCTGTATTGATCACCCCAAGGCGGCTAATAAAATCTTCCTGGTCTCCGATGATCATGATCTTTCTACCGCCCAAATGATCGATGAAATGTCACGTGCTTTGGGTGTATCCAAGCGTAATTTCCCGCTACCACTCTGGATTTTCGACCTGGCAGGTAAAGTGTTGCGCAAGGAAGCAGTGGTTGCACGTTTGACCGGTTCGCTCTCTCTCGATATTTCGTACACCAAAGAGACCTTGGGGTGGACTCCTCCACAAAGCGTTGCCAGTGGTTTTAAAGAGACCGCCATTTCTTTCAATGAAATTATGGGTTCACAATAATGATTCGAGTCATAGATTTTTTCGCTTCGCTATTAGGGCTTCTATTTCTTTGGCCTATTCTTTTGCTGGTTGTGATAGTTGGCTTGTTTGATACAGGGTCTCCTGTGTTTATTCAGACGCGTGTGGGTAGACATCAGAAGCCATTCAAACTGATTAAGTTTCGTACCATGAGTGTCGATACGGCTTCGGTGGCAAGCCATTTGGCCAGCAGTTCCTCAATCACCAAGCTCGGCGCGTTTTTGAGAAAAACCAAGCTCGATGAACTTCCACAGCTGATCAATGTTCTCAAGGGTGATATGAGCCTGGTTGGCCCTCGTCCCAACCTCTTTAATCAAGAGGAACTCATTAAAGAGCGCGAAACTCTGGGTGTTTATGACGTTCTGCCGGGTATCACCGGATTGGCGCAAATCAATAATATTGATATGTCGACCCCTGCACTGTTAGCTAAAACAGACCGGGAGATGATTGACTCCCTCACCTTGAAGGGCTATTTCCGCTATATCCTGATGACGGCAACCGGAAGCGGTGCCGGTGATGCGGTTAAGAAATAAACCGGCTTAAATTTAAGAGTATATTTATGACACGACACTATTTCGGCACCGACGGGGTGCGTGGGCGTGTGGGTGAGTTTCCCATGACCCCTGATTTCGCCATGCGCTTGGGATGGGCCGCCGGCAAGGTTTTGGCAGCTTCCGGTACCAAAGAGGTGCTGATCGGCAAGGACACTCGGGCCAGTGGTTATATGCTCGAATCGGCGCTGGAGGCGGGGTTCTCCGCCGCGGGTATCAATATTGCGCTGGCTGGCCCCTTGCCAACCCCGGCCGTGGCTTATCTCACCTCTACTTTTCGTGCCGATGCCGGGGTCGTGATTAGCGCCTCCCATAACCCCTACTATGACAATGGGATCAAGTTCTTTTCCGGCGAGGGTACCAAGCTTTCGGACCAGCAGGAGCATGATATTGAAGCGTTGCTTGCCTTGGCCCTGGAACAGGGCATTGAGTGTGTCGAAAGCGCCGCGTTGGGTAAGGCTCGCCGGGTGGATGATGCGTCAGGTCGTTATATCGAGTTTTGTAAGGGTACCTTTCCCGCCCAGCTTAATTTACGGGGGCTCAAGATTGTGGTTGATAGCGCAAACGGTGCTGCCTACAAGATCGCCCCTGCCGTTTACAGGGAACTGGGAGCCGATGTGATCAGCATTAATGATCAACCCAACGGTGTGAACATTAATGCTGAGTGCGGAGCGACCCATCTCGATAGCCTGGTAGCCGCTGTTAAGGAGCATGGCGCGGATCTCGGCATCGCCCTCGATGGGGACGCCGATCGCTTAATGCTGGTCGATGATCAGGGAGAGGTGGTCGATGGCGACCAGATTCTGTTTATATTGGCTCGTTCGGCCTTGGATAAGGGAACTCTTAAAGGGGGAGTGGTCGGCACCCAGATGAGTAATCTGGGGTTGGAGCTTGCCCTTGCCGATCACAACATCCCTTTCGTCCGTGCCAAGGTCGGTGATCGTTATGTCATGGAACAACTTCATCAGCGGGGATGGTGCCTGGGGGGCGAAAACTCGGGCCATATTCTGGTGCTGGATGAGGTGACCACCGGTGATGCTATCGTTGCCTCCCTGCAGGTGTTGGCGGCAGCGCTGGAGAACAATACTTCATTAGCGCAGCTCAAGGCCGGTATGGTTAAGTTTCCACAGCAGCTGATTAATGTTCGCTTTGGCAAGGATGTGCAGGATCCTTTGACCGACAATCGTGTGGTCCAGGCGGTTAATGACGCCGAGCATTCGCTCGATAATCGGGGCCGTGTATTGCTGCGTAAATCGGGTACCGAGCCCCTGATCCGGGTTATGGTGGAAGCCGACGATGAGCGGCTTTGTACCCGGCATGCGGAGCATCTGGCAGAGGTGATACGCAATATAACGGCAGCCTGATATAAGATCCCGCTTCGGCGGGATTTTTTGATCCATTTTATGCGGGCACCTTAAACATAAACTTAATCCACGACAAAATATAAATACATCGATGTTTTCTTTTGCCAGTTGTTTTTATCTAAAGGTCGTATAATAATTAACCCATCTTTAAACTATTCATTCAAAGAAGGATATTAAGAATGTCTGACCTTGGTAAATCTCTGTTAAAGAAAACCACTCTGAATAAGACCATCAAGTCTCTTACTAACCAGGAGCTTGAAAAGCTTGCTGCTAACCTTGGCGATGTCATTAAAAAGCGCAAGGCCGACGAGAAAAAGCAGATTGAATCCAAAAAGCAGAAAAAGCTTGAGGAGATCAAAAAGCTGATGAACGAGGCGGGGTTGAGCCCGAAAGACCTTGGCGTTGAAAAGGCAAAACGTGGCCGCAAGGCTAAAGCGCCTAAAAAGGCTGGCACCAAGGTGGCTGCCAAATATCAGATCACCGATGCCGAGGGTAAGGTTCACCAGTGGACTGGACGTGGTCGCACTCCCAAGGTGTTTCAGGCCTACTTTGACCAAGGGCATACCAAAGAGGAGTGCCTCATCTAGGAGCGCTCGCCTCTGTCGTATTCAAGGCCCCTAAGCAGGGGCTTTTTTCGTTGAGCCTTACATACTATGGATAGGATGGGTTGGCGTTATAGTGGCCCCCTACCTAGAATGGACTGCAAAGGATTTTATCAATCAGGGTGGGTGCATAATGAGCAATATCGTATGGCATGATCAGGCGGTTACCAAGGCCGATAGAGCCCGGCTGGCTAAGCAGAAGCCTTGTCTGGTCTGGTTTACCGGACTCAGTGGTTCTGGAAAGTCAACCATCGCCAATGCCCTGGAGCAGGAACTCCACCGCCGAGGGTTTCATACCTATCTGCTCGACGGTGACAATGTTCGCCACGGTTTGAATAAAGATCTGGGTTTTACCGATGAAGATCGGGTGGAGAATATCCGCCGTATCGGGGAGATGGCCAAGCTCTTTGTCGATGCCGGAGTCATTGTTATGAGCGCTTTTATCTCTCCCTTTGCGGCCGAGCGCGATATGGTGCGGGGTCTGCTGGATACCGAAGAGTTTATTGAAGTCTATATGAACGCCCCCCTGGATGTCTGTGAGGAGCGTGACCCCAAAGGCCTCTACCAAAAAGCACGTAGGGGAGAGATCCAGAACTTTACCGGTATCGACTCCGCGTATGAAATTCCCCGCAAGCCCGATGTGACTATCGATACCGGAACCTTACCGGTAGAGGCCTGTGTAGGGCGTCTCATCGACTATATGGAGGCGAACGGGTATATCTAGCAGCAACTGAATAATGCCCTGCGTACCTGTACGCGGAGGTCGGGCTTCAGCCCGACAAACCGAACCAGCGTTAGGGCGTGATACAAGGATCTTATCATGGCGAGCGCTGAATGGATCGTATTGCTGGCGTTGGTGGCGCTGCTGGCAGCGCTGGTGACGACCCGTGTCCGCCCGGCATTTCTGTTCGGCGGTTGCTTGCTCGGCCTCTACCTTCTGGGACTGATAGAACGCTCCCAGATGCTTTCCAACTTTATCAACGGTTCCCTGCTGACCCTGCTGCTGCTTCTGCTGGTGTCGGTAGGGCTGGAAAAAAGTCGGCTGCTGGATTGGGCAACGCGAACGCTTCTGAATCGCGGCGAGCGCCGCTCGCTGTTGCGCCTGGGTTCCCTGGCTGCGCTCCTGTCGGCCTTTCTCAACAACACCGCGGTGGTCGCTGCACTTATGGGACGCATCGCTTCCCAGGAGCGTATTGCCCCCTCCCGTTTGTTGATCCCGCTCTCCTACGGCGCTGTGTTGGGGGGCACCACAACCCTTATCGGTACCTCCACCAACCTGATCGTAAACAGTTTTGTAGAGGCGGCGGGGGGGACTCCGCTGGGATTGAGTGACTTCATGTGGGTAGGTATACCGCTTGCAGTCGCCGGCATATTGGCCTGCGTTCTCCTGGGGCCCAGGTTACTGCCCAGCTACCCATCAGTGAAGCGGCAGCAGCGCCGTTATTTCGCTGAAGCCCGGGTCGAGGAGGGGGCGCCGCTTGTAGGCCGGACGGTGCGGGAAAACAAACTGCGCCAACTCGATAAACTTTTCCTGGTGGAGTTGGTGCGGGGCGAGCGTGTTATTGCGCCGGTAAGTCCCGACCTGCTCCTCGAGGCGGGCGATCGTTTGCTGTTTAATGGCGAAACGGGGAACTTGCAGCAACTGGATGCCATCGAGGGGTTGGCACTGCCCCACGAAGCCGAAGGGGGCGAAGCAATACAGGGGGGCATGGCAGAGGCGGTGGTTTCCAACACTTCCAGCCTGGTGGGTAAGTCGCTTAAGCATACGGGATTTCGCAGCCGCTACGACGCAGCTGTGGTTGCGGTCAATAGAGGACATGAGCAACTCTCGGGTAAGCTCGGGAGCATAGAGCTGCAGGTGGGAGACTGTTTGCTGCTCTCTGCCGGAGAGGATTTTGAACAGCGGGCTCGCGATAGCGGCGATCTGCACCTGATCAGTAGCGAACAGGGAGGAGGGCGCTTGAGCCCCAGGGGTAGCCTGGTTTCATTACTTGCCTTCATCACCGTTATCGCCCTGGCCGCCAGTGGCCTGCTGCCACTGTTCGATGGTTTGATCCTTTTGCTGAGCCTCTATCTGCTGTCGGGCTGGGTCAGTGTTCCCGAGCTGGTACAACGCTTCCCCTACCAGCTATTGCTGGTGATCGGCAGCGCCCTGGGTATTGCCCAGGTCGTACAGGATGTAGGGCTGGTAGACCGGGCGGTGGCGCTCGTGGTTCCGGATGCGAGCAGCGCCTCTCCCTGGGTGGCGCTACTCAGCATCTACCTGCTCACCATGGTACTGACGGAGCTGGTGACCAATAACGTGGCCGCGGCCCTGGCATTCCCGGTAGCCTGGGGGCTGGCCGAAAGTTTGGGTGTCTCCACCATGCCCTTCGTCATGGTGGTCGCCTATGGCGCCAGCGCCAGCTTTCTTACCCCCTACGGTTACCAGACCAACCTTATGGTATACGGCGCCGGTAACTATCGCTTCGTCGACTACCTGCGGATGGGGTTCCCCATCAGCCTCATCTACGGCCTGTTGGTGATGTGGCTGGTGCCACTGTTTTTCCCTTTCTAGTTTCGCCAGTCCCTCCTGCCCACCACCTACGCAGAAAAACTGTGATCTCCTACACGCAAATGGGGATCGTCCTGTTTCTTGTATGGAGTCTATTTTTTTACTATCGCAGCTCAAGCTTTGTACAGATGTATGCCTCATAACCAACAAAGGATTGTTGGCACATGGATAAGGACACCTTTACTCAGTCGGGCTTGCCGGCCCTGGTAATCGGTGCACGCCTGTTGGGCGTAGCCGCTTCTGTACCGCAGTTACAGCACCGTTTTCCCCCCGCGCCGGAGTCCGATGAACTCAAGCAGCTGGTCCGGATCGCCAAGTCGGTGGGGTTGAGGGCCCGCTTACACAGTACCTCCACCCTCCAGCTACTGAAGCTTCCTATGCCGCTACTGGCCCGCTATAAAGATGGGCGGTTTATAGTGGTGGTTCGCCGTGAGAAAGGAGAGGTACTGGTACAGGATCCAGCCAAGACGGCACCCGAGCGCCTATCCGTGGATGTACTGGACAACCTGGTGAGTGGCGACTGTATTTTGCTGCAAACGGCTGGCGGAAGGGGGGCTGGCAGTCGTCGCTTTGATATCCGTTGGTTCATACCCGCGCTAAAAAAACACCGAAAGCTGCTTACCGAAGTTCTTCTCGCCTCGGTGTTTATCCAGCTCTTCTCGCTGGTCACGCCGCTCTTTTTCCAGGTCATTATTGATAAGGTGCTTGCTCACAAGGGCTATACGACCCTCGATGTGCTGGCTTTTGGGCTACTGGTGATTGCGTTGTTTGAGGTGGCACTGGGCACCTTGCGAAACTACCTGTTTGCCCATACCAGCAACCGTATCGACCTGATCCTGGGTGCCCGTCTGTTCGACCACCTGATCCACCTTCCCATCGCCTACCACCAGCGCCGGCGTACGGGAGAGACGGTGGCACGGGTTCGGGAGCTCGATAGCCTGAGGCAGTTTTTGACCGGCTCTGCACTGACGCTGTGCGTAGATCTTCTCTTCAGCCTGTTGTTTTTTCTGGTGCTCTACCTGTATAGCCCGCTGCTGTGCTCTATCGTCGCCGTTTCGATTCCTTGTTATGTGGCGCTGTCGGCTTTGGTGACGCCCCTGTTGAAAGCGCGCCTGGAGGAGAAGTTTCAACTCGGAGCCGCCAATCAATCTTTTTTGGTGGAATCGGTCAGCGGTATTGAGACTCTTAAATCAATGGCCGTTGAACCCCGCATGCAGCGCCAGTGGGAGGATCAGCTGGCCGCCTATGTGCGCGCCGATTTCCGCGCTTCGCAACTGGGAAACCTGGCGAGCCAGCTGGCGTTCGGCATCAGCAAACTGGTCACCGTTGCGATACTCTGGGTGGGGGCTCAGCAGGTGATCGCCGGTGCTATGAGTGTCGGTATGCTGGTTGCGTTTAATATGATCGCGGCTCGTATCAACGCCCCCATACTGCGCCTTGTCCAGCTGTGGCAGGATTTCCAGCAGGCGGGACTTTCCATCGAGCGCCTGGGTGAAATT
The DNA here is from genome assembly GCF_003864255.1 of Aestuariirhabdus litorea. Classification (NCBI taxonomy): domain Bacteria; kingdom Pseudomonadati; phylum Pseudomonadota; class Gammaproteobacteria; order Oceanospirillales; family Aestuariirhabdaceae; genus Aestuariirhabdus; species Aestuariirhabdus litorea. Next base: position 1,099,543 of record NZ_QWEZ01000001.1, read on the forward strand.
CTCAATATTCCGACCGAAAATAGAAACTCTACCCGCACCAGCAGTGCAGGGGTGATCCAGGGTCGTATCCGCTTTGAGCAGGTCGGTTTCCGCTATGACCCCCAACGCCCTGCTGCCCTGAGGCAGCTCTCTTTTGAGATAAAGGCGGGTGAAATAGTTGGCATAATCGGGCGGTCGGGCTCGGGGAAAAGCACCATCGCCCGTTTACTGCAGCGCTTATACCTGCTTGAAAGTGGCCGGATAATGGTCGATGAGATGGATCTGGCGGTGGCCGATCCCGACTGGTTGCGTCAGCAGGTGGGGGTGGTATTGCAGGATAACTTCCTCTTTAACCGCTCGATTCGCGATAACATCGCGCTCGCCGACCCGGGGGCTTCACTGGAACGGGTGATGCAGGTTGCGCAACTGTCCGGTGCCCATGAGTTTATCCTGCAGCTTCCCGAGGGCTATGACACCGAGGTGGGCGAGCAGGGCTGTGGACTTTCAGGAGGGCAGAAGCAGCGCATCGCCATCGCGCGGGCACTGCTAAAGGATCCGCGTATCCTGATTTTTGATGAGGCCACCAGTGCCCTCGATTATGAATCGGAGCGGGTGATCCAGCAGCAACTGCGCAGAATAGCCCGGAACCGAACGCTGATCATCATCGCTCACCGGCTGTCGACGGTGGCCGAAGCGAATAAGATTCTGGTCATGGAGCAGGGGCACCTGGTCGAGCAGGGTGCCCCTGCGGAGTTACTTAAGCTCAAGGGGCACTATGCACGGATGCTTGCGCTGCAGGCTGGTGGAGCGGGCCCATGATAGCGGCAGGCCGCCTTCAGAGGTGGAGAAGCGCCTGGCAAGCTCGACGGCAGGAGCGCCTGCGTTGTGCCTTCCTTCCCGATGCACTCGCAGTCGAACAGTCAGCGCCTAACCCATTGGGTCGACTGTTCAGCCTGATGATCATGGGACTATTTGTTGTTGCACTTGGGTGGGGATGGTTTGGCCAGATCGATATAGTGGCGGTTGCCCGAGGCAAGCTGGTACCGGTTGTGGGGGTCGCCTCGATTCAGTCTGAGTTGATGGGGCGAATAATGACGCCGCCTGTAAAGGAGGGAGCACTGGTAAAAGCCGGAGATCTCCTTGTGACGCTCGACGACACCATGATCCGCGCCGATATAGAGAGCCTGGGCGAGCAGATAAGCGTGGTTCTGGAGCGGCTCGAAAGGCAACGAGCGCGTCGAGGTCTGGTCGATCATATGGGCACCATCCCCCTGGGACAGCTGCTGCTCGATGCTGAGCCTCCACGCACAACGAGTACCCCTCTCTTAGAGCGTCAGTGGCAACAGCTACTCGCTGTTCGGTTTGGGAACAGGGCGCGTGTTAACGCCCTGGAGGCTCAACGGCATGACGTAGAGGCCGAACAGAAAAAGCTTACCCGAATCTTACCGATGCAGCGTGAACGGCGTGATGCCTTACACGCACTCTATCTGCAAAAGTTGGCTCCGAGGCTGCAGTACCTTGATGCAGAGCAACGCTATATCGAAGTGGAGTCGTCGCTGGATAGCCTTCAAGCCCGGTGGGCTCGGGTTCAGGCCGACATCCAAAGAACCCTGACGGAGGACCAACAGCTTCTGGCCACCCAGGCTGCGGAGGCACTTTCTCTGGAGGAGTCACTGGCGCTGGAGCTACAGAAGCTGGGGCAGCTGATGGTAAAGGTTCAACGGGAGCTGGCCAGTACCCTTATCACTTCCCCCATCGATGGAGTGGTTCGTCATGTAATACCTTTAACGCAGGGCACGGTCATTCCGGCAGCCCAGCTACTGATGGAGGTTGTACCTGCCACCGGTGATCTACAGGCAGAGGTTTGGGTGCAGAACCGGGATGTGGGTTTCGTCTCCGTAGGCCAGAGCACTCAAGTGAAAGTGGACAGTTTCAACTACACGCGTTACGGCGATATCCCGGGCCAGATTGATCTGGTGTCGGCCGATGCCAGCGATGAGAGCGGGAAGGGACCTGTCTATAAAGCCCTGGTTTCACTCTCTTCCAACACTCTAGCCGTTGACGGGGTGGAGCAGCGTCTGCTGGCCGGTATGGATGTATCGGTAGAGATTAAAACGGGAACACGAAGGATACTCGATTTTTTCATTTCGCCACTTTTGCGATATGGGAGTGAGAGTATCCGTGAGCGCTAATATCTCTACAGGAAAAACATAGAGGGAGGGGTAGGATGCTACTCGATTACTTTGATCCTGAATATACGATGTTATGCATAGGCTTGTTGGTGGCGATCATTATGCTGGGGCTATGTCTTCAGGAGTATGACTCCATTAAAGCCTTTGAACGAGAGATTGAAGAGGACCTGAAAAATCCCCCTAAACCTATCTACCAGCATGATTTGAAGGCCTTTTCACAAGATGACAACTCGCAGGACAAGAGGTGATCGATGCACATTCATTGCAGCTTAACCGTTTTTTCAGCGCAACCTAGCACTTCATCAAAGGGTGGAGGTTGAGATGAAAGGGCTACGAAACCGGGTTCAGGCAGGGTTTCTGCTATTAGCCCTGATGGGTTCCTTGCCAGCGGCAGCGGGCTATCTGGTGAAGGGCAACAACTACACCGAGCGCTTCGGCGGCACGGTGATGGAGGGTAAGGGCAAGTTTGATATCAACGCCTGGGGGTATACTCCTGCCTTTGCGAAGCGGTTTGCAATGCCGAATCGTTGGCTGGAACCTGAGCTGTCGGGGGTAGAGGGGATCGCCTTTCGCACCGAGGTTTACGCTTACGAGCCCTGGCGCCCCGCCGAGTGCCTGTTCGATCTCTACCTGAATCAGGAGGCGGAGATCCCCTGGCTGGTGGGCATTAACGAGTCGGGCCGGCGCTATATCTATCCCCATTCACCGGAGCCCATCGCCCAGCTGAAGCTGCTTCGCGAGGCGGACCGGCAATGGGCCCGGCGCGCGGTGGGTATCGCTGAAACCGACTCCGCCGGTCGCCATCAGCTGAACTGGGTGGCCGGTGATCGGGTGGTTCCGCTGCGGGTACGCAACTACCAGCGCTCCATCGGCAAGGGGCTGGATCGCCTGCTGCTGGTGTTTGACTGCCAGCAGATGCCGGGGAGTGCCGGCGAGTTGGTGTTGGGGAGTTACCGTATCGGCCTGACCGACAGCTATCTGGAGCGGGTTCGTTTTTACCATCAGGCAAGACGCGATGAGCCCTTTTACCTTACCGAGGACCGGGTAATCGATATCCCCCCAACGGTCTACCAGTGGGTCTATACCCGCGACTTTGCCGAGCGTTTTGGCCTCCCGGAGCAGTGGATTGACGAGGATCTGCAGGGGGTTGAGGCGGTGGTCTATTACTGGAAAAAGGATGGAGGTGTCACCTTTTTGAGAAAGCCAGGGCACTTGGTTGCAGGTGGCCCCTATATCGATTTTATCTTTAGCAATGAGCAGGTGGCTAAGGCTTTCCCTGAACCTCGCAGTGCCGGTGGTCCCAGCCGTCATCTGGGCTCCTTCCGCTATCTCTTTGAAGCCGATAAGGCGGTGAGGGTAAACCGGGATTGGTTTGCTGGGGGGACAAATATCAGTTACCAGGCTGTCCGTCTTAAGGGTGACGTCCCTGTTCATGGCGGAGGGGTTCCGGTCTTCTGGTTTGACCGCGAGATATTAAATGACTTTGTGCTTATGCATGGTAGTACCCATATGACTTTCAAAGCAGAGGACTATCAAATGCTGCTCTTTACCGTCGGGCGAGGCGATTTAGTGGCACGGGATGGGAGGCCCTACAGCATCGACCATCGGTTTTATATCCCCGGTCAGTTTTTAGACCGAACAAGGAGCTATCTGGATCTTCGAGAGGTTCCAGATATCCCTCGAGTCTATGGTGCTTCATTGGAGTCCTTAACAAAGCAATAGAACACTATCGCCCAGTAACTATTTCCAGGGAAGGAGAGGTTATGACCAGTTTAATCAGTGATCTGATGCTTTTAAGCGTCGATGTGTACAACCCCAAAGAGGTAACCGACCTTTCTGGGTTGGCTCCTGCGGGCTGGAATTTTGTGGAGTCTGTGGGTGTCAACGGATCTGGAAGGCAATATGATCCTGAAAGTGGTTTCTACGCCTATGCGGTCACCCGCGAAGGGTCCAATGGCGCGGAGGTGGTTATTGCCTTTCGTGGCACCGATGGCCTGAACGGAGATTTCGGAGCCGACTGGGCACTGTCGTTGGGTTCTACCTACCACCCGCAGTTTGAGGATGCGCTTCAGTTTACATTGGATGTGATGCAAACGGTTGGACTCGATAGTGAGGCACAGGTCTATCTAGCCGGCCACTCCCTGGGGGGCGCCCTGGCCCAGATCAGCAGCAGTGTGTTTGGTTTGCCGGGCTATACCTTTGATGCTCCGGGTATGCTGGCGCTATCACAAAATCAGGATTTTCAAAGCAGCTTGGAGCCTTGGTTTACTGATAATACCGATCGGCTAGGGTTGCTTTCAGCCTATAACCCTCAACTTAACAACCCCGGCGATCTGGTTAATATCTCCATCGTCGGTAGTGTGGTTTCATCCGTCTCGGGAGAGATGATTGGCAGCGAGTATGATCTGGTCACCGACCAGGGCTCATCGCTGGTGGGGGCAGTGGTGGAGGGGCTCTCAGGGCTGGGTGTAAGTGGTGGCGAGGCCAGCCTGCTGTTGCTCTCGACCATGGCGGTGGCGCTGTCTCCTGCGGCGGCCCTCGCAGCAGCGGGGGTGATTGGCGGGGATAGCTATCTGAAACACCAGTCGGAAGCGATTCGCAGCCTGGTGGTGGGGCTCGACCAGCAGGGGCAGTTGATTCCGAAGCTGATCGAGAGCACCCACTTTCCTTCGGGGATTGAGGGCTATGATCCCTCTGCCGAGTCGGGCCTGCTTGGAACTCTGGGTTCGATGCTGGGGTCCCTAGCCGACCTGTTTCGGGATCAGTTGTCACAAGCCGATGCGGTTGATCTGCTCGAGCGCCTCAGCGCTGAGAATGAACGTCGTAGCGGCCCCCTGGCGGAGCAATTTGAAGCGGCGATCGATCATCTGAAGATCGCTACCCAGACCCTGACAGAAAGCCAATGGAGTGAAAGCAAAACCACATACGGAGGCTATCGCGGGGAGCTTGAGCTTTCGATCGCCCGGGCCCCTCAAACCCGGTCGCAACTGCTGACCCTGGACCTGCCCGGAGTCAATTCGATGGGTGAGTTTTCGCAGCTCGCGGTAGTGGGCGCGACTCATCTCGATTGGTCCTCTGAAGGTTACCGCCTGCGCACGGAACCCGGCAGCGACAAACTCAATGTTCAATTCCAGGAGCTGTCCCCCTATGTTCCCTCGCTATCGCCACTGGGTTCGGTCCCCCTGGTTTACCAGCTCTATGGCCGTGAGGGGACGGACACCGAGGCAGAGGTGCTGGCGCTACTCGATAACCCCTCGTCGCGTTGGTTTAGCGCTCCCTCCATTGATTCGAGCTCTGTGCTCGATGAGGAAAACCCCTGGGACCTGATGGGGGATGACTTTAACAACCGCCTCACCGGTGATCTCGGCGAAAACACACTGCTGGGGCTGGGGGGAGACGATGAGCTGCTGGGCGAAGGTGGATGGGACACCCTGATCGGCGGTTACGGCAATGACCTGCTTCAAGGGGGAGAAGGGCGGGACCTGCTGATCGGTGGCGATGGCGATGATCGCCTCTTCGCCCAGGATACCGAAACGCCAATCGACCGAGAGGAGCAGGTCGGTCCTGACGCCTTGCAGGTGTTAGGGGACAACCTCTCAGGTCAGGAGGGGGATGACCTGCTGATCGGTGGACTCGAGTCGGACCTGATGGGTGGCGGCTCGGGAGATGACCTGATCTACGGCGGTGGAGGGTCCGATTATCTCTTCGGAGATCGGGACTGGGCGATGGCCAACCCCGAATGGTCGATAGAGTATCGTGGGAGAGATGTCACCATTATCGGCGACCACCAGGGGGACACTAGCAGGATAGTCCCGGGCAATGACCAGATCTGGGGCGGTGGTGGAAGCGACTATATCTGGGGCGGCGAGGGGAATGATCTGCTGCTGGGACAAGCTGGTAATGACTACCTGGGGGGCGAGGCTGGGGACGACTCGCTGCTTGGGGGAGCTGGAGACGATACTCTCCATGGGGGAGCCGGAAACGACCTGCTGGTGGGTGGGAGCGGGCTCAATCGGCTCAATGGCGATGGCATTGATACCCCGCTGGAGGAGCAGGGCGACGACCTGATCATCGGTGGCGATGAGCGTGACCTGATCTGGGGCGATGGGGGAGATGATCGCCTCTACGGTAACGGCGGCAACGACCAGATCCAGGGGGACAATACCTTGGGGGCCAGCGGCGATGATTACCTCTCCGGAGGTAAGGGGGGCGATTACTTGCTGGGGCAGCTGGGCAATGACGAATTGCACGGTGACGAGGGTGACGATGCGCTGGTCGGCGGGGCAGGTAACGATCGCCTCTACGGTGGCGAGGATAACGACCGCCTTCAGGGCGATGCGGGGGATGATTACTTGCACGGCGGCAGTGGCCACGACTGGTTGATTGGCGGAGAGGGCTATGACGTTCTGGTGGCGGGCAGCGGCCAGGATGAACTCACCGATACTTTGGGGGGTGGCCTCCTGATCGGTGAGGAGGGGTACGATACCTACGACATTCGGGTGGGGCAGGATGCGGTAAGTATCATGGATCGCGAGGAGAATCGCCTCAAATTCGGCGACCTGAGCTACGCACAGGGAATGAACCGGATTTCGCTGTCCCAGGGCTCGCTGTTGATCTCCATCGATGGCCAGCCGATCGCTCATCTGATCAATTTCGACCCCAACGACGTCTACGCCGGTAGCGGGATTAGCGATTTTCAGTTCAGCGATGGCGTTTCTATCAACTACCTGCAGTTGCTACAGCTGGGGATCGATAATCAAGGCTCCGATGCGAATGACAGCCTCTGGGGCACCAACGCCTTTGACCGGCTGATGGGCTATGGCGGCGACGATAGCCTCTACGGACTGGCCGGTGACGATATCCTTGACGGTGGCAGCGGAGCCGATCGCATGCTGGGGATGGAGGGGGATGACCAATACCAAGTGGATAACCCATTGGACCGGGTGGAAGAGCGAGCGGGTGAGGGAGTCGATCGGGTCGATAGCCTGATCGATTACCAGCTGCCCGAACACGTTGAACACCTCAGCCTCCAGGGTGAAGCTCGCACCGGGGTTGGCAACGCGCAGGACAACCTTCTGCAAGGTAATGAGCTCGACAACCATCTGATCGGTGGAGCAGGCAATGATAGCCTGGTGGGCGGGCAGGGTAACGACCACCTGGATGGGGGTGACGGTGCCGACACATTGGCCGGTGGCCTTGGCGATGATCTCTATCGGGTCGATGATCCTGGCGACCAGATCCATGAGCTACCCGAAAGCGGAGATGACCATGTATTGGCAACCACCGATCACAGGATGTCCCTCCATGTGGAACGGCTGACGATGTTGGGGGAGAGCAATCTCACCGCCTGGGGCAGCAACACGGACAACCTGATTGAGGGCAACGGGGCTGATAATCAGCTCTTTGGAGAGGGTGGCAACGACAGCCTCTATGGAGGGGCGGGAAGCGACCTCATCGATGGCGGCACAGGCTCCGACCTGTTGGTGGGAGGAGAGGGCAACGACCGCTTCCGCATTAGCGATCTTCATGACCGTATTATCGAGCAGGCGGAGGGCGGCATTGATCGTGTCGAGCTGTTTGTCGAGGGCTACCGCCTCGAGAACCAGGTTGAGGAGCTGGTGCTTCGAGATGGAGTCTTTAGTGCCTTGGGTAATGAGCTGGATAATCTCCTTATTGGAAACGACTTATCGAACCATCTTGATGGTGGAAGCGGTGCTGATCGTATGCAGGGAGGCATCGGCAACGATCACTACATCATCGACAATACCGGTGACCGGGTGGTGGAGTATGAAAATGAGGGGGATTCGGATTGGCTCGAGACCTTCGTCGACTACAGCCTGCCGGACTACGTGGAAAACCTGAAGGTCGCCTCGCCACAGGGGCTGGTGGTCTATGGCAATGGGCTCTCCAATCGCATGGAAGGAAATCGTGGTGGCGAGAGCCTGTTCGGTGGTGACGGTGATGACCGCCTCTATGGCTATGCGGGTGATGATCGGCTCGATGGAGGCAGTGGAAATGACCTGCTCGATGGCGGCCAGGGCGCGGACTGGATGCGCGGTGGTCAGGGGGATGATCAGTACCGTGTGGATAATGCACTCGACCGGGTTGAGGAGTTAGCCGGCGAGGGACTGGATCGCGTGGTCGCCTCTATCAGCTACCAACTAACCTCCGGGGTTGAGGAGCTGGAGCTGGTGGGTTGGTCGCCCATTGATGGTGTCGGTAATGAGTTGGGTAACCTGCTGATCGGTAACGACCACAGCAACCATCTGCAGGGTTTGGAAGGAGACGACCTCTTGGTGGGTAGAGGTGGAGCGGATCTTCTGGAGGGGGGCGTGGGAGACGATACCTACGAAATCTGGGGAGCGCAGGAGCAGGTGGTCGAGCAGGCTGACGGCGGTTATGACCGCGTCTTGAGCCTGGGCAGCTATACCCTGGCAGGGCATCTGGAGTCGCTGGAGCTGGTGGGCAGCGGAATTGCCAATGGCCACGGTAACGCGGAGGACAATCGCATAATCGGTAACCGCGACAGGAACCTGCTGGAGGGGATGGCCGGGTCCGATTGGCTTGATGGCGGCAGTGGCGATGATCATCTGGTGGGTGGTAGCGGAGATGACTGGCTGCTGGGCGGTGAGGATCCGGACCGCGTCGACACCGATGAGGGCTGGGATAGTGATCCCCACTCCTGGCTCGGGCCAATGGCCTGGTCCAATAGCGACCGCCTGGAAGGGGGCGAGGGGGACGATTACCTGGACGGTGGCTCGGGAGACGACCTCCTCTTTGGCGGAGCTGGCGATGACCGGCTGTTGGGGGGCGCCGATGGTGGAACCCTGCTGGTCAGTGGCGATCCCGGTGCCGCATGGAACCCTGAATGGGACAACTGGGGTAACGAGGCGCCGGATTGGCAGCCCTATCGTGAGCGGGAGGCCCTGCTCAGCAACAACGACCAGCTCTGGGGCGGCTTGGGCGACGATTGGCTGGAGGGGGGCAGTGGTAACGATTTCCTTGATGGAGGTGAGGGACGTGACATTTTGCTGGGCGGTGAGGGCGACGACCACCTGGACGGTGGCCTTGGCATTGACCGGTTGGCCGGTGGTGCCGGCGACGATCTTTATATCGTCGACGGCTATCGGCAGGAACGTATCGAGTGGGTCTTGCTGGAGACGCCGGTGGAGCGCGACCTGACTCTCGACTGCCGTTTTCCCCATGATTACGAAGAGTCCCCAGCAGGAAAGGAAAAGGGCAATGAGGGGTTGGGCAACGGCTGGGATGCCCCGCCTCCAGGCCATGAGGTGAATCTAAACGATGGAGTACCCTATGGACCAGGAAACCCCGGGGCACGGGCGGCCGCTCCGGGACATGTTGTTAAGGTCAATGATGGTTCTGATCCTTTTTCATCCGCGGGTAATTCCCCAGCATCGGAGAGCGCAGTGTCAGCTGACCTGATGAGCGAGGATTTATCACTTAACGTCGAGAGCCGGGAGGGTGCAGACGTTCTGGTCCCCGCACTTGTGGTCGAGTGGATAACCGATCAGGTGGAGGAGGCCTATGGAGCCGGTTACGATCAGGTGCTGGCCTCGGTGAGTTTTACCCTGCCCGATCAGGTTGAAGCCTTAACGCTGACCGGAACCCTATCCATCGATGCAACGGGCAATAGCCTGTCGAACCGCCTTCAGGGTAACAGCGGCGATAATCGTCTGGACGGTGCCCAGGGGGCCGATTGGATGGCTGGCGGTCAGGGGAGTGATCGTTACCGGGTTGACCACAGCGGCGATCAGGTTATCGAGTGGGCGGCGGAGGGGGAGGACTGGGTCGACGCCGGGATCGATTATCAGCTGACGAGTGAGGTGGAGAACCTGCAGCTGTTGGGTAGTGAGAAACTGACCGGCATAGGCAATGAACTTGATAACTGGCTGGCCGGAAATGACGGTGATAACCGGCTGCTGGGTGGCGAGGGCAATGATCGCCTGCAGGGTGGGCGGGGGGATGACCTGTTGCAGGGGGGAGGCGGAGATGACCGCTACCACTACCGACTGGGAGATGGCTTGGACCGGATAGAGGACAGCCAGGGGGGCAACCGGCTGGTGTTTGGTGAGGGGGTTGATGCCGATGAGGTGACGGCACGCTATGACGAGCAGGGCGAAGCGTTGCTGTTCCAGATCACCAACGAAGCGGGGATCGATTACCTTGGTCAGGGGCTGTGGCTGGAGGCTGGCAGCTTAGCTGCCCTGTCTACCGTTGAGTTTGCCGATGGCGCTTCAATGAGCTGGCAGTCGTTGCAACCTATAGGGGTTAGTCTGATCGGGGGCAATGGCCGGGACGAGCTGGTTGGTACCCGTGATGATGACCTTCTTGAAGGGGGGCGAGGTCGGGACCGCTTGTTGGGCGGCGCCGGTTACGACCAACTCCGGGGCGGAAGCGATAATGACCTGCTGGCGGGAGGCGAAGGGGCCGACCAGCTTTGGGGCGAGGCGGGGGATGACCTGCTGCTGGGGGGCTGTGGCAGCGATCTCCTGGTGGGTGGTGAGGGTATGGACCGTCTGGTCGGTGGTGCCGGTGATGATCGCTATCTCTTTTCCGCGGGCTTTGGCCAGGATCAACTGGAGGAATCCACTGGCGCAGAGGGGGGGCAGGATCGGGTGATCTTCGGGGATGGCATTAGCAAGGACAGGCTGTTCTTTGCGCGACAGGAGACGGACCTTCTGGTCTCTGTACTGGACAGCAATGACCGGTTGCTGGTCAAGGGCTGGTATGCACAGAGCAGTGAAGGTGAACCTGTTGGACATTCCGTGGAGCGGTTTGAAACCGATTCGGGCTGGAGCCTGCAACAGGCGCAGGTGGATCAGCTCGTGCAGGCCATGGCGATGATCGTGGGCGCTGAGGGCAGTGTCGCGCTCGGCACCACGCATTCGGGAGGGGAGCTGGCTGCGGAGATCGCGGCGGCGTGGCAGCCCCCTTCGGCTGCTTAACCGGCTTTAGCGCCCCCCAGCCGGGATTGCAGGACAACGCCGGCCAGAATCAGTAGCAGGCCTGCGTAGGTGGCCGGGTGAATGCTTTCGCCGACGAAGGTGGCGATCAGGTAGAGCGACAGGAAAGGGGAGAGAAAGATCAGGTTGCTGACCTTGGCGGTGTTGGTGGCGCGCTTCATGGCGCTGAGCCAGAGCACGAAGGCAAACCCCATCTCGAAGACACCCACATAGAAGGCGCCGGCCAGCCCACGCCAGTCGCTCACTACCACGCTGGAAAAGATCAGGGTGGTGGCCAGGATAAAAGGCAGGCTGAAACAGAAGCAGAGCAGCAGGCTGACGACGGGGTCGTGTTGATTTTTGGTGTTCAGGATCCAGTAGAGCGCCCAGATCACCGTGCTGACCAGTGCCAGCGCCACCCCCAACGGACTGTCGAACTGCAGTGCCAGCAGGTCACCCCGGGTCGCGATCACCACCACGCCCAGATAGCTGATCAGGCAGGCAATGATCTCCCAGCGGCTGATGCGTTGTCCCAGCAGAGGGATCGACAGCAGCGCCAGGGTAATACCCCAGGTGTAATTGAGGGGCTGAGCCTGCTGCGCGGGGAGCAGGTCGTAGGCCTGAAACAGGATCAGGTAGTAACCGAAGGGGTTGAGGAGTCCTAGCAGCAGCCAGCGTCGGTAATCCGTTTTCAGCAGCGGCCAGATCGCCGACAGCTTTCCCTGTACCGCCAGGATACCCAGCATTACCAGAATTGAACTCAGGCAGGAGTAGAGCAGTAGCTGCAGGGTGTCGAGGTAGCGAAGGCTCAGCTTGAAGGCGGTGGCGACGGTGGACCAGAGCAGCACGGCTCCGATACCGTAGAGATAGGCCTGGCGTTGGGGGGCCATAAAGATCCTTAAAAGGCGACAGTTGCTGGCCCGCTATCCTATCGCAATCGTCGCGCTGGGGGCGAGCTGTACGTATTGGGCAGAGGGGAGTGCCGATTTTGCAGGAGCAGGGCATCGGCCCGCGGCATACGACCCACAGGGAAGTGGGGAGTGCCGTTTTTGCAGGAGCAAAAAACGGCCCGCCCGTCCCTGGGCATAAAAAGGGGCGCCGGGGCGCCCAAGGACAGGAGAGACGGGGGCGCGGGTGCTAGCGCCGGCTGGCGACGGCCTCGCCCTGGGGAGGAAGGCTCAGGCTGATGCTGACCCGGCGGTCGAGGGCCTGGAGGTCGGGGTTACCCTGCGCCGTTGTGGACAGTTCTTTGCCGTGGGCCAGGCTCTGGATGCGTGCCGGGTTGATTCCCTGCTCGATCAGGTAGTCCTCGACGCTGTTGGTGCGCAGCAGCGAGAGGGAGTGGTTGTAGGCTTCCGCGCCGCGCTCGTCGGTATAGCCGTCCAGGCGGATACTGACCTCGGGGTTGGCGTCGAGAAAACGCGCCAGCTCGTTGAGCCGTACCCGGGTTGCTTCGGGGATTTCGGCCCTGGCGGTCTGGAACAGGACCTCCAGCTGCAACCCTTCAAACTGCAGGCGCTGCGCGAAGTTTTGGTTGGCCCGCTCGAGGGATTGACGCTGTCGCTCAGTGGTGGCCAGTTGGCGCTGCAGGAAGGCGATACGCTGGTTGGCTTCTCCCAGCAGCGTCTGCTGTTGCTCCAGCTGCGCTGCCTCGCTGACCTTTTCCCCCAGGCTGTGACCCAACCCGGCACCGATTACCGCGCCGAAGGGCCCTCCGACCAGGGCACCCACCACAATCCCGCTGCCGATACCCATCACCCCTTCGGGGGTGCTGCTATCGGCCATCAGGGTGGTGGGCAGGCTGAGGGTGGTGAGTAGGCTGCCGAGTGCGATTGTTTTTTTCATGGTCTTTCCCCTTCTGTGGTATGGCCCTTGTGGGCGCTGGCCCGTGGGCCGCTGTTGATTTGATACAGGCTCATTACAACAGGGCAAAAAGGCGCACCGATGGCACAAATCGGGCAGTTTGGGGAAAGATTGTGATCAAAAATGGCAACTATACTGGAGAGGTTAACCTGACTGCGGGAGCCTGATCATGGTTGCCACCCGTATTACACCGTCCAATGAGGTACAGATACTGTTGCGCGCCAACCAGTCGGCGAGTTGGCGCCTGAATCTGTGGGTCTGGGCTCTGCTCAGTGCACTCGGCAGCCTGATCGCGCTGGGGTTCAGCCTGCTGGGCGCGCCACTGGTGTTTCCCTTCGTCGGGGTCGAGGTGCTGGTGCTGATGGGCGCCTTCTACTGCGCCTGCCGCGATTGCGCTCGCCAGCAGCTGATTCGTCTTGGACCCTCACGTCTGGTGGTGGAAAAGGGCCATGCCCTGCGCGAAGAGGTTACCGGCCTTCCGCGGCAGTGGGCGCGGCTGCGCGTGGAGCCGGGTGCACACCCGCTGGGCACCGATCGCCTCTTTCTCTGCGCCTTTGACCAGCGCACCCCTGTGGGGGAGTTCCTCTGCCAGCAGGAGCTGGAACAACTGCGCGAGCGCTTGCGTCAGCAGGGGGTACGGGTAGAAGTGCTGCCGCTGCGCCCGGGATGAGGCACTAGGGGTGCCCCGATAGCTCCCGACTCTGGTCCAGCTCCAGCAGCAGGTGGGTGATCGCCTCCCGGTGCTCACCGGCATCACGCCACAGCCCGCGTTGGATCGCTTCCAGCAGCCGCTCCCCCATCTCCTGCAGGGCATTGGGGTTGTACTGCTCGAGGAAGGCGCGGTTATCGGCGTCCAGCAGCAGGGTGTCGGTGACCGCTGCGTACTGGTAGTCATCGACAAGGTCGGTGGTGGCATCGTAGGCAAACAGGTAATCGACGGTAGCGGCCATCTCGAACCCGCCCTTGTAACCGTGCTGGCGCATCGCCTCGATCCATTTGGGGTTGAGCACCCGCGAGCGGATCACCCGGTTCAGCTCCTCGTTGAGGGTGCGGGTAAGCGGGGCGGCGGGGTTGGAGTGGTCGTTGTGGTAGATCGCCGGTTGACTGCCCGACAGCACCCGTACGGCGTTGCCCATCCCCCCCTGGAACTGGTAGTAATCGTCGGAGTCGAGCAGGTCGTGCTCGCGGTTGTCCTGGTTGTGGACCACCGCCTGCAGGGTCGACAGGCGCTGCTCGAAGGCTCCGAAGGCCGGGGTACCCCCATCGCTCAGCCCATAGGCGTAACCGCCCCAGTTAAGGTAGGCGCGGGCCAGGTCGTCGGCGCTTTCCCAGCAGCGCTCATCGATCAGCCCCTGCAGCCCCGCACCGTAGGCACCGGGTTTGGAGCCGAAGATGCGCCAGCGGCTCTGCTGGCGGGCGACCTCAGGGGGCAGGCCCTGTTCCCGCAGCATCGCCTCCTCGGCCAGGCTTTGCTGGCGGATCGGGTTCTGGTCGCCCGACTCCTCGTGGATCGCCAGCGCCTGCACGGCGGCATCGAACAGCTCGATCACATTGGGGAAGGCATCGCGAAAGAAGCCGGAGACCCGCAGGGTAACATCCACTCGCGGCCGCCCCAGCAGGAAGGCGGGGATAATCTCGAAGCCGGCCAGTCGGTTGGAGCCCGCCGCCCAGCGGGGGCGAATTCCCATCAGGGCCATCGCCTGGGCAATGTCGTCGCCGCCGGTGCGCATGGTGGCGGTTCCCCACACCGACAGGCCGATGCGGCTGGGGTATTCCCCGTGCTCCTGCAGGTGGCGCATCAGCAGCTGGTCGGCGCTGCGCTGGGCCAGCTCCCAGGCGGCCGGGGTGGGGATGGCGCGGCTGTCCACCGAGTAGAAGTTGCGCCCCGTGGGCAGTACATCGAGGCGTCCACGGCTCGGTGCTCCACTGGGTCCGGCCGGGACAAAGTGACCGTCCAGGGCGCGGAGAAAGTTGGCCAGCTCGTTGGCGGGACTGCCGTCGAAAGCGGGCAGGATCTCGGCGGCGATGTGCTCGAACAGCTGCCGGGTACGGGGCAGTCCCTCGCTGTCGAGTCGGCTCAGGGGGGCTTTTTCATCGCCCAGGTGACGCTCCACCAGCTGCAGGGCCAGCAGCTCCAGGCGTTCGCGGGTATCGGCTTCGGTGCGCCAGGGAGCGGAACTCAGCTCGACCAGTCTCACCGGCCGGGGGCCTTGCCAGGCGCGTTCCCCGCGAGGGCTGAGGGGGGCAAAGTCGGTCTGTCCTCCCGCCGCGCCGCTTAGCCCGAGGTCGTCGCTCAGGCTGGTGAGGATGCTTTGGTCGCAGGGCTGGTCTCCGCGCGGCAGGCGCGTCAGGGCCACCAGGGTTTCGCTGCGCTGCAGGCCGTCGGTGGTGCCCCCGAAAAGGTGCAGACCGTTGCGAATCTGGGCCTCCTTGAGGTCGCAGAGGTAGGCGTCCAGCTCGCTGAGAATCTGCTCTTCGCTGGCCGGGGTCGCAGAAGGGGCCCCTCCGTTAACCGGGCGGCTACAGGGCAGCTCCTCCAGCAGATGGCTGCTGCGCAAGCGCTCAAGGATTGCACTGCGCAGGTGTTTTTCGCGCCGGGCATCTACCCCCATGGCCTGATACAGCTCATCGACCAGCAGCTCCAGCTCGGCCATCTCGCCGTAACTGTCGGCCCGCGCCAGCGGCGGCATCAGGTGGTCAATGATCACCGCCTGCGCGCGCCGTTTGGCCTGGGCGCCTTCGCCGGGATCGTTGACGATAAAGGGGTAGAGGTGGGGCAGGGGGCCCAGTGCGATATCGGGCCAGCAGGCTGCCGATAGGGCCGTGCCTTTGCCGGGCAGCCACTCCAGGTTACCGTGCTTGCCAATGTGGGCGATGGCGTCGATGCCGTAACAGTGGCGCAGCCAGAAGTAGAAGGCCAGGTAGGCGTGGGGGGGCACCAGGTCGGGATCGTGGTAGTTGGCGGCGATATCGATCTGGTAGCCGCGGGCGGGCTGGATCCCGACGAAGGTGTCACCGAGGCGGATGCCCGCCACCATGATCCGCCCCTGGCGGTATTTGGGGTCCTGCTCGGGGTCTCCCCAGCGCTCCAGCACTGCGCGCTGGCTGTCGGCGGGCAGCTGCAAGAAGTGGCGCTGGTAGTCCGCCAGCGAGAGGCTTTGCTGGCATCCACGGGTGGCCAGCCGGTCGCCGTCGTTGGTGACCCACTGCAGCAGGCGTTCGACCAGCGCAGTACCGTCGGCGGGCAGGTTGTCCACCGGGTACCCTGCCGCCTGCATGGCGTGGAGAATATTGAGGGTCGAGTTGGGGGTGTCGAGGCCTACCCCGTTGCCGATGCGCCCCTCTTTTGTGGGGTAGTTGGCCAGTACCAGGGCGATGCGCTTGTCGGCGTTGGCTTTACGGGACAGCTCTGCCCAGCGCCGTGCCAGCTCAACCACAAAGCGTGCCCGCTCCCTATGCAGCCGGTAGCGCACCGGGTCGATCTGGCAGCGCTGGTTACGCTCATCGACCTCCTTGAAACTGATGGCGCGGGTCACGATGCGTCCATCCATCTCCGGCAGGGAGATGTTCATGGCGATATCGGTCGGCCGCAGCCCCTGGCTGTGTTGTGTCCAGTCCTCGCAGCTGTTGCCGGCCATGATCGCCTGCAGCACCGGCGCCCGGCTGGTCAGGGCACTGCCCATAGGGCTGGGGGCAGAGCTGAGGGAAGCGTTGCCCTGGCTGTGGATGGAGAAGCCGGTCGTGTTGAGGATCACCGCCACGGAGGCCTGATCGCACAGGCGATTCACCACCTCCAGGCAGGCGGGCTCCTTGAGGGAGCTGATCGCCAGGGGGAGCGGGTTGAGCCCCTCGTCACAGAGGCAGTCGATAAGGGCATCGAAGGCGGCGGTATTGCCGCTTTGAATATGGGCGCGGTAGAAGAGCAACAGCGCCACCGGCGCCTGCGGCTGCCACTGTTGCTGCCACTGGGCCAGGCTGGCGTTATCGCAGCCGGGTTTGTAAATCAGGCTGCGGGGGAGAATACGCGGCGGATTCCAGCCAGGGTGAAGGCCAAAAAACTCGGCCCCCAACAGGGTGTAGAGCTGGTCGATGTTGGCCCGCCCCCCTTCGCGCAGGAAGCGCCAGAGGGCGTGGTAGAGGGATGGGGGGACGTTGGAAATCTGCTCCAGCTCGGGGTCGGGCTGGTCATCACCGGGCACCGCCACCAGCCGCAACTGGCCTGCACGGGCGCGCAGCTCCAGCTGCTCCAGCGGGTAGTCCCAGTAGCTTCGCCCCCCCAGCACCGAGACAACCACCAGCTGCGCGTGCTCGATCACCCGGTGGGCGTAGAGATCGTAGGCAGCCGGTTTGGCGAGGTGGCTGAGGTTGGCCAGCCGTAATTCGGGGTAGTTGGCGGGCAGCGCGAGGGCGGCGTCGGCCAGCAACGCGAGGGAGCTGTCCTGGGCGGAGAGAATCACCAGCTCGGCCGGATCCTGCCCCAGGTCGATGATCCCTTCGTCGTCGGTAAAGCCCCCCGGTTTGGCCGCCAACAGGTGCATATCAGGCTCCGGTGGCCTGCAAGCGGGCTTCGATCTGCTGCGGGTCGAGCCCCTTGCCGATCACTACAATCCGGCTGCTGCGGGGTTCGCCCGGCGCCCAGGGGCGATCAAAATAGCGCTCAAACCGCTCGCCTACCCCCTGCACCACCTGGCGCATCGGCTTACCGGCCAGGGCCACAAAGCCCTTCACCCGGTAGATCGCCTGTTCGGCCACCAGGACCTTGAGGGCCGCCAGCAGGGCATCGCTGTCCAGCTCGCCCAGGTCCAGGCTGATGGAGTCGAAATGGTCGTGGGCGTGGTGGTGCTCGGCGCCTTCGGCGTGGTGGTGATCATGGTGGGTATGGCGGTGGTCGATATGCTCCTCGGAGGCGGATTCGAGACCGAGGATCAGCGCCTGCTCGACTTCGCCGTTACGGATGGGGTGGATGCGGACAGCATCGCCGATCCGGCCAGCAAGCTGCTCCTGCAGGCGGATTAGCTGGGCCTCATCCATCAGGTCCTGTTTGCTGATCAGTACCAGGTCGGCGGAGCTCAACTGGTCATCGAGCAGCTCCTGCAGGCTGGGATCGTGGTCGAGGCTGGTATCGGCCTGGCGTTGCGCCTGTACCTGCTCGGGGTCGTGGGCGATGCGGCCGTCGACCAGGGCGGGACCATCCACCACCGTTATGACCGCATCCACCGTGCAGTGCAGTTTGATCTGGGGCCAGTTGAACGCCTGCACCAGCGGCTTGGGCAGGGCCAGTCCGCTGGTCTCGATCAGGATATGGTCGATCTGGTCGCGGCGTTCCACCAGAGCCTCCATTACTGGCAGGAACTCCTCCTCCACGGTGCAGCAGATGCAACCGTTGGCCAGTTCGTAGATGCCGTTATCGGCGATCGGGGACCCCTGTGCGGCGCTATCCGGCGTCTGTTCATCACACTCGAGGGGGCAGCTGCGCAGCAGCTCGGCGTCGATGTCGAGGGCGCCGAATTCATTGACGATCACGGCGATCCGCTTGCCGTTGGCCTGGCGCAGGATGTTGGACAACAGGGTGGTTTTGCCGCTGCCGAGAAATCCGGTGACGATGGTAGCGGGTATCTTGTTCAGGTTCATAGGGGGTTAGCTCTCGGTATTGAAAGGGGGCGGTATGGCGGTCGCATCGCGCTTGACCTGGCGGGGCGACTCGGGCTTGACCTTGGGACGGTAGAGGTGAGCCTGCTCCTCACGGTAGAGCCAGGAGTCATCGAACTGGGCCGGGTCCAGCACCTCACCCACCAGAATCAGTGCGGTGCGATTGATTTTTGCGCGTCGTACCTGCTCGACGATATCGTTCAGGGTGCCGCGGATCAGCTGTTGCTCGGGCCAGCCGGTGCGATAGCAGACCGCCACCGGGCAGTCGGCACCATAGTGGGGAATCAGCTCCTCGACGATCTTGTGAATGCGGGTGATTCCCAGGTGAATCGCCAGGGTCGCCCGGTGCCGGGCCAGGGAGGCCAGGGATTCCGCCTCCGGCATCGGCGTTTTGCCTGCGTAGCGAGTGAGAATCACCGTCTGGGCGACGCCGGAGAGGGTCAGCTCGTTACCCAGGGCCGCTGCCGAGGCGCTGGTCGAGGTGACACCGGGCACCACTTCGTAGTCGATCCCGAGGGCTTTCAGGCGGCGGATCTGCTCGCCGATGGCGCCGTAGAGAGAAGGGTCGCCGGAGTGGACCCGCGCGACCGACTCACCCCGCTCATGCGCCTGCACTATTTGGGCGATGATCTCGTCAAGGTGGAGGGAGGCGGTATCGATCACTCGCGCCCCGGGCATCGCCTCGGACAGGAGCTCCACCGGCACCAGCGAGCCCGCGTAGAGGATCACCGGACAACTGCGGATCAGGCGTTGGGCCTTGAGGGTGACCAGCTCAGGGTCACCAGGGCCGGCGCCGATAAAATAGACCTTCATGGCGTCTCCTCCGCGGCGTCATGCGGATTGGCCAATGGCCGGTTGGCTGACAATTTCTTGCGATAGCCGCGGGGTGTGTAGACCCAGCGTCCGTTCTCCAGAGTGCGACTTTCGCTGTTCCCCACCAGCACCAGGGTCAGCATATCCACCTCGGCGGGAACCAGCTCGGCGAGAGTAGTGATTCTTACCTGCTCGTCGCTGCGCCCAAGGTTGCGTGCCACCACCACGGGGGTAGTGGCGGGGCGATAGCCCAGCAATATCTGTTGCGCCCGCGCCAGTTGCCAGTCCCGCTGGCGCGATACGGGGTTGTAAAAGGCGGTGACAAAATCCCCCTGGCCGGCGGCATGCAAGCGCGCTTCGATGGTCTCCCAGGGGGTGAGCAGATCGGACAGGGAGATGGTGCAGAAATCGTGACCCAGTGGGGCGCCAGTGCGGGCGGCGGCCATCTGCACGGCGGAGATACCGGGCACCACTTCCACCGCCAATTGTGACGCCTGCGCGCTGAACTCGCCGTCGAGGAGCTCAAACACCAGCGTGGCCATGGCGTAGATGCCAATGTCGCCACTGGAGATCAGGGCGGTTGATTTGCCTTCGATCGCGAGTCGGAGGGCGAGGCGGGCCCGCTCGATCTCTTCCCCCAGGGGCCGGTCGTGGTGCTGTTTACCCTCGCCCAGCTCCCCCAGCAGATCCAGGTAGAGTCCGTAGGCGACCCAATCGCTGGCGTCGGACAACGCCTTCTTTGCAGCGGGGGCAAGGTAAGCGTGGTCGCCGGGCCCGATACCCACCAGATAGAGGGTGCCGGGCAGTGAGCCGCCGTTGGTATGGGTGGCGTCAGTGACAGTGTTTACAGCATCGGTCATGTTAGGATTCTTTTTGCGGTGAGTGTAAAGCGGCTATTGAGAGGTCGGTAAAGCGATAGAAAATCATTTTCAAGCTCATTCCCGGTAGCTGCGAGCCAGTGCACAGGTGGCGCGCCGGTTTTTATGTTTGCTGATCACCAGCTCCGCGGGGTTGCCCGTGCTGGCTGATGCTTGCAGTAGCGCGGCGGCTTCGGCCACCCCATAGCAGCCAACCTCCCGGAAGACGATCTCGGAGCGTTCGCTCAGTTTCGACTCAACGCTGCGAAGCTCCAGTGCGCCGAAGTGGTTGAGGGGTAGCCGGCGGCTTTCACAAAAGGCCAGCAGGCCCACTTCGTCGGCTTTCAGGTCGATGCTAGCGATGCCGTCGATGCTGTCGAGGTCGATGTTGTGGCGGGCGAGCGTATCGCTTACCAGGGACTCGATCAGCTCGGCGGGACAGCCCCGGTCACAGCCAATACCCAGGCTGTAGTAGGGGCGCTGGTAACCCTGGGCGGTGGTGTAAACCAGCTGCGCTCCCAGTCGATTGGCCAGTTCATTGCCCCAGGCGTTGGCACCCCCTTCGTGGCCCGAGAGCAGGGGGATAATCCAGCGTCCGTTCTCGTCGGCGACCAGAACCGGTGGATCCTCATGTTTGTTGCGCAGTACAGGGGCCAGGGTACGCACCGCGATACCGGTGGCGCAGATCAGGAACAGACGATCGCCTCGAACGAAGCGCTGTTGCAGGGTGGTGCTGAAATCCTGCGGCCGGTGCAGGTGCTCGGCAGTGGGCATCAATGCCAGCAGACGCCTGGCCAGGCGTGCCCCCTCGTCCGTCAGGCTGATAATGCAGGTGGTTGTGCCCCTCATCGTAGTGGGCGCTCCCGGCGGGTGATCAGCAGCAGTGAAAAGTAGGGGCCGGTGGTACCGCTAAGGCTGCCCAGGTCATGAACGATTCGCTGGTCGTCGTGCCCGATGCGCTCCAGGTAAACGCCATCGCCAAGGCGCCCGCTGGCTTCCAGCAGGGACAGCAGCCGCGGTAGCTGGGGTCCCGCCTTCAGCAGGGCAACGCTGTGGAAGCGGGTGAGGGCATCACCGATGGCTTGATCCGTTGTGCGCGCGCTGAGCACGGCCAGGTTTTCATCGATCAGGGTGAGGGGAATGCCGACGGCGGCGCTGGCGGCGCTGACTGAGGTGACGCCGGGAATGATGCTGCAGGGGAAACGCTCCTGCAGGCGGCTTTGCATGTAAATGAAAGAGCCAAAGAAGAGCGGGTCCCCCTCGCACAAAAACACCGCGTTCCCCCCCTGGCCAAGGTGCTCGCTGATCTGCTCTGCGGCGCGGTCGTACTGAAGGTTGATCTGTTTGCGATCTTTGCTCATGTTGAGCGGGATCGGCAGTTCGCATTGCTGTGGATTGCGCTCGGGCATTGCCAGCGCCTCGCGGGCGATATGGCGACCGAGGGAGAAACCTTCGGGGTTTTGGATGTACACCAAAAGGTCCGCAGCGGCGATGGCGCGGACGGCTCTCAGGGTCAGCAAGTCGGGTGCGCCGGGGCCAACGCCCACACCGGTGAAGGTGCCACTAGCAAGGCTCATTAGAGGGCTCCGGGTTTGGGGTGTAGGGTTTGTGGACAGACAGTAGCAGGACCGGGGCTTTGGGACGCAACACCAGATGGCTGCCCAGGGTCTCTCCGCGCGACACCTGCACCTGCACCCATTCGCACTCGATGGTACTCAGGGTGTCGCTGGCGCAGAAATTCATGAGGTCGACACGGCTCTGCTCGGTGACCGCACTGGCCACCAACCGCCCACCGGGCAGGAGTTGCTGCCAACAGTACTCGAGCAGGCTGTAGAGGGCTCCCTCACTGCCACCGATAAAAACGGCATTGGGACGGGGGAGACTGTGCAGGGCGTTGGGGGCGGTACCCTCTACTACCCGCAAGTTGGCGTCGACCCCGAACTGGTCACGGTTGTGACGCAGGTAATCGATGCGGCGGTTGTGGTGCTCGACCGCGTAGACCTGCCCCAAAGGGTTCCAGCGAGCCCACTCCACGGCGAGGCCACCACAACCGGCGCCCACATCCCAACCCACATCCCCGGCCCGGGGTTGCAGCAGACTGAGGGCATTGAGACGGACCTCGCGCTTGCTGATCATGCCGCGACCGGGGAGATCTCCGGTGGAGAACAGGTGGTCGGGAATGCCGGGAAACTCCGGCTGCACTCCGCCCTCACCACGGGTGTGGACGATGGTGACATGCAGGGGATCGACCTCCAGGTTGCCCTTGAGCGCCAGCAGCTCGGCGACGGAGAACGTCCGTATTCGCTCCGTCGGCGTTTCCAGTGCCTCGCATATCCAGATTTGGGACTCTTCAAGGCGTGCCGTATGCAGCTCTCGGGCGATCGCCTGGGGCTGGCTGCGGTGGTCGGTGAGCAATGCGAGCAGGCGCCCGCTGCCGAGCCTGGACCGCAACCGTTGTAGTGGGCGGCCGTGAAGGCTCACCACTCGAGCATCCTGCCAGCAGAGGCCAAGGCGGCTGAACGCGAGTTGTATGCTGGACAGAGCTGGTAGAAACCTCAGGTCAGCTTGCGCCAAAGTACGGCCCAGGTAACCGCCAATGCCGTAGTAGAGAGGATCGCCCGAGGCAAGCAGTACCACCCGCTTGCCGTTGTGGTGTTCCAACAGCGTACGCAGCTCTCCGAGTGGACTGGGATAGGGGCGGGTTTTCGCCTTGGGGTTGTGCCCCAGAACCGCCTCCAGGTGACGCTCGGAACCGATGATCAACTCTGCCTGCTGCAGCGCCTCAAGGGCGGCCGGCTCAAGTGGAGCGGGGATCTTGCCGCTGAGGCCGATCACCGTTAGCGGCGGGCCTGTCCAGTCGATCCGTGGGGTGGTGGGGGGAGAACCGGCCATCAGTAGCGCTCCCCGATACGAATACGGGCCAGGGCATTGAGGGCTGAAACCGCCAGCGCGCTGCCTCCGCGTCGACCCAGCAGGGTAATGCAGTTTACGCCGAGCCTCTGCTGCGCCTTCCACAGGGCTGCTTTGGACTCCTCGGCGCCGACGAAACCGACCGGCATGCCGATCACCAGGGCGGGTTTGGCCTCGCCGGCGGCCAGCATCTCCAGCAGGCGAAAGAGGGCAGTCGGGGCGTTGCCGATCACCACGATGGCCCCCTCCAGCAGGGGCGGCCAGTGCTCCAGCGCCGCCATGGTGCGGGTCTCTCCCAGGGCTTTGGCGCGCTCACCGATGCCCTCTGCGTTGAGGAAACAGTGGGTCGGGTTGTGGATGTAGCGCCGGGTCAGGCCGTGACGCACCATCTCCACATCGCAGAGGATGGGCACCTCCCGCCCAAGGGCCTGCAGCCCCGCCTCGACGGCCCCCGCCGACAGGCGCAGCCCATCGACAACCGCCGGTTCGCCGCAGGTGTGCACCAGTCGCATGGCAATCTGGGCCTCATCCGCGGAGAAGGCGCTGAGGTCGGTCAGCGCACGAATCTGGCGGAAGGATTCGTGCTCGATGGCGACGGGGTCTTTCTGGTAGTCGTACATGGGCAATGGCGGCTCAGGACTTGGGTGGGCGACGGGTGTGGGCGTCCGCAGGCTGACGGGTTAACCCCCCTGAACCTTTGGGTCCGGAGTGGGCTGATGGTCATGCTCGCTATGGCTATGGCTATGGCTATGGCTATGGCTATGGCTATGGCTATGGCTATGGCCGTGGTGGTGATGGTGGCCATGATCGTGGTCGTGATCATGATCGGTACCGGCGCCGCGCACATGGTGGTGGTGGCCCTCCTGGGGCTGGCCCACCTTGTGCTCGGAACCGATGATCTGTACCCGGTACTGGCACATCTGGCAGTTCATGTTGCCAGTGCCCTGTTCCGTCTCCTCCATACGCTCGATAAAGGTCTCGAGCACCAGGGGGTGATCATTGAGGTAGGGGGCTTTGACCACCTGTACTTCGGGGTGCTGCTGCTGGTATTCATCGGCCACCCGGTAGATCATCTTGACCAGGCGCCCGGTGAAGAGGAAGTAGGGGAATACGATCACCCTTTTGAAACCGAGGCGGTGGCTGCGGGCCAGAGCTTCATCCACCAGTGGGGCGGTGACACCGCTGTAACCGGTCACGGCCCAGCCGAAACCCATCCCCTCCTCGAGGATTCGGGTGATCTTGGAGATATTGGAGTTGGCATCCGCATCGGAGGCGCCACGACCGATCACCACCAGCAGGGTCTCCTTGCGATCGTAATCGTTGCCAAACGCCTTTTCCGCCTCTTCGATGCGCTCGCGGGCGGCCTGGATCATCTTCGGGTGGACCCCCAGGTCGGTGCCGTAGGTGATCTCAAGGTCGTCGAACTGGGCTTGCAGGGTGTTGAGTTCGCTGGGGATGTCGTTCTTTGCGTGGCCGGCGGCCATCAGCATGCCGGGGATCGCGGTAATGCGGGTGGCACCCTGTTGGCGTAGGGTTTCAACGCCATCGCTGATCAGGGGACGGGCAAACTCCAGAAAGCCGGTGGCGCACAGGCGCTCGGGATAGCGTGCCTGCAGGTGACGGGTCAGTTGCTGGAACTCTTCGATCGCTTCCAGGTCACGGGATCCGTGGCCAACAACAAGCAGGGCGGGTTTTGGGTTTTGGGTCATGGGGTTCACTGAATAGGTGTCGGTGGGGGCGGCTGCTTAATGCACAACCGCTCACCCCTCGAAGGTGACTGGGTATTAAGGTTAGATGCTCTATTTTAACACTTCTTGGCGGTGCAGGCAGCGGGATAAATCGCCTGCGGATGGTTGATTTTCATAAACCCATGAGGGGCATTGCACAATGGTGGCGCGGGCCTGGGGGGAAGTGCACCAGTCAACCTATTGCGGAGGACGCTCAAGGGCATTGAGCAGTGCCTCGGGCGAGGAGTACTCACGATCGGCAGCCACCAGTGGCGGCCGCTGGAGCAGGATGATGGGTATCCCCAGTTGGTGGGCCGCCTTGAGCTTATTGTCCATCAGGCTGCCACCACTGTTCTTGGCCACCAGCAGGTCCGCCCGGTGGAGGCGAAACATCTGCTCTTCGTGGGCGAGGGAGAAAGGGCCGATCGCCTGGACCTGGTCGATGCGATCCTGATCGGTGTTGATGCCGATGGCACTGCGTACCAGCCAACGCTGATGGGGTAGGGGCTTGAGGCGTGCGGCGGGGATCTGGCCGAGGGTGAAGACGGGTTTCTTGAAGTGGGGAAGCAGGCGGGCGAGGGCATCCCAGTTCTCCAGCTGTTGGAAGGGGAGCTCAGGGGTACTCTGCCAGGCGGGCCTCAGGTAGCGCCAGCAGGGGATCGCCAGTGCGCGACAGGCACTGACCGCGTGACGACTGATCTGCTCGGCATAGGGGTGGGTGGCGTCGATCACCAGCTCGGTATGCTGTTGCCTAAGCCAGTGGGTCAGCCCGCTCACCCCCGGGTGGGCCGAGGTCAGGTCGGTGCAGTATTGTGAGAAGCCGCCGCTGATCTGCTCGCACACCAGCTCGGCCTGACGCACCCGGCCTGCGATGGAGTAGACCGGTAGATGGCCAGCGTCCTGCAGGCCCTGGACGAGTCCTTTGGCTTCATTAATTCCTCCGAGCAGCAGTATCCTCATCTATCCGGAGCTCCCCAGTAGCTGGCCTTCACGGTCAAAGGCCCAGACATCGATGGCGACCTCGCTGCGGCTGATACGCTGGGCCTGGTGGCGAGCATCGGCACAGATGCGGTCGGCGATGGGAAGTGACGCCTGTTGGCAGAGTTGCAGGGCATGCAGGCTGCTGTTGGCAGCAAGGATCTGCTGGAAGAGACTGTCGGAGCCGCCAATGGCACGGGCGCGGCCGGCAATGCTGGCCAGGTCGATGCTGCTGTGGCGGCTGTGCAGGTCGAGGTGCCCCTCGGCCAGTTTACTGAGCTTGCCAAAGCCGCCGGCGATGCTGAGGCGCCGGATCCCGGTTTTGTGCAGGTGTTTGAGGGCCGCACCCACGAAATCGCCGATCTCCACCAGCGCGATCTCCTCCAGCCCCAGCAGGGTTTTGATGCCGCGCTCGCTGTTGCTGCCGGTGCACAGGGCGATATGGTGATAACCGTTGCTGGCGGCTACATCCATTCCCTGATGGATACTGGCGATGTAGGCGGAGCAGGAGAAGGGGCGGACGATACCGGTGGTGCCCAGGATCGACAGGCCGCCGACAATTCCGAGCCGCGGGTTCATGGTGCGGGTCGCGAGCTGGGCGCCGTTTTCGACACCAATCTCGACCACAAAGCCGCCGCTGTAACTCTTTTCCCGGGCCAGCCGCTCCAGGTGCTCGCTGATCATGCGGCGGGGGACCGGGTTGATGGCGGGTTCGCCGGGGGGAATGGGGAGCCCCGGCAGGGTGACCCTGCCGACCCCTTCGCCCGCCACAAACCGAACGCCGGGGGTGGCGACCAGGGCGACCCGGGAGAAGAGGGTGGCACCGTGGGTAACATCGGGGTCGTCGCCGGCGTCCTTGATGGTGGCCACTTCGATTCGTCCATCGTCCAGCAGGCGCTGGCGCGTGAGGGGCAAGGCAACCCGCTGGCCGCGGGGGAGGGTGATCTCAAGTTTGGCTTCGAGGGATTCGCCGAGCAGCAGGCTGGCCGCTGCCAGCGCCGTGACGGTCGCACAGGCACCGGTGGTATAGCCGTGGCGAAGCGGTCGTGCCTGTTCGGGGCTCTCTTCCCTCATGATCTCCTGATCGACGGCCAGTGGAGGCTGGGACCGTCACACGCTGAATTTTAACAGGCAGTTTACAGGCTTTTGGCGCCGGGGAGTTAGCGCTGAAAGTCACCTGTGCCGCCGGGTGGTTGCCGTTACCCCGGGTGACTGTTAAGGTCGTTTCGTTTTTGCGCCCTGGCATTGAACCCCCGTGTCCCCGGTGCCCACTTCGCCTGCTGTCGCTGACCTGGAACCCTTATGTCGCACTCCTGTCCCGCCATCCTTATTGCCGCCCCTGCCTCCAACCAGGGCAAGACCACGGTGACCGCTGCCCTGGCCCGACTGCACTCCAACCTGGGGCGGCGGGTGCGGGTCTTTAAAGCCGGCCCCGACTACCTTGACCCCATGATTCATGAGCAGGCCTCGCGAAATCCGGTGGATAGCCTGGACCTGTGGATGGTGGGTCCCGATCGCTGCCGGGAGTTGCTCTATGAAGCAGCGAAAGTGAGTGACCTTATTATTATCGAGTGCGGCATGGGGCTCTACGACGGGACCCCTTCCAGTGCTGACCTGGCTCGTGAGTTCGGGGTGCCGGTACTGGCGGTGATCGATGCCCGCTCGATGGCACAAACCTTTGGGGCGCTGGCCTACGGCCTGGCCCATTACCAGCCTAACCTCCCCTTTGCGGGGGTGTTGGCCAATCGTGTAGGCAGTGCCAACCATAACCAGATGCTGGAGACGAGCCTGCCCGAGGGTATTCGCTATTTTGGCGGTATCCCTCGCGATGAGCGCATGCAGTTGCCTTCGCGCCACCTGGGGTTGGTGCAGGCCTCGGAGGTGGCCGAGCTGGAGCAGATGCTTGAGCAGGGGGCTGCGGTACTGGCGGAGGCAGGCATCACCGAGCTCCCCGACCCGGTCTCCTTTGCCCCGCCTAGGGTGACGCTAGAGTTGCCACACACACTAAACGGGGTACGGATCGGCCTGGCCTGCGATGCCGCCTTTAGTTTTATCTACCCCCGCAACCGGGGTTGCTTGCAAGCGATGGGGGCCGAGCTGGTTGAGTTCTCTCCCCTGGCCGATACGACCTTGCCGGAAGTCGATGCACTCTGGCTGCCGGGCGGCTATCCGGAATTGCACCTCGACGCGTTAGCCGCTAACCGGACCATGCTGAACGCAGTTGCAGATTTTTGCCGGTCGGGTAAGCCGGTGCTGGCGGAGTGTGGTGGGATGCTCTATCTGACCCGCACCCTCAGCTGCGGTGAGACCACTGCCGCCCTCTGCTCCGTATTGGAGACCGATGCGCGGTTGGAGAGCCGACTGCAGGGGCTCGGGTTACAGTTCATCGAATGGCCCGAGGGGAGCGTGCGGGGGCATACCTTCCACCACTCATCGATGGACGACGCCCCGTTGGCCCGATGGAAGCAGGCGGTGCGCCAGAAAAATGGCCAGCCGGGGGAGTGGTTCTATCAACAGGGGGGGGTAAGGGCCTCCTACCTGCACCTCTATTTCGAGTCGGCCCCCGCAGCGATCGCCAGCTTTTTCCGCGGCTAGCGGGGACTCTTGCCTGCCCCTGAGCCCTTAGGGGTTACCATTCAATTCCGGGCTGCGCTTTGACCCCGGCGCGAAACGCATGCTTTTCATCCTGAACCACGCTGATGGTGTCAGCGATCTCGGCAATCTCCCGCGCCAGGGTACGACCGGTGATGATCACGTTCATGTGGGGCGGGCGCTTCTGGAGAGAGGCCACCACGCGATTGACGTCGAGGTATTTGTACTTGAAGAGATAGGTGATCTCGTCGAACACCAGTAGCTGGTAGCTGGGGTCCTGCAACATACGGTCGGCGATCGCCCAGGCCTTCTCCGCCGCTTCTATATCCTGCGCCCGGTTCTGGGTCTCCCAGGTAAATCCGGTTCCCATAACATGAAAATCAACACCGGGGTGCTGGCCAAAGAAGAGCTGCTCACCGGTTTCGATGCGACCCTTGATGAACTGCACCACCCCGCATTTCTGGCGGTGACCCAGGGCGCGGGCCATGGTGCCGAAGGCGGAGCTGCTTTTGCCTTTACCGTTGCCCTTGAGGGCGATCAGTACCCCGCGCTCCTCCTGGGCCTGATCGATACGGGCGTCGACCACCTCTTTGAGACGGGCCATTTTTCGCTGGTGTTTCTGTTCAATCTCGTCGCTCATCGGTCGCTCCAATAGGTGAGTTGTTCAAGGGGCAGGTGGCGAGCCCCCAGTTGTTGTGCGAGCAGGGGGCCACGGTTCAGTCGTACCGGACCCATCTCGGTGTCGATCAGGGTGGCGCTCACCCCGGAGGGGAGGCCGGCGAGGCTGTCCTGGCTGCGGCAATCCGAGACCAGGAACAGCTGCTGGATCTCCCGCGGATGACGGCGGGCTTCGCGCTCCAGCAGCTCAACGCCCTGCTGCAGGGCCTCGCGCAGCGGCGTGCCTCCCCCGGCCTGGAGTCGCTGCAGCAGCGAGTGGATCCGTTTGGGGGCGCGTCCCGGTGGTAGCAGCAGCTGAACCTGTTGGTTGCCGAACTGGATCAGGGCCACGCGCTGGCGCTGTTGGTAGCTGGCGTCGATCAACCCCTGCACGACCCCGAGGGCCTGCTGCAGGTTTTGCTGTTGCAGGGTAGAGCCCGAACTGTCCAAAAGGATCAGGTTAAGGGTGGAGCGGCGTTCACGCTTTGCCCTTCGCACCAGTTGCTGCAGGGGACGTCGGGCGCGGTTGTCGGGATGGGTAAGGGAGGCCGGCCAGTGGATGCTGCTTCCCTGAAAAGTTGTCCCTCTGGCCTGGCCGAGCCCGTTGAGCGCTGCCCTTGAGTGAGGCTGGGTCATGCCCCGAGACTCAGCGGTTACAGGGCTCTTTGGCGTCAGGGCTTTTTTTTTTCGGCCACCGGGTCGAGGCGGCGGCGGTAACCCGGGTGCACGGAGCTGGGCGGCATCTGCCCCCATTGGCCGCCGCTGGCGTCTTGTTCCACCGGCAGTCCACTACCCCGGGAGGGGGCGTCCACTGAGTCGGGCTCGTCACCCTGCGGAGGCGGGGTGGTGGGCGCGTGCTGAGGTTGCGGATCACTCCGGTGAGCCAGCACCAGCGGCTGAACCCGATCCAGGTGCTCGTTAGTTACCCGGGGCTCGCCTTGCCAGGCAGCGCAGGCGCGAGCGGCACGGTAAAAGGTGATGTCGGCCCGCAGTCCATCCACCGCCGCCTCGGCGCAGCGGCGAGCGATGTCGGCCTGCATCGCATCGGGAACCTCGATGCTGGCAAGCGCCGCCCGACCGCGCGCAATCTCTGCGGTGAGGGCCTGTTGCTGTTGATGGTAGCGGGCGCAGAAGCCGGCAGGGTCGTCATCGAAGGCGATCCGCTGGCGTACGATGGCGACCCGGGTATCGGCATCGTAGCGGGCGTTGAGCTGGACACAGAGCCCAAAGCGGTCAAGCAGCTGTGGGCGCAATTCGCCTTCGTCGGGGTTCATGGTGCCGATCAGGGTAAAGCGGGCGCTGTGCTGGTGGGAGATACCGTCTCGTTCCACATGGTTTATACCGGAGGCAGCGGCATCCAGCAGCAGGTCGACCAGGGGGTCCGGCAGCAGGTTGACCTCGTCTACATAGAGCACTCCGCCATCGGCCTTGCCCAGCAGCCCCGGCTGGAAGCTGACCCGGTTCTCATTGAGGACCTGCTCGAGATTAAGGCTTCCCACCAACTGCTCCTCGGTGGCGCCCAAAGGCAGGTTGACGAAGTGCTCGTCATTGCCAAGCAGGTCAGCCAGCCCCCTTGCCAGGGTGCTTTTGGCGCTCCCGCGGGGGCCCGAAATCAACACCCCGCCGATGCGGGGGTCGAGGGCACAGAGCAGAAGCGCCTGTTTGAGGGGCTCCTGGCCAACAATAGCGCTGAAGGGGAAACGGTACGTCATGCCGGCGCTGGTCCTTCCGCCGACAGGGGGGCGCGTGCTACCAGCCAGCAGCAGGCGGCACCCAGGGCCAGCCAGTAAAGAGCATTGGTGATGCCGGTGGCCCAGATGAACTGGGTATGCAAGCTGTGAAGCGCCGCCAGGGCGGTGGGGTCGGGGTGCGTAAAATGGGGTCCCATTACCTGAGGAGCTCCCACCAGGTGCGGCAGGAACAGGGGGATGAGCGCGAGGAATTTCCACTTCAGGGGGCCCAGAACGATCTGGACCAGGGCCACGGCGGTTGAGCTGGTGCAGAGCAACCACCACAGCTGGCGAGCCTCCAGGTCGGCGGCCACCATGCCCGGTAGTTCGGGGGGCAGGCCAAGGGAGGGAGCGGCAAAAAAGATCAGAAATCCGGCGGTTCCCCAGGCCAGGCCACCAGGCAAACCGGGCTGCGGCCAGCGCCCCGCCAGTTGACCGGCGCGGATCGCAGCGATCAGGATCAGGGCAAAGCCAAAGGCGGCAAGGCTGTTTGAAAGCAAGGTGAAAAAGTGTCGTTCCAGCCCATCCTGCGGAGCCCACTCATCAACCTGGTGATGCCCGGGGGCGGCTTCACTGTGGCTGTGGTCGCTGGTCGCTGCGTGGCTAGTGGTCCCGGCAAGCTCATACTGCTCCGCCTGCAGGATCAGAGGCGTTACCCCCAACTGCTGGAGCAGGGTCAACAACAGCCCGGCAAACAGGGCCGCGGCCAGTGCCTGATAAACAGTCTGGCGAAAAAGTTTCATGGGTTAGCCCCTTAGTGGCAGGGGAAAACGTGGGAGTGTCGGCTATCGTGGGCAGCGTTGTGGGCAACGGCCGTCGGCAGGAACCCGGCCGCATAGATCACCACCGAACCGAGCAGCAGGGCCGCCAACAGGGGGCGAAGAGCCTGGCTTTTCGCGCGCGCACGGGAGGATTCGATGGGGGAGGATTCGGTGGTTGTATGCATAGTGGACTCCGTGCTTGCACCCGAGCAGTTCAGTAGGAATAAGAGTAGCGTACTTTCGCAGGCCGGTATCCGGGCTTGCGAGCGCCTCGTACAGCGATCTGCGCTGTAGGTCGGGCAGTTTCCGCCTTCCCGCACAAGGCAGTGGCGTTTTGGAAACCGTTGCGCTCGATTACCGTTGCGGGGACAGCCCAGGCCTCGTTCTGCGAACGCCCTGGTTCCCGTTTAACCTGTGACGGCACCTGCAAGGCGCTACGGTACTCCAGTCGGGCCCTTTTTTGAAGGGGCGGGCCGCCTGATATTGAGAATTATTCATGGCCTGGTGAACGCTACGGAGCGTGAGTTTCAGAGCGAGAACAGCTTACTGCGGACGCTGCGCCGGAAATCACTGGGGGTGACCCGCTCCTGGCGCTTAAAGCTGCGGGCAAAGTAGGCATCGTCGTTGAAGCCGCAGGCCGCAGCGATCGCGTTGATATCCAGGTCTGAGTGGCGCAACAGCTCTTTGGCGGCCTCGATCCGCAGGCGCAGTAGGTACTGGCGGGGGCTGAGCCCGGTGGCCGCACGAAAGCGGCGGTTGAAGGTGCGCAGGCTCATGTCAGCCTGGGCGGCCATCTGCTCGCTGTTGATTTCACGGGCATGGTTATCCTGAAGCCACTGCTGCACTCGAATGATGGCTTCGTCGGGATGATTGCGGGCATCGCTGAGGGAGTAGTAGATCTGGTCGTAGGACTTGCGGATCTCACGGGAAAACTGCTGTTCAACCCGGGAGGCGATGTCGCGATCGTAGAACTGCTCGATGATGTGCACCATCAGGTCCGCCACAGAGTTGACGCTGCCGGCGCAATAGAGCCCCTCGGCCTCGGTGATGAAATGGTCTCGCTGCAGGTGGACCCTGGGGTAGCGTTCGCTGAAACGGTCAAAGTAGTACCAGTGGGTGGTGGCAGGGCGACCGTCGAGCAGGCCGCTTTCCGCCAGCAGGCAGACCCCGGTACCGGCGGCGCAGAGCACCGCTCCCCCACGATGTTGGCGCGCCAGCCACTTCACCAGCGGGGAGCAGTGACGGAGTACTGGGACCGGGTTGCGCCACAGGGCGGGCACCAGCACCAGGTCACTGGTTTGCACCTGGTCGATGGTTGTGTCGGGCAGGATACGCAGGCCCCCGGCCATCAGGATGCTCTCTGGTCCCATCGCGGCCACCTGGATCTGCAGGGGGGAGTGGGGTGTGTGGCTGAGGTGGCGATAGCTGTCGGCGGCGTGCAGCATCTCCATCGGCAGGGAAACGCTGGTGCCCAGCATCTGGGGTACGGCAATGACGGTCACCTGTGGCATGGGTCTCAGTCGCGCACTTATTCGGAAGGAGTTGGCCTACTAATACTATAAAATGGCCGAATGGTCCAATCGTTGTGGGTGGCGCAGAATTAAACTAGATAGCCTATAGACACGCATCCAGCGCCGCCCCCGAGTGGCGACACACGAAGGAGAGTCCCTTGGTTAAACTGCCCGTTATCATTGGAATGGGAGGCATTGGTCCGGCCGGCCGGACCTCCTGCCACCATGCCTATCGTCGCATGGTGATTGAGAAGCTGTCGGCTTCTGACGCCGAGTCGACCCTTCAATCACTGGCCCAACTGATGGGGCAGCGCGAAACCCCCTCCGATGCCCAGCAGCTTCTGGCCGGGACCCTGGTTCGCAAGCTGGAAAACAACCTGTTCGATCCCGAGGCGATCCCCCTGCACAAGGCCTTCGGTGCCGATAAAGGCTCTTCGCTGCTGGTCAACAAGAAGCGGGTCGGCACCCCGGTCCCCGACCATTGGGACGTGAGTGAACACGACAAGTTGCGGGTGCGCATCGACCTCAATGACAGCCAGCCGCTGCTGGTTCCCATTACCCGTCGTTCCACCATCAACTCGGCGGGTCAGCTCCCCAGCGGTTTCGACCCCTCGGTGCTGTACCAGTCCCGCAACCACCCCCGTGGGTTGCAGATGAGCGTCTATGGTGCTTCCGATGCGATCTCCTCGCTGGGGTTTGACTGGGAGCGGGTCAAGCAAAGTGTTGCCCCCGACCAGATTGCGGTCTACGCCGGTAGCGGCATGGCCCAGCTCGATTACAACGGCGTGGGGGGGATGTTGCAGGCGCGCCTGTTGGGTAAGCGGGTCACCTCCAAGCAGTGCCCGCTGGGGTTGGCGGAGATGCCTGCCGATTTTATCAACGCCTATGTGCTGGGTAGTGTCGGTGCCACCGGCACCAATATGGGCGCCTGCGCCACCTTTCTCTACAACCTCAGCCAGGCCATGGAGGATATTCGCAGCGGACGTCGTCGTATTGTGCTGGTGGGTAATGCGGAAGCGCCGCTGGTGCCTGAGGTGTTCGAAGGCTACGGCAACATGGGGGCGCTTGCGACCGACGACGAGTTGCGGGAGCTCGATGGCTTGTCCGCCTCCGATGCGGTGAACCATCGTCGTGCCTGCCGTCCCTTCTCGGGTAACTGTGGTTTCACACTGGCGGAGTCAGCGCAGTTTTTCGTGCTCTGCGACGATGAGCTGGCGCTGGAGCTGGGTGCCAATATCTATGGCTCGGTCGCGGATGTATTCGTCAATGCCGACGGCTTCAAAAAGTCGATCTCGGGTCCCGGTCTCGGCAACTACATCACCGTAGCCAAGGCGATGGCTGTGGCGCGGGCGATTCTCGGCGAGAAGGGGTTGCAGCGCTGCATGGTACAGGCCCATGGCACGGGCACACCGCAAAACCGGATCACCGAATCCCACATCCTCAACGAGGCCGCCAAGGCGTTTGGTATCCAGCAATTACCGGTGACGGCGATTAAGTCTTATGTGGGGCACTCGCTGTCGGCCGCGGCGGGGGATCAGCTGGCCGCTACTCTGGGCAGCTGGCAGTACGGGCTGATTCCCGGCATCACCACCATCGACCACCTGGCTGAGGATGTTTACCAGGATCAGTTGCGCTTTTTGATGCAGCACGAAGAGATCAACGCTGAAGAGCTGGATGTTGCTTTCCTCAACTCCAAGGGGTTTGGTGGCAATAACGCCACCGGGGCCATCCTGGCTCCCCACGTGACCCGCGACATTTTGCTCAAACGCCATGGCAAGGCGGCCCTGGAGAAGCACCGGGCGCTTAATGAGTCGACCCTTGAACGCCAGGCGCAATACGATGCCGCTTGCTCGCGGGGCGAGGTGAGCCCGATCTACCAGTTTGGCGAAGGGGTACTGGGTGGTGAGGATATCGACTTTGCCGGCGACGAGCTACGGATCCCGGGGTACAGCAAGCCGGTCAACCTGAAGCTGAATAACCCTTACGAATAGTTGTACGGGGTCTCCTCCATAGCAAAGGGCCGGCAATTGCCGGCCCTTTGCGTTAGGGTCCGAACGGGGCGGCACGCCTTTAAGAGGTGTGCCAGCAGCCTTTACCGTTCTCGTTGAGGGCGCGCAGGATATCGGAGCGGGTGATCAGCCCCATCAGCTCACCGTTATGAACCACCGGGTACAGCTTGGGTTTGTCCTCCAACATCTGGGTAGCCAGAAAGATAATGTCATCGTCGGGGGAGACGGTCAGCACATCGGAGCGCATGACCTCATTAACCCGCGCCTTTTGGTCGCAGTAGTAGGATTCGTTGAGGACCGCTCGGATGCAGTCT
Organism: Aestuariirhabdus litorea; assembly: GCF_003864255.1. Lineage (NCBI taxonomy): Bacteria > Pseudomonadati > Pseudomonadota > Gammaproteobacteria > Oceanospirillales > Aestuariirhabdaceae > Aestuariirhabdus > Aestuariirhabdus litorea. Next base: position 1,135,048 of record NZ_QWEZ01000001.1, read on the forward strand.
TGCTCGGAAACCCATCCAACCACCCTGTGTTGCTCGTCGACCACCGGCAAACCGGGAACGTGCTCCTTGGTTAATCGCTCAACCACCAACCCAAGATCGGTTCCGCAGGCGATCGGCGGATGGTTTCGGGTCATGTAGTCAGCGACTCGTATGGCAGGCCTAGTCATAGTTGCTTTTCCTTACTGTTATCGGCTTCCGTGAAGGCTCGGGCACTGTTATGCCCCTTCGTATTAAGTTTAGACCATTGCGCTAAAGCAGCAGGTCTCTCTCCCGGAGGTTGGCTCGAATCAGGCCCCCGGTCCGCAGTCGAGGCAGTGGGCCAGCATGGCCGGATCAATGTGCAGCTGGTGGTTCAGGTCGCGCAGGGCCGTGCGCACCCCCTCCTCAATTACAGGGTGGTAGAAGGGCATCTTGAGAATTTCGCTCACCGTCAAACGTTGTTGGATGCTCCAGGCCAGCAGGTGGGCAAGGTGCTCGGCCTGGGGGCCAATCATCTCCGCGCCCAGCAGAATGCCGCTGCCTTGCTCACCGTAGACCCTGAGCAGGCCGCGGTTTTTTAGCATCACCCGGCTTCGCCCCTGGCCCTCAAAGCTGACTTCGCCAATGGCGAAGCAGTTGCAGCTGCCGTAGCGTGCCTGCAGTTGGGCATAGCTTTGTCCCACCATCGCGATCTGCGGGTCACTGAAGACCACCGCAATGGGGGCGCGGCGCTCGCCTGCGCGTACATCCGGCCAGCGACCGGCGTTATCGCCGGCAATATTGCCCTCGTCGATTGCTTCGTGGAGCAGGGGGCGCTGGCTGTTGCTGTCGCCGGCGATAAAGATGGGCTGGTTTTCGCACTGCAGGCTGTAGGGGTCAACCTGGGGCAGGCCGCGGGCATCGAGGGCCAGGCCGGTGTTATGCAGGTCGAGGCTCTGCAGGTTGGGTACCCGTCCGGTGGCGACCAGCAGATAGTCAAAGTGTTCGGTGACCGTCTTCTGCTCTTTACGATAGCGCACAGAGACCCGTTCCCCATCACGATCAATCGACTCCACCTCTGAATCCACCTGCAGGGGGAACTCCGAGGCGAACTGGTTGATGGCGTAGGCTTTGACCTTGGGGTCGGTGAGGGCGGTGAGGGCACCGTCGCGGCCAAACATGTGCACGCGCACCCCGAGGCGGTGGAGCGCCTGGCCCAGCTCCAGACCGATCACGCCCGGGCCCAGCACGGCCACCGACTCGGGCAGGTCCTCCCATTCAAAAAGATCATCATTGACCAGCAGGCGGTCACCCAGTCCCTCAAGGCCTGGAGGGATGGCCGGGGTCGAGCCGCTGGCTATGACGACTCGGCTGGCCACAATACGGGTATGGTCATCGACCATCAGGGTGGTGTTGTCAATAAAGCGCGCGTAGCCCCGTATACGGTCTTCGCTGGGGATCTCCTCAACGGACTCGATGACGAAACCGACAAAGCGGTCGCGCTCGCGGCGCACCCGCTCCATCACCCGTTTGCCATCAATGGTCGGGGGCGAGACCGGGTCGATGCCAAAGGCGGCACTGGTCTGGTAGTGGTGGGCTGCCTCAGCAGCAGCAATCAACAATTTACTGGGCATGCAGCCTACCCGGGCACAGGTAGTGCCCCAGGGGCCCCCTTCGATCAGTAACACCCGGTCGGTATGTTTTTTGGCTGCTCTGTAGGCGTTTAGCCCCGCAGAGCCGCCGCCGATGACGGCAACGTCGGTAATGATCTCTCGCATTAGGTACTCCAGTTTGGCCCCCGCCGACGGCGGGGGCGGGCTAGTGAGGGCTTAGGCGAAGTGAGCTTCCAGCGCATCGGCACTACCGATCAGCTTGCCGCCGATAAAGACCTGGGGCACGGTGCCGGCTCCGGTTGCAGCACGCAGTGAGCGGGTGGTGATCTGGGCACCCAGCTCGATCACCTCAAAGGGGTAGCCCTTATCCTCCAGCAGCGCTTTAGCTCGCGCGCAGTGCGGGCAGCCCGGCTTCGTGAAAAGGGTGGCAAACTCCGGAGTGTTGGCATTGGGGTTGATGTAGTTGAGCATGGTGTCGGCATCGGAGACCTTGAAGGGGTCGCCGGGCTGGTTGGGCTCAATAAACATCTTTTCGATGATCCCGTCGCGGACCAGCATGGAATAGCGCCAGCTGCGTTTGCCAAAGCCCAGCTCGGCCTTGTTGACCAGCATGCCCATGCCTTCGCTGAAGTCGCCGTTGCCATCGGGAATAAAACGAATCTTTTCAGCGTGCTGAGCGGCCTTCCACTCGTTCATCACAAAGGTGTCGTTCACCGACAGGCAGATGATCTCGTCGATGCCGTTGGCGGCGAAGGTATCGGCCAGCTCATTGTAGCGGGGCAGGTGGGTTGAGCTGCAGGTTGGGGTAAAGGCGCCCGGCAGGGCGAACAGAATTACGCTCTTTCCCTTAAACAGCTGGTCGCTGGTGACCTCCCGCCACTCATTGTTTTCCCGCAGGGTAAAGTTGACCTGGGGGACGGGCTGGCCTTGGCGATCTTCAAACATGTTGTACTCCTCGGTGGGTTTTCGTTTAGGTGGAGTCATTATCACTAGTGAGGTTTGATTGTTGAAATTAAATAAACTACTTATCTTGATAGTTAAAAACTAATAAAGGGGCGGCTAACTCGGCGGCCCCTTTTCAGCAGGGGATCTTTGGGTATGATGGGTTGCTATAAGGACAGTCGTATCTATTACTGGATGAGATGCTATGAATGACACATCCGGGAGCCCTGTCTCCCCTTTGGCTCGTTGGGGCTGGCCCCTGGTGGTGGTGTTGGTGGCCGCGGCAGTGGTGGCGGCCCTCAAACTGGGGGAGAGTCGTAGCGAGCGTCAGCTGGCCACGGCCCCGCTGCCCCGTGTTGCCGTACAGGTGGCCGCCCCGGCCAGCTATCGTCCACAGATAGAGCTTTATGGCCGGGTCGAATCCCCCAGCCAGGTGGTGCTGAGCGCATCAATCGCCGCTTTTGTCGCCCAGGTGCCCGCTCGCGAGGGGGAGAGCGTCGAGCGCGGTGACCTGCTGGTTGCCCTCGACCCAAGGGATGCGGAGTTGGCGTTACAACAGGCGCAGGCGCAGTTGGCCGATGTACAGGCGCGTATCGATGCGGAAGCGACCCGCCACAAAACCGACCAGCAGCTTTTGCAGCGCGAGCGCCAGCTGTTGGAGATCGCTGAGCGCGGGGTTGAGCGGCAACGCTCGCTGCAAAGCCGTAACCTGAGCTCAAAAACCCAGCTGGATGAAGCGCTGCGTGCCGAGGCGCAGCAGGCGCTGGCGGTGACGCGTATCGAACTCAGCCTGGCCGATCACGACAATCGGCTGGCGCAGCTCAACGCCCAGCGTGACCGCTCAGCTGCCGCTGTTGGCCAGGCCCGGCTGGACCTGGCCCGCACCCAGGTCACGGCTCCCTTCGATGCGCGTATCCTGGCGGTGCCCGCCGCCGAGGGGGCGCGGGTCAAGTCCGGCGACCCTCTGGTTTCCCTGTTTGATGTGAGCCAGTTGGAGGTGCGCGCCCAGATTCCAGAACGCTACCTGCCTGAACTCCGCCGCAGCCTGCGCGCCGGCCAGCCGATCGGCGGCTATCTGGTACTGGATGACACACGTGTGGCGGTGCAGCTGGATCGCCTGGCCGCTTCAGTGTCGAGCGGTCGTGGGGGCGTTGATGCACTCTTTTCCCTCGATTCGGGGGACGCCCGCTTTATCGAGGTCGGTCGCACGGTGGTGATCGATATTGAGCTGCCGGCTCAGCCGGGGCTGGTCGCGGTGCCGGCTCAGGCGATCTACGATGACCGTCGCCTTTACCTGGTGGTACAGGACACACTCAAAGCGGTAGAGATTGATAAGGTGGGGGAGTGGCAGGATGCACGCGGAGAGTGGGTGCTGGTTCGAAGCCCTCAGCTGGCTGCAGGGCAGGCGATCATGACCACCCAGCTACCCGGGGCGCTCACTGGCCTTAAGGTCAGTCCCCAATCCAGCGAGCCGAGCCCATGAGCAGCGGTCAGAAAGCGCCGGCTCCGCGCGGCTTCATTGCCCTCTTTGCCAGCCACCGGGTGGCCTCCAACCTGCTGATGGGGTTGATGATACTGGCGGGGCTCTGGGCACTCGATCGCCTGAATACCCAGTTTTTCCCCGAGTTTGAAGTGGACCTGATCACCGTTAATGTGGTCTGGAGCGGAGCCAGCGCTGAGGATGTCGAACGGGCCATTACGGTTCCCATTGAGCGCGAACTCAAGGGGATTAACGGTATTGAGAAAAACTTTGCGACCTCCAGCTCGGGGATGAGCAGTTTTCGTCTTGAGGTGGATCCCGACACCGAGATCGGCCTGGTGCTCGATGATGTCAAGCAGGCGATCGATTCGGTCACCAACCTTCCGGAGGATGCGGAAGAACCGGTGGTGCAGAAATTGGCCCGCTACGAATCGGTAGCCAAGGTGCTGGTGACCGGAACCGATACCCTCGCCGAACTGGTACCGCTGGTTTATCGCATGGAGCGTGAGCTGCTGTCGCTGGGGATCCGCAAAGTGAACTTCACCGGTATGCCCGACGAGGAGATCGCGATTCAGATCGCTCCCGAGCAGCTGCACGATCTGGGGCTCACCCTGGAAGAGGTGGCTGCGCTGGTGCGGCAGCGTAGCCGCGACCTGCCCGCAGGTACGGCGGGTCGCAAGGAGGGCTCGCGCATGGTTCGCAGCCTCGGCCAGGAGCGCAGTGTCGGGGGCTTCGAATCGCTGCCCCTGCTGGCGCAGGAGAACGGTGTTCTCCTGCGCCTGGGGGACGTGGCCAGGATCGAACGCCGTCCCCAGGATGGCGAAAGCTACATCACCTACAAGGGAAAGCCCGCGATCCAGATGTCGCTGATGCGGGCGAAAAAGGATGACACCCTCAACTCCGCTCGGCTCATGAACCAGTGGCTGGAGCAGAAGCGGGCTGAACTGCCCTCATCCATTTCGCTGATCGTCTACGATGAGAGCTGGACCTACCTCAGGGATCGTATCAACCTGCTGCTGAAAAACGGCTTGGGTGGCCTGGTGCTGGTGATTGCGATCCTCTTCCTGTTTCTCAATGTACGGGTCGCCTGGTGGGTCACGGTGGGAATACCGGTCTCCTTCCTGGCGGCACTGGCGGTGCTTTACCTGACCGGGGGGAGCATCAACCTGATTAGCCTGTTCGGCATGATCATGACTCTGGGAATCATTGTCGACGATGCCATTGTGGTGGGGGAGAATACCCTGGCGCGATTGCAATCCGGTGACAATCCGCTGCACGCCTCCGTGAGCGGGGCACGGCGGATGCTGGCGCCCGTGGTCGCTTCCTCCATGACCACCATCGCGGCCTTTTTACCGCTGCTGATGATTGGTGGCAACATCGGTAATGTGCTGATCGATATACCGACGGTTGTGATCTGCGTGATCATCGCCTCCCTGGTGGAGTGCCTGTTGATTTTGCCAGGCCACCTGCGCCATAGCCTCAAACACCAGGGGGAACCGGGGCCCTGGCGGCAGGGTTTTGATGCGGCTTTTGACCGTTTTCGTGAACAGCGCTTCAGGCGTTGGGTTCGGCTTTTTATTGCCTACCGTACCACCACCATCACCGCGGCTCTGGCCCTCTTTGTTGTCAGCTTGTCGTTGGTGGCCACGGGCTGGATCAAATTTACCTTCTTTCCCACCATCGACAGCACCGTAGTGAACGCCAGTGTGCAGTTCAGTGTGGGTACCTCCGATACCGAGGTGAACCGCTTCCTTTCGTACCTTGAGGAGACGCTTTTTGAGACCGATGCGGAGCTGGGCGGGGGGCTGGTGGTCCACGCCATCTCGCTGCACAAACAGGGGCTGATTAACGATTTCAGTGGCCTTTTCGACAGTGGCGACGAATACGGCGCCCTCAAGGTGGAGATCGTTTCTGCGGATCAGCGGACACTGACCAACCAACAGATCATTGATGCCTGGCGCTCCCGGATTCAGCTACCGCCGGGGATCGAGAAGTTTTCCATCGCCCAGCAGCAGGCAGGACCTCCCGGCAAGCCGGTCGAGATCAAGCTGGTGGGCGGTCATGTCGACACCCTCAAGGAGGCCTCCCTGATTCTGCAGAGGGCGCTGCTGGAGTACCGCGGAGTGAGCAACGTCGACGACGACCTGCCCTACGGGCGGGAGCAGATCATCTACCGCCTCAAGCCCGCTGCGCAGGCGCTGGGGTTAACCCTCCAGGGGGTAGGGCGTCAGCTTCGCTCTGCGCTAGATGGCCAGCTGGTGCAGGTGTTTCACGATGCCAATGCCGAGGTCGAGGTGCGGGTGGTACTGCCGGACGTTGATCGTGATTACCTGAACCGCCTGCGCCAGATGCCCTTTATCATGCCCAACGGGCAGACCGAGTTGCTCGATAACGTGGTGGAGTTCGTCAGCCGCCAGGGGATCGATAGCCTAAACCGCGTGGATGGCGAGCTGGCGGTACTGGTGACCGCCGATGTGGATGAGACGTCGGGCAACGCCGATGAGATCATCAGCCAGTTGCAGGAGACCACCTTTGTGGAGCTGCAGGACCATTTCGGGGTCCGTATCGAGTTTGAGGGGCGCAGTGCTGAGCAGCGCGAAACCATTGCCGACATGCTCCGGGGGCTGGTGTTGGCGTTATTGCTGATCTATATCATCCTGGCCTGGGTCTTCTCCTCCTATTCCTGGCCCTTTGCCGTTATGCTGGCGATCCCCTTCGGCGTAACCGGGGCGATACTGGGGCATCTGGTGATGGGACTGGATATGACCATTCTCTCCCTGTTCGGGGTGTTTGGCCTGACCGGTATTGTGATCAACGACTCCATTGTACTGATCAGTTTTTACCATGAGTTGCGCGAGCAGGGGTGGACCATTTCTGAGGCGATCGTTGAGGCTGCCTGCAAGCGCTTGCGCGCGGTCCTGCTGACTTCATTGACCACTATTGCGGGGTTGACCCCCATTCTGTTCGAGACCTCGTTGCAGGCACAGTTCCTGATCCCGATGGCGACCTCGATTGTGTTTGGCCTGGCCTTCGGCACCCTGCTGGTGCTGTTGGTGATACCCGCGCAGCTGATAGTGATCGAAAGCCTGACGGCAAAGTTGCGCACCCACCGCCATTTGCGACATAGCCCGATGTTGGCTCAGGAGGGATCCCATGAAACCCTTTAGATCGATCGTGGTGCTGACCGGGGCGGGCATCTCCGCCGAGTCAGGGATACGGACCTTTCGCGCAACCGACGGACTGTGGGAAGACCACCGCATTGAGGAGGTGGCGACCCCTGAGGGATTTGCTGCCAACCCGCACCGGGTACAGAACTTTTACAACCAACGCCGCCAACAGCTGCTGAGCGGGGAGGTGCATCCGAATGCCGCTCATCGGGCGCTGGCCGACTTCGAGGCCCGCTTCGAGGGGGAGTTCCTGCTGGTTACCCAGAACGTAGACAACCTCCACGAGCGGGCAGGGAGCCGGTCGCTTTTGCATATGCATGGCGAGCTGCTTAAGGCCCGCTGCCAGCGTAGCGGTTGGGTGCGCGAGCAAACCACGGCACTCGACGTGGATGAGTGTTGTGAGTGCTGTGGTGAACCGGGCAACCTTCGCCCCCATATTGTCTGGTTCAACGAGATGCCGCTTCATATGGAACAGATCTATGGGGCGTTAGCGCGCTGCGACCTCTTTGTGGCGATCGGAACCTCCGGCCATGTCTATCCGGCCGCCGGCTTTTTTGATGAGGCGAGGCTCCACGGGGCGCACACGGTCGAACTCAACCTGGAGCCCTCCAAGCAGGCCAGTCGTTTTGCCGAGCAGCGGACAGGGCTTGCCAGTCAGCTGGTGCCCGATTTTTTTGCTTCGCTACGGTAGGATCCAGCGTCCCTCTAAACGCCTTAGATTAAAAAATAACCGTTCGCGCAGCTTGTATCGCTTACGGTTTGCCTTTGGGTGGGAGTTGGTATAGAGTAGCGCCCGCTGTTGCAGGAGAGGCTTGTTCAATTCTGCAACCGCCTGTTGGTGAGGTGTCCGAGTGGTCGAAGGAGCACGCCTGGAAAGTGTGTATACGGCAACGTATCGAGGGTTCAAATCCCTCCCTCACCGCCATCTATAAAATGCCCGGCTTTTAGCCGGGCATTTTTGTTTGTGGCGCTGCGCCGCGATACCCCCCACCCTCGTTAAACGATTCCGCTGGGAGCTGTCACTCATCTGCGGCTCACCGCCACCAGCGCGATCACTCCCTTGCCGTTCATCTATCCATTGTCGCCCTCCCTGGGCGTAAACAGAATCGCTTTGATGTGGGCTAATCCCCCTTAAGAGGGCCGGAGCAGGGTGTTGACTGCCTATTTTTCTGGAAGGGTAGAGCCGCTTTAGGCCGGGCGCTTGGTCTCATGCCGCTTCTGGTCGATGATCGCAGCCAGATAGCATGGCTCTGTTCGCCTTAGTCAATCGACGGGTTGAAATCCCGGTCACCCTTTGCCTTTTCTTCCCCCTCAGCCAGGTTGCCGCGCGGCCAGTCTCAAGTTCCCCAGGGGGCTTAGAGCGTGTTCCGGACTCAGGTTTACGTTTACGTAAAAGTAGAGTACAAAGAACTCAGGTCCCTACCGGTACCGACTATTCTTACGAAAGCGCAGCCCCCAAAAGGGGCTGGGTCGCAACTGTCTAAAACAATAATGAGGCAGCTATGAGTACTTTCAACCCCGAACAGGTCGTACACCGACCTGAGTTCATCCGTGGTGATGAACTGAGCATTCCCACCCTATGCCTGGTTCAACAGGATGGCACCCCCTATGACGGGGCTGAGCTGCCTGTGCTGGAGCAGGCCAAAGCCCTTCGAATCTATCAGGCCATGGTACGCACACGCGTGCTGGATGAGCGTATGTTGGCAGCACAGCGCCAGGGATGGGTGTGGGTAATGCCCAGGCGTTTAGTGGCGGTCGAGAGATGACGGCTTGGATGGGGCTTGTACCGAGACAGTACAGTACCGGCGGCAAGCCCCGATTGTTGGGCATCAGCAAGCGCGGTAACAAACGACTGCGCTGCCTGTTTGTCTACGGTGCGCGGGCGGTTTTATCGCGCCTGCACAGGGGCGAAGGGCCTTTTCATGCATGGTTGCGAAAGCTTCGAGCCAGCAAGCCGTTTAATGTGGCGGTGGTAGCGCTGGCCAACAAGCTGGCGCGCATCGCCTGGGCGATATTGACCAGTATGCAGCCATTTGATGCGAAACGAGTTTAACGAGGTTTGCAGTAGGTGTTGTTGATGATGAAAGCGGGTCAACCGCCCGGATAGAAAACCTGGCACAAAAAACAGCCATAACAGGCTTTCGGCTTTTTGAGGACTATCCGGCGCGGATACTCATCGTGGAGCGGCAGGCGAGCCTGCCAACGAGACTCCGAATACATTAGCGCAGACCACCCTCGTCATCGCACATAGCTATTGCAATAACGAGGGGAACCATACATTTTTGTTTGAGGTGACCCGTCCTGAAATAGTGTCAACCTATATCAGGACAAGACATGGGTGAGACAAACGAGGCAGTCTGAGCCCGACCCTTGTGTCAGACTTGTTTTACCCCTCTTTGTATGACCTTCTGGTGCTAGACTATACTGCGAAGCCTCAGGATTCATTGAGCGGTTTTTGAGCCCTGTGCTTTCTGCTTGATTGATGACCCTGTCTAGCCTGCCCTTTTAGCGAGGGCTGCTTTTGGAGTACAGCATGAAGAACGACTCCCGGCCTGTCTTTATCGTTGGTGCTCCGCGATCTGGGACCACGCTGCTTCAGTATATGTTGAGGTCGCATCCTAACCTTTCTCTGCCTACCGGCGAGTCCCACTTTTTCATACCTCTGTTCACGCATGCTGAGCGTTGGGGCGATCTTGCCCAGGCCGGTCAGGTGAAGGCGTTATTAGCCGAGATGTACCGGCGCAGTGCAGAATTTCTGGACACCGATCTTCACGGCCTCAGGTTCGATATCGACTCCCTGAGCGATGAGATCGTTACTCAGGGATTGGTCACCGTTCCCGATATCATCGACTTTATCTATACCAAGAATGCCAAGGGGGAGGGCAAGCAGCGCTGGGGTGATAAGACACCTTACTATGTGTTTCACATGCCGACGATTTTGCAGATGTTTCCCGGGGCGCAATTTGTTCACCTAATCCGTGATGGACGTGATTGCGCTCTGTCGTTGATCGATCGCAAAGACGATTTTGGGGTTTACAACCTGCATTTCGCCGGCCGTTATTGGAAAGAGTATGTTGATCGCGGGCGAGAGTCGGGGGCTCAGTTGCCTGATGGTAGCTATCTTGAGGTCAAGTATGAAGAACTCATCAGCCAACCGAAGTTGTCAGTTGCTAAGATTCTGGCCTTTTTGGGGGAGCAGTATCATACCGATGTGATTGAGTTTCGAAAGTCGTCACTTGCCCCTGAGGAAAGTAAAACCCCTCTTCTGTCACGCTCCATTGATGCCGCCAACAAGGAAAAGTGGAGACTGAAGATGAGCCCTTGGGGTATTCGTTTATTTGAAAGTGCTGCGGGCAGAACTCTGACCGCCAGCGGTTACGCCCTTGAGACCAGCGAGCATGAGTTGCCGCTGCCGATTCGAGCCTGCTACCGCCTGCATAATCAGGCGGTGCGCCGGTTACGGCGTTACTGGCGTGCCTGGCAAACGAGAGCATTATAACCTTGGCAGATTATTTTCATGTAGCAAAAGAGCTAGGAAACCTGCGAACAAGTTCCAATTTCATGACCGCCCAACCTGACAACGGTTTAACGACCGTTTTCCGGTTATAACCGGCCCAGTTGAGCTCTTTTCCCTCTGTCTGGGAGACCGTTTTCCAGTCTCCAGACGGAGTTACCCCTTAAAAGCGCACTCGACTACATACCCTGACTACGTTTGCCAAGGCAAACAGGATCGAGAGCTTGTTATCGCTTTTCTTCAAGCCACGATAGCGGGTTTTCCTGACACCAAACTGACATTTGATCACCTGAAAAGCGTGCTCGACCGGTGCTCGCAGGCTGGATTTTTAGTATTCCATCTCCAGCTCATGTTTGTTGATTCTAGGATGCTTGCGCAGTGCCTTTACTTTCGACGGTATCTGCGCGATCTGCCATTCGAAATCTTTTCCCCTTGACCCTATACGGCCATCAACCCCTCGATAGCTAGAGTCAGCGTACACATATTTTTTTGTGCTATGAAGAAGGAGCTGTGCTTGGGTCACGTCATTGACGTTGGCCGCTGTGGTTTTAACGCTGTGTTCCAGTTCAGAGATCAAATCAGCACCAATGTTGGCCTTCATGCCAAAATACCACTGGTTGCCTTTACGAGTCTGGTGCATCTCCGGGTCGCGCTCACCTGTACGATTTTTAACGGAGCTGGAAGCGTCAATGATAGTGGCGTCCATCAGTGTGCCTTCGCGCAACAACACGCCGGCCTTCTCAAGCCATTGATTGATTTCTTCGAGAATTTTTCGACCCAGCTGGTGACGTTCAAGCAGGTGCCGGAACTTCATGATGGTGGTGTGGTTCGGGATCGGCTTGTTAAGTGACATGCGAGCAAAGAGTCGCATGCTGGCGATATCATAGAGAGCGTCTTCAGCGGCCGTTATACCACTGTTGGAGAAAATGAATCCTCAGTATGGTCTCCAACGGGTAGGGGCGGCGACCGTTACCCGCTTTAGGGTAATAGGGCTCAATCACGGCCTCCAAGCGCTCCCAGGGGATGATCAGCTGCATACGCTCAAGGAAAATCTCTTTGCGTGTTTTGCGGTGCTTCTTTTGAAACTCACTGTCGCCGAAGGTCAGTTGATGGGCCATGCAGCTGAATCCAATGCCGAGGAAAGGTATGAGCTATTGTCTCATGGTTAGGGACTTGTTCGAAGGATCCCTAGTATGCGCGTTAAGTGCTACGTTTACGTTTACGTAAAAGTAGAGTACAAAGAACTCAGGTCCCTACCGGTACCGACTATTCTTACGAAAGCGCAGCCCCCAAAAGGGGCTGGGTCGCAACTGTCTAAAACAATAATGAGGCAGCTATGAGTACTTTCAACCCCGAACAGGTCGTACACCGACCTGAGTTCATCCGTGGTGATGAACTGAGCATTCCCACCCTATGCCTGGTTCAACAGGATGGCACCCCCTATGACGGGGCCGAGCTGCCTGTGCTGGAGCAGGCCAAAGCCCTTCGAATTTATCAGGCCATGGTACGCACACGCGTGCTGGATGAGCGTATGTTGGCAGCACAGCGCCAGGGTCGCCTCAGCTTTTATATGCAGTCCACCGGCGAAGAGGCAACCACGGTGGGATTCGCCGCAGCGCTCGAAGATGATGACATGATCATGGCCCAGTACCGCGAGCAGGGGGCTTTGGTTTACCGCGGTTTCAGCCTCGATGAGTTCATGAACCAGCTGTTCAGTAATGAACTCGATTACGGCAAGGGGCGGCAGATGCCGATTCACTATGGCTCTGCCAAGCTGCACTACATGACCATCTCTTCTCCGCTGGCGACTCAGATCCCGCAGGCAACCGGCTATGCCTATGGGCAAAAGCTGGCCGGTTACAAGCGCTGCACGGTGGCGGTTTTTGGTGAAGGGGCCGCTTCCGAGGGGGACTTCCATGCCGCACTGAACATGGCGGCCGTTTTAAAAGTACCGGTCATTTTCCTGTGCCGAAATAATGGCTATGCCATCTCCACCCCATCGAGCGAGCAGTTTGCCGCTGATGGCATTGCGCCGCGGGCCCTGGGTTATCGAATGCATGCCATCCGTGTCGATGGCAATGACTTACTGGCGGTCTACGGGGCGATGATGGAGGCCCGCAAGCTGGCGGTGGAGCGCAATGAGCCGGTACTGGTAGAGACCATGAGCTACCGTCTGGCGGCTCACTCCTCTTCTGACGATCCCTCGGGCTATCGTTCCAAAAAGGAGGAGGCCAAGTGGCGGGAAAAGGACCCCTTATCCCGTTTCCGTAACTGGCTGGTTGCGCAGCAGTGGTGGAGCCTGGAACAGGATGAAAAGTTGTTTGCCGATGAGCGTGAGCAGGTCCTGCGCACCCTGAAGGAGGCGGAGCACCGCCCCGTGTGTCGACTGGATGAGTTGATCACCGATGTTTATGATGAACCGACCCCTCAGTTGAAGCAGCAGCTGGAAGCGCTCAAGGCCCATATCCGCAAGTACCCTGATGCCTATCCGAAAACGGCGGGGAGGCTGGACCATGGTTAAGATGAACCTGTTGCAGGCGATCAACAACGCACTGGATATCGCCATGGCCGAGAACGATCGGGTGATCTGCTTTGGCGAGGATGTGGGTAGTTTTGGCGGTGTGTTCCGCGCTACCAGTCACCTGCAAGAACGCTACGGTCGGGAGCGTTGCTTTAATACTCCTCTGGTGGAGCAGGGGATCATCGGCTTCGCTAACGGTCTGGCGGCCCAGGGCTCAGTACCCGTAGCCGAGATCCAGTTTGCCGATTACATTTTTCCCGCCTTTGACCAGATCGTGAATGAGTCGGCCAAGTTTCGTTATCGCTCCGGTAACCTGTTCAATGTGGGCGGCTTGACCATCCGCACCCCCTACGGCGGTGGTATTGCCGGTGGCCTGTACCATTCCCAGTCACCGGAGGCTTACTTTGCCCATACACCGGGCCTCAAAATTGTGGTCCCCCGCAATCCCCATCAAGCCAAAGGGTTGCTGTTGGCGGCCATTCGCGACCCCAATCCCGTGATCTTTTTTGAGCCCAAGCGGATCTACCGGGCCTCGGTTGGCCTGGTGCCCGAGGAGGACTACCAGCTACCGCTGGGAGTGGCCGAAGTGGTGCGCGAGGGAAGTGATATCACCCTCCTGGCCTGGGGCGCGCAGATGGAGATGGTTGAGAAGGCGGCCGAGATGGCCGAGCACCAGGGAGTATCCTGCGAGCTGATCGACCTGCGCACCATCGCCCCCTGGGACGTTGAAACCGTGGCCGCATCGGTCAAGAAAACAGGGCGCCTGCTGATTACCCATGAGGCACCGCTGACCGGCGGCTTCGCCGGCGAGATCGCGGCCACCATCCAGCAACACTGTTTCCTGCACCTGGAGTCGCCCATCGCCCGGGTAACAGGGCTTGATACACCCTATCCACTGGCGCATGAAAAAGAGTACCTGCCGGATCACCTGAAGGTGTTCGAGGCGCTGATGGCCAGTGTTCACTTTTAGGGGGGAGTTCCGATGAAACAGGATTTTATATTGCCCGATATTGGCGAGGGCATCGTTGAATGTGAGCTGGTCGAGTGGCTGGTTGCCGAGGGTGATCGCATCGAGGAGGACCAGCCTGTGGCCGATGTGATGACCGATAAGGCGCTGGTGCAGATACCGGCCCCCTTTGCCGGCCGTATCACCAAACTCTATTACCGACAGGGGGAGACCGCCAAGGTCCATGCACCGCTGTTTGAAGTGGAGATCGATGGCAAGGCGGTAGCAGCGGAACCCGAGGCGGCTCCCGCCTCCTTAGCACCCACCGGGTGTCCTGCGGTAGAGGGCTCCGGGGACGCCGACGATAGCGCCGAAGAGGCGTTTATTCTGCCTGATATCGGTGAAGGGATTGTCGAGTGCGAGGTGGTTGAGTGGCTGGTGACCGAGGGGGAACGGGTTGAGGAGGACCAGCCCGTGGTTGACCTGATGACCGACAAGGCCCTAGTACAGATTCCCGCCCACAAGGCCGGTGTGATTACCCGCCTGCACTACCAGCAGGGCGAGGTGGCTCGGGTTCATTCGCCGCTCTTTTCGTTGCGGGTAGAAAACAAGCCTGCAACCGCTAAGCCGCCGGCCGCCGCCGGCACCGTCTCGACTCAGGCTGCAACCCCGGCGGCGTCCCCATCGCCGCCATCTCAGAGCCCTAGAGTTGGAGGCGGGAAAGCCCTGGCCAGCCCCGCGGTACGCCGTATTGCCCGCGAACATCAGTTGGATCTCTCCCGAATCGAGGGCAGTGGCCGTGACGGCCGGGTGTTGAAGGAGGACCTGCTGCGCCACCTGGGTGAACTCCCCCCTTCAGTGCCCGAGCGGGTGGTGGCAGCCCAGGCGGATTCGGCGATGGCCAAAGTGAAAGCCGAAGCCGGGGAGGCGCAGGTACGGGTTGAGCCGATCCGGGGTGTGCGAGCCGCCATGGCTCGGCAGATGACCCTGGCGGCCTCGACCATCCCCCATTTCACCTACGGTGATGAGTTTGATGTTACCGAGCTGCTGGCGGTACGGGAGCAGCTTAAACCGCGGGCCGAAGCACAGGGGGTGCGATTGACCCTGATGCCTTTCATCATGAAGGCGCTGGCCATGGCGGTGGCTCAGTACCCGATTCTTAACAGTCGGGTTAACGCCGACTGCACCGAAATCAGTTATCTGCCCCACTGCAATATCGGCATGGCGGTGGACTCGAAAGTGGGGCTGCTGGTGCCCAACATCAAACGGGTCGAAAGTCTCAACCTGCTGCAGATCGCCGCCGAAGTTCAGCGCATTACCGAGGCGGCCCGGGAGGGCAGGGTGTCGCAAAAGGATCTGCAGGGGGGGACGATCAGTATCTCCAATATCGGAGCCCTGGGGGGAACCTACGCGGTACCGGTGATCAATGCACCCGAGGTGGCGATTGTTGCGCTGGGTAAAACGCGCCGCCTGCCACGCTTCAATGAGGCCGGTGAGGTGGTGGCCCGATCGCTGATGAACGTGAGTTGGTCAGGCGATCACCGTGTGATCGACGGCGGTACCATTGCTCGCTTCAGTGCGCTTTGGCAGTCCTACCTGGAGCACCCCTCCAGTATGCTCCTGGAGCTCAGTTGATGGCGTTCTGTGTTGACGCTCGCGAGGCCCGATGAGCAAGCCGGACCTGCAGCGCTTTTACATTCCGGAAGAGCAGTCGATCTACCTGCTCAGCCAGAATGATGTCCGCAAGCTGAAAAACTGGGTCAGCCTGTGCCAGGCCCAGCTGGAACAGCTGGGCTACCGGCAGATCGAGCTGATCGGTAAAGGCGCGTTTGGGTTTGTGTTTGGCGGTGTCGACCCGGACCGGCGCCCACTGGTCTTCAAATTCTCACGCATCACACTGCCCCAGCACGTTCAGGACCGCCTCGAGGAGGAGTCCTACATGCTGGGGCAGGTATCACACCCCAACGTGCCCCGCCTGATCGCATTCCAGCGAATTCGCCGGCAGGCGATTTTGGTGATGGAACGAGCGCCCGGCATCGATCTTGAGCAACTGTCGTTGCAGGAGGGGCGGCTCTCGCCTCGACGCATCCTGGATTTTGCACGCCAGCTGCACGCAATCCTGGCGGGGTTGCGCGGAGAGGCGGTCAGTAGTGGCCGCCTGGTCGTGCACGGAGACATCAAGCCCTCCAATATCATGTTTGACCCCCAAAGCGAACGCCTGGCGCTCATCGACTGGGGCTCCTCGGTGTTTGCCCAGCTCGACGAGAAGCAGCAGTACGTCTCCCATAATGTGATGGAGCTGATGTCGGGAGACCTGCACAACAGCAATGCACGGCTGGGGGATGTCTACTTTATCGGCCCGGAGCAGTTGACGGGAGCACTGTCGAGCCCACGCTTCGATGAGCAGGGGCTAGCCGCGACCCTCTATGCGCTGGCTTCGGGTCAGTCGTGCCGTTTTGGTTACCGCGCCATTCCGCCCACGGCGCTGGGGCTGCCGGTCGAATTTGCCCGTGTGC
Source organism: Aestuariirhabdus litorea (assembly GCF_003864255.1). Classification (NCBI taxonomy): domain Bacteria; kingdom Pseudomonadati; phylum Pseudomonadota; class Gammaproteobacteria; order Oceanospirillales; family Aestuariirhabdaceae; genus Aestuariirhabdus; species Aestuariirhabdus litorea. The sequence goes on from NZ_QWEZ01000001.1 coordinate 1,151,705, forward strand.
TGACGGCGATGCTCGATGGTGACAGCGCTCAACGCGCCAAGGCGGGTGATTACTTCATGCGTAATATGCCGGCGATGGCGCGTACCCTGGTGGTTGACCTGCCGGCCGACAGTGAACCTCACCTGATTCCGATCTGGGTGCACCACCGCGAGCATGAGATCGATACCGTCGTCTACAGCTCCCGCAAGGCGTTTTTGAAGGAGGAGGGGGCTGAGGCGGTGGTCAGGGATATCGACGATGTGCAGTTTGACCGGTACTACAAAAACTTCCTGCAGGGGATGGGGGAGACGGAGAAAGCGTTTCTGGCGGCTGTAGGCCGATTGGGAAAATATCCGGTGGTAGGCGGGCTTGCGGTGCGCTGGGAGGCGGATGGGGTTTATATCGACTCCTCCCTCAACCTGCATGACGAGCGTTTCAGGGAGTCCTTCAGTGTCTCGGTCAATAACATGGTGACCCTGGCGCGTTCGATCTACCGACGCGGGGTGTTCAAGAGCTGCCTGTTCGATGCTCGCCGGACCCTGCACATCGACCGGGATTCGATCCATGATCCCTTTGTGCCCGATGCCGGTATGTCCATCCCCTACGAGGTGGTCGCTGCACCGACACCGGAGCTTGAGGATGGGAGCCGGGAACACTCCTACTTTGAGGACGGTAAGGACCCGGAAGAAAACCTGGTGTTGCCGCGGGAGATTGTAATGCGGATCGCACGCCTTAACCGCATTTACCATACCGGGCTGATCATCTTTGAAAGCCTGGAAACCCACCTTAAGGTGCACAGCTATTTCAAGCTGTTGGATCCGTCGCAGGAGGAACTGTTCAGGCGGTACCTGCACGAGATTCTGCAAGCGGTTCCCCGCATCTCAGGACTGGGGATCTCCGGCTTTATGAAAATGCCCTACAAGGATACCCGCCAGTTTACCCACATCGACCGCCTGCCTGAGCGTTTTTACCCCCGGGACCCCCGTGCAGAGGCGGCGCGCCACTAGGCGCGCTCAAGAGTCTGCCGTCAGGCGCTGAGGCGAAAACGTTTCACCAGCGCCTGCAATTTCGAGGAAAGGGCTGCCAGATTGGCGCTGGACTCGTGCCGGCTGCTGGTAAGACCGTTGGTGTGACCGTAATCCCCCCTCACAGCCATCCTTCGATGTGTGCAAACTGATGAGAGCAAGATTTGAGTTATCCCTTAGTTTGCCGCATTATTGCCGGTCCCATTATGGTGGATACCAAGCCGGCAGGACCCCGATGATCCCACGTATTGCAGAGATCAACGATACACAGCAGCACTACCTCGATTTTATTAACACCCTTAAATCCCGTGGGTTTGAAGGCGACCTTAGTGCCGATTATGCCAACCGGGTAGTGCTCTCTACCGACAACAGTATCTACCAGATTCTTCCCCAGGGTGTGCTCTACCCAAGGGGCATTGAGGATCTGGTGCGGATCGCCAGCCTCAGTAATGAACCCGCCTTCCGGGATATAGTGCTGAGTCCCCGTGGGGGTGGCACAGGTACCAATGGTCAGTCTCTCAGTGATGGCTTACTGGTGGATATCTCCCGCCATATGAACCAGATTCTAGAGATCAATGCCGAGGAACGGTGGGCCAGGGTGCAAACCGGCGTCGTTAAGGATCAGCTCAACGCGGCCCTCAAGCCCTACGGCCTCTTTTTCGCCCCCGAACTCTCCACCAGCAACCGCGCCACCATTGGCGGCATGATCAACACCGACGCCAGCGGCCAGGGCTCCTGCCTTTACGGGAAGACCCGGGACCATGTGCTGGCGCTGAAATCGGTATTGCTGGACGGTTCGGTATTGGAGTCGACGCCGCTCTCTGCAGGGGAGTATGAGGCTCAGGTTGCCGGCAATAGCCTGGCGAGCACGCTGTGCCAGCAGGTCAACGACCTCCACCAGGATAACCTCGAGCTGATTGCCGAGCGCTTCCCCGCGCTGAACCGTTGCCTGACCGGCTACGATCTGGCTCATGTGCGTACTGAGGCGGGGCTATTCGACCTCAACTCCATTCTTTGTGGCTCCGAGGGGACCCTGGCCCTGATTGCCGAAGCCAAGCTGAACCTGTTGTCGATCCCCAAGTGCGCTGCATTGGTCAACCTCTGCTATGAGAGCTTTAACGATGCCCTGAGGGATGCCCAGCAGCTGATGGGAGCCCAACCCACCTCGATCGAAACCGTGGACTCCAGGGTGCTGGGGTTGGCCATGGAGGACATAGTGTGGGAGTCGGTGAGCGAGTTTTTCCCCAGCCAGCCCGGCCGCACCGTTCAGGGTATCAACCTGGTGGAGTACACGGCCGACTCCGAACAGGAGCTGCAACAAAAGGTGAAGGTGCTGGAGGAGCGGCTGGCCGAGGTCATGGGGCAGCCCGGGAAAGCGTTCTCCTATACCCTGGCCTGGGGGCAGGAGGCGACCAAACGGATCTGGGCCATGCGTAAAAAATCGGTGGGCCTTTTAGGCAATACCGAGGGGGAAAAGCGTCCCATACCCTTCGTGGAGGATACCGCGGTTCCGCCGGAAAACCTGGCGGATTTCATCATTGAGTTTCGTGAGCTACTGGACCAGCGTAACCTGCAATACGGCATGTTCGGTCACGTTGATGCCGGCGTGCTGCATGTGCGCCCGGCGATCGATATGAAAGATCCCCAGCAGGAGCGATTGATCCGTGAGGTGACCGATGGTGTGGTGGCGCTGACGCGCAAATACAAAGGGTTGCTGTGGGGCGAACACGGTAAGGGACTGCGTTCCGAGTATGCGCCTGAGCTGTTTGGCCCTGAGCTCTACCGGGTCATGCGGAAGATTAAGGGCGCTTTTGATCCGCGCAACCAGCTCAATCCCGGCAAGATCTGCACCCCGATCGGGGTGGATGCAGAGTTGATCCGTATCGACGAGGCTCCCACCCGTGGTCAGTACGACCGCCAGATCGACTCACCGGCCCGTGAGCAGTTTTCGGCGGCCATGTACTGCAATGGCAATGGCGCCTGCTATAACTATGACCCCAACGATGCCATGTGTCCCTCCTGGAAGGGGACCCGGGATCGGACCCAGTCCCCCAAGGGGCGGGCCTCCCTTATTCGGGAGTGGGTGCGTTTGATGCAACAGCGCAAGGTAGACCTGCCTGTGCAGGCGCGGCAGCAGCGTAGCGGCGGCTTTATGCGCAGCTTGCCCGCTCGCACCCTCAACACCCTTGCCAAGCGACGCGGCGAATACGATTTTTCCCACGAGGTGCATGACACCATGATGGGCTGCCTGGCCTGCAAGAGTTGCGTGGGGCAGTGCCCGATAAAAGTAAATGTTCCTCAGTTCCGCTCCAGGTTTCTGGAGCTTTATTACGGTCGTTACCTGAGGCCTCTCAAGGATTACTTTGTGGGTGCGCTGGAGTTTATGATTCCGGCGCTGAGCCGTTTTCCTGCGCCCTACAACTGGGCGATGAGTAATTCGCTGATGCAGGGACTGATGAAAAAAACCACCGGCATGGTGGACAGTCCTGCCATCTGTACCCATAGCCTGCGCCTGGGCCTCAAGGATCGGGGTAAATCCTTTGCGACCCTCGAACGGCTTGCAGGGCTGGATGAACAAACCCGCCAGCGGACGGTGGTGCTGGTGCAGGATGCCTTCACCAGCTATTTTGAAACACCGCTGGTGCTTGATCTGCTTGACCTGCTGTCTGAACTCGGATTTAACGTGGAGGTGGCTCCCTTTTTCCCCAACGGTAAGCCGCTGCACGTCCATGGCTTTCTCGGCACCTTTGAAAAAGTGGCGCGTGATAGCGCCCGCACACTCAATGGAATCGAGGGGCTGGGGTTACCCCTGGTGGGCGTTGACCCCTCCATGACCCTGACCTACCGCCAGGAGTATGCTGAAATCATGGATCGCTGGCCACACGTCCAGCTGCTGCAGGAGTGGCTTGCGGATCAACATGAGCAGCTGGCCGCGCAGCAGCCTGTGCACCGAGGGCGTTTCAAATTAATGGCCCACTGCAGTGAACGCACCTCAGCGGCGCCGTCGATTAAAGCCTGGCAAACGGTGTTTACTGCCCTGGGACAGGAGCTGGATATCCTTGCGTTGGGCTGCTGTGGCATGGCCGGTACCTACGGTCATGAAGCGAACAATGTAGCGACCTCAAAGGCAATCTACGCTCAAAGCTGGAAGCAGGCGGTCGAAGCTCATCCAGCTGAGCAGTTGCTTGTGACGGGCTACTCCTGCCGCAGCCAGGTGAAGCGTACCGATCAGGTGCAGCTACTCCACCCCGCTCAGGCACTACTGGCGCTTCTGCGTCACTAGCCCTTAGGGGCGAACGGCAGATTGCCCCCGTGCGCCCTGGGTTTCCAGACTCAGGGTTTTTTGGGGTACCACATCCAGGGTGGTTTTGTAGCCCATCTCATACAGCCTAAGCTTGTCCTCCCGACTGAGGCGAAACTCCACGGGGGAGTAATGCTCTGTATCGACAATGATGGTGGAGTGCCAGAAGGCGTCGTTGATGTACTCGCGAGAGAGGGTGGTCATGAAGGTACGGATCAGCATCGACATGTATTCTTTGATTGGGATCAGGCTGTGTTTCTGCGTCTTTGGCGCGGCTGAGCTGCGCATACGAAAGCAGAGAACCGGCGTGCCATCATCGGCCCAGTCCCGATGCAAGGCGTCTTCTGAAAGGATGCTGCCATCGACCAGAACATGCTCCTGAAAATGTTGGAAGCTGAAGATCAATGGGATTGAGATCGAGAAGCGTACGGCTCTCGATACCGCAAGATCGGGGCTGGTGATGCGGTTAAAAATCACCGGCTTGCTGGAGGCAACATCGGTGGCGACTATGTGCAGGTCGAGGGGCAGGTCACGGAACCGTATGCCCTTTAACTCATCATCGAGCCAGTGTTCAAACGCTTTGCCGGAAGAGAGTCCGCCCGCCTTGACCAGGCTTACCAGCGACTGGCCGCGAAAGCGCTGGAAGTCGATGTCCAGGGCCAGTTGTTTGATCTCCTGTAGAGGGCGTCCACTGGCGTAGAGCGAGGAGACAATGCTGCCGCCGGAAACCCCAACCAGGTGTGAAAAACCAACGCCCAGCTCTTGCAGTCCCTGCAGTATGCCGACATGGGCAGGCAGACGGGTACCACCGCCGGCCAGAATAGGGACTATAGGTCTGTAGGCACTCATCTTCACCCCCGCTATTGATTTCAGTGTAAGTGCAGGGGGAGGGGGCATTATACCAATCGGCGATTAATGGCCGGGGCCCTGTCTCAGCCAGGTACCTTAAAGCTCAGGATCTCCTTGGCAGGTAGTGGTTTGGCGTAGTAGTAGCCCTGCGCTTCATCGCAACCGAGCTTTTTTAGTACCGCTTCGTGAGCCGGGGTCTCCACCCCTTCGGCCAATACACTCAGTTTTAGCTCATGGCCCATGGCCACAATCATCGCCGCGATACTGGCGTCTTCTGCCCGTGAGTCGATATTTTCGATAAAGGCACGGTCAATCTTCAGGCGATCCAGCGGCAGGCTCTGCAGATAGCTGAGGGAGGAGTAGCCGGTACCGAAATCGTCGATAGCGATCTGGATACCGGCCTCGCGTAGCTGATTGAGCTTGTGGCTGAGCACACGGGAGTCTGACATGATGATGGACTCGGTGAGTTCAAGCTCGAGGTCGGAAGGGGTGATCCCGGTTTGCTGCACGGTGGTGATCACCGATTCGACAAAGTTGGGCTCCTGAAACTGGCGCATGGAAACGTTGACTGCCATGCGAATGGGGCCGGTGGCTGTCTGTTTCCAGGCCACCTGCTGAAGGCAGGCGTGGTTCAGTACCCAGAGGCCGATCTGAACAATCAGGCCGGAGTCCTCGGCGGCGGGTATAAAGTCAGTGGGATACACCTGGGTACCATCGGGTTTGCACCAGCGGATCAGGGCTTCCACTCCCTCCAGGCGACCGCTGGAGAGGTTGACCTGAGGTTGGAAAAGGAGGTAAAGCTCATCGTTATCGATGGCCGAGCGTAGCTCGTTGATGGTCTCCAGGCGGGTGCGCAGTTTGAGTGTCATCTCTTCGCTAAAAAGCGTATAACCGCCGCGGTGTTTACGTTTGCTGTGTTTCAGTGCAATGCCGGCTTCGCGAAACAGCAGTTCGGCACTCACTCCATCTCTGGGAGCGCGACTGACCCCGAGAGAAAGGCTGATGGGGATATGATTTTTCTCGATGGTAACCGGCTCGATAAACTTGCCCAGGATCGATTCCAGCACCTGTTCCACCTGTTGTTCTGAGCGGTAGGGGACAATCAGGCCGAACAGGTCTCCCCCAAGGCGAGCGAGGATCTCGTTGGTAGGACAGCAGCTGTTGAGCATGCGCCCGATCGTTCTCAGGGTTTCGTTACCAATGTCCCCCCCCAGGCCGTCGTTGACCGCCTGAAAGTTATCGATGTCCGCGATGATGATCATGAATTGCTGGCTTGAGTGCAGCAGTTTGTCCTCGATTCGCTTGAGAAAGGAGACGCGGTTGGGCAGGTTGGTGAGCTGATCCTTGAAGGCCAGAGACTCGATCCGCTCAAACATTTGTGCATTATCAAAACCGATGGTGATGTTGATGCAGAACACCTCCAGCAGCTGGCGGTCGATATCCTGCAGAGGGGTGCGGGTCGAGATATGAACCGCAATTTCGTCCCGGGAGGGGAGCTGGAGATAAAGAACGGTTCGGTCGTCTAGGTAGAGGGACTGCTTCTGTTGCAGAACCAGCTCGATATCCTTGCTCAATTGAGAGTTGCCAACTGTGCCCAGGGGCTGGCCTACCAGCTCTGAGTATTGGCCTGCGGCGGCCAAAATATTCATCCGGCTCAGGTGGAGCAGCGTGTTGGTATGGGCACAGATGACGCCCTCGGCCTGGATATGCAGCAGGCTGCAGATCTGTGTCAGTACCCCTGAGGCAAACTGTTTGACGGCACGATAGGCAAAGAGGTCGGAGGATGACTGAACGATCATCTCCAACCCTTCACGACCCGCCTCAATGGTGCGAATCTGTTGGTAGCAACGTAGGGCCGAGGTGAGCGCGGTAAAGAGACGGGTTTGAGTCAGCTCGGATTTAGCCTTGTAGTCGTTGATATCGTAACGCTGGATGACCTCCACTTCTGGCGCGTATCCGGGCTGCCCGGTGCGGAGGATGATACGCACCGCATGGTTGTGCATCTCTTCACGAATCACCGGAATCAACTTCAGTCCGGCGTCTTCCGACTCCATCACTACATCAAGGAAAATACAGGCGAGGTCCGGCTCGCTTTCGATGATGCTGCGGGCTTCCCGGGCCGTATAGGCACTTATGATCTTGAGGGGCCGATCGCTAAAGCTGAAATCGGCAAGCGCAAATCGGGTAGCCTGGTGCATCTGCTGCTCGTCATCCACTACCAGAATCTTCCAGGGGGGATTGCCGTTACCGGTCGGGGCGGGTTCGCCCTCGTCCATAAAAACAAGCAGATCGTCGTTGGCTGTCATAGATGGTCCCGGCTATTGGTAACAGGGGCTGTTAACGGAAGCCTGAGCTCGAACAGGGTCCCCCCGCCGAGCTTGCTGGTAACGTTAATGGTGCCCCCTAGGATATTGTTCGTAATATTGTAGACGATGTTCATGCCTAAACCGGTACCCCCATCGCCCATACGCGTGGTGTAAAAAGGGTCAAAAATCCGCGTCAATTGCTCTTCGCTCATGCCGCAGCCACTGTCCTTAAACAGGATTCGGGCTGCTTGATGTTCGTCATCCCGGTAAGCCGTGACCTGAATCGTACCCTGCTTAATACCTTCAAAGGCGTGTATCAGCGCATTGTTGACCAGGTTGGTAATGATCTGCCCGAGGGGGCCGGGGTAGCTATCCATGACAATGTCCGGATCGATCTGTTCGATCACTTTATGCCGGGTGTGTTTGAGCTTGGGGCTCAGGGTCGACATCACTTCGCTGACTACAGTGAGGAGGTTGAACCTGCGGCGTTGAGAGCTGGTCTGGTCCGCCGCCACCTGCTTGAAATCCTGGATCAGGTGGGCGGCATTACTCAGGGAGCTGTTAAGAAGAACCGTGGCCTCGTCCACTTCACGGATAAATTGCTCAAAGTCGGATTTTCGCAGTGCCCCTGATTCGGTGGCCTCCTTGATTCGCTTCAGGCGGTCACCGAGGGAGGAGGCGACGGTGACGCCAATGCCAACCGGGGTGTTTATTTCGTGGGCGATGCCCGCTACCAGACTACCCAGGGAGGCGAGTTTCTCAGACTGGATCAGGCTGCTCTGTGTGATGCGAAGCTCGTTTAGCATTTGCTCTGCATGGTCGCGGGCCTGGCGGAGCTGAATTTGCGCCTTGACGCGCTCGGTGATATCCGTCATCGCCCAGATGTTACGGTCGGTCAGCTGCAGTAGGCGTGCTTCGACGGGAATATAATAGCCGCTTTTGTCGCCTACCTGGGCTTCGATAGGGCCGACCACCTGGCCTGAAGTGGATGCCAGGCTGGCCAGGTCCTGCAACGCACCGGGTAACACCTGGCTACCTGGCAGGGGGCGGCTTTGCGCCAGCCAGTCGGAGTAGCTGTCAATATCGGACAACTCATAGCCAAACAGCCGGGTAAACTCGGTGTTCACCATCTCCAGTTCCTGATCGCTATTGGTGACTGCCAGAGCGAAGGGAAGGTTTTTGATGGTGGTTTCGAATCGCTCGGCTGACTTGGCAATTTCCCGCTCTGCGTGTTTATGGCTGGTGATGTCAGTAAGGGTGAAAACTCCTCGTGTTTCTAGTGAGAAGTAGCGAATCTCGGTAGTACGGGTACGGCCTAGAGTGTCCTTTATCTCCCTGACAAGGGGGTCTGTCTGGCGACCTGTTTTATTGGCATGGGCAATGTGAATGCCCATCAGGGCTATGCTCTCTTCCCGGTAGACCTCGTCAGGAAAGGCCTGCAGGCACCAGGTGTCGATCGTTTCTTGATCCCAGTCGCTATAGCTGAACTGTTGCTCGAATGCATCATTAGTGGCGATGACCTCGTGACTGCTGTTCACCAGAATGAGGGCGAAGGGCAGGCTCTGGATGGTGGTTTCAAACTCGCGGGAGGCTTGCAGTATTGCGCGCTCAGACTCCTGCTGGCTGACCAGGCCAGAGTTGTATTCCCGAATTAGCTGTCCGAGCTCATCATCGCTGCTGCAGTCGACGACTTGTCTGACGCCGGTCCGGCGAAAAGCCTTGATCGATTCTGATACTTCGCTGATCGGGCGCAAGATGGTGGCCCTGAACCCCCAGAAAATACCGATACTGAGGGCTGTCAGCATAAGGAGAATCTGGCCACCGAGGATGATGGCGCTCTGAAACAGGGTGTGGGTGTCTGCGCTAATATCGAGAGCGAGGCGCAGCTCACCTAACCGGTGCTGACCCTGGAGATCGTTGAAAATGATTGGCTGCAGCAGCGTGACCGTGTTGGGTTGCGGTGAGCAGTTACCATAGGTCGGGTAATCCTCAAAGCCAAGCACATTGACCAGCTCGAGGCAGGTTAGCCGTTGCTCGGCTTTGATGGTTTCCAGAATGGCCAGTACCGAGGACTCCTCGAGGTTCCAGAGTGGGCGGGAGAGAAGTTCGGCATCTCTGACAGCGAGGCTCTGGGCATAGCCGCGGTTGTTCTCTTCCAGCAGGCGTGCCTGATTAAGAAGGACAAAGCCTAAAAAAAACAGGCCGACGAGGATGGAGGGGGGGAGCGCTAGCAACAAGAACTTAACAGACAGCGGGCGGCTGTTGTACCAGCGCATCATGGATGGGTTCCCTTTCTATCGATCACAGCAGACGATGGTGTGACTATGGCAATGATCAACCCCCCTGTAAATATCAGTGTTGCATTGCACCGGGAAATTAGCGACAATTCGCGGCGCTTGGGCGTTCGCCCGGCTTTTTGTGGTAGCCCCTGTTGGTCCCCCCGCAATGAATCGCTGTAAACCCCGCCAGGCCCGGAAGGGAGCAACGGTAGCAGTACATTCATGTGCCGGGGTGTGGCTGGCAGGGGTTGCCTCCACAGCACTCCCCTCAGTATTTATACCCTATGCCCGCCATTGCCGCACAGGCGCTGCTAAGTGGTGCATTCCCCCAGCTTCTTCGTTAGCATACCTGCTTTGCATAGGCAGGTAATTGTTACAGCATGAGCTACCAGGTTCTGGCCCGTAAATGGCGCCCTCGAGTATTCCGTGAAATGGTGGGGCAGACCCATGTCCTGCAGGCGTTGATCAACGCCCTGGACCACGATCGGCTGCACCACGCTTACCTCTTTACCGGAACCCGAGGGGTGGGAAAAACCACCATTGCGCGCATCTTGGCCAAGTGCCTGAACTGTGAGTCGGGGGTCAGCTCGGAGCCCTGCGGTCAATGCGGCTCCTGCCGGGAGATCGAAGAGGGACGCTTTGTTGACCTTATTGAGGTGGATGCGGCCTCCCGCACCAAGGTAGAGGATACCCGCGAGCTGCTGGATAACGTCCAGTATGCCCCGACCCGGGGGCGCTACAAGGTGTATCTCATTGACGAGGTGCACATGCTCTCGGCCCACAGCTTTAACGCCCTGCTAAAAACGCTTGAGGAGCCGCCCCCCCATGTGAAGTTTCTGCTGGCGACCACCGATCCCCAGAAGCTGCCCATCACCATTCTCTCCCGCTGCCTGCAGTTCAATCTCAAGAATATGTCGCCCGAGCGGGTAGTGGGGCATCTGCGCCACGTACTGGAGCAGGAGGTGATCCCCTTTGAGGAGCCTGCCCTGTGGCAACTTGGCCGCGCTGCGGATGGCAGTATGCGTGACGCCCTTAGCTTGACTGATCAGGCGATCGCCTATGGCGCCGGCCGGGTCACCGAGCAGGAGGTCAGTGCCATGTTGGGCACCATTGACCAGTCGCAGGTTTACCAGATCATAGAAGCCCTGGTGGACGGTAGTGTGGCGAATACACTGTCGTCGGTGAACCGGCTTGCGGAATTCTCCCCCGACTTCTCCAGGTTGTTGGCTGACATGCTGTCGGTGATGCACCGGATGGCGCTGGCGCAGGCGTTACCCGACGCCGTGGACAACAGTCAGGGGGATCGCGAGCGGGTGATGGAGCTGGCCAGTCGGGTGACGGCAGAGGACCTTCATCTTTTTTATCAGGTTGCCTTGATCGGCCGCAAAGACCTGCCCCTTGCCCCGGATCCGAAGGCCGGTTTTGAGATGGTGTTGCTGCGCATGCTGGCGTTCAAGCCCGATGGTACACCGGAGCCTGCGACAGAGCCGCTGCTGGATGCTGGTGAAGGGCAGGGCGCAGGGTCAGGAAGTGCGGGGGGAGACATTGGCACCCTTGAGCCACAGCCTGCAGCGGGCGCGGACGGGGAAGCGGCCCGGGGGGCGGTGGCAGCCCCGCCGCCTGAAGCCGGTGCAGGGGGGGCAATGCCGAGCGGTGCCGGGGAGGCGCCTGCTCCTGTAAAAAAGCCCCTGGCGACCGCTGAGGTTAGCTTGACGCCGGCCGCTCATCCGGTGCCGTCTGCTCCCATAGCGGACTCGGTGGATGAGAGTGATGCCGATCAGCTGGAGGATGCGTACGCGACTGAGCAAGCTTACCAGCAGTATATGGCGGCTACTGAGCAAAACGCCTCTCCCGGGGAGAGCGCCTCGGCGGTTGCGGGAGGAGGAGAGGCCATGGCTCCTCCCTGGGATGACCTCCCCGATACGGAACCCGCGACTGAGCCAACGCCTGAGGCCGCTGTGGTGTTGCCGGTTGAGGCGTCGGTGCAACCACAAACCGTTGTTAAGGTACCGGCAGAGCGCTTCACAGCAGCCGACTGGGCCGAGGGTTTCAAAGCGTTCGGATTGTCGGGGGTTACCCTGAGTATTGCTACGCACCTGGAGTTTGTTGGGATAGATGGAAAACGGGTGACGATGCGCATCGCGCCGGGCCATGCGACCTTGCTCAATTCCACCCACGAAGGCCGGATTCAGCAAGCGCTGCAGGACTACTTTGCCCTTGAGCTTGAGTTGACCATAGATCAGAGCCCAACCCAGGCTGAAACCCCGGCTCAGTATATACAGAGACACGCCGAAGAGCGGTTGGCCAGGGCCCAAAACCTGATCGCCCAGGACCCCAACGTGAAGGCAATTCTGGAGCAGTTTTCTGCTACAATCCTCGACGATTCCATTCAGCCGGTTTAGCGTCGGCACAGCTTTTTGAGGTAGCTATGATGAAAGGTGGTATGGGCAACTTGATGAAGCAAGCCCAGAAGATGCAAGAGCAGATGCAAAAGGCCCAGGAGGAGCTGGCTCGGGCCGAGGTGACTGGCGAGGCGGGAGCCGGACTGGTCAAGGTGACCATGACCGGACGCCACGATGTGAAGCGGGTGGAGCTGGATGAGAGCCTTCTGCAGGAAGAAAAAGAGATACTCGAAGATCTGCTGGCCGCAGCGGTCAATGATGCGGTGCGCAAGGTTGAAAAAAACACCCAGGAAAAGATGGCTGGTGTTACCGGAGGGTTAAATCTCCCCGGTGGCTTCAAGATGCCGTTCTGATCGGGATTCAGACTGACGATGTCATTCAGTCCGCTGATCAACGAGTTGATTGACGCTTTGCGCTGTTTGCCTGGCGTGGGCCCCAAGTCTGCCCAGCGCATGGCCATGCATTTGCTCGAGCGTGACCGTAAAGGTGCCTCGCGACTGTCGGTGGTGCTGCAGGATGCGGTTGAGGGGGTGGGGCGCTGCGAGCAGTGCCGCACCCTGTGCGAAACCCCGACCTGTTCCATCTGCAGCAACTCTGCACGCTTGCGTAACCAGATTTGTGTGGTCGAGACCCCTTCCGATGTGATGGCCATTGAACAGGCCGGTGGCTATCGTGGGCTCTACTTCGTGTTAATGGGCCACCTGTCCCCGATCGACGGCATTGGCCCGGCGGAGATCGGGCTGGATCAGTTAACCCGTCGCCTGGACGAAGAGTCCTTCGAAGAGGTGATTCTGGCGACCAACCCGACGGTAGAGGGCGAGGCCACAGCCCATTACATTGCCAACCAGGTGCAGCGTCGGGGTATACAGGTTTCTCGCATTGCCCATGGCGTCCCGTTGGGCGGGGAGCTCGAATTCGTTGATGGCGGTACCCTGGCCCACGCTTTCCGGGGACGTACGCTGGTGGGGAACTAGCCCCCTTCCGATCCCGTTCTCTCCTTATTCAACGTCATACTCTCAGGTTGTTACCCGTACGGTCAGGCTACCTTTTTGTTGTTTGCCTAACCAAGCAAGCGCTTGGTAGTATGTGGGTTCAACATCAGGAGTGACTATGAGCGAGCTGCAACAGTATTTTGGGGAATCACAACAGTTGATCCGCTCGACCGTGCGCAAGTTTGTTGAGCGTGAGGTCAAGCCCTTCATCGATCAATGGGAAGAGGAGGAGGAGTTTCCCCTTGAGCTCTATCGCAAGGCGGGAGCGCTGGGGATCCTGGGGATCGGTTATCCCGAGGAGCTCGGTGGCTGTGGCGGTGACCTGTTCGATAAGGTGGCGGCCAGTGAGGAGTTGATGCGATCCGGCTCCGGTGGTTTTGCCGCAGGACTGGGCTCGCTCGATATTGGGCTGCCTCCGGTCATCAAGTGGGGCAGTGAGGCGTTGAAACAGCGTATTGCCCCCCCCGTCCTGGCCGGGGAGAAGGTGATGGCGCTGGCGATCACCGAGCCCAGTGGTGGCTCGGACGTTGCGAACCTCAAAACCCGGGCAGTGAGGGAGGGCGATTATTATCGTTTGAATGGTTCCAAAACCTTTATCACCAGTGGGGTAAGGGCCGATTACTACAGCGTGGCGGTGCGCACGGGCGATGAGGGGTATGGTGGAATCAGCCTGCTATTGGTGGAGAAGGGGATGCCCGGCTTTAGCGTTGGGCGTAAGTTGAAGAAAAGCTGTTGGTGGGCCTCCGACACCGCGGAGCTCTTTTTTGATGATTGCCGGGTACCGGTCGCCAACCTTATTGGTGCTGAAAATACGGGGTTTTACGCCATCATGTCCAACTTTCAGTCGGAGCGACTGCAGTTGGCGATCATGGCCAACATGACCTCGGAGCTGGCCCTGGACGCTTGTCTCGAGTACGTTCGCGAGCGTGAGGCTTTTGGTCGTCCCATCGGCCGTTTTCAGGTGATCAAGCACAAGCTTGCGGAGATGGCGACCCAGTTGGAGGCGAGCCGCGAATTTACCTATCGCCAGGCGGCTCGAATGAATGCGGGCCAGTCGGTGATCAAGGAGATCTCGATGGCGAAAAACTTCGCCACCGATGTTAGCGACAAGGTCACCTACGAAGCGGTGCAGATCTTTGGTGGCTACGGGCTGATGCGCGAGTCCCTTGTGGAGCGCCTCTATCGCGATAACCGAATCCTCTCCATCGGCGGGGGGACTCGGGAGATCATGAACGAGATCATCAGCAAGCAGATGGGGCTTTAGCCGCCCCATCAACAGCCCCTCGGTTTACAGCTTTAATCGTCCGATGCGGTCGTTGTGGAGGCTGCCCAGATACAGGTAGCCGTTATGCTCTTCGGCGGAGGTCACCATCTCAAGGTGCTCGCCACTGGGATCGTGCAGACTGCTGGTGATCTCCCCCTGCTCGTCGAGGGCCAGAACGTAGCCGTAGCGTACGGGTTTGGGCCACATAAAGCGGGGTAGCTTGGCAATCAGGTTCTTGATGCGGGGGTGCATATGCATTCGGTCGATGCTGGCTTTGCGAGGGGTGGCCAACGCTACCCAGAAAGTGCCTTTGCGGTTGCCGGAGACACCGTCGGGTAGTCCCGGCAGGTTATCGATAAAGAGATCGTGGGTGCCTGCCTTCGGCCCCTTCAGCCAGTAGCGCTGGATTCGGTAGCGGTAGGTCTCGTTGACCAGCACAAAATCCTCGTTGGCGGAGAGGGCGACCCCATTGGCGAAATAGAGATCTCGCATCAACACCCGGATGGTGCCCGTCGCTGGATTGTAGGCCAGCAGGCGCCCCCAGGGGCGAGCCTCCAGCAGGTCCAATGCGTAGTCCGGTTGGTGAAAGCGGCTGCTGGCATCGCTGAAGTAAATGATGCCATCGCGGGCGATATCCAGGTCGTCGGCAAAGGCAAAGGGGACACCCTCCGCCTCGGTCGCCAATACGGTAACCCGGCCTTCAGGGCTGATACTCAACAGGCCTTGCCAGGCATCGCAAACAATCAGGTTATCCTGCTGGTCAAAGTGCAGCCCCAGGGGGCGGGCTCGCTTGCCCTGTGCGCCAAGGTCCACAAAGAGTTCGAGTTGACCCTCATGGAGACGCATGATCTTTCCATCCTGGGTGCCACCGTAGATACGGCCCAGGGTATCCACCGCCACATCTTCGGGTCCGAAGATCGCCCCTTTTGCCAATAACGTTGCCTCGGTCAGCCGCTGGTTGGGCGTGAGTATCCCGGTGGCGGGTGGCGGTTCGGGTGCCCTGTAGGCGACGGCGTCGATGGGGGAGGGGAATGCAAGCAGCAGTAAAACCGATGCAATCAGCATCAGCATAACGAGAGTAATGGCTTTTTTCATGGTGGGTAGGGTCCGCTTCGTCCGGGTTATGATTATTGTTATGGAGCAATGACCTGCCTGATTATGCCTAATATGACTAAATATCCCCACCCAAATGCGTATAATAGCCCGCTCTTTTCTCAGCCGATCCCACTATGACCGCACCCATGCCTGATCCTGTCTGGATCGATACCGACGACCAACTCGCGCAGGCTGCCGACCGCTGGCTGCAAGCGGACGCCGTTGCAGTGGATACCGAGTTTGTCCGCACCCAGACCTTCTATGCCGACCCCGGCCTGATTCAGGTAAGTGATGGCCAGCAGGTGTGGCTGCTGGACCCGATTGCAATCTCTGACTTTTCTCCGTTGGCGCAGTTGTTTTCCGCTTCCGGCGTGGTCAAGGTGTTTCACTCCTGCAGTGAAGACCTGGAACTGTTGATGCGTCTGGTCGGCGTGGTGCCGCGTCCCCTTTTCGATAGCCAGTTGGCGGCCGCTTTTGCCGGTCTGGGTTTCTCCATGGGGTATCAGCGGCTGGTGTCGGAGTTGCTTGGGCTGGAGCTGCCGAAGGATGAAACCCGCTCTAATTGGTGTCATCGGCCACTTACCGGCTCACAGTTGCACTATGCTGCGCTTGATGTGTATTACCTGATGCAGGTTTACCGGTTGCTGAACGAGCGCCTGCAGCAGGCACAGAAGTTGACCTGGGTGCTGGAGGAGGGGGAGACCCTGGCCAGTGCTGCCGAGGCACCGGTGGCCATCGAGGAGTATTACCGTCAGGTCAAAGTGGCATGGAAGCTGTTCCCCGACCAGCTGGCGGTGCTCAGATCCCTTTGCACCTGGCGCGAGGAGCGGGCGCGCGCCCGCAATCTTCCCCGCAGTCGGGTGGTGCGTGATTCTGTGCTCTGGGACATGGCCAAGTACCTGCCCACCACCCTTAACCAGCTTAAGCGCATCCCCGATATACCCCAATCGATCCTTCAGAGAGAGGGGGAGCAGCTGTTGCAGCGTATCGAGGCGGCGCTGGCGGACAAGGACGCCTATCCTTCCCGCTTGCCTTTTCCCTTGCCAGCGTCCACCAAGCCGATCGTCAAGCGGATCCGCGAGTTCGCCCGGGAGCGGGCCACTCAACTGAATGTGGAACCTGAGCTGCTGGTCAAGAAAAAACAGATCGATGCGCTCATACAGGGGGCGCTCAAGCCCAGCCAGCGCTTTTCCCTGCCCCCGATACTGGCGGGCTGGCGTGCTGAGGCCTTTGCCAACGAGCTGGTCGAAACCCTTAATAATGAGTTCAAGAGTTAGATGATGAAACTGATTGCCTCTATCTACAAAAGCCCCAAAAAGGATGAGATGTACCTGTATGTCGAGAAGGCCAAGGGGCTCACCCAGGTACCTGAAAAGCTACTGGAGCTGTTCGGAACGCCCCGTCATGTGATGGACCTGATGTTGCGTGAAGAGCGCCCTCTGGCCCGTGCGGATGTCGTGCAGGTGATGGAAGGTATCCAGGCTAAAGGCTTCCATCTGCAGATGCCGCCGCAAAAGGATGATTACCTGATCGAGTTGCCGGATGAGCTGCTCACCATGAACGATCCCCTGTAGGTGACCCTATGGCACAGAAGGTCGAGCCGTTCTGGAAGCGAAAGTCGCTGGGTGAAATGTCCCGGGAGGAGTGGGAGTCACTCTGTGATGGCTGTGGTCGTTGCTGCTTGCAGAAACTTCAGGATGAAGAGGATGAGCAGGTTTACTATACACGGGTAGCCTGTCGATACATGACCGATAACTGCCGCTGTTCGGTGTACGCTTCACGTAACGAGAAGGTGCCCACCTGTGTCTGGCTTAAGCCGGAGGATGTTGAGCAGTTCTACTGGTTGCCGACCACCTGTGCCTACCGCCTGATCTGGGAGGGAAAGGAACTCGATTGGTGGCATCCGCTGGTGTCCGGCGATACGGAAACGGTTCATACAGCCGGTATTTCGGTGCGGGGAAAGACCCTTTCTGATGCGGATATTCCTGAGGATCAATGGGAAGAGCAGATCATCAACTGGTGCTCAGAATGACCATTTAAGGCCCACTTCCAGACTGTTGAACTGATAATTGGACTCCAGGGTTACGGCAGCCTTGTTATCCAGGCAGCTCTCCAGTTGGAATTTTTGCCGCAGGGTTGCCTGGGAGCAGGTTCCAAAACGGTACCGGGTTGCCTGCTTAAAAAGCTTGATAGAGTCCCCCAGTAGATCGTACATCCCAACGGCCTCAAGGCCAGCGGATACCGCGCCAAAGGTTGCGCTACGCATAACTCTTGCCGGATCTGTTGCCAACTTGTAGAGGCCTTTGCCAACGGCATCAACCGTGGTCTCTTCCTGCTCGTTACGGAACCTGAAATCGGGGTGCACAACCAGCCCGCTGTTATGAAGCAAAGGCTGGGACTGAAGTCCGGGTGTATCCTCGCCGGGTAGGGGACCGGGTTCGGCCGGGAGAGAAAAATCAAACGTCTGCGCAAAGCCCTGAACAGGGTAAAAAATCAGGAGATTAAGGCTGAAAACACTCCATGAGGCCAGTCGTAACAAGCCCGAGAAGCCGCTGCTGTAGTCTGTGTTACGGGTCGATTCCATAGTAACCCCTCCACTACATTGAGCATAAGCCAATGCTCTGCTCTTGATTTAAGGTAAGCAGCTGTTTAGTAATCTGTCCAGTTTGGCAGGTTATTTTTTGTTTTTTCTAACTATTTGATAATAAAAGGCTTTTTAGGATGAATGCCTGCTCGAAAGCGGACTCTCGATAGGCCTGGTAGCGCCCCGAAACCCCGCCGTGGCCAGCGTTCATGCTGGTCTTGAGCTGGATGGAGTGGGGGGGCAGGGCTCTATCGCGGAGCGTGGCCACCCATTTGGCAGCTTCCCAGTAGGCCACCCGCGTATCCTCAAGGGCGGTGGTCACCAGAAGGTCTGGATACGGCTGGGGCTTGACCTGGGAAATGGGGTCGTAGCTGGCAATATAGCGGTAACTGGCAGGGTCGTTGGGATCCCCCCACTCGTCATACTCCGTCTGGGTTAGGGGGAGTTCGGGGTCACACATGGTGTTGAGAATATCGACAAAGGGAACATCGGCGATGGCCGCCTTAAAGAGCCCCGGCGCCATGTTCAGAACGGAACCGACCAACAGGCCGCCGGCACTGCCGCCACTGATGACAAGGTGTTGCGGGTCAGTTAACCCCTGCTCGATCAGGTAATGGGAACAGTCGATAAAATCCTCAAAGCTGTGCATTTTCTGCTGCCGCCGCCCCTGATGGTACCAACGCTCTCCGAGGCAGCCACCGCCGCGAACATGGGCGATGGCAAACAAAAAACCTCGTTCAAGCAGGTTGAGTCGCGCATGGGAAAACCAGGGGTCCAGGGGCTCGCCATAGGCGCCATAGGCGTACAGAAGCAGGGGAGCAGGGGACTGGAAGCTCTCCTTCTGCCCCACCAGGCTGATAGGGATGCGTGTGCCATCACGCGCCGTGCACTCAATACGCTTACTGAGCAGTCGTTCGGGTTGATAGTTGCCCAGTACGGGGACCGATTTGAGCAAGTAGCGCTCCCCGGTGACCAGATCAATATCCCATAGGCTCGGTGGTGTAATGAGCGACTCGTAGCGTACACGTAACCTCGAGGACTCCGCCTCAACGTTGTCAACGCAGTCTAGAGAGCGGCAGGCATCGGGAAACTCCAGCCAGAAGGGGGCGCTCTCTTCTGCCAGTACTCGCAGTCGTGGTTGACCCTGGCAGCGTTCGCTGATCACGATAAAGCCAGCCAGTGGCTCGATACCCTCCAGGGTGGTCTCCTCGTCGTGTGGCACCAGCAATTGCCAGTCCGCTTCGCTGGGGCCGTTGGGAGGGCTTTGGTAGAGGGCGAAGTTATCACCGTCGCGGTTGCTGCGGATCAGGAAACGGTCGCGGTGGTGCTCAACATCGTACTCATGGTTTTCACGGCGGGGGCAGAAGCTATGGAGCGGTCCTGGGTCCGGGGTGTCCACTCGACCGCACCAGACTTCACTCGTGGTTTTGCTGTGGGCCTCAATGATCAGGTATTTATCCGATTTGGTGCGATAGGCGTGGAGGAAAAAGCGCTCATCGGTTTCTTCAAAGATCAGTGTATCTAAGGTTTGGGATTGGCCCAGCCTGTGGCTCAGTAGCCGCCAGGGGCGATGCTTTTGATTGAGTGTGCTATAAAAGATCCCCTGGCTGTCCATGCTCCAGACCAGGTTGCCGGAGCATTGAGTGAGACTGGATTCAAGACACTGCCCGCTTTCAATGTCGAAAACGCTTATCTCATAGGATTCATCGCCTCGAGTATCGGTAGCAATCGCCAGCAGGCGCTGGTCCGGGCTGACTTCAAAATCCGCGAGCTCAAAAAAATCGTGATCGGCGGCGAGCCTGTTTTCATCGAGAAGTAACTGCTCTAACCCGGTGGTGCAGTGCCTGCGCCAATGTTGGGGATAATCCTGCCCTTCGAGCGTGCGGCTGAAGTAGTCGTAATCCTGCCAGCGCCAGGGTACGGTGAGGTCGGTTTCCTGGATGCGTTCCAGGGTTTGCTCGTAGAGCTGTTGCTGCAGCGCTTCGGTGCCGGCCATCTGGGCCTGGGTGTAGCGGTTTTCAGCCTCAAGATGTGCGATCACCTCGGGGGAGTCGCGATCCTCCAGCCACTGATAAGGGTCGATTACGGTGGCGCAGGGGTGATGGCGTTCGCTAGGGGTGCGGCGGGCCCTGGGGGTGAGTTCGGTGGGCATGCGGATGACTTGTCCGGTTAATTTCAATATTATACGGCCGCAATTAATCAATAGAGAGCGGGTTTAATGGGTGCACAATATTACCTCTGGGCATGGGGTGTCTACTGGCTGGCTGCTATGGGGTGTCTGCTTGTCTGGTACCGTATGACCCGCTCCATCCGTGCGCGGTCCCTTAAGATACTGTTGAGGGCCGGCGCCTGGATTGTGCTCTGCACCCCCTGGCCGCAGGGTAATGAAAGCGGGCCGCTTTCCCCCGCCTTTCTCACCATGCTGTTTGATGGACTGACCCTGGGGCCGGAGTCGATGTTAAGAACGTTGCCCGTTCTGTTAGGCCTGCTGGCGTTGTTGCTGTTTCTCCTTTTGGTGGATGCTGTCTGGGGGGCGGGTAAGAGGGAGCAGCGTCCGCCTCAGTCGTCATGATCACAGCTGTGTTGCCACCGAAAGTCGACCCTCATATTGAGTGTTTGCTGTAGAGTTGTGTTATAACTCATTGTTTGAATAGATAAATTAACCCTCGGTTGCTTGGCAGGTTGTGGGTGCAAGCGCGAGATTGTGATAGTTAGGGTGCTCAGGAGCACGTTTACCGAAAGCCTGGGCTGAATGAGGTTGCAATGGATAATCATTTCTTTGTATTGGCGATTGTGATGCTCATCGCCGGAGCCTTTGGCGGTATTGTCAATTTCTATCTGCTGGGACGCACCGATGAGCGCCCCAACGCCTGGATGCGTCCTGTCGTGCTGGGCATCGGGGCCTCCTTTTTGGTGCCGGTGGTGTTGGATGTCCTCTCCATCAAACTGGTCATTGAAAGCGCAGAGGACCCGTCAAAACTGCTGATATTTACCAGTATCTGCCTGATTGCTGCGATTCTGTCACGTTACCTGAGTGGCTCAGTGGGGGATCGAGTCGCGGAGGAGGCCAGTCGAGCCTCGATGCGAGTCGATGAGCTGTTGGTGGAGCTGAGGAATTTGCAGGAGGAGATTGCTCCCCTGATCGAAACCGAGACAGAGACGGAGTTGGCTGGCCAGGTAGCCGCAGGAGAGGAAGTCAATCCTTCCGACCTGGATGTGACCTGCAATAAGGTGCTGAAAACCCTCGCCAGCGGGCGCTTTATTTTCCGCTCACTGTCGGGCCTCTGTGAAGACAGTAGTGCGGACGAAGCCACGGTTCGCCAGACCCTGGCGGTGTTGATCACCAAAGGCCTTGCTGGCCGTAGTCGAGGCCCCAAGGGTGAGCGCTGGTTTGTTACCGAGCGTGGCCGGCGGGTGCTGGAAACGCTGCAGTAGTCGTTTCATCTGCGGCGCAGGGGATTTTGGCGCGGCGGAAGCCATTGCGTGCCGGCGCGATTTGTTCATAGGGAAATGGGAGGCTTTGCGTTGATTGGAACCGTACTGGGTAGTATCCGCTGGGTCGTTGTGATGGCCCTGCTGGCCCTGTCTGGCTATACCGCGGGAGCGATGGGCAATGATGTGCGGATGCTGATCGATATCTCCGGTAGCATGAAGGCCAATGACCCGGATAATCTCAGGGTTCCGGCCGTTGAGCTGATGACCGATCTCCTCCCCGATGGCGCCAAAGCAGGTGTCTGGACCTTTGGCCAGGAGGTCAATATGTTGGTCCCCTACGGCACCGTCAACGAGCTGTGGCGTAAACGTGCCCGTGAGCGCATCAAGCAGATCAACTCCGTTGGGCTCTACACCAACATAGGGGCGGTACTCGATAAGGCGAGCTTCGACCGAAATGATCCGGCAACCGACAGCGAGCGCAACCTGATCCTGCTGACCGATGGAATGGTCGATGTCTCCAAGGAGAAAGCCGCTGACGCGGAGGCCCGGGAGCGTATCCTGAGCCAGCAGCTGCCCGAACTGGCCGGGCGTGGTTATCGTATTCACACCATTGCACTTTCTGAGAACTCGGATCGCGAACTCATGGATACCCTGGCCATCGACAGCGGTGGCCTCTCATCCCGTGCCAGTAGTGCCCAGGATCTGACAACACTTTTTCTTAAAGCCCTTGAGCAGGCCGAGCCGGTAGAAGAGGTTCCCTTAAAGGATAACCGCTTCTTGATTGACTCATCGGTGGATGAGTTTACCCTTCTGGCTTTCAAGAGCAGTCCCGATGACCGGGTGCAGCTCAGGTCCCCCTCCGAAGCGGTGATTGACCGCAACCAGCCCGGGGAGGGGGTGCGATGGTACGCCGCGCCCGGCTATGAGTTGATCACCATACCCCAGCCCTATGAGGGGGAGTGGCTATTGCAGTCGCAGGAGCGACCCGATAACAGGGTTACGGTTGTCAGTGACTTCAAGATGGAGGTCTCCCGTTTATCCCCTAATGCGTATGTGGGCGAGCAGTTATCGCTGGAGGTGGGCTTCACCGAATCCGGCCAACCGCTGAAGGACCCGGCACTGCTGGAGCTGATTGCGCTTGGGATTGAGCTCCGCGATGGCGAGGGCGAGATCGTTTCTCAGGCCAGGGCCGCAGGAAGCGAGTTTGTAAACGGCATTTTCAAACACAGGCTGCCACCCTTGCCGGATCCGGGTGACTATGAGCTTATCGTGCTCGCAGATGGGCAGACCTTCAAGCGCGAGCAACGGCAGCCGCTTTCTGTGCGTGAGCCCTTCCTGTTCAGGGCCAACCTGGTTACAGGCCAGGGGCCGGACCGGTTTGATGTGGAGGTGGTTCCGCGCACCCAGTCGATCGACCGGGGCGCTACCGAGGTGTTTGCGCGGGTGATCAAGCCCGATGGCACCAAGCAGCTTAGGGGGGTTATTACCCTCGATGCGGAGGCTCGTCGCTGGAGCTTTCCGATTGAAGCCCTGGTCCGGGGGGAGTACCAGATTAACCTGAAGGTGTCAGCGGTTACCCAGGAGGGCAAACCGTTCGAGGTCACCAGCCCGCTCACCCTTAGTTACCCTGAGGCGACACTGTTGACGGCACCGGTAGCCGAGCCGGGGGTAGAAATAGCGTCGCCAGAGCAGCCCACTGATCCCGAGCCGGCTCAGGTGGAGGAGCTTCAGGCGGAGCCGGGGTTGCTTGACGAGGCGGAAAAGACGGCTGAGTCTGATACGGATCTGCCTCCCGAGGCCGATACTGACATTCCCGCGACCGATAGCGATACCCAGACCGCTGAGCCAGCAGAGCCGTCTAGCCCAGAAGGGCAGGCTGAGGCAGAAGAAGCGGGTCAAGCCGAAGAGCCCGGTGAGCCAGAGGAGGAGTCGCGGCTTTGGCTGTATATCGCCTTAGCACTTGCTAATCTGCTGGTCGTTGTAGGCCTGGTGTTTGTTTACCTCAAATTTATTCGTGAACCCAAGCCGGCCCCTGCCCCTGCGGACGAAGAGGGTGAGGATGATAGGGACTCACGATAGGGTAACTTGTTACGTGTCGGGGTAGTGCATGTGTGAACTGTTGGGCATGAGTGCCAATGTCCCTACCGATATTTGCTTCAGCTTTACAGGCTTGATGGAGCGGGGTGGTAAAACAGGCCCCCATGCCGATGGCTGGGGGATTGTCTTTTACGAAGGCGCTGCGGTTCGCGAGTTTCGTGACTCAACGCCCAGCTGTCATTCGGAAATCGCGCAGCTGGTAAGCCATTACCCTATTAAAAGCTGTAATGTGATCAGCCATATTCGACAGGCAAATTCTGGGGCTATCTGCCTTGAGAACACCCACCCGTTCGTTCGCGAGTTGTGGGGGCGGCAGTGGACCTTCGCCCACAATGGCCAGCTCAAAGGGGTTAAGCGGCTCCCGCTTGGATGTTACCGACCGGTTGGGACCACTGACAGTGAGCACGCCTTTTGCTGGCTACTGGGCCAGTTACGGGAGCGCTTTCCAAAGCCTCCCCGGAGGCCGCAGACACTGTGGCGAGAGATCAGGCGCCTCTGCGAGCAGTTGGGGGCGATGGGGGTGTTCAATATGCTGTTTTGCGATGCCCGCCAGTTGTATTGCTACTGCAGCACGCGGCTGTGCTGGTTGACCCGCAAGGCTCCCTTTTCGATGGCGGAACTCAAGGATGCGGAGCTGAGTGTGGATTTTCGCAATGAGACCACCCCCGGGGATGTGGTGACCGTAATCGCCACAAGTCCGCTGACCGAGAACGAGCAATGGAATCCAATGAAAGCGGGTGAGTTCAGGGTGTTCAGGGACGGGGTGCTCTTGCTGTAGTTCAGCGGCAGGGGACTGCGTGGTTAACGTAGCCCCTGCTGTTGGACAAGGCGCGGTTACTGAACCGATTCGTTCTCGCTGAACATTCCGTCGAAGAGAACCGTGGAGAGGTAGCGCTCTCCCGAGTCGGGTAGAATAACCACAATCAGCTTGTCTTTATTTTCCTCTCGCTCGGACGCTTTGATGGCCGCGGCGGCGGCGGCGCCTGAAGAGATACCGGCCAGGATTCCCTCCTCCTGCATCAAGCGACGAGCCGTAGCGATCGCCTCCTCGTTGCTGATCTGCTCTACCTCATCGACGATTTCAAGGTCCAGGTTAGCGGGCACAAAGCCGGCCCCGATTCCCTGAATTTTGTGGGGAGAAGGGGTGAGCTCTTCGTTGGCTATGGTTTGCCCGATCACCGGTGAGTCAATGGGCTCGACGGCAATACTGGTGATCGCCTTTCCCTGGGTGTTCTTCAGGTAGCGGGAAACGCCGGTAATGGTACCGCCGGTGCCGACCCCTGCGACGAGAATATCGATCTCTCCATCGGTATCGTCCCAGATCTCGGGACCGGTCGTCTTCTCGTGAATCGCCGGGTTCGCGGGGTTGGTGAACTGGCCCGGCATAAAATAGTGCCCGGGTTTTGAGGCGACCAGCTCCTCGGCTCTGGCGATCGCACCTTTCATCCCCTTGGCGGGTTCTGTGAGTTCGATATTGGCACCCAGGGCTTTCATCACTTTACGGCGCTCAAGGCTCATGGAGGAGGGCATGGTCAGGGTGATTTTGTAGCCCCGTGACGCGGCGACAAAGCAGAGTGCGATACCGGTGTTACCACTTGTTGGCTCGACAATCTCCATGCCTGGCTTAAGTTGACCTGACTGCTCGGCTTCCCAGATCATGTTGGCGCCGATTCGGCACTTTACGCTGCCGGCAGGGTTGCGGCTTTCCAGTTTCCCGTAAACCCTGGCGTTCGGGGCAAGCTTTGCCAGCCGTACCAAAGGGGTTTTACCGATCGTTAGGGAGTTGTCCTCGAAAAGTTTGCTCATTGCTCGATCCTGGTTGGGTAGGGTGGTTTAAGGATAGTGGTGTAACACTATAATTGAGCTCAATAAAATCACATATCCGAATATTTTGTTTATAAATAACTGATAGTTATAAGCTGGCTCTGTGGTTGATGTGTCAACTGGTCTCCGATAGAGTGCTGTGGCCGAAATAGTTATCATCTACGATAGCAGAGAACACAACGAGGCTCGTTAAACGAGGTAAGCGCGATGAAATTTGATAGTACCCAGCAGTACGTGGCCACCGATGACCTGAAAATGGCGGTTAATGCGGCGATTACCCTGCAGCGGCCATTGCTGGTTAAAGGAGAGCCCGGGACGGGTAAAACCATGCTGGCCGAACAGGTGGCAGAGTCGCTGGGTTATCCCTTGATTCAATGGAACATCAAATCCACTACCAAGGCCCAGCAGGGACTCTACGAGTACGATGCAGTATCTCGCTTGCGGGACTCCCAGTTGGGTGACGACCGCGTTCACGATATCTCCAACTACATCGTCAAAGGCAAGCTCTGGGAAGCCTTCGAGGCCGGCGAGCAGGTGGTGCTGTTGATCGATGAGATCGATAAGGCTGATATCGAGTTCCCCAACGACCTCCTGCAGGAGCTCGATCGTATGGAGTTTTTTGTCTACGAACTCCAGAAAACCGTTAAGGCGGTGCATCGCCCCATTATCATCATCACCAGTAATAATGAAAAAGAGCTGCCCGACGCCTTCCTGCGCCGCTGCTTCTTCCACTACATCTCATTTCCCGATCGCGACACCATGGCTCGCATCGTTGATGTCCATTACCCCGGCCTGGCTGAGCAGCTGGTGAAGGAGGCTCTGGAGGTGTTTTTCGACGTGAGGCAGGTTCCGGGTCTCAAGAAAAAGCCCTCAACCTCAGAATTAATCGACTGGTTGAAGCTGCTCATGGCCGATGATGTGGGCGCGAGACTATTGCAGGAGCGTGATGCCACCAAGGCGATTCCTCCTCTGTGCGGTGCTCTCGTTAAGAATGAACAGGACGTGCAGCTGCTGGAGCGGTTGGCCTTTATGACTCGCCGCCAGGGGCGTCAGGGCTAGGCCATGTTGCTCGATTTTTTCACTGAGGTCAGGGCGGCCCGGGTTCCCGCCACCCTGAAGGAACTCTTAGACCTGATGGAGGCTCTCCAACAAGGGGTGGTCTTTGCCAATGTCGACCAGTTTTACTTTCTGGCTCGCACCTGCCTGGTGAAGGATGAGAAATACTTCGACCGCTTTGACCGCGCCTTCAGTGCCTATTTTGAAGGGCTTGAGAATATTGATGAGCTTCTACAGGCGATGATCCCTGAGGAGTGGTTGCGCAAGGAGTTTGAAAAATTTCTCACGGAGGAGGAGAAGGCCAAAATTGAATCCCTCGGTAGCCTGGATAAACTGCTGGAGGAGTTCAAGAAACGTCTCGAGGAGCAGAAAAAGCGACATCAGGGCGGCAACCGCTGGATAGGAACCGGTGGCACCTCGCCTTTCGGCGCCTATGGTTACAATCCGGAGGGCATCCGCATAGGCCAGGAAGGAGGGCGCAATCAAAGCGCGGCGAAAGTATGGGATCAGCGCAGTTTTCGCAACCTGGATGAGGATGTGGAGCTGGGAACCCGTAATATCAAGATGGCGCTTCGACGCCTTCGTAAGTTTGCTCGCCAAGGGGCTGCAGAGCAGCTGGATATCGATGACACCATCTCATCGACTGCTCGTAACGGCGGCTGGCTCGACCTAAAGCTGGTTCCTGAACGGCATAATGCGGTCAAAGTGCTTCTGTTTATCGACATCGGCGGCACCATGGACCCACATGTCCGGGTGTGTGAAGAACTTTTTTCTGCCTGCAAAACCGAGTTCAAGCACCTGGAGTTTTACTATTTTCACAATTGCCTTTATGAAAGCGTATGGCGAGATAACCTCCGCCGTATGAGTGAGCGAACCTCCACCTGGGATCTTCTTCATACCTTTGGCAGTGATTACAAGGTAATCTTCATCGGTGACGCATCGATGTCTCCCTACGAGGTCAGTCACATAGGGGGAAGTGTAGAACACTGGAATGAAGAGCCTGGTGCTCTCTGGTTGCAACGGGTATGCGAAAAGTTCAATAAGGTGATCTGGCTTAACCCCCACGCACCGGACACCTGGCGCTACACCCAGTCTACCCAAATGATCAAGCAGCTGATCGAGGATAAAATGTATCCCCTGACAGTCAAGGGCCTGGAGGAGGGTATGCGTTATCTCAGCAAATGACAGGCTTTCATCCGCTTGGGTACAGGTCGCGCTGCTCCGCTTCTAGAAACAGTTCAGCGTAGCGCTCAGGAATTCGGTTGGCGACAAACAGCCTGAAAAGTTCTCCGTCAATGTGCTCATCCTTAACCATTCGCTCCATGATTTCCAAGGCTTCACTCAGGGTTTTGGGAGCCTTATAGGGACGATCATAAGCCGTCAGGGCCTCAAAGATATCTGCGATCGCCATGGCTCTGGCACTGATGGAAAGCTGGTCTCTCCCAAGTTTTTTGGGGTAACCGGTGCCATCCATTTTTTCATGATGCCCTCCAGCAATCGCGGGTACATCGCGCAGATGCCTTGGGTAGGGCAGCTTTTCAAGCATAATGATGGTTTGCACAATATGATCATTGATCATATAGCGTTCCTCTTCGCTGAGTGTGCCTTTGGCGACGCAAAGGTTGTACAGCTCCCCCCTGTTGTATTTGTGCTCCGGTGTGTCAATTTTGAATCCGTAACGGTTGTCGGGAGATATCCGGTCCTGCTCTCTCCTTGGAATAAGGTGTTCCGGCTTGTCGTCCAGGGCGCGTTCAAGCACAGGCAGGGTCTCAGGGGGACGGGCCGCCTTGCGCTGTAGCTCCTCCCAGGAAACCCCCATGCGGTCATCCAGCGTACGAAGCCAGGTTCGCCGGGCGATACGCGTAAGCCTTTGTTGATCCTCCTCCGACATAAACTCGCTGCCCTGGTTACACCGGGCGATGAAACTGAACTCCTCATCCAGGTTAGCCAGCTCGCGGTCGCGCTCCGCTGCCAGCTCCGCAGGGTTGCCCCCTTCACTGATCGCTATCCAGTAATCGAGCTGGACATCCCGCTTCATCACCTCAAATCGCATCCTTACCTCATGGATACGATCGTAGAGGGTTTCCAGTTTGGTGGCTTTGTCCACCACATATTCCGGGGTCGTCACCTTTCCGCAGTCGTGTAGCCAGGATGCGATATCCAGCGCCTCCCAGTCCTCATCGCTCAGGTGGTAGTTGCTAAAGGCGGGGGTATCGGAGTGGTGGGCTGCCTCGCAGATCATGCGAGTCAGTTCGGGCACCCGTTGGCAGTGGCCTCCGGTATAGGGCGATTTGGCGTCTATGGCACCGGCGATCAGCTTTATAAAGGAGTCCAGCAGCCGCTTTTGCATCAGCTGCAACTGCTTGCTCTCGAGGGAGACCGCTGCGAAACCGGACAGGGCATCAACGAAGTTGAGTTGGTGTCGACTCGCAGAGTCGTCTTCTCCCTCAATGGGGATAAACAACAGGCAGAGCAGCCCGAATCCCTGTTGCTGCCGGTCGTGCAGCGGCAGGGCGATCATGTTCAGTCGGGAGGCTTGCATCGCAGTGGCGAGCTCGGGCAGGCTGCCCTCGTTGGCATCGATAGTGATCGTGCTGGGGCGCTTGTTTGTCAGTGCGCGCGTCAGTGGGCTCCGCTCTTTGTGTACCTCAATGTCAGGCAGGTTGTGCTGCTGAAAAAGGCCATGACTGTACAGTGTAGAGGGTGACATGGCCGCATCATCGGCATCGAGCAGGTAGAGCAGGGCTCCATCGGCATGGGCGACCTCGCAGGTTTCTTTGAGGATTCTCTCCTGCAGCGCTTCAAGGTTTTTCTCCCGGGCCAGGGAGTCGATCAACGATAAAAACCGGGATATGGTGTCGCTCATCATGTGGGTGGCGTCCGACAGCTCATCCACCTCCTTGATCATGGAGTAGACTCGGGTCTTGGGGTCAAAGTCCATGTTGCTGATGGCCCTGGCGTGCTCGGCCAGGCGGTTAAGCGGGGTAGCAATTCGCTTTGCCAGTATCCAGGCAACCGGCATTGCCAATAGAATCAAGAGGATGGTGATCTGCATCAGCTCCCAGCGGATGGTGTAGGCTTCGGAGAACAACTCATGATTGGGTGCTACCACGATCATTCGCAGGTCAAGGCCGCTGCTGCTCGGCAGGGTGCGCACGCTACCGGTCCATTGCAATTTCCCCTGCTCAAATTCGATTTGTCCCGGAGCCAGTTTGGATACGCTGTCAAACCAGGTAAGAGCTGAACTTCCCAGTTGCGTAATGTGTGAGAGGCTAACCTGGTCGTCGCTGCTTTGCAGTATGATGCGTTTGCTGTCTGGGTAGGCAAGGACCTGCCCCTGTGGATCAACCACCACCACTTCTGATGAGGGGGTAAATTGAGCGCCGGCGATGGTCGCTGACAGCTGTTGTAAAGTGACATCGGCAGCAATCACTGCCGTGTTGCCGGGCAGGGCGCGGGCAATGTTGATTCCCACTTGTCGCATAAAAAAGAACAGGTAGGGTTCAGTGCGCACGGTGTCCTGTTGGCTGATCGCCTGCTGATACCAGATACGAGTGCGTGGATCATACCCGGTATAGGGTTCGATGGTTTGAGAGAGGAGGT
Organism: Aestuariirhabdus litorea; assembly: GCF_003864255.1. Taxonomy (NCBI): domain Bacteria; kingdom Pseudomonadati; phylum Pseudomonadota; class Gammaproteobacteria; order Oceanospirillales; family Aestuariirhabdaceae; genus Aestuariirhabdus; species Aestuariirhabdus litorea. Next base: position 1,181,796 of record NZ_QWEZ01000001.1, read on the forward strand.
GGTAATCCTCGTCAAAATAGAGACGGCTGAAAACCGATTGCTCGCCTGCATAATCTATGTTGTCCACCATCAAAAAGGCATTATCGGGTGGCGAAAAGCGAGTTCTCAGGTAGGCGGTAACCGGGCGCAGGATGAAGTAGTCACCATCCTCATAGCCGATCTGCAGGCCCGACATTGCGGGCAGGTCAATGAGCGCACGGTGAAGTGTGCCTATATGGGTCAGCCGCTGTTCGAGGTTGAGTGCCCGCTCAAGCCCGATCAGGCTGAGAATGGAGAGGTTGTTGCCAACGGGGCCATAGGTGAGGTTGACCTGCTGAATAACCCGTTCGGCAATCTGGCTGGAAAGCTGGTTGGTGGCGCCGTAGATGATCTCGCTGGTGCGACTGTAGTTGTACCAGGCCAGGGTGACGCCAAGAATCAGGATCAGAGCGACAATGAGGGTCGCTATCTGCACCTGTATGGTAAAACGAAAGCGTTTTGGTTCCCGCTTCATGGCAAGCACCTCGCCAGCCGTCCTTCTCCCTCCATTGGGTGGCCCTCCTCAGCATACTGGGCATAACAATCGGGTGGGACTCTATACCTTGCTATAGTCTATCAGAGGAATTTAAGTGCGCCGGCGGACAGTCGCCGTAGGAGAGGTTATGGACAGGTCATTGTTAGTCACTGGCGGAACCGGCTTTATCGGTTATCAGCTTTTACCCACCCTCGTGGAGGCAGGCTATCGCCTTTGGGTATTAACACGCCGAGAGCCCGCATCCCTCAACACGCTCGGGGGTAAGATTTGCTACATCAGCAGCTTTGACCAGGTGGCTGAGGTCGATGGTGTGATTAACCTGGCGGGAGAGGGAATCGTAGACAGCCGCTGGAGCGAACGCCGCAAGCAACAACTGCTGGAGAGTCGAGAGAACCTAACCCTGCGCCTGGTGGATTGGCTGGGTGGTTTGTCACGACCACCCGAGGCGATGATCAGTGGTTCTGCGGTGGGCTATTACGGCTATCATGACCCGACCGAGTTGCTCGATGAAAGCCAGGGAGGACAACAGGATTTTGCCTCTACCCTTTGCCAGCGATGGGAAGCTGCGGCCATCAAGGCTGAGGCCCTAGGGGTGAGGGTGTGCCGGCTTCGTATCGGTGTAGTACTGGCCGCAAATGGGGGAGCGCTTGGCAGAATGCTGCCCCCCTTTAAACTTGGGCTGGGTGGTCCTATTGCCACTGGCAAGCAGATGATCTCCTGGATTCAGCGTGAGGACCTGATAGCCGCCATCCTTTTTTTGCTACATAGCAATGATCTGTCGGGGGCCTTTAATGCCACTTCCCCCCATCCTGTCAGCAACAGGGTATTCAGCGAGGCTCTGGCCAAGGTTCTGGGGCGGCCCTGCTGGCTGCCGGTCCCTGCCTATGCCATGCGGCTGTTGCTTGGGGAGGCATCGGACCTGCTCGTGAAAGGGCAAGCGGTCGTCCCTGAGCGCTTATTGAAGGCGGGTTTTACTTTTCGGCACCCGCTGATTTCGGATGCGATTGAGTACTCCCTGAAGGGGTGAGCGGTCGCCTGGATTGGTGTATACTGGGTCTTTTAGTTGATATGCCAACTAAGTGTTGCTCAGCGATTGAGCGCGACTCTATAAAACCAATCAAGGTAGATTCCTGTGGGTGTACAAACTCGAAATTTGCTGAGTGTGGCCTGGCTATCCATGGCTGTGCTGCTGAGTGGTTGCAAAGATGAACAGGCAACCACTGTGGAGCCGATTCGGCCTGTAAAGATTCTGACTATCAAGGACCCGGCCCGTGGAGTGCTGCGTTCGTTACCGGGCAAGGTGGATGCGGGCGAGCAGGTGGTGCTGGCCTTCAAGATCGCCGGAGACCTGGTTGAGCTGCCGGTCAAGGAGTCTCAACAGGTTACCCAGGGGCAGCTGGTAGCGCGGCTTGACCCCCACGACTTGCAGCTAAAGCTGGACGATGCCGAGGCCCGGCATCACAAATCCGAGGCGGATTTCCGGCGCTACCAACAGCTGTATAAAAAGGGGCATGTTTCCGAGGCCCAGTTAGAGGCAGCAGAAGCGGATTTCAAAATTAAACAGGCGGCGTTGGCAACGGCCCGTAGCGACCTGGAACACACCCGCCTGCGCGCGCCCTTTTCAGGGCAGGTATCGCGCCGCTATGTGGAGAACTTCCAGCGGCTACAGGCGAAAGAGCCGGTAATCAAGATTCAGGACCTGTCGAAAATCGAGATTCGCATCAATGTCCCTGAGAACATTGTGGCCATGGCACAGCAGATTCGGCAGATGCCCGAGTATCAGCCCATGGCCAGTTTTGCGGCGCTGCCGGGCCGCTCTTTTGAGGTAACCCTCAAGGAGCTGTCGACGGTGGCGGACCCGGCCACCCAAACCTACGAGGCCGTTTACGAGATGCCGGCGCCCCAGGGGATTACCATTCTGCCCGGGATGACTGCACAGATCAGCGCCCGGATACCCACTCTGCTGGATCTGGAGAAGCGCGATAGCTATCTGATACCGGCGGGTTCTGTTTATAGCGATGAGCAGCAGCAAAGCGCGGTATTTAAGGTGGGGGAGGGGCACCGGTTAAGCAAGCAACTAGTCGAAGTAGCTGGGCTCGAGGGTGACAGTATCCGCATCGCCGCCGGGCTCGCGCCGGGGGATCGAATTGTGGCCGCAGGGGTACATTTTTTGCGGGAGGGGCAGCAGGTGCGCCTGCTTACCCGTGAAGGGGGACTCTGACGCTGATGAACATCGCGGAGTTTAGCATTACCCGTCGCATATCGACCTGGCTCTTTGTGGTGATACTCGGCCTCGGTGGCGTGATCAGTTTTGAAAAGCTGGGCCGCCTCGAGGATCCGGTTTATGTGATCAAGGAAGCCAAAATTATCACCCACTACCCGGGCGCATCACCGACCCAGGTGGAGGAGGAAGTGACCTTCCATATCGAAAACGCAGTTCAACTGCTGCCCCAACTCAAGCGGGTTGAGTCTATTTCACAGCAGGGGTATTCGGAGGTCAGGGTCACCATTCAGGACCACTTCAATGAGAAAACCCTTCCGCAGGTGTGGGACGAACTGAGACGCAAGGTGCGCGATATCACGCAGCTGCCGCCGGGGGCATCAGAGCCTTTGGTGTGGGACGCCTATGGCGATGTGTTTGGCATGTTTTACGCCATCACCGGCAGCGGCTATTCCAACCGTGAGCTCAAGGATTTTGCCAAGGTCTTGCAGCGGGACCTGCTGATGGTCCCCGGAGTTGCCAAGGTGCAGTATGGTGGCGTGCTGGGTCAGCGCATTTTTGTCGATATGTCGCGTGACAAGCTCTCACAGTTGGGGATCACCCCCAACCAAATCGCTAAAACACTCTCAGAACAGAACCTGTTGACTGATTCGGGGCGGGTACGGGTCGACAATGAGTTCCTGGTGATCAACCCCTCAGGTGAGTTCAACTCGCCCGAGGAGATCGGCGCTCTGCTCATCAAGCAGTTGGGGGCGGGTCCAGCCTACAGCCAGACCATCGAAGGGCTGGCGGACCAGCAGGCAGATTATCGCCATGGGGCCCCCAAACTGATTCACCTCGATGACGTGGCGACGGTATCCCTCGATTACGATGAGACGCCTACCCAGATCATCCGTCATAACGCTGAGCCCGCCTTGACCCTCTCCGTGGCGGTGCAAAACGGGGTCAATGTAATCGACGTCGGCAGGGCGATTCAGGAGAGAATTCGTGCCCTGCGGGCCAGCACACCTGCGGGTATCGAGATTCACCCGGTCTACGAGCAGTCTGTTTATGTGGAACGGTCGGTTGAGGGGTTCCTGGTCAGCCTCTCCCAGGCTCTGGGGATTGTAATCCTGGTGCTGCTGATTTTTATGGGGCCGCGCAGTGGGTTGCTGATCGGTGCCATTTTGCTGCTGACGGTGTCGGGAACCCTGTTGGTGATGTACATCACCGGGATAGACCTGCAGCGCATCTCCCTGGGGGGATTGATTATCGCACTGGGGATGCTGGTAGATAACGCCATAGTGGTGACCGAAGGCATTATGGTCAGGATGCAGCGCGGCCAGAGCGCCCTGAAAGCTGCTAAAACCGTTGTCGATCAAACCCTGTGGCCGCTTTTTGGCGCCACCCTGGTGGGGATTTTTGCCTTTGCCCCCATTGGCCTGTCGCCGGATAAAACGGGGGCCTATTGCAACACCCTGTTCTGGGTCATCTTTATCTCCTTGATGTTGAGCTGGTACACCGCGGTTGCAGTGGCCCCGCTCTTTTGTCACCTGATTCTCAAGCGCGGCGGCGCTGCCAGTGAGGCGGCGATCTACGATCACCCCCTGTACCGGGGCTATCGCGCGATGCTGGTGTCGGCGATCCGTTTTCGCTGGTTGACCCTGTTGCTGGTGGTCTGTCTGCTGGCAGCCGCGATCGTTGGGTTTCGCTACCTCAAACAGGGTTTTTTCCCTGACTCCAACACGCCGATCTTTTACATCGATTATTGGCGAGCGGAGGGTACCGATATTCGCGCAACCAGCGATGACCTCAAGGCGATCGAGCGGTACCTGCTGGCGCAACCGGAAGTGGTGTCGGTCACTACCTCTGTGGGTCGAGGGGTGTCCCGCTTTCTCCTGGTCTATGCCCCCAAGGGGGTTAACAGCAGTTATGGACAGTTGATCGTCAAGCTTGAGGATAACACCCAGATCGGTTCACTGATTGACCGGGCCCGACTGCATATTGCAGAGACTTTCCCCGACAGCGAACCCAAGTTCCAGCGGGTACGGCTCGGACCAGGGCGAGATTCCAAGATTGAAGTACGTTTCAGCGGCCCCGATCCAAGAGTGCTCCGAGAGCTTTCAAGCCAGGCTAAGGAGATTATGTGGGCCGACAGCAATGCCGATAACGTCCGCGATGACTGGCGCCAGCAAACCAAGGTGCTGGTTCCCCTGTTCAATGAGGTTCGCGCGCGACAGGCGGGGGTGAGCCGACCTGACCTGACCAGTGCCATCAAGGCGGGCTTTGAGGGACGAACCGTCGGTACCTATAGGGATGGAACCACTTTGCTGCCGATTGTGATCCGCGCGGTTGAAGCAGAGCGAAACGACATCAGTAATATCGCCGGCTTGCAGGTGTGGAGTCCTACCCTGAACCGCCCCGTACCGATCCAGCAGGTGGTGGATGGGTTTGAAACCCACTGGCAGGATCCCATCATTAAACGCCGCGACCGCGTTCGCACCCTGACTGCCTCCTGCGACCCGAGGGAGGGGCAGGCCAGCACCCTCCTCAATCGACTGCGTCCACAGATCGAGGCGATCGATCTGCCGCCGGGTTATCGAATGGAGTGGGGCGGGGAGTTTGAGGACTCTTCCGATGCACGCAAATCAGTGTTCAAGTTTATCCCCCTGGGAATACTGGCGATGCTGGTGACAGTGATCCTGCTGTTCAATGCCATCAAACAGCCCTTGATTATCTGGCTTTGTGTACCGCTCTCAGTGACCGGGGTGAGCGCTGCCCTGCTGCTCAGTGGTCAGCCTTTTGGCTTTATGGCGCTGCTCGGGTTTCTCAGCCTCTCGGGGATGCTGATCAAAAACGCCATCGTCTTGTTGGAGCAAATTGACCTGGAGATCAAGGAGGGCAAGGAGCCCTACCGGGCTGTGGTGGACTCCTCGGTAAGCCGCGTGCGACCGGTGATGATGGCCGCCCTGACCACGGTACTGGGGATGATCCCTCTGGTGTACGATGTCTTTTTCAGCTCAATGGCCGTCACCATTATGGGGGGCTTGAGCTTCGCAACCCTGCTCACCCTGATCGTGGTGCCGGTCCTTTATACGCTCTTTTTCGGGATTCCCGCCTCGCCCAGGCGAGTGACTGAAACGGCGGCCTAATGAAGCCCCTGAGGCTGGGTGGTTAACTGCTGGCGGGTAGCCACCCAGTCAAAATCGTTCCCCTTCTCAAGCGCCTGGTGATAGAGCTCCTCCAGTTGCTGGTAGAGCTCTACCTCTGCCTCGGGCATCCAGTGAAGGCAGTCACCACCAAGCAGCCACAGCAGGTCCCGGCTGACGAGGGGGGTCAGCTGGGGGAAATTGGCGATCAGCAGGCTGATCGACTGCTGTGCATCAAACAGCGCCGACTCCTCTCCCTGCTCCAGTTCTGGCAGCAGTTGCTCCAGCTTGGCGAGCAATGGGTTATCGCTGAACTCCGGCATGGTGCCACTCTCAACCAGCTGCCTGAGCTGTTGTTGGAGTTGCTGGAGGAGTTCGAAGCGTAAGCGGGGGAGAGAAAAAGCAGCCATGGCGATCGATACACTGTCGGTAGTGGTAGGGGAGGCCATTATAGGGTGCCGTCACGGGGATGTCAGTGAGGTGGTGCCGGAATGATTCCGCTTTAGGTATAATCGGCGGCCCTCGCTTACCCCCTGCCTTCCGCTGAAGGGGGGAGGCTGTGCCAGCCGAAGCACTATCTGCAGGGACTAAAAGAGACAGCAACGATATGAATGATGCATTGGTAATTTCGGGTCTGACGAAGCGTTATGCGAACGGCTTCGAAGCGCTCAAGGGGATCGACTTTCGTGTTCAGCAGGGCGACTTCTTTGCTTTGTTGGGCCCCAATGGGGCGGGCAAATCCACCACCATCGGCATCATCTCCTCACTGGTCACCAAAAGTGCAGGGACAGTGACGGTGTTTGGCCACGACCTGGATACCGATCTGAGTCAGGCTAAACAGCACCTGGGGGTGGTGCCCCAGGAGTTTAATTTTAACCAGTTTGAAAAGCCGATCGATATCCTGGTCACCCAGGCCGGCTATTACGGCATCCCCCGTGCCCTGGCTCGCGAGCGTGCAGAGTACTACCTCAAGAAGTTGGGTATCTGGGATAAGCGAGCGGTGCAGTCCCGGCTGTTATCGGGAGGGATGAAGCGACGGCTGATGATCGCCCGTGCTTTGATCCATAAACCCAAGCTGTTGATTCTTGATGAGCCGACTGCCGGTGTCGATATCGAGTTGCGGCGCAGCATGTGGCAGTTCCTGCGGGAGATCAATGCCAACGAAGGTGTCACCATCATACTGACCACCCATTATCTCGAGGAGGCTGAGCAGCTCTGTCGTCACATTGCGATTATCGACAAGGGACGCCTGGTTCAGAATACTTCTATGAAACAGCTCCTCGGCCAGCTGAATGTGGAGACCTTTATACTGGATGCACGCCAGAGTCTGCCCCCATCGCTGGATGTAGAAGGCTACCGTGTCAGGCGGATGGATGACTTTACCCTCGAGGTGGAGATGGACAAGAGCCAAAATATGAATGATCTGTTTGCAGAGCTCCAGGCCCAGGGGGTTGAAGTATCCAGTATGCGTAATCGTTCTAACCGGCTGGAGGAGTTGTTTGTGTCCCTGGTTGAAAAGCAGGAGGGCTTGCTATGAGAGCGGCTGACGCCTGGATCGCCTTTATGACGATCGCCATCAAGGAGGTACGCCGTTTCCTGCGAATCTGGCCGCAAACGTTGTTGCCCCCGGCGATCACCATGCTGCTCTACTTTGTTATCTTTGGCAGCGTGATCGGCTCCCGTATCGGTGAAATGGGCGGCTTCAGTTATATGGAGTACGTGGTGCCTGGGCTGATCATGATGTCGGTCATTACCAACTCCTACGGCAATGTTGCCTCCTCCTTTTACAGCAATAAATTCCAGCGCAGCGTCGAGGAGATTCTGGTCTCACCGGTGCCTGACTACCTGATGCTGGCTGGTTTTGTCTGTGGCGGTGTGATCCGGGGCCTCCTGGTGGGTAGCATCGTGACCCTGCTGTCGCTGACCTTTACCAGCCTGCCGATGCACAGCGTCGGGGTGACTATACTGGCGGTTGTGATGACGGCGGTGCTGTTCTCGCTGGGGGGCTTTATTAATGCGCTCTACGCCAACAGTTTTGATGATATTTCGATTATCCCGACCTTTGTCCTGACCCCGCTCACCTATCTCGGGGGGGTATTCTATTCGATCAATGTATTACCGGATTTTTGGGCGGGGCTGTCTCACCTGAACCCGATTCTCTACATGGTTAATACCTTCCGTTACGGTATTTTGGGGTACTCCGATGGGGTGCCTGTGGTTGAGGCGTTGGCCCTGCTGGCCCTGCTGACAGTGATCGTTTTTTGCTTTACGTTGTTCCTGTTGCGTCGTGGAACCGGTCTACGTCACTAGGAGGAGTTCTCGATGAGCCAAGACCTGCACCTTTCCCCCCTGGGGAAGCAGTCCGAATATGTCTGTGAGTACAGCCCGCAGCTGTTGCACCCCATCGCGCGCAGCGAGAACCGCGCCGCCCTGGGGATTGGTGAGCTACTGCCGTTCAGGGGTGTCGATATCTGGAACGCCTATGAGCTCTCCTGGCTCAACCTCAACGGTAAGCCGCAGGTGGCGGTGGGGCGTTTTTCCATCCCCTGCGATTCGACCCATATCATTGAGTCCAAATCGTTCAAGCTCTACCTCAACTCCTTCAACCAGAGCCGTATTGGTGATCAGGGGACACTACAGGGGGTGCTGGAGCGGGATCTTTCGGCGGCGGCGGGGGCGCCGGTCGGGGTTGCTATCCAGACCCATCAGCAGGTCTCGGAAGCGGGGTTGGAACTCCCCCTCGGCGATGGCATTGATGACCTGGATGTTTCGATCGACCATTACGATACCGATGCAGGCCTGCTGCAGGTAGCCGATATGGTGGTCAATGAGCGTCTCTACAGCCGGCTGCTGAAGTCCAACTGTCCAGTCACGGGGCAGCCTGACTGGGGCACATTGATGATCGCCTACCGGGGAAAGCGCCTTTGCCGTGAATCGCTCCTGAAGTACATCGTATCCTTCCGGCAGCACAGCGACTTCCATGAGCACTGCGTGGAGCGTATTTTTATGGATATCAAGGCGATCACCAAGGCCGAGTCCCTGGAGGTGGTGGCGCGCTATGTGAGAAGAGGAGGATTGGATATCAACCCCTGTCGTTCGCTGGGGGAGTGCAGCTTTGGCAATGGACGTCTGGCCAACCAGTAACGCTGTGCCTGCCGGCCTTAGGGCAGCGCCCTGAGGGGTTAGAGGATCACCCGCTCCTTAAGCTGGCGTGCCGCTGACTGCAGAGCCTGCACGACGCGCTCCTTGTCGTAGCTTTTTACCTTCTCGGTATCCAGGTACATGGAAAATCCATCGATCTGGTGCTCGATGAAGCTCTGGTCGGCTCCCAGGTCCTTGCGGAAATCGACCACCTGGAAGGTGGGAACCGGACGACTGAACCCTTTCACCTCCAGCGCGCCCTTGTCGCGGCACATAATCACATCCTTGATCATGGAGTAGGTCTCATAGGAGATCAGAATCTGGCCCGGCTCGGCGTTGCTTTCGAGGCGACTGGCGAGATTAACCTCTTTACCGATAATGGTGTAATCCATACGGCTGGCGGCCCCGAAATTTCCGACCGTGCAGAAGCCCGTGTTGATTCCCATACGAATCTGCAGTGGCCGCTGGATGCCCTGGCTAAGCCAGCGCTGGCGCAATACCTTCATGTGTTTGCGCATGGCGATCGCCATGGAAACCGCCGCCAGTGCGTCCCGTTTGGCACCCCCGCTTTTGCTGTCCCCGAAAAACACCATGATGGCATCGCCCACAAACTTGTCGATGGTGCCACCGTATTTGAGAGCGATGTTCGACATTTCGGTGAGGTAGTTGTTCAGCAGCTCGGTGAGTTCTTCGGATTCCATCTCCTCCGACAGTTCGGTAAATCCCTTGATATCGCTGAAGAACACCGTCAGGCGCTTGCGCTGGGTTTCCAGGCTACCGTCCTGGTCGCCGGAAAAAAGAGACTCCCACACCGGCGGCGAAAGGTAACGGCTGAGCTTGCTCATAAGCCGAATATGACGCTCTTTCTCCTCCCTAAGCTGTCGATCCCGGGCCTGCAGTTTATGCTTGCGAGCATGGATTTCTTTTCCTGTTACAGCCAGGTAGAGACTTGTGGTGATCGCCACGGCAAAGAGACAAACCGGCGGGGCGGCGGGGACAAACTCGGGCTGCAGCAGGAAAAACAGGCTGGCGCTACTGGCGATCAGGAAAAGGAACAGGTAGGGGAGGTTGCGGGCTCCCGAATAGCACTGGCTGTTCAACACAATGAGCAACAACAATACCAGACTGGGTGCGGGCATGAATCCCCAGGCGGCAATCAGCGAGCCTATGTGTAGGCCGTCCAGACTCGCGGCGGTTGGGCTATCGCGAAATCGATCAAGACGGTGATGCTTGAACAGGAGCGGGTAAAGCAGCAGGTAGGGAAGCGCCCAGACCAGGTAATCGGGTACCACTTTGGCCGAGTAAGCCGCGGCCAGCGTTGTAGTGGCGGTAAGATAAATCAGGAATCGCGAATAAAAATTCGTAGCTTCGCCGCGGGCGGCTCGGGTGGATATGAGGGTCTTATGTCCAGACATAGGGGCACTGGCCAGCTTTCAATCGCGTAGCCCGTCATAGTAATTCGCTTCCGGCTCCAGTACCAGTCCAAGTGTTGATCGGCGGGTTATCCCAACTCCGGTGAGGGGTTCAGCTGACTCAACTGTGAGATGGGCTGTGGGGTAAGCAGCTCCAGCATATCGGCGTTCTCAAGGGTGGGCGGAACGGCCTGGAGTGACCAACGCAGGGCTTGCTTCAAACTGATGCGGTGGGCGTTGGAAACGTAGATGGGAGGGAGGTCGGGGTGCACTCTCAGCAGGGCGCCATGGGTACCCTGGGCCGTTTTGTGGGGGATCCAGTTACCGCGTTTAAGCTTCATGCGTTGTGTTATGGGGCCCTGGGGTGCGGAACGCCAGCCGATCGTGGGGATGTTGCACATCAGGCCAATGTGGCTGGCTAACCCAAAACGCTGGGTATCGGTAACCCCTCGGCCATCGCAGATTATAAGGTCAGGCGTTTCTTTCAGGGCCGAAAGGGCCTTAAGTAATACCGGTGCCTTGCGAAATGACATCAACCCCGGCAGCGCAGGGAAATCCAGGCGCAAGGTCGCGCTGTGACGCTCAACCACTTCAAACCCGGGCACACGGAACAGGGTAACGTTTGCGGTGCTGTATTCGTCATCCAGGTTGTACAGCAGCTGCGCCCGTGCAATCAGCTCCACCCCCTCCAAAGCCTCTTCATCCTGGATGATCCAGGCGCTCAAGCTCTTCTGTATAGCGGCCGCTTGGGTTTCTGTGATGTTCCAGGGATGTAGGGCGTTGATTTTCATAAATGATCTACGTGCATGGTGGCCATAATATAGCCACTCTTCCTGCAGCAGGGAAGGCTGGGGGCAGCGCGGTGAGAGCCCGTGCCGGTTTCGTCGTGTAGGCTTGTAAACGGACTCGCCCTCTGAAGGCTGGGCCAGGGTGATTCAGATTGTTTAAATCTATCCACGATTACTTCTACCACCTATCAGTTGAATTTGGCATAAGGCTTTCAGTGACCGTTAAAAAAATCGACAGTTGTTGAAACGCTGCATACACTCAATTGTGTCGTTTTCTCGGCACTTAAGGCGTTCAACCCTCAAAACTGCTGCCGCAGAGAATAACAAGGGCCGGAGTTAAATGGACTTTATCATCCAGGTCAGCTACGGATCGCTGGCTGCTGTCTATTCAGTGCTGCTGCTTCTGACCTTTTATCGGGTCAGTGGGGAGCTGGTATGGCATTTCCGGTGGTTGTGCCTGGCGCTAATCCTGTGGGCGGCTGCTGTCTGTTTTGCGGCATCAAGCCCCGAGTGGCTGTACGCTGATACCTGGGTGCTGGAAAGCCTGCGTAATGTTCTCATCGGTCTGCTGCTGCTGCGTCTATGGCCCTTGCCGACTCGTTGGCCTCGCTGGCTGATCATAGCCGCCTTGATTTTTCCTCTCCTTATCGATGCACTTGATGTTTTTCGTATCTCTGTGCAGCAGCAAATCTCCCTGGACCCTCGCTTAGTGGGGCATCTGGCGGTATCGATTATTTTGCTCTCCCTGCTTGAACAGGTCTATGCGGCGGTGGACCTGGAGCGGCGTTGGGCTGTAAAACACTTTTTTCTGGGGTTGCTGGCCCTGATACTGTTTGACCTTTTCCTCTATGCAGAGGCGGTGCTTTATCAACACCTTAATGATGCCTTGTTGGCGGCCAGGGGAATAGCCAGCCTGTTGGTGGTCCCACTGTTCTTGCTCGCCGGTGTAAGAAACCCCCATTGGGACGCCAAATTCATGGTTTCACGGCACGCCGCCTTTCGCACGGCCTCATTACTGTTGATTGGCGGCTATCTGCTGGCGGTTGCCATCGCTGGTTTCTATGTTCGGGATTTTGGCGGCCGCTGGGGTGACCTGCTGTTGCTGCTGGTTATCTTTTTTGCGGCCACGGTTCTGTTTTTGCTGGTGAGCTCCGGCCAGGTGCGTTCGGTCTTGTCGGTGCTGATTGCCAAGCATTTTTTTCGTCTCAAGTACGATTACCGTGAGCAGTGGCTACTGGTCACCCACGCCCTTGATGAGGAGACTGAAGGCGATACGCTCCAGGACCGGTGTCTGAGAGTGATGTGCAACGCGCTGGATAGCCGGGGAGCTTTGATCTGGAAACGGGATGACCAGCGCAAACTGGTTGCCTGCGGCTTTTGGAATATGCTGCGCTCACGCTATGAAAGGGAGCAGATCACCGCCAGTACGCTCGGCTTTTTACGGCAAGAAGGTTGGGTAATAGACCTTAACGAATACCGCACCTTTCCTGAACGCTATCCCGCGGGCCTGGATCTTGGTTTTTTGGCCGAGGACCAGGACCTGTGGCTGGTGATACCTTTGATAAATGCGTCTGAAGTATTCGCTGTGGTGGTGTTGGCCACACCCCGCTCAATGCGGGAGATCGGGTGGGAGGATCACGATTTTATCAAGCTCGTTGCGCAGCAGGTGTCCAGCTACCTATCGCTGGCCGACGCCCATGATGCACTGGCGAAGGCCAAGCAATTTGAAGCCTACAACCGGGTCTCGGCTTTTGTCGTTCACGACCTGAAAAATATCAGCGCCCAGTTAAAGCTATTGCTGAGTAATATGGCCCGTCATCGATCTAACCCTGAGTTTATCGATGATTGTGTCGAGACCATTGAGCACTCGGTGGCCAAAATGGACCGTATGCTTGCCCAGTTGAGCGGCGATAAAATCAGTGAACATGGGGTGTCTCACATCGATTTGGGTGCGCAGGTAAAGGCGATTGCGCTTCGTTTCGCCGGAGCATGCAAACAGGTTTCCATCCCCGATGATCAGCAGGGAATCAAACTCCTGCTTGACGAACAGCGCTTCTCATCTGCGTTAGAAAACCTGATAAAGAATGCCGTCGAGTCGGCGGGCCCCAAAGGGGAAGTAGAGGTCTCCTTTGGCGTTAGGGAGGAGGATTCAAGACCCTTTGTAGATGTGGCTGACAACGGCCCCGGAATGAGCGAAGCCTTTATCCAGGATTCCCTTTTTCGCCCTTTCCAGACCACCAAGGGCAATGCGGGGATGGGGATAGGGCTATTCGATGCCAGAGAGTATATGCGAATGATCGGCGGGGATATCCAGGTCGAGAACCGAAACGGTGGGTGGACACGCTTCACGCTTTTATTTCCACCGCTGGAAACCGAAACAGGGAACCTGGTCGCAGGGGGGGCAATGCAATGACGGGAAAACGCGTTTTGCTGGTCATAGAGGATGACATCGGGCTGCAAAAACAGATGAAGTGGTCGCTGGGGGACCACGATATCAGGGTAGCCACTGACATGGACTCGGCGCTTGTGCAGTTACGGAAAGAGGAACCCGCAGTAGTGACGCTCGATCTGGGGCTGCCCCCAGACCCCGCCAATGCGTCCCAAGGGCTGGCATTACTTGAACGTGTGATTGCCGAGCGTCCTTCTACCAAAGTAATTGTGGTGACGGGAAATAATGATCGGGAAAATGCGGTAAAGGCGGTATCGATGGGCGCCTATGACTTCTACCAGAAGCCCATCGATATTGATGAGCTCAAATTGATCATTGATAGGGCCTATCGCTTATACGATCTGGAGGAGGAGAACCGAAAACTGCAACAGGGGATCGGCTTTGAACCGCTGCGAGGGGTCATCGCCTGCTCTGAAATAATGCAGAGTGTTACGCGAACGGTCGAAAAGGTGGCGCCATCGGAGATCAGTGTCCTGCTGCTGGGGGAGAGCGGAACCGGCAAAGAGGTGTTGGCCAAGGCCCTGCATTCATTAAGTGGCCGAAAAGGGCGCTTTGTTGCGGTTAATTGTGCGGCCATTCCTGAAACCCTGCTGGAAAGTGAACTGTTTGGCCACGAGCGAGGGGCATTCACCGGGGCGGTGAAGCAAACGGTTGGAAAGATCGAGTATGCCAATGAGGGTACGTTCTTTCTGGATGAAATTGGTGACCTTCCCATCGCCCTGCAAACAAAGCTGCTAAGGTTTCTTCAGGAAAGGACAATCGAGCGAATTGGCGGGCGAGGTGAGATACCCGTGGATGTTCGTGTCATCTGCGCAACCCACCAAAACCTGGAGAAGCTTATTGAGGAGGGGCTGTTTCGAAGCGACCTTTATTACCGCATCAGCGAGATGAGTATTGAGATACCCCCTCTGCGCATGAGGGAGGGGGACTCGGTAGTTATCGCCAGTGCTTTGATCGAGCGCCTTTCCAATGGCGACAAGCGGCCACCCGTGCTGACCGATGAATCGATCATGGCGATAGAGGCGTACGCCTGGCCTGGCAACATTCGCGAGCTTGAAAACCGCATCAAACGCGCCCTGATTATGGCTGAGCATGGACGGATTCTTCCCGCTGACCTTCAGCTGGAGGAGCCCGGTGAAGATGCTGTATTGCCCTTTAACCTGAAGTCCATACGCGAAAAAACGGAGCGCGAAGTGATCAGCCGGGCGATCGGGTACACGGATAACAACATCTCCAGGGCGGCTGAACTGCTCGGAGTCACGCGGCCAACCCTGTACTCGTTAATGCATAAGTACGGAATCATGGAAACCAAAAAAGTGGGAGAGGATAGCCCGTGATGAAACCAAAATACGGTGGGATTCTGGTAGCCATGACGTTGATGGTGGCGTTGCCGGTTTTTGCAAAGGATTACCTGCAAAGCGCCAGGGATTACATCAGTGAGGGGAATAACCCGGCAGCGATTATTGAGTTAAAAAACTACCTGGCAGAGACCCCTGGCTCGGTAGAGGCGCGGGAGTTGCTGGCAACGACCGAGCTGGAAACAGGGGATGTGGATGCGGCCATAGCAGCCTATGAATACCTCGACCAATCTGACCAGCTGGGGCCACACAAGGTGGTCGAACTGGCCAACCTGTATCTGGTCAAACGATCACCAGAAAAGGCGCTGGCGCTCTTATCCTCACGGCAGCCGAGCCCCGATACCGCAGCGTTAGCGCTTCTATCCAAGGGCAATGCGTTGCTGGCACAGGCGATGCTGGTCGATGCCAGGGAAGCGTTCAATGCCTCAATGGCAAAGGAACCCTCGCCTGGTGCCACTATTGGCCTTGCCAAAATTCTGGTGGCGGAAAATAAATCTAATGACGCGCGGCAACTGCTCGATCCGCTGCTCGAACAGGATCCCAATAATCTGGAGGCCCTGCTGTTAAGTGCCCAGATCGCCTCTCTTGAAAAGCGCTATGAGGATGCCATCGGCACGCTTGAAGTGCTGGAAAAAGATAACTTTGGCGGCTCCTATGTTAGCCTCCGAAAGGCGGGAGCCATGCTGGCGTCAGGCGATTCACAAGGTGCTGAGCAGGTACTGCTCAGCGTGATCAAGTCTGAGCCCAACAATATGCAGGCCAGTTTTGATCTCGGACGCCTGTATCTCGCTCGTAATGAGTACGCTAAATCAAGGTCTTATTTCGAGAAAGTACTCTCCCGTGTACCGAATCACTTGCCAACCATGTACCTTGCATCCATTGCTCACTATCAGCTCGGTGCCAAAAACCAGGCCAGGGATCTACTCAATCGTTACCTCAAACACTATCCGGATAACAGGACAGCCCGCACCCTGCTGGCTACCATCATGCTGGAGCAAAATGACTACCAAACGGTAATCGCCCTGCTTGAGAATCCTCAGGGCGATGACCCCTTGATGCCGATGGAGCTGCTGTTAATCGGTAAGGCTTATATGGGCATCAACAGGACAGAAGAGGGTATTCGTTATCTCGAGCAGTCCAGGATGGGTGCCGCCGATAAGCTCCAGGTAGAGGAGTATCTCGCGAACGCCTATCTTCAGGCCGGGAATCTGAAGGAGGCGGCAGACTCGCTGGACCGCCTTGCCGCAGAAGATAGACCCACCTTTCAGTCCGATAAGCGCCTTGTTAGCTATTACTTGCAGCAAGGGGAGGTGGCGCTCGCCCAAAGCCTGGTTGAGAGCCGCCTTAAGCAGTTTCCCGAGGTCAGTGATTATTACTACCTCAAGGCAGAAATACTGGAAGTCAGTAAAGAGTACAGCCGGGCCAGAAGTGAGTACAAGAAGGTAGAGTCCGGGGCCAGGGAACGAATACCGGCACAGATTGGTGTAGCCCGCACACTGGTAAAAGAGGGAAAGATCGAGACAGCGGTTGAGGTGTTGGAGCCCCTCCTCGATGTTCCAGAGCCTGATATCCGGCTTTCAGTCTATTATGCCAGCTTGCAGGCCAACCGAGGGGAGCGGGAAAAAGCGGAACAACAGCTGATCAAGGCACAGCCGAGGGAAGGGAAACGGTCGCAGGTCAGTCTCGCCCTTGCCGCTCTCTATTTGAGTAGTGGGGACCTTGATAAGTCCGCCCTTAATGCTGGCAGGGCGCTTAACAAGCAGCCGGATAGTCTTTTAGCGAACCAGTTGATGTTGCAGCTAGCCGTTAAGCGTGCCGAAGGTCATAACATCGACCACTACTTTTCAAGGTTGCTGACTATCGATCCCAACCCGATTCCTGTGCTGCAAAGCTATTTAGGGTGGCTGGTTAGCGGTAAGGATTACATCAGGGCTAATGAGGTGTTGACGCGCTTTGAGGCGAGAGCGGATCAGGCTAACCAGCCATCGATTAGGCTGTTGCGGGTGATGTTGGATACCGAAACGGGCGACCTGAGCCGTGCGGAAAATACACTGGCCACTCTTGAAAAAGAGTACCCCAGTGAGCCGGAAGTGATAGGCGCTCGTGTACGCCTTTGGTTACAAACGGGAAGGGATGACAGGGCTTTTGATCACCTGGAGGCCAGCTATAAGCGAACCGGCGATAGCCGTTATGTCTCCCAGACTACGGCGTTGGCCAGTAACCCGACTTTGTCTAAAAAAATCATCGATCTCCACCGGGCTGCGTTATCCAAAGAGCCGGAAAACATCTCACTCAACAACAACATCGCCTGGTTGCTCATGCTAAAGGGAGACCAGAGCGCAGAGCGCTATGCAAGAAAAGCGTATGCAGCATCTGGGAAGAGCCCAGAAGTTATGGATACCCTGGGATGGATTCTGGTTCGCTTTGGCAAACCGGCTGAGGGGCTTTTGCTGTTGCGGTCTGCACACGAGGCTCTGCCAGGCAATCGGGAGATAGCCTATCACTATGCCGCAGCCCTGCCACCCGACAAGGCCGCTGAGGCTTTGGCACTGCTTGAGCAGATTTTGGACGGTGATAAGGCTTTTTCTGAACGCGAAGCGGCGCTTAAGTTGATGGATAAAATCAAGCGAGAAAGTTCTAACTAAATCATTTTATACCTCAGGATCCCAGAATGTCTGCGACTGAACTTAGGGAAAAAGTAATAAAAACCGTAAGACATTATCAGCAGCAAACCCTTTTTGGCTTAAGGGGAGTGATGAACTTTGCTTTACCGGTGAAGGCATCCCGCCCTGTTTTCGTGGTTGGCTGCTCCCGGGCAGGGACGACTCTGGTGTACAAGACACTGTCTCAATCACTTGAGATAGGGACACTGAATCGAGAGACCCACGACCTTTGGGCGTCCTTGCACGACCTGCAATCACGTGGCTGGGATAGTCATCGTTTGAGTAAACAGGATGCCTTAAGCGGTGATGAAAAATTTATTACCGGTTACTTCTACTCCCGGACCGGGATGAGTCGCTTTGTTGATAAAAACAACCAGAATGGATTATGCGTCAGTTACCTTAATGCGTTATATCCTGATGCCCTGTTTGTCTATGTTAAGCGTAACCCCGGCGACAACATTCACTCCTTGATTGAAGGGTGGAAACGTGATGATGAGTATGGAACCTGGTCCGAACAGCTTCCGGCAGAGG